>QHVH01000039.1 GCA_003222245.1 Blastocatellia bacterium AA13 | reverse complement strand
CATTAGCCCGCCTAGCGAGGTCAATCTCTCTTCGCTCTGCTCCAGCTTGATCGGTAGCAACGTCTGCTGTACTTTCTTGGTCATCAATCACCCTGTTGGTGCTGTTATTTTGTTTCGTAAAACTCTTATAACATGTTTACCAGCAGGGTTTTTCTCTTTCTTTGGGTTTTTTCAATCGCGATTCTTGGGGCCGCTGGTTTCGTAACAATTGTCGCGGCTGTTTTGGCGACTGACTCTCGATCCGGTCAAAGGTCGCGCGATGTGCATCGGGTTTCCGTCGTCGATTGAGCCCGATTCATCGGGCTTCCCTCGAGGGCAATTCGGCCAATGCATTAGTGCTGATCTATACGGGCGTTCTGAATCACGGCGACAGCGTGGTGCGGCGCGGCGCCGTGTCAGATTCTCTATGAAGGTAGAACGATCCTGCCAATCAGCACGGATATGGGCGGGGAACGATCGGGCTTGCTAACGCAATGGCGGGCGCTTCGAGGTTGATTGTTAAATAATCCAGTTTCAGGAGTATGCTGAGTGAACTCGCTCCAGATGTCTCTTTATATAAAGAGCACGCGGCTGGGCCAAAAGACTTATGCGGGTCTGCCTAATTGCGTTAGGCCCGACCTCCCAAGTACCTTTATCGGTACTAGTTTTGTTCCAGTCGCGGGGGCGTGACCGCTCAGTAGATTAGAGAAAGTAGGAGGTGTCTCATGGCTAATCGAACTATCCGGGTCTGGTGGTCGTCGGTCGCCACAGGTTGGATGAATTTCAACTGGTCCCCGATCACATCGCAGTCTGTCGTTCACATATCAGCATGTGAATGGAAACCCAGCACCACAATTGGCGGGAAGAGCAAGCACCGCGGGGGTGCGCAGATTTATGTCAAAAACATTCGACCACATGGTAACAATGTTGAGGCGAACGGCGTGGAGTTCTTTGTGCAAGTCGGAGAGGGTGGCGCACTCGGGTTTGGTCCACGCCCTGTTGTTTTCGATATCACAGTTTTCGATAATCCTGAGCAAGAAGTGACCGTTTAGGTTCTCTCAACAGAGAGTTGGACCCACGCGCCGCTACGCGGAAAGCCGCGGACAGATTTGAGCAAGGAGATAACCGGCTGTGCCCCGAGTGCGGCCACAAGATCACCCCGATGACAAAGCCACAGGAACATCTGGAGGGTCTTCGGCGAAAGCGACAGCGGATACTATGAGCAACCGTGTATTGCTTTATCCCCGCTGTCACAGCAAGGTTCACGGCCGTGAGTTGGAAGTGGTAAAACCGCGTCTCGTCAACGAGGCGTTATGTGAGGCTTGAGCCGTGTGCAGCGAAAGTTGCACGCACGGTCTTAGGGGGCTGGGCCGGAGCAATCCTGCCCAGCTACCCGACGGCCTAAAGTCAGTTGACCAGTAATGGTAGTGATCATTATGAATTTGAACCAACAACTGCAGGATTACTTCAATGTCAGAGTATTCAATGCGGAGCGGACATTAGATGACTTCTTAGCTTCGCCTAGCGTTTTCCGACACACAAAATACATTTATTTCGATGAGGTCGAAAATGCTAATGTATGGAGCTTTTCTCTCGTTGACAGGGATCTTCATCATACCTTTGAAGAATACATAATTAATAGCGGCTTACCTCCATATGCAATATGGTCTAGACCTGAGAGGGAGAATATTAACGACGGCATTGGCCGTGCTACATTTCCTATCTCTGAAATAGCAGCTATGTATCGGCGGCCCGTACCGAAAGCAGGAGATAAACTAGATTATGTTATTGAAGTCTTATCCTTAGGCAACAGTTTTGTCTTACTCGGTTTCCTGGGCTTCTTAATAGACATTGATGGGAAACGTAGTTTAAGACCATCTGTGGCTTCAGCATGGCTGCGAGTTTTTGTTACCTACAAGGGAGCTGACAGGCATGTCACTACTATACCAGATAAAGTGCTAAACGTATTACGAAAGAGTTTAGCTAAAGATATTCAGTGGACAATAACCGGCGTCTAACAAGCGCATCCTGCTGAGCGCGGGAAGCGCAGTTCTTATCATTTCTTTCAATGCCGCCCTCCCGCGCCGGCTGATGCGGAGCGGTAGGGTGCGACACGAGGTCGCGTGAGTGGCTGTCGTGACTGATGTGATCTTGTCATCGGGATCACCCGGGATGACTGGATGGAACTGCAAGCACATCGCCGATGCAGAGATGCGGAATCTCATCGAGGAAGTATGCCGCTCAAAGGGGTATGAGCCGCCAATAACCTGCACACCGGAAGAATTATTAGGAGAGTAAATGATGTGGATAGACAGAATCGTTGAAGAGACACGAAAGCTGCGTGAGGAGCACGCCGCCAAGTTCAGCTATGATTTAGAAGCAATATACCGAGACCTGAAGGAACAAGAGGAGATGAGTGGCCGGAAGGTGGTCTCGTTGCCGGCTAAACAACCGGCACGAGTAGGGCTGACCAAATCGTAGTGGTATCGGAACAGCGTCTAACAGGATAAGGCTTAGCGCGGGGCGGAGCCGCCGCGCAAAGCCTGTGTTGGTTGCGACACGAAGTCGCGTGAGTGGCTGTTGTGACTGATGGTTTCCTCAGGACACAACCCGATGTTCCGCCATCGGTATCCTACCTGGGTAATCAGCTCCGGGGACAATGGAGCCTCATCCGATAAGGATGGCAGCTTAATCGTGAGAAGCGGCTGCGACTGCTAGCATCGAAGCGGTCGGGAGCTAGGATCGAGTGGCAAGGGCAACATATGTGAATCGCTGATAAACGTCGTGAGGCTTGACAAGCCTAAGATGCTGATGGCTGTCCACCGACAGTCGAAGGCTTGAACCAAAATGGTATGTGGACAAAGCTCAGGTGCTTCAACCTCACCTGACGCGGACATTGCTCCACCGGCGAATAAGCGAGCCCTAACCCACTCTGGCACTCACACGGAACGTGGTAAGCCCGTAGCTCTCCCTGACTGCGCGCCGTCGTTATGAGGCCGACGGGAGGGAAAGCGAACCGCAAGGCGAGCCGACGGGGCTGCGGGTATGGGAGGATGGAAAAAGTGAATGCCGCTCTGTAATCGAGCGGATAGAGGTTGAGTGCGGCAGCCCTCGCACAACATCACCTCACGCGAAAGCGGACAGACTTCCATCTGGTCTCCAATCACGAGAGAACTTGACTAACTGTCTCAGGAGAGAATGCAGATGACACCCGTAACACAAGCTGGTGCGCTCTCCCGCGATTCACTTGACTGGCCTGCCATCAACTGGCACTCAGCTCAGGGCGTCGTGCGACGGCTCCAAGCACGTATCGTGAAGGCAACACACGAAAAGAGATGGGGCAAGGTCAAAGCCTTGCAGCATCTCCTTACGCACTCGTTGAGCGGCAAGCTACTGGCCGTCAAACAAGTGACCGAGAACTCCGGCAAGCGAACCTCTGGAGTGGACCGTGTCGTTTGGAACACTCCGGCGAAGAAAGAAGCAGCAGTGCAGTCACTGAAGCAGAAAGGCTACCAACCTCTCCCGCTTAGGAGACTGTACATCCCTAAGTCAAACGGGAAGATGCGTCCTCTTGGGATTCCTACGATGAAGGACCGAGCTATGCAAGCGCTGTATCTGCTAGCGCTCGATCCAGTCGCGGAGTCTACTGCCGATCCGAACTCCTATGGGTTCAGGAAAAACAGATCCACTGCTGATGCCATCGAGCAGTGCTTCAACGTGCTCGGTAGAAAGCAATCCCCGCAGTGGATTCTTGAAGGCGACATCAAGGCCTGCTTCGATGAAATCAGTCACGATTGGATGTCGGCTCATATCCCTATGGATAAGCCGGTCCTCCGAAAGTGGTTGAAGGCTGGATTCATTGATGAGAACGCCCTTCACCCGACCGAAGCGGGTACTCCCCAAGGCGGGATCATTTCCCCAGTCGCGGCCAATCTAACTCTCGACGGTCTCGAAAGAATCCTTCGAGAGCGATTCCCTCGATTGGGACACCGTCGTTCGGCGATGGTGAACATGGTTCGATATGCTGATGACTTCATTGTGACCGGCAGAACCAAAGAGTTGCTGGAATCAGAGGTCAAGCCTCTTGTCGCCGAGTTTTTCAAGATAAGGGGTCTGGAGCTTTCTGATCAGAAGACCAGAATCACGCACATCGAAGAAGGGTTCGACTTCCTCGGACAGAACGTACGCAAGTACAACGGCAAGCTGTTGATCAAGCCGTCCAGAAAGAGCGTCAAGAACTTTCTGGCCAAAGTCCGGACAGTCATCAAGGCTAACAAGCAAGCAACAGCCGGTGCGTTGATAGCAATGCTCAACCCGATGATCAGGGGTTGGACTTACTATTATCGGCACGTCGCAAGCTCGGCCGCGTTCTCCAGAGTGGATTGGGCTATCTTCAAATGTCTGCGGCGCTGGGCGCGCAGGAGACATCCCAACAAACCTTCCAGGTGGATTTACACGAAGTATTTTGAACACCTGGACGGCAGAGGGCGTGTCTTTCGGGAAAGATCGAGCGATAAGCAGGGGAGACCTACTCTCATCAAGCTCTTTCAAGCAGCGTCCGTCTCCATCATCAGATACATCAAGATAAAAGGGGAAGCGAACCCTTATGACCCTCAATGGGAGGCCTACTTTGAGCGTCGGCTTGACCTGAAGATGGTGGCTAACCCGAGAAGGAGACAGCAACTGCTTCGTCTCTGGATGAAGCCAGGACGGGTTGTGCCCCGAGTGCGGCCACCAGATTACCGGGATGACAGGTGGCGCAACCACAACATCATTCGGCGGGTCTATGGGCGGGCGGAAGCGATGCTATGAGGGCCGTATATTGCTTCATCCCCGCTGTCACGGCAAGGTTCACGACCGTGAGTTGAAAGTGTAAAACCGCGTCTCGCCAACGAGGCGTCATGTTATGTGAGGCTCGAGCGGTGTGCAGCGAAAGTCGCACGCACGGTTAGGGGGCTGGGCGGGATTGCTCCCGCCCAGCAGAGGAGTGTGTCGGATGACTGAAGAGGCGCAGAAAATCGTCGGTGTCGCATCGGTAGTGAGCGATGGGGATGGACGTCTCCTTCTCATCAAGACCGCGAAGGCCGGTTGGGAGTTGCCCGGCGGGCGGGTAGAGCCTGGCGAGGATCTCATCGCCGCGCTCAAAAGAGAAGCGGCGGAGGAGACGGGCTGTGAGATAGAGGTCGGACGGCTAACTAGCGTGACCACGAACGTGGGAGCACCGGACGTGACGATTCTGACATTCCTGTGCCGGCACATTGGCGGCGACCCGCAGCCCGGTGACGACTCCCTCGATGCGGGCTGGTTTGCCCCCGACCTGGCCGTCCATCTCGTCACCCATTCGGTAGAGCAGGTACGGCTGAAGGATGCTCTCGGCGACGGTCAGGGTATCATCTACAGGGCATACCGCTGCCTTCCTGGCGAGGGCCAAGAGGATGAGAGATACGAAATGTTTTGCTTCCACCGCTGTTGAATGTAGATAGAGGTGAAGAGTTCGAGGAATGCGGAGCGCTGTTCGGATTTGAAAGAAAGGCCGCCTCACAACTCATTTGAACCGGAGGGGCCATAAACGTACTTTTCATCATTAACATCCATTGCTCGCCGGTTAATTCGGGCGACCAGCATCCATCATGGCTGCTAGTCGCAGTCGAATTCCTAATTGATTACTCTTATAATAGAACGGCCATGAAACTAAAAGTCATAGTTCACGAAGCAGAAGAGGGCGGCTATTGGGCAGAAGTCCCTTCTATTCCAGCCTGCGCTACTCAAGGTGAGACATTTGAAGAGTTACAGAACATCTATGACGCAGTAGAGGGTTGTCTATCAGTTGATGTATCACCATCAGAAATGGCTGAAAACGACCGGATATTAGAGATTGCGGTATGAAATCTATATCCGGTAAAGAACTGGCCAAAGTGCTCGAAAAGCATGGATGGGCGTTGCTGCGCATTCAGAGTAGTCATCACATCTATGGGAAGCAAGACAGCAATATACGACTGTCAGTTCCAATCATGGAAATCAGACACTAAAGACAGGCTTGCTCAAGCACCTGATGAAGCTCGCAGACCTGACGGATGATGAACTGTAAATCACTACGCGTCTACCAAGATAAGGCTTAGCGCGGGGCGGAGTCGCCGTGTAAGCCTGTGTTGGACTAGCCAGATAAGCACAATCGAATATTTGAGTGCGATAGATTGCCAGTCATTAGAAGGGACAAACGAAATATTAGAATTACCACAAAAGGCAATTAATCTTCTTCATAAAGCGCCTATTGCTTTGATCGAGACCCGAATATATGACCTCAGCTATGAGGTATGGCGAATTAAGAATTAGCGCGGGGCGAAGCCGCCCGCGCAAGCCGGTGTTGGACAAGCCAGACTGGGAGTATTTGGAGTTTAAGCGAGCCTCCGGAAATCGGCCGTCAGGGTATGGACGTGATGGTTGGTGTTGATGGAGACGGAGAGGCAGAAGATTGTGGAAAGAATCAAGAGTGAATCACGCGACGAACGGCCGCGCGAACTGCGTCTCGCGCAATGGACGCGATCGAACAAATGGTCCGCGCTGCAGGAAATGCTGATAGCCAGCGCCCGTCCCGATTTGATTTCATTCAGCGTGGGATTGCCGGCCGCCGAGCTGTTTCCTACCAGGGAATTCGCGAAGGCCGTCGACCGCGTCCTTGCTACTGACCCGCACGCTCTGCAATATCGGCCGCCTTATCAGCCTCTCAAGCAGCACGTCGTCAGGCTCATGGCTCTGCGGGGAGTTCGTTGTAGCGAAGAGCAGGTGTTTCTTACCAGCGGAGCGCAACAGGGAATCAACCTGCTTGTCCGCTTGCTGCTCGATCCCGGAGAAAGCGTGGTGCTCGAAGAGCGCGCCTACACCGGATTCCAGCAGGTCCTCAAACCATACCAGCCTCGAATGGCGACGGTCGGAACCGACGTTGAAACCGGGATGGACGTCGAACATCTCGAGCGCGTTCTCAGTCGCGGCCCGAAGCCGGCGCTTATTTACGCGGTAGCCGACGGCCATAATCCGACGGCTGTCAGTATGAGCGCGGACAAGAGAAAACGGTTGGTCGAGTTGGCTCGGATGCATGGGACGCCGATCATTGAGGACGATCCCTACGGAATGTTTGAGTACGGGAAGGATCAGTCGCCGCCGCCGCTTCGAGCGTTGGATGACGAATGGGTTTTCTACGTCGGGACTTTTTCAAAGGTGATGGCCCCCGCGCTCCGAACCGGCTGGATCGTGGTTCCCGAATCGCTGGTCAAGCATCTGGCGGTAATCAAGGAGGCGGCCGACATCGACATGGCTCCGCTGAATCAGCGCGCGATTTCGGCTTATCTGGATTCGACCGATATCGAAGCTCGCCTGGACCGGCTGCGCACTGAATATCGGCGGCGACGAGATGCAATGCTGAAAGCCCTCGCGATTAATTTTCCGTCTCAGTCGCGATGGGAAATTCCAAGCGCGGGCTTTTTCATATGGGTCAGGCTGCCTGACGGGATAGACAGCGGCGAGCTGTTGAAGACTGCGATGGAGTCGGAAAAGGTCGCCTTTATTCCGGGACACTCGTTTGACGTTGATCAGGCTCTTTGCGAAGGCGACGGCGGAAAGAACTGCATCCGGCTGAGTTTCTCAAACAGTACCGTTGAACAGATCGAAGAAGGAATAGGCCGGCTTGGCCTGTGCATCAAGAATACCATCGGCCGGACGTCCGGCGCGGTATGAACAAATGCTTTGCCGCCGAAGCTGCCACGGCCTCCGTTATGCAACCCAGTCGGGATTGGATCAAATGCGCGCCCTTCCCAAGGTAGGCGAGTAACGCCAACCGTGGGCTTCCCTATGCAGACATCCTGCTTGCGCTCCGAGGTCCGCGAAGTACGCCAACCGTGGGCTTCCCTATGCAGGCAAGATGCCTGCGCTCCCAGGTCCGCGAATGGTCAACCCCCAGGCAAGCCGGTTGGGGTTGAAGTTGATCCTGGTATGTACGGCGCGCAGTTCCACGGCGCAAATAGCAATACTCCGGCCGGCGTTTCCAGTGTTGTTACCATCGAAATGAATTCCGTTTACAAACTTTTTCCTTGACTCTCGTATTTCGATATTGTACTTTTGCCCGTCCAGCAAGAAGAATTTTCTGGAATGCTCTTTCGAAACTAATACGTGGCGATTTAAAAGCTACTTGCTCCACGTAAAAAACTGCTAAACGGCTACGGAGGGTTTGAAAAGCCCCGCGCTAGTTTGGCGCGGGGCTTTTTTCATTTTGTGCTCCGCGGCTGTGCAGCTCTACTACTTCATCGAACATTGTCCCTTGAATTTGTTCGCGATGAAATACAGGAGATCTTTGATGAGCTTTGTAAATGGATTGCGTTGCAGGGAATGCGGCCGTGAATATCCAAAGGCGCCTATCGCCGGCTGTGAGGATTGCTTCGCGCCGCTCGAAGTAGACTATGACTATGCCGCAATATCCAAAGCGCTTTCGCGCGAGGAGATTGCATCCAGAGACTTCAGCCTCTGGCGCTACCACGAACTGCTTCCGCTTGATGGTGAGCCCGTGATCGGCCGCGCGAGCGGCGCGACTCCGCTGATCCGCGCGGACAGGCTCGCCCGCGAGCTCGGCATCGAAAATCTTTACATCAAAAACGACAGCGTCAACTTCCCGACGCTTTCATTCAAGGACCGCGTCACCGCGGTCGCAATCAACAAGGCAATAGAGTTCAAGCTCGAAGCGGTCGGCTGTGCGTCTACCGGCAATCTCGCAAACTCGGTTGCGGCGAACGCCGCGGCTGCCGGGCTGCCGTCTTACATCTTCATTCCCGACAATCTTGAAAAGAGCAAAGTTACCGCGACTCAAGTCTATGGCGCGCGCGTGATCGCGGTTAAAGGAAACTACGATCAGGTCAACCGCCTTTGCAGTGAAATCGCCGATCGATATCCGTGGGGACTCGTCAACGTGAACCTGCGGCCCTTCTACGGCGAGGGTTCTAAGACCTTCGGATATGAAATTGCCGAACAGCTTGGCTGGATTGCGCCGGATGCCGTAGTCGTGCCGATGGCGGGAGGCTCTCTGATATCGAAGATTCACAAGGGACTCAGGGAGTTTGAACAACTAGGCCTGCTGAAGAACGAAGTTTCGACCCGCATGTTCGGGGCGCAGGCCGCGGGATGCAATCCTATAGTCGCGGCCGTTAAGCGCGGATCGACGGAAATTCAACCCGTGAAGCCGCAGACAATCGCGAAGTCTCTGGCAATAGGAAATCCGGCAGACGGCTATCACGCGGCTTCGATCATCTCCGCCAGCGGCGGGTGGGCCGAAGATGCGACCGACGAGGAAATCATTGCGGGCATTCGATTGCTCGCCGAAACGCAGGGAATATTCACGGAGACGGCGGGCGGCGTCACCCTGGCGGCGGCTCAAAAACTCATCAAGCAAGGCCGCATCAAACCCAACGATCTCACCGTCATTGCGATAACCGGAAACGGACTGAAGACCCAGGAGGCCGTAGAAATCGAATCGCCGGCGGCCATCGAACCGAATATCGCCGACTTCGAGCGTGCTATTGCCAGGGCTGCCGCGGTTTGATTGAACATTCAATCTCTGTGTGGCCCCTGGCATGGAAAGGAGTAGGAGTATGCCCATATCAATTTTAATACCGACACCGCTGCGCAAAATTACCGCCGACGCCGACGTAGTGACAGTCGACGCCGGTACGGTAGGAGAGATCATCGACGGGGTCGACCGCATTCATCCCGGCTTTCGCGATCGCATTTGCGGAGCTGACGGCAAGCTGCGGCGATTTATAAATATCTACATCAATGGCGAAGACATCCGCTTTCTCGAAAACTTGCAAACGCCGGTCAGCGACGGCGCCGAGGTTTCGATAGTGCCGGCGATAGCCGGAGGATGAGGGAATGGAGAAAGTATGATCGACTTAAAGGACAAAGTTGCAATGGTGACCGGAGGCTCGCGCGGAATTGGCGCGGCCGCATCGATAGCGCTGGCTCGAGCCGGCGCCTCCGTCGTCGTGAATTACGCGCATCGGGAGGAGGCCGCCGCCGAGGTGATCTCTCAGGCTCGCGCACACGGCGCGAAGGCAATAGCCGTGAGGGCGGACGTGGCGCGAGTCGATGACGTTCAGCGATTGTTCGACATCGCGCTTGCGCAATTCGGCCGCATCGACGTGCTTGTGGCCAACGCCGGCATTTGGAAGCGAGCAGAGATCGAGCGGCTCGATGAAAAGGAATGGCAGGAGACCATCGACATCAATTTGAAAGGGGTCTACACCTGCTGCAGGCTGGCGGCGATTGAGATGAAGAAACAGGGGTCGGGCCGCATCATTACCGTGTCGTCTACGGCTGGTCAACGAGGCGAGGCTTTCTACTCACACTATGCGGCGTCCAAGGGCGGCGTCATCTCTTTCACGAAGGCTCTTGCCTCGGAGCTCGGGCCATCGGGGATAACGGTGAACTCGGTGGCCGCGGGGTGGGTTTTCACGGACCTGTCGGCGGAGGCTTTACAGGACAAGCAGGAACTGGAGAAGATCGTGGCCGCGATTCCCCTCAGGCGGGTCGCGACTCCTGAAGACATAGCCGGGCCGATCCTCTTCCTTGCGTCCGATCTCGCGCGGCATATCACTGGCGAGATCCTGAACGTAAACGGCGGCTCAGTGCTCTGCGGGTAAAAGGATCGAGAATGATAATCATGAAATTTGGCGGAACGTCCGTTCAGGACGCGGCCGCCATTAACAACGCGATCGAAATAATTCGAGGCAGAATTTCTCGTAGGCCCGTGGTTGTTGTTTCCGCAATGGCGCGTGTGACCGATTCTCTGCTGGAAATTGCTACAGCCGTTTCGGCACGGGACTACGAGAAGGCCTCCTCGATTATTCGACTGCTTCGAGACCGGCATCGATCGACGACGGCCGAGCTCATTCCCGCCGACGAAAGTCACCGGCGCTTACGCGGCAGCGTGGAACAAAAGCTGGACGTCTTGTTCAATGAATTGGAGACGATTGCTCTTGCGGCGGCCACGCTGGGCGAGCTCACGAATCGTACGCAAGATGCGATCGTCTCGATGGGCGAGCGCCTGTCGTCGGTAATCGTAGCCGGAGCCCTTCAAGCGAAGAGCATCAATGCGGAGATGGTCGACTCGCGAGCATTCGTCGTCACTGACAATCATTTCACGGCCGCCGTACCACGGATGAAAGAGACTGAGCTAAAGGCCCGAGAGGTCTTACAGCCGCTTATTGATTCGCATGTTACGCCCGTTGCTCAGGGGTTCATCGGAGCGACAATCGACGGGTTTACTACGACGATCGGACGAGGCGGCTCCGACTATTCGGCGGCAATCATAGGCGCGTCCCTTGGCGCGGAAGCCATCGAGATATGGACCGACGTTGACGGGCTGATGACCGCGGATCCTCGCGTGGCCCCGGATGCACGCCGAATAAAAATCATCTCTTTCGGCGAGGCGGCCGAGTTGTCTTATTTCGGCGCGAAGGTGCTGCACCCGAGCACGGTTTTGCCCGCCGTGGAAAAAGGAATTCCAGTGTACATCTTCAATACTCACAATCCGGCCTCCGGCGGCACCACTATTGTCGCGGAGCCGCAACCGTCACGGAATTTGATCAAGTCGATTGCCTTCAAGCGGGGGGTCACCATCGTAAATATAACCTCCACCAGAATGCTGCTCGCGCACGGTTTTTTGAGAACTATTTTCGACGTCTTTGACCGGTATGAAACCTCCGTTGATGTTGTAACCACTTCGGAGGTGTCGGTTTCAATCACGCTTGATAACGCGGAAAGAATCGAGCCGATCAAACGCGATCTGGAAGGAATCGGGCAGGTTGCCGTCGAAAAGCATAAAGCAATCGTCTGCGTCGTAGGGAATGATCTGAAGTTTACTCCGGGCCTGGCGGGGCGGGTTTTCGGAGCCGTATCAGGCAGCAATGTGAATATGATCAGCCAGGGGGCGTCCGAGATCAATCTCAGCTTTGTAATCGACGAAAGCGACGTGGAGCAAGCGGTCCGTTTGCTGCACAAAGAATTTTTTTCGGAGCTTGACCCGGCTGTGTTTGCTTAGATTTTGCGCTCGATGAGTTCGGCTATGGCTTCGGGTAACACCCAACTTTCGCCGGGCTTGCCGCTGAGGGTTGCTCTACTGGACGAGTTTCACGTCTGATTCCCTCGAGCGGATGAAGCGGTAGACATCTCTTCAGGGTTTTTCGCGCCGGCTTCGGCAGTGCATATTTAACCGTTCTTCGACGCGCATTGCGCTAAGGGTTCTTGAATCGGGCGAAGAATTCCTGGTTGTCGGTCGATTTGCCCAACTCCCGCAGCAGCATTTCCATGGCTTCAACCGGTTTTTTATCGGCGAGCGCTCGACGCAATAGATGAATCTTTGAAACCGTCTCCGGCTCGAAGAGCTTTTCCTCTTTGCGCGTGCCGGATTTTGAAATGTCGATGGCGGGAAACACGCGCCGTTCCGCGAGGCGTCGATCGAGCACAATCTCAAGATTGCCTGTTCCTTTGAACTCCTGGAAGATCACTTCATCCATCTGGCTGCCGGTGTCTATCAGCGCAGTGCCGATGATCGTCAGGGAGCCGCCATTCTCCGCATTGCGAGCCGCGCCGAAAAACTTGCGAGGGAATTCGAGCGCCCGCGAATCGACGCCCCCGCTCATCGTTTTTCCGCGGCGGGTCTCTCGGTTTGAAGCCCTTGCCAATCGCGTAATCGAATCAAGCAGCATTACTACGTCCTGGCCGCACTCGATCATTCGCTTAACGCGTTCGAGCAATAGGCGCGACACCTGCAGGTGCTCGACGGCGGCCTGATCCGCGGACGAGGCGATCACTTCACCTCGAACGCGGCGCTTCAGATGGGTGACTTCTTCGGGCCGTTCGTCCACAAGCAGAACTACGAGGTAGGTTTCCGGATGATTATCGGCCACCGCCTCGGCTATTTCTTCGATTATAGTCGTCTTGCCCGTCTTGGGAGGCGCGACGATAAGCCCTCGCTGGCCCTTCCCGATCGGCGCGATCAGGTCGAGCACGCGCATGGACATATTGTTGCTGCCCTTCGAAAGCTCCAGCCGCTCCGTGGGATCGATGCTGGTGAGCGAGTTGAATTCCGGCGCCTTCGCGTATTCTTCCGGAGTGAGCCCGTTGATCTCATCGACGCGCATCAGGTGCATCAATTGGCCGCGGCCTCGGGCCTCTTCGGGCGGCACCGCGATGCCGGTAATGTGGACGCCTTCGCGCAGCGACATCTTGTCGATGAGGCTTCGCATCACGAATACATCGCCTGGCCCGGCCAGCAGATTGTTTGAAATCTGTCGGAGAAAGCCGTAGCGCTTTTCATGCAGTTGAAGTATTCCGGATGTCTTGTGTTCAGCTTCGGTGATTTCCATATTTGGTTTCTTGGGAAGAGATCCTTCTTTGCAATATTCTGCTCGCCTATTCGCAGCGATCCTTGCTCTGCCGGATATTTCGAACTTCTTTGCGCGGAAACGCAAAACCGAAAAGACTCAGGCGGGAACGACGAGTCTTACCTCGCTTTTTCCGGTCATTACCTCACGTCCATAATCGGTGAGTCTCACAGTCGGATACGGTCCTTTGTTTACTGCGATGCAGCCGCGCTCGAGCAGCTCCTTGATCCATGCGGTTATGTGATCTTGATTCATGTAGCTCAGAAGCCCATAGGTGGAGAGCCGATCGAGTTTGTTATCGATCACCTGCTTCGATTTCGATCCTTGCAGCACGGCGGCAACGACGCCTTTGCCGAAGCGATCATTCATGCGGGCGACGCAACTCAGGATTTTCTTTACGACCGTTGTTTCCTCCGAGTCGAGCGGTCGCGCATTGCGCTCTTCAGGGGCGGACCGCGGACCGACGATGGACGAGCGTGAAGCTACGGCCGCTCTGGCCGACGGCCCATGGCCCGAGTCGAGCCGAACGCGCCGCGCTCCGGCCGTCGAAGCGGCTTCGACGCCCGCGGCGAATACATCGCCGTCGGATTTCCTATGAGAGGAACGCGACGGTGCCATTTCCTTTTGGCCGGGAGTGCAATTCGAGCAGGATGCGCAACCGCTCATTCGCTTTGGATCGCCGAAGTATTCGAGAATATATTGGCGCAGGCAGGTTTCCGCGTAGCAATAGTCAATCATCGAGCGAAGCTTGCGCTGCTCGGCGCCGGCTCTCGCTTCGATCTCGCGCCGGTCGATTCTCGGACCGCTCCCCGTTTGTTCGTCGAGAAATCGAATCCCCTTGCCGCGGAAGGTATTCCTGAAAGTCAATATGTCTCGGGCCGCAAGATCATTGAACGCGCGTTTGATTCTCGGTTCCTGAGATGAAAGCGCGGAAGCAAGGCCGCTCATGTCCAGCTCAACGGCTTCGCGATCGAGCACGCCCGTTTCAAAAATAATATGCCGCAGCAACTCGGCCTCGACCGAGTCTCCCGCAACTTCAGCGAGCGCCGAGTCAGCCGATTTCTTAAGCGATACGACGGCGAATGAGTCGGACGCGCGGCCCCTCTCGATGTGTCCCGCCTTTTCAAGGATGACGAGAGCCGATGAAATGGACATGTCGTTCTTTACGCCAAGCCGCTGGGCCAATTCGCGAGCCGAGAGTTCTATCCTCTGTCCGCCGATGGAGGCGAGCAGGCGATACAGTTGAGCGATGAGATCCGGCGATGGATGGCTTCCATCGATAAAAAACTGTTGAGTTCGAGTGTCAGCGTAGTTGAATAGGAGCAAGCATTCCGACGGCAGCCCGTCGCGGCCGGCCCGGCCGATCTCCTGGTAGTACGCCTCGATCGAACCGGGTATGTGGTAGTGGACCACAAATCGGATATCCGGCTTGTCGATTCCCATTCCGAAAGCATTGGTCGCCGTCATCGCGTCGAGTTTCCCCGACATGAATTTTTCTTGGGCGCGAGTCCGCTCGTGATCTTCCATCCCCGCGTGATAGGCTTCCACAGCCAGCCCTGCCATCTTCAGATTCGAAGTAATCTGTTCGACGGTCTTTCGCGTAGCGGCGTAGATGATTCCCGGACGGCCCGCGCGCGCGATCAGCCTGCGCACTTGCTCGAGCTTCTGTTTTTCCGTATCGGAATGAAATACACGGAGTGCAAGATTGGGGCGGTCGAACCCGGCTATGAACACCCGCGGATTTTGTAAGCCCAGTTGCCTGGCTATGTCGGATCTGACCTGCGAGGTCGCGGTAGCCGTGAGCGCAATCACCTGCGGACTTCCAAGTCGCTCGACAGCCTCTCGAAGCCTCAGATAGTCGGGCCGAAAGTCATGTCCCCAGTGCGATATGCAGTGCGCCTCATCGACGGCGAAGAGCTTGACCTTCACATCTTTTATCGCGTTGATGAATGCCTCGTTGCGAAACCGCTCGGGCGCTATATAGACGAGCTTGAAGCGGCCTTCCCGCATGCGGGCAAGCCTACTGGTCACGTCGGAGTACGAGAGCGAGCTGTTGATGAAAGTAGTTGGAATGCGGCGCGCGGTTAGTTGATCGACCTGGTCTTTCATGAGCGCGATCAGAGGGGAGATGACCAGTGAAACACCGTCGCTCATCATTGCGGGCAATTGATAGCACAGGGACTTTCCGCCGCCGGTCGGCATCACAACTATCGAGTTATCTCCATTGAGAACGGAGTTGATCACCGCCTCTTGACCTTCCCTGAATTCGGAGAATCCAAAGTGCTTTTGCAGGGCTGCGGCTGTCCTGCCATCGGAACTCATTCGACTACCTCAAGTACATTGTGCTGCTACTGGACAAAGACTGTGGACGTTAAATGGTGAAGCGCAACGATAGCACGCCCCGAATTGTTTCTCAACGCGAGTTCTCATCGAATGGTTAACGCGGCGGCGCGGTTTGCAAATCTGTTACGTACGCGACCGATGTTGAGTGAAGTATTGCCGGAAGCGCGCCTTTTTTTGGCGGGCCAAGAGACATGAATCCAACGCTCCCTTTTTATCAGAAGAGGCGATCAGTCGTGAGAGCATCTATAAGGATCGCGGGTGAGTTACCTGATTGATTCCAATGTCCTCTTGCTCTTGCGGCATCCGTTTGGATTTGTCGTACACTCTGCTAAAGTCAACCTACACACGAAAACAAAATCTGAGAGACATTTACGAAGCGGAGGCGAATCGTGACGGAGAGATTCAGCGGAGGCGGGTTTATCGATGACGATGTCGAAGCATACATCTATGACTTGCTGCCGGCCCGCGACGATGTGATTTCCGAAATCGAAAAGCAAGCGATCGAGCGATCCATACCTATCATCGGCCCCGCTGTAGCGCGAGTGCTTCAACAATACGCCGTTGCGATCAACGCGAGACGCGTATTCGAGATGGGCTCCGCCATAGGCTACTCAACCATCTGGCTTGCCCGCGCTGTTGGACCCGCCGGAAAGGTTTACTACACGGACGGCGGCGAGGAAAATGCCGCCGAAGCGCGCGGATACTTCGAGCGGGCCGGCGTGATGGACAGAATCGAAGTACTCACTGGAAACTCGATGGAGCTGATTGAACAAGTGGGCGGAGAATTTGATCTTATTTTCAACGACGTTGATAAGCATCAATACCCCGAAGCGTTTCAAATGGCGCTGCCGCACTTGAGGAAGGGCGGCTTGTTCATCACCGACAATGTGCTGTGGAGCGGACGAGTGGCTCGCGGAGATTCCGACAAGGATACGGAAGGGGTCAGGGAACTGAATCGTTTGATATATGCGAGCAGTGATTTGCATTCAACAATTCTTCCGATAAGAGACGGCCTCGCCGTGTGTTTGAAATTATGAGCAAGCAGTACCTCTACTCTATCGAGAGGCCGTTCCCAACAAGGCACCCTGGGAGAAATCCGGGCTAGCGGCTGACGAATGGGCTGTCCTTATCAAAGAAGCGCCACTCGAGATCGGTCGCTTTTGTTATGCCGATGCGGGTGCTTGCGGCAATCAGAGGAGTCGATTCGCGAGGCTTTATCTTTACGGTCCTGCCGATCGGTTTACCGTTGAAAGCCAGATCGATACCGAATGCTTGAGCCAATTTTCCGGGACCGCTCGCCAGCTTTCGAGGATCCGATGTTCCGCGCCGCCTGCTCATGAGATTGATTCCACAAAGCGGCTCGGCAGCCCGGATCAACACCGCTCCCGCCGCATTCGCTTCGGTGGTGAAGTTGAGACAGTAATACATGCCGTAGATGAAATAGACATACACGTGGCCAAAGGTGCTGAACATCGTACGCGCTTTGTGGCATCGAGTGACTGCGTGAGATGCGGCGTCGTCTTTGTATGCTTCGACTTCGACAATTCGACCCTGGCACTTCCCTACTACAAGCGTCGTACCGATAAGATCGCGGGCTACCGTCAACGTCTCTCTCGAAAAGAAGTCGCTTTCAAGATAAGTCGTACTCTTCGCCGGAACAATGCCCGCCGCGGTTTCCGAAGACGAGCCTTGGCCCATTTTCGGCGGCAATTCTCCGATCGACTCTATCCTGGTAGTGCGCGACATCGAAGTTATCCGAATTCCGATCTTCGGCCGAGGTAGGAAAACAAAGCGGCATCGAGCGGCTCGTTGGTTTTGAGCAATTCGTAGTCGACGCCGTTGCGAGCGGCGCCTTCCCGCAACGCCTTTATGTGAGCATTTATAGCTCGAATGTATTCCGATCTGAGCACGTCCGGCAGCACATGCATCTGTTCCTCTGTTTCGTTGTCTTCGAGCACCACGGGCTCATCGAACTCGAAATCGATCTCCTGCTTGTCCAGCACGTGAAATACTATTACCTCATTGCCTCGAAACCTCAGGTGCTCAAATCCATCTATGAGCTTGTCCGGTTCTTCATAGAGATCGGAGATCAATACAACAACGCCCCGGCGCGTAAGCAAATCGGCAGTTTGATGAAGCCGGTCGCCGAGGGTCGTGCCGCGCCCGGGCAGAAGCCTCTCGATCGTGCCCAGAACGGTTCGCATGTGACCGACCTTGGAGCGCGGAGGCACGTGTTCCAGCACGTTTTCATCGAAGGCGATAAGGCCGATCGAATCGTGTTGGCGGATGCCCAGAAAAGCGAGTGACGAGGCCAGGTACTGCCCGTATTGAAGCTTCGTAAGCGGGCCGCTTCCATAGGCCATCGATGCGCTTGCATCGAGCAGGATATGAATCTGGGCATTGGTGTCGCCCTGATACTTCTTTATGTAGAAGCGATCTGTCCGGCCAAGCAGCTTCCAATCCAGGTGACGAATATCATCCCCAGGCATGTACTGCCGGTGTTCGGCGAAGTCGGTAGAGAAACCAAGGAACGGTGAACGGTGCAGGCCGGCGACAAAACCTTCCACGACGAATCGAGAGATCAATTCCAGCGAGCCTATTCGCGCAAGAACTTCGGGCGAGAGGAATCGCGTGCCGGATTGTTGTGTTTCGGGAGAGGTCGACATAGTTAAGCCGCGGCGAGTCTGGTCAGGACTCTTCCCGCTCTACAATCCTGAACTCGGCTCAGGCACCCCTTCTATCAGCTTGCGAATCACGTCATCGGGCTTCACTCGCTCCGATTCCGCGTGAAAGTTGAGCAGTATTCGATGCCTTAGAATCGGATAGGCCAGCGCCCGGACGTCTTCAACCGACACATTGTAGCGCCCGTTCATCACCGCGCGTGCTTTGCCGCCGAGTATTAGAAACTGGGACGCGCGCAGCGAGCCTCCCCAGTTGACCCAGCGTTTTATGAAGTCGGGTGAATTCGCCGAAACCGGCCGGCTCGAGTTGACCAGGCGCACCGCGTATCGAGTAACCGAATCCGCGACCGGCACGCGTCTCACCAATCGTTGAAAGCTGAGCAGGTCCTCGCCGCTCACGTTCCGTTCGAAGCTGATGTCCTGAACCGACGTGGTGGCGCTCACAACGGCGACTTCGTCTTCTTCGCTCAGATAGCCGATGTTGATGTTGAACATGAACCTGTCGAGCTGTGCTTCGGGCAGCGGATAGGTGCCCTCCATCTCAATCGGATTCTGCGTGGCCAATACAAAGAAAGGCCTCGGCAATTGATAGGTCTCGCCCTGTACGGTGACGTTGCCTTCCTGCATGGCTTCCAAAAGAGCTGCCTGCGTCTTTGGAGGCGTGCGGTTGATTTCATCGGCGAGAATGATGTTGGCGAACAGCGGCCCGCGTATGAACTCGAAATCCCGCCGGCCGGTGGCGCGGTCTTCTTCGATAACGTCCGTGCCTGTGATGTCGGAAGGCATCAGGTCAGGAGTGAACTGAATCCGTTTGAACGAGAGGTCCAGCACGTTGGCGACGGTGCGAATCAACAGCGTCTTAGCGAGGCCCGGGACGCCGGTCACCAGCGAGTGGCCGCCGACGAAGAGCGATATCAGCACCTGATCGACGACTTCGTCCTGCGCGAAGATCACTTTTCTCACCTCGCGCAGTATTTGCGCCCGCGCGGTGATCAGCTTTTCGAGCAATTCGTCTTCTTTAACAAGAGCAACCGTATCTGTGGCCATCAGTCTCCTCAACTCAGTGGGTTATCGCGTAGAACAGATAGTTCACGCCGAACTTGTACGCATCGTTAGTGTCGTCAATCGGCATGAACGGATCATTGGACCACTGCCAGTAATCGCTCACGTCGTTGTTGTAGTTGATAATCATCATCAGTCTGCCGTTTTTATCTTCGACTCCCAGAAACTTCGGCTTCAGGTTCATTCGCCTGTAAATCGGAGGCGGAAGCACATCAAGCGTCTTGATCGAAAAAAAACAGTTGAAGATCGGATGTTTTAGATCCAACTCCTTTATCTCGAATTCCGGCAGAACTCGCTTGAGATTGTACTCGAGCACCTGAAGCTGATAAGGACCGCGAAAATCGTCGACGATAATGAAGCCGCCTCGCAGCATGTATTCGCGCATTCCGGCGACTTCTTCGTCGGTCAAATCCATGAAGCCGACTTCACACAGATAAGCGAACGGATATTTGAAGAGATTGGGGTCGGCGAAGCTGAAAATGTATTCATCGGTCTCGAGATTCACGGGCGTCTTTGATAGCTCGGATAGAATCTTCGCGAGATGAAGCCCGGATTCCGGATAATCGTGGGACCATTCAACGGGACCGTCGCCAAGGTGATCATAGGGCGAGGGCGGCGGGCCGAATCGGATTCGCGCAAGCAGGTACTTATCAGAAACGTCTTTTTTCTCGCCGAGTCTCGGATCCTGCGATTGATTCGAGCTTTGCGATGCGACCGGAAGCGCCGCAACCCCAAGCGCGAGCATCAAGGTGAGTATGAGTATGCTTGCTCTCATAAGGTCGCCTCAAAGCCGCGGACTACCGCCGCGTTTCAGCGTAAGCAATAATTCCTGCGCCTTCTCGAATCCCGGCGCGATCTCGAGCGCTTTCAACACCGCTCGCCGTGCCTGATCGGTTTTGCCGGCCGCCACGAACGCACGCGCAAGATCATAATGCGCTTGAGCCGGATCGGCCGGATTGAGCGCCGCCACGCTGTTGAATTCCTTTATTGCCGCTTCTGAATTCCCCAGGTCAAGATAAACATCGCCCGCGAGCTTGTGCAAGGCAGCGTCAAACGGATAGATGTAGAAGACCGCGCGCAGCGCGTCCACCGCTCCCTTCTTGTCGCCAAGATCGATGCGGAGGCGGGCCAGCCGCTTCAAAGGATCGATCCCTGTCTCGTCTATTCGGGAAAGCGCTTCTAGTTGCGCGGCGGCCTCAGCCTTCCGGCCTTTGGCTTCGTAGATCTCCGCAAGTAGATCGTATGGATTGCCTTCGCCGGCATAATAAGGAAAGAGCTCGATCGCTCGGCGAAGCTGCTCGATGGATTTTTCGTTGTCGCCTTCAGTCTTATAAACCTGGCCCAGTTTCAACCGTGCAAAGTAATCATTTGGCTTCGTTGCGACAATGGACAGGAGTTTGTCTTTTGACGCATCGCGCGCGGCCGATGGCCCGCCGCTCGTCGCTTCGATATAAGCGCCCGCTTTCGCCCTCACATATTGAGTGAACTGCTTGTCGAAGTCATCCAGCTTCATGGATAGAGCGTGTTCGAACACTTCAGGCGTCTTCTGCCCTTCTTTATAGAGCGACAGGATGCGCAGGATAGCGTCGAACCCGAACCGCTCGTCGATGAAGTCGCAGATCAGCGAGGCTTGAAAGTAAGCCAGCGGCACGCCATCCGGCGTTTTAGGACGAGTGAACGCGGCTTCCATATCGGCGAGCTTGACGAACCTGCCGTCGGTGATGGCCTTCAATTTGTCGAGCGACCAGTTGTCACCCCAGCCCGGACGCGCGCGGCGCTCTTCATAGACGGAGAGTCCTTCGGAGAACCATCGAGGCGTTCGATAGCCGCTTGATTGCAACGTGATCACGTGAGTGAACTCGTGCCACAACGCGCTGCCCCAATTGAAGTGGCCGGCCTCTCGCGCCGATGGACTGTCCATTGCGATCACCTGGCCGAAGCAAACTCCCAGGGCGCCCAGACCAGGCAGGCCAAGCGAACGAACCGCGAAATCTTCGTGATTATTGAATAGCTCAACGGTGATGGGAGAGCGCGGAGTGAACTTGTACTTGGCGGTCAGTTTCTTATGCGCCTCCTCTAGCAGATCCGACGCATATCCTGAGAGTGCATCGCTCTCCTTGGGATCGCATTTAATCAAGAAGTTCCCGTGAACGGTATCCCGGTAATCGTGCATGGAATCGAGCAGGTCGAGCGAATTCTTGGCCCAGGGATTAAACGGAAACCCGGTGAACGCGCGCTCCAATTCGGCCTTGCCGTCGCCTTCCCGGCCCACCCTCAACAACTCGATTCCGAGCTCGGTTCGCGCCGTCCATAGTCTCGGCGAGAGTTCGACTGCTCGCTTCAAAAATTCGACCGCTTCGGCGTAGCGACGGTTGTTGACCGCGAAATGAGCAAGCGTTTCGAAGAGCTCACCGGCCGCGGGATTCACGGCCAGCGCCCGCCTGGTTAACGAGTCCAATTCGGTCTTGTCATCGCGAAGATATGCAATCGATGCGGCAACGCCCAGCGCCGGCGCCGAGTTCGGATTCACGGCCAACGCGCGCTTGATCGAATCAGCGGCTCGCTCGGGTTTGTCGCCTTCCAGATCCATTCGCGCCTGCATAACCAGCGCGGCTACGTGATTGGGATTCACAGCCAAGGCTTTGGACACTTCTTCCGTCGAAGAATCTCCCGGCTCGTACCTGCGCGCTTCGGCGAGCCCTACGTGAGCATCGGCGGAGTTTGGATTGATCTTGAGCGCATCGACGAAAAGGCCGGGCGCTTCTCGGAAGTTGTACGCGTCGGTCAGGAGTTTTCCCTGTCCGACCAGTGCATCGAGGCATTTGGCATCGACTTCACGCGCATCCTGAAATCGCTCGTTCGCTTCTTTGTAGCCCTCTTCGAGAACGAAGATTCTTGCGATCAGCGCAAGCTCCTCCGCGGAGAGCTGCGAGCTTGGGCTGTAGTGAAACTGTTTCAATATCGCCTCTGAGTCGTCACGCTTCCCCTGCGCCAGCAGCGAGCGCGCCTGACCTAGAGCGGCTCTTAGAAGCGCGGGTCCCTTTGCGTCTCGTGCTGCCTTCGCAAATTCATCGGCGGCTTGTGAGTAGCGCCCTGTCGCGAACAGGATCTCGCCGAGCGCGTTCCGAAGCTCGCTAGAGCCGCCATTCTTGAGCCAGTCGCGAAGCTTGGTATCCGCCGAGGAATAGTCTCCGGTTTCGATGAGCACGCGCGTGAGCCCGAGTTGAGCTTCGGCATCGTTGGGATTCTTCTGCAGGAGTTGTCCAAATACGACGGCAGCTTCCTTGTAATCGCCGTGAAGCAAAAGCTCGCGGCCGCGCTGAATGGAATTCTCCTGAGCGGCTCCTGGATGAAACGAGCAGCTCATAAACGAAAGGACTAAAAGAAAAGCTATTCGAGTCATGAGAACTATCTTAATACCCCGTATGGAAGGCGCGCCGCGGCCGCCCCTCTCTTTATCTCGACTCTTTATTTCTGGCGTGATTTGATCGCCTGACTTGTCTTGGCCAGTTCGACCAACAATCGCTCCAATTCTGAATCGTATTCTTCGGCCTTCATCTCGGCTTTTCGAGCCTTGAGCTTCTCAACAGCTTCTTCGAGCTCTTGCCGCTTCTTCAGCAGAGCCGCAAGCTCCGCATCGCCGCTCGCCTGACCGATCGGCTTTGAGTCTATGTACGTGGTCTTGGCAAGGACGCCGTCCCCTGCCGTCGCGTCCTCGTGGCCCGTCCCGTCTCCGTTGTCGTCTATCAAAGCGTGTTCCGTAGCTAGCCGATCCTTTTGCTTATACCAATCCGCGGTCTGCTTGGATGCAAAAGTAAAAGCTTCAAGCACCGATATCCGGCCGTTTTTATCGGCGTCGGCGGCCGGATCGGTAAGAGCGGCGATGAAATGATCCGCGAACACAGTCACGTTCTGTTCGTTCCCGCTCCGTGTGGCGGTCAAGATAATGCGGCCTTCGCCCGAAAGCGGCTTTATGAACTCTCCTGACGAACTCGAGCAATCAACAAATACCACGCGTTTTGACGGAAGCGCCGATAGCAAGCCGGCGTAGTCCTTCGCCGAAAGATCAGGTCCGACCAGATTGAACTTTGCTATTTGATTGTCGAACGAGCCGTGCCCTATCAAGAAAACAAAGACCAAACTGTCTTGTTTTGATCGCGACTTGAGGGATTCGAATGCCTTCTTCACCTCTTCGGCGGTGGAACGCCTCGCTGGTTCACTCGGCGCGCCTTCGTCGGCGTCGCCCGCGCCGCCTTCGGTCAGGAGGATTGTGTTCTGTTCGGCGAATCCGAGCTTTTCAGTCAGCGTCGAATAGAGCAGCGTCGCCTGCTCGGTAAATTTCTTGCGGTAGAGGTCCTCTCCGCCCACGCCGGCGATGACGATCGCAAACTTGTTGTCGTCGATTGGAGCGCGATCCGCGGAGCTCTTTCGCTCCTGCGGCGGTTTCGGTGCGGCGCTCTTAGGCTGTTGTTGTTGGCCGCTGGCCCCACAAGAGCAGAGGAGCAGAAACAGGAGCAGCGGAGCGGCGTTTCGTTTGGGGGACTCTGTAAACATAGTTATAAACGATCTCAGGCAAGGCCTTTGCGTTTGCGAATGAACCACTCGGCGGCCGCGATTCCGACCATTAGCAGAAAATTCACCGGCATATCCCAAAGGTCATAGGAGACTTTAACGCTGTTTTCGCCGCCGGAATGAATTAAATCGTCTACGAGATTGCCGGCTCTGTCCATCGCGTAGTACGCGCCTCCGGTTTCGGTCGCAATTCGCTTCAACAGATCCTCGTTTTGAGCCGCGTCGTAGGCTTCACGGTTGATCGGCGCGACCAGAAACGTAGCGCGCGCTCCCGGCAGATCCTGCTTCTTGTCGGCTGACTTGGGCGCTACATCGATTTTGAACAAGCCTTCGTCGTTTGCGATCAACTCGCCCGCGTAGCCTTCGAATCCGCCGTCCACGCTTCGCTTCAACGGGACATCGATTGTCCCCTGAGACGGCGTCATTATGTGAGCAATCACTTCGGCGTCGGTTATCGGATTGAAGTTCTTATCGGCCGCCTCCGCGCGAATTCGAACCTTATCGCCTTTTCCATAGAAGGAGCGTTCGGCATAGACTTCCGTCTGCCTCCGCACGCCGTCGACCGAATATCTCAGGAGATTGTGCCAGAAGGTTTCAAAAGACGTGTTCTTCGATTCGAGCATCATGCGCCAGCGCCACGTGTCTGTCGCCATGAAGGCGAAGCTGCGGCCGCGCCCGTATCTTTCTTCGACCAGAAGAGGAACCTTCACGCCTTTTTCTTTAATGTTCTGAGCTTCGAGGATCGCGGTCGCTCCGGGTTTCAGAGTCGTCAGGATCTCAGGAAGCGTTATCGGCGGCAACGCCTCCCAGGCTTTGGCATTAGTATCTGCTTGATCAGTGAGTCGAGTTATCGGATGTTCCCTGCCCCGCTCGGAGGGCGCTGCTTTGAAGGACTCAATTTGCGAAGCGGCTCCCTGCCCCTGAAGATACAGCGGCAGCAGGTCGGCCATTGGAGTGCTGCCGTATCCGCCGTTGTCGAAAGCCTTGAATCCTCCCAGCACTACAAGCGAGCCGCCCCGGCGGGCCACGAACTGCTCGACTTCACGAAGCTGATCGAAGCTGAAAAAGGTGGCTTCCATGCTCCCGAGCATCAACGCATCGTACTTGAACAGTTCTTCTTCAGACTTGGGAAAACCCGCGGCAAGATCGTCCGCGTTCTCGACGCCCTGGCGATAATATTTACCGTCCGCCGAGCGCAGGATCGAGACGAGCACGACGTTTTTCTCGGTTGCCATCGCCTGCCGAATTTTGCCGTACTCCCATCGCGGCTCGCCTTCGATGTAGAGAACTCGCGGATGCGAATCTTCGACTTCCATGACGACAGACTGCGAATTGTTGTCGGTAATCAGCTCGCCCTCGAACGGCTTCACGGTCAATGTGTAGGTGTGAAAGCCGGGCGAGGATGGAGTGATCAGAACGTATCCGACTTCAGCGGCTCCGCCGCCCTGAAGAGGCACTTCCTGCGAGCGCAGCGCGTGTCCATCTTCCACCACTTCTACTTTGACCGACTTCTGTTGCAGACCGCTCGCCCTGATCAACAATTCCGCCGACACGGTCGATCCATATAACGCGCGCCGCGGAGCCGTCGCCCTGGCAAGCTCGACGTCGCCGTTGAGCGGCCTGCTGCCCGCGCCGACCGTGAACACCCGGATGCCGCGCGATTTCAAGCTCGAGATTGTATTCGAAAAATCAGAGTCCGTTGTTTGAGCCCCGTCGCTCATAACGATCATCGCCGTCAGCCGCGCTCCGGACATTTCGCGCATGACCTGCTCGATTGAATTGGCAACGTCGGTGCGCTCGCCCGTGCCGTCTAATGAACGAATATCGTCGACGCGCTCGGCCTGGTCGGAGAACTTAAATCGGCGAACTTTGAACTTATCCGAAAGGATAGTTGCGAACCGGCCCTCGGGCGAAAGAAGCTGCTTGGCTCGATTCAACCTGGAGTCTCCGCCGTCGTCGGCAATCAACATGCTCGACGAGTTGTCGGTGAGTATGGCGACGTAGCTGGACTGGGGAACGACCTCTGAGATAACGGCGACCGGCCGCATCAGGCACATGGCGATGAGGGCAATGAGAGCGAGCCTGAGACCGACGAGCAAGCTTCTCCAGCCTGTTTCGAGTCTTATGGCCTTTCTGGAATAGAGATAGTAGAGAAGGCCCGCCGCGGCTCCCGCGAGCAGCACGAGAACAATGACGGACGGACGGGCGCCGAAGGCAAACTGGCTTCTGGAGAAGAGGGCCCTTTTGTTTTTAAAGAGAAAGCTGAGGACCTGTTCCAAACAATGCTCCTAGCGCGGGGATGCTTTCGAAGCCACTGGACGACCGGACCGCATACATTATCGATTATTCCCGTCGCTAACGCAAAACGCCTGCGGAGTCGACGCCCTGTTCGTTGGCGATGGCGTCGGCGACGCGTACGACTTCCACCATCTCTTTCACGTCGTGAACCCTAATCATATGTGCGCCGCGGATTATTGCGGCCGCAATAGAGGCGGCCGTTCCGAACTGCCGCTCGCTCTCGGGCCGGCCGGTCAACCGCCCAATGAAGCTCTTGCGCGACGAGCCGAGCATTATCGGTAGATTCAAGGTGGACAGCCAATCGAGCCTGTTTATTATTCGCAGATTCTGTTCAAGCGTCTTACCGAAACCGATTCCGGGATCGACGATGATTCGATCACGCGATACGCCGCTCTGCTCGGCCTTCGCGATAGCCGCCGAAAGCTGTAGCTCTATCTCCGAGAAGATGTCGGAACTCGGCTCGATTCGCTGCATTACGGCGGGGGTCTCGCGCATATGCATGAGCACAAGCACTGCTCTTTCTTCGGCTGCAATCCGTGACAGCTCCGGATCGAATCTCAGCGCGCTCACATCATTCACAATCACCGCGCCTCGGCGGATAGCGTCGCGAGCGACCTCGGCTTTCGTTGTATCGATCGCTACTGGAATCCGAATGCGGCCCGCGATCGCATCAAGGATCGGCATCACGCGTCGTTTCTCTTCGTCCGTGCTGATCAACTCAGCGCCCGGCCGAGTCGATTCGCCGCCGATTTCAAGAATGTCCGCGCCTTCATCTTCTATTTCAATAGCCCGGTCAATCGCACGTCGTGAATCAAAGAAGCGGCCGCCGTCCGAGAAAGAATCCGGCGTCACGTTTAGGACGCCGACTACAACGGTGCGCCGGCCGAGCTCGATCACGGCGCCGTTTCTCAGGGGGATAGTGAAGATTTGTCGCATCGATTGAAACGCTACCGGCCGAAGCAGGGTGTTGCAAGCAATGAAAAGACGGCGGCATCATTATCGGCATTTGGACTGGAAAGTAACTTCCTTGGTGTTGTGCAAAACTCTCGAGGCTAAGTTCGGCCGGGCTATACGATTTGGAATAGCACGACTCCAAAACAAGCACCTGGAGGCCGTCCTTCTAGATTCAACCGCCTTCACAAGTGCTTTCGCGTCTATCCTATAACGCCGCATTGGCTTGAGTAATAATCGTAGCTGCGCTGGCACGCTGTTCGCTCGGTTCTGGCCGTTCCTACAAACCAGAGTCAGGACTGAATGGGAGACAAACCGATGGCCAGCAACTCAATTGCGATCGAAAGCGATGCGGGCATTAAGGAAGCGCTCTCGCGCGATGCCATGAGCGGCTTTGAAGAGCTCTACCGCAAGTACTACCGGCGCGTTTTTTCACTCTGCATACGAATGACGGGAAACATCACCGAGGCGGAGGACCTGACTCAGGAAGTTTTTATTCAGCTTCATCGAAAGCTAAGCTCATTTCGAGGGGAAGCGGCGTTTACAACGTGGCTCCACCGACTAACGGTGAATCAGGTTCTGATGCATTTTCGAAGGAGATCGGTCCGATCTGAGCTTACGACCGACGACGGCGAGATGCCGGATTCGATCGATCCCGGAACCGTTAACCCCGAAGCTATGCCCATCGTAGATCGGATCGCACTGGACAACGCCATCTCTCAGTTACCGCCGGGCTATCGCACCGTATTTGTTCTTCACGACGTAGAAGGCTACGAGCACGAAGAGATAGCCAGGCTTCTCGGCTGCAGCTCCGGCACCTCGAAATCCCAGCTCCACAAGGCCAGGCTAAAGTTAAGACGCCTGCTGAAGAAGCGGGCTCAAGCCGCGTAATCGAACTCCAAAAATCAAGCAAAATCGGCAACCGAGCAACATCGGTTGCCTTTTTTTATTTCAATCACAACTCTCTCCACTCCGTTAATCGGTCAATCCTCTCCGCTCGATTGCCTCTTGATCAATCTGATAAGATGGACGCCGGTTGGTTACGCCCTAAAGGTCTCGCCAAAAAATCAGGACGAAAATAGATCAGGTGAAGAGTAAGCCCATACCACAGCAAGAGGCCGATCACCCTGAATTGACCGATGCTGAACTGGTGGCCGGTTGCATTGGGAAGGATCCACACTGCTGGGAACGGCTTATACATCGTTATCAGCGCCTCATCTATTCGATTCCAATGAAGGCGCGTCTTTCGACTGAAGATGCGGCTGATGTGTTTCAAACCGTGTGTTTAAAACTGCTCGAAAACCTTCCCGCTTTAAGACAAGCTGAAAAATTGAGCTCGTGGCTGATCACAACTACCACAAGAGAAACCTGGCGTGTGTCCGCGGCAGGGCGGCGGAGCAACCGTGTTATGACGGAAGGCGGCGACAGCGAAATCGAGTCGCTCTCGTCAATCGTCGACAACAGGCCCATTCCGGATGCGGAAAGAATAGCTCTCGAGCAGGAACAACTGGTGCGCGAAGGAATCGTCTCTCTGTCTGAGCGGTGCCAGGAGCTAATTACCCTGCTGTTTTACAAAAAGGAGGAATCCAGTTACGTTGAGATAGCCCGGCGCATGAATATGCCGGTATCGTCCATAGGTCCGACGCGAGCGCGTTGCCTCGAGAAACTCAAGAAGGCTCTTGAAGGAAAGCTTTGACCGCGGAAATCAGTATTTTTCGCGCCGAGCCCTGCTCACCTTATTCGTATGGAGAATGTTCCGCGCCATGATGGATCGGTCAGGTGGATTTCATTTCGGGAGACCAAGAATGCGACGAAAGCAGTTCCTAGTGTTATTCATGTTAATTGCACTTACAACCGCACTCACCCGGTTGATCACATACGCGGACGGCGGACACGAAGGCAGCGCTGAAATTACAGGGATCATAGAGAGACTGCCGGCTTCAGGATTAGTAGGAGATTGGACAATCAGTGGCCGAACCGTGCACGTCAGCAGTTCTACGCGAATAGAACAGGAGCACGGAGCGGCCCAAGTGGGCGCCTCGGTAGAGGCAAAGGGCGCATCGCAAGGCGACGGCTCTCTATCAGCTTCGGAAATTGAAGTAAAGTCCGGCGGGTCAGGCCGCGAGGCGGAGATAAGCGGGATCGTGGAAGCATTACCCTCCGCTGGACTGATCGGCGATTGGCGAATAAGCAGGAAAGTGGTTCACGTAACTCTCTCGACCCGAATAAGGCTGGATCACGGCGCCCCGGTTGTGGGGTCTCACATCGAAGTCAAGGGAACTCAGCAGACAGACGGATCAATCACCGCTACAGAGATAGAAGTGAAAGACGGGCCTGAGGCCGAAGCCGAGGTAACAGGCCGAATTGAGACTCTTCCGGCATCCGGGCTCATAGGTGACTGGAAGGTCAGCGGCAAGACGGTTCACGTCACCGTCTCAACGGTAATCGATCAAGAGCACGGCGTCCCTTCCGTGGGAGCAACAGTCGAAGTGAAGGGCGTTTTGCGGTCTGACGGCTCGCTCACGGCGACTAAGATCGAAGTACAACGAACAGGAAGCGGCGATGCCGGCCCATTTATCGAATTACATGGAGCTATCGAGAGTTTGCCTTCTTCAGGGCTAACCGGTAATTGGGTGGTCAGCGGCCAGATAATTCACGTGACTTCAGACACCATAGTAAATCAGGAGCATTCCCGCATAGCGGTTGGGGTCATGGTTGAAGTAAAAGGCCGATCTCAACCCGATCACTCGATTACCGCGATTCGTATCGAGGTGCAGTCCAGCCCCGGCGACGGATCGGCGACGGAGTTCTTTGGAACTATCCAGAGCCTTCCTGCTACGGGTTTCATTGGCGCCTGGACAATAAGTGATCGTTCCGTTCAGGTGACCTCAAGCACAACAATCGAACGGGAAGATTCACAACCGGCAGTCGGAGCATTTGTTGAAGTCCAGGGTTGGCTCCAGACCGACGGCTCCGTTCGAGCTTCCAGAATAGAAGTAAAAGGAACAGTGGAAGACTCCGGCCCGGTGAGCTTCACCGGTGCGGTTCAGGATCTTCCTGCAACCGGACAGGTCGGAGACTGGGTGGTTGATGGCAGAACGGTTCGAGTCACCACTTCTACATCAATCAACGAAGAAAGCGCGTCGGCAAGAATCGGCTCTCGCGTTAAGATTAAGGGGAGCGCCCAGGCTGACGGCTCGGTGGTCGCTTCCAAAATCAAAGTGAAAAAGTGACGATTAGATTTGGACGGGCAAGGAAGGAAGGGGCCTCTCTCGGCCTCTTCCTTCTTATCTTGTTTAAATTCTTGACCCTCACTCGAAAAAGGAGTTGACGGCGATGAAATGCCCGGGATTCTTGCAATTAATTGATTATCTAGAGAACAGGCTTGAAAAGAAGAGCGCTGATGTTGTCGCGGCTCACCTGACGGCGGGCTGCGAACGCTGCCTTTCCAGCCGTGAGTGGTATGAGCGCGTTAGAACCGTCGCGGATTCGGATTTGCGCAATGATCCGCCCACGTGGGTCGTGAAACGGGCGATACGAACCTTTGAAGGCCGGCCTGTCCAGCCACGAACCAGTCCTTTTGGGCGCATTGTCGCGTCGTTGCTCTTCGATAGTTTTGCGCGGCCTCTCATCGCCGGAGTTCGATCGACCGAAACTGCGAATCGCCAACTGCTCTATGAGGCTGGGGATTACAATATTGATCTGCAGATCAATTGCCCGGATCAAAATCGCGGCACTGTCTGGGGACAGGTTCTCAGAAAGGACGAGATCGGGTTTCAATCCGTCTCGGGAGTCACGTTGAAACTGACTCGAAAGGGCCGTTCCTCCCACACGTCCTCGGCCAACGATTTTGGCGAGTTCGCGCTTAACGCGGTACCTGTCGGCGAGTACGATCTCGAGATCTCTACCGGCGAAGGCAAGATCATTGTAAGCCCGTTATCGATTAAGTCACATTGATCGGCCAAGTCACATTGAGCGGGCTGAAATTGCAGTCATCGAAAAAGATAATCTCAACCACAAACACTATTTTTTCTATTCTCGTGGAACTCGGATAACTCAAAGCATTGAGCACTGAGCTGGCAAATACGCTGTTAAAGACAAAGAGCCTCGAAGGCTTCTGGCGAAGCCATGGCGGCGATCGAAGCGCATTGACGTTCACTGCGCTGAAAACTGAGATCGACCGCCTTATTCGAATCGATCTGACAGCCGCCGGCAGGCTTGCGGACCGTATCGAGGCTCTCGCGAAAATCGCTCGCGACCCAGTCTCCCGGGCATTCGCGCTGGCAAGCAGGGCTCGTGTCCTTCATTTTGTGGGCCGCCATTCGGAGGCTTGCCGCAAATACGAGGGGGCCGTCAGCGCCTTCAACGCCGCGAGGCTCCCGGTCGAAGCTGCTTCGATACAACGCCAGCAGGTTGATGCCCTGGCGGAGATTGGTCGCTACAAGGAAGCGCTTGAAACGGCGAGACGAGCGCGTAGAAAGCTAGGCCCGAAGAACCGCGTGCTACACGCGCAACTCGAAGCCAATATCGGAAACGTCTATTACCGTCTGGATCGCTATAAAGACGCGCTCGATCACTACGACAGGGCGCGATCGATGTTGCCGAAGGGGGCCGATCCCACAATGAGGGCCCTTATCGATCTGAATCGCGCCCACGTTCTGTTCGAGCTCGATCGTCCTGAAAAATCCCTGTCTCTGCTGACCGCTGCCGAAAAAATATACAACGCCGCCGGCCAGACGCTCTTTGCGAAACAGGCCCGCTTTCACATTGCATATATTCAGTTCTTGCACGGCGACTACAAGACTTCGCTCGCAAGCTACTACCAGACGCGCGATCATCTCGCGGAGATGGGCAGCGATCAACTCGTAGCGTGGTGCGATCAGGAAATAGCCGAGATACTTCTCGCTCTCAACTCCTTCGACGACGCGGGTGAAAATGCCGCCAGCGCAAGGGCCCGCTTCAAAAAGCTCAGAATGCCTTACGAAGCCGCTCAGGCCCTGCTGATTCACGGCCTTGCCATGCTCGGACAGCGCCGCTTCGTACAATCGCGAAACGACTTGAAACGCGCACGTATAGAGTTCGACCGGATGAATAATCGGAACCTCGTCGCTCTCACCGATTCCTATCTGGCTGCGCTGGCGATCAGACAAGGCGACAGCGCGCGGGCGGCGAAGCATGCATCATCCGCTTCAAGAGTTTTTCGAGCCCGGAAGCTCGCGACCAGACTGGCCAACTCGCTGCTGTTGTCGGCCCGCGCCTCGTATCAAGGCGGTTCTACTTCAAGGGCGCTGACATCCGCTCGAGCCGCGCTTCGAGCCGTCGAAGGAGTGTTTGCGCCAGGCATTGCATACCAGTCTCACCATCTGATCGGTAAGGTACATCGAGACACCGGACGGCATGACTCGGCTCTGGAGAGCTTCAGACACGCCATTGAAACGGTCGAGCGCATGCGCGGCGGCGTCGGGGCTGAAGAATTTAAGGCGTCATTCCTCAGCGACAAGATTGAAATCTACGAAGACACGATCTCCGCCTGTCTCCATGCCGGAAGCCAGGATCTCATTGAAGAGGCGTTTCGGCTCGTCGAATCGTCGAAATCTCGCTCGCTCGCAGACCTGTTGGCGCGCTATGTCCAGGGAGGCCCCCGCCGCACAACCGAGAGCGATCCGCAAACTGAGCAGGTGAGGGTCCAGCTCGCGAAACTACTTGGCAAGCTGAACTGGTATAGCTCTCACGCAGGTCTTGAAGATGACAAAGGTGAAGAACAACGAAGCGCAGGCATGGCCGAAGGGTACAGGCGCGCCGTGGCGCGTTGCGAGCAGGAGATAGGCAAACTGTTCAGACGACTGGAAGCCGAAGACTCCGCGCTCGCGGAGCTTCAGGTACTGCGGCCCGCCCAGGCATCGGATCTTCGAAAGGCGCTTGGTCCGGACGAAACGGCCGTGGAGTACTTCGCAACCGGGGACGAACTATCCGCGTTCGTAGTATCAAGAGACGGCTTTGCGGTCGTTCGCTCGATCGCATCGAACAAGGAAATCGAACGGGCGCTGTCCGGACTGCGCTTTCATCTCGAGAAATTCAATTTCGGCTCCGGCTATGTGGACGCTCACTTCTGGCAATTGAAGCGAAATTCGGATGAGTATCTATCCCAGCTTTATAAGATCGTCTTTGCTCCAATAGAACAGTACATCGGCGGAGAGCAGTTGATCATTATTCCTCATGGCGCTCTTCACTATGTGCCGTTTCACGCCCTGCGAGACGAGAGCGGCTATCTGATCGACCGTTTCGAATTTTCATACGCGCCCAGCGCAGCTGTGTTGAAGCTCTGTAGAGAACGACAGCGACAGGGCGGCCGAGTTGATCCAGCAGGTGAGATGGTCGTGCTCGGTGTTGCGGAAGCCGAGACGCCCGGAATAGACGATGAAGTCACAGCGCTCGAGAGCATATTTCCCGGTGCGATCAGGTTGTCCGGCCGCGATGCAACGCGGGAGAATTTGATGAAATTCGCTCCGCGCGCCCGTTTTCTCCACCTGGCGTCACACGGTTATTTCAGGCGAGACAATCCAATGTTCTCGTTCCTTAGACTGGCCGACTCGAACTTGAATTTCTATTCTCTGCTGGATCTCGAGCTCAACGCGGAACTGGTAACACTCTCGGCCTGTCATACGGGCGTTAATCTCGTGTTTCCCGGCGATGAGCTGCATGGCCTGATGCGAGGTTTTCTTCATGTCGGCGCGCCTTCGCTCCTCGCGAGCCTTTGGGCGGTCGGCGACCGCTCAACAACCGAGTTGATGAGCGAGATGTATTCGCTCATAAGGGCGGGGGTATCGAAACGAACGGCCTTGAGGAAGGCGCAATTGAAAATACGATCGCAATATGGGCACCCGTACTATTGGGCGCCGTTCGTTTTAATGGGAAATCCGGACTAGGAATCGATATGTACATTTGCTGTTTTTCGGAAAAGAAAAAAAGCTGTATCTGGTATAATCGCCGGGCTGAATTCGCTAGGAATCCGGCCACGGGAAAATTCAAAAGCTAGAAGGCGCCTGGAGGTCCAGATTCATGAAACACAAGAGATTCCCCCTGGTTTTGCTTGTGCTTCTTTGCGTAGCTACTGTTCTATCACTGCGTTCAAGCGAAGCTTCCGAAACGACACAATCCGAAGATGGCTTCATAAAAGGTGAAGTCATCGTCGAGATAATCAACGCAGCATCCATAGACGACGTCAACGAGCGCAACAATACGGATACGATACAGCGAATCTACGGAACCAACATCTATCGACTGAAAATTCCAAAGGGGAAGAGCGAAAAGAAATGGATGAAGCGGCTTTCGCGCGATCCGGAAGTCGTCACCGCCTCGCTCAACGTGCTCGTAACGAGCCCGCTGTCCGTATTCGGCCGCGCCACCCAGAGCTTTCCAAACAATCACGCCGAAACCGGACGAAGCCAGCTTGAATACCTCAGCCAGAATTTCATCTCAGTGCTCAAGCTCGATCAGGTAGCTGCCCGATCTCAGGGCCGTAATGTCGTCGTAGCCGTAATCGATACGGGAGTCGATCGCAACCATCCCGCCATAGCGTCTCATCTATGGCAGGACGAGCGCCCTAACCGCGATATAGACGGCGACCACGTAGATAATGACAACGATGGTCTCGTAGATGACTCTCACGGATGGGATTTCGTCGACAACGACAACGATCCAACCGATGAACTGGGGGACCCTAACACTACAGTCTCGGGACACGGAACTTTCATATGCGGCTTGATCTCGCTCTTGGCGCCGAAATGCAAGATACTGCCGATCAGAGCCTTCACTAAGGACGGGCTGGCGGATGCCTTCACCGTCGCCACTGCCATCAAGTACGCGGCCGATCACGGGGCCAATGTCATTAATCTCAGCTTCGGATCGAGCCAGGAATCTCGCGTCCTAACCGATGCGGTTTCCGATGCAAGGGATCGCGGACTTCTTCTTGTGGCGGCGGTCGGCAACGAAAACACCGATACCGATCCGCAATTCCCCGCTAGACTCAGCGACTGCATGGGTATCGCGGCCATCGACATAAACAGCGAAAAAGCGTCCTTTTCAAACTTCGGAAGCGACGTCTCCGTTGATGCGTTCGGCGTGGGCTTGATCAGCACTTATCCCGGCGGCGGCTATGCAAAGTGGAGTGGAACTTCCTTTGCCTCGCCGCTTGCCGCAGCGGAAGCGGCCCTGGTCGTATCAGCGGCTCCAAGAGGCAACACCAGAAAGACGATAGAAGATTCGGCGGTCAATGTTGACCATCTCTCTTTCAATCGTCCATTCTCCGGCAAGCTCGGGAAGGGACGCATCGATCCGCTTAACGCTCTGAACAGTTCGCTAGGCGGCGGAACCGAGTCCTCGCCCACCGGTACATACGCGAGCATCGTTCTTCTTCCTGTCGAGGGCGAGCTTCACGCGCACGGCCAGGCCGGCTTTTCGATCAATGGAGATCTGCAAAAGATGCGCGTCGAGTGCGAAGAACTCGGTGTACGCGCCCGGTATTCCGTTCTCGTCGACGGCATCGCAATCGCAAACCCTATTACGACGAACTTCGGTTATTTCGAGGTTCAGCTCTCCTCCGCACCGGACAGCGAGTCTATCCCGCTTCCAGAGAATCTACTGCCCGTGAGTACGATCAGGCACGTCCAGGTGCGCGACTCACAAGATCATGTGCTCCTGTATGGCGAGTTTCGGCCTGTCGTGAACGGCTCAGGACCGGTAGGACAATCCGTTCAAAAAGAGACGCGTCTCGATCCTACCGGCTTGATACCTCAGGCGATCGGTAAGGCGGGAATCGATGTCGATTCCGAACGCGAGACCGTGACCGTACAGGCACAGGGACTCCCGCTCGGAGTGGTCGTGGTCGGTATAGACGGATATGCTCAAAGCTACGATGTGCCCAGCTACGGATTCTTCAAGCTGGAAATGACCAGCGATGCGTCCAATGGACTTCAACTTCCACAGGCGCTGCGGCCTGTCACCAGCATCAAGCACGTAGAGATTCGCACGACCTCAGGTCAGCTTCTGCTTCAGGGAGACTTCCAGCCCGGCGGCGCTGATATCGGCGGAGGACACGAGGGAGGCTCGGGCGATGGGGGCGGAGATCACGACGGAGGCGGCGGGGGATCGAGCTACGAATTCGAAGGCTCCATTCAGTCTCTGCCTTCTGGTTCGCTGATCGGAGATTGGATGGTTTCCGGCAGGCTGGTTCATGTCACTGCCGCTACCGAGATCAAACAAGACAAAGGCCCAATAGCAGTCGGCAAGCTCGTAGAAGTCAGAGGCACGGTGGGTACGGATAACTCGGTGACCGCTTCGGAAATCGAAACGAAATCCTCATCCGGAGGCGGGGGCGGCGGCGGTCATGGAGGCGGGGGAGGGGGCGGCGAAAGCATCAGCTTTCAAGGCAACGTTCAATCGCTGCCGGCCGGCGGATTGATAGGAGATTGGAACGTCGGCGGACAGCTTGTGCATGTATCCAGCGCAACCAGAATAAGGCAGGACAAAGGCCCGATTACGCTCGGCGCTCCGGTCGAGATCAAGGGTTCGTCGAATCAGGATGGCTCTGTTTCCGCGGACGAAGTAGAGCGAAGGTAAAAGGCCCTATGTTAAGAATTTGGCATACGACGGTCGTCGCTTCGGTTAGTCTCATACTCGGGGCCGCGGTCATCACATCCGACGCCCGCGGCCAATACATCAGCGCCGATACATACACCCGCTACGAGTTGCTGTCTCCCGACAGCCATCAATTCAAGATCTACTATGAAGTCACTCAGACAAAACCGGGAGCGCGGTTCTTCTTCAACCCCATTCGCGAGGGCAGCGAAGCCTCGGATGAGTCCGTCATCGATCTGGCAACCGGAGCCCCTCTCAAATTCGAAGTAGTCACGGGTGCGCAAGCTCAGAGCGTCCAACCGGCGGACGGCGGCGAGCGCCTTAATCCAAATGGTCAGTACATCAAGGTGAATCTAGCCCATTCGGTTCCCGCCAAGGGCGAATATCGAATGGCAATCATCAAAACCTACAAGGACCCAAAAAGCTATTATCAGCAAGGCAATCTCATCGTGTTCAAGCGCTCGCTTTCGATTCCGCGTAACAGCGTCGTTCTTCCGAGCGGCTACGAGATCATCGAATGTTCAGTGGCGACTCAGGTACTGGCCGAACCCGACGGCCGATTGAAGCTTGCCTTTGTTAATTCCGGCAGCGGCGGCACCCTCGAAGTAAACATCAAGGCACGCAAGCTGTCCGGATCTATCCGTAAGATCGAAGGCAATAGATGAAGAAACGCAACACACTAAAGCCGTTGGCCATACGAACGCACCTGATTCGTCTTGCCTGTGTTTCGGCCCTTCTTCTAATCACGTTCGGCGAGCCTGTTCTGGGTCAGGCGCCGATACTCAATGAGCGCGCTTACCAGGATCGAGAAATTCTATATGAGCTACAGGGGCCCGAGTCGCATGCCTTCCGAATAACCCACGACTACACGGTTCGCAAGCCGGGCGAGCGATACTATTTCAATGTGGTTCGCTCCGGCAGCCACGTAACCGATCCGGAAAGCGTCGACCTTGACAGCGGTGAGAATCTGAAGTGGGAGGTAATTACCGGCAAACAAGCACGCTCGCGAGCTTTACCAGTGGAAGATGCGAAAGAAGACAGCGAGGTCGTTGTAACCTATCTTGCCCGTCCGCTCGCGAATGGAACAACGAATCGAATCAGGCTCAAAGAGACTTATGCGGATCCGAAGAGCTACTACATCGACGGTGAAGAGTTGGTGTGGGATCGAACTTTTGGCCGGCTTCGCAATACGGTTGTCCTCCCGTTGGGATGGTATCTCACGGCGCTAACATCGCCCGCGACCATTGAAACCCTACCCGACGGCAGAGTCTCCGTCTATATAGTTAATAACAGAGCAGACGATATCAGAGTCTATCTGCGTGCGCGCCGGCGACCGCGCTGACGGCGTGACGACAAGCGCAGCGCCCTAATTGGCTTTTATATCCAGCCTTTTCCTTGTTTCTGTAATACTGTAATCCAACCATCCGCGTTCGTTACTATTTCGGCAACGATCTCTCAGAAATTCAAGGGCCTTCAAACGTACATCCAGAGAAGATCGATTGTCTTTATCGGCTCCCAGAGCCACGTCTGCCAGCCGTAACGCCCCGACAGCATCACCGTTCTTAAGCAGCTCCAACGCGCGCCTCGCGAATCGGTTCCACGCCGCCCGCGAGTTTCACAATCTCCGGATACGATGCCGAAGCCGGGGTCTCGTACATTGATGCGGGGTCCAGATCGAACCAACCTACATAGCCCTCATAAATTCCTCGTATCGACCAGGACAACTTGCCATAGCTTTCACCAACCTCCAGCTCTCGCGGAAGCTTGATCTCACGCATCAATGCAAAAACATCCTTGCCCGCATTCATACCTTTCACGGTTTCATCGTGCACGTATTGAATTGCATCGCGGTAACGAGTCAACTGCCGCGTGACCTCGGCGCCTCCCTGAATTGGCATGCCATGACTCGGAAGAACAATCTCAGGTTTTAGCGAGAGCACCTTGTTCAGCGAGCTAACATAGTCCAGCGCCCAGCGCGGCGGCGTTCCTCGCAACGTGTAAATATTCGGGAATGAGGTGTAGAAATTGTCGCCGACGAACGCGGCCCTATATTTCGGAAGCCAGACCGTCAGGTGGTCAGGCGTTTCTCCCGGCGTGTGGAAGATTTCGAATTTGACTCCACCTAATTCAAATTCATATTTGTCATCAAAGAGAATTGCCGGCTCTATCCTGGCTCCGTAGTTTCCGGCCCATCCGCGGGGCTCGGGTACCGGGAGCGAAAACTGAGCCGCATTTCGCCGCGCATAGAAGCCGGCAAGCCGAGCCTGATAATTCTGAAAGTCGACATGTTGCTTCTGTGCAATGATCTGAGTGCCGGCCTGCTTCCAGGTTGATATTCCCCCTACGTGATCGCCATGCGAATGAGTCAGGATGATGTACTTGATCGGACCGCTATTCTCAGCCTGAAGCAACTGGCGGTGCCTGGCCGCATTAAAAGGCATCGAGGTGTCGATAATTACGTTGCCTTCGCTTGTGGTCACCATAAAGGTATTGCCGAATCCGATAGCTTGATAAATTGCTTCGTTGATCTTGAGAGCTTTCTTTTGATCTTGTCCGACCCGAAGAAGAGTTACGGGATTGTCGGCCATACGCTCCTGCCGGCCAAACCCGACTCCGATCGACAGGAACAACGCCATCAACATAGAGGCAGTCTTTTTTAAGGAATCAGTCATCTATCTTCCTCCCTCCCCTCTCGTGTCTGTCGTGTCTGTTATCGACAAGCCTCTGGCATTTACCCATCTGCACCAGTCGCTGTCAACGAAGCTGTAAGCAAAGAGCGCCGTAATAGGATTGCTGACCAACTACGCGATGTGCTAAACATTTCGCCTTTCATCTTGCGGGCATAGTGAGGAGGGCCTCATCCGCGCAATTCAAACCGTTAACCTGAATCACGAGAGAACCCACTGATGAAATACGGCGCTCATCGTCTCGATCACCTCCAAGAGTCGATTATTCGCTCCATCACCCGGTATGGCATCGAAAAGGGAGCGGTATTATTGGCCCAGGGGTTTCCTGATTTTGATCCCCCCGAAGAGGTACTGGCCGCCGCTGAGCGAGCGCTTCGCCAGGGTCTGAATCAATACGCACCGACCTGGGGCCTTCCAGAATTGCGAAAAGCGATCGCAGAGAAGAGCTCTCGATTCTATGGCCAGAAAATCGATCCAGATCGGGAAATCACGGTTACCTGCGGCGTGACCGAGGCAATATTCGCTGCCGTGCTTGGGATCGTGAATCCCGGAGAACGCGTCATTGTCTTTGAGCCCGCGCATGAACAGTTTTATCCCAGCATCGTTTTTGCAGGCGCAGTTCCCGTATGGATTCCACTTCGTCCGCCGGAATTTCGTTTTGATAATGATCAATTGGAGGCGGCTTTCAAGTCCGGCGTAAAGGCGATTATCCTGAACTCACCGCACAATCCATCCGGGCGCGTTTTTACCAGCCAAGAGCTATCGTTCATCGCGCGCCTTTGCTCGGAATACAACGCCGTCGCGGTCTGCGACGAAATATACGAGCATCTCGTCTATGACGGAAGAACCCATATTCCGCTCGCGACGCTTCCCGGGATGGTCGATCGTACAATCACGATTTGCGGTTTTGGAAAAACGTTTGCGATAACGGGCTGGCGGCTCGGCTATGCGATTGCGAGTGAGAGCCTGACCAACGTTCTGCGAAAGGTCCACGATTTCACCACCGTTTGCGCTCCGACGCCTTTGCAAGCCGCGATGGTAACGGCTTTGAATATGCCGGATTCCTATTATGATTCGCTGCGCGAGTTTTATTTGACCCGCCGAAACCGAATGATTCGCACTTTGCGCGATAGCGGCTTTGAGTGTCAGCCGCCTGAGGGAGCGTACTACGTGATGGCTGACTTTCGCGCTCTCGGTCGAGGAGACAATGACCTCAAGTTCGCGTATTGGCTGATCGATCAGATAGGAGTCGCGACGGTTCCTGGATCGAGTTTCTTTGCGTCGAATTCGTCCCTTGGGCGCGGCTTCATTAGATTCGCATTCCCCAAGAGAGACGAGACACTGGGCATCGTTGAGGAGCGATTATCAAGACTGAGGTCTGACCACCTTTGAAACTGAGGCCTGGATAAAGCCTTGAAAACGATCGGATCGTTCACTGCTGGACTGGTTGTCGTAAGATGGCGATCGGAGTATAAATCTACGCTTCATCTCAATTCTATTAATTGGGACTTCGGCGATCGTCTCTCTGCAAGTCGTGAATAACAAATCGTGAATAACACCATGAACGCGGCGCGCTGGAACCCTCCAAACGATTGGAGCCGAATAACCACGATTGATGCGCACACGGAAGGTGAGCCGCTTCGCGTTATTATGAGCGGCCTTCCCGAAATTCCCGGCGACACAATGCTCGCGCGCAGGCGATACGCGATCGAGAAACTCGATCACCTCCGTACCGCGTTGATGTGGGAGCCGCGCGGCCACGCTGATATGTACGGCTGTATCCTGACACCGCCGGTCTCTCCAGATGCCGACCTGGGTGTTCTGTTCGTTCACAACGAAGGCTACAGCACGATGTGTGGACACGGCATTATCGGAATCGCTACTGTCGCGTTGGAAACAGGCATGCTGCCTGCTAACGAACCAGAAACAACGATCAGAATCGATACACCAGCGGGACTCGTTACCGCACATGCCAGAGTGAGCCACGAGCGCGTAACAAGTGTTTATTTCCATAACGTGCCCTCCTTCGTCTTAGCGTTCGATCAGACGGTACGTGTTGCGGGAATCGGGAACGTGCGGTGCGACATAGCGTTCGGTGGAGCGTTTTACGCGTACGTCAGCGCCGCAGAAGTCGGATTAACCTGTTCTTCAAGCGATTTTCGCGCTCTCATTGAAAAAGGCATGGCGATCAAACGCGCTGTGATGGGAAGCTTACCGATTCGGCATCCGTTTGAAGAGGACTTGAGCTTTCTCTACGGAACCATATTCATCGGACCTCCGCAAACGCAGGGATCACACAGCAGAAATGTCTGTGTCTTTGCCGAGGGCGAGGTCGACCGGTCGCCTACGGGTACGGGCGTTAGCGGCCGGCTGGCTATTCACCACGCCCGCGGCGAGATCGGCATCAACGATCCCATTATCATCGAAAGCATTATTGGAAGCCGTTTCACGGGCAGTGTCTCAGCTATCACGACCTTCGGTCCGCACCACGCGATCATTCCTCGGGTGGAAGGAACAGCTCACATCACGGGCCGCCATGAATTCTTCATCAATCCATTGGACGAACTGCGTACCGGTTTCAGCTTGCGATGAAGCCTATCGCGAACCCGAGGCCTGACAGAATGATACCGCTTACATCCGCTTGTCCCACTCGCTCATTAAGGCCAGTCGTGTTATAGTCTCACTTCTCGGCACGCTTCAGTAAAAGTTGCACCGGATCCAAAATAACTCACATAGCCTTATAGAACGTCATCGTAAGAAGGATGAGCGGCGATCTGTTCGACTTAAGCGAGATTATATCGGCGGAAGACGCCGAAGACCGATCTTCGCGCGTAAAATCGGATGTCACCCGAGACATTTCACTTCTGCCCGACCTCTCGGATCCCAAGCACAAGCTTCACAATTGGAAAGAAGCGTTCGACTTCCTCGCCGAAAAACAACGACGGATAAGTCTTCAGGACGTTAAGACGGCTATTCGGGCTTATCCTACGGATGCCGATTTGCTTCTCCTGGCTTGTTTCGCCGCCTTGTTTGAAAATCGCCCCGATGATTGTCAGACTTACCGGAAACGATTCATTAGAAGGTATGTTTCGGTTCCCTTGATCGAGCTCGCAAACGCAATAGCCCTGGCCCAAAAGGGCGCTTGGGAACCAGCGGCAGGCGTGCTCGACAAACATCATTCGCGATCAGCAGTTCACTTCCTCCCAACCGTGATTCCCGGCGGTCACATCCTTACCCCGTGGGCAAAGGATTGGGTCACAAGAATAGATAGAGAAGTCAGGCGCCGAGCGCTAACCAACGAGAGGCAGATAGATAAGGCCGCAGCCATGCGCGCCTCCGCGCGAGCGGCGAAGACCGCCAGGGGCGGCGCCAAGCAGCCAACTTCGTTGACGCGCAGTCAGGCGCTGGAAATTGCTGCAACCGCAAAGCCGCGGGAGCCTGGATTGACAAGGCTGCAGGCTTCCATGACGGTGTCCTTTGACTTGCCGAAATCCGATCTGATTCTGCTCCCAGATTCGGATATCAATGACGAACGGTGGTTTGCGCTGCGATCAGAGTATGCCCATTTCAGTCTTCTCCAGGGATTCGATGAGTTACTTTGCCTGCCTGTCCTGCAGAACGTCACGAGCTACTGGTATCAAATTGAGACGGTAAGAAAAGTGCTTAAGCAGTTTCGCGGCCGCGTGTTGCTCGCGGATGAAGTCGGCCTCGGCAAAACGATCGAAGCTGGGATGGTCCTTAAAGAATATGTTCTTAGAGGGATGGCAGATCGAATCTTGATTTTGACGCCCGCGTCTATGGTCGGCCAATGGATGGAGGAGATGACGACAAAGTTCGGAATCGACTTCTTATCGAGCGCCGACAATCAGATTCGCCGGGACCCGGCGTCGTTTTGGAAGGAACCTCGGGTAATCGCATCGATCGCGCTGGCCCGACGTAGAGAACACCAGCAAATTCTTCGAGAGTTGCCCTATGATATTGTGGTCGTCGACGAAGCACATCATCTGAAGGATCGAGGCTCCACGAACTGGAAGCTGGTTGATTCGCTTCAAAAGCGGTTCTTATTGCTGCTGACGGCAACGCCCGTTCAGAACAGTCTCATCGAGCTTTTCAATCTGCTCACTCTGCTCAAGCCCGGTGTATTCAAAACCGAGCGGGAGTTCCGCACAACTTACGTTACGCCGGGCAAGCCCAGAATCCCGGCTAATCGCGAGCATATGCGAGATCTCATGCGCGACGTTATGATTCGCAACACACGCGCCAATGTGGACGTGCGCCTTCCCTCGCGAAACGCAATTACGCTGAAGATCGAGCCGACACAGGAGGAGGCTGATTGCTATCGCGACTTGAGCAACCTTATAAGCGAACACCACCGCGATCAGACCGCGGGTCGTGCGCGACTCGGGCTGCGCCACCTGCTGTCGGCTGCGGGCTCCTCTTCGCCTGCCGCGGCAAAAGCCATTCAACGATTCACCGAATCGAACAATGTAGATGAGCGTTGGAAGAATCTAGCTTCGCGCTATCGCGCAATATCCAGAGGCGCGAAAGAAAACACTCTATTGGATTTGCTCAGACGAAACCCGGAAGAAAAGAAGATCGTGTTTCTTCGCCACCTCGATACGCTTGCGTCGCTCGATGCGCTCTTGAGAAAAGAAGACATCAGATTCGAGCGATTCAGCGGTTCGATGAGCGGTCCAGAAAAGAACGGCGCGATTGAGCGTTTTTCTAAAGACACGCCGGTCTTGCTCTCTACCGAGTCCGGCGGCGAAGGCCGCAACCTTCAGTTCAGCAACACGCTCATCAACTTCGACTTGCCATGGAACCCGATGGCCATTGAACAGCGGATAGGTCGACTCCATCGAATAGGACAGACGCGTGAAGTATTCATCTTTAATCTCGCCGTGCGCAATACGCTCGAAGAATACCTGCTTCGAATACTCGACGAGAAAATTAATATGTTTCAGCTCGTGGTCGGCGAGATAGGCGCTATCCTTGGCGAAATGGACGGCGAGCAGGATTTCTCGGAGATGATTTTCGCCGCTTGGATTGAGTCGACCGAACATGAGCGAGCATTGGCCTTCGAAACCTTGGGCGAGCAGGTCGTGCAGGCTACGCGAAAATACGAAGGCATCAAGGTGCTGGACGAGCATTTGTTCGGAGATGAGTTCATTACTGCGTGAATATGAATCAACCCTCAGCAGTATTTCGAGACTTCGTTGCGCGCCTGATCTCCGCTGAAGGCGCCGATGTCGAATTGATCGAGCCATGCGCCCTGGAATTCATCGCGCCGCCCGCGCTCCAGCAATCATTGCGAGTTCCCGAGTTCGGGCGACTCGGATTCGGTCCGGACACCCCTCTGGACTCCGAGCGCGTGAGCTTTGAGTCCGACTGGATACAGCGGCTCGGCGATGTACTCGGCGACCGAGGCCGCACGTCGTGTCGAGTCCTTCAGGCTGAACTGCCGCCTCTTGCGCATCCGGAGAGAGTGCTTCAGCACGGATTGGTCTTGCAAAACGCCGTGAACCAGTTTGTGAGCGCCACCGCAAGCTGGACCAGTTACTTGGTGTGCAGCTTTCGCTTCGAAGCCTTCTCGGATGAAAAGAGGGACGGCATTGTGAAGATGGCGATCAACCTCGGAACATCCAGTCCAGTCGAGGAATCTATTGCGGCTTTTGAGGCGGCGCTCGCAGCGGAAGATAATATGAGCCGGGATCGGACGCGGCAACGTCCGGCGCTTCTCGAATCATGGAGCCAAGGGCGACTCGATAGACTATTTCGCGCAGCGCTGCCCGGTCGAATCCGTCGGCATCTCTCGCAGTTCCTCACCGGTCTCGAACGGCGGCTAGATCGCGACTCGGCGCGCCTGTTTGATTATTACGACGGTTTGCGGAAAGAGTCATCGAAGAAAACCCGCAAACAGCAGAGCGGGCAGGATGTCGAAACGAGGGCTGCTCTTGAGCAGAGCCGCATCGCTGCCATAGATCGTGAGTATAACGCTAAGGTGCAAGACCTCGAGCAGAAGTACGCGCTAAAGATCGACATCCAACCAAGTCAGACCTTAGCGGTGACGATGCCCGTACGGCGATTTGAGCTTATCGTGAAGCGACGTAAGAAAGAGCGCCGCCTCCTACTTGACTGGAATCCGCTTATGCGAAAGCTAGAGCGCCCGATGTGTGAATACACTTACGAAGACGCCAGTAGCTATGTAGTATGCGATGACGCTCTGCACATAATCTCGCCGGAGTCACATTCCGCCTGTAAGGCCTGCGGAAGAGCTTATTGCCGCGCCTGCCATCGCTCGCGCTGCCCACGTTGTCGGTAAGCCGTATGGGGAGTGAAGATTTGCTACTACCGTTCAAGAAAGAACGGCCTGACGCTTCAATTTGAGTTTGGGCTCTTCGGACTCTTACGAATGCCTTGATAAAAGTAAAAGGCCCGCCGCTCAGTTGAGCGGCGGGCCTTTTAATATAATCCCCGGCAGCGTCCTACTCTCCCACACAGTTACCCATGCAGTACCATCGGCTCCGTAGGGCTTAACTTCCGTGTTCGGGATGGGAACGGGTGTGACCCCTACGATATAACCACCGAGAAAACTCGTTAAATTGTCAAAACGACGGAGCGAATCATTCGCTCTCAGACAAACGAACGGCAAATTCCCGCGATAGAGTCATTCGGCGCTGCTGACCTGTTTGCGGCTAGCAAACTTTATGGTCAAGCCGATGGACCGATTAGTACTGGTCAGCTAAACGCGTTACCACGCTTACACATCCAGCCTATCAACCTGGTAGTCTTCCAGGGGTCTCATAGGGAGAACTCATCTTCGGTCGGGCTTCACGCTTAGATGCATTCAGCGTTTATCCCTGCCCGACATAGCTACACGGCGCTACCGTTGGCACGATAACCGTTACACTAGAGGTCGATCCAACCCGGTCCTCTCGTACTAAGGTCAGATTCCGTCAATTCTCCTACGCCCACGCCAGATAGGGACCGAACTGTCTCACGACGTTCTAAACCCAGCTCACGTACCGCTTTAATCGGCGAACAGCCGAACCCTTGGGAGCTTCTGCACCCCCAGGATGCGATGAGCCGACATCGAGGTGCCAAACCCTGCCGTCGCTGTGGACGCTTGGGCAAGATCAGCCTGTTATCCCCGGGGTACCTTTTATCCGTTGAGCGACGGCCCTTCCATATGGAACCGCCGGATCACTAAGGCCGACTTTCGTCTCTGCTCGACTTGTTTGTCTCACAGTCAGGCTGGCTTATGCCTTTACACTCTACAGGTGATTTCCAAACACCCTGAGCCAACCATCGCGCGCCTCCGTTACCGTTTAGGAGGCGACCGCCCCAGTCAAACTACCCGCCTGATAGTGTCCCTCTCCCGGATGACGGGAGTAGGTTAGAACTCGAACGCAGGAAGGGTGGTATTTCACCGTTGGCTCCCCCGAGCCCAAGAGCCCGAGTTCAAAGCCTCCCACCTATCCTACGCATCCAACGCCCAAATTCACTGTCAAGTTATAGTAAAGGTCCACGGGGTCTTTCCGTCTAGACGCGGGTACCCGGCATCTTCACCGGAACTACAAATTCGCTGTGCTGCTCGTTAAGACAGTCGCCAGATCGTTACGCCATTCGTGCAGGTCGGAACTTACCCGACAAGGAATTTCGCT
>QHVH01000085.1 GCA_003222245.1 Blastocatellia bacterium AA13 | reverse complement strand
GCAAAACAATCCTCGCTCGCAACACCTCCCGCTGCTCTGCCCTACCCTTACGCGTGATCGCTAATAACACCTCGCGCTCCGCCTCAGTCAGAATCACTTGTCCCTGCGTCGATTTCACAGCCCCGGACTATATCACTTTACCGTTCGACTGTATAGACATTTAAGAGACGCTACACTAGATTTAGGCGACGAGTCACCGCTCCAAAACCCAAGCGAAGCGAGATTGCTTTCGAGCAGCACAAGGCATTGCTACAGCCGCTTATCGACTTCATCGCATCACGGGGGCGTCTCCCAGAAGCCGAGGAACTTGATATCCTACCGGAAATTCGAAGTCAGTTAGGACGCGTCGGGCGTGCGTTCGCGCTCATCCGGCGGTTTACAGGTGAAGACCAGTGGTCTCGTATCCGCGAAGAACGCTCTCAAGATGTCCTTGTGTATTTGGCGTTGTCCAAGTTCGGCGGTCGACCACGACAGTCGCAGCTTGATCCTGCGATCCGGCTGGATGTTCGCGCATTCTTCTCAACTTACTCTCGTGCGTGCGACCTCGCTGACAAACTACTCTTCTCGGCGGGGCGATAGGGAGGCGGTTGATCAAACAGCTCGTGAATCGGATATCGGCAAGCTCACCCCGACTTCCCTCTATGTACATATCAGTGCTTTAAACAATCTAGCTCCACTGTTGCGCGTATACGAGGGTTGCGCCCGTGTCCTCATCGGAGCGGTGGTAGAAGGCGCGAATGTCGTAAAGATACATCGCGATAACCGGCCGTTTCTTACTTATCCTACCCAGAATTCGAAACGGACCCACACCCGGCTTTATTAGCGTCCTTGCTTGTAGACTCCAAAGTCTTCGCGTAAAGTACCGCGAGTATCGCGACTCAGACAATCCGCCGATCCTGCACCGCAAGGAGACGTTCCTTGCGTCGGAGCATCCTCTGAGACTAAAGTTTGTGCGCCTAACTGAACAAGAAGAGCGATGGGGGGCTTCTGGCCGAGACCCATTCCATCGGTACACGACAGGGTTGGGAGCAAGTCACTAAGGCACAGGGGGTTCGATTTTCAGGGCATCGCCTCGTTCGGGCAGGTACTCAGCGATCGTGAGCTCCAGGCAATTTTGGGCCACACGATCTGGTGCATTTGAGGGGCGCACCTACTACATATTGACTCAGCGACCTTCGTAGGTGAGAATTGCGAATGCGGGTTGCGGCCGGCAGGTACTTAGAATGCAGAATCAAACCGATAGAAAAAAGAGACGTGTAAGCCTGTCTCACAGTAAGTCTGATGGCAAGCCCACCTTTGACCGCGATAGCCTCAATAAGACCTACGACGAGATTCGAGAAGTATACCGGCGCTATCCCCAGCCTTGGGTCATTGGGTACAGCGGCGGGAAAGACTCCACTTGTGTTCTTCAGTTGGTATGGACGGCCTTGGAAAGCCTGCCGTCGGAGGAGCGCCACAAACCGGTATTCGTAATCGCGTCCGATACGAAGGTAGAGACACCGGTGATAGTTGACTACATTGACAGCACCCTGCGCCGCATTAACGAGACTGCGAAAGCAACCGGCATGCCCTTCGCCGCGGAGAAGGTGATGCCTACTTTGAACAATAGCTTCTGGGTAAATCTGATTGGGCGTGGGTACCCGGCACCTACGACGCGATTTCGATGGTGCACAGAACGATTGAAGATTGATCCGGCAAACAGATTCATTAATGAAAAGGTCACACAGTATGGCGAAGTGATAATGGTTTTGGGCGTGCGGAAAGCGGAAAGCTCGACTCGTGCTCAGCTAATGAACACCTATCAAGTGAAGGGCCATGTGCTTCGCAGACATTCGTCACTCAGTGGAGCTAATGTTTACGCCCCTATCGCTGATTTCACAACAGATCACGTTTGGACCTATTTACTGCAGGTTGCTTCGCCGTGGGGGAGCAACAACCGCGATTTGGTTACATTGTACCGCAATGCTAGTGCGGGTGAGTGCCCCTTAGTTATCGACGATACCACGCCAACCTGCGGCAACAGCCGCTTTGGCTGCTGGGTATGCACCGTGGCGACCCGCGATTCATCGATGGAAGCGCTAGTAGATCGGGGAGAAGAGTGGCTTGAGCCATTACTTGATTTTCGCGAATGGCTAGCAACAACGATTGACCCAGCCCGCAAGCGCGAATTCAGAGATATAAAGGGACGCGATGGCCGAGTGATCATAAAGAAGGACGGTAAAGCAGCGGCCCGCACATACAAACTCGAAGCCAGTCGGCTCATGCTCGAAAAAGTGTTACGCACCCAAGAACTGGTCCGCAAGAAAGGTCCAGACCCAAGCGCGGAGCTCATATCCGAAGATGAACTTCATGAGATCCGTCGGCTCTGGCGGACTGAACGACAAGATTGGGACGACTCCGTCCCCCGAATCTTCCACGAGGTGAGCGGCTGCGATTTGGACTGGCCGAGCGATGATAACGGTCAGTTTAACAGTGATCAGAAAACCCTTCTTGAAGGGATCTGCGCCGAGCATGACGTCCCGTTTGATCTTGTGGCAAGGCTTCTTGAAGCGGAACGCGGCGCTAATGGTCCCGCTAGGCGAGCGGGTATTCAAAAAACGCTCACGCGCGTATTGGCTCAAGAATGGCGCGGCGAAGAAGAGATCATAGCTGAGGAACAGCTGAAGTTGAGCTTAGTGTAACCTATGCGCTTGCTCCAGCTTACCATCCAGAGTCTCGGCGTCTTCAGAGACTACCATCACTTCGACTTTACTCCTGTGCGTACTCCCGACGGCCAGCATCGTCCGCTGACCGTTGTGACTGGTCCCAACGGCGTCGGCAAAAGCACGCTTTTCCAGGCAGTGCGAGTGGGACTGTACGGTCAATTGGCTTTGGGAGATCGCGTGAGCCGACAAGCCTACAATGACTTTATGTTGACCCGATTGCACCGTCATCACGCAAATGGCGAGGCAGTTATTTGCGATCGCGCGAGCGTTGCCCTGACGCTCCAATATTTCGAGTCCGGAAAAGAGCAGCACCTCAGCGTCGAGCGTTCATGGGAACGAAAAGGCTCTGGTGTCTTTGAAGCCGGGCTGCGAGTGTTACGGGATGGGGAAACGCCGGACATAAGCGCAAGCGACTATCAGAGTCTTGTCAACGATTTGATTCCTCCTGGCGTTGGATCCATCTGCTTCTTTGACGCGGAGCAGATGGACGCACTTTCCAGCCCGGAGCAAATGAACACCGCTCTCGCGGGTGCTTTTCAGCGCCTCTTTGGGGTCGATGTCGTGGAGCGATTGATAGCTGACCTTGACCGATTCGCATACGTGCACGGCGCTGGAGAGAGAACTAAGGCACGCATGAAGGCCGCGCTCGCTAAGCTTAGGCCACAGATAGACAACCTGGACGTGCAGGCGGCCGGATTAAGAGCTCAAGCTGATTCACTGTGGGCAAGACGATTCGAAATCGAGGCACAGCTAGCCGAGGAAGTACGGCGGCTTACCGAGGCGGAAGGGTCAAACGCGACCAGCAAACCGGTGCTTGAGGCGAAGCGGGCCGCCCTCCAGCAGGAAATCACAAAAGTAGCCGACCAGCTTCGTGAAACATGCGGTGAGTTGCTTCCGTTTGCGTTGGCACCTGAGCTCTGTCGCAGCTTGAAGCGGCGCCTTGACGAAGAGGTAGAGCGGCGGCGATACCAGGCTGCCGACGCATTGTGGTTCGAGCGAGTTGCGCGTGTTGAGACTATGCTCAAGAGCGACAACCTCTGGAAGGGCCTGAAAGTCTCGGCGAAGAATCGTGACATCATTACGCAGCGGCTCTTGCGTCAGCTCCAAGGACTCTATAAGGCCGAAAGGAGGGTCGAATCCACATTCGTGCATCACGTCTCAGAGCCCGAGGGGGAACGGCTTCAGAGTTGGATCTCACAGGTCTTACACGTTGTGCCAGTTCAGGTGCAGTCGTTAGGCGATCAGTTGCGAAAGCTGCAGGATGAGCAACGGGAAATGGAGACGAGGATAAAGCGAGCGCCGACTCAAAACCTCGCGGGCGAGATCAATGCGGAGATCGCAAGACTCGAAGCCCTAATTGCTGAACTCGGGGAAAAGCATACCGACCTAACGCGCCAGATCGCCGTGCTGCAGTACAAGCGAGAGGAAGCTCAGCGAAAGCTTAACGACGCGACCGAGCAGCTCCGAAAGCATCGCGAGCACGAGCTGGCCGTTAAGAGTAAGAGGGCGCTGCGGATGTACAAGGACGCCCTGACTAATAGTCAGATCACGGCGATTGAGCACGCCCTCGTCGCTTGTTTTAACCGCCTCTGCAGGAAGGAACACCTGCTGGGTTCGATGCGGATCGATCCATTGAGCTTCAACATCGAGCTTCTCGGTCCCGATGGGCGCTCTCTAACAGTAACGAGTTTTTCAGCCGGGGAACGCCATCTGTTTGCGCTGGCATTGCTATGGGCGCTGCGACAGGTAGCAGGACGGCAGTTGCCACTTGTGATAGATACACCGCTCGCGCGCCTTGACGATGTTCATCGGCATCGGCTGATTCACGACTATGTTCCTGCTGTGAGCGACCAAGTGCTGTTTCTAGCGACAGACACCGAGCTCGATGACGGGCTGCTGGCTGATGTGGAAGATCAGCTTGCGCGTATCTACCGCCTCCGTTACGACGAGCAAAGCGAGGAAACGGTTGTGACTACGGATGACTTCCGGGTAACTAGGGCACGCAGGCTCGTTACCTTGGCAAGAAAGGGTTAGCACAGTGTCCTTTAGTCGCATCTATATTGGAAAGGATGTCGATTTACGGCTTCGAAATCTAAAGGCCCGCACCGGCCTTACTCCAAATCTACTGTGTCGTCTCGGATTTTGTCTGTCGCTATCAGAGCCAGGCATTCCAGATCCGCAGCTCTACGCTGACGGGCCAGCACGTGAGTTTAACCGCTACACTCTCACCGGCCAGTGGGATGTGTTTTTCTTTTCACTTTTGCGTGACCGACTGTTTGAGGATGGCTTCGACGACAGGGTTGATTTGGAGCCGCATTTCAAAGCACATCTCAGTCGGGGAGTCCTCCTACTCTACCAGAGGCTTAAGACCTTATCAGATCTACCAGGGTTGATTTATGAGGCTAACCGCCGGCCCGAAGTGAAAGCCTAGTCTGTCGATTTCGAAGACGCGCAAATGCGGTCTGACTCCGAGCCAACGGCCATCGCCTTGAAGGGGCACTAATGAGTGAGTCGATTGAGTACTTGGACCCTGTCCGGCGCTGGAAGTACAACAAGGTCAATACACCTTCTATGTCTTTCGGATGTCTGCCAAGACCTTATTGTCGATTGCCTACACCAGTGAGCGAACCCAGGAGAACAGAAAGGGTATCCAGCGTGGTCTTAGGAAAGATCGGCTTAAGGAAATTGGGCGGTACCTCAAGGCGAAAGCTCGGGGCCTCCGGTGTTGCCAAACACGATCATTGTAAGTCTAACCGAGCGCAGTTATTTCAAGGACGGGGAACTAATCATCGCCAATAGACGCAACGGCGAAGCGTTCGTCCTTGACGGGCAACATAGACTCTGGGCCTTCGACCCACAGTGGTCGAACAACGTAGATCTGGAACTCGTTGTCTCGGCTTTCATCAATCTGCCAGATGAGTTCAAGGCGCTGATCTTCGGAACAATTAATGGGGAGCAAAGAAAGATAAACCCATCGTTGGTCTACGATCTCATCCCGATGCTTAGAACAACTGATTGGGTGAAGTTTCGGGATGCGCGCGCGCAAGAACTGGTTGAGGAACTCAACACGCGAGCGGACTCGCCTTGGCGCGATAGGATCGCGATGGTCGGTGAATCCAACAGAATCATTAGCCAATCCTCATTCATTGCAGCCCTCAAGAAACTGATGAGACCAAGTCATATTTTTGCGGACGAAGAAGACTTCTTCGAGGCTGCCATACAGGTTGACCTCCTGCTTCTCTATTCGGGAGTTCTAGCGACCGCTTATCCAGTGAAATGGGACAACAAGAGCTATCTTCTATGTAAATACGTAGGCGTCTCTGCAACGCTGAATCTGCTGGAGGCTATTACAACTGACCTCACGCACCGCGGCGTGACGATGACAGATGAAACAGGATTAGTGCTGTCGGAGGCCGATTTGCAACCGTACATCGAAAAGCTAAGGCAATTCGACTTCTCGGCGAAGGCAGCCAAAGAAGAGGGCAAATCCTACGGTGGCGAGGGCGGCGTAAGCGAGCTGACGCGCGCATTTATGAGTTGGTGTTTGAACAGTAGCCCGACGAAATGCTCTATCAAGGCTTAGCGACAACCGCCGAATTGAGTTCCACCTTCGATCACCCTTGGCAGATTGCTGACCAAGAGCGAGCATTCGCAGCCTGCTGTGCATACGTGCCATCGAGAGAGTCCGTATCCAGTGTATGCGGACCGTGGCTAGCAACCCAGACGTGCAGTGTCGCCGACCTGGGCACTGGAAGAAAGGTGACGGGAAATGAGGTCACGACTCTTCTCTTGAATCAGGCGCTGGACTACTTTCAGAAAGCGCCTCTATCTATAACTTCTTCGCTCAGTACCTTCTTGCACGACGTGGACTCCGGAGTTGTTGTCGAGTCACGAACTATTATGCGAGTTTTTTCTCGATTCACGGACTTCTTTGCCTTCAAGGTCGCACAATAACTCGCCCTCGGTGGTCACCTCAAAACCGATATGTGGTCGGGTCAAAACCGGCCATAGGAAGCCGGCGGAACAGGGTGAGTAATACGCCATCAAAGACCGCTTGCGCAAGCGGGTCTTTATCAAACAGCGGGTTTTTATCAGACGAAGTCGCGTAGCATCCTGTTTTCTCCTCTTTTGTTAAATTCAATGATCCAG
>QHVH01000084.1 GCA_003222245.1 Blastocatellia bacterium AA13 | reverse complement strand
TTCCTCGTACAACTGCCTCCTCACCTGCTCCAGTTCCGCCACCGTCTCTGACCTGTCTTTTTCCATGACCTCTCCTTTTGGGTGATGATATTACTCTAATCTCTATCTGACTACTGTACAGTAGTCAGATTATTTCTCAAAAAAAGAGAAAGCACAAATACTTCACAAATTTGTCGCCCACCCAATCGGCGAGCCGTTGGGGCGCTTAACTGAACGGCGGAGAGGTTTGTTGCCGGGTATGTGAATATTGGCGAGGGCGCTTCGATCTCTTCCGTTGATGCTTCGATACGGCGTTCCATTTATAAATGACAATCGGGAATTGTCGCTCTAGCTTAAGCTACGGCTTAGTTAGCTTGAAGATCCAAGGCGACTATTGTCTTTCTGTCGCGAAGGTAGAGCGTCGTCCCGGCTATGGAAGGCGCCGTCCAGGAGAGATTCTTCAATAGCTCTACTCTCGAATCGATCTTCAGTCCTTCGGAAGTCGGTGTAGCGAGCATCAGATGGCCGTCTTCGTCGACTATGATGAACCGGCCGTCGGCGAAAACAAAGCTGGCTCGCGCGAAACTTCGATCCCGCCACGCGATTTTTCCGGTCTTTACGTTAATGGCGGTAAAGGGTGCGGGGCCGAAGTCGCCGCTTGAAGCGTAGACATAATCGCCGACGCGAATGCACGTGCCGAAATGGACCCGCATCAATCGGTGAAACCACACTTCTTTCACAATGGTCTTGTCGCCCGAACGACTGATTTTGAGGACACGGCTGCCGCCGTTGTAGCCGGATGACATAAATAGAAGATTGTCGTCGCCCCACACTGGCGTGCTCGTATTCAGTCCGAAATCCGTCTCGTGTGCATGGCTCCATAACAGGTCGCCCGAGCCGGGATTAATTCCTACGATTTCACCGAACATGAATGCGACAAGCTGCTCCTGTCCGTCGACATTGATAAGAATCGGCGACGACGTAGAGTTCTTGAAATCGTTTTTGGCCCATACCACTGAACCGGTTTTCTGATCGAAGGCCATCAAGGCGTGTCCCGCACCGCCGACCATCATGATAATGGTGTTCTTATATGCGAGCGGACTGCACGAATACCCATTGACTCGAACAGTTCCTCCGTATTCCTTGATCAGATCGTGAGACCAGATCATTCTCCCAGTCGCTTTGTCGAGGCAGTGCAGCTTGCCGGTTGCGCCGACCGCGAAGACCATCTCTCCGGCGACAAGCGGCGTCGCGTGGGGACCCGGCCCGTTGCTCATATCGTATTCTTTTGAAAATGGCGCATCGTAGCCGTATTCCCAAAGGGTTTTGCCCGTTGCGGCGGCGAGAGCGATCACTACGTCCTGCTCGCCGCGCCGGTACATCGTGAAGAGCCTGCCTCCCTGGACGGCAATGCCGGAAAATCCTTCGCCTAAATCCCGGCTCCAAAGCTTGCGCGGCCCGGCCGGCGGCCAAGACGCTGCAAGCCCTGTCGAAGCCGATTTGAAGTTGCGATCTGGGCCGCCCCACTGCGCCCAGTCATTGCTCGCCGCAGGACGGCCGGATTGCGCGCGCGCAGCAGAAACACCAATCGACGAGAGCACGAGCAGAATGAATATAACGGAGTATTTTTCTTGTAGTGTCATTGATACCGTAGCGGCGCGGTTCTTCAGCCTGTTATCGAGAAGCGCCGTGATTCGGCGCCTCAAATTGCGCCGGCGAAACAGGTTCGTCTATAGCGATGGAGCGAATCGTTGCTGACTGCTCCGGCCATGGCTGTCCATCGAAGCTCGCAGCAATCTTGAATGGAACGTCGAAGCCTTTAACGGACCGATAGTCTGAAAAATCGAGTAGATACTTGCCGTACTTGCCCTGAGGACCGCGCCGGACATACGACACACTCAGAATGCGGCTTGTGGCGGAATCAAGACCGAGAGTGTAAACGGAGCCGTCAACCTCAACTTCAACCTGATCGATCTTTGCTTCGCCCTTATCGGTTGTTCCGACGAACACCGGATGAAGATTAACGGCCGAGCGAGCGCGAAGCATTGCAATCGGGCGTTTGAGAACTTCCCGCGCCTGCTCAGATCGATGCGCCGCTGAAACCGGTGCAACGCCGCGCGGACCCTCAATGAATCCGGAGTTGGATGAAAGCACCATAGTCTGGCTTCGCATGATCGAGACATCGTTCCAGTCGGGACGTATCTGGTGTACGCGTATGCGGTCCGGAAACAGAATGGTCATTTCTGTTTTCACTTCGACCGATCCGCTTTGCCGGCCCTCCATAAATGAACTCTCCTCCCGATAACTGCTCAACGCGGTTAGGCGGTCTGCACCTCCGAGGGCCTTTACCGCTTTCTCGAGCAGCTTTGCTCCTTTGGCAGTCGCGTCCGGAACAGCGGCCGCTCTTGGGTTCTTTGGCTCCAGATAATCCTCAGGCGCGGCCTCGAATCTTTTTTTGCATTCCGCGCTGCCAAAAATGTAGATGCGGCCCTTATGGACAGAATATAGATCAGGGTTCGCTCCGACGGGCTCTCCCATTCTCGCGCAATGCCCGCTCAACTGAATCTCGAAGCGAGCCGGATCTTTCTCGAACGCGGCTTTGTTATCTTCGTTAGCGAAGAAATAGCGGAACTGATCTCGCGTGACGGAGATTTTAAACTCGCCTTGAACTTCCTTGCCTTGCACGAGCATAACCGGGTCCAATCCTTCAAGAGCATCAACCGGCTGCACGCCGCCTTGAAGCCATCTGAGCGAAAGAGGCGAGGCAAGTCCTATGGCGACAGCCGCTGTCGCAACGATAAACACAGCCGCGGCCAGTACGTTTGTTCTTCGATAAGTCTGCGTCATAACAACTCCTTTTTGTTTTCCGTTTCGTCGTGAGGGCTTTCAGCCGAATGCTAACGGGAGCTTGCCTGCCTCGATCCAGCCCTGAGTACCTCGATGTCGACGATGAGGGTGTCCTTTTCAACAGCCGGTGCGACTCTGACATCTCCCTGCCAGGGCTCTCCGTTCTCATCGGTGAACTGCCACGCGCTTCGGCCCTCACCGCGATCCTTGATATCGCGGCGGGACCATTTGCCCTCATCGGCGAGTTTCTTATTGATTAGTCTGATCACTTCGGCGGCAGGAGCGCTGCCGGCCACCTCCCAGCGCACGCGCCACCCGCCGGCATCGCCTTCCGTGTTGAGCACCTTCAAGCTGTCGCCGGCGGGAACCGGAAACACGAGGCGAGCCGACATAATTCGTCGCAGATGGCGGTCGGCGAAACTCGCGCGAGCATAAGAAGAATCGGGCCGCCAGTTGTACTCCATATTCAAGGCGACCATTTGAGCGGCGGCTTTACTTCTCATTTTGGAAACGACATAGAGCGAGCCGTCGATGCCAGATGAGATTCCCGCGGTGGTTATGATTTTACCGTTATCTACATACCGCTGATCTCTCACGACTTTAGTTTTTGGAGCCACGGCGGGCAGGCCATCGACGAGATTATAAAAAGTCGTGGCAGTCAGTCCGTCCAGCAGCCCGGTCCTGGCGAGGATGAAGGCGCCGTTGCAAACGGAAAGGACGTGCTCGGCGCGTTTAGATTGTTCCTGGATCCACTTTAGAACGGCGGGATCTTCCTGTGTGTTGAAGACGTCTCCGCCTGGGATCACGAGTACATCAGGCTGAGGCGAGTCGCCGAGACTGTAGCTGGGCGTCACCTTCATTCCCATAGCCGTAGTAATCTGGCCGGGTCTTGCGGCAACCGTGTATACGTCGAACCCGGCCTGGCCGAAAACTTCATACGGTCCCGCGTAGTCGATGATCTCGACTCCATTAAAAATCAGGATCGCTACACGCTTTCTCGCTTGTTGAGGCTCTTCAGGCCGCGGCTTACTGGCTTCGCTTCCTTTTTCAACCAGAGTCATACCGCAGGCGGTGCAACGACCGGGCTGCTCCGAAATTTCTTCATCTTTTCCGCAGCCGCACGGCGGACATACATATCCACCTCCGGCCGAGGCGCGCGCGCGGGCATTGAATTCCAGAACGACGCCTGTCATCGCGATTGAACAGACAAGCAGGATTATGAGCACACGAATACTGTTTAGTTTTCTCATCACAATTGACCATCTCTAAATTTTTGGAGTGAACGACGCGGGCGCCGGACTCGCGCGCGCTTCAAGGGATATTTTTTAGTAGGGCGGCGCCTCGAATCTTCGGGCGCCGCCGCTCTGTCACATTAGACTCATTCGGTTCTCAGCGCGATCATCGGGTCGATTCCGGTGACGCGGCGCGCGGGCACAAGGCACGCGATAGCGGCGGTTAAACCAAGTACCAGCGCCACCGCAAAAAAGGTCAATGGATCCGTCGGCTCGATTGCAAACAGGAAAGTCTGCAGAGCCCGCGTTAATGCCAGCGCTCCGATTGTTCCGAGAGCGAGTCCGAGCGCCGCCGACGCCATGCCTTGACGCAGCACCATCCAGAGGATGCCGGACGGCGTCGCGCCGAGGGCCATTCGCATTCCGAGCTCGTGCGTTCGCTGGCTGACTGATAACGCCATCACTCCAGCGATTCCGGCCGCGGTGATCACGAGAGCTATGACCGCGAATACGCCGATGAGTATCATCGTCAGACGGGGAGAAGCCAGCGACTCGCTGCGCGCCTCTTCGAGCGTCGTGGTCTCATCAATTGCGGCTTCCGAATCGACGTCGCGAACCGCGGTTCTGATTTGCGCCGACATCTGCATTGGATCAACTACCGTGCGAGCGAGTAAATAGTTCGCGAAACCTCCCTGCGCGAGCGGACGGTAGATCGCATCGCTGCGATCGCTCTCGAGACCATACTGCTTGACGTCGCCGACCACGCCGACAATCGTGATCCAGGGATTTTCGGCATTATGGCCGTTTCCTCCGTCGAAGTTGACTCGACGGCCAATGGGGTCATCATTGCCCCAACGCTGTCGCGCAAGAGATGCACTGATTATTGCGACTGCCGGCGCTCGTTCGTTATCGGCTTCTGAGAAGAGTCTTCCGGCCGTTAGCGGAAGCCGAATCGTGGAAAAGAAGTCGGTGCTGACGAAGCGCAGATCGGCGCGTGGCGGTTTCTCGCCGGGCGCAAGCACCTGCCCTTCGATCTGAAGATCTCGATTAAAGGGCCCGTTCAGGATGCCCTGCTTGCTGAGCGGAAAGTTGTTCGAGATCGAGGCCGATATGACGCCCGGTTGAGTCTTGATTCGATCTTCGACTCTCCGGTAAGCCGCAAGTATCTGCTGATTCGTGTCGAGCTTGGACCAGTTCAGGTTAATGCGCATCGCCAACACTTTCTCAGGGTCGAATCCGGGGTTGACCTTCTGCAGGTTGACGAAGCTGCGCAGCATCAAGCCGGCGCCGATCAACAACGCAAACGACACCGCGACCTGTCCTACTACGAGCATGGCGCCCAGGCGGCGACGGCTCGCACCCATCGATTGAGCGCTGGCTTCTTTCAGGCCGCCCGCGAGATTCGACGTTGCGGACAGAACCGGCATCAATCCAAATGCGAGCCCGGTCACGAGCGAAATAATCACGGTGAAGATCAGAACCGAGCCGTCGATTGTTATTTCGGGAGCGCGCGGCGTGAACCGGGCGGCGAAATTTTTCAGCAGATTCAAACCGGCCGAAGCGAGCACAATGCCGAGGCCGCCTCCTGCAAGGGCCAACAGTGCGCCTTCGGTCAGCAACTGGCGCAATAGCCGGCCCCGATTCGCTCCAAGCGACGCGCGCAGAGCCATCTCCCGCTCTCTGCGCATCAACCGCGAGAGCATCAAATTCGCGACGTTGAAGCACGCGATCAACAGCACAAGCGCCGTGGCGCCGAGGAGAATAAGAAACGTCGGCTGAGCTTTCTTTGTGAGCTCATCGCGCAGCCGGTCGACCGTGCTATGAAAGCCTCGGCTAGCCGGATAGGATCCCGGATATTCTTGCGCGAGCCGGTTGGTGATAGCGCCGAGATCCGATTGGGCCTGTTCTGAAGTCGCTTCCGGCTTAAGCCGCCCAAACACGCTCATCATTCTAGAATTGCGGTCCGCGATAAACTGCTCCGATGATCTCGTCGGGCAGGCCGAAGTGGGCATGTAGGCATCGTTTTCGTTCGGATACTGTGGGACGGGCGGCAGCACGCCTACAACAGTGTGGGGCCGGTCATTCATTCGAAAGACCTTGCCGACGATGTCGGGATCGCCGTGGTGACTCCGCTGCCAGTAGTCGTAGCTGAGAATCAATACCGCTTCGGCGCCGTGCTTTTCATCATCAGGAAGAAAGGTTCTTCCGAGCAGCGGCTTGACGCCCATCAAGTCGAAGAACCTTGCTGAGACGACGCCGGTTCGTATCCGCTCCGGCTCGGCGCCTCCGTAAAGAATGAAGCCCATCGAGTGATATTCGACGAGCTCGCTGAGAGTTTGATTCTGTTGCCGATAATCTTCTATTTCCTTCACGGAGAATCCGGTGCTGATGTCTCCGGCCAGCGCCGCCCGCTGCCTCAGCACGACGAGCTGCTCGCCTGATTGATACGGAAGAGGCCGCAACAGCACTCCGTAAATCATGCTGAAGATCGCCGTGTTGGCGCCTATGCCAAGCGCGAGCGTGATGACCGCGACTACAGTGAAGCCGGGATTGCGTATTAGAATTCGTGCTCCATATCGGGCATCCTGCCAGAGTGCTTCGATCAGCCTCGCTTTTTGAGTGTCGCGGCAAGCTTCCTTGACCTGTTCGACGCCCCCGAAACTCACTAGTGTAGCGTCTCTTAAATGTCTATACAGTCGAACGGTAAAGTGCTATAGTCCGGGGCTGTGAACTCGACGCAGGGACAAGTGATTCTGACTGAGGCGGAGCGCGAGGTGTTATTAGCGATCACGCGTAAGGGTAGGGCAGAGCAGCGGGAGGTGTTGCGAGCGAGGATTGTTTTGCTGGCTGCGGCGGGTCGGAGCGACCTGGAAATCGCGGCGCAACTGCGGGTGAACCGGCACACGGCA
>QHVH01000083.1 GCA_003222245.1 Blastocatellia bacterium AA13 | reverse complement strand
CAAATCTCGCATACGCCTCTTGCTTCACAAGCCTCAATACTGCTCTCTGAGTTATTCCTATCCCTTTCGGCTCTCCCGTCGTCCCCGACGTGAACATCACGTACGCAAGGTTCTCTCCTACCGCCAGCTTCTCAAGCCCTTCCCCGCTCTCCTGCGCTATCTCTTCTCGGTCTTCATCAATGCTTATTACCCGCAGCCATATCGCCGGAAGCATGTCCGCGAGTTCTCCTCGCGTCACGACTACGCTGCATCGGCTCTCGTCGAGCATTAGACCTTGCCGCTCGACCGGATACCCAGGATCGATCGGCAGGTAGACTCCCCCGCTCTTCACCACCCCTAAAATCGCTTCGATTGCATCAAGCCCCCGCTCCAGAAAAACCCCAACTACAACCTCCGCTCCCACTCCCGCTTTCCTCAAATATCTCGCCAGTCGATTCGCTCGCGCGTTCAGCTCGCCGTAACTCACGTGCCGACCTGCTTGCACCGTTGCTACAGCATCCCGACTCTTCTCCGCTTCGCATTCAAATATCTCGCCGATGCCTTTCTCTCGCCGCTTCCACTCTTCCGCTCCCTCACTTCCTCTTATCAACTCCTCACGCTCCGCATCCGTCAGCATCGACAGCTCGGAGAGCCGCGCCTCAGAATTTTGAACGATGCTCGTCAACAGAGTCTCGATCTGTCGCAGCACGCGCTCCGCGTCTGCCGGACCGAAATTCACTCCGTCATAATTGATTCTGAGAGCCAGCTCGGAACCAGGCGACACTACAAGCGTGAGCGGATAGTTGGTTCGCTCGATCGAGCGAACGTCGCGAATAGCGATGCCTTCAGTTTTCTCTTGCAGAGACCGGTCGACCGGATAGTTGTTGAACGCGAGAATAGTCTCGAACAACGAGGCGCCGCGCGGAACCTCACTCCATTCCCGCACCTGAACCAGCGGACAGTATCCATATTGCTGACTTTCAAGGTTGAGGCGCTGGAAATTACTAAGCCATTGCGCCAGCGGCGTCGAAGGCTGCAACTGAACTCGCACCGGAAGCGTGTTGATAAAGAGACCGACCATTGACTCGACTCCGCTCAATTCAGCAGGCCGGCCGGAAACAATCGCCCCGAATACTACATCGCGCTCGCCGGCCGCGCGGCCGAGCAGCAGCGCCCACGCGCCCATCACCATGGTATTCAGCGTCAACTGATGTCTTCGCGCAAAGGCTTGAAGCTCGGAAGTGAGCCCCGCGGAAACCGAGAGCATTCGCTCGCCATATTCGGCTTCCTCATCGTTGACTTCACCCGAGCAACGGCCTCCCGGCAGCGCGGTCGGAGAATCGAATCCTCGCAGTCTTTCGCGCCAGAACAGCTCGGCTCGCGACGCATCCTGCTTCTGAATCCACTCGATGTAGTCGCGATATGGATGCGCGGCTTCAAGATGAATGCTCTTGCTCGAGCTGAACGCTTCGTAGAGCGTGAATACCTCGTTCATCAGCAGCGAGAGGTTCCATCCGTCCAGCAGCGCGTGATGATGGCTCCAAACGAACTGATACTGCTCATCCGCGAGCTCGATCAGCGCCAGCCGCATAAGCGGAGCAGTCGCGACGTCGAATCCGCGGCGCTGCTCGGCTTCGAGGTAGGCCTCGAGCTGGCGCTTCTGTCCCGCCTGCGAAAGCGCCCGCCAGTCTCGATAATCGATCGGCAGCCTCACGTCTTTACAGACCACTTGAAGCGGTTCGGCCACGCCTTCAAGTACAAACGCGGTGCGCAATATCGAGTGCCGATCCAGCGCCTGCCGCCAGGATGATTCGAACGCCTCGATGTCCAAACGGCCTTGGAGGCGGCACGTCATCAGCTCGAAGTAGATTCCCGACTCCGGAGCGTAGAGGCTGTGAAACAGCAGTCCGTGCTGTGAAGGCGCAAGCGGATATATGTCTTCGATCCGACCATATTCGGCGGCCAGCGAATCGAGCTGTTCCTGGGCAAGTCCCGCCATCGGAAAGTCCGACGGCACGCAGCCGCCCGGGCTATCGCTCAAGCGCCAGGCCAGAAGCGAGCGCAGCGATTCGGCGAACGACTCGGCGAGAGCTTCGACTGTCGATCTGCTGTGAAGGTTCGCGCTGTAGGTCCATTCGATGCGCAACCGGCCGTCGATGACCAGGCTGTTCAGATCGAGCAGGAAGACTCTGTCGCCCTTCAAACTGTATGAGGGCCCAATCGATTCCGGAGCTAAAGAGAAAGGCGATTCTTCCGTCAGAACCTGATCCAATTGTCCGAAGTAGTTGAACCCGACTTCAGGCCGCGGCAATGCACGAAGCTGCTTCACGAGTTCTTCGTCGTCGCTGAGATATCTCAACGCTCCATATCCAATCCCGCGTTGAGGAATATCCCTCAGGCTTTGTTTTACAGCTTGCAGCACGGCTTCGGTGCTCGCTCCCTCTTCAACCGTGAGCAGAACCGGGAACAGAGTAGTAAACCAGCCTACGGTCCTGGACAGGTCGACGCCTTCAACGATCTCTTCCCGTCCGTGCCCTTCAAGAGCGACAAGCACGCGCCTGCTTCCGATCCATGCAGCTAACGTCTCAAACAAAGCGAAAAGGAGAACGTCGTTTATCTCGGTATGAAACGTCGCGGGCAAATCGCGGAGGAGCGCTCGGGTTTCGTCGGCGCTAAGCGAAACCGAGACGGTTCGCGCGGATTCGAGTGTATTGGAGCCGCCCGGATAATCGACCGGCAGTCCATCTACGTCCTGTCGATCCTGTGACAGCCAGTATGAAGCGCTCTCGCGGAGGTTGATGGAGCGAGCCCACTCGTTGATGCGCTCGGCCCATCGCGTGAAGGACGTTGTCGCGGGCTGAAGCTCCACTTGAGCTCCACGAAGCAGCTCCGTATATGCGGTCTGGAGATCTTCCATCAATATCCGCCACGAAACTCCGTCGACCGCCAGATGATGAATGACTATGAGCAATCGCCCGGGAATGCCTTTGCCGAAATCGAAGAACGCAGCTCTCGCAAGAGGCCCTTCCTGCAGATTCAGGCTTCTCTGAATGTTCTCCGCTCCGCGCGCCAGCGCGTCGTTTCGCGCGCCATTGGACATACCCGAAAGATCGATGGTCGAGAAGATTCGATGCTCCTCGGTCGCCGCGCTGAACTGCCTGCGCCCTTCGCTGTCAAAGCGGAAGCGCAGTCGCAATGCATCGTGATGAGCTGCCGTCAGAGTCAGCGCCTGTTCGAGCAAAGGCGCGATGACTTCTTCCCCAGTTTCCAATAGAACCGATTGATTATAGAAATCCGGCTCCTCCGGATTCTGTTCAAAGAACCAGTGTTGAATCGGCGTGAGCGCTGCGGGAGTAGTCGCGGCTTCTTCGGCTTCGAACGGAGCAGCCTGCTCGTTAACGGCAGCGGCGAGCTCGGCAATCGTCTGGCATTGAAAGATCTGCTTGGGCGCGATGTTGAGACCGGCCTGTCTGGCCTTCACTGCCGCCTGAATGCCCAATATCGAGTCGCCGCCCAGTTCAAAGAAGTTGTCGTCGATGCTCAACTGCTCGACTCCGAGAAGCTCTTGCCATATCTCAGCCAGGGTCTGCTCCATCCTGTTGCGCGGGGCTCTCGATTCTCTTATCTCGTTCTCCTTGGTGAGAGTGGGAGCAGGCAGCGCCGTAAGATCGAGCTTGCCGTTTGCATTCAATGGAAGCTTCTCGAGAAGCACGATCGCGGACGGCAGCATGAATTGAGGCAGCTTCTTTTCGAGAAAGCTTCGGGCCTGATCGACGTCGAAGGCGCGAGATCCCGCGGCCGTGACATATGCCGTCAACTTCTTCTCACCCGGCCGATCTTCTCGGACGATGGCGACCGCCTGCCGGATATCGGAGCAGCTCTCGAGCGTCGCTTCGATCTCGCTCAGCTCGATTCGAAACCCTCGCAGCTCCGCGTCCACAGGTCTCATCGATGAGTCGAGAATGTGCAGCTCGGTATTTATGATCGGACGGCCGATCGGCGGATCGCACGAGTCCGCGGGATCGCATTCAAACGCGGACGCGCATACCGTGGTTTCGGTCGGTCCGTATGCGTTGAAGAAGCGACGGCCCGCGCCCCATTTCAAGGCTACTTCGGCTGGACATTTCTCTCCGGCCGAAATGAGGCAGCGCAATGACGGAATGCTCTCCGCGGGGTATGCACTCAGAATCGCTGGAGGCAGCGTCGCCATGGTGACGGCCTCGCTCCTGAGAAACGCGCCGAGATCGGCGCTCGATTCCCGCGGCTCATCGTCGGCAATGCAGAGTGTCGCCCCCGCCGCCAGCGCCATCCATATTTCCCACACCGAAGCATCAAAGCTCTGAGACGCAAACTGGAGGACTCGATCGCCCGGCCCGGCGTCAAAGAGCATCGACTGGGCCGCGCACAGGTTCGACAGGCCGCAATGAGTCACCAGGACCCCCTTTGGCGATCCGGTCGTTCCCGAAGTGAAGATAACGTAAGCGGCGTTGTCGGGCGCTAAAGCGACGCTCGGTTCGTGTGCGGGCTCGGATTCAATCTCTTCGCTTTCCGAGTCGATGCAGATGATCGGCATCCATCGAGCCGGTAAAAGATCGGCTGCATTTTCGTTGGTAATCGTCAGCCCGGTGTCCGAGTGCTCCAACATCAGCGAGAGCCGCTCCGCCGGATAGGTTGGATCGAGCGGCAGAAATGCGGCTCCGGCCTTTAGCACCGCCAGCATCGCGACGATCGATTCGATTCCGCGGGGCAGGCAGATCCCGACGATCATCTCCGGACCTATGCCGGCTTCTATAAGGTAATGCGCCAACTGGTTGGCTCGTTGATTCAATTCGCTATAGGTAATCCGCGCCTCCGCAAAGACCAGCGCGACCGCGGCCGGGGTCGCCTCGGCGTGATCGCCGAACAAATGGTGAACACAGGTCTGGGACAGGTGGGCCGCGATTCCGTCGTCGCCCCCGTAGGCGCGAATCCAATCGACAATATCTAGAACGCGTTTTTGATTTCGTATCTCATCTCTCATCGGGCAGTGACTGAACGCGGTAACTCTCGAGATTGCCTGATCCGCTCAGCGGTTTGAGCCGCGCCTCTTTCAGCTTGCGTCGTTTGCTCTGGGCGTAAGAGGTTTCCTTTTGTTTCCGTAGCTGCTTATCACGCTTGTCGAGCGCCTGCTGTACATCCGCGATCGAGCCCGAAGCGTGCTCGACAAATCCCGCAAGCGCCGCTTCAAGGTCGCCTACGATTCGCGTACCAAGCGAGTCATCGTATCTGGTCGCGTCGAACTGAACCGCAAGATGCAGTTCATCGCCCGGTGTGGCGGTCAAGCCGAACCCGTAGTTGGTAAGCTCGATAAAACGGGCGTCCTTCACCAGGATCGCCGTCGATTCACGATTGAGCGAATCTTCGAGCGGATAATTCTGGAATATGAGGATGCTCTCGAAGAGCGGCTCTCCTCTCGAAGTCCCGCTCCAGGACTGGACGTCGACGAGCGAGCTGTACTCGTATTCCCGCATTTCGACCTGATGCCGCTGAATCTCTCTCAACCAATCGGCGACCGGCGAGTCATCCGCGAGCTGGGCTCGGACCGGAAGAGTGTTGATGAAGAGACCGACCATGTTTTCGACGCCTTTCAGATCCGCCGGTCTTCCGGACACCGTCGCGCCGAATACGACATCATCCGTTTCACAATAGCGTCCAAGCAGCAGCGCCCATGCGGCTTGCACCAGCGTATTGAGCGTGACCTGCCGTTGTTTGCTCAGCGCCAGCAGCGAACCGGTCAGGTCTTTGCTCAGCCGAAGCTCGTCGCGTTTGTATTGCGATGCCGTCGTCTCGGTTGATTGTTTCATCGGCAGCCGGTGGAGCTGTTTGAATCCGTCGAAACGCGTTCTCCAAAATTGCTCGGCGCGGCTTGGATCCTGCCTCCGCAGCCATTCGATATAGTCTCTATACTTGCCAACCGGCTCTCGACCCTCGACTTTTCCAATCGTTGCTCGCCCCTGAGTATTCGCTTCGTATACGCCGATGACCTCTCTGAGAATCACCGCCATACACCAGCCATCCATCACGAGGTGATGTCTGTTCCAGACGAACTTGCGCCGGTCATCGGCCTCGACGATGAGGAGCATTCGCATGAGCGGGCCTTGCCGTACATCAAAGCCGCGCTCGCGGTCAGCTTCAAGATACGCTTCGAGTTTCAGCGATCTCTCCGGTTCGCCAAGCTCGCTCCAATCTTCAACCGCCAGCTCTACGTCGACCTGTTTTAGGACAATCTGGAGCGGTTCTCGAACGCCGATCCATTCGAACGACGTTCTCAACGCGTGGTGCCGATCGGTGACCTCCTGCCATGCCGCGCGAAACGCCTGATGATCCAAATTGCCTTCGAGCGTGCAAACCGCCTGATCGCAGTAGACCCCGGATTGAGGCGCATACAACGTGTGGAAGAGCACGCCGTGCTGCATCGGCGTGAGCGGATAAACGTCTTCGATCTCTCCGCGCTCGGACGCGATCGCATCCAACTCGGCCTGCCGCAACGAAGCCAGTTTGAAATCCGACGGAGTATATTCGGCGCGCCTCACGGCAACGCAATGATCGATCAATTCGATCAGCGCTTTCTTGTAGTCCTCGGCGAGGGTTTCTATCGTTTCTCTCTTGTGCCGGTTCTCGCTGTAGCCGAAATTGAGGCCCAGCTTTCCATCGGCGATCCCGCCGTTTATTTCTATCACGTGTTTGCGGCGGCCGCGCGGACTCCGGTTCATTCCGGTTGACTCGCGGGCTACCTCCAGATCGAACGCCTGTAATACCTGATCGAACTGGCCGAGATAGTTAAACACAATGTGGGGAACGATCCGCTTTAATGATTCGATGCTCTCGTCTTCTCTCCTCAGGTACTTGAGGATGCCGAAGCCGATTCCTCGCGAGGGAACGCTTCTCAACTCTTCTTTGACAGCCTTCAGCTTATCGCCCCAGCTTTGCCGATTCGCCGACTCGATCACTATAGGATAGACGCTGGTGAACCAGCCTACGGTGCGCGTGATATCGACGCCGTCTTTGATATCTTCCCTGCCGTGTCCTTCGACTTCGAGAGCAACGCCATCGGCGCCGCTCCATTTACCGACCACGTCGGCCAGGGCGCAGATCAAGACTTCTTGTATCCGCGTCCGATACGCTTCCGGAACTCGGGTCAGCAGCTTCTTCGTTTCGTCTTCGTTCAGCGCTACGGAGACTGTTCGCCCGCTCGCAACCGTGTTCTCGCCATCTTCACAGTCCACCGGCAGAGCGTTTATTTGCTTCGTAGACAACTCCGACCAGTAGGCTGCCTCATTGTTTATCTGATCGCCGTTTATCTGATCGCCGTTTATCTGATCGCCGGCCGCGTATTGAACAAGCGCTTCCGCCCATTCTTTATAGGACGTTGTCTTCGGCCCAAAATCGATCGGATGTCTTTGCGATGCCTGCTCGTATCCACGGAGTAAATCTTCAAGCAGTACTCTCCAGCTCACGCCGTCGACGACCAGATGGTGGATCACGAACAACAACCGGCAGCGTTCTTCCGATCCCAGATCCATCATCACGATACGCATCAACGGCCCTTCAGCCAGGTCAAGGCTTCTCTGGACTTCTTGCGCCGCCCGCTCAATCGCTTCTCTGTTTGAGCCTCGCAGCTCACTCAGATCGAGATGCAAGAACGTGTTGTTGGGCTCCGTCCCGAGATTCTCCTGAACCCATTCATCGCCTTCGCGTCGAAACCTCATTCGCAACGCATCGTGATGCGAGACAAGTGATTCCACCACGCTTCTCAATATTCCGGCTTCGAGCGGCTCTTTCGGTTCGAGCATCAACGACTGATTGAAATGATGTGCATCCAACAGCTCCTGTTCAAAGAACCAGTGCTGAATCGGAGTCAGCAAGGCGATGCCTTCCACTCGCGCGCGATTCGCATTCATCGGCGCCAACACGGTCGCAACCGCCGCAAGCTCCGCGATGGTGGGGGACTCGAATATCTGCCGCGGGGTGAGCTTGATTCCGGCTTCGTTCGCGCGTGCTACGATTTGAATCGTGATGATCGAGTCGCCGCCGAGCTCGAAAAAGTTGTCGCGTACTCCGACACTTGGGATTCCAAGCGCTCGCGACCAGATACCGCACAGAGTTTCTTCGACGGGGGTTCGCGCAGACTCAAACGTTCCCTTCAACTCGGGTCTCATCTGGTCCGGTGAGGGCAGCGCCTTTCGATCGAGCTTGCCGTTCGAGGTCAGCGGCAGCTTATCAATCAGCACGAAGGAGGCCGGAACCATATAGTCCGGCAGCTTCTCCCTCATAAAGCTTCGCAACTGCTGAATGCTGAGATTGTCCGGCTCCTCGGCTACAAAGTAAGCGACAAGCCGTTTCTCCGTGCCGTCTCCTTCGACGGCAAGCACCGCGTGCTCTCTTACACCGCTGAAAGCTCCAAGCACGGAGTCAATTTCGCCGAGCTCGATTCGGAATCCACGAATCTTGACCTGATGATCCCTACGACCGAGGCACTCCATATCTCCGTCTTCGAGATAACGGCAGAGATCCCCGCTCTTGTACATCCGCTCGCCCGCCTTCTCGACAAAAGGATCGGGCCTGAATCGATCGGCGGTGAGATCGGGTTTGTGCAGATAACCGCGCGCCAAACCCGGGCCTCCAACAAAGATTTCGCCGGTTACCCCTATCGGAGTGCGTAGCATCCGGGCGTCGAGCACGTAGGACCAAAGGTCGTCCATGCAGCAACCGATCATGCTTCCTTTATTCGTGTCGCCGATGCCCAGTTCCCTGATCGTCACGTGCACGGTGGTCTCAGTGATTCCGTACATATTGACCAGACGAGGCCGGAGATCGCCATGCCGATCGAACCACGGCGCCAGGCTGGATAGATCGAGCGCTTCTCCGGCGAAGATCACGCTTCTGAGCGCCAGCCGCCGATCTACTCCGACCGCTTCTTCGGCCCGCATCAACTGTTTGAATGCCGATGGAGTCTGGGTCAACACCGTGGCGCCGGAGTCGCACAGCAACGAATAGAATGCTTCGGGGTTTCGGCTGATCCAGTAAGGCACGACTACGACGCGGCCGCCGTACAACAGAGCTCCCCAGATCTCCCAGACCGAAAGGTCGAACCCAAAAGAGTGGAACAGCGTCCATACGTCGTTCTCACCGAATTCAAAATAGGAGGTCGCATCGAACAGGCGAACCACATTTCGCTGAGTAACCACGACGCCCTTCGGCAATCCGGTTGAGCCAGATGTGTAGATCACATACGCCGCGTTGTCGGGAGCGACACCGGTGCGGGGGTTGTGATTCGACTCGCTGCCCGCACTCAATAACAGTTTGTTGATGTTTATGATCTCCCCGACGCCGCTCGCGAACTCGAGATGATTGTCATCGCGAGTAAGCAGGATGTCGATTCGAGCATTCGAGATCATGTAAGAGAGGCGGTCCACGGGATATGAAGAATCGAGTGGAACGTACGCGGCGCCGGCTTTGAAGACACCCACCAAGCCGATCACCATTTCCAGGCTGCGCTCCATGCAGATGCCCACGAGCGTGTCGGGGCCTACGCCTCTCTGCCGGAGACTGTGAGCCAGCCTGTTCGCTCTCATGTTCAGCTCTTGATAACTGATCGCTTCGCCTTCGCACTCGACGGCTATTCGATCGGGAGCTCTGAGCGCCTGAGCTTCAAACCGCTCGTGTGTGCACTGCTCGGAATCGAACTCGGCCCGGGCTTGGTTCCATTTGCAAAGCTGCTCAAGCTCGACACCGGCGGCCAGATTGATTTCCGTCAGAGGCTTGTTCATCCTGGAGGCAATGCCCGTCAGCGCAGCTTCGATGTGCCGCAAGAGCCGCCTCATGGTCCCTTCTTCGTACTGTCCGGAGTCGTAGGTTATTCGAAGTCCGAGATCTTCGCTTCCCGCGGCCAGCACGGTAAGACCGTAGTTGGTCTGCTCTTCGAATCTCACGTCCTCGATCTTGATTCCACCGCGCGGGCGGCCGACCGCACGGTCGATCGGATAGTTCTCGAATACGAGAATGCTGTCGAACAATCCCTCTCCCCGTGCTTTCCCGCTCCATTTTTGAATTTCGACCAGCGGGCTGTACTCGTACTGCCTCATTTCGACGTGGCTCTCTTGTATGCGCCGCAGCCAATCACCGACATTCTCGAGCCCATCAAGTTTCACTCTGACCGGAAGCGTATTGATAAAGAGGCCGATGATCGTCTCCATTCTCTCGAGTTCGGCAGGCCGACCGGATACGGTGGTTCCGAATACAACTTCCCGCTCTCCGCTATATACGCTTAGAACCAGGGCCCACGCGGCTTCTACTACCGTATTGAGCGTCAGCTTCTGCTCGCGCGCCGCCTCCACGATTTTTCGCGTCTGTTCCTTACCGAGCTTGAGATCGATATTGCGGTGTCCGTCCGTATCGTGGACGATCTTCTTCACGCCGATCTCGGTTGCGCTGCCGACGCCGCTCAGTTCCTTTCGCCAGTACTCCTCAGCCGCTCGCAGATCCTGCCGTCCCAGCCATTCGATGTAATCGCGATATCTGCCCGGCTCTTCAAGATCGGCGGCGCCTTTGCCGTCTATCGTCGCCTCGTATGTCGAGACGACCTCGTTCATCAGGACCGGCATGCACCAGCCATCCATCAATAGATGATGGCGACTCCAGATGTAGCGGTACTCTTCGTCTCCTTCGCGGAGGAGAGTCATGCGCATCAATGGCGCCTGCCGAAGCTCGAATCCACGATCCCGCTCGCTGCGCAGCCATTGCTCAAGAGCTTTGTCGCGCTCTCGCTTGTCCTTATCACGCCAATCTTCTTGCGTGACCTCGATCGGAGCCTGGGACCAGACAACTTGTATCGCGCCTTCGGAACCTTCCCATTCGAAGGAAGTCCTCAACGCATCGTGCCTGGCGATAACCGAATTCCACGCCGCGGCAAAGGCAGACACATCGAGCTTGCCCTTTATAGTCGTGATGACCTGGTCGCAGTAGACGCCCGAATCGGGCGAGTACAACGTGTGGAACAACATTCCCTGCTGCATCGGAGTCAGCGGGTAGATATCCTTTACTTCGCCTTTAGCCGCGAGTCTTTCAAGGGTCTTGGCGCCGACGCCGACCAGATCGAAGCGGCCGGCTCTGTCGGGCGGTGATTCGCTATCGATGGCTCCAGAAGCCTGTTTTACAACCTTGGCCAGCTCGCCGATCGTCTGGTGCTGGAACAGCTCCTTTGGTGTGAAGTTCAATCCGGCGCGCCTTGCATTGGATATTACTTGAATCGCAAGGATCGAATCTCCGCCGAGCTCGAAGAAATTGTCATCGACGCCGATCTGACTCGTCCGCAAGATTCGTGACCAGATTTCGGCAAGCGCGATCTCCATCTTTGTTCGAGGCGGTGTGAAGGCTTTTCCGGCTTGTAATCTGACGGCATCGGGAGCCGGCAGCGCTTTGCGGTCGACTTTGCCGTTTGGCGTCAGCGGAAGCTTTTCCAGCTTCACTATTACTCCCGGCACCATGTACTCCGGCAGCTTCTCCTTCAGTCCTCTCCTTATCTCTCCCTCTTCTACTCCTTCCTCAACCACCACATACCCAACCAGCCTCTTTTCGCTTCCTTCTCCTCTCACCACCACCGCCGCTTCCTTCACTCCCCCCTCTCTCCTCAACCTCTCTTCCACCTCTCCCAGCTCGATCCGGTATCCCCTCACCTTCACCTGGCTGTCCGCCCTCCCCACATACTCTATCCGTCCATCCGCTCCCCACCGGCACACGTCTCCCGTCCGGTAGAGCCGCTCGCCTTCTTTCTCGCTATACGGACCGGGCACGAACTTCTCGCCTGTCAACTCTCCTTTTCCTACGTACCCTCTCGCCAGCCCAGCCCCGCCTATGTACAGCTCTCCTCCTACTCCGATCGGCGCTACCCCCTGCTCTTCGTCCAGTATGTATACTCGCGTGTTCGCTATCGGCTTTCCTATCGTGACCTTCTCTTCCGATCCTCTCCTTACCACCTCATAAG
>QHVH01000038.1 GCA_003222245.1 Blastocatellia bacterium AA13 | reverse complement strand
CAATCTCTCTTCGCTCTGCTCCAGCTTGATCGGTAGCAACGTCTGCTGTACTTTCTTGGTCATCAATCACCCTGTTGGTGCTGTTATTTTGTTTCGTAAAACTCTTATAACATGTTTACCAGCAGGGTTTTTCTCTTTCTTTGGGTTTTTTCAATCGCGATTCTTGGGTTAAATAAAGCCGAAAATAAAGCGAAATTTTAAACCTTTAGCGGTAAATTCGCGGTCTTCAACTTGCAAATTTAGCCGTCTTATAAGTATCAGAACAATGATCCTCGAACGAAGAGAAGTGTGTATATGACATTATGGAGTCATCATATATTAATGATCTCGAAATGGAATAAGAAGCGTTGAACGTCCTGATCAATCGTGAAGAGAAACGTGGATCATAAGAATAGCGGTAAGAACGGCGCCTGCGCGCCCGCTCCTGCTTCATACTGTGCTCTTAGTCTTGATGTTGTGATTCCAACCTACAATCGCCGAACGCTGCTTGAGAAAACTTTGCTAAGCCTGAAATCAGCCATCAAGCCGCCGGGGCTGGAAGTTCAGATCATCGTAGTAGACAACAACTCTACCGACGACACCAGGGATTTCATGGCCGATTGCGAGCGAACGCTCGGAATAAGTGCGAGGTATGTTTTTGAACGCAGGCAGGGCCGGTCGTCCGCGCTCAATGCAGGTATAGCCGCGGGCAACGGCGAGTTGGTTGGTATGATCGACGACGATGAAGAGGTGGGTGAGAGCTGGTATCAGTCGGCCGCGTCCGCTTTTCGCGAAACCGGTGTCGATTTCATCGGCGGCCCTTATCTTCCGAACTGGGAGATTCCTCCGCCGGAATGGCTGCCCTCCAGTTATCTCGGCGTGATCGGATGGATCGACGGCGGTCCCGAAGTCGCCGAATACGGCGATGGCTTTCCGGGAATATTGATGGGAGGCAACGCGGTACTCAAACGCTCGCTGCTCGAGAAGGTGGGTCCATACAATGCCTCTTTGAGTCGAACCGGAACCCGGCTGCTTGCTGGAGAAGACGAGGACATGTATTCGCGGTTGCTGAAGGCTGGAGCGCGGGGACTCTACCTGCCCGACTTGATCATCTATCACCACATTCCAGCGGCTCGTCTGACCAAGAGCTATTTTAGAAGATGGTGTTTTTGGCGCGGGGTCTCACGAGGCTTGCTCGACAGAGAAAGCCGCTCACAAGCGGCCTACCTGGCGGGCGTGCCGCGATGGCTGTACGGGCAAGCAGTGCGAGGTATGGTCAACAAGACTAAGGCGGCGATTCTTGCCAAGAGCAATGCGCCCGCGGCCTTTTCAGGAGAGCTCGCGGTCTGGGACCTTGCCGGGTTCTTCTATGGCAGGCATTTCTACAAAGCCATCGCTTAAGCAATTGGATGCGTTCGCTCGCGTATAAAGAATATGACTCTTGAATACGACATATCGGTCGTCCTGGCTACCTATAATCGTTGCGAGCTTCTTGGCCAGGCGCTTCGAAGCATCCTGTCGCAGGACGCCGGTGAGGTTCGCTATGAGGTCATTGTCGTAGATAACAACTCCGTCGACCGCACGCGAGAGGTCGTTGAATTCTTCGTTAGGCGAGGAGCTCGGAATCTACGCTATCTTCTCGAGACGAGGCCCGGCGTCTCTTACGTCAGGAATACGGGGATCGCAAACGCGCGCTCAAACATGGTCGCATTTTTCGACGATGATGTGACCGTTTCGAGCGATTGGATTTCGCTGATTCATCACACATTTCTAGCGCACCCTGAGATCGATTGTGTCGGAGGCCGCGTGCTGCCGAGATGGGAAACCAATCCTCCGGCGTGGCTTAATCGTGACCATTGGGCCCCTGTTGCGTTGCAGGATTACGGCGACGCTCCGATGTATATCGGCGAAAACAATCCGCTCTGTCTACTCAGCGCTAATCTAGCATTCAGAAAGCCCGCGCTGGAGAGAATCGGTCTGTTCTTACCCGAGCTCCAGCGGGTAGGCGACGGCATCGGGTCGATGGAAGACGCGGAATTGCTAATCAGGTTATGGCGCGGAGGCGGAAGAGCGCTCTTCATACCATCGCTCATCGCGGAGGCTTATGTGCCTGCAGACCGTATGACGAGGTCGTATCATCGCAGATGGCATCTTGGAAACGGCCGGTTTCACGCGTTGCTTCGATTGGATGAGATCGAGCAGTCGCGCACGGGAAGATTGTTTGACGTGCCGGCTCATCTGTATCGAGAAGCTCTGACGAATGCGTGGCGCCTTGTTCGCTCCTGGCTCAAAGGAGACGTAACGAGCGCCTTCAAGTACGAAACCCGGCTCTGCTTTTTCTGGGGATATTTTAGAGAGCGCCGCGCGGGTCTACACGGGTCTCATCGTGGACACGCGACGGCCGAGATCGTAGCGCTCGCAAAGACCCTATTTCGCAAACTCCGGCGCGCGTGAGCCGAAAAAGACTCGCTTCAACGCCGGTTCCGCGCTTTGGCGCCGAATCGTCGTCGCTCCGCGACGACTCCGGCAGACAGGATGCCTGCGCTCCCAGGCGCGCAAATCCGTTGGAGACTATCACGCTTCATTTCGCGGGCGCCTGCGTCAATTAGCGGAATCACCTGAATCTCATCCCCATTTCTTGCCGGATTTTCGCAGAACTATCGAAGTTCACCGTATTGAATCTAAAGGATTGGAGTTGCGCGAGCCGCAATCAACAGATTCACCGTGGACTGCGTCCGAGTACGAAAAGATTTCGCCGGCCCGACCGGCGTATGCCTCGCCAACAAGTCGCGTCTTTTGAGGTGATCTCGCATGGAAAATAGCGAAGGCATCTGTTCAACCGGCAACCAGGCGATCGGCGCAGCCCGCGCTCGATGCGAATCTCAAGATGAGCTGGCCAAAGCGGTGCGGCGCGGATTCACGCTTGTGAAACAACTGGGAACCGCGGGAAGCGCGAGGTTCTTTCTAGCGCAGTGTCCGGGCCATAGCCAGAGCCCTGAAACGCTTGTAAGGCTCAAAGTTCTTGCGGAGGAAGCTGCGGACGATCCCGAAAGCGTGGATCTCTTTTACCTCGAAGCTCTCGCCTGCAATAGACTCGCCCACAAATCCTGCCTCACCACGAGCGAAGCGGTTGAAGTTTGCGGCTCCCACCTGACTGCTTCGGAATACAAACCGGGACTTGAGACATTGCGCGAGCGCCTTGATCGCCTTGCCTGGCTCGATGTCGGTGAAGCAATCAGGATCAGCTATGACGTTAGCCTTGCGCTGGAAGAAGCGCATGGGAAGGGCGTCTTACATCTGAACCTCTCTCCCATCAATATTCTTGTCGGAGATGAAGATGCTGCCGCCCTTGTAAGCGAATTCGGTATAGAAACAGCGGAGGCGCTAGAGTGGGCTCGCAGACTCAGGTCGAAACGACAGGGGCCCCTTTATGCGAGTCCGGAACAGGCTCTGGGGGCCGACTTGGACGGCCGCAGCGATCTCTACACCCTTGGAGTCATTCTCTTTGAGATGCTGACGGATCGAACGCCTCTGTGCGATAAGGATTGCGAAGCGATCCACTCCAGGGGCCAGGCTTCTATTAATCCCGCGCGGTCGCTCAAGCTCTACAGGCCGGACATTCCCGACAGTTTATCCGTCACAGTGATGAAGTTATTGGAGCGGAATCCCGACGCTCGATTCCAAAGCGCGAAAGAGCTGAGCCTCGCCTTGGAAAGCTTGATGAAACCAGTCAGCGCGGCGGCTCCTCTTATAATAGGATCGGCTTCGCTCATAAAAGAGATTGAGCCTGAACCTTCCAATGCTTTAAGCGATCTACTTGGCGTAATGGAATGCGGGCCGCCGTCCAATCCGGAGACTTTTGAGCTGCCCGAGGAATGGCCAAACGGTTCTTTGTCCACAAGCGAGTCGGATGTTCTGAATGACCTCGCATTAGACGATCCGTTGACGCCGCTTGACGTATCGAACGCACTGGAGAGCGAGCGGTCTTCAAGCGCCGATCCTCTCGATCAGCTCGCGTTGGAAGTCGAAGCAAACAGCGATTCATCAGATTCATCAATGGAAGCAGGCAGCGATTCATCGATTGATCTCCAGCCGGTTTACAGCGATTTGGAGGAGCTTCCACCATCAGGCCAGCCGGTATATTCGGCCGAGTATGGCTCCGCGCCGAAGAGCGCTTTTCCGCTTCGCTGGCAGTCAGCGCGGAGGAGACTTGCAGTTGGAGGCGTGCTGGCGGTGCTCGCCGCGATGATGCTGCTCGCGAATTCAAACTCGCTCTCACGAGCGGTTAATAGGGCCGACGGCGCCGCTGCTTCAACGATCGCCGCGCCTTCTACACCGCTGGAACAGAAGACGACGGTCACGACGGAAAAGGAAGATTCCGGCTCCGGAACCACCGCGCAGAGCAATACGGACGCTGCAAAAGTAAATACTCAGCAGTCCGTGCAAAACGCACGCGGCGCCGCTGCCAGCACCCAGCGCGGGTTGAACTCAAACGCGCAGCGGTCGTGGCGAAAAAAACCGGCGCGACGAAGGACCTCTTCGCAGCGTTGGACCTTAGGACCGATTTGGTACGGCAAATGAATCGCGAATTTCAGCGCACTTACTTTTATGCGCATTCTCGTGACGGCCTAAAGGAGCAAAAACGATGTATCTCGATTTTTACGGATTGGATGAAATACCTTTCAGCCTGACGCCAAACCCAAAGTACATCTTCAGGACTGAAAGCTATCTCGAGGTAACCTCAAATCTTGAGTATTGCATCAATTATCACAAGGGATTGGTAGTCGTAACAGGCGAAGTCGGAACCGGAAAAACCACGACCCTCAGGTCTATGATGCAGCATCTGGGCCACGACATTCTGTCGGTCTGCCTTCTCAACCCGTACCTGACGGCTTCCGAGTTTTACGAGATGCTCTCGAACGGCTTGAGACTGGGCCTGCCGGTCGGCGCCTCAAAACCGGAGATCTTGATGAGGCTTACGCGCCTGCTCGCGGACCGGCACATCAAGGCGCTCCGAACCGCTCTGATTGTTGATGAAGCACATGGATTGTCGACCGGCGTGCTTGAAGAGATTCGGTTGCTGGCCAATCTCGAGACAAATTCCGACAAACTTCTGCAGATCATTCTTTGCGGACAGCCTGAGCTTCGCGACACGTTGAATCAACCCGGCCTGCGCCAGCTCAAACAGCGGATATCGCTGAGGTGCGCAATCAGGCCGCTCAACCCCCTCGAGATCGACAAGTACATTCGTTTTCGCCTGAAGACCGCCGGCGCAAAGAGAGTCGACCTGTTTGAACGCGAGGCGACCGAGCTAATAGGCAGCGTCTCCCTCGGCATTCCGCGGGTGATCAATAATATTTGTGACAACGCCCTGCTCCAGGGATACGCGAGCGGTGTGACGACAATTTCGACCGAGATCATTGAAGATGTGATCAAGGTTCTCGATCTTGCGGTTGTTGAGACGACAACAACCGATGCGACGGAACTCAATGCCGCGTCGGCGGCATTTGGTGGGGCGTGAGTCACACTTTCCTCACCGGCATCAATGCGAGGCCGCGCATTGCGATAATGCGGTCCGCTCTATTTTGTTCGATAGGCGGACACGCGCCGTTTTACAATATTTCAACATCAATTCATACAGCGATGGTTCACTTAGTGAATCGAGAACGAACATACCTTTCAGCCTCACACCGCGAATGAAGACAGCCGCCCTAATACGAATTTCGACAAGGCCTGCCAAAATTAAAACCGTGTTTCACTAGCGTATTCGCCGCTCGTTGGATGACGAGCAGCGTGCCCTTATTCGTTCACAGTGACAATGATGGGCGAGTTGATCGTTAACGGAATCGCCTTTGCATAGACTCCTCCATTCGAACATCGAGGAGTGACAGATGACAGGAAAAGGATGGACTGAAGGGCTATTGACCAATGACGGCGGTGCGTTGTGGACGAAGTTGTTCCGAGTGATTTCCCGGCACTCGTCGGTGCGCGTGCTCTGCACGCCTCTTGGAATCTCCGGTGAAGCCCTGATCGATTTTTACAACGACCTCACACAGGATCTCTTTCTGAAGCTTCACTCAAAGAACCGATGGCAGACTTATATCGACCTCGGTTACACGAACGAGGATATAGAGCGCGAGATATATCGAATAGAGGTTCCTAATCTCGTTTCGCATTTGCAGCGCGAATGGCATCCGGAGTCATATCGAATGGCCCGCAGGATAAGCGACCTGCTTCAGAACTGCGGCGACTTTCAGGTCTATCCGCCGGCAACCGTAGCTCGCGATGGAGCAAAGCGAGCCTGCAACAAAATGGCTCTCAGGCTGTATGGCCTGGGAAGCTGGCCGCTCGACAAAGAAGTAAAACCAAACGCTAACCTCTCCGAGTCGATCAAGGCTGTTCCGTTCCGCCGGCGCGATACACGCAGAACCGGCCGCGGGAGCGGCTCACAGGTCATCATTTCGACCGAAGAGCTGAAGCGCCTGATCCGCGATATCTTCGAAGCCATCGACACGCCTACAGAGGTCCGGACAATGCGCTCGCTCGTGCTGTCAAAGCTGGCCGTCGAAGATTGGAGGCCGGTCTCAATCGACGCGGGCTCCGACAGCCACGACGCGGACGCGACGGTTCCCGCGGTCGAGCTCGCGGACAGCAGGCCTTCGCCTCTCGATGTGCTTCTCAAGAAGGAAGAGGTTCAGCTTGCCGACAAAATGGCTGAACAGATGATGGAGAAGATGAAGAACACGGTAAGAGGCAAGCCGGGCAGATTCAGGAAGCTGGTCGAAGTAGCCTGGCATTGTTACTTCGATCCGTCTCTGCCTTCGCAGACATCGATTGCGAGCAAGATGCGCATTTCAGATTCTCTCGTCAGTCACTACCGCAGGATCTTCGATTCCCTCGTCGTGGACCTTGCCACCAGCATCGAAGAGATGACGGTGTTCAACAGCGCTCTCGATAGACGCCTTTGCGCGATGGTGTCGGAGTTTGGTGTCGCTTCAGACCGCGGAATGGAGCGAAGCCGAGCGGCGATGCCTCCACCCACGCACACTGCCGCTCCCCTGATGTATGAGCAGTAGCACTCCATACTCAACTCATTATTGCTCTCCTCAAAAAGTAAGTACGTATTATTTCGAGCCACTGAATCCGTTTCAGACAGCATTGTAGCTAGCCGAGAGGCGTGATCTCATCGATTCGATCAGAGTTGAAGCGCGATCAATTTCCGAAGAGCGTGCTATGGCGAAATTTGATAATGATCGACCTCTTCCCTGCTCTCTTGTTCGAAGATCTACCGGCGAAAAGCGCCCGCGCCTCTCGGCACGATGTTTGCGACATCACCGCCCGAGCAGAACGAGTACTTTCAAATCGATGAGTGCTAGTAGCGATTTTCAAGTTCATCATCCGGAATGACCAACACACGAAAGACGATGCGCGGAAAATCGCAAGGCTTTAACGGCTGCTGGCATAGAGCCAAATTAACCAGTGGCGTAGAGTCAAACTAAACCAGTGTTGTTGCCGAGAATGCTCCGTAAGCGCGAGCGGAGCAGGCGCATCCAGGGCGCACGGGGGAAAAACGGCGCCCTGGATGTGATGTCTTTTGAGCTGCTTTTTTACGCGAAGGCAATTAACCAAAATTGGACTGCGGAGGATTTTAATATGCCTACATTAGTCACTGGGTTGTTCAAGACTCGTTCGACAGCCGAGAGGGCGGTCGAAAATCTGGTCGAGTTCGGTTTCTCACGTGATGACATCAGCCTTTTGATGTCCGATGCTACCAGAGGCCGGGAGTTCGCTCTGACCATGGCCACGAAGGCGCCGGAAGGAACGGTGACCGGCGCAACGATAGGAGGGGTGCTCGGAGCTGTAGCCGCAGGGCTGGTTGTGCTGGGGTTCATAGTCGTTCCGGGTTTGGCTCTCGTGGGGGCCGGTCCTGTAGTGGCGGTTTTGGCGGGACTTGGCGCAGGCGCGGCAGCGGGCGGTGTAACGGGAGCGCTTATCGGACTGGGCCTACCGGAGCACGAAGCCAAGTTTTATAGCGAAGCGATCGAAAAAGGTGGAATTCTTGTCGGCGTGTATACGCACGACGATCGCAGCGCGCAGGCGCGCAAAATCCTCGAAGCCGCCGGGGCCGATAAGGTCAAGTAGACTTTCAATCAATTTCTTCGATTGTTCACGGCGGGGGCGTGTAACGGCGCTCCCGCCCCCATCGTTACACCTCTGATCTTCACAGCTCTGATCTTCGCCAAGGCCTCCGTCTCATCACCCACGAAGAAGATTTAGCCGCTTCAAATCCTAAGATGGCGGATCTGATTCGCTCAGATGGAAACCGATACCATCTCTCAATTCAAATCATCCGCATCGCTCTTGCGGGCGCCAATCTTTTATTTGCGGGATCAATCTCGTATATTGAATCGGTAGCAGGCTTGGCTCAGATCATCAAATGCTGACACCCGAACGCATCTATGTGGAAGAATTGCTCGACGCAGGCGAAGGCAGCGACGATGATGTTGCCGAGAATCTCAGCGATATTCGACGCATAAATAGATTTTTCGGCGGAAGAAACGCATTGATGCGAGCCGTCGCCGCGAGCCTCGGCGACTCATCAAGCTTCTCACTGCTGGATGTCGGAACCGGTTCAGCCGATATTCCCGGCGCAATACTGGAGAGATATTCGAAGGCCGAAACGGCGCCGACGATCTGTGCGTTGGACATCAGCGAGAGAAACCTCAGAGTCACGCGACTCAGGCTCGGCGTGGCCGGCGGAGTGAATCTGATACAGGGCGACGCCCGGCTTCTTCCTTTTCAGGATGCCGCCTTCGATGTTGTCACGGCTTCGCTATTTCTTCATCACTTCCACAACGAAGACGCCGTGTTGCTGCTGGCTGAATTCGCGCGCGTGGCCGGGAAGGTCGTAATCATCAACGATCTGACTCGCAATCTCGTCCCGTATTATTTCATCAAGCTGCTGGGTCCCTTATTCACAAAGAGCTTCTTGACGCGGCACGACGGCCCGGTTTCGGTGCTGCGGGGTTTCACCGGCGTCGAGCTCAGCGGTCTGGCGAGACTCGCGGGAATGCGGCGTCCCAGGGTGAAACGAGTATTCCCCTATCGGCTCCTCCTGACTGCCGATGTTTCGCACGCCGATTGACGGCCGGGATTTTAATGCTGCCGATGACCTGTCATGACGCAATCATCGTCGGAGGAGGGCCGGCCGGTTCAACTGCCGCAGCGCTTCTGGCGCAGGCAGGCTTCCGCGTACTTCTGCTGGAAGAGAAGCGCATGCCGCGCGAAAAGCTCTGCGGCGAGTTCATCACACCCGAGAGCTTTCCCACACTCTCGAGGCTCGGGGTCTTCGACGAGTTGATTCGCCAGGGCGCGCAGCAAATCAGAAGGCTCAGTCTTATTACATCGCAGGGCCAGGTCGATGGAGAAATGGCGGATATTTCTCGCGAATGCGACTGGGCGATGAGCGTGAGCCGCGCCCGCTTCGACCAGACGTTGTTCGAACGGGCCCGCTCGCTCGGAGCCGAATGCCGCGAAGGCATCGCAGTCAAGCAATGCGCCTTTAACGGCGAATACCCAACGGGTGTCGATGGAATCGATCTCGGCACGGGCCGACCGGTATCTTTTCGTTCCGAGCTCGTGATCGACGCATCGGGAAGACAGTCGAGGCTGATGCTGAACCGCGCGGAGCGAACGGCGGGCAGACGCGGGTCAAGGCGCTATGCACTAAAGGTCCACTTCGAAAACGTCGTCGATATCGACGGCCGCATTGAGCTTTTCTTATTCGAGCACGGATACGGCGGACTTTCACTTATCGAAAACGGTCTCGCCAATTTGTGTTTTATTACAACCGAAGAAATTGTTCGGCGCGCCGGCGGCGATTCGATGAAGGTACTCGAGCAAACGATATTGACGAATCCGATAGCGAGAGAACGCCTTTCGAAAGCCGTCGTCTCAGGAAACTGGCTTGCAGCCGGACCGCTCAGCTTCGGACGGCGAAGGTTGTTCAGGCGCAATGTCATCGCTCTTGGAGACGCGGCAGGTATGATCGATCCGTTCACCGGAACCGGCATGCAGATCGCCCTGAGAAGCGCGGAGATCGCCGTCCGCGCCATCATCGAATCCGCCGGCTCGAGTCGATATATAGAGGAAGCCGCGCGGAGATACAGCTCATACTATGAAGAGGAGTTTGGACGGCGAATGGCCATAGCGGGAGCATTGAGACCCGTCGTTTTCTCGCCCCTGGCAACCAGGATAGCCGCTAAAACTCTGGCCGCGGCTCCCTTTCTCGCGCGGCCGCTCATGAGAGCAACAAGACGCTAAGCCGAGAGGGGCTTGCCAAGGAGAATCCTAAAAGATGGCTGAGAACGTCGTTCCGATGATCCACGTGCCCGATGTGCGCGCGACAACCGACTGGTACGAAGGGATCGGCTTCAAAGTGCTGAACACCTACGGCGATGGAGGCTCGGGGCTTAGCTTCGCAATGCTCTCCTTCGGCGGCGGCCGGGTCATGTTCAGGCAGGACGGCCGACGAAGTGATGAGAGGCGCCGCGAAGTTGATCTATATGTCTATACCGACGATGTCGACGGGCTTTTCGAGCGTCTAAAGGACAGCGTCGAGATAGTGGAAGGGCTTCACGATACGTTCTATGGCATGCGTGAGTTCATCATCCGCGATCTCAATCGATTCTGGATAACATTTGGGCAAGCGAGCGCTTTTGACGCTCTGATGACCGCCATATTCGAACGAGACATTGACTCGGTACGAGCCGCCATCAATAAAACAAGCTTCAGCGCCGAAACACTGACGGCCGCGCTTGCAGCCGCTTCGATGGGTGACGCAAGCAACTCAGAGATAACAGAGGTGCTGCTAAGCGCCGGGGCAGTACCTCCGCTCGAAATTGATACCGACGCATTGCAATTACTTGTCGGAAGCTACCGAAACGAGCAGGGATTTCTGGTCGACATCACAATTGACAACGGCAGGCTTGTGGCCGCGCCCACCGGGGAACAGCCGCTCACCTTGATTGCTATCAACGAAACTACCTTCAGACCCATTTTCCTCGACGAGGTGACTCTTGAATTTGAGATCGAAGGCGCCGCCGCCGCCGGCGTTGTCCTCACGCAAGGGCCGAATAGAATTCAGTTCAAGCGGAAACCGTGAATAAACCAATCTCGAAGCCTCGGAGCTCAATGCCGACTGTCACGGACCACACGAGAGAGGTCGCTCGCGCATCTTTCGATACTGGCATCTCTTCGTCGGTTCCGGCGGTTGTTCTCTCCTTGCTGATCCTTCTCGGCGCTGCTTCCGGGTGGGCATTCTAAGATTCGTAATAGATGCCAATTTGCTTGTGGCTTTGGTCAGCGGCGATCCTCTGATAACATCCCCACAATGGCAAGAAAAGGAAGCGTGCTTGTTGTCGACGATGAAGAGGTCATGCGAGACGTCCTCGGACGCTTGCTGATGTCCGAAGGCTATCAGGTAGAGCTGGCGAAAACCGGTGAAGAAGGGCTCGATAAGTATCAACAACAGACTTACGACCTCGTCCTGCTCGACGTCTCCATGCCCGGCATAGGCGGCCTCTCCACTCTAGAAGAGCTGATCAAGGTCGATACTGAAGCCGTAGTCATCATGATCACGGCGTACGCCACCTTCGATACGGCAATTGCGGCCTGGCAGCGCGGCGCATTCAACTGCATAAAGAAGCCATTCGACAATAAAGAAATTCTCAAGCTCGTCGCCGCCGGCATAAGACGACGACGCAAAGACGAAGAGCGGCGCGTTCTCAGACAAACCCTGAAACGCAGCACCGAACGCAGAGAGCTTATTGCGCGAAGCAACAAGATGCTCGAGATCCTCGCTTTTGTCGAACAGGTCGCGCCGGCCCGAACCACCGTTTTGATCACCGGCGAAAGCGGCACAGGCAAAGAACTGATCGCCCGCGCCATTCACAATCAGAGCGCGCGTTCCGATCGCCCGTTTGTTACCGTAAATTCAGCCAATCTGCCTACCGAGCTTTTGGAATCAGAACTGTTCGGACACATACGAGGCGCATTCACCGGAGCGCTCGCGGCGAAGAAGGGTTACTTCGAGGTTGCCGACGGAGGATCGATTTTCCTCGACGAGATGGGAACCATCTCGATGGAAACCCAGGCAAAGCTCCTCCGCGTCATTCAGGAGCGCGTGTTCACGCCGCTTGGCGACACCACCGAGCGTCAGGTGGACGTTCGAATAATCACGGCGACCAACACGGATTTGAGGCAAGCCGTCGACGAAGGCTTGTTCAGGGAAGATTTGTTCTATCGTCTGAACGTCATTTCCATAAACCTGCCGCCGCTGAGGGAACGCAAGGAAGACATTCTGCCTCTGGCAAAGCACTTCATCGTCAAATACGCGGCCGAAAACAATCGCCAGATATCCGACGAGCTTGATCCTGAAGTTCTATCGCTGTTGGAAGCCTACGACTGGCCGGGCAATGTAAGGGAGCTCGAGAACCTTATCGAGCGAGGGGTAATCATCGCGCGAGGCGATCGCATGCAGCGCGCGGACATACGGGAAGAGGTCCTGCATCCCAAAGAGCCCGGCTCGCATGCGGCTCAACAACTCACGACGAGCATCGATCTCTCTCGAGGGATCAGCTTCTACGACGAGGTCAGCAAGTTCCAGATTGAGTTGATTCAGCGGGCGCTCGAAATAACGAATGGACATCAATCACGCGCCGCGAAGCTCCTGGGAATGAACACGACCACTCTGAACAGCAAGATCAAGTATTACCGGCTGCGAACCTGAAGATAACGCCTCAATCGCTACCAACGGAAACAATCCGCTTTAACCGCGTGTCTCAAACAAATGTCCAGATAATCTTTGGTCTCTGATCGGAATCAAAAAGACGCTTGCTATATCCTAATTGGAAACGGAGCGGACCGGTCGGAGCCGGTTATAACTACGATTAGATTTTCCTGGTCCGGTTTGAGGTTCAGTTTTTTTGCTTTGCCTTTAGTGCCGAGGGCGCCTGCCGCCGCGTCGAAATCGAACTCACGATCCAAGACCCTCCCGTTAATCTCAACCAGCGAGCCCGCCGCAAAACCAGTCCCGGTTATCAGAAGCGATTTGCCCTGATATGAAGCCGCGGTTATCGCAACCTTAACGCTTTCCACTGGAGGCGCGTAGTTGTATACGACCAGCGCGAAGTCCTGATCCAGGTCGATTCCGTTTCCAGGGACTCCGTCGCCGGCGATGTTGACCGCCCGGATGGTTATCGTGAAGTTCCCACCCGCTCCGGCGGGCAGCGATCCGGCGGGAAGATAGACGGCCTCCACATTGTTGAGTCGATCGGGCTCGCCATCAGTCGCCGAGTACGCGCCGTTGAAATTGTTCCCGCGATAGAGAGAGGTTCCGTTTATGCTGACTTCCAGATCGAGATCATTGACCCACGGCGAAGCGAGAATCATCCCCGGCGCATCCGTCCACGCAAGCGTTATTCTCAAGGGCCGAGAAGTGTCCGCAACCGAGCCTCGAACCTGAAAGACCTGCCCGCTCTCGGTCAGCAATTCGGTCTGATCGATGAGCAGCCGCCTGGTGTCGTCAAAGGCCCGCGAAAGATCTAGAAGTCCCCAGCCCTGCCGCTCGGCCGGTAAATTTCCTCCCGCATTCGTTCCGTTCAAGTACGAAGCCGAGTTCGTCAGATAAGCCTTGGTCATCGCCGGAGAAAGCGGCTTGTTTGACTTCTTGAAGAATTCGCGCAACAGCGCGGCCGCGCCCGAGACGTGCGGGGCCGCCAGACTGGTGCCCGACGACCAGGTGTACAGAGGATAGATTGATTGATCGGGCGAGAGTCCCGGACAGAGTCCCGACGCATTGAACAGGTTCGATAGCGAGATCGCGCCCGAAACATGCGTGCCGGGGGCTGTTATATCGGGCTTGCAGCGTCCGTCCGCGACCGGTCCGCCCGACGAGTACCTCAATATATCTTCGGCGTTGTTAGCGCCTTCAGGACCGATAGGCCCTTTGCCGTCCAGATCGCAGGAATCGGTTCCGTCCGGTCGATAGTTCTCGCTTGCGGCGACCGAGATCACGTTCTTCGCCGAAGAGGGCGAGCTTATGCGGCCGCCCGGCCCGGCATTCCCCGCTGAGAACACGAGAGTGATTTCCTGATTCCCGGTAACGCCCGGCTGCGCGTCACGCACCAGAGTGTCGTATTCCTGAGCGGTCGCGTCGTAGAGATTTCCCGTCTGTCCCCAGCTATTGTTTGATATTCTCGCGCCCGCCGAATAGGCCGCCGAAACAACCGCGGTGAAGCTCAGAAGAGGGGGAATCTTGCCGTCGGTCCTGAAAATCCTCGAGCTGCCGAGCCGCGCGTGAGGAGCAACCCCGAGTCCGAAGTAGTACCCGCCGTCGTCAGTTCTCTGACTGAACGTAGAACCGCCTGCGACCGAAGCCACGAGAGTGCCGTGTCCGAGCCGATCTTCGATCCGTTCCTCTTCGGTGTAACTGAAATCGTAAACGACCCGGCTGGCGCCATTGGCGTCGAGGAAATCGGGATGGAGCCGCGCCGCATCCGTAGATCCTCGATCAAGCCCGGTGTCGGTCACGTCGATGATCGTGTCTCCGGTTAGATCGAGCCCCACCGTCCGAAGCCACGCCATATAACCCGGTCCGGTAGGACGCGTCTTATCGGCAGTCAGATTGCCCGCGACTATTTGAGCGCTTCGCTCGTCCAGCGGCTCCGGCTGATGGTGCGGCGCTATAAAGATCACCTGCTCCAACGCGGCGATTCCAAGAATTTCGTTGATTGGAACGAACGCGGTCACGACGGTGAATCGGCCGAAGCTTCTCCTGGAGATGTTCTGAGGCCCGACAACCGCGTTTATCCTTTCCAATGCCGATGACAGGTCAGGCCCATTCCAGAGCTCGATTTCCACTTCGACGGCCGCGCCGCTTGCGCTCCGTAGAACGGCATCGCTGAACGCAGGCGCGATCTTCATGATCGGATCGAGCGCTCCCATCCATACGATTGGGTGATCCGCATCCTGATTGACTTGTTGAGTGGTTTTGAAAGAGTGCAGCTCAGCCACGCGCTTCAAAGACGAAGGCGTTCCGCTTATGAGATAAGCATTGTTCGGAATGTATCCGATGACTTCGGCGCCCCCGTCTTTGAGCTGTTGCAGCCACGCTGGTTTAATCGCGCCTGGAAACTGAACTATTCGAAGCTGATCCCTCGCGTTCAAACCGAGAGGCGATATTGAGAGGGTCGAGTCCTGGACCCAGGTATCCTCATCGGCGTGTGTCGTCGTGTCGAGCGGCTCTCGCGAAAGCAAGATCACTCGCGGATCGTACGAACGCGGCCGGGCAGAACCGTGGGCTCGGCTCCCGCCGAATCGGCCGGCTGCCATCAGCGCCGCCAGAGCGAAGAAGATAAGTGCGCGTTTTAGTTGATGAGTAATCTTGTGTGCTCCCGTAGAGGGTTGCGATGATACGGCTTAGGCCTGGGTGACCGCAGGATTATAGCTAAGCAAGACTCGCGTTCGCCACCTGCGTGATATATCATGTCACGGCTTTAATGCTGCCCTCGTTCGGGTGCATTCGATCCTTTCTTGAAGTCGCGTTCCGTTCGAAAGGGAGATAATCACGCTGTATGGTGAAAGCATGCATAAGCCATTGATCACGCAGTCTCTCAAATTATTTTCCTCGGCGATAGCCCTGGGCGTCCTGCTGTATTCCGCTGCTCCAGCGAGCGCCGCCGGCCCATCGAACACTCAAGCAATAGCCGCTCGCAGCACTCAGCGTCGGAGTCCAAGGCGCGCCGCCGCCGCGCGGCTCATACCTTTGGGAACCCAGTTGAAGATCCGCTTGAACAATTCAATTTCAAGCAAGAAAGCGTCGAGCGGCGACCGCTTCACGGCGACCGTATTAAATCCTTCTCGATATGAGAGCGCCAAGCTAACAGGTCACGTCGCTCGGCTCAGGGAGTCCGGCCGCGTCAAGGGTCATACGGAGATGGTGCTTGCTTTTGATTCGGTGACGCTGGCGAATGGGAAGCAGGGTCCGCTTCACGGTCAAGTGACTCGAATCTACGACTCCGAATCGGTCAAGAGCGTGGATGAAGAAGGTCATATAGAATCGGCCAGCAGAGGCAAGCAGACCTTGAAACGAAGTGGAATCGGCGCTGTCGCCGGTGCCGTCATCGGAGGTATTGCCGGAGGCGGCAAGGGAGCCGCAATCGGCACGATAGTCGGCGGAGCCGCCGGCGCGGGCTCGATTGCCATAGAAGGCGGCAAGGAACTCAAGCTCGAATCGGGCACGGAGATGCTCGTTCGCGTAATTTCAAAATAGCGTGCTCCAATGAAGGCGGTTTTAATGCAATTACACATGCAGTCGCACGTCACGAATAGATTACTTAAGCCAGGCATGCGAGTCTTCGCCGTGGCCGCGATGACCGGCATTGCGTTCTTCTCGGCGACCGGACAGATTCAGTTGGATAGACCCAAGGCTCCTAAGCCGCTGCCGAATCCTTCGATACTCGGGGCCGGCAGGGACGATGTAAAAGCCGTCGTCAAGCAGATGTTGGAGACCCGCGAGATACCGCTCGACAAAGAAGATTGCAATTCGAAGTCGGGAGACTGCACTCTGGTTTCAAAACCCGTCATCTTCATAAAGGGCATCACTACAAGAAGCCAATTGGAACACTATTGCAATGCGCCCGCCGCCCAGGTGAGAAACTGGTCAAGGGGTAGATACGTTCTGAGAATCGAGATTAGTCCGGCCAGTCCGAAGACCTCGCAGGTAGGCGTATACGCGAAATTCGAAGGCTTCTCCGACACGGGCGCGGGCAGCGAATGGGTTTCGCTTACGTCAAAGGGCGTGCTGGAAGATACGATAATGCGGTGCATCGAGGAACGCGTTCGCGGCGGCGATTGCAAATCAGACGAGAAGTAGAAGCGACGCGCGTGAACAAGACTCAATCTCCGGCGTTCCGATATATTCGGCGCCTATCTCTCCACTCAACTCGGCGGGAAGATGAACCGAGTGATTCGGATTTTACTTAAAACAAACACGGCCTGATCGAACTTCAATCGACCAGGCCGTGTTCGCGATGAGCGAGTGCTATGTTTCTATCCTGAAGTCTTACCTGTTTTCCCTGAACCATGACATTGCGATCGGGTGCGGCAGCGCAATGCTCGTCAGGCTCACGACTCCTGGAAGCGCGGTCGTGCCCAGCGTGTAGTTCGTGCCCGGGAAGAACGGCGGCGAGAAGTGCCCGCCCGAGAACCTCGTATCATAAAAGACATCGCGGTTGCTGTAGCCGATGTTGTTGATCTTAGATTGGGCGCGGCTTCCGACGATCTTCAATCGATCGCTGCTCCCCGGCGACGTGCCTCCGGTGTATGTGATCGAGCCTTCGATGTTACCGCCGTCGTTCGCTGTATTCGTGTTGAAGTCGGCGACCGCGGCGTCTATTTCGAGGTTGAGACTCGAAGAAACATAGCTCGCGTTCGGCGCCAGGTTGACGTTTCCGTCGTTGGTAAACAGGCCCAACACATTCCTAACGTTGTTGATGTTGGTTGTAGGCGTACCGTCGGAGTTTGCGACGGCGTCCGTATACTTGAGGTCGCCCGTTACCGTGATATTGCGCTGGGCGGTGATCGTCAGCCTTGTTCCGGAAGCAAGCGCCGCATTGTTCGTCGAACCGTTCTTGCCGCCGCGGAGGCTGTTGATACTGCCGTTGGTGAACAGCGATACGGCCGGCGACCAGTTGGCCGGGTTGCTGTCGCTCTTATCGGTTGGCACCCCAGTGTACACGTGGGTGTTGCTCCCCTGCACAACCGTAGTCGTGTTGGACGAGTAGTTAACCGTGATCGTTGTTGTAGTGCTGCCCTGAGTCACGGCGTACACCTGGTTGCCGCTCACGGCGGAGAGCTGTATGTCGGCCGCGTCGCCTTGAACATAGATTCCGGCTCCCGAGATGCTCGTGCCGTTCGAAGACGGTATGTAGACTCCGGTAGGCAGGTTCCCGCCCGACAATGTCGGGTTCAGGTTCGTGCTGCTGGTTCGAAGGTTGGCCGCCAGAACCGTGGGTGTCACGCGTCCCTGAGCATCGAACACCGGCACCGGTGAGCCCGATACAGTCGGTATGACCGCCGGAGGATCAATCGGCAATCCCGTAGTCGTAGAGATGTCAGTGATACCAGTGTTGTTTATAACCGCATACTCCTGTGAAAAATTGTTCGCGGGAAGCGGAACCGCCGAGGTCGCGCGATAGCCCTCCGTCTCGTTCATGTTGATGCCCGTTCGGTCAGCGGTGGGCAGCGCTTGATGCCCTTGGGTGAAATCCGTGCTGTCGACCCTTATGAAATTGTCGACCTGCGAAACGATATTGCGGAAGGTCACGCTGTTGGTCGACTTGAATGCGAAGTGCGTATTTGTGTGCACCGGCCCCGTGAAGGTTCCAGATGTCAAATAGGAGCTTGCCGTCGTATCGCCGTTATCGAAGAACGCGCCGAATCCCGAGAAGTGAAAGCTGCGACTGGGCACGACAGCCGGGGTGTTCGCTATGTTTATGATGGTCGATATTGTTCCGCTCTCGTCCAGAGTCGCGGTTCCACCCGCCACGGTGCTCCCGGTGACCTGAAGCGCATAACGAAGCGTTATAGTTTGAACGGCCAGGAGCGCGCTGTTCACCTGCAACGTGATGGTTCCCGATGGAATGCTGAACTGATTCACCGTGAACGATGCGCCATTGATGCCGTTCAGGCGCTGGTTTCTTGTCGTATCGGTAGCAAGTTGCGCCGCCCGGGTGAACACTCCCTGATAGAAGGTCGGAATGGTCGTCATGTTCGGCGGCGGAATTACCTGGAACGGGCTGGGGAAATTCGCTCCGTTGGGTGTGTTCTGATAGAGCAGCGCCGGATTCGCCGCGACCTCCGCCAGCTTTTCCTGAAACGCCTTTGCGAGCGACCGCCTCGCTATATTGATTCCCGCATCGGCTGCGAAGAAAGCCTGCTCGCTGACTCGATGGCTCCTGCTGGTTATCGTTCCGGTCGTAGTCGACATGACCACCGCCATTCCAAGCGCGAGGAACATGGCCGTAGCGAGCAGCGATACGACCAGCGCCATTCCGCGTTCTCCATCACGTCGGCCGCGAAGCGTGTGCCTTGTTGTCGAGTTCTTCATGTTGCCCCTATGAATCCTGATCAGGCGAGGTAGCGCTCAGGTTATTGTTATTGGTTAGATTTAAATTTCGCGGTGAGACCTCGAATGTCATCACGGTCTTCCTGTAGGTCTTCTCCGCTGAGTCAATGTCCGGCGTCTCCGCCTTGAGCGTAAAAATCATCGAACGAATATTGGCGCGGGCGGTCGGCGCGTCGAGGATGCTTTCGCTGATGACCCCGGCCACTCTCGAAAGAACGCGGTACTTCACCTGAAGATCGGTAATACCTCGCGCAACCGCGTACCAGTTTGTCAGGTCTTCGGTTCGTTCGAGTTCCTTGGTCGTCGCGTTGATTCGATAGGCAATCAGATTCGCGAGCTTCGCGACTCTGGCGTTGCTATAGTTAGGCGCCCCGGTATCGATCGACGTGGAGAACTTTTGGTCGATGGTGGTGCCAAAATTCGCCGTGTTATTCATCGTATTGCCGGTTGCATGGGTCAGTTGAATCTGCGTCGTAGCTCCGACGACCGTAGTCTGTGCGTTGGCCGTCAAGGCGAAGATCATCGCTCGCACGTCATCATAGACCAGATAATAGCTCGGATCCGTCGCATAGGTTTGATAGATGTTGTGGGCTGTACCCGACGGATCGTTGTATGTGAACGTCTGACCGGCCCCGACGCCGGTGATGTTCAGGCCGGTTGGAACCAGCAGGTTGAATGTCGAGCTGCTGCCCACCTGCGGAACGAGATCGGCGACGGGCGCATACAGATCACCGTTTACCATCAGCAGCGAGTCGGTTCCGCCGCTCGCGCCGTTCGTGTAAAAGATCGCGGCATAGTTGCCGGTGCCGCGCGGCAGCCCAACCCCAGCCGACTGGACGTCGCGCGTCAGAAAGTCCACCGCCGTCCGAACGCTCTGGTTCATCTCGGTGACGCTCGACTCGGTTACAAACATCCGCTGGTTCTGATTCATCAGGCCGAACACCGCGCCTATGATTCCAACCGTCAGCACGGCGGCGAGCAAAACTTCAACCAGCGAGAACCCGCTTTCACCATTTCTTATCATGACAATTATCTCCGTCTCAGAGCCTGCGCGCGGTCGTCAACGTTGTTTCTTCCGGCGTTTTGCCCTGACCGCCGAACGCGGCTACGACGCGAACCGATATAATGATCGTATTGCTTAGCAGATTGCCGGCGGATGCCGGATCGGCTTCGATTTTCCAGTAGCGGAAGTAGCTCGCCACCTGGCCGTTCGGTGTGGCGGTAACGGCTCCCGTTGATTCATCGACCGTCAACTGGTCCGCGTAGTTTGTCGCGGCGGCCGTAAGATTACCGCCCACAGCCAGACGCGCGTCGCTGACGTCTATAGCGCTCAGTTCTTCTATCTTCTGCTGGGCTATTGCAGTGCTCGAGATAAACTGCTTTACGGTTCGGTTCTGTTTCAGTGCAAGAGTGAACAGCGTCGCCAACGAAACCAGGCCGGTCATGATCACGATCGATGCGACGCAAACCTCGATCAATGTGAACCCTCTCTCGTCCTTCTTCATCGCATTCTCCCTTTGATCCTTACCTGGAGATCTGCCAGGTAGTTCCATCCCAGCTCCATCTTCGAGCTTCGCCCACGCTGTTCACGGTGAGCGCGCGAAACGTTTTTCCGTTAGTGAAATAGAGAACGTTGATGGCGCCCGCGGCGGCTACCACGGGGAACCCGCGTGAGTTGAAATTCTGCTGGAAGATGGTTGTCGATGTTCCCTGGGCCGGGAACGAGACATTCTTGTTCGTTATAACGCCGGTCAAAGGGGCCGTGACCCCGGTTGGCCTGCCGAAGCTGACTCCATATGGGAACGGAATATAGTCGGTGCGGTTAATAGTGCCGTCGGCGTTGAACACAATTATTCCCGCCCGGTTATTAGCGGAATCGACGGCGATCGAGGTCTGCGTGTTATTCGCAATGGCCTGCATCCTGGCGCGATGAACGAGGTCGGCGACCTGGCGCATCCCCGCGTTGATGCGATACTCCCTGAGCGCGTTCGTAATATTGGGCACGGCGAAGGCCAGGACTATTCCGGCAATCGCCACCACAACGGTTGTTTCCATCACGCTGAATCCGCGTGCGTTCCCTGCCTGGCTGCTACGAATAAACATACCTGGAGCCCTCTCGTTAAACCTTTAATTCAAACGATCTGTATTATGTTCTCTGCCAGACAAGGCAAGGGCGGCGCCAGAGCCCGTAGCGACTCTGTCTTGAATCCGCCCAGGCATCATCTAATTCCAACATACTCAAAGGCCGGTGATCATAGTTCTAGCCAAAAGACGCGTATTCCAGCGCGTTGAGGGATATGGCTTCGGATCGGCAAGCAATGCTAACCAGCTCCTTCCTGATACCAAACTCCACACTTTTCCTAGAGCGCGACACATCGGAACGGCGTGGTGTGATGTGGAGCGTTTCGCCTGAGACTGATCAACCCATGCCAATGCTGCTTAGCGACGATGAGACAGCAACGTTATAAAAATATAGCGGCGGCCTAACGAATTTGGGGAAGCAAAGCGGAGACTTGATCAGTACATCGGGGTTGAGTGCAATGAAATGCCTATCAATGAAATGCCTATCCAAGTGCATTCGCCGCGCCGCGACAAATGAGCCCCCCTGCAGAGTCGCCTTCGATTTCCGCGATGACCGTCGTGAAATGGCCGCAACACCTTTGGTGTTGGCCCGCCGATAAAAAGGGCCGTTGCCGTGCGGAAAGGCGCGTTGAAACAGGCGCATCAACCCCAAAGGGGTTGTGAAAGTCAGCCCAAGGTTGGCGTACTCGCCTACCTTGGGAAAGGACCGTTGCCCCGCGGAAAGGCGCGTTGAAACAGGCGCATCAACCCCAAAGGGGTTGTGAAAGTCAGCCCAAGGTTGGCGTAACTCGCCTACCTTGGGAAAGGGTACGTAATTGGCGCCAACCCCAACGGGGTTGCGGCCTGCATGGATTAAGGAAGATAAGAAAGAGGAAGGCATGACGATCAGTCAGTGCGTGGAATACATGACAAGGAATGCGCCTACCATTGCGCGAGATCATAGGTCTGTTGCTCTCTCTCGATGCTGTCCACAACCGCCTTTGAGGATGGAAAGGACGCGGGAGTCACGGCGCCCCTTCAGGGCGCGAACTTCTTTCGGCGATCGCACCGGGGGCTGCGCTACGCTGGCCCCCGGCTATTCACTCGTGCCCCTTCGGGGCTTTCACTGTTCCTTCTTCGAATGGCCAAACTCCAGGCAACACCTTTGGTGTTGGCGCACTCGCCGTTAGACACCCAAGGTAGGCTTCGCCAACCTTGGGCTTCGCGATGCAACCCCCTTGGGGTTGTCGCAGAATGCTCAGACGGCCGACCTCAAATTCAAGCTACAACCATCGGTACACATGCGAAAATCTGACGGGCGCCCCTCATCGTTTGTAGCCCTTTTGTAGCCCGCCCCCCTCATCGTTCCCTCATTCGAACAGCGCCTGTATAATCCGAGCTTGTGACCGTCAGTCCCCATTCAACCCAGCCCATAGGGGCCGTCGAAAGATAAAGAAGACTCATGACTTACCAGCCCGAGACCCAAAACAATCCATCGCCCTCTGACTTTTCCAGAGATATGTTGCTTCGAGACGGGCTCCTCCTGTCGATGCGAGCCATTCGTCCCGACGACCGCGCCGAGATCAGCGCCCTGTTCGAGCGGTGCTCGCGCGAGACGATACGATTTCGGTTTCTTCATCTGATCAAATCCTTGCCTCAGTCGCTGCTTGACGAGATAACAATCCGCGACGCCTACAAGCGAGTCGCGCTCGTCGTAACGCTCGGCGAGGGCGAGCAAGCCCGGCTTATCGCCGTCGGCGGATATTCCGCTTACGATGACAAACCGGAAGTCGCGGAAGTCTCCTTTCTCGTCGAAGACTCGATGCAGAGGCGCGGCATAGGGACCGTCCTGCTCGACTCGCTTGCCGAAATCGCTCGCGATCACGGCATCAAGCGATTCAGCGCCGATGTCCTTGCCGATAACCGCACGATGCTTTCGGTCTTTCGAAAAGCCGGATATGCCGTCTCGGCAGCCGTCAGTTATGGAGTGACCCATATCGAGTTTCCGATTCAGCGTCAGCGCGCGGCCGACTTGCGAGCCGAAGCGCAAGAAGCCGAAGCCGAGCGAATCTCGCTTAAGTCTGTTATGGCCCCCAGCTCAATCGCGGTGATCGGAGCGGGTCGCAGTCGAACAAGCGTAGGCGGAGCCCTGTTTAGAAATCTGTTGCTCTGGGGTTTCAATGGTCCGGTTTACCCCATAAACACCACAGCTCGAAACGTAGGAGGGGTGCGCGCCTTTGCCAAACTGTCCGACCTGCCGGAGACGCCGGAGCTTGTCTACATATGCGTGCCGGCTGACTCCGTGTTGGAGATAGCTCGCGACTGTTCACAGGCCGGTGTCAGAGCGGTCTGCGTTATCTCGGCCGGCTTCGCCGAATCCGGCGAAGAAGGAGCGAGCCGCCAGGCCGAGTTGGTCGGCATCTGCAGATCCGCCGGCATAAGGCTCGTCGGACCCAACTGCATGGGTCTCGTGAATACCGCCGCGGACGTCCGAATGCTCGGGACATTCGCGCCCGCCGAGCCGCCGAGCGGAAACGTGGCGATGAGCTCTCAGTCCGGAGCGCTCGGATTGGCTCTCCTGAATCGCGCCGCTGAGCTTGGCTTGGGCGTTTCTTCGTTCATCAGCGTAGGCAACAAAGCCGACGTATCCGGCAACGATCTGCTTCAGTACTGGGAAGCGGACGAAGCCACCGATGTTATGCTTCTCTATCTCGAAAGCTTCGGTAATCCCCGGAGATTCGCTCGCATCGCTCGCCGCGTCTCCCGCGCCAAACCAATCGTCGCCGTGAAGGCGGGACGCACGGCAGGCGGAGCGAGGGCCGCATCAAGTCATACCGCGGCACTGGCAAGCTCCGATCGAGCCGCCGACGCGTTGTTCGCGCAGACCGGAATGATTCGCGTAGACACGTTGTCGGATTTCTTTTCCGTCGCACGGCTGCTCGCAACGCAGCCGATTCCAAAAGGCAAACGAATCTGCATCCTCACCAACGCCGGAGGCCCGGCCATACTTGCCGTTGACGCCGCGGAAGGCGCCGGCCTGGAAGTTCCCGTACTCGACGATGAAACTCAGGAAAGACTAAGGAAGGTTCTGGCGACTGCCGCATCGGTAAAGAACCCGATCGATATGACCGCTTCGGCGGGAGCGCGGCAGTATCGTGAGTGCCTCGAAATCCTGTGCGACGCCGGAGGCTTCGATGCGTTGCTGATCATCTTCATACCTCCGCTCGTCACACCCTCCGCGGAAGTCGCCTCCGTGGTGAGCACCGTGCTCGCCGGGAAGGCCGAGTTTGAAAAGACGGTGGCTGCCGTGTTCCTCGACTCGATCACGCGAGTGACGGCGATTCCAGCCGGAGTGCGAACGATACCCGTTTATGATTTTCCCGAGGGAGCCATTGCCGCGCTCGCGGCAGCCGTTAAATATGGGGTCTGGAGATCGGAGTCGCCCGGTGAGTTCAGGAATATCGGGCTGCGGAGACAGGTCATCGAAGATGTGATGGAGCGTAACGGAAGCGGCTGGCTTGACTTTGAGGACGTGCACAAAATCCTCGATGCGGCGGGAATCCGGACCATCGAATCAAGAATCGTGCATGCCGCGGACGAAGCTTCGGCGGCCGCGACGGAGATAGGCCGGCCCTCGGCGATGAAAATCGAACATGCCGATGTGCTGCACAAATCCGACGTCGATGGAGTAATCCTAAATGTTTCACCTGAGAGCGCCGGCTCGGCTTTCGAACAACTGGCGCGCCAGGTGGGCCGGCATGGAGTGAAGCTCAACGCCGCAAGCCTGAGTCCAATGGCCGCGCCCGGCGTCGAGGTCATAGCTGGTCTCACTCACGATCCTCTGTTTGGATCGCTCGTGGTTTTCGGTCTCGGGGGAGTGTTCGTGGAGTTGTTCGAAGATGTAGCCTTTCGCGTGATCCCTCTGACTGACCGGGACGCGACCGAAATGATCGAGGCTACGCGGGCTGGACGCTTATTGAAGGGTTTTCGCGGATCGGCTCCCGCCGATGTAGCCGCGGTGCACGATCTGTTGTTGAGGCTGGCCGCGTTGGCCGATGCGGCCCCGCGAATTCTGGAGTTGGATCTGAATCCGGTGATAGTGCATTCGGAAGGACAGGGCTTCACTATCGTCGACGCCAGGGTCAAACTCGCGGAACCAACTTAAGCCTTTTTGAATTCCGATCGCGTCGAGAAGCTTGAACGGTTATAGCTATGCAGGCAGAAAAAGAGACTGAAGCTCCCGAACAACGCCTGAAATCCGAAGCAAAAGAGCGCCATTTCCTGGAGGGGCCGCACTCCAGAAAGAGCGAGTTTTTTATCCTGCTGCGGATAATGAAGGAATTCATCAAAGGCTTCCGAGCCCTTCATTTTGTCGGGCCGTGCGTCACCGTATTCGGATCCGCCCGTTATCGTGAAGGACATAAGTACTACGAACTGGCAAGAGGAATAGGCCGCCGCCTGGGCGAGATCGGATTCACCGTGATGACAGGCGGAGGTCCGGGAATAATGGAAGCCGCGAATAGAGGCGCCAAGGAAGCCGGGGCGCGTTCAGTCGGAGCGAACATTCAGCTTCCCGCTGAACAGATGCCGAACAAATTTCTCGATCGCTGGGTAACCTTCGACTATTTCTTTATCCGCAAGGTGATGCTGGTCAAGTACTCTTATGCTTTTGTGGTGATGCCGGGCGGCTTCGGTACGATGGACGAGCTCTTCGAAGCCGTAACCTTGATTCAGACAAAGAAGATACTGAGCTTTCCAGTCGTGTTGATGGGCCGCGACTACTGGCGCCCTCTCATACAATTCCTGGAAGGGATGATTGACGCAGGAACGGTTGGAGCCGTTGACTTGAAATTATTGCTATTGACCGATTCTCCCGATGAAGCAATGAGTCACATCGAGAAACATGCGATCGAAGAGTTCGGTTTGCACGAGAAGAAGAAGCTTCGGAGATGGTGGTTCCTTCGAGAATAGCCTTTTGTAAGATCATTCCGAATAATCCGACATTTCCGCGGCGAGCGCGGCCAACAGCCTGGAAGCCGTATACGGTTTGGACAGCGTTGTTCGAATACCGAGCGCCGTTATTTCCGCTACTTTGTCGTCGCCGGCCAATCCGCTGACTACCAATATTCGAACGCCCGGATCGAGTTGTCTCAACGTGCGAATCGTCGCCGGCCCGTCCATATACGGCATCATCATATCGAGCAGCACCACATTGATTCGGTCCTTGTTCTGGGCATAGATGCCGACGGCTTCGGCCCCGTCACTCGCAACCATGACCTTATACCCGCACGTTTCAAGGGTCTCGCGAGTAATCTCCTGAATGGCCACTTCGTCGTCAACAACCAGCACAACCTCGCCATGTCCGACCGGTATCTTCGAGCCTTCCTCGAGCTCGCCTTTCGTCCGCGTTTCGGCGGCGGCCGGAAGGTAGATATCGAACTGCGAGCCTTTCGCAACCTCGCTCGATACCGTCATGAACCCGCCGTGCGCTCGGACAATTCCCGCCACCGTCGACAATCCGAGTCCGGTTCCCTCTCCGAGTTTTTTCGTAGTGAAGAAAGGATCGAATATCTTATCCAGATTCTCCGGCGGAATTCCGAGGCCGGTGTCGCCGACCTTGATTTTGACGTATCTGATTGTCTTCTCATCCGTGTGCAATACCGAGCGCTCCCGATCAAGCCGCACATTTTCAGCCGTGATCATCAGCCTTCCGCCCTCCGGCATTGCATCGCGCGAGTTGACGCATAGATTCATCAATACCTGATATAGCTGTGTCGCGTCTCCGGCTACGGCCCACAAATCCTCAGTTGCATTGAAGGAGATATCGATGTCTTTAGGAAGCGTGTTCCTCAACATCTTTACAATCTCTTTAACCAGATGCCGGGGGTTCAAATTCACCCGCTCGCCGTCGAGTCCGCGCGCAAACGACAGCACCTGGCTGACCATATCCGCGCCGCGTTCGGCGCTCTTACGCAGAATCAGCAGCAGACGCTGGCTCTCGTCATCCACAAACTTGCTCTGGAGCATCTGAATCGCCATCAGTATCGGCGACAGCACGTTGTTCAGATCGTGCGCGATGCCTCCAGCGAGCGTGCCGATGCTTTCCATGCGCTGTGCTCGCAGGAACTGGGCTTCGAGCCGCTTCTTTTCGGTAATGTCCGTGTTAATGACGAGAATTGTCTTTGGTTTGCCTGCTTCGTCCCTGACGAGCGTCCATCGGCTCTCGACGACTATCTTATCGCCGTTTGCGGTCGCCTGTTTTAACTGGCCCTGCCATTCGCCGCGGTCAGCGAGGCTCTGAATTGCGTCCTCGAAGCGGGGCGAGTGGCCGTTGGGAATAAGCTCGTGAACCGTCTTCGATACAGCGTCGCCGGCGGAAAAGCCATAGAGCCGCTCGGCCCCCTGGTTCCAATACAGAACCTTGCCCTGCATATCGCGGACCATGATCGCATCCTGGGCGTGATCCAACAGGGCGGCTTGTTCACGCAATCGCTCTTCGGCTCGCTTGTGCTCTGTTATGTCCTGTCCGAGGCACAGGAGCTGAATAGGAGTGCCGTCGCCTTCGCGGCTGAAGACGCCGTTACGCCATCGAACCCATCGCCACTCGCCGTCGCTTCGCTTTACTCGGATTTCAATCTCGCGAATCTCGCCGTCTTGCGTCTCCAGAAGACCTTCGAGATGCTCCTTCAGGGACGGTTGATCGTCTTCGTGAATCAGTCCTCCGAAATCTTTCTGCTTCCGTCGAAGCATATCTTCGACCGAGTAGCCAAGAGCGGCCACCAACTGTCCCGTGAGGTACAAAGGCCGCTCAAGTACGAGATCGAAGATGCAAAACAGATCGGGAGTCGCTTCGGTGATCTGACGCGTGAACGCTTCCATTTCGCGAAGCGCTTCTTCGGCCCGAACACGCTCGGTGATATCCAGGGCCGATCCGATGACCTGCCGGACCCGGCCCTCTTCATCGCGTTTGAATACGGCTTCCCAGCTTTGAAACCAGCGCCATTCGCCGTCAGCCCGCCTGAGCCGGTATTCAATCCAATAGACCTCTCCTTCTCTTGCGGCTCGAAGTCGATCGTAGTGGCTTGTAATCGCGACCGCGTCGTCCGCGTGCATTATCGTGGATTTCAAATTCGGACCGATCTCGTCGACTTCCGAGGGCTCGTACCCCATCGCCGTCGCCAGAGAGCGGTTCGTGTATACATTGCACTTCTCTTCAATGTCGTAGATATAGATAATATTCGGCGCGGTTTCGGCGATTCGCTGAACCAGGCGCTCGGACTCTCGCAGCGCATCCATCGCCTGCTTCCGATCCTTGATATCTTCGACGATGTAAGAATAACGGGATCTTCCTTCCGGCGTCCGTGAAAGAAAGCACACGGTAGTTGAAAGAACTCGCTCGCCGGTTTCGGTGCAATGCACATACTCGAAGCGAACGGGTGCATTGGTCCGTTCGCTTTCGCGATAACGGCTGATCCAGAGATCCCGATACTGCTTCGGAAACCCTAGAGAGCTCGATAACTCGCCGCTCAACTCGAGCGCGTTCCTATTAAAGAATCTTCCAGTAGCAACGTTGTCGGTGATGTGCAGGATATCGTCGCCCACAAGTTCGACGACACCCATCATCAGAGGCACGCTGTCATAAAACCCTCTGATCACGTTGTCGCGCCGCCGTGTTTCATCCTCACCGCCCTCGCGCTTGACGGTTGCCGGGGCGGCTCCAATCGCAAGCGCCAGGCACGACGCCGCCGTATGCAGAGTTTGAGATTCATAGTCGGCGAGAATCCTCGCAAGCGGCAGATCGCAACATAAGACGCCGATGAGATCTCCCGCGCAAATCATCGGAATCGCGATTAAGACTCGCTCTTCGTGATCGGAGTCCGGTCCGGCGCTCTTATCGATGAGCGATTGATGTTTGATTTGAAGGGTCTCACCCGCGCGAAGCGATTCAAGGAAATCGCCGTGGATCTCGGCGCGAAGGCTCTCCGCGAAAGAAGGCTCTTCCGGAGAGCTCGACAATGACGGCGCCCAGTCCATCACATCGCCTGTACCGACGACGGCGATCTTAACCGAGTGAAAACGCGCCGCGATAAGCCGCAAGCTGTGTTCTAACGCGCGTCCGATCGGGCGTCTCGATCGCAGCTCCGCCGTCACTTCGTTTATGAGATCGATGCAGTCCGCGCCGGTGAGCGCCTGGAATGTATTCGAATCGCGCAAGCAGCCCGCGGCGGATATTTCGGCCTTCGTGGTTCTCGAAGGCCTGCGTTCTGTCCGGCTGCCATCGCGCGCGACCGGTATATTACCCGGAGTGCTCGCGGTTTCAATCGTGACTGTGAGGTTTTCCGAATCGCCGGAAGGTGTGTTCGATAAATGTCTTAGAGCGGATGGAACAGCGGACAAAGGAGTTCGCTGCTCCGAATTATCGGGGTTGGCGCCCGAGCCGTTGGCCGTTGTCGGCTTGTCTCGGTGAGGAGTCTGTCTATCGTGCTGACTTCCTGAAGCAGCTTTCGGTTTCATCAATCTCATTTTTGCCTAGCGCTGCTCAATCAGGGCAGGCCGCGTCCATACCCATCAAGTCGAATCATCATCCGGCCGAATTCATCTTCCGCGAGCTCGCAGCCGACCACTCTATGGTCCCGATTGGCTGCGCGTTCCGGGCGTTCAGAAGCATAACATTGGAACCGCATTTCTCGGCCATTTCGCGATTGATCACAGTCGAAGGCGTGCACTTCCAAGTGCGCGGAGAGATCGCTCATCGCCCTGCGAGGCTTCCTTCTCAACATATGAATGGACCAACTCAAACGGCCGCCAATTCTAAAGGCAGGGGAGCGGAGAACCGACTACGCTTCCGAGCTCTGATTTATACTCTGGGGGTTGCCACGATGAAACCGTGTCGGCGGATCGTGGCACAGCGCAAACGCTGGCGATTATACCGCAAGCAGGCCGAAATCGGTAAAGATTTTATTCCATCGACGGGATGCTCGTCCGGCCTTCGTTAAGAATACTTCCGGAGCTGCTCCTTAAGCCCTGCATACTCGCGTCTTTCAATGGTGACTACAATTTTATTCGGTTGATTGTTGAGAATTGAAGAGGGGTTCCCGGCGGGAGAGCACTTGTGGGCTTCGAAAGGACATCAGCTAGCGAGCGTTAAGAAGAATATGGTGCATAAACTGTAGGTAGGACGCTGCGCTTCCAAGTACATAAACTGCAGGCGGGATGCCTGCGCGCGCAGGTGCGCGATGGACAAACCCCAATGAAGGCGTTTAGGGCGCCGGCGTACCGCCTTACCATCGTTCTTAATCCACTAGAACGTGAAGGATGCCGTCACTAGGGTCGAGTCACTGTAGGGAAGATCCGCGGCCATCATATAGTCCGGACGGGGTCGCATAAGCGAAGCCAGGTTCTCCGGAAGACCATATGACTGGTCGGTTGCCATAAGCGTGACCGGCCCCGCTCCTTTGATCTCGAGGGTCAGATCAAAGCCATCCTTCGGAATCGCATAGTAGCGCAGAGCCCAATCCTGCTTGTTCTTGTTCTCCATTCGCTTCTCGCCAATTGAGTAGGCGGCCACGTGTGCCTTCGTGTCGCCATATATCGTCACTATGGGAGCATTGCGCGATGACTCGATATGCAGCCGCATTTTGCGAATTCCATCCACGGAAGAATCCGATAGTAATTTGATCACCGGCGCCGTAATAGCCGCGGCGCTCGCCTGGCCTCTCATAAACCCTGAATAGCCGGAGCCCATTTGATCCGCAAGCGAGCCTACACCGATGTTGTTCGCGAAGAACTGAGACGTCCATTCGTCAGGCGACTGATCGAAACTCGCCCAGACAGCCTTTCCCTTATCCACATTCATCGAGTAGAAGATGTTATTGACCTGCCGATGAGATGAATCGAGGCCGGAACTCGCGGCGCCGGCTATTAACAGAGCGCAAGCTATCACAAGCGATGCACACGGCAGCAGCAGCCGCATCCTGGAACCCATCATTAGTCTGAATTGCGGTAATAGAACTCCGAACAGCGATATGACCATAACGATCATTACCGGCGCCGCCGAAAGCGTCATCGCGAATAGAACCATACAAACGAGTGGAACAACGATCAGCGCCGCGGGTATTGCGGATACCGATAATATGACGAGTTCTGTTTTCGGCCCGCTTCCCCTGCGCTGCATTATACTGGAGCCGATTCCAATCAGGCTGAATAGAAGCGGCCAGAGAAATACGTAGCTGGCTCCCGGCAGATATATGCTGCTTATAACCGTCAGGATCAGCCACCAGGTCAATGCCCCCATACCCAAGCTCTCTATGCTGAACCTGGTCCACAGCCGTGAATAAACGGCCGATGTTATGGCGATCGAGAGAAATACAAAGCTCAAGAAAAAGATCCAACTGTTGTAAGCATCACCCTGAGAAATCCGGCTGTATCGGAGAGGCGTTTTATTGACAATCCACCATACGAGCGCGACCGCAATTGCCGACGCCGTCATACCTCCGAGAAGCGCTAGAAACCCCATAACAAGCCCCGGGAGCCTTACACGGGCAGTCCTAATGCCGATGAACAGGACTGCCGCAAACATCAGCAGGGCGACCGCGGCAAACGGAATCGCGTACGTGACGGGATAATGAACCAATGTTGAAAACATATTGAAGTAAACGGCGTTGCCTCGTCCGGTCTCGCTGAAGTCTGAGTTCCCGAACGCGCGAGCAAGGGCGAGACAATAAGACCCGTGGTGTTGAAGGCTGCATTCGTCGATGCTGGTCAGGTCGTCGAGCCGGGTGTGATATCTGTTCAGCCCTTCAATAAAGGCAAAATTCAGTCCGGCCAGACCTGCTTCCCGAAACACCGTCAAATCTGTGTCATTGGGCAACCGCTTGTAGACTTCGTATGAAAGCGACGTGGCGAATGGATAGGGCGCGCTCCGGGCGAATTGGCTTATCAGGCCTCCGTTCTGGTCGCTGGTTTCGAACATCATCGACGGGCCGGCATTTCCTCGCGCTTCGAAATTCAGAACTACACCGACGTCCTTGATCAGAGGGCTTTCATTCACGAACGCCCGCGCTCCGATCAGGCCTATTTCCTCCGAGTCGGTGAACAGCAGTATGACGTCGTTGCGCAACGGCGGCCCGGCCTTTAATGCGCGAAAGGTCTCGAGCAACGCGGCCACCGCCGCGCCATCGTCGCTCGCGCCGGGTCCGGTGGCGACTGAATCGTAATGGGCGGTCAAGAGCACCGCCTTCTTGCTATCGGAGCCTTGCAAGCGCGCGACAATATTCTTGACCCTGGCGGCGACGATAGGAAATACGTTCTTATCCGTCACCGCGACCGTTTCCTGAATCTCAGGCTGTCCTCCCATCGCCGAAAGCTCGCTCACTATCCGCTCAAATACTTTCTCGTGTTCGATCGAGCCCACCGGGTGAGGCGCTTGTGCGATCGGCTTTAACTGCTGTACCGCTCGGACGGCGGAAAATTCCGTCAACGGCGCATCCGGACCGACGACTCTGGGGGGACGGATCTGATACAGACCGACGAGCACCGGCAGCACTACAGCCAGAAACGCGAGCAGAGTTAACGAAGAACCTATTCGCGAAATAGGTCGATCTACCTCCCGAACGAGCGTTGGCTTCGCAACGGCAATTTGCATCGAAAGCTCCTTGATCTTCTTATCAATCTTTGTCGAGCTATAGGCCTGAAAGGCCGACTATAAAAATAGCCAGGGCGACGCGCTGCGCACTGCCCCTGGTAAACGACCCCAACGGCTCTCGCGCTGAAGGCGCGACCTGGAGTTTGGCCATTAGAGATTCTGGGCGCAGAGACGTCGATCCCGTCGAGATCGTCCGGAGTTTGGCCGTTAGAAGTCCTCGGCGCAGAGACGTCTATCCCGTCGAGATCGTCCGGAGTTTGGGCCGTTAGAGGTTCTCGGCGCAGAGACGTCAATCCCGTAGGGATCGTCCGGAGTTTGGCCGTTAGAGGTTCTCGGCGCGGAGACGTCAATCCCGTAGGGATCGTCCGAACGTAGCCCACCGATTCATCGGTGGGTCCGGAGCGCCGCGGCGACCTAGTCCCGAAGGGACGGCCGATGTAGTTCGTATGTGAAGGCTTTGAACCATATCGAAAATCTGCAATATGTCTGGTCCTGTTGCGGCGCTCTGACAACAGCAAGTCAGCCGCGCCTTCGGCGCTTCTCGATCAAAATTACCCGACGATTCCACCAGTGAACTGGTGGTCTATTTACAAAAACAACTCTTTGCTGCAGTACAATCGCTCTGAAACGAGATTCCGGGATTTGCAGCCTTCGACGAATTTGTTTGACTCGACTATCTGGCGGGATTCTTCCGTGTAGTTGATAGAGGTCAGATACGCCAGCCACGGTTCGTGTCCCATTGCGTACACGTATGATTGCTTCGGCTTGAGTTGATCGATTAGCAGCAGCGCCTTTTCGCAGTCCGAGCCGTCGAACCTTCGCGACTGATCCATCCTGCGAGCGAGAGGCCTGGTCAGAAGCGGCCCGTACAGCCATGACAACGGACCTCCAACGCACTCCATTCCAAGGAAAACGATGTCCAGATCGCCGACAATGTCATGAACGTGTTTGTATAGCATCGGCTCTATGTTGTTCGAATCGGCGGCGCAGAGCATCGACTTGCCTTTCATCGTGATCAGATGAGCGGTCTTAGTTCGAATGTTGAGATCCGCGTGTTCTCCCAAGAACGGCACGCCGGTGATGCTTCCGCCTTCAATTTCGATGGATTCCATCTCATCGATCTCCATCACGTTCTTGAATCCGATGTTATTGAGGATCAATTTCAGACTCGGATCGGACAGCGATCCGCCGCCGCTCCTGGGAACGACGATCGACTTAATCCTGTGTCGCAGTTGCAGCAGCGTCTCGAACAGACAATGATCCTGATGATTGTGAGTGATAAGAACGTGATCGATTACCGGAGGCAGATCGGCGTAAGTGAAGCGATTGTCCTGTGAGCCATACTTGTAGCTTATCAAGGGATCGATCAGCACACTTGTTTCTCTCGATTCGATCAGTATGCAGGCGTGGCCGTAATACCGAACCCGTACTCCCTCTCCAGTGTAAGGCGAGCCGATGGCCGGAGCATCGGACGTGAAGAGGCTCGTGAAGAGTTGTTCATCCGCGGGGGCGATCTCGAGCCGCTCCTTGATGTGATCGAGCGGCTGCGCCGCATCCTTCATCTTGAACAGTTCGTCCAGGCTCGCGCTCTTGAAAGGAACGTTCAACCGCAGGCGTCCCTCTTGTTTCAGCCTGGGAGTGCTGAACACGAATGAGCGATCGTCCCGATCGATAAAAGACAGCTCGACGCTTTGCGAGGTCTCGTCGTAGTACCTGCTCTTGTACAGCAATCCTTCTATGAATCGGATTGAAGCGTGGTTGTTCAGGTCGTAGACCAGCTCGACATAACCTTTCAAAGGCTCCGGCGCCTTCTTATAGATAGACTCAAGCGAATGCCCATCCGCTTCGTTGTTGAGCATTTCGTCCAGCGCCTTTATAGCTCCGGCAAGCTCAATCAGATGGCTTTGTCTTCTTACCGTGCCTTCCAGCAGGGCCTTCACCTCGGGAATCCTGCTCGCATCGTAATTCATGAACGGGCCGCCGATCATTGCCGGATTCTTCACCGCCGCGACATGCACCTGCGGCGACGCCACAAACGATTCCATTATTCTAATATGCGAGTTGGCAAGGAACATGGACCCTGTAGCAGGCGGCACAAGGTAGGGCCACGCATACCAGTGATTGATCAATGGCTCCGCCAGGACGTTCTGCTTCAAAAATACGTTGTCGCTTGTCATAGCTGCTGCTCCCGCGTCAGTACGTTAGTCTTGCTGTTCGGCCGCGCCGATTGTTTGTGGAGGACGAAGCGGCAACACAAGCCGTCCGCTTATTCTCCTCAACGCCAGAATTATATCGTGATATGGCTTGCGATCTCTCGTGCGATAGAGCCTCGCCCTATACGGCTGGGCCGTTCGTGGAAGGGTTCCGCCGGCCTCTGAGAATTCAAGCCAACTGATGAGGCGCCCGATAGCCAGTTTCTCAGCCCGGCAATACAAGGCTTCCACGCTGTCTTGTGGATAGATCGGAGGCACTACAACCTCCACGATCTCGCCGGTATCGATTCCCGCGTTGATGAAGTGAATGGTCGAGCCGATCCTATCGAAACGGCCTTCGTACACCGCGAAGAAGAAGCAGTGATTTCCTCGATAATCCGGAAGGTAGCCCCCGTGTATGTTGAGAATCATTGGGCCGGCGCTATCCAGAACCCGCTTGCCCAGGATGCTCGTCCCCATAACGATTGTGATATCGGAGCCGGTCTCCCGTAGCAGCTCTGCCACGCCAGGATCATTGATCGAGTCGGCCGTCAGCAGTTTGTATGACGGCGGCTCCGGCGCCGGTTGATCAGTCGATTGATCAGGCGATTGATCGAGGGTGAAGTACTTTTTTCGATACGCGTTCAGGCCAAGCCATTCTCGTCTAAACCGGTGATATTCGCTATAGAGGTAGTCGACATATTTGCGCCTCTGGAGCAGCCGTTTCCGCTGAGAGACGCCGGGCTCAATGACTACCGCGGCCACGTTGAATCTCTTTTGCAGCGCCGCTATCAAATAATGATGATGCGCGTCATCCGAGCATAAAATTGCTATCTTCTTCATAAGTCACCACGAAGAGTTTGCTCTCGAGAGCCGGTTGTTGGTTGCAAGAAGGTTGAACGAATTACCAGATAGGAAGCGATTGAGGCTGGCGAAGCGCCTGATGCTTGAAAATAGGAACCGCGAGCCGTTCGGCAAAAGCGCGAAGCTGGGCTTTATAGGCGCCCTTCAGATTATCGTGAAAGGCGATTGCATGTATTCCGCCTTTCACCGACTTCACACAGGCGTCGAGTTTTTCCAAGCCGTCGGGCGAGTCATAACCGCCTTCCACTATCCAGTGGTTCGGCAGAATATGCGCGGCGGCCAGAGCATACTCATCTTTGGTATTAAGGACAGCCTGAGCAAATGACGCCTCGAGATGAACTCCGCCGAAGCATAGAAGCACGCGGAGATTCGCTTCGGCCCCCGCGGCCTCGAACACAACCGGAAGCGATCGCGCAACGACATCAATCGCAGCTTGATTCGTCCAGCTCGCAGGACTGCTCCCGATTTCTATGTCGACAAGAGGAACGGGAAAGCGCGGAATGAGCTCGGGGCTGCCTCCGTACACAACGCCGGACCAGTGAGTGGCCTCGCTGATTGTGGTGAATCCTTCCAGACCCGCAAGCTTGCGATTCTCTTCAATAGCCAGCATCAAGCTTCGGGTGAGAGCCGGAGCGGACGCGCCGAAGTGTCCAGACACCACGTCGCCCGTCGTGTGAACCGTCAGTATCGCATCCGGAGCGTTCTTTCCCTCGTGCCAGTTGACCAGTCCCGCGAAGTCGAAATTCGAAAAACGTTCGTTCAGGATCGGGAGGTACTTCGCATAGTCGTGACTGAGAACGTCGTTGATCCGAACGTAGTACAGAGAATTTCCCGCGGAATCTTCAAGCATCAACACCGGATGGCCGTCGACTTCGAAACCCGCGTCGATAAGCTTGTAGAGCCGTTTTGAAGCCTCGAAACAGCTATGAGCGACAGGGTCTTTCGCTGGATCGGCGCAGAAGAAATAGACCGCCTTGCGCGGCTTTTGTATGTTTGAAGTCATCACTGTCCTTAGAACTCCCTTCCCAACCTGTGATTTTCTGATCGTTAATTGCGCGCTTCACGCGCCGCTGCGAGATTCGAAATTGCTTCTGACAGATTCGCTCGGGCGGTTTGCCACTTCTTTTCATCTACACGTATTCGATCACAGTAGCCCTGCCAACGTTTCTTCAAGACGGCCACCGATGCGTTAATGCTCTCAACGGCCGGCCCTCCTCCGAACGGCGAGGCGGCGGCAACTGCCGCCGGATCGAGACCAGCTAGCGAAACCGTGTATCCCGCCGCCTCAAGTTGGGGACCAGCGGCGCGGTCCAGTGATTCTCCGCGCTCGATTGCGTCGCGCACTATTGCGCCGACCGTATGGTGCGCCGCTCGGAACGCGACGCCCCCTTCTTTCATCAGCCGGTTCGCGAGTTCGGTAGCGCAGGTGAATCCTTCGGTCGCGCGGCGAATCATTTCTTCGGCTTGCGGCGCGGCGCCGTCGATAACAAGCCTTGCCAGGGTGACCGCTTCAATAATGCTTTGCAGGTTCTTCCAAATATGACTCACTGCCTCGGTCCCAACCGCGATCGAGTTGCTGAACGGTGTTCCGTGCATGGCGGTTGCGGCAGCCACGAATCCTCCCAGCGGGGCCGCGCTGCGGCCGAGCACGTGCTCCAGCACAAAAGGGTTTCGCTTCTGAGGCATCATCGAGCTGGAACCCACAAGATCATCGGGCAACAAAATGAACCCGAATTCAGATGTCGTCCAAAGCAAGAAATCGTTGGCCAGGCGGCTCAGGGTTACACCCATAACCGTAGCGGCCGACAACAACCTGATCACCACGTCGCGCGATGCCACGGCATCAATCGAATTCAACGGCGATTCATCAAACCCGAGCAACGACGCGGTTCGGACGGGGTCGATGGGCAGGGATGTGCCGCCAACCGCGCCCGCGCCGAGCGAGCATCGCTTCAAACACGCTCCTGCCTCGAAGAGCGCGGCTATGTCTCTATCCAACGCGGCTGCGATGCCCGCTAAGTAATGACCATAAGAGACAGGCAGCGCGGCCTGATAGTGAGTGTAAGCGGGCATGGTAACCGCGGAGTACTGTCTCGCGCGACGAAGCAGCACCGCCTGCAATCTCAAGCTCTGTCGCACCAACTCACGATACGGCCGCCTCAGCCGAAGCATTAGAACAGTCGCGTTGAGATCGTTGCGCGATCTCGCGGTCTGCAGCACTCCGCCAATATGCGCGCCCAGCCGCTCCATCAGGTAGCTTTCATAGAGCAGGTACAAACCTCGTGGAGCGGGCTTGCCGCGCAGCGCGGAGAAGTCAGACTCTTCAAGCTCATCGATGCCCTGAAGAAGCTGCACGGCATGCGCCGCGTCTACTATGCCCCGCTCGGCCAGCATCACCAGATGAGCGCGGTCGACATAGCACGCGTGCTCGAGGTCATTCTCTATGGCCGTGTTCGCGGTTTCTCCGAAGAGAATGCGCCTGGCTGAAGGCGTCATAAAGCTGGATAGTCGCCCTGTATTTTGCATGGGTTCTCGATTAACCATTACGGCTCGAGCAGCAGCCTGATCTTGTCGCGAGCAAGTTCCGCGGCCTTCCCCGAATCGCTCGCGTTATCAGTCACCGCAATCACGTGACCCAGTCTGTCCCTGAAATCGCCGCGCACTTGAACGTGATCGCCCGGACGGGCATAGATGGCTGCGCTCTCTATGCCGGAAATGGAACGGGCCTCTTCGAGCCCTTCGACCGCGGCCAACTTCCCTTCTCCGCCGGGCAGTATGAAGCGGAGCGACGCGTAGCGTCGCGCTCGCTTTTGCAATCGCGCCTGCATCCCCGACACAGCCCTTATAGTTTCGGCTATCAGATCGACTCCCTGGGCAAGGCGAACAAGCTCCGGAATATATCCGCCGGCGAGACGAGGATTGACCTCGATTATCTTTGGCCCAGAACTCGTAAGCCGCAGCTCGCAATGAGTAGGCCCCCACGTAAGCCCGAGCGCCTTTAAGCTGGCCCCAACCGCGGCCCTTATCGTGGATTCCTCTTCATTCGATAGAACGGCCGGGTAGTCATGTCCCGTCTCGACGAAATAGGGCAGCGATCCCAGATGCTTTCTGGTGATGCCGATGATTTCGCCGTCAAAGCTCTCGACCGAGTACTCGGCTCCGATCGCGACCTCTTCAACCAGCACGTAGCCTGGAACCGGCGCTCCCCGCTCGTTTTCGCGTTGCGCCAGCAGCTCGTCCGCGTGAGCGGCCGCCTGGCGTATGTCGTCGCAGAACTTCACGCCGATGCTTCCGGAACCGCTTACGGGTTTTACGACAACCGGCAGACCGATTTCGTTCGCCGCCGCGACCGCCTCCTCCATCGAATTCGCCGAACGAAAGGCTGGAACGCCAATGCCGGCTTGTTGAAGGCAGATTCGCTGCCTGTGTTTATCGCGGCATTGATTAATCGCAAGAGGCGACGGCCCCGGCAATCTCAATTCTCGAGCAATCGTCGCCGCGAGCTCGATGAAGTATTCGGAGCTCGAGGTTACTCCCGCCAGCTCCGACTCCGCGGCAATTCGCCTGCAGGCTTCGAGTACGGCATCGCCGCGCTGCGTGTCGACGTTTACCACATCCAGGCCATCTTCCGTCGCGTATGCATATTTCGCGGGGTTGGAGGCCAGCAGCACCGGCACGAATCCCTGCGAGGCCGCGGCTCGCGCGAAGAGCCGTCCGGTACCGCTCGTATTACTCTCGATAAAAATCAATCGTGCAACGCTCATGATTTTATTCTCAATCTCCGGCGCTCGGACTGCCGGCCAAGAAACTCGATGATTGCTGCGCCGGTATGAATGAACCACCTATTACTTGTTCGTAACTTCGCCGTTCCCATTGCAAGCGCGTCCATCGGTCGCCGGCCTCATGCGGATGATCGACGAGATGCGGTTCGCGCGGCGGATCGGGCAGCCAGAGATCCTGTGAGTGGAGCCACTCATCGTCATAGATCGTGTCCTGATATCGATAGCCTTCATCGGGCAGGATGAGAACTACTTTCTCATCCGGGTTCCGGCGCGCGCACCAGTCCCCGACCATATAGGCCGCGCCGCTGGTGCCGCCTTGAAAGAGAGCATGCCGTTGATGCAGGAGGCGCGTTGCTCGAAACGCTTCGGCTGCCGCTACCCAATGAACTTCGTCGAACACCGAATGATCCAGATTCTGAGGCATCAGGCTATTGCCAAGCCCTCGAAGCATGCGTTTGCGATCGGGTTGACCGAAGAGAACGCTTCCCGGAGTGTCGACTCCAAAGAGCTTGAGGTCGGGATGCACCGTCCTTAGATATTCGCCGGTTCCACACATCGAGCCTCCCGATCCCACCGTCCCAACCAGAACGTCGATGTGGCCGATCGCCTCCAGGAGCAATTCAGCCAGCGGAGCGTATGCTCCGGGATTATGAGGATTGTCGTACTGAGACGGCCAGAAGTGATCGGGAAATTCAGCCTGAAGCTCGGCCATTCGATTCAGCCTTGCACGCTGGTATCCGCCTACGGGGGCTGGCTCGCGAACGATTTCAACTCGGCATCCCAGGTCTTCGAGCCGGCGTTTCAACGCGTCATCGATTGCCGGATCGCTTACGAGAATGAGGTTATAACCTCGCAGCGCCGAGATCATTGCCAGCGCCAGACCAAAGGTGCCGGAGGTAGTTTCGATGATCGTCGAACCGCGTCCTATCAATGCCGCATCACGGGCGCGATCCAAAATGAATCGAGCCGGGAGCAGTTTCATCAAGACGAAGCTCGCCGCAAAAAGGTTTTCGCTAAGACGCACCAGCCGCGGCAGCGCGAGTGCGTCCGTTATCGTCTGATCTACTTCACGGTTTTTCATGTAGGCACAACCCCTTCCTACAGCTCTCTGCTCTGGAATTGCCAGGTAGTGAACCTGAGCTCATCCAGCATTGTTTTGGCGGTTTCCGCGCGTTCCGGTGTTGAAGGATCGCCGGGATCGAAGAGAAGGCCCGCGATGGTGCCGCTGTGAGCAACCTGCACCCCCAGGGCTCCGGTATCTTCGGCGAGCCTTTCTATTTTGTCGAAGTGGGGCTTGGGCAAATAGCGCTGATTTATTCGGGAGCTTGCGGTTGCGACTCTGCCCGCAAGATGAGGAGACTGCATCTGTACAGCCTGGCGCATCAATCCGACTAGCGGCCTGAATGCTTCGATCTCGCGCCAGCCATACCGCGCCGGTGTATAGCTGAGCGTGTCGACTCCCGAGCCGGTCGGATCGGTGTTGAATCCGACGACTTCAAGCGGAGGCAGGGCGCCGCCGAAGTCCTCGATGATGACGCCTTCTCGATGAGCAAAGAGCACGGCTCGATTACCGAACATCAACGAATCCGAAGCGGTTTCAGCCTGCACCGCCAGCGCCGCAACGATGTGCGGGCTCAGCTTGATTTCGCCGCAGGCCGCTCGAATCGCCGCGGTCACGTCGCTCGTGGAAGAGCCCATCCCCCAGCGAGGCGGGATCGTGCTTTCAATGACCAATCGGCCTCCCACTTCGCGCTGACCAAGGTACTCGAGTGTTAACTCGACGGCGCGCCTTGCCTTTGTCTTCCAAACCGGATCAACGGAGACGATCCCAGTGTCGTCCGGTTGAAAGATCGCTTCGGACGTCATTACATCGCAAACCAGCGAAACCAGTCCGCGGCGAAGCCGGCCTCCTGAATCCGCCAGTACGCCCTGAAATATCTCTCCGTGATGCGCGTTCGCATATCCGAATTCAACTCTTGGCGCCGCCTGTAATGCGGCGGAAGACGAATAAACTTGCTGTCGGCTAACCATGGGTTGATGCTCTCCTATTGAGGGTTGATCCTCTCCTATTGATGCTCTGGCTCGAGCGGTTTTTGATTGGGTTTAGGAAACTAGCTATTCAGCGATGGAGTTTCACAAAGGAGTGGAGATGCCGCCGGTATAAAGAACGGCGCTTTCAGATTGCAACTGTCAGCAGCCTCTCACCGGCCTCGCCGGCATTTAGCGGTTGTGCGTGCTGTGCGTGCTCGATCTTTCCATATTCCAGTTTTATCAAGCGATCGGCGATGTCATAGTAGCGATCGTCGTGACTGATCACGATGACAGTCTTGCCTCTCGCCTTGAGCTCGGGCAGGAGCTCGTAATAAAACACCCTCTTGAACAGCGGGTCCTGATCCGCGGCCCATTCATCGAATACATAGATCGGGCGATCTTCGATATAAGCCGTCAAGAGCGCCAGTCGCTTACGCTGGCCTTGCGATAGATCAGTGGTCGAGAACACACCTTCATTCACCTGGACCTTATGATCCAGTTGCAGCTTTCTTAGATAGACTCGCGCGCTTTCATCCAGGCCGGGGCTTCGAAGACCGAGGAGGCTCTCGAATAGATGAAAATCAGAGAAGACCATTGAGAAGTGCTGCCGGTAGAACTCCCTGTTCTCGTCATTGATTACCTTGCCGTCCAGTAAAATTCGGCCTGCCTCCGGGATGTACAGACCTGAAAGCAGCTTCGCAAGTGTTGTCTTGCCGCTGCCATTGCCGCCCGCAAGCACGAGCACTTCTCCGGGATGAAGCGTCAGATCGATTGGACCAAGCGCGAAGTTTTCCTTCTCGCCTTCTCGACGATAGGTGTGCATGACCCCGCGTAGTTCCAACTCGTGCCAGTCCGGACACCGCTCCGGCGCCGGCCCCAGATCCGCTTCGGAACTATGCACAGCCAGCGAAAGACCAAAATTTTCCAGGTTCTTTAGAGCCACGCTGGCGCGGCCAAGATTCGGCGCCGTATCCAGGATCGTCTGAAGCGGGGCCATCAAATAGAGGAGGGTCACGGTGTAGCCGATCATCGCCACCTGAGGGATGGGACGCAACGACGGAAGCACGAAGATGATCAACCCGACTACGATGAAGACCAACACCTGCCCCCAACTGCTGGCGGCGCCGAAAATCGTCAGTCCCGCCACCGTGTGTTTTCGATAAGACTGCGCCGTGCCCTCGAGCACTTCCGATAAAAACGCCCGCCTCCGGCTTTGATGGAGCTTCAATTCCTTGGCGCCTCCGTAGAGATCGCGGAAGTGCTTGTACAAAGCGATTGAATCGTCGCGCGCAAGGTTGAGATGCCGCATTGCTCTCACTACCGGCAGTTGATAGGTCGTGATTCCAAGCGCCATGAATCCGAGCACGATCAACAGCACAATCGTAGAGAGCCAGCCGAGATATATCAGCCCGCCGACAACGATCGCGATATTTATGCAAAGCACCGGCAGAACCAGCAGAGTGTTGACGATTGTCGGCACGTTGTCGGTAAGCGCTCCCATCACTCGGTGAGAACCGAGTTCCTCCAGATGCCGCAAGGGCGCGGATAGTATCTGGCGGCTCAACTGCATTCGCAGCCGAAAGAACGCTCCCTGGGCAAGCCGCGTCAGAAGCGCCTCGGATACGAATCTGGTGAGCGGCAAAAACAGGCACAACCCGAAGAAGGCGAGAATACCTCTTGGGCTCGGCCCGCCGTCGGTTCGCAATGCCTGACTGAAGAGACCCAGGAGCGCAATGTTGCTTCCTCCGCTGATGATTCCCGCCAAAACCGCGAAGGCAATGCTTCCTGGTGAATGTTTGATCAAGAACGCCAGTAGCTTCATCTTTTTCCTCTTCTAACCTTGCCAGGTTGATTTATTCACCCGACCATTTGAATTGCTGATACGGCATGTTCGAGGCATAAGGAGAGCCGCTCCGCGGCGACGCCTACGTTCGGTGCGCGAAGCATCGTGAAATGAGTTCCCGGCGCCGGATGTAGATCCACGGAATCGAACACCCAGTCGCGCCATTGCCGCGCTCGCACTTCCGGCGACTCCGCGGCCTCGGCGGCCAGCAGAAGGACCCGCGCCGTCTTAGCGCGCGGAATATATTTTTGAGCCGCCGCTGCGTTTGTTCTGAATACATCGAAGAGCGCGTGAATTCTAGTCGAGTCGAAATCCGGCGGCACGACACCGCTCGCGCGCACGCCTTCCATCACATAATTCCATCGCGCCGAGTCGTCGAGTTGAGTGAACTGATCCCACGACAGCGGGAGCTGCTCCCAGGACAGCCCAAGGTCACGGACGAAGTTGGCGAGCAGCGAAGGATCGCTCCCCGAAGTGAACGTGTGGTAGCGAGTCGGAGCAACCGTATCCATCAAAGCGATGAGGGCCGCTTCATCGCCGAGCCGCTCGAGCTGGAGCGCCATCTCCAGCGATACGAGACCTCCGATGGACCAGCCTCCAAGCAGATAAGGACCTCGGGGCTGAATCGCGCGAATCGCTTGCACATAATCGGCAGCCATCTCCTCGATCGTCGTGCGCGATGAGACCGATCCATCAAGCCCTCTTGACTGAAGACCGTAGAACGGTTGCTCGCGGCCAAGCTCGCGGGCCAGGTCCACGTAGCAAAAGACGCTTCCGCCGGCCGGGTGCACGCAAAAGAACGGAAGCCGCGATCCGTGTCGCTGAATCGCCACTACCGCGGAACTCGAGTCCGCGGCCTCGTAATTGCTCAAGCGCGCGGCCAGATGCTCGACGGTCGGTTCTTCAAAGAGAACCGATAACGCAAGCCGCTTCCCGGTAATCCGCTCGATGCCGTTCATCAGCCGAACCGCCAACAACGAATGGCCGCCGAGCCTGAAGAAGTTGTCTCGAATACCGATCCGCTCGACATCGAGTGTCTCTTGCCATAGCTCGACGAGCTGCATCTCGACCAGCGTTCGCGGAGCGATATAGTCTTCGGCCAAACCGCTCAAGAATTCTTCAGGATATGGAAGCGCATCGCGATCTACTTTTCCATTTGCCGTCAGCGGCAGCGCTTCCAATAAGACAAACCCCGAAGGCGTCATATACTCGGGAAGCCGTATTCGCATGAAGTCGCGCAATTCCGTCGGAGTAACATCGCTTCCCGGCTGAGGCGCCACATATCCAACCAGCGAGTTGGCGCCGCTCGAGTCCTGATGAACGACTATCAGCGCTTCACGCACGGCGGGATGCGCGCCGAGGACCGCTTCGACTTCGCCGAGCTCGATGCGAAAACCGCGAACCTTAACCTGATGATCGGCGCGGCCGATGAATTCGATCTTTCCATCGGGCAAATACCGGGCGAGATCGCCGGTCATATAAAGGGTCGCTCCCGCTTCGGATGATATCGGGTCTGGAATGAATTTCTCCGCGGTAAGATCGGGACGGTTCCGATAACAACGAGCCAGGCCGCGGCCTCCAATCGCGAGTTGTCCGGGTACGCCGATCGGCGCAAGCCGCATGTTCGAATCCAATGGATAAAGGCGAACGTTGTCGATGGGCGAGCCAATCACGGGATCGCGGTCCTGCTCGCTCATATCCACTTCGCACGAGGTCGCGACAACGGTGTTTTCGGTCGGGCCGTAGTTATTAACGAGCGAGAACGGAAATGCAGCACGCGGACGGTGAAGGCGATCTCCTCCAGTCAGCATAACGCGCAGCGCCGATGCCGCGGGCTGCTCCTCCTGAAGCATCAACTCCGCAAGAGGCGTAGGCACAAACGCGATCGTTATCGCCCTTTCGGTCATCCATTCCATCAGCCGCCGCGGTTCGGCGCAGACATCGTCGGGCGGGATAAAGAGCGAGGCCCCGGCGGCGAGATACGGCCATACCTCCCAAACCGAAGCATCAAACCCGAGGCCGGCTATTTGAGTGGCGCGATCTCGCGGCGTCGCCTTGAAAGCCCTCTGATGCCAGCATGCGAGATTGGTCAGGCTGCTGTGTTGAATCTCAACGCCCTTCGGCTTTCCGGTCGATCCCGATGTATAGATGACGTAAGCGAGATTCGAGGGAGCGGCGCTATTCGGGATGCGGACGTTCGATTCTCTATCGAGCGCGGCAAGTACATCAGAGATGTAGAGCGTTTCACCGGAAAATTCTACAGAGTCGGCGAGACCTCGCTCGGTCAACAGAACGGCGGCATTCGCATCGTCGAGAATGAATCCGAGCCGTTCCGCGGGCCAGGCCTGATCGAGCGGGAGATACGCTCCTCCCGCTTTCAATACGCTCAACGCGGCTGCGATCATCCCGATGCTACGGCTCGTCAGAATACCGACAACCGTATCAGGGCCGACGCCGATCTCTCGCAGACGCCAGGCAAATTTGCTGGAGGTATTGGAAAGCTCTCCATAGGATAGGGCTTCATCGCCGCACACAACGGCGAGGAAGTCAGGCCTCTTCGCCGCCTGAGATTCGAATGACTCGGTCACCATCTTGTTGGAATGTCGGTGAGCTACTCGAGTGTCATTCCACTCCTCGACGATCTGGTGTTGTTCTTCGCTCGTAAGCAGCGGAACCGTCGACAGCGGCTGGTCCGGGTCTCCCGCAAGACCTTCGATCAAGCATTCGAGATGTCCGAGCATCCTCCGAGCCGTCGCGGCTTCGTAGAGCGCGCCATCGTATTCGACGGCCAGCGTCAGCCGTCCGTCGCGTTCTTTCGCGAAGACCGACAGGTCGAACTTGGCCGCGCTGCTTCCAAGCCCGAGCCTGGAAATCTCCAACCCCGCGACTCCGGCCTCCTCGCCGCCCGCCCGTTCAGGCTCCTGCATAACAAACATCATCTGGAAGAACGGCGTGTAGGCGGCGTCCCGAGGCGGGGCGAGTTCCTCGACAAGCACTTCGAATGGAAGATCCTGGTGGCTCTGCGCTTCGGTCACGGTGCTTTTGACCGCTCGCAATATGCTTCGCAGGGTCGGGTCGGAAGGCAGTTGCGTGCGCAAAACGAGGGTGTTAATGAATAACCCAATCAGAGATTCGGTTTCGACTCGGCTGCGATTGGCTACGGGGGTTCCCACGACAACGTCTTGTTGTCCAGTATACCGGGCTATCAATGTTTTGAAACAGGCAAGAAGCGTTATGAACGGCGTGACGGCCTCTCGCCTGCTCAGTGCATTTATCTCAGCGGTAAGCTTCGCCGAAATTCGCCGGAACTCAGCCCCGCCCTGGTACGCTTTCGCCGCCGGCCTCCTCTTGTCGGTCGGCATCACCGGCGTCGATGCGAGACCCTCAAGGCGTCGCTTCCAGTATCCAACCTCGGCATCGAGCCTCTCGCCTTGCAAGCGCTTCCGCTGCCATTCAGCGTAGTCCGCGTATTGGATAGGAATCGCTTCGAGCGGAGACCCCTCGCCCGCGACGAACGCTCGATAAAGGGACATCACTTCGTCGACGAAGACCTTCATCGCCCACTCGTCGGTGGCGATGTGGTGCATAGACACGAGCAGCACATAGTCCGCTTCGCCAAGGCGGAAGAGGCAATCTCTGATAATCGGTCCCGCAACAAGATCGAAAGGCATTTCGGCTATTACGCCGGCCCGCCTGAACAGTTCTTCTTCGCGCAACGGCTCTTCGATCCGGGTAAGATCGACGAGCGGCAAACTCCAACCCGCGAACGCGGACACGACCTGCACGGGCTCCTCGTCCACAACCACGAATGTCGTTCTCAACACATCGTGCCGCCTCACAACTTCAGCGAGACTGTTTTCAAGCGCCTTGATGTTGAGATCGCCCTTGATGGAGACATCGAGAATCACGTTGTAGACGGCGGTTCCCGGATTCAACTGGTCCAGAAACCACATGCGTTGTTGCGCAAACGACAGGCGCGCCGGACCGATTGAAGCGCGGCGCGGGAGAGCCGTCGACTCCGGAATCCGTATGCCCCGTTTCTTGAGCAACAGTTCCGCTATTCTGAACTTTTCAGAGGCGGATCTGTCGGCCTGTTGAATAGACTGTGTCATCACGGCCTCAAAGTGGATAAGCAAACGTGGAAGCCTTATGAGAAAAAGGCGCCTTCTTGTATCGGTATGACCGGTGAAAAATCCCGGCTGACAAGAAACTCCGGCCTTGGATTTTCAACCTCGACCGGCAGGTTCTCAATGCTGTTGAAGGTCACCAGGCTGACCACGCGATCGAAGGGAGAGATGTTGTTGGATGATGCGTGGGCGATGTTTCCGTCGAAGAAGAGCACCGATCCCGCCGGTCCTTTTGGCGCTTCGATGCCGTATCTTCGCACCAGCCGCGCTATATCGTCTCGGACGAGAGAATATTTAAGATCGGCCGTGAGGTTGGATATCCAGTTTCGGCGATCCAGATCCTCGCCGTCCTCCTGATAGTGGTCCGCAAGCTCGGTGTCCCTGGCAGTCACGTCGATCATACCTTCTTTATGCGAGCCGGGAATCAAGAGCATCGGCCCGTTGAACTCGGTTACTTCATCCAGGAAAATCGCTACGCTGAGAATGCGAGGGCTCCTCAATCCATCTTCATTGCGCCAGAAGATGAAGTCCTGGTGCCATTCCCAGACATCGCCGACAAAGGCCCGCTTCGCGTTGATCTTGAACTGATAGACGTACACATCGCTCTTCAATAACTGAACCGCGGGCTCGAGGACTTTCGGATGTCTGACGAGTTGACCGAAGACCTTGTTGGTGCGGTGCGAGCCGTAAACGGAGCGAATGACTGTTCCGTCCTTCTCGATCACCAGTCCGGGCCCCCCTTCGGAAAAGACGAGATCCAATTGCGATCTCATTAACTCTACTTCTTCGAGCGAGAAGCATTCAGGCAATAACACGAATCCCTTCTCGCGATAAGCGGCACACTGCTGATTACTAAGGCGCATACTATCTCCTTGAGTTCTTCGGGAAATTTGAGCTGAACAAGCTCTGATTCGGACAAGCTCTGCTTTTGGCCGAGAGCGGCCGGACTGTCCACGGAGCGCTATTGGTTTTCGGCCATCAGCATACTCAGCTCGTCTTCGGACAATTGGTCCACTTCGAGCAGCGCGGATGCGACTTCCTCCACCGTTTCTCTGCCCCCCCAAATCTTTGCCATACCGTTAATCAACCCCTCAACGGTCGGCTCGGCGAACAAGACTCGCAGAGGAATCTCGATTCCAAACGCTTCGCGTATTCGAAACATCAATCGCGTCGCCATCATCGAATGGCCGCCCAGACGGAAGAAGTTGTCGCGGATTCCTATCTCTTCCACGTCGAGAACGCGGCTCCAGATTCCCGCCACTACTTTCTCGGCCGCGGTCGCCGGCGCAAGATAAAGGTCTTCAATCGCCTCCCTGCTCCACTCGGCGTCGGGCAGCCGCTTGCGGTCTATCTTTCCGTTCTGGTTCAGCGGCATCTCATCCATCACCACTATTCGCCAGGGCAGCATGTATTCGGGCAGTCGCTGCTTCGCGAATTGATTCAGATCGGCGGCGGTCAGGTTGTTGGTGTTCTCGGGCGTGACATAAGCAATCAAGCGGTTCTCTCCCTGTATGTCGCGCACAAGGACGACGGCCGCTTTTACCGCGGGATGCTCGGCAATTACCGCTTCGATTTCGCCCGGCTCGACCCGGAATCCGCGAATCTTTGTTTGATGATCCATGCGGCCGAGCAACTCGAGATCGCCGCCGTCCAGATAGCGGGCCAGGTCTCCCGTGCGGTACAGCCTTTCACCCGCGCTTAGCGAAAGCGGATTCGGAGTGAATCTCTCGGCGGTAAGCGACGGGCGGCCCAGGTAGCCGCGAGCAAGACTGTCGCCTCCTATGTACAACTCAGCGGGAATGCCGAACGGCATCACGCAAAAGTTCTGATCGAGAATGTACATCGAGGTATTCCAGATCGGCTTCCCTATCGGAGAATATGAGGGCCAGTCCTGCACCGCTTCTCGCGGCAATACAAACGAGGTGACGACGTGAGTCTCGGAAGGGCCGTAGTGATTGTGCAGCGAGCTCCAACTCATCGACTGGAAGAGATTCAGAATCGGGGCCGTTATGAGCAGTTGCTCGCCGGTAGTGATGACCACGACGAGATCCGCGAGAGACTGCGCCTTTCCCCATGCCTCTTCCGCGAGCTGCTGAAGCATTACTACAGGGAGCGTAATCTTCTGAATTCTTTCTTCAACCAGAAGGCTGCCAAGCATAATCGTGTCAAAGCGCACCGCGTTCGGAATCGGATACAATGTTCCGCCTGAAGTCCACGCCGAAAATATTTCATGGAAACTCGCGTCAAAACTCAAAGGCGCGAATTGAAGCGTGCGAGCCTCGGTCGAGAGAGAAGCGTTGTGCCATTCCAGCAAGTTGACCAGGGGCCGGTGCGGCATCGCGATGCCCTTTGGCCTGCCGGTCGAGCCGGACGTGTAGATCACATAAGCAATATTGTCGGGATCGGTTTCGTTGACGGGGTTGGATGAATCTCTCGCCGCAATCTCGTTCCAGTCTCCATCCATCGTCACCACTCGGAGCTCGCCGCCCGCCCATTCAGATCTGTATTGCTCTTCCGTAAGAATGACGCGGGCGTTCGCATCCTCAGCCATGTAGGTCAATCGTTCACGGGGATAGACCGAGTCGAGCGGCAAGTAACCTCCGCCGGCTTTAAGCACGCCCAGCACCCCGATCACCATTTCGAGGCTCCCATCGACCTGCATCCCGACGGTTGAATCAGGACCGACCGATAGCTCTCGCAAATAGTGAGCAAGACAATTCGCGCGCTCGAAGACAGAATCGATTCGAATTGCTCGACATATCTTGCGATCGTCCCTTTCTTGTAGACGCCCGCGTCGTACTCAACCCGAACCTTCATTCGAGAATCGAGTGCGCCCGCGCCGCTGAAGAAAAAGGTCGTCTCCGCTTCGATCCCGAGCAGCTCGTCGGAGTCGTTGACGCTGTCCAATCCAACGACGATTTCAAACAACCGGCTCCCCTCGGCTCGGGCGCCGCTCAACTCTTCAACCCTTTCGAAGGGATATTTCTGATTGCGGTATGCTTCGCTTACGGTGCTCTTGACCTGTTGCAGCAAGTCGAGCGATCTCATCTCGGGCTTCACCGTATCCCGCAAGGCCAGGATCCGATTCAAGGAACCGACGTCGCTGAATTTCTTGTGTATGCCGGTTCCGACAATGATGTCCGCTTCGCCGCGGAGACGATAGAGAAATACTTTCATCCCGGTGACGAGCGCCGTAAAGATAAGCGAGTCCTTGCCGCCGCAAATTGTATTGAGAAGCGCCTTCGTCTCATCTCGAAGCTCGAACTCGACTGCCGCCCTGGTCTTGCCGCGCTCGCCGGTCCTCTTGAAGTCGCCTGGGAGGCGAACAGCTTCGGGGCGGCCTCCGAATTTTTTCGACCAGTACGAGTGCTCGGCCTCGAGCAATTCGCCCAGAAACCTCAGATTCGATTTCATCGCGTCTCCTCCAGCCTCGCTAGTTCCAGCTCTGTACCGATGCGACCATCTTGTCGAAGTAGTCGCGTTGAAGAGTGATCTTCTCGCGCTCGTCGACCGAGGCGATTTCGAGCGCCAGCAGCCGGTTCGCCTGGGTCATGAATTCTTTGAAGCGGTCCAGCGATATTCCTTTTCCGATCAGATAAGGAACCGTCCAGAAATCAAACGACCACTGCGGAAGCCAGAGAGAATCGGTTGTGGAGAGGAAGAGCCGATCTATGTGATCCATCGCTTCCAGGCTGTCCATAGTCGCGTGGCTCCAGACGAAGCCCTCGCCCTTGATGTCGTACTTCTCCCGGAAATTTTGAATCGGGGTGCCGGGCTCGCAATACCACATCTGGCAGCGATAGTAGTCGGGCTTGGTGGCGTGGATGAAGTCGCGCGTCTCTTGAACCGTTTCAGCGGTCTCTCCGGGAAAGCCCAGAATGAAAGACCCGAAGGTCATGATGCCATTGCGGCGGAGCAGATCGATGCCGGTCGCATACTTCTCGATCGTGGCCGCCTTGTTCATGTTTTCGAGAATTCGCGGCGAGCCGGATTCAATGCCCAGGAATACGCCCTTACAGCCGCTTTCGGCCATCAGCTCGATCGCCTCTTCGTCCGAGTTGCTGCAGCGAAAATATGAAAACCAGTTGAACGGATACTTCTTCTTGATCATCATCCGGCAGATATTCTTGAAGCGCGGGAACGGAACGTTGAAGGTGTCGTCGATGAACACGAGGTTCTTAACGGTTCCGAGCTCCAGGATCGTGTCCAGCTCATGTTCCAGCACGTCGAGGCTGGTCACCGTCAGCGCTCCAGCCCGCGTCGGATAGTTGCAAAAGGAGCATTTGAACGCGCAGCTCCGAGCGGTTCGCGTCTGGATGGTCGGGCCCAGGTCTCGATCGGGAAACGCACGCCAGTCGATCGCGTTTTCATCAAGCGAGCTGTTCTCGGGCACGGCTCGAGTACGCACCAGCTCCGAGCCGCTGAAATAGATCAGGTTGGGAACCTTGACGATGGAGCCTTTTTGTTTCAGGCACTCGACGATGTCGACAAGAGTGCCCTCACCCTGTCCGTCCACGACATAGAAGTCGGCCCCGATGTCGTCCAGAGCCGCCCGCAGCGACTCGCCTTCGAAGTTTCGTACGTGATTCGAGATGAGCGGTCCGCCGACTACGATCTTCACCTTGCTGTTGTGCTTGCGTATGAACTCGACCATTTCGATCACCGGCAAGTTCACAACATAGAATGTCGTCGTTATTGCGACGCAAAGCGGGTCCATCGAGAGATACTCGATCAATCTATCTTTCTCATATTGGAACAGATTGATATAGCTCGCATGGTGCCCGCGGTTCCTCAAGAAATTGGTCAGATAGACCGCGGCAAGGTTCGGAATGTCGCCCGATTTCAGAGGCGCGGATCCGTGACCGTTTCCATTGGGATGTGCCTGATCGAGCGTACGGTTCAAGAGTCCGAAATAGTCCATCTTCTGTCCGCCTACGTTGACGAAGCTGAACTTCAAATCGCGATAGGCCTCACTCTCTTCGCCATAGGCCCGCAGGAAGTTCTCGTATCGGTCAAACGGAACTTCGTTGTAGCCAATGATGACGCAATCGAGCTTATTGGGGTCCGGTACGGCCCTCTTTCGCAGGCTCAGCGTGTGCAGTTCATTCGTTTCATTACAAGCGCTCATGGTCGACTCCTTTTCTCTTGCTCGGACAGAAGCCTGGCGCCGAGTTTAATCCGCGCACCGGTGTCCGGATCGGTCAAGTAGAATGTTTTGATTGGCAGGCCTCTGGCCTTGCCGGTCAGGTTAAATAGAAAAGCTCGCGTCCAGTTCGTCGATTTCAACAGCCGCATCAACCAGCGCGTTCTCTTCGTCGGACAACATCGAAAACTCGTCGATATTGCCATCGGGATCCATTGCCATGCTGTCGAGTAGTCTGATGAAGTGGTTCTGCATCTGGGTTATGGTAGCGGCATCGAAAAGATCCGCGTTGTAGGTAAATCCTCCACCGATCGAGCCGCCTCGATCGGACATCGTGAGCGTCAGATCGAACTTGGTGGTTCCGGTATCGATCGGCAGGGCCGACAGGCTAAGTTCGGGAACACGCAGCTTCGCGGGAGGCGCGTTCTGCAAAGCGAACATCACTTGAAACAGCGGGGTGTGGCTCATACTCCGATCCGGAAGCAGCTCCTCGACAAGTTTTTCGAACGGAACATCCTGGTGGGCGTATGCGCCCAGCGCCGCCTCGCGAACCTGCCTGAGGAACTGCCTGAAGGTGACGCCGGACTCGATTCGGCCGCGCATCACCAATGTGTTTACAAAGAAGCCGACCAATCCTTCGGTCTCCCGCCGATTGCGTCCGGCTATCGGCGTACCCACCGGAATATCTCGCTGGCCGGTGTACCTGTAGAGCAGGGTTTGAAACGCGGCCAGTAGAGTCATGAACGAGGTCACCGATTCGCTTCTGCCCAGCTTCCTGATCTCGTCGCTCAGCGGCTCGGGAATCTGGAAGTACGATACCGCTCCTCGCGAGCCCTGCACTTCGGGTCGAGGTCTGTCCGTAGGCAGCGAGAGCACGGCCGGCGCGCCGTTCAGTTGTTCTCTCCAATAGCCGATTTGATTCTCCAGCACGCTGCCCTGTAACCACTCCCGCTGCCAGACGGCGTAGTCGGCGTATTGAATGGCAAGCTCGGGCAGAGGCGACGGCTGGTCCTCAATGAACGCTTCATAGAGAACCGCTACTTCGCCGATAAGAACGCCCAGCGACCACAAGTCGCCGACGATGTGGTGCATGTCCAGTTGGACTATGTGCTCCAGGTCGGAGAGCTTGATGAGCAACGGGCGAACTACGGGGCCGGCGCTCAAATCAAAGGGCCGCTGCCATTCGACCCTCAACAGCGCGAGGGCTTCTTCTTCGCGAGTCGATTCAGGAGAACCCGAGAGATCTTCGATTACCAGATTGACGGGTTCAGGCGGCGCGATCACCTGTACGGGATCACCATCAACCATCGAAAAAGTAGTTCTCAAGACGTCGTGCCTGCGGAGGAGCTCGGTCAAGCTTCTCGTGAGGACTTCTACATTCAGCGGGCCTTCAAGACGAACGGCCGCCGGCATGTTGTAGAAGGGATCTCCAGGCTCGAGTTGATCTATGAACCACAGGCGCTGCTGCGCGAACGACAGAGGCAGGAGTCTATTGCGATCGACTCGCTCGATCGGAGGAACAGTCATTCCCTCGGCTGCTCTCATTCCGTCCTCTATCACTCGAGCGAGATCCTCCACGGTCGGATACTCGAACATCGTTCTGAGCGCGATCTCAACGCGGAACGCGTCTCGTATTCGCGAGACTGCCTGAGTCGCGACCAACGAGTGGCCTCCCAACTCGAAGAAGTTGTCTTTCACGCCGACATGTTCAAGATCAAGCAGCTCGGCCCAGATCACGCACAACATCTCCTCAATGGGCGTGGCCGAAGTCTTATAGGCATCGGAGGCTTGCACTCCCGCTTCTTTTGGCCGCGGCAATGCAAGCTTGTCGATCTTTCCGTTCCTGGTGAGCGGCATTTGATCGAGCCATACGAATACCGATGGAATCATGTATTCGGGCAGCTTGCCTTGAAGGTATCCGCGCAGCTCATTGGCTCCTGGAGCCGGATTCCTGTCGGAGACGAGGTATGCGGCGAGCCGTTCGACCGTGTCGTCTTTCCGGACTATGACCACCGCTTCTCTCACGGCCGAGTTCTGCATGAGCGCCGCTTCGATCTCGCCAAGCTCGATCCTGTATCCTCTCACTTTCACCTGGTGATCTGTTCGTCCGATGAATTCAAGATTCCCGTCGGAGCGCAGCTTCGCCAGATCTCCTGTTCGATAAACTCTCTCTCCCGCCTCGATCCCGAATGGATTGGGCACAAACTTCTCGGCGGTCAGCGCCGGCTGCCTTTGATATCCGCGCGCGACTCCTGCTCCTCCGATGTGAATTTCACCGGCCGCTCCAGGCGGCGTAACGGCCGAGTTGTCGCCGAGCAAATACATGCGGCTGTTCTTTATCGCGCGTCCGATTGGAACCGCGCCCGCGCGTCCATCTTCTTTTCTCACTTCGAAGACACAGCAGCCGACGACCGTCTCGGTCGGGCCGTACTCATTCATCAGTCTTGTTGAGGGGCGCTCGCTTCGCCAAAACTCCACGTCCTCATATCTCAGCGCTTCCCCCCCGATGATCAGGCTTCCAACGCCGCCGGACTCCGGCTTGTTCTTTTGCAGGCTTCTCAATACCTGAAGATGGCTTGGAGTGGCCTTGATCAGGGCATACTGCTCGCCTCGATCGAAAAGTTGCTCGAGGGTTTCAAGATCGCTCAATCCCTTCCGCAAGACCACGCGCCCGCCGCTGATCAACGGCGTGAACATACTCGTGACGGTCAGGTCGAATCCAAGAGGCGAGTTCACCGGGCATTCGCTGCCGGCGGTCACGTTGTATTGCGGCGCGGCCCATCGAAGATAGTTGCTCAACCCTCGATGAAGGACGATCACCCCCTTGGGTTGACCGGTCGATCCGGAGGTGTAGATGATGTAAGCCGCATTGTCGGCGCACTGAGCGACCTCAAGCTCCATCCTGCCGCACCGATCGATCTCGCTTCGTTCTTGATCCACGTCGACCATCGGAATCCAGACAGACGGCAGCGAATCGGAGAGGCTCTCCTGCGTGACGATGATCGCAACATGGCTATCCTCGAGCATGAACGAGAGCCGTTCCACCGGGTATTCCGGATCGAGAGGCAGATATGCTCCGCCCGCTTTGAGTATTCCAAGCAGCGCCGCGATCAATTCGCAGCGGCGCTCCAGGCAGACGCCGACTGTTGTCTCCGGCCCAACTCCCATGGCCATCAGATAGCGGCCCATCTGATTCGCACGCTGGTTCAATTCGAGGTAGCTGATCTGCTCGTATTCGCATATCACCGCGATGGCGTCCGGAGTCGAGCGGGCTTGCGACGTGAACAATTGATGGAGGAATGGCCCGTCGCCTGTATCCATCGGCGCGTTGTTCGACTCAAAGAGAAGCTGCGCGAGCTCCGGATCCCGCAGGAGCGGCAATTCCGAGATTTGAAGATCGGGCTTCGAAACAATTCCTTCCAGCAGCGTCTGGAAGTGCGACATCATTCGCGTCGCGGTAGCCTCATCGAAGATGTCCGGATTGAAGACTAGCCCGCCGCCAAGCAGGCCGCCTTGTTCGGACATCGACAGCGTAAGGTCAAACTTGGAGGTGTAGTTGTCGATTCTTACCGGGCTGAGCTTGAGTCCAGGCGCCTCCAGCACGTCCACGGCCGAGTTCTGGAGCATGAATATCACCTGGAAGAGCGGTGAATGGCTCATGCTGCGCGCTGGTTGCAGCTCTTCTACGATCTTTTCAAACGGCACGTCCTGATGCGCATACGCGCTCAGGGCGACCTCTCTGATTTGTTGCAGCACCTGTCGGAACGTCATCGCGGGCTCCACCCGAGCTCGCATCACCAGCGTGTTCACAAAGAATCCGATGAGCGCTTCCGTCTCGGATCGATTGCGCCCGGCGATCGGCGTTCCCACCGATATGTCGCGCTGTCTGGTGTAGTGATAGAGCAGGACGTGAAGCGCGCCAAGCAGCGTCATAAACAGAGTGACCGTCTCGCCGTGGCTCAACTGCTTGAGATCGTGACTGAGATCCGGCGAAAGCTGGAACAGCGAGACTGCGCCGCGAGAGCTTTGGACCGGAGGCCGAGGCCGATCCAGCGGCAGGTTAGTGACCGATGTAGCGCCCTCCAGTTGCTCTCTCCAGAACGAGAGCTGCGTCTCGAGCGCTTCGCCGTCGAGCCAGTCGCGCTGCCACGAGGCGAAGTCCGCGTACTGTATCGGCAATTCGTTCAACGGGGACTCATTCCCTCGTGAGAAGGCTTCATAGAGAACGGCTACTTCTCTCACCAACACGCCCATCGACCATCCATCGCTGACGATGTGATGCATGCTCAACACCACAACTTGCTCTTCTTCCTTGAGCCTGATCAGCAATACTCTGAGCAAGGGACCAGTTGTTAGACTGAACGGACGCGAAGCTTCCTCCCCGGCCAGGCGAACTATTTCCGAGTCGATCTCTTCGACCGTCGCGCCGCTGATATGCGTCTCCGGAACGTCCATCGGCTCCGGCGGCAGTATCACCTGAGCAGGCTCGCCTTCCGTAGTGACAAAGACCGTCCGTAATACTTCGTGGCGCCTGACGATCTCGGATAGAGTCCTTCCCAGTACCTCCTTATTGAGGTTGCCCTCCACTCTGACCGCCGCGTAGACGTTGTAAAACGGGTTGCCGGGCTCTAACTGGTCTATGAACCACAGCCTCTGCTGCGCGAAGGAGAGACGCAGATTGCCCTCTCTTGCAATCCGTATCAGTGGTGGAAGCTGAAGACCGGCGCCCTTCAAAACGGCCGACTCAACCTCTCTTGCGAACTCCACCAGCGTCGGATGCTCGAACAGTGCGCGCAGGCTCATGTCCAAACCGAATACGGATCGAACGCGAGATACAACCTGGGTCGCGAGCAGTGAATGGCCGCCCAGCTCGAAGAAGTTGCTGTGTATTCCGATCGACTTTGCTCCAAGCACGTCTTCCCATATCGCCGCCAACCCTTCTTCTACCGCCGTCCTCGCCCTCTCGTTCTTTCTTAGCTTCCCCTCTCCCCTCCCCTCGATCTTCGGCAGCGCTTCCACATTCACCTTCCCGTTTATCGTCAGCGGCAGCTTCCTCAGGTGCATGAAGATGTTCGGAATCGTCTCTTCTATCACTCGCTCTCTCATCCACTCTCTCAGTTCCCGATCTTCTATCTCCTGCCGCGCCGCGTAGTACGCCACAAGAAACTCTCGCCCTTTCTCATCCCTCTTCACCTGCACCACGCTGTCTCTTACTTCGCCGTGCTCGTTGAGCTTCGATCGAATCTCGTTTATCTCCACCCGATATCCGTGATACTTGATCTGCTCGTCGCTTCTTCCGATATACTCAACTTCTCCGCTCGCCAGCATCCGCCCGAGGTCTCCGGTCCGGTACATCCGCTCTCCAGGCACGAATGCATGCTCTATGAATCGCTCGTCCGTAAGCTCCTCTCGATTCAGGTAGCCTTTGGCCAGACCTTCTCCGGAGATGTAGATCTCTCCGGTCACGTTCTCCGCTACCGCCTCTTGCCTCTCGTCCAACACGTAGATCTTCATGTTGGCCGCCGGCCTTCCTATCGGCACATAGGCTCGCTTGTCTTCTTCAGCCCGGTAGCGATAGATCATGCATCCGACCGTTGCTTCCGTAGGCCCGTATTCATTGATGATCTCTACTTCTCTTCCAAACGATTCATATACTTCTCGCGCAAGCTTCGTCTCTAACGCCTCTCCTCCTACTATCAGCCGCTTGATCCGGCTGCCTTCGTTTCTTCGCTCCTTTATCACTCGCAGATGGGACGGCGTCAGCTTCAGCACTTCTACTCGATCATCTTCGAGTATCTTCTGGATTACTTCCGCTCCTCGGCCTCTGTACACCACGATTCGGTTTCCGGTTAACAGCGGCGTGTAGATAGATGTCACCGTCAGGTCGAATGCCAGCGACGAGTAGAGCGCGAAGTCCTGCTTCGTTCCCTCATCTACGTACATCTTCGCGGCCCACCATACGTAGTTGACCAGCGCTCGATGCTGAATCTCTACACCCTTCGGCTCGCCCGTCGATCCCGACGTGTAGATCACGTAGGCAACGTCGCTCGGCTGGGCTTTGCTCTGATATCTCTCTTCGGTCCGGTGTAGCCCGTTTCGAAGCTCTGACCATTCTTCATCAACCGCTACTGTTCTGACTCCGCTGACTGTCTCCTTGTGTCTGCTCTCCGTGAGCATCACCTTGATCTCGGCGTCGCCGACTATATATTCGCGTCGTTTTGCGGGGTGATTGACGTCGATGGGTACATACGCGCTCCCGGACTTCAGCACTCCGAGTATCGCCGCTGCCGTCCATATCGAGTGTTCAAGATACAGACCAACTCGCTCACCATTACTTGCTCCCAGTTCTTCGAGCTTTCTGGCTATTCGATCGGATAGCGTTTGAAGCTCCGCGTAGCTGATGGTCTCTCCGTCGTACTCAACCGCAACCGCTTTCGGGGTCTTTTCCGCCTGCTCCTCGATCAACTCGTGAATGCATTTCTGTCGAGGGAATTCGGCTTCGGCGGCGTTCCAATCAACAACGATCTCGTCGCGTTCCGAGGCGGTCAGCATCCGCAATTCGTCTATCGCGCATTCGGAATTCTCGACCACGCTTTCAAGCAATCTCTCGAAGCGCCTCCCCATCCGCTCGATCGTCTTTGCTTCGAATAAGTCGGTGTTGTAAATGAACGCGCCTCCCAATTGGTTGCCGGCTTCCATCATATTCAACACGACGTCAAACTTGGCCGAGCAGCCGCGAATGTCTACCCATTCAAAGCTCAAACCGGGCAGCTTAAGCGGCTCGCGCGGCGTGTTCTGAAGATCGAACACGACCTGAAACAGCGGCGTGTGACTCATCGCGCGCTCAGGCTGAATAGCCGCTACGAGTTTCTCGAATGGAACATCCTGATGGCCGTATGCGCTCAACGTCACCTCGCGCACTCGACTGAGCAATTCGCTGAACGTCGGAGAACCATTTAGATCCGTCCGTATTACAAGCATATTCACGAAGAAACCGATGAGGTTCTCGATTTCGCGTCGATTCCTGTTAGCCACGTCCGCGCCGATTGCAATTTCCCGCTGACCCGAGTAGCGCGAGAGGAGCACGTTGAACGCAGCCGTCAACGTCATAAACAGCGTCGCACCGCCTTTGCGCGCTGTCCGCTTGACGCCGGCAGTCAACTCCTCGCTCAGTATGAATTCATGCATCGAGCCTGCGTGGGTCTGGATTGCGGGCCGAGGCCGATCGGTCGGCAGCTCGAGCAATGCAGGCAACCCGGCCAGTTGATCCGTCCAGTAGCTCATCTGCTTCCCGAGCTCTTCGCCGTCGAGCCAATTGCGCTGCCAGGCCGCAAAGTCCGGATACTGGATCTCGATCTCCGGCAAGGGAGACGGAAGGTCGGCGCTGTAGGCCTCATATAGCGCGGTAAGCTCCCGGATGAATACGCCAAGCGACCACGCGTCGCTGACGATGTGGTGCATGTTGATTTCGGCAATGTGTGTTTCAGGCGCGAGCCGGATCAATAGAACCCTGAGCAAAGGTCCTTCCGTCAACGAGAACGGCTTAACGATGTCGCTCTTGATCAAGTCGAGCGCCGACTCTTCTCGCATCGCTTCCGGCATTTCGCTGAGATCGTGAATCGTCAGGGCGATCGATTGAGATTCACGTACGATCTGAACCGGCTTATTGCCAACGGTAGCGAATGTGGTCCTCAAGCTCTCGTGCCGCCGAATGATTTCGTTAAAGCTGCGTTCGAGCGCGGATAGATTGAGCTCGCCCATCAGTCTGATGGCTGCCCAAACATTATAGAAGGAGTTGTCGGGTTCGAGCTGATCGATGAACCAGAGCCGCTCCTGGGCATAAGATAACGGTATGTCCTGGTCCCTACCTACCGGTCGTACAGGAGGCGCTTCGATCCCCGCGCCGGCTCTCAGGGCCAATTCGATCCGCCGCGCGAACCCGGCTACGGTGGGTTCCTGGAACAGCTCTCTCAAGCTGATATCCATTCCATATACGCTTCTGATTCTCGAGATCACCTGCGTCGCAAGCAGCGAGTGGCCCCCAAGCTCGAAGAAGTTGTCCTGCACTCCAAGCGATTTGATCCCGAGGACCTCCTGCCAGATCGCGAGCAGTCCTTCTTCTACGCCGGTGCGCGCCGCCACGTATCGGCGAGGCCCCGCTTCTCGAACGTCTCCAATCCGAGGAAGGGCGTCGACGTTCACCTTGCCGTTCAAGGTCAGAGGCAGTTTGCGGAGATGAACAAAGATGTTGGGAATCGTCTCGGATATGATGCGTTCACTGAGCCAGTTCCTCAGGTCTTTGTCGTCTATCGCCTGGCGGGAGACATAGTATGCGACCAGACACTGGTTGCCTCCCTGATCTTTTCTAAGAAGCACGACGCAGTCTCTGACGTCCTTGTGCTCGTTAAGAGCGATCTTGATTTCGTTGAGCTCGATGCGATAGCCGTGGAACTTCACCTGTTCGTCTTTGCGGCCAAGATATTCAAGCTCGCCCGACGACAGCATTCGGCCCACATCGCCGGTCTTGTACATCAGCTCGCCGGGAAGGAATGGATTCTTCACGAAACGTTCGGCCGTAAGCTCGTCCTTGTTCAAATAGCCTTCGGCAAGTCCCGCGCCCGCGATGTAGATTTCACCCGCTACATTCTCAGCGGTCGGCGAAAGCGCCTCGTCGAAAACGTAGATCCGTGCATTCGCGGCCGGCCTTCCGATCGGTATGAAAGCGCGAACATCAGAGACCGGATCAAACCGGTAGTACATGCATCCCACCGTTGCTTCCGTGGGGCCGTATTCATTAATGATCTCGACGGCGCCTCCGAAGCTCTCGTGTACTTCCCTCGCAAGACCGGTTTCGAGCGCCTCTCCGCCTACGATCAGTCTCTCGACCCGGCTGTCTCGATTGTTTCGTTCCCTGATGAGCTTGAGATGGCTGGGCGTCACCTTGACGATTTGAACCCGGTTGTCCTCCATGATCTCTTCAAGAAGGACGGCCTTCTCGTCAGACCTGTAAACCACAATGCGGTTTCCGCTGATAAGCGGAACAAATATCGACGTAACCGTCAGGTCAAACGCGAGCGATGAATAGAGCGCGAAGTCCTGCGTCTTGCCTTCGTCAACGTACATCCTCCTCGCCCACCACACGTAATTGACCAGTGCGCGATGCTGGATCCTGACGCCCTTGGGTATGCCGGTCGAGCCTGATGTGTATATGACATAAGCAAGATCGTCGGAAGTCGGAGCCGAGCTGGACTCCGGCGCGCGGTATTGATTTAACTCATCGCCGTCTTCGCCTGGATACACGAAGTGAATCGATTCGCTCGACGGGAGCCTCTCAGCGAGATTCTTCTGAGTGAGCAGTACGCGAACGCCTGCATCACTGAGGATATGAGCCATTCGCACTTTGGGGTGATCCGGATCGATCGGAACATAAGCCGCTCCTGCCTTGAGAACACCGAGGATCGCGACCACCGCGTCAATGGAGTGTTCGAGCACCAGAGCGACTCGGTCGCCGGTGCTTACTCCGAGCGACTGAAGATAACCGGCCAACTGATCGGCGCGACGATCAAGATCGCGGTAGCTCAGCGAAACGCCGTTGAATTCAACCGCCGTCCGCTCCGGGGCTCTCAATGCTTGTTTTTCAAAGAGGATGTGAATGCATTCATTGGAAGGATATTCGGCCGCGGTGTCGTTCCACTCAATGACAAGCCTGTCGGCTTCGGTCTTGCTTAGCAGCCGCAACTGGCTTATGCGGCGATCAGGATCGGCGGTGATGCTTTCAAGCAAGCGCTCGAAATGCTCTCCCATTCGTTGAATGGTGTTGCGGTCAAACAGATCGCTGTTATAGACAATTCCGGCTTTTAGCCTTCCGTCCGAGTCTTCAGCGGCGAGCAATAAGTCGAACTTGGCCGTTCCAGTTTCTATTTCCAACATGCTCAACCGCAGGCCGGGCAGCTCGAGCGTTCCAACCGGAACGTTCTGCAACACGAAGTTCACCTGGAATAGAGGCGTGTGGCTCATCGTTCGCTCAGGCTGCAGCTCTTCGACGACTTTCTCGAACGGCACGTCCTGATTCGCGTAAGCCTTCAGAGTTGTCTCGCGAATTCCCGACAACAACTCGCGAAACGTAGGATCGCCTTCCAACCGAGTGCGAAGAACAAGTGTGTTGACGAAGAAACCTATGAGCGGTTCGATTTCAATCCTGTTGCGGTTTGCAATCGGCGCCCCAAGGCTTATGTCGGTCTGACCCGCGTAGCGCGAGAGAAGCACCTTGAAAGCGGCCATCAGAGCCATAAACAGAGTAGTGGTTTCCTTCCGGCATAACTCCTTAACTCGCTGTGTCAGCTCCGTCGAGAGCGCGAATGAATGAATGTCTCCGTTATGACTTTGAACCGCCGGTCTTGGCCGGTCGGTCGGCAACTCGAGGAGCGGCGGCGCGCCGGCCAGTTGCTGCTTCCAATACGATAACTGCCGCTCGAGCGCTCCGGCCCCCAACCATTCTCGCTGCCACACCGCGAAGTCGGAATACTGGATCTCTAGCTCAGGAAGCGGAGAAAGCCCCTCGGTTGAAAATGCTTCATAAAGAGCCGCGACTTCTCGTATGAGAATCCCCATCGACCACCCGTCGCTGACGATGTGATGCATGGTCAGAAGCACGACGTGTTCGAGCTCGGCCGCCCGAATAAGCTTCACTCGAAGCAAGGGGGCCGACTTCAGATCAAACGGGGTGAGCGCCTCTTCGCGAGCGAGAGATTTCAAGCGGGCCTCGCGCTCCGTCTCTTCCAGATGAGCAAGGTCTTCGGCGCCGAGCCTGAATTCCCGCGCCGGATTGCTGACTTGCACCGGCTCTCCGTATTCTCCAACCGCGAAGCTGGTGCGCAGCACTTCGTGCCTTCTAAGGATTTCGCTGAAGGTCTTTTCGAGCGCCTGGATATCGAGCCGGCCGCTCACTCGAACCGCGGAGTAGACGTTGTAAAAAGGGTTGCCGGGCTCGAGTTGATCGATGAACCAGAGGCGTTGTTGAGCAAACGACAGCGGAGCCCGGCCGTCCGGTTTCACCGCCGGCTTGATGGGTGAATCGACCGCGGCATCGCTCAATCCCGCTTCTATGAAGCGCGCGAAATCCTCAACCGTCGGATGTTCGAACAGAAGCCTGAGAGGAACTTCGACTCCGAAGGCGGCCCTGGCGCGTGAGACTACCTGCGTCGCAAGCAGCGAGTGTCCGCCGATCTCGAAGAAATTGTCCGAGAGCCTCAGATTCGGGCAGACGTTCCGAGAGAAATTGTTTCAGCTCGCTCTGACTCAGTTCGACAATGCCGTCCTCGAAGCCTGATTGAAGCGCTTCGAAATTGCTGGCAAGTTGATCGCGCGATTCTCGCCCCTCCGGTTCCGACTCCAGCGCTCGCCGGCCGAGTGTGACCGTCAAACTGCTGTCGAGCTTCAGCCTGGATGCGTAGAGATTGTGCCGGTCGGTTCCCTTCAACGCGGCGTCTTGTTCGATCACGACGTTAAAGCCATGCCGCTCGAGCAGCCCTCTTAGATGGGCGGTGCGTCCGAAGGTCGCGGCGCCTTCGGCGTCGTGAACCTCCATTACCACCTGATCGATCTTTGACCAGTGTTCTTCGTCGATTCCGTTTATGACGTCGAGCTCGGCCCGCTGTACGTCCACCTTCAACAGGTCTATGTGGTCGATCTTGTTCTCCGCGATCACATCCGAAAGCCGCCTCAGCGTACATTGCTGCCGTTCGCTTACGAAGACGCCCGCTATCAACTCGTCTACGATATCCAGCAGGCCTGTTACCTGGGCATCGCCGCTCTCTTCCTTGTTTTGAATGAACGTTCGGATTACATCGACTTCGCTTTGAGCGTCGGAGTATGCCTCGATGCCCGACCGCGCGGAATACTGAGGATAGTAGGAGAACGTGTCGCTCTTGTTCTCATCCGAGAGGCCGATCGCAAACGGCTTTACGTTTCGGCCGTATAGACTGAGATTCAGGCGCAGCGTTTCGAAGATCGGCTGAATGGGCTCAAATGCGTAGACCGCGGCATCGGGATAGTACTGGTTCACGAACAACGTAAACAGACCGATGTTGGCGCCGACGTCAAACACACAGCCGTTCGCGGGAAGAGTGATCCCGTACCTGAAATAGATATTGTCCTGAAATATCTCTTCGAACAGGTAATCGGTTTCGATCCTGTTGTGCTGGATAATCGACATTCCGTTAGGCAGCCGATAACGGGGCCTGCCTCCAAGGCTCGAGGCATACCTCTGCTTCGGCACGACATATCCAACCAGCCGTTTCTCGTCCGGATTGTCCTCGCGAGCAAGCACGACCGCTTCTCTTACCGCGGGGTGGCTCGCCAGCTCCGCGTCGATCTCGCCTAACTCAATTCGAAATCCGCGAAGCTTGATCTGATTATCGATACGCCCAATGAATTCAACCTCGCCCGCGGGCGAATAGCTCACTAAATCGCCGCTCCGGTAGAGCCGCGCTCCAGGTTCCTCGCCAAACGGATTCGGGATGAATCGCTCCGCAGTCAAACCAGCTTGCCCAAGATAACCATGTGCAAGTCCTGCTCCGCCGATGCACAACTCGCCGGCTATTCTTACGGGAACCGGCTCGAGCTCTTCATCCAATATATAGACGTTTGCGTTTGCGACGGGCCGCCCAATCGACGGCCTTTCGCGGTCTTCTTTGATCGCGGCAACGGTCGTGTCGACCGTGCATTCGGTCGGGCCATAAACATTGTAGGCCCGTAAGGCCGGGCTCGCAGACAGCCTACGCCACAACTCATCGCCTATCTGCTCGCCGCCTATCAATAAGATCTCAGGCTTGCAACGCGCTTCGAGTCCAATATCCAACAACAGATTCAACTGAGACGGCGTGCAATCCAGAACATCGACGGCGGCGTCATTCAAATGCCGGATGAGCAGATCTCCATCGAGCCTGACTTCTTCCGAAATGACATTCAGAGTATGGCCGCTCAGCAATTGAACGAGCTGCTTGACCGAGGCATCAAAGGCCAACGGCGCGTTGAGACCGACTCGCAGCGTCTTCGCGTGATTGCAATAGACGGCCCCGGTCAACGCCGCCGAAAGGTTCATCACCGACCGATGCCGCGCCATTACGCCTTTCGGATCTCCGGTTGAGCCGGATGTATAAATCACATAGGCCAAGCAATCAGGATCGATCTCCTCGTGAAGCCGTTCCGAACTGAGCTTTGAGACTTCGGCCGCCGCGGCAAAGAGATCTACGATCCTGATCGATTGATCGATAACAAGATTCGGAGCGTAGCCATGCGTGATCAACACCGTTGATCGGGAATCCCGAAGCATGAACGAGATTCGCTTCGCGGGATACCTCGGGTCTAACGGAAGATAGGCGGCCCCGGCCTTGAGTGCGGCGAGTACGCCCACAATCATCTCAATGCCGCGCTCCGCGCAAAGACCTACGACGTCTCCTGAATTAACGCCAAGCGATCGAAGGTAGCGGGCGAGTTGATTGGAACGCTGGTCGAGCGCTTGATACGTGAGGCATTGATCTCCACACTCGACGGCAACCCTGAACGGGTCGCGATCGACCCGCGCCTCAAAAGCGCGGTGAACGGTGAGAGCGCTCGAATAAGAAGCGTCGGTGCGATTCCACTCCGAGACTAACACCGCCCGTTCTTCGCGGGTCAACAGGTCAAGTCGCGAGACTTGTCGCTTGGGTTCCGTGACGGCCCCGCCCGACATCGTGAGATAAAGACCGGCGAGCCGCTCGACCGCGTCCTTTTTGTACGCGGACGGGTCATACTGGAACTGCAACCGAAGCTCATCAGCGGCATCGACCACGATCAGCTTTATCTTGAATCGTTCAGTGCAGCTATGGATCTGAGTCAGCGTGAATCTCAGATCAGCCGATTCCACTGGAGCTATCCACTCAAGGTGCTCGAACCCTATCGGAAAGGTCTCGCGCCCGCGTTCGGCCTCGTCCTCATCACCGCCGCGAGTTGAAAAGTATTCCTGCCATCTATCGGCCTCGCCGACGGCGTCGCGTATGCGCGCGACAATTTCGCTAAAGGAGGAGTCCCTTTCAAAGCGACACCGGATCGGAACATGTTTGGCGAACAAACCTATTGATTCATTGAGGTCCTCATACTTTCGGCCGTCGAACGCGGTAGACACTTCGATCTCAGGCAGCCCGGTAACCCTCCACAACAGGCTCTCCCAGCAGGCCAGGAATATAGAAGCAAGGCTCGTCTGGCCGGCTTCCGCCAGCTTTCGCGACTGAAGAACCACATCGCCTTCCAGAAGTTTCTCGACGACAACGGGGCTGTAGTTTTCCGAAAGAGCGTCGGTCTCTTCCGGCAGCTTGATTTCTATCGGGGTCGCCGAGAGACGTTGCGGCAATCGGGCCGCTTCATTCTTGTCATCGGACTCAAGAAGCTGGTTCTGCCATTCGGAGAAATCCGCGTACTGCACGGCGGAAGCCGCCTCTTCATTTCCGCTCAGGCAGCCGCTATATGCGGAAGCAATCTCTCGCGAAAAGTTCGTCAGGCTTCGGGCATCCGCGCACATCGCCGATAAGCTGATCAAGAGGCAGCAGCGTTCGTCCGCCATACGGATGACGGTTGCGTGCATTAGCCGGCCCGCCTCGAAATCGAAGCTTCGCAGCCGCTCCTCCCGGATTACTTCGGATAACATCGCTTCCTGGTCGTTATTCGGAAGCGCGCGAAAGTCACGCTCCTCGAGCGTAGCCGAGCCCGACTCGGCTATCACCTGCAAGGGCACGCTCATGCCGGGCAGAAATCTGAAAGCGGTCCGCAATATCTCGTGGCGATCGACGAGTCGCTGCAGCGCCTGCTTCAGTACCGCAATATTCAAACGCCCTTCTATCAGCAGGACACACTGCGAGCGGTATGCGGGCGAATCCTGATACAGGAGCCACAGCCGCTCTTGCTGTGGAGAAGTGCGGAAACCTATGAGCTGCTGCTGAAAGAGTTCACTCTCTTGTTCCATTGCTTGTTCTCTCTCTTGTAATCGAGCGCGCCGAACGCTCCGGCTTTCTGTATTCGTCGCCGGGTATGGACGTTCGCGAAACGGCCGCTCTGAATGATTCTATTGTTGCGGATGGGTCGGTTTAGATTTACTGACCGATGCTTGTGTACATCTCGGCCATCGCCACTACAATCTTTCTTGGTCCGATAAAAGGCTGGCGTCCGTGCGATGCGAGAAAGTTATCGAGCAACATTATGTCGCCTTCCTGCCAGGTGAAGATCACGGCTTCTTCGTTGTAGATTCCTCTGATCTCGTCAAGAACCGAAGTCTCGATCGATGAACCGTCTCCATAATAAGCGTTTCGCGGCACATCTTCCCCGAATGCCTCCACCAGTGACTCGCGAACGTGTGGCTCCAGGTTCGAGATATGGAACATATGCGCGTGATTGAACCAGACGGTCTCTCCGAGTTTCGGATGAACCGCGACCGCCTGCCGAACCTGTCGGGTGCGCAATCTGTTTCCGGGCTTCCACTCGAACTCACAGTGGGAACGGCGGCAATACTCTTCAACTTTTTCCCGTTCGGATGTCTGGAATACGTCTTGCCACGTGAGATCCAGACCGTCGCCATAATTTCGCACATACATAACTCTTTTTTCCGTGAAGAGCTTCTTTATGGAAGGGTCGATGCGCTTGAAGACTTTGCGATCGTCGGCAATGGGCGTAGCGCCCTGTTGGCTTGCCGGCTGCGCGCAATAGAACCATATCTTGGTCGGCCAGTTATGCGAATAGGACATCTCGTGGTGCAAAGGTATGTGCTGATCAGCCGGAAATTCAGTAGACGTGTAGATGTTCTTTCCGACCTCGGCCCTGGGCGCCGCCCGCTCGCTGTAGTCCAACAAGTCCGGCGTTATCGCTCTCGCAACTTCTTCAAATCGCCCGAGTGGGCGCTCGCTTGAGTGCCCGGCTGAGTGCCCAATTGAGTTAACGTTGAATCCTCGAAACAGAATCGCGCCGTGTTCAAGAAGCATGGATTCGATCAGGGCGCGATTGCTCCGCGCCCAATCGACCAGATTTACATTCGCGAATGCCGGTTCAATCACGAGCGGAAAGTCTCCCGCTGAATCAAGAAATCCGGTCTTGATCAGTTCTCGCGAAGAAAGCGCGACGGGCATTCTTTTGCCGCCGGCAAAGCGGCCGCGCGGAGCATCGTTGTCTACTGCATGGCTCATAAATTCTCTTAGCGGGCTAAGCCCTTCCCAACATGAGATTTCTTGATGTTCTTGGATTCCTTCTCGTAGGACTCGGTGTTTAGTTGGGCGTTAGAGTCGGGTCGGAGTCCGGCGGCTTCGGGGCGGCTTTGTAAGCCGTGCGCCTGATTGTTCGGAGATTCTTTCGATTCGATTCCTGGCGTTCGAGAATTCTGCGCTCTTCTTCCTGCTTCTCCACATTGTTCGCGCTCACCAGCGCGCTCAAACGGCTATCAGGTTGTTGGACGATCCTTTGAAGAATATCCTCGAACGCCTGCTGCATCTGCTTGATCGTCTCCGTGTTGAACAGATCCGTGTTGTAGTACCATGCCGCTCCCATCTCATCTCTTCCCGCGGCGATGTGCAGCGTCAGATCGTACCTGCCCGCGGTAGTTTCGACCGTCATCGGAGTCACGACAAGTCCGGTCAGAGGCTGCTGAACTTCCGACGGGTTATACATACCGAACGCAACTTGAAATAGAGGCGTGTAGCTCAAGTCGCGTCCTCCGGCAAATTCTTCAACCAATCTTTCGAAGGGTACATCCTGATGCGCGTAGGCTCCGAGCGAAGCTTCCCGCACCTGTTTCAACAGCTCGGTGAACAGCGGATCGCCCGAGAGGTCGGTTCGAATCACCAGCGAGTTGACGAAGAAGCCGATAAGCCCTTCGATATCCGCGCGGTTCCGATTCGCTATCGGCGCGCCGACGACGATGTCCTCTTGTTTCGTGTATCGGTACAGCAGAACCTTGAATGCCGCGAGCAGCACCATATAAACCGTGCACTCCCGACGGCGGCTGAATGCCTTCAGTTCCAGGCACAGATCGGCTCGCAGCGAAACAACATCACATCGGCCGTTGAACGTCTGGACAGGCGGCCGCGGCCGGTCGGTCGGCAGTCTCAGAATCGGCAGCGCGCCGCCCAATCGCCGCCGCCAATACGACATCTGAGTTTCGTAACCGGGCCCATTCATCCATTCGCGCTGCCACTGAGCGAAATCGGCGTACTGAAGTTCAAGATCGGATAACGGCGACGAGGCGCCCGCACGGAACGCGTCATAGATCCGGGCGGTCTCTTCAAAAAGCAGGCCCATCGACCAGCCGTCGCTGACGATGTGATGCATGGTATACACGAGCACGTTCTCGTCGGACGCGAGCTTCAGCAAGCGCGCTCGCACAAGCGGCCCGCGGCTGAGATCGAAGCCGCGCCGCGACTCTTCACTTGCAATGCGCAGGGCTTCCGAATCTCGGTCGTCGTCGTCGAGATAACTCAGGTCGTTCAACGTCAGCTCGAACTCGGCGGGCGGTGAGATAATCTGCAATGGTTGACCGTTCTTTGTGACGAAGCACGTGCGCAAAGATTCGTGCCTTCTCACGACTTCGGTGATAGCCGCGCCCAGAGCGGGCTGATTCAGAGGACCTGAAATCTTCAGGGCCGCATAGATGTTGTAGAATGAATTTCCCGGCTCGAGTTGATCCAGAAACCACAATCGGTATTGTGCATGCGACAGCGGCAAATCTCTTCCGCGATCGATTCGGCCGATTGCTCCACGTTCCGAAGCCCCGCTGTTCCTCGTGATTTCGCTTTCGATCCGTCCCGCCAGGCCGCGAATCGTCGGCGTCTCGAAGATCGTCCGCAGCGGGAGATCGATATTGAAGAGATTCCTCGCTCGCGAGACCACCTGCGTCGCAAGCAGCGAGTGCCCGCCTAGATCGAAGAAGTCGGCTCCCGCGCTCACATTTTGAATTCCGAGCACCTCCATCCAGATCGCCGTTAGCATTTCTTCAATGGGGGTCTTAGCCGCTTCATTGTCGGAGGCGTTTTCAGAAGAGTCAGGTTCGGGCAGCTTCGACAGATCAACCTTGCCGTTCGCCGTCAGCGGAATCTCGTCAACGAGAACGTAGGAGCCCGGCGCCATATAGTCCGGCAGTGTTTCTTTTATTCTGGCCTTCAGCTCGTCGATGACTCCGTTGTCGCGGCGCCCCGCGACCGCATATGCAACCAGGCGCCGGTCGCCGCGCTCATCGCGTCGCACAATGACCCTGGTTTGTTCTACTCCGGAGACGCTATTGAGGACTGCTTCGATCTCTCTCAGCTCGATTCTGTAGCCTCGAATCTTCACCTGATTGTCTCGCCGGCCGAGGAACTCCATCTCTCCGTTCCTCAGGTATCTCACTACGTCCCCGCTCCGGTACATCCGCTCTCCTTCGCTCTCCCCGTACGGGTTCGGCACGAATGCCTCTGCCGTCTGCTCCCCTCTT
>QHVH01000063.1 GCA_003222245.1 Blastocatellia bacterium AA13 | reverse complement strand
TGCTGCGAGTTGATGATCGCGGCGTGGGGGGCTCCACCGGAGATATAAGCAAATCGACGGAAGAGGATTTCGCGGGTGACGTGCTGGCCGGCGTCGGGTTTCTGAAAAGCAGAAAAGAAATCAATCCAAAGTTGATCGGCCTAATCGGCCATAGCGAGGGAGGAGTAGTCGCGCCGCTGGCGGCCTCAAAGTCGAAAGACGTAGCGTTCATAGTATTGATGGCCGGTACCGGATTAACGGGCGAAGAGATTCTTTATCTTCAGGGAGCGCTGATTGAAAAAGCATCCGGCGCAACCGCCGACGCGATCGCCCGAAACCGAAAGATTCAACACGCGATGTTCACGGTCGCTAAAGAAGAAAAGGACAATGCGATCGCGGCAGCGCGGATGAAAGAGAGCGTTTCAAAGCTTATAGAACAGTTTCCCGAGTCTGAGCGAAAAGTGATGAGCAATCCCGCGGCTCTGGATGCGCAGGTGAAGACCGTTCTCTCGCCCTGGTTCCGCTACTTGCTGGTTTACGATCCCCGCGAAGCTCTCAGACATGTAAAATGCCCGGTGCTTGCATTGAATGGTGAGCGCGATCTTCAGGTTCCTCCGAAGGAGGATCTCTCGGAAATAGCGAAAGCATTGAGGGAAGGCGGAAACAAGGATTTCAAAACGGTTTCATTACCCGGGCTGAATCATCTTTTTCAAACCTGTACGACCGGCTCGCCGTCCGAATACGCGACCATAGAAGAGACAATTGCTCCGATCGCGCTCCGGACAATGGGCGATTGGATCATTGCACACACACAGAAGCAGCATCGAGTTCATTCAGTGCGCCGCAACGCAAAGTAGCGCGGAGTTCAAGTCATATGCCGGCGGCATTCTTTCTTTTCCTGCGGAAACAAGCGCTCGTATCTGTACCTTGCTTACCTTATGGCGCTGCCGATTATCGCGATGTTTGCGTTCCTGGGCAGGTAACGGCAAGATTTCGCTGATGAGAGCGGCCGCCGTCTTTCTGAGTCTCCTTTCCACAATCAGCCCTGTGATTGGTGCGACGCGCAATCAATCCGCGCCCGCGGGTCGCATTGCGTTGGCTGGATTCACGGGAAATGCCGCAACTCTGGCCAGCCGAGTAGTAGTTGAGCGCCTGACGAACGATACACGCATATCAATGATAGAGCCGTCGCTGGCGGGCGCCGCGATCAAGGGGATGCGCTACGATGGATCTATAAACCTCAGCCTGGAGGATGCGAGGCGGCTGGGCGCGGCAATAGGATGCGATTTCTTCATCGTCGGCAGAGCTGAGCTCGTGCCTAGAAGCGGCGCCGCCGAGCGCCAGTTCGTCGAGGCCTTAATCGGTATATTCATAGTCGATGCTCGACGAGGCTCGCTGGTTCGATTCGATTTCATTAGCCTTAGAGCCGCCGACGACGAATCAGCCATACAACAGGCGACGGCCGATCTCGAGCGCCGAGTGCCGGGATATGTTGAGGACCTGATGCGCTGGACAACCGGCGTGAAGCAGACCGGCATGGAAGACGGCGATGCCGAATCCGTTGAAGATATACCCGAGCCGAACTCCCCTCGCGAGGAAGGCTTCGACCCTCCCGTATTCACGAACAGAGTTCGGCCCGTCTACACCGAAGAGGCCGATCGCGCGGATATCAGCGCCACGGTCGAAGCAAGAGTCGTTTTGCAGTCAAACGGCGCAATCGGCAAAGTGCGAATTGTTAAATGGGCCGGCTACGGACTGGATGAAGCCGCCGTTCAAGCGATAAGGCAGCTCAAATTCACGCCCGCGACTCGAGATGGGAAACAAATCGGCGTTCGCGCCTTAATCCGATACAACTTCCGCCGGACCCGTGTAGCGGATCCAATTCCGGCTGAACCTGAGAAGAAGGCGCAGCCCCCTGAGCGCGACTTGCGACAGATCTTTAAGCCTAAATGGCGGCCGCCCGGCGCCCCGGAGTGAGGGAAAGCGTGCAACAGCGATCAGCTACCTCGGTAATCTTCGACAGCGCCAGTAGGTCATGCAATAATTTCGCGTGATGAATCGAAGCATTATAGCTGCCATTGCCGCCGTCATTCTGCTGGCGGTCTCGGCTCGCGCGGCCGACTGGGATCGCGGCGTGTCATTTTATAAGAAAGCCCAATACGACAGAGCGCTTGCCGAGTTTCAGGATCTGGCAAGGGAACGTCCCGACGCGGCGGGAGCCTGGTATTACATTGGGCTCTGTCAATTCAAGCTCAAACAATACGATCGCGTTGAGCTTCCTTTGAACCGGGCAATCGACCTTCTACAAATTCAATCGCCTTCGTCCCAGGATATCGAAGGCGCTTTTTATACGATCGGGTTTGCCCATTATTTATTGAAGGAGTATGACGCCGCCTTGAAGCCGCTGTCCCGCTATATCGAGATTGCCGCGGGCGCCAAGCATGAAATCGATCCGAGCGCCCGCCGGGCTTTGGGCCGCTCTTACTTCTACCTCGAGCGATATGACGAAACCGCTCCGTTGTTGACGGCTGCATCGCGCGCGGCCGACCAGGGCAAAGAATCAAGCGCGGATCTATATTATCTGGGCGCGATGTACTTCAAGCGCGAGGACGACGATCGCGCCGCCGCATCGTTGAGAGAGGCAGTCAAAGCCAATCCTGACGATATTGCTTCGATCGAGCTGCTTGCTAGCAGCCTCTTACGCAAAGCGGGTAAGACCAACTTGAAACCGGTATGGCTGGAGGCCGTGACAATGGGCGAGCGATTGGTTGCGCTCAGAGACGACCTCAGAAGCGCGGATGTTTTGGGCAGGGCCTGCATGGGGGCGCGCCAGTTCGATAAGGCGGTTTCACCGCTGGAGAAGATAGCGAAAGCGAATCAGACGGACGGCCAAGCCTGGCTATATTATGGAATCGCGCTTTCGCGAAGCGGGCAATCGCGAAAGGCGATGGAAGCTCTGGAGATGACGATTCAAATGTTGCCGGAGTCGATTCCGGCCCTCTCGGAGTTGGCCTACGTCTATGAGAGCGATAAGCAGTACCAGCAGGCTCTTAGGATCTATGAAAAGGCAAGCGCGGCGAGCGGTTCGAATGACCCCGCGATCAAGCAAAGCATCGAGCGGGTTAAAGCCCTCATATCATCTCAGCAGCAGTAGATGAGCCATCAGGGCATTCAGCAATTCACGGGCGTTCCGTGTGGGTTATTCAAAGCTCGACACTGCTGAGTTCTCATCCTCGAAGGTATCGAATACTGTAATCAATTTTGTGATTGCCAGCAGATCTTTTACTCGTTTGGTAAGATTGACGAGTTTTAAGCTGCCTCCCTCGCGCTTGACGGTTGCGTAGCTGCTGATCAGCGAGCCGAGACCGGCCGAATCTATGTAGCTGACTTCCGCAAGGTTTAAGAGAATTCGTCGTTGACCGTCCGCGAGCAGGTCCTTGATTCTATCCTTGATCTTCAAGTCGCCTTCGCCCAGGCTTATCTTCCCTGAGATATCCAGCACACTGATCCCGTTTACAACACGCTCTCTAATGTCCATAGGGCCTCCGATCGATTGCTCAGGCTCGTGAAATTAACACAGCCCCCGAGCCGAGTCAAAAGAAGCGCGCAACGCAGCCCCGGATAAAGCCGGATAAAGAAGGATAAAAGCGGATGAGCGTTGACTTAGCCCGGACCAGAGATTAATCTGCGAGCGTGATTCGAGGTTCCAGATGAGGAGAGGCCCACCGAGCGAGTTGAGTTTGCGATCAACCGCCTCTGGCAATCCTACTCATAGCCTGTGAGAATACGAAACTATGCAATGTCCGAGGTGCTTCGCCGAGAACCGAGACGGCTCGAACTTCTGCAGAAACTGTTCGGCGCCGCTAACCTTGGCGGCTGAGGCGCCGCCCGAGCCCGACTCGGGATACATTCCATCAGTTCCACCTTCGAACGCGAATTCATTCGGGACCTATTATCCTCCTTCAGCGCCTCCGCCCCTGCCGCAGGCGATTCCGCGGCCGGCCAACGGCAAACTTGTGTGTCCACGATGTGGTTCTACAAGCGTGCTTAAGGGCGGGATTCCGGTTTGGGCCATCATTTGCAGCGTGGTCGGCTTTCTGTTCGTGTTGTGCTTTTCTTTATTGTTCCTGCTGGTGCGTGAGCCAAACAAGTGCCTTCACTGCGGACTGGAATTCAAGTAATACGAATCTGTCCGCGCGTTTCTTTGAAGCACGGCAGTTTATCGAACTTTTTTTTGCCGAGTGCGGCATCGTCCGGAGAAGAGAAAAAGAATGAATAAAAGCCACAGTTTTATCCTCAGGGCCGTTCTTGTTGGCTGTCTGCTCTCAACTGTTTCTATACCCGCCGAATCTCAGGACCGGGCAGACAATCAGTCGTTCGCAGTCGAATATTATTACAAAGCGAAATGGGGATACGCGGACGAGTTCATCCAGTTGTTCAAAAAGAATCATCTGCCGGTCCTTAAAAAGCAGATCGAGACGGGGCGTATTCTCAAGGTGAGCGCGGTCAAACCCCGCTACCATTCGACCGAAGAAGGCCGATGGGACTATCGAGTAACCATAGTCTTCAAAAACGCGGCTGTGGCTTCTGATTCGAGCGGCGAGGAAGCAATCATAAAGCGGCTCTATCCCGATCAGGCAACATATCGGCGCGAGGAACAACGCCGGTTTGAAATTCTAATAGCGCACTGGGATCTGCCGCTGGTTGATGTGCCTCTCGATCAATAAGCGGGATGTCCGGAGTCGGACCAGACCACTTCTTCCGGCGGCTCGATCGATTCGATGTCGAGATTGACGACGACGGGTTCCTGCCCGCTGCGAACGACTATGCATTCGAGAGGCTCGTCGGATTTCGCGTTGATTTCCTGATGAGGAACAAAAGGCGGCACGAAGATGAAATCGCCCGGACCGGCTTCAGCCACGAACTCGAGCCTCTCACCCCATCGCATCCGAGCCCTTCCCGTGACTACATAAATGACGCTTTCCAGCTCGCCGTGGTGATGAGCGCCGGTCTTTGCGTTCGGACGAATGCTCACGGTTCCCGCCCAAAGCTTACTTGCTCCGGCGATCGCGTGATTGATCGCGGCAGCGCGATTCATTCCCGGCGTCTGGGCCGTATTTGAATCGAGCTCTCCGGCATGTACGATCCGCACGCCGCGGCTTCTCCAATCGCTTTCTGTCTGCGCCATTTTGATCGATCTCTCCGTATGCCGCGCATGAATCAGCACGCCAATAGCTTCTCTCGAGTTAGAGCGAGCTATTGAGAACAGATGAATACCTGGAGTTCGCGAGGTCCATGAACTCCTATTGTCAGCGTCAACTCGATGTCCGCTGTTCGACTCGGTCCAGTAATGAAGGTCATCACGAGAGGCGGACGTGTTTTGGAATAGGGGCCGTCGTTCACTCTATAAATTAGCTCGGCCAAGTTAGGCAGTATCGAATCCTGTTTGAGCAGACAGATGTGGAGCGGCGGCACGAGCGAAATGAGCCGATGTTGCTCGCTTCCGGAAACCAGCACCAGAGTGCCGGTATCCGCGATTGCATAATCAGCCGTGGTCACCCCGGCGTCTACGTTAATAAGAGTGCGCTTATATGCTTCGGCCGGAGTTTCACCCGAACTAGAATCAAACTGGAACTCACTAAGAGAGGGTGTCACCTGAAATCCCTGTCCCGCGAAATACTCTCGCGCATTGGGGAGCAGGCTTTCGACGCCGTTACTGACCGCAACGGCGGTCGCCGCCCTGGCTTTCAACATCTCAGCGATTTGAGTCGTAGCGCTCCGTCGATCGACGAGCGGTTCTACGTTACCGCCAACCTTGCACAGTTCGGCTGTGAAGAGACTGATCCGATCATCTATAGAGGCCTCAGAATAGGTTCTCGGCAGCCGCTCAAGGGGGTTTGGTTCGTGGTCGCCTCGACCGAGCGCCGCTCGGATTCGCGAAAGCATGGGCGTCGGGCGCCGGGTGTCAGGCGCCGGAGTAGATTCCAGGCGCAGGGTGTCAGGTATCAGCGCTGAGTTCAAATGGTCCGATGCAGGCGGAACGGCGCTGCTTGATCTTGAGACCTTAGCATCCGTGTTCTCGACTTTTTCAGTTGCCATCTGACATTCATCTCCGCTTAAGCGCTGACACCGGCGCGCGGCGCTCAACATCTAATTTCACTTGGCGTCTATTGTGCGACTGACGCCCGGCGCCTGACACCTGACACCCATCTTAATTCGGTCGTTGTTTGCCGGATCGGCCGTTTCGCCCGCGTTTTCTGTCACGGGGTTCGCGCTCCCGCTGGCCCTCTCTTTGTTCTTCAATCTCTTCCGCAATGCTGGTTCTTAGAGACTGAAACTCGGTCCACCAGTCTTCCGGGATATGATACGTCAGCGAATGAATCTTGAAATAAACCGACAGGATAAACATGTATTCGCAGCCGAGATATTTCCGATACTCGTTGAAGTCCGCGCTGATCTCTGCGAGGTCGATGATGTCGGTCGACGGATCTATCTCGTCAAGATCAGGCTCTTCCTCGCCGTCTGATCCTACAAGGTAGAAGAAATTGGTTTCTTCCAGAATCAGGACGTTGACGAATACCACTTTTTCTTCCAAAGCCTTGACCGCGCCGATGAAATCATCGAGCGTTCCACGCATCACCAGATCAGGCATATCATCGAGGGGAGAAACCGTCTCCGCTCGAACAGGGTGCAGGCCGCCTGCCCTCAACGCTGAGAGAACTTGTTCCGAATTCATTTGACCTCTTTGTCTTTTGAGTTATTTGTGCCGAGCATACGAGATTCCCATTCTTCCCTGAACGAGCGAGGCGCCATTGGCGGAAGATCGCGCGTCGCCGTCCACCTGTTAAACAGCATTGATTCGTTTCCCAGTGCGCTCTGAGCAAGCCGCGCCATTCTCGCGGAACGTTCGTAGCGACGTCTTGTCTTCATCGCAGCTCGCCAGGCCTTTACACCGAGCGCTTCGAGGCGGCGGCCTAATCTGTTAGAAGCGCGCGCCGGCGCGGGAACTCTCGCGGCGGCGTCTTCTTTGATCTCGTGCCGCAGATGCAACAGCATGTCCGGAATGTTGATCTTGATCGGGCACACCTCGCGACACGCGCCGCACAACGACGAAGCGAAAGGAAGATTTTCCGCTCGTTCGCGTCCAACCAGTTGCGGGGTCAGAAGGGCTCCGATAGGTCCGGGATAGATCCATCCATAGGCATGGCCGCCGATCTTCTGATAAACCGGACAGGTGTTCAGACAGGCGCCGCAGCGAATGCAATAGAGCGACTCGCGCAGGTGTTCGTTTGCAAGAATGTCCACGCGGCCGTTATCGAGTATGACTACATGAAGCTCCTCGGGGCCTTCGTCGATAGGCGATGTCTTTACCCCGCTTATGAACGAAACATAGGAGCTCATCTTTTGACCGCTCGCGCTCCGCGGCAGCAGCCTGAGAAATACCGCGAGATCTTCCAGCCGCGGGATGACTTTCTCGATCCCCATCAGCGCCACATGAACGCGGGGGAGAGAGGTGGTCAATCGAATATTGCCCTCGTTTTCGACGAGCACGATCGTTCCGGTTTCCGCCACTGCGAAGTTAGCCCCGGTGACGCCGAGACCCGCGGTCGCGAACTTTTGTCTTAACACGCGCCGCGCGAGCGCCGTCATCCGCTCGATCTCCTCGGTTCGTTCGACGTGCAATTTTTCGCTGAAGAGATCGGCGACGTCTCCGCGTGTCTTGTGAATAGCCGGAGCGATGATATGAGACGGGCGTTCTCCGGCAAGCTGAACTATGTACTCGCCCAGATCCGTCTCGACCGCTTCCACACCGGCCAGGGCGAGCGCGTGGTTCAGCTCGATTTCTTCAGTCATCATCGACTTGCTCTTAACGGCAAGACTGATGCCTCGGTCGCGCGCGAGCCCTGTGATGTAGGCGTTCGCATCTCGCGCGTCGCGAGCCCAGTAGACGCGCCCTCCAAGCTCTTCGATTTTTGCCGCGAACTTGCCTAGATAATGATCCAGATTTGCAATCGAGTGTTCTTTGATTTCTCTCGCCCGTTCGCGCAGCAGATTCCACTCGTCGCCGACGGAAGCGACTGCCATTCCCCGGCCAAGAGTAAATTTGGTAGTCGCTATCGCAAGCGCCTTCTGCAACTGTGCGTTTGAAAGCGCGCTGCGATAATTTTCTACGAAGGTCTCAGTGTGAATCTCATCTTGCATCGTTAAGCAACTCGGCTATGTGCACGCATCGTATATCGGAGCCCCGCCTCGATAACAACCCGGATATCTGCATCAGGCAGCTTGAGTCGCAGGCCACGAGTGTATCCGCCCCCGTTCTCTCGATGCTTGCGATCTTCTCTTCCGCGATCGCGGTGGAGATCTCAGGGAATTTGACGGAGAAGGTTCCTCCAAATCCGCAGCACGCATCCGCTCTGTCCATTTCTACAAATTCGACGCCGGCGATATTTTTGATCAGCTCCCGCGGCTGTCCTGAAACTCCAAGCTCGCGCAGCAGATGACAGGAGTCGTGATAGGTGACCTTTGCGGCCGACGCGAGCCCGAGATCCTGCACGCCGAGAACATCCACAAGAAATTGAGAGAGCTCGTAGACCTTGCCGCCAATCGCTTCCACTCTGGCGAGGTTGTTCGCGTCGCCTTCAAACAGCTCAACATAGAATTTCTTTACCATAGTCGTGCACGAACCCGAAGGAGCGACGACGTAATCAGCCGATTTCAACTCCGTCTCGAACACGTCGAGCATATGCGCGGCAACTTCGCGAGCCTCCTCCCGGAATCCCGTATTGAACGCCGGCTGACCGCAGCACGTCTGATCGCTATTGAACCTAACCTCAGCGCCGAGCTTGCTCAGGAGGTCGACCGTAGCCAGCCCCACTTGCGGGTACATCTGATCGACTATGCAGGTGACGAAGAGGGAAACTTTCATAACTTGACTTGGGTGTCTTCAGCCGAAACGCGCCCGATTTTCCTGAAGCATGTTTTATCTCCTAAAGACCGCGATGGCTTACGGAACCCATCCGGGCGCCAGATACGCGTAGGCCATTACGATCAATCCTACGATTGCCGCAAGTGCTATCGAGTGCCAGAACACGAAACGGAATATGACCCCTTCATTGCCGACCTGATTGGTAGCCGCGGTCGCGACGACTATCGACTGAGCATCTACCATTTTCCCCATGACGCCGCCCGCGCTGTTGGCGGCGCACATCAGTACGGGATTCAACTTGAGCTGTTCGGCTGTAATTCGTTGAAGTCCGCCGAACAGCACGTTCGAAGATGTGTCGCTGCCGGTCAACGCCACTCCAAGCCAGCCCAGGAACGCGCCAAAGAACGGGAACACAACGCCGGTTCGTGTGAATGCCAGCCCCAACACCGCGTCCAGTCCCGAATACCTTGTGACAAAGCCAAGTCCGAGCATAAACGAGATCGCCATGACGGCGAATCTCATTCGAACAAGGGTGCGCCAGAAGAGCACCGTCAATTGGCGAGGCGACAACCCGAGCATCAATCCCGATACGAGCGCGGCAAGAAAACAACCGGAGCCTGTCGCGGTCAGCCAGTTGAAATCGAACTTGGCCGCCTCGGGAGTTCTCGTTGCAACTACGGGAGCATCGCGCGAAATCGCCTGATGGAGCAGCGGAACGTCCCAGCCGTTTCGTTCAGCGGCCGGGGTCGTCAGCAAGTTCATTCGGGTCTTCAACGAAGGCAGGCCCCACAGCAGCACAAACACCGTTAGAACTGCGAAAGGCATCCAGGCCCGTGCCGTTTGCCTTGCATTGTGGATTTCACGTGAATGATCGGCGACTTGATCGACGGCTGCGTCACGCTCCTCCTTGAATCGCCAGATCCGTTTCGGCTGCCAGACTTTCAGAAAGGCTATTGTGGCTGCGATCGAGACCGCGCCGCCCGCGATATCCACCAGGTTGCTGTCGACGAAATTGGACCAGGCGAACTGCGTAATCGCGAATGATCCGCCTACAACCAGGATTGCGGGAAGGACCTCGATCGTCTCCGACCAGCCGACCATGGTTCGAACGATCCAGAACGGCACGATGATCGCGGTCAAGGGAAGAATGCGGCCTATCATTGCGCTCAGGTGAGGCTCCGGAAGCGCGGTAACGGTTGCCAGCGCGTGAACCGGTGTGCCGATCGCTCCCCACGCAACGGGAGCCGTATTAGCTATCAAATTAAGCGCCGCCGCGTGAAAGGGTTTGAAGCCAAGCCCGATCATAAACGCACCCGCGATGGCTACTGGCGCTCCGAATCCGGCGGCTCCTTCAATGAAGGCGCCGAAGCAGAAAGCAACCAGCAATGCCTGAAGCCTCCGGTCGGCCGTTATTCGAGCAATCGATTGTTTCATTATCTCGAACTGCCCTGTGTAGACGGTGATATCGTAGAGAAACACTGCCGAGACTACGATCCAGGCGATTTTCAGAAGGCCGTAAGCGACGCCGAACCCAAGACTGGCGAAGGCGAGAGACCAGGGCATGCGAAACACGAGCGATGCAACAATCATCGCGGCGGCCGCTCCGGCTAGAGCCGCAAGATGAGGCTTGACTCGCCCTACCAACAGCCCGAGCAACACTACAACAGGCAATAGCGCGACAAGGGTAGATAACCACCACATGCCTGTTGGATCGTAAACCTGCGTCCACGTCATCGGCTTTCTCGGTGTTGCTGAGGGTAGGTGAGCTTATAACCAATCCTTCAAAAGTGCAAAGACGCGGCGGCCCCTGATTTTATCTATTAAAGGCGGCGTGCTCGAATGATCGAGGCCGGCCGCTGCTCTTTGAACATCAGGCATTGTTCGAAGGCGCGGCATGCTATATTGTGCCTCTCTCAAATTCGAGAGGAGGCTCGCCTTCCGATGAAACAAACGCCTGTATTGCTCCTGTTGTGTGCTCTTGTAGTCGCGTCCGTCCCGCAGATTCCGAGGGCTCAGACGGCCGATCCCACGTTGAGAGCCGAGATCGAAAAGATCAAAGCCATAGACAATCACACGCACGTGACTCGCGTTGTAGCCGCGGGAGAGGAAGACCACGAGTACGATGCGCTGCCGTTCGAATTGCTTGAAGCATTCCCGCTGATGGTGCGGCTGCGGCCGGACAATCTCGAATACACTGCCGCATGGCGGGCTCTATTCGGATACAAATACTCCGATATGAGCGAAGCACACGTGAAGGAGCTTGCCGAAATCAAGCACCGCGTAATAAAGGAGCGAGGCGACGGTTATCCTACGTGGGTGCTCGATCGACTTGGGATCGAGACGATGCTTGCCAATCGAGTAGCGATGGGACGCGGCCTCACAGCGCCGCGCTTTCGATGGGTCTCCTACATTGACGCGCTGGTGTTTCCGCTCAACAACGAAGCGGCCAGGAGAGCGAACCTCGATTATCGCGCCTTTTATCCAGCGGAAGAGAAGCTATTGAAGCGTTACTTGAGCGATCAGAACCTAAGCGCTCTTCCTTCGAGCTTCAAGGATTATCTTTCAAAGGTCGTCACCGGCACTCTCGAGCGTCAGAAAAGAGACGGTGCGGTAGCGGTAAAGTTCGAGATCGCTTACCTGAGATCGCTCGATCTTTATGAAGCGAGAGAAGAGGACGCAGCTCGCGTGTATACGCGTTGGGTCAAAGGCGGCGAGCCGCCCCCGGCCGATTACAAGGTACTCCAGGATTTTCTCTTCAGGTATGCCTCACGCGAGGCGGGGCGATTGGGAATGGCCGTTCACATCCACGTATTCGATGGCGGAGGCGGGAGCTACGTCCAGAGCGGCAGCAATCCGACGCTGCTCGATTCCGCTTTTAACGACCCTACACTGCGGAAGACAAACTTCGTCATCGTGCACGGCGGGTATCCATTCACGAAGTCGACGGCGGGAATGCTGAGCAAGCCAAACGTCTGGGCGGATTTCTCAGCTCAAGATCTGCTGATTTATCCTCGCGCCTTGAGCGAGGTGCTTCGAAACTGGCTGGAGTACTATCCGGAGAAGGTGCTGTTTGGAACGGATGCCTCGCCCAGCTTCGGGGAGATAGGCTGGGAGGAGACCGGATGGCTTGCGGCTGAAACAGCCCGCGAAGCGCTTGCGCTCGCTCTGACCGGAATGATTAACGACAAAGAAATCACGCGGGCCCGGGCGATTGAACTCGCCAGAATGGTGCTTCGCGAGAATGCAAAGAAATTGTACGGGTTTTAGCCGGCGTCTGGCGACGTGGTGCAAAATGAACTAAAGGTTGGTGCACAAATGAACTAAAGAAAAGGCTGGGCTTAATCTTCGCTTCAAGTCCCCCTTTAATCCGAGACAGATCTTCGGCGGCCTTCTTTTCTAGCTGCTGATATTTCAAAGACGATTCTTGTGTTACAGGATGTCGGGTTGGCTTTCTCAAATTAAGGCTCCGCCGAAAAGCGGAGCCGCTTCTGTATATGAATTGTATATGATACGCTCCACTATAGAATGGCTTTTGTGAGGTTCGCCTATCCGACCTTCCGAGGTGGTAGATTTGAAGGCAACGCCTTGCCCGTAGATGTCTTGCCGGAGTTAAGTGCTTATCGTGAAGTAATCGTTGATCTTGCCAAGTATTTATTTATTCAGAGCCATCCCACGCGGCAACGAGTCCCAAGAGGTTTTGTGGATTCGTTTAGACTAGTATTACGAAACGTCGAACCAGGAAGCGCTAGGCCGATTCTTGAACTCCTAGTGCCGGATCAAGATCAACCGGCGCTCCTATTTGGTGATGACTATTTTGCTCGCGCTCGTGATCAGATCGCTAATGCCGTTCACGCAGCATCCGCACGACAAGCATTGCCTAACGATTTTCCTAGGGCCCTTATTCCGCAGTTTAATCAATTCGGTAAGAGCCTCCGACCCAATGAATATATCGAACTACGTGATCCAGCCCACGAGATTGGCCCCCGGTATGATCGTGATACGCGCAGATACCTCATTCTTCAATATAGGCCGGAATATGAAGCATCCGTCGATCTGATCGCAGAGATACGAGGAGGTGTATTAGATCGAGAGCAAATTACCTTCCGCCTGCCAGATGGCACTATTATCGATGCAAAAGCACCGGAATCTGCCGTTCAGGAAATCTTCCCAATGGTCCCATCTCAAGTCAGAGTCATCGGCTCTGGCGTGTTCGATCAAAATGATCGCCTTAAAAGTATAGTACATATTGAGGAACTAACAGCTACTGAAGATGACATCCCAGTGCCGACCCCGCTGGCGGATAGAATCGCGCAGCTTGGTGCTCTACAGGAAGGCTGGGTTAGGGCGGACTCTCGTCCACTAGATCAACGTCTATTGACCGTCTTCAGTAATTTCATAGGTGCTCTACTCGCAGATGGCACAATACCGCCGCCGTTTGTCTATCCGACTCCCGAAGGCAATGTACAGGCAGAGTGGTCATTCCCGTCTTGGGAAGTAAGTGTGATGATTGTGGCGGCGACAGAAATGGTATGCTTACATGCAGTACATCTTGACGGCGACGATGATCGAGAAATTGAATTGCCTGCCGCGCCCCACGATACAGTTACCACACTGAGGGGTGTTCTTTTGGAATGCGTTCGCTGAATGCAGAAATCCATCGGTATGCCAATCGCCCCACGATATTTAATTACCGTCGATAACGAGCTATTACATCGAAATGCTCATCCGACATTCGTTGATAATGGACGGCCTTCCAGTCAAGTGTTTTGTCTAACTGAAGATGACCGAGGGCAATTATCAACGCAGCAGAACTCCAAGGCCAGCGCAGAGGTTGCTTATCAGCGATATACCGCAAGGGGTTTGCAATCCTGCGGAATATGGAGTGTTACAATTCTAGAATGTAAGTCTCTCGATCTTTCGGCTTATGATGATCCAGTGATAGATGACAATTCTCATGCCGTGATTGATCTTACGGCATTCAATAATTCCCAAGCTAGAAAGCGGACCAATACGCTTGCTGCGAACGCTCGATCTCGTGGCTGTCAGTACAAGGCATTGGAGTAGAGCAGCAACTCACCGCCAGACCTACAGCAAAGGGTGTCGGCGCTCCGAGCTATCTCACAAAATCCCCAAAATGCCCGAAAAATCAGCAACACACAGATACCCCACTACCATGTCGTTGCTATCGTGAAGTAAGCCTACTGGCCTGCGAGCGCTCCTCGCACGGGCGCGGGCATTGGCTGATCTCCTTTGAAAGACTTCCACAATATCTTGTTGAGCTCGTCAAAATCCGCGCGGTCGTAGTCCGAAAAATCCAGACGCGCCGAACGCCGAGCGCCTTCGCCTCTCGCGGAGTTGCGCGCCATCAAGTCCACTTTCGAGGGAATGCGCGTGTAAGCGGTCATTACCGCCGTTGAATCAAAGACGTTGTAAAGCGGCGTGGCAAAGGTGTCGTACTGCGTCATCGGAGGCAGCCCCAGCATCATCTCCATCGTGCGAAGGTATGAGACCGTCGTATACATGGTGCTATCGACAATCCCGCGTTTGACATAAGGCGAGAAAACGAGGCCGAGCGTGCGATGGGCGTCGACGTGATCAGGGCCGTTCTGTGCGTCGTCTTCTATGACGAACACCGCTGTCTCCGCCCAGAACCTCGATCGGGAGACCGCTTCCAGAATCATCCCAAGCGCTTGATCATTCGACGCGACACACGCAGTGGGAGTGAACCGTCCGGCCGAGAGCCCGTCGGTATGATCTTCGCCGAGCGACATCACCATGTAATTCCACCACTCGCCTTTGGCTTCCGCCTGCTGTAGCTCTTGGATGAAGACCTCAGCAAACTTCGTGTCGCGTTGACGTACCGGAGTCATCTTGAGCTTGAGCCATTCGACGCTCACGTGATCTTTCAGTTCGGCGCTCCCGACGAATCTCGGCTCGTTATCGGGCGACGATCTGAAGGAAGCGAACTCGCCATAGCTGCGGTAGGTCTTTCCGTGCTTCTTGCAGTTGTCCCAGAGATATCCGGCGGGCGAAGCTGTCAGACGCTCGTCTGCTTCTGGCTCGCCCCGCCGGCTGTAGCTGTTGACCCACGCCTTCTGAGTGAAATCCGTGGCATACGCGGCGTTGGACCATTGATGGCCATCCTGTGACACTTCTCCGTTGCAATAGAGATTGTCGAGAATCACCGTTTGGCGAGCGAGCGCGTGCGCATTCGGCGTCGTGTCCTCGCCGAATATCGTGAGGTTTGGATCGCCGTTTCCTTTTCCGAGATCTCCGAATACCTGATCGTATGTTCGGTTCTCGCGAATGATATAGAGTACGTGTTTGATCTTGGGAAAAACGGTTTTCGCTATTTGCTCCGCGTGCTGCCGGTCGATTTCCGCTTCGGGATCAGGAAAGTTCGATTTGACCTGCGCGGTGTAAGCGGCCAGTTGAGTTTTGTCCGGCGTCTCAACTATCGAGATAGTGCCGGTTAATTTTCCGCCGATGTAGTCGTAGGGCCGTTTCGGATCAGGCGAATTGCTCTTGTACTCCGTCTCAGCCGGGAAGTTGGCGTTGAGGTTCAATCCACCCTTGCCCGCTCCTACGAATATCTTCTTTCCGTCGGGCGAAACCGCTATGGCGCTCGGATACCATGCAGTCGGAATGAATCCCAGAACTTGAGACTCGCGAGCATTGGAAGTGTCCACGACGGCGATGTCGTTGTTATCTGCGTTCGCGACGTAGAGCCGCTTGCCGTCCATAGTCAACGCCAGAGACGCGGGAGTAGAGCCCACGGCAGCCTTCGGATCAAATGACGTTCTTATCGTCTCGATTACCTTACCGCCCTGAATCACGCTGACGTTGTTAGAGCCGGCATTAGCGACGAACAACCTTCCGTCCTTTGCGAAAGCGAGATCGTTTGGATGACTGCCTACTTTGACTCGAACAGTCTCCGTCAGCGTGGTTGAATCAAGGATGCTCACGGATTCATCTCCCCAGTTCGAAACCGCGAGCTGTTTTCCGCCCGGCGCCAAAGCCACGGCGTAAGGCCGGTAGCCTACTCGGCCGACGCTTTGCGTTTTGAGATCGGAACCGCTTAAGCGATATATCGAATCGTTTTGGGTGTTGACTACGTAGAGCGCGCCATCCTCCGAGCAAGTCAAACCGGCGATGAATCTCTCTTTATCGGTTAACCCATCGATGGCGATTGAGGGCTTCAATGAGAGCTTGCCGTTTGATGCTTGTAGCCTCAGTACCGGCAATCGCGAAGCTTCGATTACCTGCTCGGCGATTTCGGAATTCTTTCCGCGATCGAGAAATTGTCTGGTAAGCGGGCCGCCTCCTGAGACGTACACCGTGCCCGTCGCGGAGTTGACCGCCAGTCCGGTCCAGATCTTCGCGACATCGACGCTTTGAGCGAGCTTGTTATTTTCTACATCAACAAGATTGACGGTATGGTCGTGGTAGCCGGCAGTATTCGCGATAAGCGTTTTACCGTCGGTGCCGACGACGATCTTCATGACCATATCGCCCGGAAGCGAGATCTGACGGCCGGCAGGCGTTATGCGCCACTTGTTAGGCAGTATTATCGATTTACCGTCGGCGGCGCGGCCAGGTTTAATCACGCCTGTCAAAAGGCCAAGCTCTTTTAGGCCGCCGGCAAAGGCGATTGCGACCAGAACCGAGGCTGCCGCGATGATCGCCAGAACGATTAATAGTCTGCGCATAAAGTACCCGCTCCTGTTGAGTTAGAAATGACTGGCCCCTGGCCGTCCTATGATACCGGCGTTAGGTTATAAGAGTCTTAACGAAAGCTCAATGCATTGTTAAAGAGTCTAGGCCATTTGGTCGATCACGTGGAGAAGAAGAAAAATCCTGCCTTTAATTGCGTGGATGAGTGCGGAGAATTAAGCGAGAGAGTTCTCTCGATAAATGTGCGTGGTATGATGAAGGATTAGCGACCTCAAGAATGCCAATGAGGACTGAGCAGGTACTTCCACGATGGTTATCGTTGGAGCAGATTGAGAGTATTATCGAGTTGATTACTTGAGTGTGTTACCGGATTTAGTAATGGAGAGGGCGGATGTTCCCCCAGTATTCGTATCCCCTTGGATTCCCATAACCCAACGTGATCGTTATCAGCATCCGCCCTCCTCTCGGTTTCTCTTTGTGCAAGATGAATGCCACGCCAGGTGGATTTATGATTGCAGACTTACTTGTCATTCCATACAACTTAACATCGCGGAGTAGAGAAGCGCCCTAGACCATCGTCTGAGTTTCAAAAAAGAATTCCAGTTCCTGGAAGCACCGCTTGGAAGGGAGCAGATAATGAAATCGATGCGTGCCAACGTTTTCAGAGGAGTGAATAACTTTCAGATCGAAGAAGTCGAAAAGCCGCGGGCGGGAATAGGCGACGCCGTCATACGAGTTACTCTGACCACGATCTGCGGCACGGACCTGCACATCGTTCGCGGTGAATATCCCGTACTTCCCGGCCTCACCATCGGACACGAACCCGATCATCTTCCCGTGCGGTCTTGCGAGCGTTCTTGGCTAATCAGATCAGCCAATTCAGCTTTTAGCTTTTGAACTACGACCCCGGTATCGACATCCTCGGACGCACGGCCCTTGCGGGTCAGTAGCTCAACCTTACCGTCTTTGATCTTCTTGCCGATCGTAACTCTATACGGCACTCCTATCAGATCCGCATCGTTGAATTTTACGCCCGCCCGTTCATCGCGATCGTCAAGGAGCGCTTCAATACCCGTGGATGTCAGTTCAGAGTAGAGGCTCTCTCCGGCTCGGCACAGAGATGCATCCTTGGTGTTGGTCACGGTGATCACGACGTGGAACGGAGCTGCCGCCGCGGGCCAGACGATTCCGGCCTCGTCGTGCGAGGACTCGACGATTGAAGCCATCAGTCGTTCGACGCCGATGCCGTAGCTTCCCATCACGATCGGAACTTCGGCCCCTTCCGCCGTGAGCACGCGAGCCCCCATGCTCTCGGAGTACTTTGTTCCAAGTTTGAAAATATGCCCGATTTCTACTGCCTTGAAGACCTCCAGAACACCTTCACAATGGGGACAACCTTCGCCTGACTCAACGGTTCTCAACGAAGCCCACCTATCGACCTTGATGTCGCGCTCTATGGAGACCCCTCTGAAGTGGTGGTCGTCCTTGTTCGCGCCCGTAGTCATATTACGACGCTCTTTCAGCGCCTCGTCCGCGATGATCATGCTGATCTTTCCGTTCGGCGAAGAAGCAAGTCCAACGGCGCCAAGCGAACCGGCCGACGCGCCCATCGCGTCGCGTATCTCGTCGGCGTGAGCGGGGCGAATATTAGTAACAGCGGTCGCATCGATAAGCTTGGTCTCGTTCAAATCGTGGTCGCCTCGCATGAGAATCAGCGCGAGCTTATCGTCCAGAACATAGACGAGCGTCTTTATCTGACGATCCGCCGCGGCTCCGCCTGGAAACATGATCAGGTCTTTTATGGTGCGCACGCCGGGCGTTGGAAATATCTCGGGAGCGTCAGGTCCGGGCTCGTCGCTGAATACCGGCAGGCGAGAGATCGCTTTTTCGACGTTCGCGGAATAGCCGCATTTCTCGCACACGGCTATGTGGTCCTCGTCGGCGTCCGTACGCAGCATGAATTCGGTGGACTCGCTTCCTCCCATCGAGCCCGAGCTTGCCTGAACCGGGACATACTTCAATCCGCATCGCGTAAAGATCGTGCAGTAGGCTTTGAAATGATCGTCGAAGGATTTGTCCAGACCAGCCCGATCCACGTCGAGTGAGTAGGCGTCCTTCATAGTGAATTCGCGTACGCGAAGCAAGCCCGATTTCGGCCGAGCTTCATCCCGAAATTTTGTGTGGATCTGATACCAGATTTGTGGAAGTTGGCGATAGGAGTTGATGGCGTTGCGCGCGATCGATGCAACTATCTCCTCGTGAGTCATACCGAGCGCCATATCGGCGCCCTTTCGATCACGCAGTCGAAACATATTATCGCCCATCACATCCCAACGCCCCGTCTCTTTCCAGATCTCGGCCGGATGAATCGTCGGGAGCAGGTACTCCTG
>QHVH01000037.1 GCA_003222245.1 Blastocatellia bacterium AA13 | reverse complement strand
AATCTTCGCTCTTCTGACCAACCGTTGGGGGCTCTTGTGCTGCCGCACTATTCTCTCCAGTTCGGCTCGCTCTTTGTCGGTCAGCTTTACTTCTTCTGCCTTTAAGATTCCTATGGCTCTCTTCCTTTCATTCCTATACCTCCCTGCCTTTCTTCTCTTCAAATTACCCTGCTATTCTTTTTCTGCCAAGCACCATTAGGTTCCATCTTTGTCGACGAGTTCATTTAACCCGTCGCCACACCCGCACGCATAAGATGGAAAGATCCCGGAGAATTCGTTGGTCGAAGTTCTCGTCTATTAACAGGGGAAGCATAGTAGGAGAAGAGGATAGTCGAGTCAGGCGTCGATCAATTCGGCACGGCGGCGGCGGAGCTTCTCTCGGAACTCGCCATATCGCGGCTGACTTTCGATCTCGCGGCGGATCGCATCGGCTTCAACCTGGCGCTCGTTAAGATAAGTCTCGACGTCTTCCTGGTAATCGAGACAATAGGAAATCGCGCCGTAAATTTGCCGCAAAGACAACGAAGGAAAGCTGTCCTGGATTTGTTCGGCTGTATTGCCCTTTTTGAAGGCCGCTACCAGAGTGTCGAGCGTGACGCGAGAGCCCGTTATTCGCACGCTGCCCATCTCATCCTGGTGCAATGGCACTATTTGACTGAGGGTCAGTTGCTTCACGGATTCGAATTATAACCTGCCCATGGCACGGAAGAAAGTCATGGATTCGTGTCATGGATTCGTGCTATAGCCCGTTATTATCATCAGTGGCACTTGTCATCGGTGCTATCTGACTCTGTATCAGGGTCGGGCTCAGGTTCGTCGAATAGTTCCTCGACCGTCGTACCGAGCGCACTCGCCAGCTTCGCTCTGATCTCGGGCGTATGGCGGATCACGCAAGTGCGCGGTCCTTTCCGGATTCCTTGACTTTACAGGGCGCGGTCAATGGAAGTATTTTCTGAAGGCTCAGGATATTCGCTCAATACGTAAAACGCATATGAGGAAGCGGCGGCCTACCAACCGCCATAACCAACTCGGGTGAGGCGCGGTCGCGCCTGTACACCGAGAAGGGGAGGGTTGAGATGAAAAGAATACTCGTGTCCCTAGTTGGGCTGTGTTTGATCTCGACCGCATTCGCGCAGAGGTCGCGATCGACGGCGCGGGATTTGAAGAGCGGCCCCGGCATGGTCCGAAGAGGACAGCCGGTGCCCGACAACGCGAATCCGTTTCTCTTTTACAAACTCCCAGCCGGGTTCAAGGATCAATCGATTAGCGATATCTCCTTCGTCGTACACGAAGGAGGAAGGATCATCCTCGTTGAGAGAATCAAGCTCGATCTCGGCGCCGCCGCCCAACGCCCCGCCGTGCCGCTCCTTTCAAAGGACGCCTTACGCCTCATCGAGATTCTGGGGTTCGCGCGAGACCCGAATCGCCATTTGAGAATGGCCATTCTCGCGAATGGTGAAACGCTCCGCGACTTCACTTTCGATGAGTTCTTTGCCTACAACGCACGGTTGAGGAAGCAGCCCGGCCTCACAACGGCTTTGGTGAGCTCAAAGGTGATCGCATCGCAGTCAATAAGCGAGTCAGCCGGCAAGCCATCCGGTTCTGATCACCAATTCCTCACGTGCACCCAAGATTGCGACGTCGCGTATCAGGATTGCGCGGAAGCGAACTGCGGCGACCCGCAGAGCATATGCGGACCTTGCCTGAGCGACTGGGAGGCTTGTCGCGATGCTTGCCCACCCCCGCCTCCCCCGCCGCCCCCGACCTGTACGCCATCATGGTCATACCAGCACCGGACGGAACCGACGTCGACCACGGGGATACACTACGAATGCGTTTTCGGCTCATCGGGATTCACGTGGCACCTGGTCAACTATCAAAACTATGTCTATTACACGATTCTCCACACCGTCTACTCTGACTGCTCCACGAGTGATGAGGTCGTTAGCGCCGACTGCTACTCGCTGAGCATCTATGACGAAGACACGGGCGACCCGTGCTGAGTGATGCTCCAGGGCCCGGGCGGGCCTTCTTACAGGCCCCGCCCAGCCAAAACGCGATGCACCGTTTTATGATGACTGAATATCAAATCCACGATTTGCGCTCGGATCGCACCTGCGCCTTCGAGATGTCGGAACGATGTCTTTGAGCCTGCTAACTAACTTCCAGTCCCAAGAAGATACTCGGGCTCTGCCAATCCTGAAAGGCGGTCTGAATAGTCTGGGCCAGACGTTGTTGCCCCTGCGTCCCATCGCCAGATTGTGTTTCTTGCGGCGCCGATCAGGTCCTCGAATTCGGCAGGCTACGCTTACCGCGGAGCTGGCGGATTAGTAGCAGCGTCCAGCGAATGTCTTTCTTCGCAACCGTCAGCATGAAAGGATACGTCGTAAAGGGACACTGACGTTTGTCTACAGGGCGACCGGCATCAGGCGTCGTTATGTAGCCGTCCTGCGTACGTTTTCTTCAGAGACTCTTCCTGACGCGTTTCTTCGCTGTTGCTTTCGGCTGTGGGCCAGGTTTGGATCGAGTGAACTCCTCAATGTCCTTCCTATAGATGTAGGTGCGGCCCCGGATCGCAATGGTCCGAACTCTTCCCATCTTCACCAAGTAGCTAATCGACTGATGCGTGACGCCTCGCAATTCGGCGGCTTCGCCCACTGTGAGTAGCTCGTCCGGGTCGATTTTCATTGCATAAGTTTCCTTGCCAATGGCAGAGTAACTATGTATTATGTCTCGCACTGAACGCCGCACGAATATCACGTCAATTCGGGCGGTGCAGGTCCGGGGGAGGCGGCCCAAGCCGTCCGGCCAGGGAAAAAGACGGGCTGCTTCCTCCGCGAGAAGATGTGAGTTGTTGCTATACAGAAGGTGGGCCAATTCCGGCAAAGGTGACCGGCCCGCTTCTGCCAAACCACTGCTTAAATCGGTGAGAGTATGCCAGATAAAAAAGAGATTTCCCAAATGGCTGAGTGGCTTGACCGCGATATATGGATGATCTTGTTCGAGCCCTTGAAGGAGAATCCCAAACGCGCAGACGAGGCGACTCTGATATTCGACTGTCTAGTCGACCTAATAGAAAGCGGCGGGGAAGGAACAACGCTAGCGCTCGCGGCGCTCGAAAATGCGATACGCATTCTCTACGATTTTACCGAAGAATCGAAGCTCTCTTACGACCGATATCGGCATTCCCTCAAAACAGGCGATCCGACCGACGATGAAATTCAGTGGCTGCGGGAGCCTCTGATACAAACTCATCAGAGGACATGATGAACTGTGCGACAGACGGTAATACCCGAAGCGGGCCGAAGCAAACGTCGAAAATTCTCCAAGGCCCCGGTACCTCTTCCAGGCATTTTCCGGGAAGCCAGGAATTAGCCGGCGGTGGAGTCGCGGCTTGCCTACCTCATCGAGTTGTTCGGATTCTGATAGTAATTGCGTCGTCACCTTCTGGGCTGTTGTTTTGATGACCCGATAACGGCTCTATTCAATGAAAATCGTGAGAAGTAGGGCCTTCCATCACGAAAGAGAGCGGTTGTATTCGCCTGGCCCGGATTGAAACAGCATCCTGATTCTGCAGGATGCCTTCGATCAACAAGTAAGGTTGGCTCGTTAATACCTCACGGTTTCGATCAAACGTGTCTGGCGTAACGATAGCATTAGCGACACCAGTCTCATCTTCTAAGCTGAGAAACATGAAACCCTTCGCCGTACCTGGTCGCTGCCTGACTATTACCCATCCTGCGATCTTCACCCAGACACCATCGCGCATTCTCTCCAGATCGGCGGCGCAAGTGACTCCGATTTTCGTGAGTTGCTGACGGGCAAAGCCAATTGGGTGACGGCCTATAGTCACGCCCGTTCCATTGAAGTCGGCCGCCAGGCGTTCATCTATATTCATCTGTAATAGTGGCGAGCCGGCGCCGAGGTCGTCGACATCTCGGAACAGTGCTCCCGCTGGCTGCATCGCGCGCTCCACATTCCACAGCGCGTCGCGCCGGTGCATGAATTGCCGAGCTGATGTTACGACCTGCTGATCAGGGATCTGTAAATGCCCATCTGATATAGCTGAATCGGGGCTAATGAAATTGAATGCTCCTACTCTGGCAAGCTGTCTCATCTCATCCTTGCGTAGTTGGGGTATGCGTCGTTCGAGATCGTCGATGCTGGTAAAAGGGCGGATCTGGCGCTCGCGCACGATGGCTCGACCTGCCTCTTCGTGTAGTCCACGGACGTAGAGGAGCCCGAGACGAAGAACGGGATGTTGCTCATCAGGGTTTGAATTGGGTTCCAAAGTACAGAGCCAATCTGAGCGCGTCACGTCGATTGGCTTGACCGTCAAGCCATGCCGCTGGGCATCCTTGATCAAGGTCGCTGGCTGATAAAATCCCATTGGTTGATTGTTAAGAAGAGCCGCGGTGAATGCTGCGAGATAATGACACTTCAGATAGGCGCTGGCGTATGCGATCAGGGCGAAGCTGGCCGCGTGCGATTCAGGAAATCCATAAAGCGCGAAGGAAGTTATCGATTGAACGATCGTGTCCTGAGTAGGCTGGTCGATCCCGTTGCGATCCATTCCCTGACGCAGTTTCTTCTCAATCTCGCGCATGCGAAGCTCCGATCGTTTGAATCCCATTGCGCGTCTCAACTCTTCGGCTTCGCCGCCTGTGAATCCCGCGCAAGTCATGGCGATGCGGAGGAGCTGTTCCTGAAACAGAGGAACACCAAGCGTTCGTTTCAACACCGGCTCCAATAATGGATGGAGCCACGTCACTGGTTCTCGCCCCTGTCGTCGGTTCAAATAGGGATTCACCATATTGCCGACGATCGGCCCCGGTCGAATGATAGCTACCTCTACGACAAGGTCGTAGAACCTCTCCGGCTTAAGCCGCGGAAGGCACGACATCTGCGCGCGGCTCTCAATCTGAAACATGCCGATCGTATCGGCGCGCCGTAACGTAGCATAAACCTCCGGATCATCCTGAGGCAGATGGGCGAGATCAATCTCTTCCCCATAGGCGTCGCGAATTAAATCGATCGATTCCTCAATGGCGGCCAGCATCCCGAGCCCTAAGAGATCGACCTTAATGATTCCCATGTCCGCGCAATCCTCTTTATCCCACTGGACGACTACGCGGCCTGCCATCGTAGCGGGCTCAAGCGGAACTACAGAATCGAGGGCTCCCTGGCATATCACCATTCCACCCGAGTGCTGGCCGAGGTGTCTCGGCAGATCCTGTACCTGAAGATAGAGATCAAAGAATTTCTTGATCCGAGGATCTTGGAGGTCGAGTCCCGCATCACGAAACTGGCGCTCAGGCGTATCCTCCGGATCTTTCCACTCCCAGGTTCTTGCCAGGCTCGACAGCCGGGTTACAGTTTCGATGTCGAACCCGAGAACCTTCCCTATCTCGCGACCGGCCGAGCGCCCTCGATAGGTGATGACGTTCGCAGTCATCGCCGCGCCTCGGCTGCCATACTTTTTATAAACGTATTGGATTACCAGCTCGCGCTGATCTCCTGACGGGAGATCGAGATCAATATCGGGCCATTCGCCTCGCTCTTCCGACAGGAATCTTTCGAACAGCAGATCCATCCCAACTGGATCTACCGCCGTAATCCCCAATGAGTAACACACCGCTGAATTCGCTGCCGAGCCGCGGCCTTGCACGAGAATCTCACTGCGACGGCAAAACTGAACGATGTCCCAGACTATGAGGAAATAACCCGCCAGACCGAGCTTTGCTATCAACGTAAGTTCGCGATCGATCTGTTGAATGGCTCGCTCATAACTAGGCATTCCACGCGATTCATTGTACCGGTTGCGCGCGCCTTCATATGTTCGAATCCGAAGGAACGAGTCCATCGTTTCGCCCTCCGGAACCGGATAGCGGGGAAACTCATAGCCAAGGTTGTCGAGCGTGAACTCGAGCCTGGAAGACACTTCCAATGTGTTTGCAATCGCCTCGGGATAATCGGCGAACATCGCTGACATCATCGAAGCAGATTTGAGGTATCGCTCCGAGTTTATCGCGAGCAAGCGGCCGGCAGTAGCGAGCCGCTGTTTCTTGCGCAGGCAAGTGAATACATCCGCGAGCTCGCGTCGATACTCGACGGCGTAGCAAACTCCGTTGGTTGCCAATAACGGAATTCCGAGCCTACTGGCGATTTCGATTACTGCCTGGTTACGGAATTCTTCTTTGCGCGTGAAGTGGCGCTGCAGTTCTGCATAGACATTCCCTCTGCCGAAGATTGAGATTAACCGGCAAGCCAACTCGAGGGCCCGCTCGAAGCCTTTGCCAGTAGTTCCCGACTCCAAAGCGTGCGCGAGCGGACCGTCCTCGCCGCCAGTCAGGCAGATCAATCCATCCGAGTGTTCAGCCAACTCATCGAGGCTCGCCGCGACTTCTCCCGGTCGAGCGTTCTTGGTTGCCCGCATTTTGATCAGCGTTATCAACCTGCAAAGATTCTGGTATCCCTTGCGGCTCGCAGCGAGAAGCGGAAGCTCAACCGAGCGAATTTGCGCCGCATGATTCAGCGAGACGGTTATCTCAGATCCGATGTGAGCGCGTATGCCTTTCGCGCGAGCGGCCGTGTGGAAGCGAGGCGCGCCGTAAAAGCCGTTGCGATCGAGCAGCGCCATCGCCGGCATGCCCAGTTCGGCGCAGACTGAAATGAGCTCTTCCGGCACGGAAGCGCCCTCGAGAAAACTGAAGGCGGATCTTGAATGCAACTCGACGTAGCCTTCAGTCATACATCCCCTCGATACTCCATCTCTCACCTTCACGCACCAGACGATAGAGTCCCTGATCTAACAGCGCATCCCACTCATCGCGTCGCCACATCTCGCGCTGCCAATCGCCCGATGACCTCCACGGCCCCGCGGACTTCAATACTTCTCCACTTGCAGCACGGCTTCTTACATATGCTGGAGTCCCGTTCTTGAGCCGGACTTCGGCGCTAATTGACGGACGAAAGAATCGAAATCCAAGTAACGGTTGCTCCTCAGTTAACCTTGATTGTTTGCTCCGTGGAGGTTTTTTCGGAGCAAAGCTCTTCATATGGAAGCTATCGGGTTTGTGACTGTCGAGCACATCAGGCGACCCTACTCTCATTTCTCCGACCAATCGGACGAGCTTTGCGAGGGTGATCTCAATTGTCTCGATCTCCGGACCAACCGGCTCAAAAAGCCCTGTTTGAAGTACTCGCGGCGGAGCGGGCTCGGCGATGAGCGTCAGCGATTGAATACCTGCGCGAGGTTTTGCATTGTCGATGTCGATCAGAAGCCGCCGCGTCAGCCACTTGATATCCGACGTGGGAAACGGAAGCTTCAACCGCCGCTCGTATGTACTCCTATCCTCGAGCCTTGCCTGCAGAGCTATTTCGTGGGTCGCGAGCCCTCGCTCCCGGAGCGCCGAGCATACGTGCTTCATCAAGTGCGCGAGGAGAGGCGACATTTGATCCAGCGTTTCAATCGGCGAGTCCAGTTCTTCCGAAGAAGAGAACGAAGGGGCGGGCTCTCGGAAGTGAAGGTGGCGGTAATGCTCTCCACGAGCAAGCTGCCGCAGGATGACGCCGCTCGGTCCCAGTCTCTCGCTGATCCCGGCCTCAGGCAGGGCCCCCAGCTCACCGAGCGTTCTTATTCCCCACAGATCGAGTATCTGAATTATCTCTGTAAGGCGAGGCGGTTGAATCACGTCAACGACTGAAAGACAGGATTCGAGACAAGTCAGGGGCAAGTTGCTTAACCGCTCGGCCTCACCTCCGGGTCGGATGATCGTAATGCCGGTACAGGCACAAGCAATCAGAATGGCAGCATCCGCATTTGTCGATACGGCAATGCTGACATCGAGCCCGAGTTCGCGAGCACGATTCATGACAAGCTGGGCAGAGTCATCGGCCGGCGTGTTGCCTCTCAACTCCAACACAACGGTATCGGCCCTCGTTGTTTCGACGAGCGGCGAGAACTCCCAGGCCAGGTCGAAGAGAGAGATATCCTGAATAGTCGTGTGAATACAGAGATACACGGAGATCGCTCAGTCTCAAGAATTGCCAATGCAGCGTGCGTCTATGGAGACGCGATGAACAGGAAAAGGCTTGCGACGTTCGGCAGTGAATGTTGCTCCCAATAAGATGAGCGAACTTCATGTATACTCGACAAGTCTGGTGGCACATCACCTCTCGCAGCTCGAGAAGAAAGGTCGCCTGATACGGGATCCTGAGAATCCTCGGAATTATGTTGTATTCGAAGCCGGAGAAAAGAAGGTTGTGTATCTCGGGCTGGATGGGCTCGCTCAATGCGGACCGAAGGGTTCCTTCCTTGACGACAAACCCATTGAAGATTCCCGTAGCAACCCGCTTGTTGCTATTTCTTCCATCTGAGGCATTCCTTGTGAAGGCTAAGGGTGACTCGATGGCGCCGCGGATCACCGCCGGCGATTTGGTAATTGCCAGGAGAAGAGTCGATGCGGAGGACGGACAGATTGTCGTATGTGTGAATGAAGACGAGGGATGATCAAAGATCGTTCGGAAAGAAAACGCGGCCATATACTATATTCATTGGACCCGTCTTATCCTCCCTTTTTCGCTGCTCGGGATTTTCGGATTGTCGGCGAAGCTAAGGGCATCATTGGCAGCCTTTGAAGCTTTATGCTCTAGTCAACAGTCGAACGACGTGAGGTTGCTTAAGGACGATGTATTCGACCGATCAATGACTGACGCATTTGCGTCTGGTCTCTCCGCGCTGCCACTGAACCCATTCGGACTGAGCGCTTTGATATTCATGTCGGCTCAATCATGGGTGGACAACCAGTCACTCTGACCACGACCGGTAACAAGCACTTTACGTCTGATCGGCAGGAAATCTCTGTCACCAATGTAAAGAGGAAGGATCGTTCTCACCGCAATGCCTTGAAGAGAGTTTGCAAAGATGTCTCGGACAAGCCTGCGGTCTTTTGAATCCGAGCGTAGCGTCATGCTCGGATCTGTTGATTACAGTTTGGAAACCAGGGCCGTTAGAATGAGCCTTGGATGAGTTACCCTGCCTTTACACGTTTGTGAACGGGCAGGATGGACCTGCTTTTCACATAGCTCGAAAAGCTGACGCGCACCTGGGAGCCTAGGCAGCACTAGCCTAACCTCTGATTTGATATGATTTGATTGCTTTCGCTATAAGCGGAGGCTATTGTAACCTAGCCTTAGTAATCCACGTAGGAGACCGCACGAGCCCTGGAGCAATTATACCGATTGGAGGCGTCCGTATGTCATCTAGAGTAACGAAGAGGATTGTATTCTTGAGCCATGCACAATCGGATGCCGACGCGGCCCAATTGCTCAAGCAGTGGCTTGAGGGAGTATTCGAGGGTGTGGAAGTCTTCGTTTCGTCATTTTGGAGTGATATTGAGCAGGGACAAGACTGGTATGACGAAATCACTAACGCCATTAGAGAATCAGTTCTTGGAATAGTGCTCGCCACTGAAAATAGCATTCACCGGCCGTGGATTAACTACGAAATGGGTGCTCTCAAATTGCTCAACAAGAAGGTGATCCCACTTTGCGTCGGTAGCATTCGCAAGAAACAGTTGCCATCGCCAATGAATCGTTCCCACGCTTGTAACTATGAGGACCAGGCGGATCGCTTGAGCCTGCTCAGGTCCATCGCCCAGAGCTTGGCACTGCCTGCGGCTTGGCTTGGGATGAACCAAGCCGAGCAAGCCCCGAATATTTCAGTTGAGGCACTTCTAACGGAAAAACCGCAATCGGTGCAGTTGATTCCTGGTGAGCAGAAGTACCCTCCCAGTCTCCTTCGAGGGATCCTTGATCTTAGAGATCGGTGGTCAACTCTAGTGTATACCTGTCGGGCCACTTTCAGCGAGGAGGAGTGCCCGGCAAACAGCTCAGTTCCTCCCATGAGGAAGGCAGTTTCGCTGCACGTTCCTGTCGACGAGGTCGTCACTCTTTCTATGTTGCTTGGTTACCTGCTCCCAGGGAGTCCACAGAGAGAAGAAGACGATATTTGCCAAACAATTCTTTGCTCAACGCACGGGGCGGAATTGATGAGGTTGACGGACGGCGGAGAGAGCATAAGCAGTATTCCTCCCGGTCTGTTGGAACGCGATCTTATAGTAATCGGTGAAAACAATGTCAGCAATCATCTGCTGACAATCATGGCCGCCTATCTACCGTGGCAGAATCACAATGAATGGCGAACCCGAGATAGATCGAGTCAACTAAGACCCGATGTTTATATTGAGCTTGTTGGACATTGGGGCCTGCCAGTGCCCGCCAACCAGAAGCATGAGGTACACGAGGGCGGCGGTATGCTAGTGAGCCTTCCAAATCCCTACAATATTCGCAAACGAGTGATTGTCTTTTTCGGTTGTCATCGGCAGGGGCAGCTTACATTGGAGCAGTGGCTTCGCACGCAAGATATGGTTGACACACTGAATGAACTTGCTGAACGAACAAAAGATGAAACGAAAGAAACACTCGCAATTCAGATTGTCGTCGACAGGGTCCGCAGCGAAGGAGGGCGCAGAGGAAGTACTTTTGATTGGCCTCCTGAGGCTGCAGTGGTTCCCAGCCTTTCGCACAACAATCAGCGATTCTGGGTAAAGAGGCTTATCCATCACACCGCCACCGATAAGATATCGATAGATAGTCGATGCGATGGCGAGGGAGAATTAATGTATGATCTATCGCTTATAGCGCCGCTAGACATCGCCGACCAGAAACGTATACGCAACGACATCCGCACGCTTTTGGGCGATGTCGATTCGTACTGGGAGGACGAGAATTGCGATATCGGCTTCCATATTACGCTATTCGAGTTTTTCACGCATATTCGACCTCCGGATAGTCTGGTTAGAGAGCTGCGAGCGCTTAGTACCAAGATTCTTTCTTCACTTAACCAGGGTGATGCGCCACACCAAACCATCGCTAGAACACGTCAAGCCGAGACCTTTCCCGGAGCTTTGTTTTCCTATGCAGACTTCCTTGGAGAACAGTGTGAAACGAGCGATTGGCTCAATGATATTCGAGTCTGGTGCGAGGGTGCCGTTCGGCACGCGACAAATGGAAAGCCTAATGGTCAAGATCCCAACCTTAATTTAATGCGTGTGCCGTTTCCCGTTCACATTACGCTATGCCGCTTCGACAAGTTGCTCAACGACGAGGCTAAGAAGAGGGTTCGGGATTTTATAACCAAAGTTCGGTATCGCGAGTTCCTGCACATACCAATCAAATCTGTATGGTTGGCGGCGGCGACGCGAACGCCGTACCGCGGACTATCGCTTTTGGGAGAGGTGTTGCTAAAGGGAGGACACTCAGATACCAAATAAGCGAATATACTTTGTAGAAAGTCTTAATCCTTGTCAACGGCGATTAAGCTATTGTGAATACAAGGATCCAAGATTTTGGATATGATTGGGGCTAAACCTATCCGACTTGGCGTAGTTGGAGGTGGCGAAGCTGCGACCAAAGCAATCACAGCACTCATGGACAGTCCCAATGTCGACCTGATAGCCGTCGCGTGTTACCCTCACGAGCTGTCGGGTTTAGTTGACACATCGGGGAGAGCAGAGAGCTATGAGGAGTTACTCGGGCGAGATGACATCGACACCATTTACATCGCAACTCCCAACGATACACATGTCCCACTCGCGATCCGCGCGATTCAATGCGACAAGAACGTATTAATCGAAAAGCCGATGGGGTTGTCGTATAAAGACGTAAGCCGGTTGTGTGACTATGAAGACAAGAGAGTATTCATTGCAATCGCTTTCAAGAAGCGCTTTGGATCCGCAGTCGGAATTATGAAAGATATAGCCGTGGCGGCGGCAAGGCGGTTGAAGATTCAGTTTCATTGGACCATTCCAATGCCTCTCGCCTCGAATTGGCGGTGTGATCCAAGAATGTCAGGCGGTGGCGTAACTGTGGATCTCGGCAGCCACATACTCGATCTACTTGAATACTTGCTCGGATCTATAGCCGAAATCGAGGCCGAGATGGAGATGGTCGAGGGAAGCACTTGTGTCGATGCATCCTCGCATATCAACTTGCATTTTGCGTCGGGTGCCGTTGGTAGGGTGAATTTAGGTTGGCGTGAAAACATCTTGTGCCAGCGATTAACATTCTCGTCCGATATGACGGACGTAACTTTGGAGCGCATCGGCCCTAAATGTGATCTTCTGCGGGGAGAAGCGTTCGGCAAGAGAATCGAGCGAACATTCTCGCCTGACGAGGAATACCGAAAGCTGGTGCATGCATTGAGCAGACGCTCGGAAAACGGTGAGCGCAGCATCCCAACTTTAAGGGACGGATTACGCAACCACCAGCTCATAGAAGCAGTCTACAAGTCTGCTTTGGAACGGCGTACGGTGTGTGTTTTGTGAGATGACTACAATATATTTCAGGCAGTTAGCGATCAATGGCGGATTGCCGGTGAGAACGCGAGCCTGGCCCTTACCGCACCTGGTTGATGGAGATGATGAGCAACGGTTGCTGTCGGTCCTCCGACTGGACAACTGGTCCAACGGAGAGTTGACACGTGAATTCGAGAACCGCTTTGCGGTGTTCTGTGGTTCGAAACACGCGTTATTAGTGAATAATGGCACGGCGGCGCTGAAACTTACGCTTCTGGCATTGGGGGTTGGTCTTGGCGATGAAGTAATCGTCCCCGGAATGACATGGCCGTCAGTTCCTATAGCTGTCATTGAATGCGGTGCGGATCCCGTTCCGGCCGAGATTGACAATGACACGTACGGACTATCACTTGAAAGCGTGCGTGAGGCCATCACCTCAAGGACGAAAGTAATAATCCCGACTCACTTGTTCTGCTCTCAGACAGAGCTTGCTCCGATAGTTAACTTGGTGCGTAGAGAGGGAATCTACTTGATTGAAGACGCATCCCATGCGGTTGGAGCGAAAAGGTGCGCCAGGAGGCTGGGATCGCTAGGCAAGGCAGGCATTTTTAGTTTTAATCAAAAGAAACTGCTAGCGTGTGGGGAGGGCGGATGTTTAGTCACTGATGACGAAAACTTGTATGAACGCGCTAAGAGTCTACGGGAGATTGATCCTGAGTCTAGAGGGATCCCATCCACCTTACCGGCTACCAATATGGTCAGCGAATTTCAGAGTGCAGTTCTTCTTTCACAGCTTGAAAAACTACCCTCGAAACTCTCTTTGATCGAACAACGGGCCGAGCTTTTGAGATCGCTGATCAATGGCATTGAGGGGGTTGAAACACTCGCACGGCCGATTGGCACCGAGCTGCAAACGTTTTATTATTATTGTTTCAAGGTAGCGGGAACCCGTAACATATCAGCAGTTCGAAACGCGCTCGCAGCCGAACTAGCACTGCCAATGAGTGGAGCATATCGTCCACTGTGCGATGTCTCTGTCGTCAACACTGCATTAGATCTAAGATATCCTAGCCTTGGTACACGACTGTCCAAGCGACTTACCAACTGCCTTGCGGCACATTATTCGGAGGCGGTTCGCTTCCACCACAGGGCATTGCTCTCTGACGAATCCGCTATGAGCGACATTGCGGAGGCTATATACAAAGTGGTGGGTATTCTGCGACGGGGTTGCTGAGCTGAAGGAAATAATACCGCTGAGTCTTAGCTATCGCGACAATCCTTTGCGTTGATGCTTGCACCCTACAATCTCGAACGGTGTGATGCCGGTCCCATTAAGTCGGATACGATCACTGCTTGATGTGGCGCAATAGATTTGAGCCTAACCTGGAGATAGTCGGTAGAGTACTTTGGTTTGAAGGTGTGTGAACCGGCATTCGCATCGCGCCGCGAGTGCTCGGATCGGCTCCCGCCGCCGCTTTCTTGATTTGACGGATATTCTCAGGGCCTTGTCGGGAGCTCGAGAAGTGAGAAGGCGAGATCTGTCGAGCTGCGATCGCCTCAGGTCGCCAAGCTGGAGGAGCGATAGAGCGCGAACTGGCCGCGCCGTTTGATTATGAGACTACGGCGCCTTCGAAACGCCTCCAGCAATAGGCCCGGCATTTTAAGGCCATTTGGTCGATCATTTCAGTGAAACCGGCAAAAGGTACATAGTTGATCAGATTTCGCTCATCTGACTCGTCGACTGGTTCAGTTACATAAGCGCGCTTATAGATGACGTCGAATTCCGTTACAGGGTACGCATAATGATCATAAACACCGTAGTACCTGAACCAAGGTGCTGCGTGCTCGCCGCCCTTGGTCTTAACCCCCTATCACAAAAGACGAACTCGTGTGCAGTAAGATTTAGCGGAAACACGTGTGATCGCTTCGTACCCCCAGCAAGGTCGATGCGAGGGCGGAGATTGTAATTGATGCTTACGTCAAAGAGGGCCGCCGCTTAAAATCTTTGGGATTCCACAATGAATGGCGCTAGATGCCGACTTCTGTGAAGGGTATTACTCTACAAGTAAGGTTACCGTTGGGGTGTGGTCTCGGGTTCTTTGCGAGAAGGGAGTCGCCGCTTTGTATTGTTCCGTCAATACTTGGAACTATAACTCAAAGCTCATAATCTTTCACGCGCGGTCGATGAAGGCTTGGGAAACCAATGCCCCGGATGGCCTTGCCCTTAAATCACCAAAAGTAACACCATTTTAAGGCAAACCGGGCGATTGCCTTAAAAGTACCCTCTTGCCTATAAAGTAGGAATCTTGGCCAAAAATCAATCCCGAAGTTCGAAAAGCGCCAAACGGCCAAGCCGTCCTCGTACCTCTAAGCCGCAAACGATTTTATCTGCCAATCCTGCGAATTCTGGCGGCGCTTCGCGGGGGTCAGCATATTCAAGGGTCATATCTGGCCGGAGACGGACGTTAAGATCGCCAGACTCCCATTTGAGCGAGAATCCGGGCGGGGATACGCCGTGCACGTTGCAACGGAAATCGAAAAGCACGCCTTCGGTAAGCAAAAAGCCTCTGATAGACCGCCCCTCGCTTCTCCATTTGCTTAACATGCGAAAGAAATCATCGGTCGACACGGTCATGTATGCAATTGTGCGCGATGCATTCGGAAAGGAGCAAGCGGATTATTATGCGGAGGGCTTCGGCTGGAAAATCAATCAAGCGACCGTCTGCCCGCGAGATTCAGTTCGATAGTTTCCTCGGTACTCTGAAATTGTTTTCGATATACAATCCGAGCGATGATAAATGAACAGACGCACCAAATAGAACCCCAAAGAAGTGTATTAAGAAGTACGTAAGTCCAATCTCCGTCAGAAAGCGCATGGCTAACATAACGCTGTCCGCCTTGATCTACATATATCCGCCGAGGGGTCGGCATCGTAAATAAAATACTGCAAAACGTTACGAGGTACGCCACCGCAGCAGAAATAACAATGGCACTCATAACGGAAACTGTTTTCTTAAACTTCAGGATTATAAGAACGAGGACTATGGGAATCATAGCGAGGCACTGTATAAGAAGCGCATAGCGATGTCAACTACAATGGTACAGGCTGTGAATTGTAACGGAATAGACGCAAACGATACCATGACACGATACAAGACATGGCTACGCGCGATTCCGAGGAACACCGCAAACGATTCGGCAGATGGCTTCGAGACCATAGGGTTGTACTGGGCATCAACCAGACTGAAGCCGGTCGCCGCGCAGGTATTAGCCGCACTCAATGGACGAGACTTGAACACGGGGAGAGCGGTACAAGACGCGAAAACGTTCCAGGCATTGCTAAGGCCATCAAAGCCGACCTGCTCGAAACCTACAGGAGGGCCGGTTACGCACCTCCGTCGAGCGATGTCGAAGTGCCTGATTTTATCGAACGCCTCAACTCGTTACCCGCTTCTGCGCGAAACGACCTGACTGTGATGATAGATGCACTGTGCAGGAAATACGCGCGTCAGCAAAAATAAAAGTAACGGCGTTCAATGCGATTAGTTAGCTCTGGAGACCTTGCCTGTTTTTTTTGACATGTCTTTCGCGGCTCCGCTATGAACCGAATCTATTTGTAGCTGTTAGAAGCGCTCGTCGCGATGAGGATTCTTCCATTGTTCTTCTTTGATCTGTAGGCGTTTAAGGGCATCCGATAAAAGTTCCGATACCGCAGCAGTATCGGTTAGTTCGCTATTCAAACAGCGACGGTAATACTCATACGCAAGCTCGTGCTCTTCGGTAAATCTATAGCAGAGCCTGATTCCGTTTTCGAGTGCAGCAATAGCAGCGATTCGGCCCTCTTCTCCAAGTTCAAGTAATTGAATTAGACAATCGAAAACAAGAATCGCCTTGTCGGCTCGTCGCGGCTTGTTCCTTAAAGATTTTAGAAACATGAGCCAAATTTTTTCGGTCAAAAAGTCAGCTACGGTTGCTATGTGGTCTTTGGAAACCTCTATGTTGTCTGGCATACTTCCCTCGCTTAGGGTAGTTGTACATAGAAACGGGCCGGTAATCCTTGCCGGGAGACGGCCCGTCTCTATTCTAGCTGCTTCTTTGGGAAAGCAGAGCCGCCCTTTCAACGTAGTTCAGGCGTGCCGTTACGATTATGCAAAAATCCTTGAATTTGGTCAAGGAAATACTGGAACCTTGAAAGTAGACCTCGAAAATCTCATCACTCAGGTAGAAGCCGCTGAGATACGTGGTGTTAGCGTTCAAGCTATCAGTGAGTTGGTCAAACGCGGCAAGCTCAAGACAGTCTCTCTTGGTAAAAGAAAATTCCTGCTTCGGTCTGAGGTTGAAGCTTTCGAGCCGGGCGCTGCTGGCAGGCCGAAAAAGAAAAACGGCTCGAAAGCAAAACCGACCAGTAAGAAATAAAGAGTGCCTCACCGGGCACCCCAGAAGTCCGGTTCGATATTAAACTCGAACATACTTTGAATGACGCAGCAGATGTTATGACAGAGAACTTTGCAGAGCACCTCATTGATTTGAGCCGTTGCGCTCTTGCTCCTAACTCGTCCACCGAACTTAGCCTTGATCATACTGAACGTCGTTTCCGCATTAGAACGCTTGTGATAATGCGTCAAGAATTCCTCGCGATTCATACAGTAAAGATGAAACATCTTCCGGAAGATCCCGCCGACCGCACCGGTAGCCGATTTCTTAAAGGCTATGTAGGGCGTAGCGCCCGCGTCCGCGATTGCTTCGTGCGCATCAAAGGTGGAATACGCTTTGTCGGCGGACACCTCGTTGATAGCGAAATGTCCGGCAGTGGTTTTAACAAGTTCAGGCAGGAAAGGTACATCGTTGGCGTGTCTTCCACTGATTTCAACGCTCGTGACTACATTCGTTCTAACGCCGCACATAAGATGCACCTTGATCCAGTCGTGTACGTCCATCTCCCTGCCGTATTTTGCGTCAAACCATCGAACGAATTGACAGGTAGAGAAACCCGACGAGTCTATAGCGAAGTCGCTCTCAAGGGCCTTCATCGGAAGAGCGCTTTGGATGATCAGGCTCTTAAGTATCGGCGTGAGGTCGGCACTCTCAAGATACTTAAAGATCGAATTGTAATGCGGAAGTCTTGTCAGATAGCCACCCTCGTATGCCTCTTTCAGATCGGTCATAAAGCGTCTTCCAGAGACAGTAGAGTAGACCTTAAACGCAGCGCTGAAAATCATATCGGCATAAGACAATCTAGGTCGTCCGCGCGTTTGCTCTGGATCGCTAATACCCGCGCAGAGGCCGTGCAAGAGCCGCTGAAAGTATGCCTTCTCTTTGGTCTGAGCCGCGTTATAGCTAGTCCAATCCTGCGAGTAGGTAACTCGAACAGTTTCCGTTTCGCTTGTGATTACGGCGTTGCCAATCGTCATCGTTTCGCGCCGTACAGTGAACTCAACCGCAAAGATGTGCTTGCATTTCGATTGCCGAAGCTCGAAGTCTGGACAGTTGCAATGCGGTGTCTGCGGATTCGCGTCAACCTGATACTTTCCCTTTCCGCGTTGCGAGGGAACGATGTACATTTCGCCGCTGCGTTTGATCGGAAGCAATGCGGCAATCTCAAGTCCTCTTTGTTGCCTATCATCCATTTTGTTCTTGCCTTTCGTTCGGCCAAGAACCAAAATGACAGTGGGTACCAACCCTGTCCTTCGGCTTTGGCCGTGGGATATGCCCCGCGAGTAGTTAGCGCTATCCGTGGGGCAGTTGAATGTTTGGCGGGTATCCGATTCGAACGGATGAACGGTGTGCTAGCACCGTCGCCGGTTTTTAAGACCGGAGCAATAGGCCGCTCTGCCAACCCGCCATTCTCGGAAAGCCAGCTTGTCCCGACTATCAATCGGGGTAAGCTGGCTTTTGCGTTTTGAATTTTATCTACCATGTTTCGATTCGTTCCAAACGTATCCGGTTTTGCCGCCCTTGTCTTTGGAGGGGTTTATAAATCCCCTTTTTTCCATGCGCCTTAAGGTGGTATGAATCGTCGCTAGTACGTTCTTATATTCGTGTATTCCATTAAAGTTCACTTTCTGTAATGCATCCCGAACATCAACCGCCGTCTTCGGTGAATCGGCGTATTTCAGTATCGCCTCGCAGGCTGCCGATATACCGCTTGGTATTTCGCCTGTCACATCGTCCGAAGCGCCATCCGCACCTAGTTTGACGGCGTTGTCCAGCATGTCCCTTAAAAGCGTGATGCGCTCATCAAGAGCCGAGCGCTTTTGAAGTAATTCACGAATTTCCTTTCGCAGGCGTTCCGCTAATCGGTTGTAATCAGCATCGTTGTCCATCGCGTCCATTCTACGGAGTTAGACCTCAGATGTCAACTGAAAAGTCTCAGAGAGTTTGCACTGATACTTGCACGTCACTGTCTAAGACGGTTCCCGATGAATTAGGATGGGAGGTTCTCATGCAGGACGCTCAGAGGCAGTTAGACCAGATAGAGAGACGATTTCAAGGCAAACGTCCGGGAAGTTATAATGCGGACATTAGTTTCTTGAAGTGGTGCGTCGAGATGTTCGGACGGCTTATAGAGGACAATGAGCCTTACCCGCTACCGCTAACCCGCGATAAGGTACGAATTTTCATTAGGCATGCGACAAGGGAATATACTGCGCATTACTTCGGACGGACTTTTTAGGCAACCTCCTGATTTTATGGGCAAGAGGGTACTTTTAAGGCAAAGCCGCCCCGGATGATGAAGTGACCGCAATTAAAGTAACTCACAACTTGGATACCCTCTGGAATATGGTGTTGACCGAGTGTAAATCAAGAGTGCCTTCAAAGATATGAAACTCTTTTGACATCCCGTTTGTGCGTACTCTAGATCAACGTATTTCGATTAGCAATAAGAGGCCGGACAATTAACGTATTATTTAGAGAGTGGTTACACTGCCTTGCGATCATCGCGAAATAACGGGCTCCTCTCGCGGATAAAGAATTATTCAGTCAGCGTGCCCCGGCTCAGTTTTCGTGAGTCAGTCGGACAGCGACCGGTCGACTCTGTAGTTCAGAGGTGAAGAACGAAGTAGCCTGGTGTTCTTATTTTGCTCGAATATGCTAAAGAGCAAGAGTGCGGCGGGGGTAAGGCCCCTTACCTCCCTACTCACTGCCGGCACCGGGATATTGGACCAGCTTCGGGCCGCCCATTTATTCAGAAGCCGCTCAATCATCGGCGTTCTTTGGTTTTCGGTGTAACAGCGTTTTCTTGTTCTCAAATCCCATTGCGTCTACCGCGCGTTTCCATTCGAATTGCCCGATGGAAAGTGCTTCACGTACCAGTTTATGCATCGATTAGTACTATCAACCACGTGCTTGGGCTCGCGAAGTCCGTGGCCCTCACGCGGATAACGCACCATTATCGTCTCGACACCGACGTCCTTCAAAGCAATGTAGAATTGCTCGGCTTCCGCTATTGGAACATCGCTGTCGTTCTCGCCATGCATGAGCATCGTGGGCGTCCTTGCCTTTGCGACGTGTTTCAGCGCCGATCGCTCCCACAACACGTCCATCATATTCCCCTGGTGCGGAAACACTCCGAATTCCATCTGCTCATATTGATTGTAATAAGTCATGTAATTGTAGCTGATGAGATTCGTAATGGCGGCAATCGGAATTGAGGCTTTGAAGATGCTTGTCTGGGTAATGAGCCACGCGCTCAGTTGTCCGCCGTAGCTGACCCCCTCCACTCCCAGCCGGTCGCGGTCGATCCACAGGTATCGGCGCATTGCCGCGCTCAGCCCATAAAGCACATCCTGAGCCTCATTGCCATTTTGATCGCCGAAGACCCCGTCCGCGAACTGCTGGCCGTAGCCGGTCGAGCCGCGGTAATTCACCATCAAGGTCGCCCACCCGCGCGCGGCATACACTTGATTCTTGAAATTGAATGCAGGGCCCTGCTGGCCGTGCGGCCCGCCGTGAATAACCACGATCAGCGGGTGCTTAGAATCGGAAGTCTGGCCAAGCGGCTTTGTCAAGAACGCCTCGACTTCGAGCTTGTTGTCGTTGCTTGTGAAGATGAACGGCTCGACCGCGGCTAACGTCTTGCCGCCGAGAACATCGGCGTTCAAATTGGTGAGCTTGCGAGCCGCTGCTGAGTCGGTCTTCAAGTAAAGTTGAGACAGATCGCCGGGAGTCGAAAAGGCATAAGCGATCAGGCCGTTTTTTGAAACGGAGAACGCGCCAACGGCGCCGATGTCATTGACTATGACCTCCGCCTTGCCGCCCGCGGCCGGAAGCCTGTAGAGCCTGACGCTGCCGCGTTCCTGCACCGTGAAATAAACCGCCTTTCCATCAGGCGACCATTGGGGCGGACCCTGCCGATTATCTATCGCGGATCCGATTTCGCGTCGATGGGTTCCGTCGGCGTCGATTAACCAGACGTGCGTGTCCTCCATCGTAGTCTCGAGATCGGTGAGCCCTCGCTTTGTTCCTCGGTACAAGATAGTCCTGCCGTCCGGCGACCAACGCGGCTCGTATTCAGCGCTTTCGGTCGCAGTCAGCCGGCGCATTGTTCCATCCGAGACTCGCAACGCGAGCAGGTCGTAGTTGAAAAACTGATCTTCGTTCGGCTCGCGATTCGAGATGAAGGCTATTTCTTCGCCGTTCGGCGACCAGTCGATCGAATGTTCGTAGTGGTCTCCAGTCGTAAGCCGGCGTACCTGCCCTCCCGCAAGATCGGCTACAAAGATGTGCAGCCGACGATTGTCATTGAAATGGCTCTTCCCCTCGGCGAAGTCAGGCTTGTAGAGATAGCGCGTTATCACTATCGGATCGCCCGTCGCCTCTTCGGTCTCGGGCCCTGGAACCGACGAGACAAATGCGATCTGCTTGCCGTCAGGCGACCAGGCAATGCTCTTGCCCATTGTGGGGAGCGGACTATTCGTTCCGCTTACTTCTGAAATGAACCTCGGAGCGGAGCCGTCGGCTCTGGCAACGATCAACCCGGTCTTGCTCGCTTGAGCGCCCTGGAAAGCGATCCACTGGCCGTCGGGCGACCATTCAGGATTCGAAGAGGGCTGTCCGTCGCCCGCGAGTCTCGTCGACTTTCCGTCCGCGACAGTCATTATCCACAACTGGGGATATGGGCGCTCCGGGCCATCGTTGTTAATAACGGTGTAAGCTATTCGTGAGCCGTCCGGAGAGAACTGAATCTCGCCTACCGATCGCATCTTGAGAAGATCGGCGCTTTCGAGACCGCGAATCTGAGCGTAGTGAATACCGCTAATCAGGCATATGGCCAGGCCGGCCAGGAGCGAAATCACAATTGATCGCATCAACACAGTCACCGCCTTCTTTAAAAAGTAATAGTCTTATACTCGCCATTGAATGTTTCTTCAATTGGCGGCGAGGCGAAGTGATCGGTTGAAAATGGTCAAGGGGTAGTAGCATTCTGGCTGCCCTGCTCTTCGTGCTTGTCGCGCAGGTTTCCAACCCACTTATCAGATGAAGCTGATTACCGCGGATATTTGCGACTGGGACCACCTTCATGGTTACGGACCAGAATATGATCGGCCATACCTGCCTCCGTCGTTAGGTTGGAAAAGCTTTCCTGGCAACTACTGTTATGGGCCGAGATCATTTGCGACGCTATCGCACTTCCGATCGGAAGGAGAGAGCCCTTCGGGGGGTATCTAAATCAAAGCGAGCGAGGCGTGTTGGCCTCGAATAACCTCATGCTTCGCGAACCTTTCCCTTTCTCGACGAAAGCAGCCACACGATAAGCAGAGCGAATAGCCCTCCCGAGATATCCAGCATTGAATCGTAAATCGAGCCGCCGCGCTTGCGAGTGAAGGTCTGGTGGAACTCATCAAGCAACGACCACGACACAACGATCGCGATTGAATAGACGAACCAGCGCGCCCGCCATCGAAACTCGCTGTCCGCGCGGAACGCGCGAAAGAGCAGCCCGGCCAGGACCGCATATTCCGTGAAGTGAGCCGATTTACGTACGAAGTAGTTTGCTCTCGCAATCAATCGCGAGCTGGGTTGCCGAATAAGGTGCGTCAGCACTATATCGACGATGCTCCGCGTGTTTTCACCGGAAAAAACATCGGTCGAGAAATAGTACATCGCGCCAAGCATCGCCATCACGGGAAGCCAGTACTTCAGTATTCGGGTCGACAGCGTGTTTTGCGTTGAACTTGCGGTCATCACATACCGTCAACGCGGCGCAAAAGGGCGGCGCCTTGAAGCTATGCCGCCATTAATCTCTTGAACCGATCTCATGACTAATGATTATGAAAAGCAGGGGAGTGCGTGGACCGGGCTCGCAGCCTAATGTGGAGCCCCTTGTTTCAACGCGGTGGACGCGATGTATTACATTGCTGCCTCAATCAAGCGCCTGAGCGCCTGAAACGACTTCGATTATCTCGCGAGTGATGGACGCCTGGCGCACGCGATTCATGTTGAGCGTCAGATCGTTTATTACTTCGCCGGCATTCTTTGACGCCGAGTCCATAGCGGTCATGCGCGAACCCTGCTCGCTGGCTACCGATTCAAGCAAGGCGCTGAACACCTGAGTGTCCACGTAACGAGGAAGCAGCCTGCCGAATATCTCGCCGGGCGGCTGCTCATACAGATAGTCGACCAATACCTCCGGCTCGGGCGCGCCCGAGGCCGGCCCCGCGGCAAGCTCTTCAGCGCCCACCGGAAGAAGCCGCTTGACGACTGCCTTTTGCGATAGCACCGATTTGAACTCGCTATAGACGATGAAAACCCTGTCTATGGTTGATTCATCTTGCGTGTAGATGTCCATCACCTCTCGCGCGATTTGCGCGGCCCTGCCGTAGCTCACTCCACGGGTCCCGACATCGGTATATTCCTTGAGAATGGGGATGCCGCGGCGCCTGAAGAAATCGCGGCCCTTTCGCCCGATTGTGACCAGCTCCAACCGTTTGCCGGAATTATCACGAATGAATTTCTGGGCAGCTTTTATCAGATTGGTGTTAAAGGCTCCGCAGAGCCCCTTGTCTCCAGTAATAAGTATCAGCAGGTAATGCTGGTCGCCTCGCGGATCCAGCAACGGATGATGGTAGTCGCCCGCCCGCGCGGCCAGCCGGCTCAACACTCTCATCATTGCCTGCGCATAAGGCCGCGCGGCAATTACGCGATCCTGCGAACGCTTGAGATACGCCGCGGCAACCATCTTCATCGCCTTGGTGATCTGCTGCATATTGCGGACGGATCTGATCCGCCGCCTTATGTCCTGGAGGTTTGCCATATCCGTTTATAAGCTGGCGGCAGCTTTCCTCCCGGCTCCTGAGGCAAAGCGTCCTTTGAACTCGGTTACCGCGGTTTTCATCTCTTCCTTGAGCTCATCCGTGAGGATCTTTTTCTCCGCGATGTTTTGCAAAAGCGAACCGCGAGTGTTCCGGCAGAACTCGATAAGACCCTGCTCGAACGCGCGCACCTGTTCGACCTCCAGGTCGTCGAGCTGGCCGTTCGTTCCGGCCCAAATGATCAGAACCTGTTCTTCAACGGCCATCGGCGAGTACTGAGGCTGCTTGAGCACTTCAACCAATCGACGTCCTCGCTTGAGCTGCGCTTGCGTTGCCTTGTCCAGATCTTCTTCGGAGCCGAACTGAGCGAATGCAGCCAGGTCTCGGAATTGAGCGAGATCAAGCCTCAAAGTGCCCGCCACCTGTCTCATCGCCCTGATCTGGGCCGAGCCCCCGACGCGGCTGACCGAGTTCCCGACGTTGATCGCGGGCCGAACTCCAGAATTGAACAGATCAGATTCGAGAAAAATCTGCCCATCGGTTATCGAAATGACGTTGGTCGGAATATAAGCCGAAAGGTCGCCCGCCTGGGTTTCGATCACCGGCAACGCGGTGAGGCTGCCGCCGCCCCGCTGATCGGAGAGCTTTGCGGCGCGCTCCAACAGCCGTGAGTGGAGATAGAAGACGTCTCCCGGATAAGCTTCTCGACCGGGCGGCCGTCTCAACAGCAGCGATATCGCGCGGTATGCCCACGCGTGCTTGGAAAGATCGTCATATATGCAGAGGGCGTGCTGACCGCGGTCGCGGAAGTACTCTCCCATTGCGCAGCCAGCATACGGAGCAATGTACTGCATCGCCGCCGGAGCCGACGCGGACGCATCGACGATGATCGTATACGACATCGCGTCGTTATCTTCGAGGGTTTTGCGAACCTGCGCGACAGTGGATTCCTTCTGGCCGATCGCGATGTAGATGCAGATCAGATCCTTGCCTTTCGAGTTGATGATCGTGTCTACGGCAATCGCGGTTTTGCCGGTCTGGCGGTCGCCGATTATGAGCTCGCGCTGGCCGCGGCCAATGGGAACCATCGAGTCGATTGCCTTCAGCCCGGTCAGCATAGGCTCTCGCACCGGCTGGCGATCGATGACGCCCGGCGCGAGTTTCTCGAGCGGGTTGAATTTTCCGCCGGTATCAATCGGGCCCTGTCCATCAATCGGTCTTGCGAGCGGATCGACTACGCGGCCGATCATCTCCTCTCCGACCGGAATTGACATAATCCGCTTCGTTCGGCGAACCTCGTCCCCTTCTTTTATCTTGTTGTAGTCGCCGAAGAGCACGGCGCCGACTTTGTCTTCTTCGAGATTGAGCGCGATGCCCGCGACGTCGTGAGGCAGGGCCAACAGCTCTCCGGCCATGACGCGGTCGAGACCGAATACTTCCGCGATTCCGTCGCCCACCTGAATAACGCTGCCAACCTCGGTCACCTCGAGGCTCGTGTCGTAACCTTCAAGCCTCTGCCGTATTATCTTGCTAATCTCGTCCGCTCTGATTCCTTCCATATTATTCCCCCGTGTACGCCCGAAGCACCGCCAAGTCCAATATAAATTCCGTAACGGATTTCAAACTCTATCGCCCTTCGGTCAGGAATTCGCCCTGTAGACCGACCGATCGCCCGAATTATGGTTGCGGCGGAACTCCGCTACTCCGCGGTCTTTAGCTGCTGTTGTATGGCCTTCAGCTTCGTCTTGATTGAACCGTCATAAACCACGGAGCCAAGCCGGGTGACGGCTCCGCCAATAAGCGAGCCGTCCACTTTATATTCAATATTGATTTTCTTGCCGGTAATCGACTGAAGCTCAGCGACAAGCATATTCTGTTGAGAGTTATCGAGGGGGCTGGCCGTGGTAACTTCCGCCTGCACGATTCCCTGACGCCGGTCCATCTCACGCCGGAACTCCCGATAAATGACGTCCAGATTGTGTAGCCTGTGGTGCTGCAAAAGAGTTCTCAAGAGATTGGCGGTGATCGCGCCGGGCTTCAAACGTGCGATGAGCAACTCGAGGACGGCCTCTTTGTCCTTTCGCTTCACGATCGGGCTGGAATACATCGTTCGCAGTTCCCGGTTTCGCGCGAACAACTCTGAAAGGATAAGGAGCTCCCGATCCGTTTCCTCGGCCTTTTTAGCGTTGATTGCGACGTCGGCAAGCGCCTCGGCATAGCGGCGCGCTACGGCAATGATGCTCATCCGTGACCTCCGTCAGCTTTGCCCGCTAGCTCGCGCGCGTATTCGCTCAGAATCCGCGAGCTGTCCTCCGGCCGCATCTCGCGCCTGATCAAGCCTTCCGCCATCGTAACCGCGTTCTCCGAAACGAACGCCCGCAACTCGGCTCTGGCAGCCTTCATAGCGCCTTCGATCTCGCGGCGAGCGGTCTGCTGGATCTTGTCCGCGTCGGCTTCGGCAGCCAGTCTCAGCCGTTCGTCTTCCTTTTGCGCTTCAAGCTCGGCTTGCGCCTTGATTTCCGCTACTTCCTGATCGAGCTTCTTCAGCCGATCCAGAACTTCATCGAGCCTTTGTTGAGCTTCCTGCTTTTCGCGTCTAGCTTCTTCTAAATCCTTAACAATAGACTGGCCGCGTTGATCGAATACTTTCCCAATACCGATCTTGTTCCGCAGGATGTAAACAAGAATAGCGACGAATACTAATAGATTAGCGACTCTCCAAACATCAGGGTTCGACAACAGACTGCCCTCGAAAAGGGCGAGGCAGCATGACTGTGAATGGATGATCGCCGATAACAGGTCTGGCAGCCCGGGCATCAATCTCCTCCCCCGCTTACCGCGCGGCCGAGGACGGTTTGCGCAATGCTGCCGGCGATCTGGCTTGCTTCGGCGGCAAGCGAGGCGCGAGCCTGCTCGGTTTGTCGCGCGATATCCCCTTTTGCTTGTTCGATGCTTGATGCGGCGGCCTGTCGTGCTTCTTCGACGCGTTGACCCCTGCGGGCCAAGGCTTCTGCCCTATGTTGTTCGAGAAAGCGATAAGACTCGCCTCGTGCGAGGCGAATCCGCTCCTCATAGTCGGCCAGCTTGCGTTTGAACTGTCCGACCGCGGCTCGGGCTTCGACCCTGGCTCCCTCGGTTAATCGCTCACGTTCGTCGAGAATACGACCGATCGGTTTGAAAAAAATTCGATTGAGGAAGAATACAAAAAAGAGGAAAAGAAATAAGATAACAACGAGCGAGCCGTCCGGGTTGATTATGTTGCCCGTGCCCTCCGCAGCAAGCACCACCGCCGTGACCAAAGTGTCGTCTCCTATCGAGAATCTTGTCCGCAGTTCAAGGGACGAAACCTAGCATGGCGCTCAAAAAAGTGTCAAGAATTTCGCCCGCCTGCGCTGATCTCTTCGCCCGTGATTCAAAGGCCGGCCGCGAATGATGTGTGAAAAGTATGGAGGCGAATTTTAAAAATCGGCGGCGTTAACCCAACCTTCGCGTCCTGAGATTTTTTTGATCTTGTTCGTTGGCTCGAACTTAGCGCGCTCAAATATAACGCTTTCGGGATCGTTGTTAGCACAAGCAAAACTGCTGTACTGTCACGTCTCACGCGTAAATCGAGTAGTCTTTGACGGCGACGACTACGAACCCTATCGCAACAATCTCGTTGACAGAACAGTCCATTCCAATGAGAAACTTGTCCGGATATTTTGGCGTTCGGCAGTGGAATCCACCCAGGAGACTTGATAAACCGTGAATCTAATCCGTCGTTCTCTATCCGTCGCTCACTTAGCCCCTTCTCGTCCTGATTTCTTCAGGCCGCGCGTTATCACCGCCGCTCTCATATTGATTTCTTCGGTCGTAAGTCCCCTTCCGGCGACAGCCGCGCAGACACATCGCGCGTCCGTTAGGGGCGCCGTGACCGATTCCGCAAAGGCCGTGCTTTCGGGAGCGAAGATCAGATTGATCGATCAGGAGACGGGAGAGATTCGCGAAACTACGAGCGGCCGAGAAGGCGAGTTCGCGGTGCCATCGCTGCCTCCCGGTATTTATCGATTAGAAGCTGAAAGCACCGGGCATAAAAAATTCATTCAACTACTCACGGTTCACGTCAATCAGGAAATTCGCGTCAATGTCGCTCTCGAAGTCGGAGCCATCACCGAAGAAGTGACCGTGATCGCTCCTCGCGCGCAACTGAAGAAAGATACGCCTGCGATCGGCAATGTCATCGCGAATCGCGAGATCGTAGGGCTCCCACTCGACGGCCGCAACTTCCTGGATCTCAGCCTTCTGGTAACAGGAGCCGTGCCGGCTGCGCCGGGCTCCGCCGGATCGGTTCGCGGCGATTTCGCCTTCAATGTCAACGGCGCAAGAGAAGATTCGAACAACTTCCTCCTCGATGGCGTCTACAACGTCGATCCGAAACTGAACACCATCGCGGTCAAACCGCCGGTCGACGCCGTGCGAGAATTCGAGATGCTGACCAGCACGTACGACGCGTCGTTCGGCCGAAACGCGGGAGCCCAGGTTAATACGGTGCTCAAGTCGGGATCGAACTCATTTCATGGAACCGCATATGAGTTCTTCCGAAATGCCGCGTTGGATGCGCGGAATTTCTTCGCGCCTGCCGACGAGTCCGCGCCAAGATACCAGCGCAATCAGTTCGGGTTCTCGATGGGCGGTCCCATCGCCAGGAATCGAACGTTTTTCTTCGCGGACTATGAGGGGACGCGAGTGCGTGAAGGAATAACTCGCGTGACCAACGTGCCTACGCTTGAGGAGAGGCGCGGAGACTTTTCGCATAGCTTGTTCCCGGCTCCGATCAATCCCTTCACCCAACAACCGTTTCCCGGCGGCGTCATACCTGATCAGTTTCAAAACCCCATTGGCCGTGCTATCGCGGCGCTCTATCCGGCTCCGAACCGATCGACCCCGCTGCGCAATTTCGTGTCGTCGCCTGCGCTTCGCGACCGCAATGACGATTTCGACGTGCGGGTCGACCATATGATGGGAAGCGCTTCGACGCTGGCATTCAGATACAGCTTCACGGATCGAAGCCTGTTTGAGCCGTTCTCGAGCGCCGGGTTCTCGTCCGTTCCCGGCTTTGGAACCGATATACCGAGGCGTGCTCAGAATGCGATGATCAGCGAGACCCATATTTTTTCGCCGCATCTGGTCAACGATGCGCGGTTGGCTTTCAATCGCGTGGCCGCCGGCGTGTTTCAGGAAAATCTGGGAACCAGCCTTAATAACAAAGTCGGGCTGCCGGAGTTGTCGACCAACCCGCGAGACTTCGGGCTGAGCTTCACGACGATCGACGGGTTTTCACCGCTCGGCGACGAGATCAACAATCCGCAGCACAGTGTTACGAATACCTATCAAGTGCTCGATCACGCGAGCTACGCAAGAGGCCGGCATCTGGTCAAATTCGGCTTTGATTTCCGGGCGGTGCAGCAGAATGCATTTCGCGATGTGGAGTCGCGAGGCTTTCTTACGTTTTCTTCGCGGGCGTATACAGGCAACGCGCTCGCGGATTTGTTGCTTGGACTCCCCGCATTGACCGGCGGCGCAAGGCTCGACAACCCTCAGCATCTTCGAACGAAGAGCTACAATTTTTATGGTCACGACGACTATAGAATCGCGCACAATCTAACACTGTCGTTTGGGGTCCGGTACGAATACAACACACCAGGAGTCGATGCTGAAGACCGCGCGAACATCTATGACGCCACTACGCAGTCGCTGGTTCGCGTCGGCTCCAACGGCGTTCCCAGGAGCGGATACGATTCGGACTTGAACAACTGGGCTCCGCGAGTGGGGCTGGCCTGGACTATAAGAGACTCGACGGTTCTGCGGGCGGGTTATGGAATTTATTATGATCAATCGGCGCTGGCGACCAGCGAAGGATTGTACTTCAACGCGCCGTTCTTCGACCTTAAGATCTTCTTCCCCGTTCAAGGGCTTCCGCCGTTGACGTTGAGCGATCCGTTTCCGAGTTTCTTCCCGATTCCGGTTCCAAGCTCGGCGTTGGCATTCCAGCGCGATCTCCGGACTCCGTATGTGCAGCAATGGAGCCTCGGCATTCAGCAACAGCTCGGCAGGAATCGCATTCTGGAAGTCTCATATGTGGGTTCAAAAGGCACGAAGCTGATCGCGTCGCGGGACATCAATCAACCCGCGCCGAGTCCGGCCCCTTTCAATCCGCGCCCGGTGCTGCAGTTTGCCGACATAACCGAGATCGAATCGCGCGCGAGTTCGTCCTACAACAGCTTGCAGGCAACTTTCCAGCAGCGGCTCGATCATGGGCTCTCGTTCCTGTCCTCGTACACGTGGTCAAAATCGATCGACGATGCATCGAATTTCTTTTCCAGCGCAGGCGATCCGAATTTTCCGCAGGATAGCTTGAATCCCGCCGCCGAGCGCGGGCGCTCGAATTTTGATGTGAGGCATCGGCTGTCGTTCAGTTACTCCTACGATATTCCGATCGGCAAGGGCCACACGCTTATCGGAGAGCGAGGCCTGCTAAGCTCGCTGCTTTCCGGCTGGCAGACCTACGGCATCGTCACTCTGCAAAGCGGCAGGCCGTTTACCATTGCGCTGCTGCCGGACATCGACAACAGCAACACCGGCAGATCAAGTCTCGGTTTTGGAGCCAATGACCGGCCAAATGTCGTCGGCTCCGCGAGCGTTTCTCATCGCGGGCCCGATCAATGGTTCAACACAGCCGCGTTTGCTATTCCGGCTTTCGGCTCGTTTGGAAACGCCGGCAGGAACATCCTGGATGGACCGGGGTTCTACAACGTCAATGCGTCGCTGGTGAAGAACACGACGGTTAAAGAGCGGTTCAACATTCAGTTCAGGGCTGAGGCGTTCAACCTTTTCAACCATCCGAATTTTGATTTACCGGACAACTTCGTTGGATCACCGACGTTCGGCAAAATTCTCTCGGCGCAGAGTCCGCGACATATCCAATTTGGACTGAAGCTGTTGTTTTAGCGCTCAGGCAAAATCGAGGACCATTAAGGCAGAAAGGGGCAACCGCGAAGCACGCGCCCCTTTCCGATATCGAGCGCGTCAACGCGCGGCGATGTTGTAGCACGCCATCTGCGTCTGGTTGCGAACCAGCAGGAGCCCATTCGCTATCGCGGGATAGTTCCAGCACTTTCCCTCGAGCGCGGCGAATCTGGATATCTCCGAATACTGGTCCGGTGAGGCTTTAACAAGCGCCAGATCTCCGTTGTCGCTCATGACAATCAGCCGGCCGCTCGCGAGCAGCACCTGGCCGTATCCGTAGCGGCCGCCCTTCCATTTTCGCTCGCCCGTTTCGACGTTCACGCAGGTGAGAATGCCTTCGTCCAGTCCATAGACGTATCCTTCGTGAAGAACCGAGCTGTTGAACTTGTTCTTCATCGAGTTGTTTTGCCAGACGCTCCTCGCCGCGTAGCCGCTCCCGGTCGATGTGATCTCCACAAGCGCGGCTCCTTTCCCATAGCCCGCCGAGATAAAGAAGCGGTTCTCGTTCACAATGATCGGCTGAGAGATATTGATCCCCATCTGAGTGTCCCAGAGAATCCCCCACAACAAAGATCCGCTGTCCACGTCCAGACCGACGACTCGCGTAGCGGTCACTACGATCACCTGTCGCTTCCCGGCGAGCGTCGCCAGCATCGGCGAGGTATACGATGAACGGTCACTGAGCGACTGCCACACCGGTACTCCGGTCAGCTTGTTGTAAGCTACAATCGATTTGCCCGAGCCTCCGGGCGTGACGATTACCTTATCGTCTACGACTAGAGGCGAAGCTGCCGTGCCCCATTGAAGATTCGAGCCGCCGTTTTCCTTCAACACGTCTCTGGACCAGATCAGTTTTCCGCTCTTCGCTTCAATGCAATGCAAAATCCCGGTTCCGCCGAGCGCATAAAGGCGGCCTTCATTCCATGTCGGAGTCGCACGAGGTCCGTCGCCCATCTCGTCGGTGAATTCGGCGTCCCAGGGGTGCACCCATAACTCTCTGCCGGTTTCAAGATCATAAGCCGCAACCAACTCCTGACGCCGACGTTGCTCGATTGTGTAGGCGCGCCCTTCCGCTATCGTGAACGAGGAATAGCCTCCGCCAATGGGCTGCCGCCAAACCGGGGATAAGCCTGCCGAAGGCCATTGCGTCAGAACCGGCATCTCGTCGTATCGACCATCGCGCTTCGGGCCTCGAAAATCGGTCCAGTAGTTACGAATCAATTTGGCTGGTTTTGCGTCGGCTTCGGACTTTGCCGCGGCCGGTGTCGCACTCGAACCGACCGCCGGCTCGCCGGCTGACGAAGGCGCATTCTCCGCGCTTGCGGCCGCCGGTTCGGATGCTCGCTGCGAAGCGCGATGGCGTTCGACCTCGTCGTAGTGAGCTTCCGTGCTGGAGCCTCGTACTCCTAAAAATGACCTGATTGGCCCCGGGACGACAATGAATACGTATGCTCCCATGAGCGCCGCAATAAGCATCGAGCCCAGGATCTTACGCTGGGTTTCGAAGTGTGGGCTCGCCCACAGCAGCATTAGCCCAACTGGCGGAATCAGCAGAGATAATAAAATGACTAGAGGCGTGGAGTTATACCAGCGTGTTGGTTCGGTTGAATCGACCTGCATCTATGTGTCTCCAAAGTCTCGCGCGAATTCGCCTGAAGCGTCCATCGCACGGCGATCACAAACCAAATCACCACAGGCCTTCTAACGTTCGGCCTTCCGTTAGACGCCATTCCGACGAGGAATGTTCCGTCCACGGTAGAACCTTGATCCAAGGTAATGGCAATCAAGAATCTACTCGAAATAGGCCGCTTCTCAAAGCCTCTCAAATCCACATAGATCACATCTGGAAGGTATGCACACATACAAGGCCCGGCTTGATCACAGAGAAAGGCTCGCATAGCATGGACGTCTGTTTTACAAGATGAAAGGAGACAGCCAATGACACGCACCAAAGTTCTGTTGCTTGCAGTCGCAGTTTCGTTCCTACTGTCGTTACCCGCCGCATTCGCTTCGCCAAAGAGCGCGGCCGGCGACGACGATCCCTTGTTTCCTTGTGATCCCACGCCGACAGCCGTCCGCAAATGCCAGGTGGCGGGCGGCACGTTTGATTTCGCTCAGTGCCGCTGCGTCTTTCCATAGTAAGAGCTAATGGTCAGACCGCTGGAAGCGATGGGTCGTCAGCTTCTTGAACGCTTCAAACCATGAATTGCTAATCGCCGCGGCCGCCAGTGCAATGCCGATTTCCAGCGGACTCAGCGCGCCAAAGCGAAACATCCGGCGCAGAGGGGAAACGTAAAGCGCGAGCGCCAGGAACACGATCGCACCGCCGACAACCAACCACAGCGCGCGATTTGGCGAACCCAGTGTGTCCGCCATAGTGCGCGACCACGATCTGTTGGTCAGTATCAAGCCGAGATTGGCGATGATAAGCGTCGTGAACGCAAGCGCGCGAGCTTCGCTCTCATCGCCAATCCACCTCAACGTCACTCCATAGATTAGGGCCAGGACCACCAACACGCCCGATCCCTGAAGCAAGCTGACTACCAGCAAGCGCTTTCCGAATAAGCGCTCGCCCGGATCACGCGGCGGGACCAACATAAGGCGTTTCTCGGCGGGTTCCGCTTCAAAGACGATCGAGCAGGCGGGATCGATGATCATATGCAGAAATGCGATATGAACCGGCATAAGCACGAGCGGCCAGTTCAAGAAGACCGGTATGAGAGTCATTCCCGCGATTGGAACGTGAATCGCCAAAATGTAAGCCATCGCCTTCTTGAGATTGTCGAATATTCTACGGCCCAGCCTGACCGCGGACACTATCGAAGAGAAATCATCGTCAAGCAGCACGAGTGACGCGGCTTCGCGAGCGACGTCAGTTCCTCGCTCGCCCATCGCGATCCCGATATGCGCGGCCTTTAGCGCGGGCGCGTCATTAACTCCGTCGCCGGTCATCGCAACGATCTCTCCGTTTGCCTTAAGCGCCCTGACAAGCCGCAGCTTCTGCTCCGGAACCACTCGCGCGAATATGTTCACCGAACGGATTCTCTCACGCAGCCCATCGTCCTCCATCTGATCGAGCTCCGCGCCGGTTATCACCTGATCATTCGGAACGAGTCCAATTTGACGCGCGATGCTGCGCGCCGTTCCCGGATAGTCGCCGGTGATCATCACGACCCTGACGCCCGCCTGATAACACTCTTCTATCGATTCCCTGACAGTGGGACGCACCGGGTCGGCAAGTCCAATCAGACCGAGAAAATCAAACTTGAAATCATGCTGCTGTGGAGGAAGATCGCTCTCTTTGAATAGAGACCGGGCGGCGCCGATTACGCGAAGCCCCTCGTTCGACATCGCCGTCACCGCCTCAGTCATCTCCTGGAGCTGCGCCTCATTGAAGTGGCACAGATCGGCAATGGCTTCAGGAGCCCCTTTGGCGGCTATGACGTAGTCATCGCGTCCGCGCGATTTCCATACGCGCGACAGGGCGAGCAGAACCTGCGACAGGGGATACTCGCGAACGAGTTCCCAATCGTCGTGGATGTGCTCGGTTTCGACGCGGTGACTGAGCCGCTTTAGCGCCTTTTCCATCGGGTCGAACGGATCGCGCCGGCTTGCGAGGATTCCGAACTCTATCAAGCTATGGAACGCCTCAGGCGCGGCTCCGTCATCCTTGCTGTTGAGCTCCCACCATCGCCCGTCGGCGAACAACCGAGCGACCGACATCTCGTTCAGCGTCAGCGTACCGGTTTTGTCGACGCACAAGACGGTGGCCGAGCCCAGGGTTTCGATGGCGGAGACACGGCGCGTAAGAACTCGCTTTCGGGAGATGCGCCAGGCGCCGAGAACCATGAAGATCGAAACGACAACGGGAAATTCGTTAGGAAGAATCGCCATCGCAAGGGTCAGAGCGGCGAGGATTCCGTTCACCCATCCGCCGCGAATAAAACCGTAGCCGATAGCGGTGAAGGCGCAAAGAGCGGCTGCGACTATCGCCACATTGCGCACCAGCCGCGAGGTCTCCGCTTGAAGCGGCGTCGCTTCAACCGTGAGCAACTGCAGCGCTCTTCCGATCTTTCCAATCTCGGTTCGCGGACCGGTCGAGCAGGCCTCGGCATAAGCGCTTCCCTGCACGATCAACGTGCCCGAATAGACGAACGGCAGATCATCGCCTCCCGGAGTCGCGGCCTCAACATCGGCTTTGCGTTCAGTTTTTCGAACCGGAACAGATTCGCCGGTGAGGACGGATTCATCGGCCAGCAGACTTGTGCATTCCAGGATGACGGCGTCCGCCGGAACCCGATCTCCCTCGGCCAACACCAGAATGTCTCCTCGCGCGACTTCGCGGCCGGCGATGCGAATCTGACGGCCGTCGCGAATCACGAGCGCGCGGGGACTGGACAGATCACGAAGGGCTTCGAGCGTCTTCTCGGTCTTCTGTTCTTGATAAAGCGTGATTCCCAGCATCAGGAGCACGAAGCCGAGGAGCATCAACGCCTCCTGCGCGTCGCCAAGCGTGTAGTAAATAGAACCGCAGGCAACGAGCAGAAGAAACATAGGCTCGCGCACGAGTTCATGCGCGATGGCGAAAATTCCACGGCGCTTCGCGGCTGGAAGCTCGTTATATCCCTCTTGCTTGAGCCGTCTTGCCGCCTCGGTTTGCGAAAGACCCTCGAAGCCGCGGACTCCGTGAGGATAAAGATGGGAAACGCGCGGAACGTCTATTACCCGCTGTGCGACGGGATCACGCACTGAGTTCGGTCCGATTGCGCAGAAGGCCGAGCAGATCGGCCCGGGAGATGAAACCCTGCAAAGCTCCGCGCGAGATCACGGGAAGTTGATTCAGATCATCGCGGGTCATGACTTCGAGCGCGTCGATGACCGGCGATTCCGGCGCGATTGTACGCAGCTTGTCGAACGTGAGCATTACGTCGCCTACAAGTGTGAAAGGCCTCTGCGCCTCCCTGATGTGTTTGACCTCGTTAGGAGTTATCAGGCCTTCGATAACGCCGTTATCGACAACGACGAAACATCGACGTCCGGTTCGAAAGAGGAAATCCTCAGTGAAGGCCTGGAGGTTGGTGCGGCTGTCGATCGTAGGAACGTCGCGCATCATCACATCAGCCACCCGCAACCCGCGCAGATGCTCCGCAATATGCGACTGCCTGTCGCTAGCGCCGGCGGCATCGAGCAGGAACCAGCCTATGAATGACATCCAGAGCGCTCCGACGCCGCCTCCGGAGAAGAAGCGGTATATGCCAAATACAATAAAAGCTACGGCGAAGAACTGGCCCACCCTTGCAGCTACGTGGGTGGCGCGTTTGCCGCTTCCCGTAGCCCACCAGATGATCGCCCGCAACACGCGTCCGCCATCCATCGGAAAACCAGGGATCAGATTGAAGACGCCAAGCGCGATGTTTATATAGCCTAACCAGATCAGTATCGCGGAAAGCGGAGATTTCGGAGGCTCGCCAGGCGACGATCCGGTTGCAACGGTCGCCGCCAGAAAGAGAAACCCGATCAATAGACTGGTCAGAGGACCCACAATGGCGATCCAAAACTCGGTTTTGGCGTCGGGCGCGTCCTTCTCGATCTGGGCGACTCCGCCGAGCGCAAAGAGAGTGATCGATTTGACTCCGATGCCTTTCGATTTGGCGACAAGAGAATGGGCGAGCTCGTGAGCCACGACCGCCGCAAAGAACAAGGCTCCGGTTAAAAGCGCCGAAAGCCAGACCGTGCCAACACCCCATTCCGAGCTCATCTCCTGGAACTGTGCTCGCAACGAAAAGACGATCAAAAAGGCGATCAGCAGCCAGCTATAGTGAAGCCGAATGTCGATGCCGAAGACGCGACCTAGCCTAATGGAATTCAACATGGTCTGTCTCCTCTCTTGCCTTCAAAATCCGGCCCTTTGCTATTGAGCTATGTCTGCTTTCTATGCATCAGGCTTCCGCCCAGGCCTCAAAGATGAGAGAAGCAACCTCTATGCCCGCCATATATGATCCGTCTCAGAGTCGTCCTCATACAGCGGTCCTGTAAGACCCGAGGGTTCTCATGTAATTCGCGCGTTCAAAAGCAGCCGGTTCAGCAACATGCTTCTGGCTCAGGCTGCCGATCATCTGCTTCACCGAGTCGTATTCGTGCTCCTCCATCCAACGTGTCATTTCAGCGAGAATCTCTTCGATGCGGCCGAGGCCGTTCTTGAGAAGCTCCGAGGCCATCATCGCTATCTTCGCCCCGGCCATCATCGCTTTCAGCGCATCTTGATAAGTATGCACGCCGCTCGTTATCGCAAAGTCTATCGGAAGCCGCCCGTACAAAATCGCGACCCACCGCAGCGGCAATCGCAATTCATCCGACTCGCTGAGCACCAGGCGCGGCGCTACTTCGAGACGCTCCAGATCCAGATCCGGTTGATAGAAACGATTGAACAGAACCAGCGCGCTCGCGCCCGCCTGGGCAAGCCGCCGAGCAATATAGGAGGTCGAGCTGAAGTACGGACTGAGCTTCATCGCGATTGGAATCGAGACGAGCCTCTTAATGCTGCGCAGCGTATCGATGTACATCGCCTCGACTTCCGAGCTCGGCATATCGGGATTGGTCGGAATGTAGTAAACATTCAACTCGATTGCATCGGCGCCCGCCTCTTCGATCAGGCACGCATAGTCGGTCCAGCCTCCGGCCGAGACGCCGTTGAGGCTGCCGATTATCGGTATGTCCACGGCCTCCTTGGCGCGCCTGATCAAGTTCACGTACTCATCGGGGCCTATGTCATAAGAGTAAACATCGGGAAAGTAATTGAGCGATTCCGCATAACTCTCGGTCCCGTGAGTCAGGTAGTAAGCAATGTAGAAGCTGTCCAGCGTGATCTGCTCTTCGAAGAGCGAGTACATCACTACGGCGGCGGCCCCGGCGTCTTCGAGCTTGCGTATCGCGTCCAGACCGCGCGACAGCGGAGATGCCGAAGGCACTATCGGGTTCTTCAGCTTCAGGCCCATGTACTCGGTGCTAAGATCCATTGTGATCGCGCTCCTATACCGCGAGAGGTCTCGGCTCGAGTGCGGCGAGTTGCGTGTATTGATGCCACCTGTCGAGCACGGATTCCTGAGCTTGTTCGAGCAACGCCCTTGCGGATGCCGGATCACTCTGCTGAAGGATCCGATATCTTCCCTCGGTATAGATGTAGTCCTTGAGGAGCTTGGTGGGCGCTTTGGAGTCCAATTGGAAGGGATTTCGTCCTTCCACGGCGAGATTCGGGTCGTAACGATATAGCGGCCAGTATCCAGATTCGACCGCCAGCTTCTGCTGATTCATCCCCAGTGACATGTCTATTCCATGAGCAATGCAATGGCTGTAGGCGATTATCAGTGAAGGACCGGTGTGCGCCTCCGCTTCGCGAAAGGCCTTTAGCGTATGCGCGTCATCGGCTCCCATGGCCACTTGCGCGACATAGACATCGCGGTATCGAATCGCGCTGATGCCCAGATCCTTCTTGCCTGTGGTCTTGCCGCCCGCCGCGAACTTCGCCACCGCGCCAAGGGGAGTGGCCTTGGAAGCCTGGCCGCCGGTATTCGAATAGACTTCGGTATCAAGCACTAGAATATTGACGTTCTGTCCGCTCGCCAGGACGTGGTCGAGTCCTCCATAGCCGATATCGTACGCCCAGCCGTCGCCTCCCACTATCCACACGCTCTTTCTCACCATTGAATCGCAGACGCTCAGAAGATCGCGGACCTTCGGCGACTTGGCGCCTCCCAGGCGAGCCTTCAACGCATTTACACATTCGCGTTGAATCTTGATCCCCTCGTCGGTCGACTGATCGACCGTGAGTAGACTGATCGTGAGCGCCTCGCCGATCAGATCCGTCAACTCGGAAACTAGATGCTTCGCATATGCCGCCTGCTGATCCACAGCCATTCTCATTCCGAGACCGAACTCGGCGTTGTCTTCGAACAGAGAGTTGCTCCACGCGGGACCCATTCCGTCGCGGTTCACCGTGTACGGAGTCGTCGGCAGGTTCCCGCCGTAGATGCTCGAGCATCCGGTCGCGTTTGCGATTATCGTGTGATCGCCGAATAACTGCGTGAGCAGCCTGATATATGGCGTTTCACCGCAGCCGGCGCATGCGCCCGAGAATTCAAACAACGGCTGCAGCAACTGAACGTTCTTGACCGTGTTGAAACGCAGATTGGAACCGCCTTCCCGTAGATCGAGAAAGAACTGCCAGTTTTTGCGCTCTTGTTCCCGAATCGGAAGCTGATCCTGCATATTGATCGCCTTGCGCGCGGCGTGGCTCTTGTCCTTAGCCGGACAGACCTCGACGCACAAGCGACAGCCCGTGCAATCTTCTACCGCGACTTGAATCGTGTAGATTTGATCGGCAAGCTCGCGCCATTTCGCGGGCATATGTTTGAAACTGTCCGGCGCGCCATCCAAACTCGGTTTGTCGTAAACCTTCGCGCGGATTGTCGAATGCGGACACACCATCACGCACTTTCCACATTGAATGCAGAGATCCGTCTCCCACACCGGGACTTCCTTTGCGATGTTTCTCTTCTCCCATTGCGCGGTTCCAAGCGGATACGTGCCGTCGACCGGAAACGCGCTGACCGGAAGCGCATCGCCTCTCCCGGCAATCAGCGGCGCCGTGACGTCGCGGACGAACTTCGGCGCCTCCGCGGGAACAGTTTCGGGAAGATCGAACAGGCTCGTTACCGCGGCGGGAATCTGAACTTCTTGAAGATGAGCCAGAGCCGCGTCTACCGCCGCGTAGTTCTGCCTGATAACAGGCTCTCCACGCTTGCCGTATGTCTTCTTGATCGAATCCTTGATTCGCGCAATCGCTTCGTCGTGCGGAAGCACTCCGCTGAGCGCGAAGAAACAGGTCTGCATGATCGTATTGATCCGGACCCCTAATTGCGCGCTCTTCGCGACCGCATAAGCGTCGATCACGTACAGCTTGAGCCTTCTTGAGATAATTTCCTGCTGTACTGAAGCGGGCAGATGATCCCAGACTTCTTCGGCGGCATACGGAGAGTTCAACAACAGCGTCGCGCCTTCTTCAGCCGTATCAAGCACCCGGTATCGCTCCAGAAAATTGAACTGGTGCACGGCGACAAAGCTCGCCCGCTGGATCAGATAAGTGCTGTGAATGGGACGAGGCCCGAATCTCAGGTGAGAGACCGTAACAGCTCCAGCCTTTTTTGAATCATAGACAAAGTAGCCTTGAGCATAATTAGGGGTCTCTTCGCCGATGATCTTGATTGAGTTTTTGTTGGCGCTGACCGTGCCGTCCGCGCCAAGCCCCCAAAAAACCGCTCGCACCTGGTCGGCTGGTTCCGTGCTGAAATCGGGATCATATGGAATGCTCGTGAAGGTCACGTCATCGACGATTCCGATACAGAAATGATTTCTCGGAACGGGCTTCTTGGCCTCGTCGAACAGCGCTTTTACCATCGCGGGAGTAAATTCCTTCGAAGCCAATCCGTATCTGCCGCCGATTACTCGCGGTGTGTTTGAGAAACGCGAATCGCCGCTCATGGCGCTCTCGCTGATCGCCGTAACGACGTCCTGATACAACGGCTCACCCGCGCTGCCGGGTTCCTTTGTCCTGTCGAGCGCGACAATGGTCTTGACGGCTTGCGGCAATGCCGCGAGCAAATGCTCGCAGGAAAAAGGCCGAAAAAGCCGGACCTTCACCAGACCAACGTTCTCACCTCTTGCGACGAGGTACTCAACCGTTTCCTCTGCCGCTTCGCAGCCTGATCCCATCAGCACCAACACCCGCTCCGCGTCAGGCGACCCTATGTAGTCGAACAGCCGATAGCGCCGTCCGGTCAGAGCTTCAAATTTCTCCATCTCGCTCTGGACGATTCCGGGCGTCTGGGCATAGTAGGAATTCGCACGCTCTCTCGATTGAAAGAACACATCCGGATTCTGCGCAGTCCCGCGCATTACGGGATGGTCCGGCGACAAGGCGCGTCTTCGATGGTCGCGCACGAGTTCGTCGTCGATCATGGCTCGCATGTCGTCTTGGGTGAGCTTCTCGATCTTCATTACCTCATGCGATGTGCGGAAACCGTCAAAGATATGGAGAAACGGAACTCTAGATCTGAGCGTGCTCGCCTGAGCAATAAGCGCAAAATCCATCGCCTCCTGCACCGAGTTTCCGAACAACATCGCCCACCCGGTCGTGCGCGCGGCCATCACATCGCCGTGATCGCCGAATATGGAAAGCGCATGAGTTGCGACCGTGCGCGCTGCTATATGAAAGACGGTGCTCGTGAGCTCGCCCGCGATCTTGAACAGATTAGGCAGCATAAGGAGCAGGCCCTGACTTGCCGTGAATGTAGTCGTAAGCGAGCCCGCTTGAAGCGTTCCGTGGACGGCTCCGGCCGCGCCGCCTTCGGACTGCATCTCGCGCACTATAGGAGCCATTCCCCAGATGTTTTGCTCACCTACCACCGCCCACGCGTCGACTAGTTCACCCATTGGGGAAGATGGCGTAATAGGATAGATAGCAGCCACTTCGTTGGTCTTGTGAGCTACATAGGCCGCGGCTTCATTGGCGTCTATCGTAACTTGCTGGCGATTCTCGTTGATCGACACTGAAAGCACCCCCTCCTCGTTCTCGAAACATCTCGGCAATCGGAGCCTTCTGATTCCGGCACGTGTGGATTTTCACCCAGCACGCCCGTTCGCTGGATACATTGGGCAAATCATATGCCTGTGAACAAGGATCGCTAAAAATGGAAGATGTTCGTCGGCCTGATGTTCGAATGCTTGTTGAGATATTTAGAATGCCGCTGTAGAGAAGCCGCTGTCTGGAGAAGCCGCGGTTGTGGAGAAGCCGCTGTGTGGAGAAGCCGCTGTGTGGAGAAGCCGATTTCTTTCGGCTTTAGCGAGACAATCAGTTGCTGTTGGGTGCGCGACATGTTCTGGCCGCGATGAAAGGCACGGATTTGGCCCGCGTGGCCATCTGAAGACAATCGAGTTGAATCGGATCTTGAAAACCTATGAAGCAGGTCAAGTAGTGTTCGACAGTTGTAACGAGAACTTGATGAACTGCCGTGTGTGCCAATATATGAAAAAGGAGCGAAGGAAAGAACATCCACAAAATTGACTGCGGCGATCTTCGAGGCCTGAGATAAGAGCCTGTAACTGCCTATAAACATTAATGCGCCCAGAGAGGCTCGAGCCTCCAACCCTCGGTTCCGAAATCCATTCTTGGCAGGAACGTAAATTGCTTCAAAATTAGACTTTTATAATCTATCGGTTACGCGCCCTTGTAGAAGGCTGTTGACCTCATATCGGCTCTGGAGGATGGGACCATCTACAAAATTATCTACAGTTGTTCTTCAGTGCCGATGGCGTGTTGAAGATAAGACATCTTGTGAGCTCAAATGCCGATCATCAGGGTTCTCTGTTGTTCGTACCCACGAAACTGCGGTGTATCTAACCTGTGCAGGGCTTCCGACACCGTGACCCGCGGCACGTCGGATTGAGGAGGATCTCACCATGCGTTACCATGCGTCATTTGAGTTGCGTGACGACGGTTGTGGAGCTATATTCAACGGTTATGGCATCAACGTCTGAGAGTTCCACATCCATTCTGTTGGCAGCTACAACAGCTACTTGTTCAATGTAGGGGCGATATTACTCAAGAGTGATTGTAAGTGACAACGCCGTACCTGCATAATCAAAGATGAAAATATATGACAGATGGCTCCAGTAAACCTTGACCGGAATTTACGATTAAGTAGGCGAATATCTAAGCAAATTCATCCATGGTTGTTTGGAGAAGCTGCTTTGCCCAGTTTTGAGAATACTAGATTCGGGATGAATAATAAGGACACTTCTGAAAGGCTCATTGGAGTCATCTCTGACACTCATAACCTTGTTCGTCCAGAGGCAATTGACGCGCTCCGTGGGGTCGAGCTCATCCTACACGCTGGCGATATCTGTAAACCGCACGTGCTTGAAACTCTGAATAGTATTGCGCCCGTTATCACGGTTCGCGGGAATAATGACAAGGATCAGTGGGCGGGAAAACTTCCCGTTTGGGAGGTAGTGAGAGTCGGAGTTGTTTCAATCTACATGATACATAACCTGAAAGAGATTGATATAACCCCTTCTACTGCCGGTTTTCAGGTAGTAGTGAGCGGCCATTCGCACAAACCGTTTGTTGAGGAGCGTAGCGGAACCCTCTATGTAAATCCTGGTAGTGCCGGACCCAAGAGATTTAGTCTGCCCATCTGCCTCGCCCATTTAAGAGTCGATGGTAAGAGGGTCAATGCACAAGTGATTCATCTCCCGGTATGATGTTTAGCGCTCGGATCACACAGCTTGTGCAGGTTTTGCGGCAAACTTGATGCGTAAGGCAGAGTGATCGCTTAATTTTGATAGACGCGGTGCGTGGTAGAACGACGCCTCCAGCACACGGTTCGTGATTGATTGCGAAACGTAACAGTAATCGAATCGGTAACGCTTCCCGAAATACCCGAACCAGCTGTGGTCCTGACGTTCACTGTCATGCAACGTGAATGTGTCACGAAGATTCATCTCCTCGAGGCCAGATAAGAAGTCGTATTCCCACTCCTGAAACTCATCCTCTGGCGGAATGTGGTTTCGCGGTATCACGTTGAAGTCTCCGCAAATTATTTTATTCTCCGCACCTCCCGCCGCTAAAGCTTTCAGAAATGACTCAAGAAAACTGCGCTTGCGCGCAATTTTTATGGCTTCCATCTCGTCTGATCGCGCTAGTTTCCCGTCTCGCGATGGTACATAGACCCCTATCACCTCCATCGACTCCGATTGCAAATGGATGGAAGCAGCGCGATACGGCAGGTGGTCGAGACGGTTAACAAACTCCGAGGGCACCGCGCCGCTTTTTGATGCAATGATACTGCCGTATTCTCTTCCCTGCGGAAGAGAAGCAACAACTTGATACCCTGCTAGTGCGAGTCCCTCCTGCAGTCGTTCACAACCTTCGCTCTGAGCCGTTTCGCTGAGGACGATTACTTCCGAACCTTGATGTTGTAGCCACGCTAACTGCGCGGCTGCGCGGGTATTCCCAGGGTGGCCGACGTTCCATACGAGAATTTCTTGTAGCGGCAGAACAGTCAAAGGCGGGAGTGGAGTATCAAACATACAGAGTTGCGCGGACTTGGTCCACACACGTTGCCATTTAGATGGCGCGGCTATCATTCTTCCGTCCTGATTCGTCGGCTCTTGATTTTCCTGCATCTGCCGATCACAAGAGCTGACCCAAGACCGACGCGTGCTGGATCAGCGAGTTAGCACCTGAGAAGTGCAAGAGATCTTGGTCGTTGTACACAGAGAATTTGTGTCCGTTTTTAACCAGAAATAGAGTCGTACGGACGTAATCTATAAGGTTGGAAGGCAGATTATCCCATGGAAACCAACCCAGATCGTTGCACATCAGCGGTTCCGCATTATGTGGCTCCCCGTTCCACGTTTCGCACAAAAACCACAAGTCCACTCTCTCTTCGCCATTCACCTTTCGCCTGTGCATCACATGCGCGAATTCCAAGTTCTCTGCTTCAATCCGAATTCCCGCTTCTTCCCACGCCTCACGCAACATTGCATCAACGGCCGACTCATCTGGGTCTATGTGCCCGGCGACAACGCTATACTTCCCGTCCTCCCAGCCGGTGTTATAGCGGCGTAGCAGCAATATGGACTCTGAACGCCTCAAGAGCAGATGTGTTGCAACAAATCCCCTGTGTATAATTTCATTCTTCATGAAACTGTTCCTCCGCGAGTGTGGCTAAAGAACCTTCGCCTGACTAGTCGTCTCGCACGTTCGAATGCGCATGTTAGGCATTAAACAACCGAGCGCCGGCAGTATTCTTGCAATTCGGCACCTCTTGGTAAAGGAAGTGCACGAACCCGGTTGAGCGCCTCATTATATTGTGCGTTCATAATGGCATCAGCAATCAGATGAATCTCATCTTCATTCACCATAATTGGCTGTCGTCCAAGAAGGTTAGTCTGACCGTACCAGACGTACAGCGCGTCTTTGCCTGTCCGCCAGTTCACAAATACTGACTCATCAATAGTCTCACTCCCGTCACTATTGACCATGTCTTCCAGTAGAACGCCGAGCACTAATAACGACATAACTCTTCTGGCTTCAAACTCACGCTCGAAGGGGACAAAATAATTCGGCTGCTTCATTTTCACCATCGGCCAGACGACTTGGTAGAACAGCGCGCTCTCCCGCTCCCTGATTGTTCTCGCATTGATTTGGCTTACATCAACGCCTTCTAATAATTCCAATATTGCAAGTGTTTTCAGGGCTATAAAGTCGGCCCACACGTCTGCGCGTGTCGTCTCTATGCGGTCAGGCTCAATATTCAATTCTCGGAATGTTTTATATGAGAGTCCTTGCGTGACGTGTACCATCTGGTGAAACCAGAACCATCTCACAGCAGTCTCGGGATTCGAAAGCTGTTCATAAGTATCCGCGACGGTAATTTCGTTCAGGATTAATCTTTTTTCAGCCTCGTCCGCCAGAAGGAGCATTGTACTCCTTTCAAATAACTCAATGTCCAAGTCTCTATAGTTGAAGAGTGGCCACAGCACGTCTATTGCACGCGGTTCCAGCGACTGAATCACGTCCGCTCTGTCCTTCAGACGTGCCCAAGTAAGACGCATCGCGCTGATCCATTCTTCGCTAGCACATTTCGTCGTGCTCATATTCAACCTCCATCCCGATCCAAATACTCGTAAAGGAAATCCACACCCCATGACACTTCATCCAAGTTCGGCCCGATCTCGCCCGTACTCTTACACTGGGCAACATCTCGCTTAAGCGACACGACTAGTTCCTGAACAGAGGCACCGCTAAAGTATCGCGCCAATAGCCAAGAGGAATAACGCTGCCGCAACGTCCTGAAGGTCCCGGTTTGGTCGTCGCACTCCTGCTCGATGAATCGCCGGATCAAAGACCGTGCGGATAGTGGTAGACGTGCGCCGCGGTAGTCACGGCCGAACCATACCAATCCGGATATCCCGTGATTAGTTTCCTGATTGCAAATCTTTTCGAGCCAGGCAACCGATCGCTTCGAGACCCCCCGGAGGCCCGCATCATGTACTCCCTTCGCGGCCGCAATGCCACCCCTTGCTTCATATAGCAGATGCTCTAGGAGCATGTAGCTCGGTCCGTCATCACAGGACCTAACGAGTTCCCAGTTAGCAAGTTTATCTGTGGCGAGCCAGGGCCTAGACGGCTGATCCAAGCCCAGCATTTCAGTAAGGATTTTGAGGTGATACGCTTCTTCGAAAAGAATGTTCGCCACCACCGACACGAGCTCTGTTGAGAGAGTGAGTCTCGAGATGGCGAAAGCCGCAGCGGAGATGACTATCTTCTCGCTGTAGTCTAACGTCAAGCAAAGCTCCTTAAGAGGCGGAAGGTCTTTCTCGTCGGCGAGTTCAACTGCGGGGAAAGTGAGTGATTTCCGCTTCACGAACTTGCGCACTTCCTGTGCGAGAATCGCTCGGTAGCCAGTGTCTGCATCGCAATCTAGTTGTCGAGCGGCCGGTTCACTATCTACGAAGGCATCATCCCGGAGTCGAATGATTAAGTAATCGCTTATGGCAGACAGCATGCCGGAACGTTGTTCCCAGTCAGGCACGTATTCGCCAACGACGAATGGCTCGGCCAGTTCTCGCACGTAGCTTATGACATCAGCCACCGAATCAAGACTTGTCACGCTCGACCTCCGCGCAAATTTCTACCAGTGTCTTCGCAAACTCCGCAAGCGAGTCAAAGTCAACGGCTAGCGAAAGGAAATTCATATGATGTGGCAGCCAGAGAATGCGACGCTCCAAAAGTTTTTGTGCGACAATGCTAAGGAGTTCACGAGATGATCCAACCGCATCGCCTCGATGAACCAACACAGGCATGCATGACCAACGGTATCCAGCCAATGAAAATGCAGGACACCCCGCGCTTTGCAAGTCTTCGTTCACGCGCCCCAGCAGCCAGTCGCCACGCTCCTTCAATTCCTGCCAAGCTTTTCTCTCGAATACAATATCCAAAGTGGCTTTAGCGGCAGCCAACGCCGACAACTCTTCGTTGTAGGTTCCCATGATTTTCGCATTCTGACGCTCCGCAAGGACATATTCAGACGCCAAGACTACCGAAAGCGGGAAACCATTTGCTACGGCTTTGCTTAAGATTGTGACGTCCCCGTAAAGATTTAAAAGTCCCTGCACGCCAGCCGGGGACACACGGAATCCTGTTTTGGATTCGTCTATGATAAGCAGGGCTCCGTGAGCCCAACATCTTTCCCGAACATCTCTCAGCCGCTCTTGATATGGCGCTATTAACTGCACGGGATCAAGGATCAGAGCCGCAACGTCTCCTTTGCTAAGTTCCACCTCAAGAGACTCGGCGTCTAAAGTCACCCTCGTCACGATATTTCCCGACGTCGTGGGGACGCCCGCCACTACACCCTTAAAAACAGGGTCTCTTCCGTAGTCGTGCCACGATACATTCTCTGTCATAAACTGATCGTGCCAACCATGGAATCCACATCGCAGGATGCGCTCCCGCCTTGTGGTAGCCCGAACCAAACGTGCGGCGCATTGAACCGCCTCGGAACCCGTTTTGAAGAATAGAGCGTCCACAGTGCCGGGGAATAGGGCAGTTAGTCGCTTTCCAAGGCTTGAGAGCAGATCATGATGACCATACATGTAGTGCCCTGTACGTAAAGTCTTGGCAACTTCCTCTACAATCGCCTCATTTGCATGCCCGGCGATCACGGTTCCGTAGCCGGAGATAAGGTCGAGATACGAGTTGCCGGCAGAGTCAAAGACAAAAGCACCCTGCGCGCCGCAAAATAACGGAACCCCGGACAGATCAAGACCGCCGGGAAGAACGTGTGAGATGTTATCTTGTACACCCATAGCGTCACGTATCTGAATACAGATGCAGAATATCCACATCTTGCTGAGCGTCCCTTATCTGTGATTCAATCCCATCCATTAATTCGTAGACTGCGATTTCGTCTTTGAGAGATGGTTGTGTCTGTTCTCCAATTTGTATAGCGTTTACAAATGCTCTCAACTCTCCAAGATAACCCGATCGCGCGTAACCGCCTTCAAGAGGTCTTGGCTCCCACACACGCCCCCATCTCTTAAGATCGCCTTCGGCGCCATAAGTAGTAAGCCGCCGTAAATTTCTTACATGTATAGTCTTCGCTGCATCACTCATCAGATGGATATCAATTTGAAAGTGCGCTGCACAGGTGCCTGCGATTAGGGTCCCAATTTTTCCCGATCGAAACCGAAGAAGTGTTGAGATCAAGGTTGCTCCATTCTTAAGCTCCACGGCCTGTGCATAGACCTCAGAAACTGGACCCATGTACGAAATCAGCAGATCAACACCATGAATAGCGTGCGATAACAGAAAACTACGTAAGACCGAATTAACTCCCCATCGTGTTCCTAGCGGCTGTGCGGCGAGATAGCGCACGTCCATTGAAAGAAGGTTGCCGAAGGATTCGCCAGAAACAATCTTTTGCATTTCAAGACATGCGGTCGCATACCGCATATTATGACCCACAGCGGTTATTAGATTGTTCTCCTCAGCTAAGGAGGCAAGCTGCAACAATTCGTTTGTTGTTACGGTTGGCGGTTTTTCGACGAATACGTGCTTCCCATTAGATAGAGCAAGTTGTGCGGCGTCAAAGTGCATCTGAGGTGGGCCGACCAGAATCACTGCATCTAAGTTTAGATTCAAGAGAATATCATTATAGTCTCTAAAGATACGCGCGCCCGGAAATGAACGAGCGGCTTTGGACGCTTTAGTCTCATCTATATCACACAGTGCAACGATAGAAGCGCTGTCAATCTGCATTAAACTCGGGAGGAGATTTTCTACCGCCTGTTCGCCGCAACCAATTACCGCAATATTTATTTTATTATCACCTCTTCTTTTCATAGAATCGATAAGTCGTGCGGGTCTCAGGGACGCAAACACGAGTCGTCCAGCTTGTCGTCACTCTCTTTGTAAGTTTGGAGTAGAACGTCCGTCATGCGGTGAAATCCTTCGTCGGCACCAACATCGTCGAAACGAAGAATAAGAGAACGATGACGCTACAGACCTGTATGGCCATAACTTGATCTCACAAATAAGAGGCAGCATATGGCGGGGCTCGGAACAGTTGACGTCTCCGCCTGCCGGTAGCCTTCTCGATTAGTTTTGCATTTGGCTAACTGCTTGGCATCCAGGAACGTTTGCAGTCGTAGCTTTGACTGAAAGCCCATAAAGGGTTCCCGTCGAAAAGCGCCAGAAGAATAAATCTATTGAGTTATCATCCTCCTTCGATGTAACCGTCAGAAACCAGAACCCAAGGATAGAAGGGTCGCCCGATACGGGCTTCGTCTTTGACTTCCCGAACAATTGCAAAATCATCCCAGCAATATAAAGGAAAAGAGCAATGACAATTGTGGTATGGAGTAGAATGGATAGCTGAAAACCATTTCTTTCGTCGCCTCATTCAAACAATTGCTTTTGGATGCTCGCGTCTGACTCGACTGGTCGAGATCGCTAGATCTTTAGTGCACCCTGAGAACATCGTAAGCTTCTTGCCATTATGATACTGAATTTGCTTTTATCAAAATTAATTTATCAATCATAGGCGGCCACGCAACAATTGCGGGCGTGTTTAATGAACAGAAACGAGAAAGAGACACCAATAACCGTCTGATATGCGGAGTCCGCACTCAAGTATGTGAACAATTACACGGAATGCAAGAATAAAACACACCACACTGTAATCTTAGATCAAGGCATAAGTCAAGTAACAATTGCTGCATTTGCCACCTTAGTCAACATAGTGAATTGCAAGCATAGGTACCTGGCTAGAACTTCCTAGTATGGCTGAGGCAGAACAGGAGGCATTATCTGCTGTAGAACGCTAATGCTATAGAACCGCGACCTTGCGCTTGCTGAAGTATATAACATTAACCTATGAGTCAACTTCAACCTATGGGTCAACTTCAATTTTCGTTAGACTCTTAGCTTTATTCAGGGCCTTGAGGCAAACGTTAGGGAATAAGAACTTGAAGGACTTCGCAATTTGAGGCATTCGATCACAGAAGAAATAAAGTAATTCCTAAATCGATTTGGTGAAGGCAGACTGGCTAATGCCTGTGATTCACGTGATCACTGCGAATAGCGACGATCATCGCTGGGCCACGAAAGTTGTTGGCTTATTGCCAGACTTGCACGAGGCGACGGCATGCCCTACACAGTTAGCTGAGTACTACGCCCCGGGACTCTATCTCTCATTGTCATGACGAGGCTTAGGCTGAGGCTCAGCTGTGCCAGTGAAAAGTGTCGCGAGATCTGTCTATTCCAGCTCGCTTAATTAAGCATCTTAGCTTACATCGGAGCGTGGATTGTCAACCGTATTGCCTTTTGCTGCTTTGCTGAACACCAGGAAGCAAGTCATGATCTCTCTATGCCATATTCCGCAAACAGCTTTGAAATCGTCAGCTCCATCGCCTGGGCGAGCTTCTCGATGTTCTGAAGCGAGACGTTTCTGATACCTCGCTCAATGTCGGCGACATAGGTACGGTGCAGTCCTGCCTTTTCTGAGAGAGCCCTCTTGAGAAATACCGAGCTCTGCCCGTCGCTTTCTCACGGCGAGCCCAAGGCCTAATCCGTATGTCCGGTTTGCCTTTGCGTCTGATCTCGCAACTTCACCACACTGTCGACTATCCGTCTACAGGAAATAAGTGATATTTGTGCAGAGATATAGTACCATCCGACCCCTTTAATTCTGCTCTAAGGAGGTAAGTGATGGATAAGCAAGAGCTTAAGACGGCAAGCGATTGGTTTACTGAGACTGCCTGGCCTCAGCTTTTTGCGGTATTGAGCGAGAAGCCAGATGAAGCCGAACTGGTGACTTGGATATGCGACTCCCTCATAGAAATGCTCGAGAGGGCAAAGAAGGCTTCGTGACGGCGATCGAGTCCCTCTCCGAGGGAATCCGTATCGGTCATCCCTTCACTGAGTCCGGCAAGCTTGCCATAGAACAATACCGTCTCTCGGTCAAGAGCGAATTCGTCGACGAATGGCATCGCACGATCCTTGAAGGATCAATTGAGCGGATAAGGGAGAGGACTGCGAAGAAAAGCATTCACAAAGCAGGCGCGAAGAAAAAAATCCAAGAGAACAGCTTCAAGTAGAATCGTCTAGACTAGACGTCCTAGTGTACTGTTTCACAAATAGCTATACAGGTAATGCCTGCTTAGCGCGCTGGATTTTGCGCAGTATGTTTTCGCCTTTTGCATTCCAGGTGTAGCGAATCGGATTGAGATTTCGATCCGCTAAGTAGCCAAGAATTTCATCAGACAGCTCCTTTACATGCTTGAAGCTGCCCTCGCGCACAAC
>QHVH01000106.1 GCA_003222245.1 Blastocatellia bacterium AA13 | reverse complement strand
GCGCGCAGTTCGGTGGGCCACGTCTCGGCTACCAGAGTCGCGCCTGTATTCCATTCGCCGCCCATACCCAGCCCGAGAACGAAACGAAAGACTGCCAGCATGAACACGGAAGTGGATAAACCTGAGGCGAAAGAACACACGGAGTAGGTCAATATGCTCAGCATCAGTGCGCGCTTTCGGCCGATGCGGTCAGCGATGAACCCGAACAGAACGCCACCAATGCCCGACGCAAGCAATGTCAGTGTGTTCAGCAGGCCTGACATTCCCTTGCTCATGCCAAACTCGCGCATCACATACGCAAGCACCAGCGCGTATAGCATGGCGTCGAATGCATCGAGCATCCATCCCAAAGCAGCTGCAATCAGAGTGCGTTTTTGCGCCGAGGTGATCTGCGAAAACGTGGTTGCCACGCTCATCTGGCGTGGATTCTAGCAGTCAAGTTGATGAACCGTTGGTCACGAATGACGTGAGGAGTACAACGCCATGAGCGAGAAATATCTCTTCGCCTTCTTCACGTCTCTGCCGATTTGCTGTTTCAGAGCCTCGACTGAAGGGAATTTGATTTCATCACGAAGGCGATCCAGGAAAGGCACCGTGTACTTCGAGCCATAGCCTCGTCCCCGTCCGGGGTTCGAGAGAATGGCAAAAGGGCGGCCGAGCAGATGACGCGCCCGGCTCACCCGCCCAGCGGCCAGCAGCCGTCGAATGTGGCTGCTAGAAACAGGTTCGCCCCGAAGCCGCATTTCGGGATAAGCCGTCACCTCGAAGCCCATCTCGCAACCCAGCTCCGAAAGCGTCTTTACATCGCCAGCCGCTTTATGGCCAAAATGAAAGTTATAACCCTCGTGCACCTCGATAGCGTGCAACCGCTTTTTCAGAATCTCTTGCACGAACTGGTGCGGCGTCAGTAACGACAGGTCCCGCCCGAAGGGGAGGAGGACGACGGCATCCACTCCTGTGGCTTGCAGCAAGCGTAATTTTTCCGCCGTCGGCGTGAGTAATTTTAATCCGCTATCCGGACGAAGAATGCGTGCAGGATGCGGCTCGAACGTCATCGCGACGGCTGTAGCATTCCGTCTCTGCGCACGAGCAACAATTTCCCGCAGGACGCTCGCGTGCGCACGGTGCACGCCATCAAAGTTGCCAACGCTTACGATGGTCGGACCGAAATCCGCCGGAACTTCTTCAAGCCTGTGAAAGATCTGCATAGCTGGTGTTCTACAGTTCGAAGTCCAACTCCATGCCGTCGTGCGAAAGCCTGACATGCGGCGGCAAGGTCGCATTGGTGGCCTCGTGTGGCAGGTCGTGACAGATATGGGTGAAGAACGCGCGCTGCGGCTTTACGCGCTCCACGATGCGCAAGGAGTTCTCGACGGTGGAATGCGTCGGATGAGGCTTATGCCGCAGAGCGTCCAGAAACAGAATATCCAGGTCCTGCAGGTGAGGGAACGACTGCTCCGGAATGTCGCTGAAATCGGTCAGGTAAGCCGCGGAGCCAAAGCGGTATCCATTGATCTCGGTATCGCCATGAATCACCGGCACCGGCTCAAAGCGCGCACCAAACAGCTCCACCGGACCGTTGATGGGCTTGAGTTCCACCTTAGCAATGCCGCCGAATTTGTAGTCGGCATCGAAAATGTATCGGAACATATTTCGCAGAAACTGGGCCGACTCGGGCCGCGCGTAAAGCGGGATCTTGGCGGCTCGATGAAAGCTGAGCGGTCTCAGGTCATCAATTCCGAGGATGTGGTCCGCATGAGTATGCGTATAAAGCATCGCATCGACGTGCTTGATCTGCGCCCGTATCGCCTGCTCGCGAAAGTCGGGTGTGGTATCGATCAGTATGACCCGCCCGTCGTATTCCAGCATGATGGAGGGACGGGTGCGCTTGTCGTGCGGATCTGATGAGTGGCATACCGGACAATCACAGCCGATGGTCGGAACGCCCATGGACGTTCCACTACCCAGGACCGTGAGCTTGGCTCTCATCGCACGCTTGGAATATTCTTCGAGCCAGGAGGAGTCTGAGGCGGACGGCTTAACGAATTCGTCACTTCAACGTAAGCCATCCGAAGTTCATAAAGGCAATTTTGCAGAAAATTCTCTTCCGTGGAATTGAGATTTCCTTTTGTCTTTTCCGCAAGCAAGCTCAATGTGTCGATGGTTTGCCGTGCTCCAATGAGGTCGACACGCGGCTGTCCACCTTCTTCATGCATGAGGCCCAATTGCAGCATCGCCGTCATGTACAAAGACGCCATGAAGCGCTCAAAGGTCATCTCCAGATCCTTTGAGGAGTGGCCGCTCAGCTCAACCCGGGCGTCGAGATCCTTCGACGTCTTTTTATAAGCATCATGCTGCTCTTGCCGCTCAGCCGCACTCGGCATTTGCGGAATTTCTTCCTGGCTGCCAACCAGAGCAGACGGAGCGGGCGGGGTCTGGGCAGTAGCCTTGGATTCGGCCGGCGGCTTGGGCTCTGCCGCGGGCTTCACCGGTTCCTGTGACTCTTCCGGCACGTCCTTGCGCAACTCGCCTTCCGGCGTGAACAAACGGCGATCGGTAACTGTAAAACTGCTCTCTTTTTTCTCAGCCATAATCTTGTCTGCCTACTCGGAGAATATGTTGCTAAACGGGAGATTGCTCACATTTGCTCGTACGTTGCCAATCATGACCTCTTTACCAGCCACGCCATGCTCACGGCGGATGTAACCGAGCGCAACCGTGAATTCTTCTTTTGTACCTGGCAATATCGCGGAGCTGGTAATGTCCCCTACCTCTTTCCCTTCAACCACGACCTTGGCTCCGGCTTCCGGTTTAGCTCCTTGCAGCACGAACCCGGTAAACATCCGGTGCACGTTGCCACGGGAATGAATGCTGTTCACATCGGAGGGCGCGAACCAGATTTCGCAAGAATCGAACGCCTCGTTGTCTCCCCGCGCGAGTGTTATGCCCAGTTCCCGCCAACGTTCGTCGCGGACTTGCAACGGGTCTAGGCCCGGAACATCAAATCCCGCAACTCGGAGGATATCGAATGCTTTTGCCCCAG
>QHVH01000062.1 GCA_003222245.1 Blastocatellia bacterium AA13 | reverse complement strand
CTCCATCGTTCTCTTCTCATAGATGTCCGTGTTGTACTCGAGGGCGCACTTCAAGCCCTGTTCACGCTCGGCAACCATGAGAGTCAGGTCGAACTTGGCCGTAGCGGTCTCGATCTCCAGTTGACTGAGCGTGACGCCGTTCAATGCAATCTCGCTTGCGAGCGACTCCTGCATCACGAACATGACTTGAAAGAAAGGATTGCGGCTGATGTCGCGGCCCGGCCGCAGCTCTTCCATCAGGGTTTCGAACGGCATGTCCTGGTTGGAATAGGCTCCAAGGCATGTTTGCTTCACGCGTTGAAGCAGCTCGTCAAAAGTAAGCCAAGTAGAAAGTCCCGTTCGGAGCACAACGGTGTTGGCGAAGAAACCAATTAGCGGCTCGACTTCCGCTCGTTCACGCCCGGCGATCGGGCTGCCGACGGCAAGGTCCTTCTGACTGCTGTACCGCATCAAAAGCACCTTGAAAGCGGCCAGCAGAGTCATAAACAGGGTGGCGCCGTTTTGCGTGCTCAATCGCTTGAGCGAACTTGCAAGCTCGGCGCTGATCTCGAACCGATCGGTCGCCCCGTTGTGACTTTGTACTCGCGGCCGAGGATGATCCGTGGGAAGCTCCAACACCGGCAGGTCGGATAGCTGCTCTCGCCAGTAATCAGTCTGGCCCTTGAGGAGATCGCCGCTGAGCCATTCTTTCTGCCACGAAGCATAGTCCGCATACTGAATTGGCAGCGTACCGATATCAGCCGCCCGTCCCGACATATTGCCGTTGTAGAGCGCGCTCATCTCTCGGACGAAGACTCCGAGCGACCACCCATCACAAATGATGTGATGCATCGTGACGACGAGCACGTGTTCACGGTCGTCAAGCTCGAGCAGCAGCGCGCGAATCAGCGGCCCTTCCGCGAGATTAAAGGTTTTCTCGACTTCTTCTCCGATGAGCCGATCGGCGGAGGCGGACCGTTCAGTCTTATCCAATCCTTCGATGCGGATTACCGGCAGCTCTAAAACAAGTCGCGGAGCAATGACTTGAACCGGCCGGCCATCGACCGAGGCAAAGGTCGTTCGCAGAGTCTCATGCCGCTCTATGATCGCGTTCAAGGCGGACTCGAGCGCGTTGACATCGAGATCACCGCTGAACCGCACCGCCGCCGGCAGGTTATAAACGGCGCTGCCCGGTTCCATTCGGTCCAGGAACCACAATCGCGCTTGAGCGAACGAAGTCGGAAGGACGAATACTTCCTTTGAGACTACGTCGGCGCCGCTCTTGTCTTGTATGAGTTGAGAAACCATTAAAGATCTAGCCTCATCGGAAAAGACCGATTATTCTCTCGAGAGTTTCGTCGCTGGTTATCTCGCTTCCGTCGACCAGAAGGTCGGGTCTTGCCGGAATCATCTTCTTGTCTAACCAGCTCCTGTAGCGGCCGCCGCCGGTTATGTTCAGCAGGACCGTTGCATCGGGCTCGATCTGCCCGTATCTGACCGCTTTCATCAAAGTCGCGAAGGCGACTCCGCTTGCCGGATCGATGTCGATGCCTTCGGCCTGCTCGAACAATCTGCTCGCGTGCAGCGTCTCAATATTATCGGCAACCAGCATGTCGCCTTCGGTCTCGTTCAACACATCGAACACGCCGCCTTTGATCGAGTAAGGAGGCTTGCGATTGGACAATACATGCGCCGCGATTTGCTGAATCTGTTTCTTGCCGTCCTCGGCGTCTATCTTTACGAGATCTCGCTGCCGGCTCTTCCACGAGGTGTAGATCGGAACAAAGGGAAGGTTCTGGCTGAGCATAAGCCGAGGGAGATTATTTCCAAAACCGCCGTCGTCGATCAGCCGCTTCGCGGCTTCGTAAACGGCTATGGCCCCGGCCCCGCTGCCTATGGCTTGAAAGTAGTAGTCTGGTATTCGCCCGATGGCTTCGACGGCGTTCAGCATCGTCGTGCCCAATCCGTCGCGCCGCGCGATGTTTCTCACGCCTCCTTCGGCCAGGAAGCCGTCGACGCTCGATACGCGATCGGCAAGCGTCATCGCATCGCAATAATCGGTGAATCCGACGATTGAGACTATTTTGACGCAGGGGTTCAGCAGGTCGGAGAACTGGAGGTTCTGGAGCCCGAATTCCGGCACGACGATCAGGCAATGGACGTTGTTTAGTGAACAGGCGCGTGCAAACGCGGCGGCCGTGTTGCCGGCTGATGCGACGACAAGCACATCGTCATGTTTTCTCGGACGACGCGACAATACGGTGAATGCTTCGAGTTCCTTGAACGTGCTTGTTGCGAGCCACGCATCTTTCTCCGGCCAGTAGCCGTTGAAGGCGATCCAGAGGTTGGGAAGTTCAGTAATTCGGCTGAGCGCATCGCTTCGATAGGTAACCGTCCTACCGGAGCCCGACAGATTGCGGATTGAAGGAAGCCATGCGCGGTAGCGGTAGAGGCCTTCCGCGCGCTGATCAATCTTGAATGTTCGCTCTTCGTACTCCGTGCGGAGAAGCCCGGGCTCATGCGTGTTGACGCACTGCAGAGTTGACCCGTCATCTTCAAAGCGGGCGCCGCAGGCGTCGCACACTATGGTGTAGTGCCGCGCGTCCTTCGGCCTTTCCACTTCACGTACAAGCTCGGAAGCAATTCTGTAGTTCAGTGCGGCCATATTCTCCCTTCGTGGGTTTGCAATGGGGTTAGATTTCTTTTCGGGAGTTAGATTTCTTTTCGGCGCCTGAAGATCACTGTAGGGGCAGGCGCGGAGGCCCGCCCCTATATCAGTGTTTGAGGAAGCGGCTAAACCGAAAGTGGCTTTATTACAAACCTGATTTTTTAATCGGAGACGACGAGGCTGCCGTCGGTGGAAACCATTATCTGTTGCGATCTGCGGGACACGGCCGATATTCGAGGCATCTTCATTGAAGAAGGCAAGCCCGCGCTTGAGCCTTGTTTTTCCCGGGCGGCTTCAATCTTTCGGGCAAAGCCCGCAACGGTAGGCTCCTGGAACAACTCTCGAAGCGGCAATTCGATTTCGACCGCCTCTCTTATTCTGGACATCACTCGGGTCGCCAAGAGTGAATGGCCGCCGAGCTCGAAGAAGTTGTCGCTTGTGCTGCGCACCTTCACTCCAAGCACCTCTTCCCATATTCCCGCGATCAGCTCTTCTAACTCACCCTTGATATCTTCTTCGATCTCGCCCTGCCTCGTATATGTCTCTTCCAGCGCCGCGAGAGCCTTTCGGTCTGTCTTGCCGTTCGCGGTCAACGGCATCTTTTCGATGGTCTCTATGACCGCCGGAATCATGTAGTCGGGCAGGCTCTCGCGAATCTTTCGCTTGATCTCTTTCTCGTTCGCCTGATGCCCGGCCTCAACCACAATGTAGGCGATCAACCTCTTTTCGCTCCCTTCGCCCCGCGCAATGACCACTGCTTCTCGAACCTCGTCGTTCTTTCTAAGCTCTTCTTCGACTTCTCCCAGTTCGATTCGGAATCCTCGGACCTTTACCTGCCCGTCTCGCCTACCCGCATATTCGAGTTTGCCTCCGTCGATGTAGCGGCATACGTCTCCGGTTCGATAGAGTCTCTCTCCCTCGCGGCCGCTCAGTGAATCCGGCACGAACTTCTCGGCGGTCGCATCTCCTTTTCCGATGTACCCTCTCGCAAGCCCGTCTCCAGCTATCATCACTTCTCCGAATACGCCGATGGGAGCCGGTTGAAGCCGCGGGCTCACGACATACGTTCTCGTATTGGATATCGGCCTGCCTATCATCACCGGCGCATCGAGTTCATCCGCGACCAGATCATAAGTGCTGTAGGTCGTGTCCTCGGTCGGGCCGTACAGGTTGTACACCCTATCGAGGCCCCACTTCCCATACAGATCGTTCACAAGCCTTCTTGTAAGCGGCTCGCCCGCGACATTCACTACGCGAACGTTTCCCGGCGACGCTCCCATGCGAATCAGCTCGGTGACGGCGGAAGGGACCGTATTAATCAGATCAACCTCTTCCTTTTGCTCCAGCCCATGCCATTCGAGCGCGTTCTCGACTATAACGATCTTGCCTCCGATGCTGAGCGGCCAGAAGATCTCGTATACCGAAAGATCGAAGCAGATGGAGGTCGCCGCGAGAACCGTACGCTTGCCGCATCCGAATTCGTCCGATGCCCATTGAAGAAACTTGACCGCGCTGCGGTGCTCTATTGCGACGCCTTTCGGTCTTCCGGTCGAGCCGGATGTGTAGATCACATACGCAATGTTGCGTGACACTGCCGAAGGCGGAGGGTTATCCACCGAATTAGCGCTGATCAAGTCCCAGTCGCTGTCGATCAAAATGAGGCTTCGAGCACGGCCTTCGATGACTTCCACTGAGCGCTGATCGCTTATGACAACTTCAGCCCCGCTATCTTCGAGCATATAACCCACGCGTTCGACGGGATACGCGGGATCGAGCGGAACATAGGCGCCGCCGGCTTTCAGCACTCCCAGCAGCGCAACCATCATCGCGGTTCCCCGGCTCAGGCATACGCCTGCTCGAACCTCGGGACCGACTCCGCGTTCAATCAGGTAACCGGCCAACTGATTCGCTCTTCGATTGAGCTCGCTATAGGTAAGCCTGTCCAAATTGCAGACTACCGCCGCCGAGTCCGGGTTTATATTTACCTGTTGCTCGAAGAATTCCTGAATCGTTGCGACCGGCTGGTACTCTATATCAGTCCGGTTCCAGTCGATGAGAACCTGGCGCCGCTCGCACGGCGAAAGCACGTTTAGAGTCGCAATCGATTTATTCGAGTGCACGGCTATCTCCGACAGCAGCACTTTGAAATTATCGGCCATTCGGCGGATCGTGCCGGCGTCGAACAGATCAGTGTTGTACTCGAGCGCGGCTTTGATCTGATTACTCGTCGGGGTCAGATACAGAGTCAGATCGAATTTCGCGGTCGAGGTATCCGCTTCCAGCTCGTCAAGCTCAAGACCCTTCAGCTTCAGCCGGGATATGAACGGCTCCTGGAAAACGAACATCACCTGAAAGAGAGGCGTGCGGCTAAGATCGCGCTCCGGCCGCAGCAGCTCGATGAGCATCTCGAACGGAACATCCTGATTCGCGTAAGCTCCCAGCCCGGTTTCCTTCACTCGCCGCACTAATTTCTCAAAGTCAGGCTCGCCTGAAAGATCCGTTCTCAACACGAGCGTATTGGCGAAGAAGCCGATCAGCGGCTCGATCTCTCCGGATGTACGACCGGCGATTGGGGAGCCGAGCAAAAGATCGCTCTGGCCGCTATAGCGCATCAACAAGACTTTGAACACGGCTAACAGCGTCATGAACGTCGTCGCGTCGAGCCGCACGCTCAGAGCGTCGATCGAGGCGGTTGTCTCGCTGTCTATACTGAAGCGCTCCGTGGCGCCGCGATAACTCTGAAGCACGGGACGGGGGCGGTCTAAAGGAAGATCGAGCGGACTGGGCTCGGCCAATCGCCGCTTCCAGTATTCCACCTGCTCGGCGAAGCGCTCGTCTTGCAGCCAATGCCGCTGCCATTCCGAATAGTCCGCATACTGAATCGGCAATGACTCCAACGCGGCCGGCCGGCCGTCGCAAAAGGAGTCATAGAGTGTCCCCAGCTCTTTTACGAAGACGCCGAGCGACCAGCCGTCGCAGATGATGTGATGCATCGTAATCAGCAGGACGTGCTCGCTTGGCCGGAACTTCAAAAGCGTGGCTCGGATCAGGGGCCCTTCGGCGAGATTGAAAGGCCGCCTGACTTCGTCGGCGGCAATGCGCGCGATTGCCGTATCGAAGTCGCCCGGCCGCTGAAGCTCTTCTACCTTGAGCTTGAACCTGACATCGCTATCGATCTTCTGAATCGGCTGTCCGTTCTTTTCCGGGAATCTCGTTCTGAGCGACTCGTGCCGGCGCGCCACTTCCCTGATGCTTCGTGCAAGCGCGTCGATGTTCAACTCGCCGGTGACCCTTATGCCGCCGCCGACATTGTAAAAAGAGTTGCCCGGCGCGAGTTGATCGAGGAACCACAATCGCTGCTGGCCGAATGACAGCTCGATGTCTCCCACCCTGGGTACAGGCTGAATCTGTTTGACTGCCCGCGATCCCGCGGCCCTGGCCGCATCAACTTCTCGCGCAAGCTCGCTCAATGTCGGATGTTCGAAAATGGCTCTCAGAGGCAGTTCCGTCCCGAGTTGCTCTCGAATCCGCGATATGGCGCGCGTGGCAAGAAGCGAATGCCCTCCGATCTCAAAAAAGTTATCTTCAGGTCCGATCGACTCGATTCCTATCAGCCGCCGCCAGATCTCGGCGACTGCCGCCTCTGTCGAGGTTGCCGGCGCCCGATGCTCATTCGTCGGCGATAGAACCAGGTCGATCGCCTCAAGGGCTTTTCGGTCGATCTTGCCGCCCACGGTCAGCGGCAGTTCTTCGAGCAGCACGATGGAAGCGGGAACCATGTAAGGCGGCAGGTTCGCCTTCAAGAGATCGCGAAGCTGCCGCTCCAGAGCGGAGGCTTCGGCGTTCGTAGCGACGTACGCCGCCAGCCTCTTCTCCCCTGCTCCGTATTCTCGAGCCGTAACGAAAGCCTTGCGCACCTCCGGGTGCTGCAAGAGCACCGCTTCAATCTCGCCCGGCTCGATTCTGAGACCGCGAATCTTTAACTGACTGTCGTTGCGACCGAGGAATTCCAGATTGGCGTCTACGTCCCAGCGGACGGCATCGCCCGTGCGATATAACCTCGCTCCGGAATCGGCCGAGTGAGGATCGGGAATAAACTTCTCGGCGGTCAGCTCGGGCCGGTTGAGATATGCGCGTCCAACGCCGACGCCGCCGACATACAGCTCGCCTTGTACGCCTATCGGAACCGGCTGCAATTCCGAATCAAGGACGTACGTGTTTACGTTCGCGAGCGGCCGTCCGATCGTGACGTTTCTTCGCTGCCAGTCGCGCTCACAACTCCATTCGGTCGCGGCGATCGACGTTTCCGTAGGTCCGTAAGAATGGTGAAGCTCCGATCGCAGATTCTTGAAGAACTGCTTCATCGTTTCGACCGGCAGGGTCTCGCCGCCGCAAATCACCTGTCGCAGCGAGGCGCAATCGCCGGCTTTCAGCTCCTCCAGGAACGGCCCAAGCATCGCCGGAACAAAATAGGACGTAGTAACCTGTTGCGCGTTGATCGCATCCACCAGATAAGCTGCGTCCAGGTGGCGGCCCGGCGGCACGATGACCACGGCGGCCCCGGTGGATAATGTCCAGAAGATCTCCCAAACGGATGGGTCAAAATTGAGTGATGTCTTGAAGATGAACCTGTCATCCTCGGTAAGCCGGTACGTGTCCTGCATCCAGCGAATGCAATTGAGCACTCCCCGATGAGTCGCCATCGCTCCCTTGGGCTTGCCCGTCGATCCCGACGTGTATATGACGTAAACCAGAGTGTCCGCCATAGCAGCGAAAAGGGGGCGCGTGTCCGGCTCGAGATCAATCGCGTCCCACTCCGCATCGACGCAAATCGTCTGAGCTTGATGCTCGGGCAATCTCGATTGAAGACTCTGTTCTGTCAATACCGCGGCCACGCCGGAGTCTTCGAGCAGATAACGCAGCCGCTCGGATGGGTAGGTCGGATCGACCGGCACATAGGCGGCTCCGCTCTTGAGAATGCCCAGGAGCGCCGCCGGCAGGTCTATTCCTCTTTCCATGCACACGCCGACCAGCATCTCCGTACCGATGCCTTTATTGATCAAATAGCGCGCGATCTTGTTCGCGCGGGCATGGAGCCCCGCATAGCTCAGGTTCTCGTTTTCGTATATTACCGCAACTCTGTCGGGGGTTGTTTCAGCCTGAATTTCGAAAAGCTCGTGTATGCACTTCGAGAGATCGTATTCAGCATGAGCGCCGTTCCAATCGACGAGCATCTGATAGCGCTCCGTCTCGTTGAGCATCGTGAAATCGCAAATTGCCCGGTCCGGATCGGCTATGATTGCTTCCAGCAATGTTTGGAAGTGCCCGGTCATTCTTGCGATAGTCGCTCGATCGAAGAGATCGCAGTCGTATTGAAAAGAGACCGCGAGTTCCTCGCCGATCTCGGCAGCCATCAGCGAAAGATCAAACTGGGCAATTCGATGCTCCAGGCCAACGGACTCGAACTCGAGATCGCCGACCGTCATCCGCGATCCACTTTCCCCCAGAGCGAATCCACCCGATAAGCGTTGAACCTGCGATGGCGCCTGCTGTAACGCAAACGTCACGTCGATGAAGGGTGAGCGGCTCGGATCGCGCATCGGCCGTAAGCGCTCGACCAGCAGAGCGAATGGGTAAGCTTCATGATCGAACGCCTCCAACGCGGTTCGGCGCACCCTCTTCAGATGATCGTTGAAGCTCGGGGCTCCGGACAGATCCGCCCGCATAACGAGAGTATTAACAAAGTAACCGACAATGGGCGCGAGTTCCGGACGGGTTCGTCCGGTCGACGGAGAACCTACCAGAAACTCTTCCTGGCCGGAGTATCGCTGAAGCAAAATTTCGACCGCCGCCAGCAGGGCTACATACAACGTCACGCCTCGCGCGCGACTCAGCGTCTTCAGCGATTGAGACAGGCCCTCGTCCAATCGGAGAATCCGCGAAGCTCCTCGAAATGCCTGGATCGAATTCCGTGGCCGATCGGCGGGCAGATCGAGCCTTGGGGATTCACCTGAAAGCTGCTTCTCCCAATAAAGCCGCAGCTCCTCGCCTTCGGCGCTCCTCAACATTTCTTCTTGCCACGCTACGTAGTCCGCATAGCTCCACGCCATCGGATCGACCTGCGCGATCCGGCCCGACTTCGCAGCCTCATAAAAGGCCGTCAGCTCATTGAGCAGCACCGCGAGCGACCATAGATCGGAGACGATGTGATGAATGGTCAGGAGCAGCACATGCTCGATGGCCGAGACCCTGAATAGTTTCACTCTCATCGGAGGCCCCTGCTGAAGATCGAATGGGCGATGGGCTTCTTCGACGAGGTAATGCTCAATGAGCAACTCGGCGGAATCGGATAGGGTCTCCTCTTCAAACAGAGGATCGATGTTGTCCGCGATTCGCTGGAGAGGTCCGCTCTCAGACGCTTCGAAATTCGCCCTCAGGCCTTCGTGCCGACTAACGAGCGACTGAAACGCTGTTCGAAGAGCCGTTAAGTCGAGCGGACCCCATATACGTATGGCGTTTGAAATGTTATAAGCCGAGCTTTGCGGGTTGAGGTTGTACAAAAACCATAGCGCCTGCTGGCCTCGCGACAAGGCGCAGGTTCGCTGTCGGCGCCCAGCCGCAACCGAACCGAGGCCGTCGACTCGAGTCGACGATGATTGCTGAAATGCCAGTCGCGCAAGATCGGATATGCCGATATCCTGCAAGAGAGACGACATCGTCAGGGTTATTCCGAGACTGGTCTCCAACTCATGAACAAGCTCGACGGCGGCAAGGGAATCCAATCCGTAGCGTGGGATCGGTACATTGACGTCGATTTCAGAAGGCTTCATCGACAGGCGGGATGCAATCCGCGACCGGAGCCATCCTTCGATCTGTTCAGGGCTTTCCAGAAAGGACGCTAGAAAAGACGCGGCGGCCGACTCACGCTTTGCCTCTGCCGCTTCGCGCCATTCAACGAGCGCTTGCAAGCTACCGCTCAGGAATTTTTCACGACAGGCATAGCGCTGAATCTTGCCGCTCGAAGTCTTGGGAAGTCCGCCGCGCTTGATCAGTACAACCGCGAAAGGATGAAGCTCATGTCTTTCGGCGATTCGCCGTCGGATCGCGGATGCGATGCGGTCGAGTTGCGCGACATCGCCGTCGGCTTCCGCAACAAGCACGAGTCTCTCTTCGCCGTCGATATCCGCTGAAAACGCGGCGCAGCACCCCGGTCTCAACGCGGAATCACTCTGCTCGGCCGTTCTTTCGATATCCTGCGGATAGTAATTGAGGCCGCGGATTATGATCAGGTCTTTCAAGCGGCCGGTAATGAAAAGCGCTCCGTCGTCGATAACACCGAGATCGCCGGTCCTGAGGAACGGGCCTTCGTCGGTTTCAGACAGCCGTGCTCCGAATACGCGCTCGTTGATCTCGTGCCGGCGCCAGTAGCCGTGAGCCTTGCTCGGACCCGAAATCCAGATTTCGCCGATCTCGCCGGACGCGCATCGTCCGCGCGACTCAGGATTGACTATTAACACCTTTTGATCGGAAGGGATTTCCCCGCAGCCGATCAGCGATTGAACCCCATCGTCTGCTTCGGACGCGGCTACGATGCGATTGTTCCCGAGCGCGGCCGTATGTGCGCGCAGGATTCTGACGCGCGAGGCCGTGGGCCTACCGGCTACCATCAACGTAGCTTCGGCAAGGCCGTAGCAAGGCCGAAAAGACTCCGCGCGAAAGCCGCACGGTTCGAATGCTTCAGCAAACCGGCTCAAGGTCTCTTCTCGCACCGGCTCGGAGCCGTTGAATGCCACGGTCCATGTGCTCAAATCCAGGAGTTCCTTCTGCTCAGGCCGAATTTTTCGAACGCATAAGTCATACGCGAAATTCGGACCGCCGCTGGTTGTCGCCTTGTAACGCGAAATCGCCTGAAGCCATCGAAACGGCCTTTGCAGGAACGCAAGCGGCGACATGAGAATGCATCGCGCTCCGACATACAGCGCCTGAATTACATTCCCGATCAACCCCATATCGTGGTAAAGGGGAAGCCATCCCACGATGACCGACTCGCGCGTCTGTTGAAAGGCGTTTTGGATCAGCCTTTCGTTATGCAGCAGGTTCCCGTGAGTCACGACCACGCCCTTGGGCGCCGACGTCGAGCCTGACGTGTATTGGAGAAATGCTATTGATCCGCTCGCAAGCCTTGGCTCGCGCCATATCTCCGAGAGACGCGCATCGATGCGATCGGTCTCGAACCATCGAACGCGGCGTCCGGAGCCGCTTTGGCTGAGGATCGACCTGATCCTCCCCGCTATCGAAGACAGCGTCAGCGTTATTGTCGCTTCCGAGTCCGCGAGAATGCCCTGAATCCTGGCGAGGTTCTGATTCAGACGCGGCGGATACGCCGGGACCGCGATGGCTCCGGCATACAGACATCCGAAAAACGCCGCGATGTAGTCGAGACCGGAGGGATACAAAAGCAAAACGCGCTCGCCGCGAGCATTGGCCGCCTGCAAAAGCGCCCCGATAGCTCGAGCCTTTCGATCCAGTTCGCCGCAGGTCAGCTCGACCTCTTCCGCTTCGCCGTCCGCGAGGTAGGTGTAAGCGACCCGCCCGGGTTCGTAGGCTGCATTCAAGCGCAGCAGGTCGACCAACGTCGAAGCGCCGGCGGCTATGTCCGTCGAGTATTCAGTTGAAAGCTCGCAGGTCATTTCTAATTCTCTAATTCCGGATAGCTGGCGAGGCGAAAGGTGAATAGCTTTGATAGAATGTCGCCGTCACCCATGACCGTTTCACCAATCCACGGATCGTCGTTCCTCGAATTTCTTATGCAGCGGTGCCGCCGGCAGCCTGCTCGCTCGACGCGGCGGCGAACGCCGGCACTTCAAATTTCAGGGTGCTCGAGCAGAACTCTTTCCATTCCGGAGTCACGCCGTCGAAGATGACGTTCTTCTCGAGAAATATTCCGTCAGTCACCGTGAAGTCCTCTTGAAGATAGAGAAAAGAATCGTCGCCAAGCTCTCGCGGAGCTTCGGTCTCCACTCCATCGATCTGCCGAACTTCCTTCCTTGCGTTAAGAACGTTCTCATTCCAGCCGCTGAACTCTCTCAGCCGTTGAATCGGATATGCTTTGCAGTACCTTCCCATCTTTTCCATTTTGATTTCTCCTTCTTCAGTATTGTTTCGAGAGCCTAAAACAAGAACGATTTGCTCACGAAGGTGGAATCGCTGTTTGAAAACGGCGCCGGAATGAATCCGGCCGGCCGAGGCGAGTACGCGGCATCCGCTGTCCGTGGAAGCCCGTATGACCGGTCAACAATGGTGATCTTGACCGGTTGCGACGACTCGACGTTGAAAGCCAGTTGAACGCCTTCGCCAGGAACAGCGTAGTAGTGTCCTCCCCATCGTTTTCCCAACTGCCTTGCTCCGCCCGTGTTGTGCAACGGCGCTTCCGCGATCGATGCGTCGCTGGATTCGCCGTCTGTTTGAACGTACACCGTAAACATCGAAGCGTGTCGCGGCGAGCTCAAGCGGAATCGCAACGTTCGTATGCCTCCGTTCATTTGATCCGCGAGCTTTTCTACATTTGGAGCCGCCAGGGAGAGGCTCGTCGCAGGCGAAGTAAGATACTGCTTGCTGTCCCACGGCATATACCTTGTGATGGATCCCGCTGCTGCATTCTTGCCGAAAAATTGGGCCGTCCAGCCGTCAGGGCGCGCGTCCGAACTCACCCATGCCGCATCTCCGGTATCGGAGTCCAACGCGTAAAAGACATGATCCGATCTCGGATGATCAGGGCCGAATCCGGAATTCAATCCCGCGACTACGATCAATGCGAGACTGGCTGATGCGGTCAGCAACGGAAGCGCCCACTTGTTCGCGGAACGCATGCTTTCGAGCTGAGGCGCCAACAGCCCCAACCCGAGCACTACGACGATCACCACCGGCCACCACGTTCCTACAGTCAACGCAACCAGAACCTGATAAAGCGTCGGAACGAGAAGAAAGATCACGGGAATCGCACACAAAGCGAGAGCGACAAATCGCACCGGATGATTTCCGCGCTCGACTTGTCCCCCGAATGCAATGGCTGCGCCTATGACGCCAAACAACAGGGGCCACGTGAAGAGATAACTGGCGCTGGGCAGATAGACGACGGTGAAAACCAGAGCAATTAACCACCAGAGCATTGCTCCGCAGGCCAGATTCTGTGCGCTTACCCTCTTGCGAAACACGACATAGATCGACGATGTAATAGCCGCCGCCAGGAGCATGAAACCGAACCGATACAGATTTCCACTCGACGGCTCGCCCTGGGATCCGTATTCCGGATGAACGGCAAGCACGATCCTCCAGACCGCGGAGGTGAGAATCCATGCCGACGCGATGCTGGACAGCAAAGCAATGAAGCCGAGAGCGATGCCGGGCCATGTCAACCAGCCGTTTCTCAATCCATAGACGATGAAGCCCGCGACGGCCAGGATCGCCGCGAACGCAAGCGGTATGACTAATGCGGACGAGTAGTCGATGAACATCGAGCCGAACAGATTGAAGTAAACTCTGTCTGGTCCGGTCACGTTGTTTAAGTCGAGACCGCCGAAGCGCCTCGCGAGCGCCAGCATGTAAGAGCCCTGATGCTGAAGGGTTCTCTCATCAACTCTGGCAACCGTGTCGATCGCGCTGTGGTAGGAGGTCACGCCGTCGAAAAAGGCAAAGTTCAAACAAGGCAGGCCCGCGGATTTGAATGCGGTCAGATCGGTATCATTTTGAAGCATTCCGTAAACGGCGCTCGAGAGCGAGTTCCCAAAAGGATGCGGAGACGCCGCGGCGAACTCGCGTATGAGGCGGCCGTTGTTGCGGCTCGTCTGGAACATAACCGCCGGGCCGCCATTCCCGCGCGCTTCGAAGTTCAAGGCGACGCCGACCTCGCGAGCCCAGGGATGTTCTTTAACGAAGGCGCGAGCGCCCAGCAGGCCGGACTCTTCACCGTCACTCAGCAGAACGATGACGTCGTTCTTCAAAGGCGCGCCCGACGATATTGCTCTGAGCGTTTCGAGAATCGCGGCTACCGCCGAGCCGTCATCCGCCGCGCCGGGTCCGGTTGCTACGGAGTCGTAATGCGCGGCAAGCAACACGGCCTTGCTGTTGTTGGAGCCATTCAACCGGCCGAGAACATTGTGCACCGTCGCTCCGACAAACGGACCTTTCCCGGTCTCCGTTACGATCGCCGATTCTTGCACCTGAGTCTGAACGCCGAGCGCCTTCAATTGGCTCACGAGGTATTCTCGAACTTCGGCGTTCTCCGCCGAGCCGATCGGATGAGGTTTAGCGGCGACATTTTGAAGATATGTTATCGCGCGAGCCGAAGAGAATTCCGCGGGCGACACATTGGCGGGCGCCGGGGCCGGCGCACGGTACAGGTAAAGGCTCAGCATTACCAGAAACGCCAACACCAGAAACGTGAGGCTGCCCGAGAGGTTGGCAATAAGACGAACTCCAGAAAACTCCGGTATGTCGCGAGCGATGGTCTGTGACATCTGTATATCCCTTTTCGATTGGCTCCCGCGTCGGTTCGTTTAGATCAGCGACTCATACGGTGATGCGTGTTACGGATTGAATTGCCGTAATCACTGAGTAATGCTTACATGGCTGTCAATTTGAGGTGATGAAGGGCAGAGCTACCGCACTTGTTTGGCATCTTTTTGCTTGCATCGTTTTGACGTGGGCCGCGCGCCTTCGAAGGAAAATCCTTCGGCGCTTACCCGTAGAGTTTCGCCATAGGGCGGGCGGTTTCAGACGTAACGTGCTTTGAATTGTTGGGGAAATCTGATGAGGCTGGCCGGCAGGGATTCAACTATCGTATGTAGACGTCGATGAGATTAAGACATCCTTAATGAAATCGCCTTTCTTAGGAATATTGCGAGGCATTTACCATTCCTCCTTATCAACAGGCGGCCCGAAGTCGACTTCCTTGGCTTTATATATCCTTTCGGGATACGAAAGACCAATTCATCTAGATCGTATTCGGGAGGAGCTTTTCCTGACCGTAATCTGATCCTTTACGTTTTACTGAAAGCGTTAGAGTCAACCAACCTGATCTCTCGAGACCGCGTTTATTTTCCTGCCTGGCCTTGTATTTCACCCCAGATCCATCGGCTGAACCATTCGTAGTTGTGCTCCATCACCGCCCGCTGTTGTTTGGGCTTGTCGATCCCGTGGCCGAATCCCTTGTAGACAACCATCTTCACGGGTACGCCTCGATCTTCGAGCGCCTGCTGCAGCTCGTAAGCATTAGGGATGGGGACCCGCTTATCAAGCTCGCCGTGTTGAATCAACGTCGGAGTCCTCGCGTTCTTTACATATGAGATCGGCGAAGTCTTTCGATAAATCTCGGGGTCGTCCCAGGGCGTAGCCTTCAGGTACTGGCGCGTAAACGGATGAATGTCGGTGTTCACATAGTAGGTCATCCAATCCGATATTCCCGCCCCTACCGACACCGCTTTGAAGCGATCGCTCGAGGCGGTGATGAAAGCCGAAATGTAGCCGCCCTGGCTCCAACCCATCGAGCCCACGCGCTCTTTGTCGACAAGGCCGCGATCGATCAAGTAGTCAACACCCGATATCACATCCCAGTAATCGCCGACGCCGAGGTTGCGAACGTTCAGAGCCCTGAACTTCTCGCCGTAGCCCGCCGAGCCTCGGTAATTCGGCTTGAGGATTAACGCGCCTTTCGCGGCGAACATCTCGATCGGATAATAGCGATCCCCGTTTAGCGCGGGCGTATCGACGCCGGTCGGCCCGCCGTGGATCACAACCAGCAACGGATACTTCCTCGAGGCGTCGTAATCAGCCGGCTTTATCAATATGCCTTCGATAACAGTCCCGTCCGTGGACTTCCATTGAATCACTTCCCGCGCCGCGAGCTTATAGCCCTTCAGTTGATCGGCCATCGCCGTAAGCTTCTTGGGCTGAAAGGCCGCGACCGACGAAACCAACACTTCGCCGTAGCTATTCGGACCAGCTCCAACAAACGCCGTTTGTTGGAAGTCGCGAGTGAATGAAAACTGTCCGTAAAGATAAGCATCGGGTCCGGTGACTCGCGTAATCGCCTTCGTTGAAGGATCGAGTCGAAACAGATGAGCACAGGTCTTCTGCTGCGCGCCGAAGTAGATGCCGTCTGGCGACCACGCTATCAACCTGGGGCTTTCATCGAACTGATCGGATACGACTGCCGGCGCGCCGCCGCTTGACGGCACAATCGCGATAGACGAATTGGTATAGAAAAAGAACTCGCGGCCGTTGGATGTTTCGTATGCTATCTGCTTCCCGTCCGGCGACCACACGGGGTTGTTATCCGGACCTTTCGTGTCGGCTGCCTTGTTGATGGCCTTATTGCTAAGAGCGATCACATAGATGTCCGAAGTATCTCCCGAACCGAGATCGGGATCGCGAGTCGCGCTGAATGCTATTCGCTGCGAGTCGGGAGACCACGAGAATCCGCCCACCGTGAATGTGACCCCTTCGGTAAGACGCTGAGGCTCGGGCGCCTTATCTTTGGCATCGTCCGGAACGTCAATGGACCACAGGTGAGTCATCGTGTAATCGTCTTTCACGATCTCGAACTCGCCGTACTTTTCCTTGCGATCTTTCTTAGCCTTCGACTCTGGTTCGGCAGCCGTGAAAGCGATTCGGCGGCCGTCGGGAGACCACGCAAAGGAAGCAATGCCGGTCTCGAGCTTCGTGAGCTGAAGGGCTTCTCCGCCCCTGGGCGAAATCACATAGAGCTGTCGTTTTCCATCGCGATCAGAAACAAACGCAAGACGACTCCCGTCAGGCGACCAGGCCGGCGAATTGCTGGACTTTTTGCCGTTCGTTAGCTGATAGCGGTCTCCGGTCGAAACAACGGCAATCCATATTTCTGTTTCAAAAGCGTTCTCTTCCCAGTTGGTTTCTGAAACTTGATAGGCGACATAGCGTCCATCCGGCGAGATGCGCGGATTAGACACGCTCTTGAGTGAGAGCGACTGATCTATGGTGGGTGTCTCAGCCGCGGCGCCGAGCGAGAGAGGCGAAAGCACGAGGGCCATCACAAAGCTTATGATTGTTTTCATGATAGGATTCCTTTCCCGAATGAGCGTGATTGAATCATATGCGGCTTAGCCGGTCAATCGCCTCAAACTCAAAAAAGAAGACAGCAAAGGAGAGGAGCAGCATGTCAAATCAGCCACAATTTATCTTCGGATACGGTTCGCTTGTAGAGGCCGATTCGCGCGCCATGACCTGGCCCGCCGCGCGGTATGCATCGCCGGCAATAGTGAAGGGCGTGGAGCGCGGGTGGTTTGATCAGGTTCCCGGGCAAGGCTACAGCCCTACTTATCTGGGCGCGGTTCAATCTCCGAGCCACACCTGCGACGGCGTCATCTTTCCGGTTACCGAACAGGAGCTCGCGGCCTACGACAAGCGAGAATCCGGATACAAACGGGACAAGATCGATCAGTCAAAGATAACAATGCTCGACGGCAGCAAAGCGGCGCCCGCCGGAGACATCTGGTTCTACGCGAATCAAAATAAGATTCTCGCCTCACAAAAGTACCCGATCGTTCAATCATACGTGGACGTCTGCTTGAACGGCTGCCTTCAACTCGAAGCGGGTTATCCGCTTGCAAGGGAACACAAGTTCGCCGAGTCGTTCATAAGAACAACTACAAATTGGAGCGAGTGGTGGGTCAACGATCGAATTTATCCCAGGCGTCCGTTCATCTACGTACCAAACGCATCCACCATCGATGGGTTGCTCATATCAGTGCTCGGCATCGATGCGTTCAATAAGATTCAGATCGAGCCTGCGAGTTGGGAAAGGCATTAGACAGCGGAGAGTAAGCAGGGCGCGCGGGTTAATTGGTTCCGGCAAGAATCGGAGCGCCCACGTGCGCGGATCCGATGTTCCTGGCCGTTAATGGATCGGCGCAGGTGACGCGGTTCAAGTTGGCTGCTTCGAGCAGCTCGGATAATTGGTTGCCGTCGTCGGGGCTCGTGGCCGAACCAACCGTGATGGCGAGTCCGGCGATGGGCGCCGATTCGTCGATGGCGCTTCTGACTCGCAACAACACTTCGCCTATTTCGGTAGCCCCGCTTTCGGGCAGAAGGATGATGATCGCTTCACTGCCATGCCGGGCTACAAGATCGGTTTCGCGCAGGCGCTGCTTTATGACATTGCCCAGCGACGACAGCAGATGCTCGGATGTCAGCCCCGCGCCCAGAGCGATATGATCCAACCCTTCGGCGCTGATCACTATGAGCGACAACGGCCCGCCCGAGCGCCTTGTACGGGCATATTCGCGTTCGAACTGGGACGCGAATGCTCGCGCGTTCGCCAGACCGGTTCCGATATCGATCAGCGCGGCTCGATGAGCCCTCTCGAAGGCGAGCGCGTTGTGCACCGAATCGGAAATCGGCTGCGACAACGATTCAATCAACTGGATATGCTCGCTCGTGTAGCTCTCGATCTCGGTTGAGTAAAGAGCGATTGCGCCGAGCGGCTCGTTGTTTTTCAAAAGCGGAAATACTATGACGCCTTTGTAGTCGGCGGCCGCCTCGGCTCCCAGCAAGGTGAGGTCGAGCGCGGGATTGGTGTTATACATAGCGCGTTGGGTCTGAATCACCCAACCTGTTATGCCCGCGCTTACCGGGAGCCGGCGCTTTTGAAACTCCTCCGCGTCCCGGCCCATCGCATAAACATACTCGAACTCCGATCGATCCGCGTCGAAGAGCGAAATCGCGTGCTCGCGCCGATCTGAAGGTGCGCAGTCCGCCCTGTAACTCGGCCGCGCCCCTTCCCTCTTCCTTGAAGTCTTTCTTCTCCGAAAAATTCGAAGCAAGCGCGGCAGCTTCCTCTTCCAGCATATCGACGGAAGACAGGAACACCTCAACCAGCGCCGGGTCAAAAAACGTGCCTGAGTTCTGCCCTATGTACTCGATCGCCTGATCGCGGGTCATCGCCTTGTGATAAGGCCTGTCCGAACGAAGCGCGTCATAGTTGTCGACCAGCGTCAATATTCGCGCCGTCAGCGGTATCTCGTCTTGCTTCAAGCCGTCGGGATAGCCTTTACCATCCCATCGCTCGTGATGATGGCGCACGATCGGCACTACCGGAAATTTGAACTTTATGTTGGACAGCATGTCCGAGCCGATTATCGTGTGCATCTTCATCTGCGCGAACTCGTGCTCGGTGAGCTTGCCGGGTTTATTCAGAATGTAAGCGGGCACTCCGATTTTTCCGATGTCGTGCAACAAGGCTCCTGCCTTTAGCGCCTCGATCTCCGGCTCGGAGAGATCGATCAACTGTCCGATGCGCTGGGCAAAGTGTTTAACGCGCTGGATGTGTTCGTGCGTGGTCTGATCCTTCGCGTCGATTGCCATCGCAAGCATCTCGAGAATCGAATCGTTTATGTCGGAGAGCTCTTTGTAATGGCTATGCTGCTCGAGCAGTTTTTCCTGATACGACTTGAACGTGTAATAGATCAATATCGGCACCGGAAGCGCCAGTACCAGCGTCATAGCCGTAGTAGGAATGCCGTGATTGATTGCCGTATACGTGACCAACCCCGCGACCGCCGCCTCAGCCAGGTAGGTGACAGGCTCCCAGGGAAGCGTCTGTTTGATGGTCGATTGTAGAGTCGCGCCGTGCCAGAGCTTCACCCAGATCGCCAAAAATCCGAGATGAATCGCGTAGTGCGTCAGAGCCAGCGCGGCCAGCGGCGCCGCCAGCGTCACCAAAACGCGATCGTTTCCCAGCGAGTCCAACTGCGTCCGCAGATATGCGTCCAGAGCCTTATACGCAAGCCCGCTCAAGAAGACCGAAATCGTCATGTTGGAAACGTTGAAGGCGTAATAGGAGGGCTTACATTTGAGTCGCCGGCTGACCAGGAAAGTATCGAGCGCCGCGAGTACTGCCGCGTGGTGGGGACCGAGCATCATCACGGCAATGAAGGTGAGCGCTTCCGAGAGTGAGACCCAGGTGTACGAGCCCGGTATGCTCACCGGATGGCGCGACGACGTTATTGCTATGACCAGCGCAACGAGCGTCATCAACAAGAGGCTTCGATTGCCGGACGCCGCGAGTCTTGGAACGGCTGCCGCCAGAATTACGAGGGCGGGCACGCCAAGAAGCGCCAGCAAAGCAAGCTTCTTGATCTGAAATTTCTTATCGTATGCGACTCTTTCCATTCCAATCAGACACGTGTGGCGCCGACGCCTGCTTCAATCAGGCCCCAGCGCCTAATCTCGAGCTGCGACAATGAAATTAACGGCTATAACTCTCGAGCTGAGTTAGCAGCTTTCCACTTCCCAAATCACGCCAGTGCATTCACCAGGTCTGTACATTTTAATTCTCCTTTTGCCCTTTGATTTTTTTGATATGCGGCATCAATGGATGCGATGGATCAGAAATCTTGAGGATGTCCCGGCCCGGAGCGTCGTCACCCTTGCTCATCACAAGCTCGGCGCTTCGTTGATCGAAGATCGTGCCGGATGAAATTAAAGATTGGTCGAGCAGATTGGCGGACCACGAAGCCCTGGCCGCGCTTGGATTCGTAAGCGAATGCGTGCCGGTCATAACCAACCACGCGGTAGCAAGAAAAATCCCGCCGCTCGGCGTCAGGATGCTCTGGTCGAGCATCACCCCACTCGTTAGTAATTTCGACTGGTCGAGCATGACCCCCGAGGTGATCAGTCCGCCCTCGCTCAGAAGAAATCCGTCTGAAAAGGCGAGTCCCGCGGATTGCCAGCCTGAAGCCAGCACCGCCGACAGCGCACCGTTGGCCTCGTGCAGATACGCCACGCCTTCAGAAAACAGGACTCGGGCGCCCCAGGGCACGCTCTCGCCGCCGATGATGCTTACGAATTCCTTCGTGTTCCGATCCTGCGTCGAGTAGAGCAGCGCACTCAATTTAGCGGGGTCCTGGATTAGTAGTTGCGCTCCCAACGCGGCGTCGCCCGCCGACGTGCTGAAGGCTTCCGCCAGTCGCACGGCTCCGTCGACGTTGATCGAACCCGCACCCTGTGTTTCGAGCTGAAGAAGCGGATTCACCGCGGAGAGAGAAGAAAGAGGCTGGGCTGTGAACTGCAGGATCGACTTCACCATTGCCGGCGTGAGTCCGGGGTTGGCGTCGAGCATTAACGCGGCAGCGCCCGAGACAACCGGCGCCGACATCGAAGTGCCGCTCAGCCACATGTAGACATCTTCTCCGTCACACGCATAGACGGTGAGATTGTTGGTCCGCGTGAGGTAATTGCGATTCGAGGCGATCGATCGTATGAGTGTCCCGGGGGCTACGAGATCGGGCTTGGAAACATTGTCGATTAGAGTAGGACCGCGCGAGCTGTAGCTTGCGATCGTGTCGTCCGAACGGACGGTAGTTCCCCACGAATTCACCGCGCCTACCGTGATGACCAGCGGATCGTTAGCCGGCGCCAGGATGGAGCCGTAAACCGGATTTCCGATTGCATCCTTGCCGAAATTTCCGGCTGACGCTACGCAAACTATGCCGGCCCGCACCGCTTTTTCGACCGCTTGACAAAGCGGGTCTCTCTTGAAGGATTGAGTAACGGCCGCGCCTATGGAGAGATTCGCTACGCGAATGTTGTATTTCGAACGATTCAATAGCAGCCAGTTGATGGCGGCGATGCTGTCGCTGATGGAGCCGCGGCCGTCCGCGCCTATGACTCTAAGGTCGATCAGGTTTGCGTTGACG
>QHVH01000036.1 GCA_003222245.1 Blastocatellia bacterium AA13 | reverse complement strand
AACCTGATACTTCGGTTTCTGTTTGGCTGCTGTCATCGACGGCGACCGCCCGAGCACCTCTTGGGGAGGTGACTCGCAAGACAGGCAATCGCTCAATCCAGCCTCGGCGGTGGAGTTCCTGTAAAAAGGAAAAGCATTCTCTAGTCTTAAGAGAACCGTTTGGTCTTCGCCAATCGAGCAGTTCGCATATGGTGCTTGCCAACTGTGTGACCGAAAGAGATGGGAAGTCATCAGTAAGATCCCGTATCAATTTGAGATCATCAGTCGAAAGCTGGCGTCCACAAAAGGATATCGAGCCACCAATCGTAACCGGCATGGCGTCCCCTTAAAACTTTTTCTTACTACGGGGATACCATACAAAATAACTCGCGATTTGTCCAGAGAAATTTTCTCCCGCTCCAAACCAAAACGGCCAAACTCCAGACAACACCGTTGGTGTTGTCGCACTCGCCGTTACATACCCAAGGTAGGCTTCGCCAACCTTGGGCTCCGCGATGCAACCCCGTTGGGGTTGTCGTAGAGATGCTCAGACGGCCGAGCTCAAATTCAAGCTGCAATCATCGGTACACACGCGAAAGCTCGCACACCTCCCATTCACCGATTGGCTGTCTGTTATGGTCGGAGCGCAGTCTCAACTTCCCGAGCACGTACCTGCCGCCATTGGTACAAATGATGACCAGATCATCAGGATGAACATTAGATCGTAATGCCAGCCAGAAGCCTTTTCGCCCCAGAATCTGTGTGCCAGATCAGGGCCTTGCGTTGAATAGCTCCGAGCATGACCAATATCAAAAGGCACACAACCATTTGCTTCGGCGCCTGCTTTCAAATCTGAACTCAAGAAGGCCGCAATCCTTTCAGGATTGGACCGCGCAATCGCTGCTTACCCTCGGCAGGGGGAGCCAACCCAGGGCTGGAAGCCACAACCACTTCGTGGTTACCGATGAAATACCAGACAAGAATATCTCTGATTTCCGCGATTTCAATCACGCGAAATCTGACCGGCGCCCGTCAATCGAGGTCTGCTTGTAGCTAAACAAATCCTGTTGGTAGAATCGGGTCATGCGCGCTGGGAAGAATCGATTAGCCTTCGCATCTTCGATAATCTCTATTGTAGGGCTGCTCTATTCGCCATTGTGTGCTCTTAGCTGCGCCATATCTAATTGTCCGTCGTTGAACGCGGGTAAGCCTTCACAGCAAAGTCAACAATCGAGTCATTGTCATCATCAAGACTTAGACAAGCATTCAGAAAACCAGCAAACGGATTCCGGACATCAACCGGGGGCTCCGCGACCTCACAAGGATTCAAGCGGCTGCCTGGCTCACTCCGGCGGCGCCGCAGTTTTGTCATCCGCGGCAAAAGCACCCACCCCACTACAGCAAAACGGGCAGTCGATTGCTGCTCCATCCGAAACAGCCCGCTTTTGCCGTGGCGTGTTTGCGGCCAATTTCCGTGAAGGCCGATCCTTCAGATCACCACCCAAGCGCGCAGTAATTTCGGTCTACAGACTCTAATACCAACCTTCGGTCAAGCGTGCGCCTTGAGGGACAACTGTGCCGTCAGGCAAATATTCGTGTCCCATCAGATTGCCATCAGGCTGAAAGGAAGGTATGACCCTGATACTTAAAACTCTCCTGTCGATGTCGAGGACCGCCGTCAAGCTCACCGCCGCAACCCTATTCTTCGCATTATTGAATGGCGCTTATCTTCTGGAGGGCCCGGTACGCGCGTCTACTTCCGCGCAGGGAACCGGAGCGAAGAATCCATTACCGGCAAGCGAAGAGAACATCGCGCTGGGTCTTGATCATTTCAATGCCCATTGCGCCGCCTGTCACGGCACGACTGGTAAAGCGGACACCGACAAAGGGAGAGCGGTGCGCGCAGCCGACCTGACCTCGGACAACGTACAGTCCAGGTCGGATGCAGAGATGTTCCGGACAATCTCAAGAGGCGTGCCCGGTTCAGCGATGCCAGCCTTTGCGAAAACGCACAAGCCCGCGGAAATCTGGCAGACAATTCTCTTCGTGAGGAAGCTGCCAACGTTAACGCCTGAAGAGAGAGCGAGACTCGAGGCCTCGATTCCAGCAGCGGCGCGCCACAAGCACAACGCGGGTGAAGAGCATCAACATCCCGGCGCTAAACCGCCGACTCAGCCTGAAAATGAGGCTCACCACGAGCATCCGGCCCAAGCACCGACCAAGCCCGCTACGAAACAGGCGCAGCCTTCGACCGAGCATCAGCACGAACCGGCTCAAACACAGCAATCGCAAAAACCGGAGCCCGAGCATCAGCACGAGCCCATGCAATCCACCACGACCACACAGCCGCGGCAGGAACATCAACACGAAACGCAGCCCATTACTGAGAAGCCTGGCGAGATGAAGCACGACGCGCCAGCTCACGATATGAGTGAGATGGGCGAGCACGCGGGCCATGATATGAACGCGATGACGACTACGATCACCGGCGGGCCATTCAAATCGATGACCGCTATTGGTTCGGGTACGAGCTTGATGCCCGCGAATACCCCCGGCTACATGTGGCATTGGATGAAAGACGACTGGATGATTATGGCGCACGGCGACCTCAAGGCCGGGTTCAACCATCAGGGCGGACCTCGCGGCGTCAACAAAGCCGAATCCCAAAACTGGTTTATGCTCATGGCGGAGCGAGATGCGGGGCCCGGCCGTCTGATGCTTAGAGGAATGTTTTCAGTCGAGCCGGCGACTGCGCCGCGGCGCGGTTTTCCAGAGCTTTTTCAGACGGGAGAAACTTTCAAGGGCCGCACGATCATAGATGCGCAACATCCTCACGACCTGTTCATGGAACTCGCCGCGGCCTACAACATCTCACTGTCCGAGCACGTGGCTCTTAATTTCTACGGCGGGCCCGTTGCGGAGCCGGCGCTTGGGCCTGTTGCCTTCATGCACCGGATGTCGGCAGCCGAGAATCCAGCGGCCCCGCTTGGTCATCATTGGCAGGACTCCACTCATATTGCTCACGGCGTTCTGACCGCCGGAGTAACGGCGTGGCGCTTCAGAATAGAAGGCTCGCTGTTTCGGGGCGCCGAGCCTGATGAGAACCGCTGGGACATCGAGATGGGTAAACTCGATTCGTGGAGCGGGCGCATCTGGTTCACACCGACGCGCGAATGGTCCATGCAATTCTCGTTTGGTCACCTGGTTCATCCGGAGGCGCTTGAACCCGGCAACCTCAAAAGAATGACAGCGTCTATTACTCACAATCGATCATGGGATGATGGTAACTGGGCATCGAGCCTGATCTGGGGCCGCAATCACGAGCTGAACGGGAATTCGAATTCTTATTTGCTTGAATCGACCGCCAACTTCCTCGACAAGAATTACCTCTACACACGGATGGAGCTGGTTGATAAGCCGGGGTTGCTTGAGGAGAACATCTTTGGTCGCCAGGGTCTCGATCAGTTTCAAGTTGTAGACGGTCGCATCGAGCGAGGCCCGCTCTTTGAGCGGTTCTTTCGCGTCGGCGCATTCACATTTGGCGGAGTGCGCGATATCGCGGCCGATTCAAAACTGCGAATTGGGGTCGGTGCGGACGTGACCTTCTACCATGTGGCCGACGGCTTGAACGCGATCTACGGCTCAAGCCCGACAAGCTTTCATGTATTTCTGCGCATACGGCCAGGAAAGATGCACCACTGATCTCTTGCCGGAGATCAAGCCCGTCGACGCAATTGACGATTTTATCCTTCGAACGATAAAGCACCGGACTTTGTAGCGGGTTCAGCCGAGAGCGTTCGCGGAACCTCTCTTGCAAGTACATGGCTAGAATCAAAGGCCGCTCCGCGGCTTAGAAACCGGCTGATGTTAGTTCGCAACGCTCCATCAGCAACGCTCCATCAGTGCACCTGTTGGCCGTCTTCGCCCTCTTCGCCCTCTTCGAGCGTCGTTTCCTGTCTCCTTGCTCGAATGTCATCGTATCTCGCGTCCAGGTCTCTGCGCTTAATCTCGCTGCCTTTCCATTCCTCGCGCGTGCGATAGATCGAAAAAACAAAACCCGCTTCGCTTTCAGGTAAATCAAAGTACTTGAATTCAGGGCCGAGGCCCTCCCCCTCCATCTTGTCCATCAATCGATACGACGTTAACCCTTCCTTGATTTCGCTGCGGGCAATATTGATCTTCGTGATGATGCGCTCAACGACTTCCTCCGGAATGCCCTCCTCGCGAAGAGTTTCCTCTTCCGACATAGGCAGCGGAATTCGCCGCCGTTCAATCTCTATGATCGCGCTGGGTATACGTCCCTCGAATATCGCGTTGGGTTCATTCAACCACTCCTCTTTGATTGACTGTAGCCAATCCAAGAGCGACTCACCTGTAGAGGATTGATCTACATCGCCTCCGATTGTCGAGTGCGGGCCCGCCGAACGATCCCCGGCCTCGGACTCAGACTCGCGTTTCAAACGGGTCAAGCACTGACGTAAAAGGTGACGAAGCAAGTGGTGATAGACTACAAATTCATGACTGCCGAAGCCGGCGAACCGGTAAGCATAGGAGTCACGGGCGATGGGCAGTGCGGCTTCGCCAAGCAGCTCCCATTGAATCTCGCGTGTGAGCAAGTCAGACTCGATGAAGTCGATTTTTTCCAGCGTCACATCGCGCGGCGTCCGTCCCCGCAACTCGACTCGCGGAGTCATCAGCCACCGTCCGTGTATCAATTTCACAAGTCGAATGGCCGAGGGTGAGAGATTTCCAGGTAAGTCGCCTCCGCTTGTCGAATCGCCGAAGCCTTCAGCCGCTCTCCGATTTTTCGCGGCTGTACAGGCGTCGGCAACGAATCGGATCATCGGTATTCCGTAAAGAACCGCGCGCACGTCGATCGGCTCATTTGCCGCGCGCTCCGCTCGCCGCCCATCTCGATTAGCTTTGTATTCAGTCAACGCATCGCGAACTTCAACTCCGTTTTCGGTGCTATGAAGGAGCAGCCAATCCTCCGGAATACAATATGGCAGCCATACACCGGTTGCCTGGTCGCCTTTGTAGTACTCAACGTCGCCGCGCCACTGCAGCGTGCAATAGAGCGACTTGGTTGCGACAACGCGCGCCGCCAAATCGATGATCACCGTGCCCTGATCCCACTGGTCGAAGTCCTCTCCGGATTTGAACGAACTGAACGCACCGCCGTCATTGTCTTGTCGTCTTATGAATCGCTCGATTGCGGCTTCCAATTCAGCGATAGTCTCGGGCTCGGCGGATAGCGCGGCCATCGCCCCTTCCGCTAGACCGCAATGAACGATTCCATTCATCGCGCCGCGAGCGTCTAGTATGTTCAGCCTGACTTCATTCACCGGTGTTGCCCCCTTCAGACACCGAGACTGTCACTGATCTGCCGCCGCGCCTTTCATTCTTCGGTAGGCGCCGCTAGAAGCGATCTGTTCCGATCCGCCAAATAAAAACTTCACAGCGATAATGTTACGAACGTGACAGACTAACACCGATGCCGGAAGGCAACAATCAGGCAAGGGTCAACGAAGGGTGCGCGTCAGCTTTTCGGGTGATTGAAATTGCCGAAAGGAGAGATGCAGCGTGCGTGATCCGACCCGGAAAGGGTTGCGGCCTTCTCGAATTCAGATTAGATCCGCTTTCAATTTCCGCGATGGCCGTCGTGAAATGGCCGCAACACCGTTGGTGTTGGCGCACTCTTCGTTACCTAACCCAAGGTAGGCTTCGCCAACCTTGGGCTTCGCGATGCAACCCCCTTTGGGGTTGTACATAGGCTGGCTGATGCTCGACGCGAGATAGAAAGGTAGTCCTCGGGCATCCTCAAGCTCCCTCTTGTGATCCTGTTTTTCCCTCTCGTCGGATTTTGATCTTTGTCGAAATAAACTTCAGCTAGTCTTGCCAAGCAATACGACTACGAATCGAAAGGAGCTGCGTGAATGAATATCGCCCTTGTTCTGCTGCTTAGTTCTCTCTTGAACGTATTCGGGTTTGGCGTTAACGAGAATCCTTCCGTGATTGCTGCTCGCAGGGCTCGAGATCACGGAGATACGAATACACTCAAGCACGAGATTGAGAATGCTGAGAAGATCGTCAAAGAAACAAAAGCCCTTGAGGCTTATCTTCGCCTTGCGCTTCTACAGGATTGGATGTGCGAAGCCGCCGAAGCCGGCAAGGACAAGCAGCTTCAAAGGCACGCCGCCGAAGCCGGAGTCGCCGCGGCCGAAGCCGCCATCAGGATCAATCCAGCTTCTTCTCAGGCGCATCAGTTGCTCGCCGATCTGCTCGGCCAATTGGCGCCGCTCGTGATGGGCGGCGGCATGAAATACGGACAGCGGTCGACAAACGAAGCGGACAAGGCAATCGAATTGGATCCCAGGAATGCTGACGCCTACATTACGCGCGGCATCAGTTATCTGTATACGCCGGAAGTATTCGGCGGCGACAAAAAGAAAGCGGTGGAATGCTTTACTAAGGCGCTTCATCTGGCGCCCGGGCTGGATACGCCCCATATCTGGTTGGCGCTCTTCAATCTTGAAGCGGGAACGCTTGACGAGGCGTTGGGCGAAATCAATGAAGCGCGCCGCCTGAATCCCGAGCGAGGATTTTCTCAGGAGGTTTTGCGAGAGATATCCAGCGCTGACAAGAAGAACGTAAAGAGGGGAGCGAAAGACAAACTATGAAATCGAATACAACTGCTCTGAACCGGTTGCTCCGCGGCATGTGTATCACCGCGTTCGCGGCCGTGATTCTCTCTTCTCCCTGGTCCCATGCGATCGACTGTTCTGAACAAGAAAAGGAAACGGAAAAGCACGGCGATCGATTCGACATGGTAGTCCGCGATGACTTTTTTGCAGGGATGACAGGCGACACGGTTCGTTTGGAGCGCGGCATGAAGATCTGCGAAGATGTCCTCGCGAAAAACCCTAAAGACGCCGAAGCGCTAGTGTGGCACGGAGGCGGCTTGATTGCTCGAGCCCAGCGCGCTTATACCGCGGGGAACGCGGCTTTAGGCAATCGATTGTGGAGCGCCGGAATTGACGAGATGAACAGGGCTGTAGCTTTCGAGCCTGATCACATGGGCGTAAAGATTGGAAGAGCCGCGACCCTTATTGGGCTTGCGCAGTCAGGATGGGATTCTTCTGATAATAAGGGTCGTGCCTTGCTAAAGAGCGCGGTACTCGATTACGAGAAGGTTCTTCGCTGGCATGGCCCGCGCTTCGACCGCGTATCCGACCATAGTCGTGGAGAACTGCTCTTTGGCCTTGCAAGTGGTTGGAGCCTATTAGGAAATCAGCAAAAGACCCGCGAGTATTTGTCGCTCGTTTTGGAGAAATGCAAGGACACGGCGTACGAATCAGAGGCGCGACGGTGGTTGAACAAGACGCCTCCTGTCGTGGTCCAGCACGACTGCAGGGGGTGTCACATCTCGCGTTCTAAATGATGCGTTATTCACATACATTACGTCTTCGCCTGCTCTGGGTCATCGGATTGAATGCCGGGGCAGGCCTGCTGATCGCAATCGTCACATGGTGGTCGCAGAGCGGATGGAATTTTCACCTGCTGCCGCTTCATCTCGCGGATTCTTTTATTCACTCGGCGATCTACGGCACGTCATTCGGATTGGCCATGCCCTACCTGGCCGAGCGATTGGCGACCCTCAAGGCGCCCTGGAACTGGACTTCTATAATAGCGTCACTCGCGGCAATCGCGATCGTCGGCTCCGTGGTCGTCGAGCTGTGCCTGCTCGCAAGCGGTCTGGCGACGCCGGCAAGATTCTGGCCCGAGCTTGGCTATAAGAGCGCGAGCGTGTTTCTCATCGCGCTCATAGTTGCGCTCTGTATCTGGGCTTATGAAGTCGTTCGAAATCAAATTCGAGATACTCATCTGGAGCTGCGGACTCAGCAGTTCGACAAGGAGCGGGCTCTTAAACTACTCAGCGAAGCGCGGTTCAACTCGCTTCAATCGCGTCTTCATCCGCATTTTCTCTTCAATACCCTGAACGGCATCTCGTCGCTGATTACGGAAAATCCTGAACTCGCTGAGCAACTGATACAACGCCTCTCCGCGCTGTTGAGAGTATCTTTGGACGGCCGAGAAAGAACTTACATTGCCTTGAAAGAAGAACTGAATCTCGTACTGGACTACGTCGAGATTGAGAGAGCGCGCTTAGGTGAGCGCCTTTCGTTCTCTCTGAGTACGGCGCGCGAGCTCGACCACCTCGCAATTCCGCCGATGAGTTTACAGCCTCTGGTCGAAAACAGCATCGCCTACGCCATCTCGCCGAGACTCGAAGGCGGGCATATCAAGCTATGGGCTCGGCGCCAAGCCGATAAGCTGATTATTTCCGTCTGGGACAATGGCCCCGGTTTTGAAGAGAGTCAGATTTCTAGTGGACGCAGCATCGACAATCTGCGCTCGAGACTTGCGCTGTTGTTTGGTGATGCCGCAAGTCTCAGCATCGCTCCGCTCGACGGAGGCAATGTTATGATCATATCGATGCCGGTGATGAACATAAGTCCTGACCAGCCATGAATCGACTTCGAGCTTATCTTGTTGACGACGAATCACTGGCGTTAAGGCGGCTTGCCAGGTTACTCAACGCGACCAGGCGGGTTGAGATAGTAGGCTCCACTACGAATCCTCTTACAGCCGCGGAGTTTCTTTCGTCCAATGAGGTCGATGTCGTTTTCCTCGATATTCATATGCCGCGGATGAACGGGTTTGAAGTATTAGCTCGGCTGGTGAACCAGCCCAGAGTCGTCTTTACCACCGCATACGATCAATATGCTCTCAAGGCATTCGACGTTAACTGCATCGACTATCTGTTAAAGCCGATCGATCCCGCGCACCTCGAACGAGCGTTGAAGAAGATCGAGTCAACCGGCGGCGGCGAAGCGGCGCCAGGGCTCGAGCCTCGACTACTCTCAATACTCGAAGAGCTTAGCCAGAGGGCATCGAATACGGGATCGAAATCTCTCGATCGAATTTGCACTCGCGTGGGTGAGAAGATTCTTCTCATCGATGTAGCAAAGATCTCTCACTTCTATGCAAGAGATCGGATAACTTATGCAGCTACGGATAACAAGACATTTATTGTTGATTTCACAATCGCGGCATTAGAAGAGTCGCTGCGTGAAAAGGACTTCGTGCGTATCCATCGCGCCGTCCTGCTCAATCTCACATTTGTCGACGAATTGCACAGGTGGTTCGGCGGAAGATTGATTGCTCGCTTGAAAGATAAGAACCGAACCGAGCTCACCGTCGCTAGAAATTATGCGAGATTGCTTCGGCAATCCCTGGGTCTTAAATAGCGTCTCCTTATTAGGCAAGCAACTTGAGTATGGAAAGGCAGTCTACAGTCTCCCGTAACAGGAGAGTCAAGAACTAATATTGAGGCCCCTCTTTTTGCGGATTCTCCCGAGTTTAGCGGTTTGCGCTTTTGCCAAACCTGCCGAGGGCCATCGGCGTTTACCGGAAAGCTTCATCTCGTATTCATCTTTATTATATATAGTGTCTCGCTGTGCTAATCGCCGAATGGGGAAAAAGGCAGCATTAATAACGATTTGAATTCAATTGCGACGGTTCGAATACCGGCGCCGGCCCTGGCTGAGGCGCTGGAACGATTGAAATGAGCGGATACAGGCAACAATGGAATCTCAAGGCGCGATTGGCCGGCTGTCTGGCATTGGTGTTGTTTGCGTCAATCTCCTGTTTCGGACAGGCGGCGACCGGTTCCTTCGAAATATCCGGCGTTGTGCTTGATCCTGACGGCTCGATGATCGTCGACGCTTCAGTCATTCTTCGTCGCGGGCGATCGGAACAGACTCTCGCAACAAGTCAGGACGGCAGGTTTCGATTTCTTCGCCTGATGACCGGCAACTATGAAATTGAAGTAAAAAAGGAGGGCTTTAAATCCACCATTATTCATGTTTCGGTGGACGCGAAGTCGCCTGTGCCTCTTCAAATTATTTTGCCGATTGCCGAACTGCGTGAAGAAATGGTCGTGGGTGAGCGGCCCAATCAGGTGAACACCAATCCCGATGAGAACCTCAACGTCATCAAGTTGGATCACGAGGCGCTTAAGAATTTGCCGGTCCTGGGAAACGACGTTATAGGAAGCGTGACGAACCTCTTGGATGTTGGATCGCTTGGGTCCGACGGGCCGACTATCATCGTCGACGGCCTGGAAACGTCAAGGAGCAAGGTTCCAGCCTCGACCATTCAAGAAGTCCGAATCAATCAGAATCCTTACTCCGCGGAATTCGCGCGGCTCGGCAGGGCTCGAATAGAGGTGTTCACCAAACCCGGCTCGTCGACCTATCACGGCGAGTTCAACTTCGTCTTTCGCGATCATTTGCTCGATGCGCGCAACGCCTTCGCTCTCGAACGGCCTCCCGAGCAGAGGAGAATCTTTGAGGGCAATCTAAGCGGTCCTCTTGGCAACGGCAAGACGACCTCTTTTCTCCTGGTCATTAGTCGTGAAGAAGAAGATCTGCAAGCAGTAGTTTTTGCCCACACGCCGGCGGGAGTTGTTTCCGAGAACACGGCGACACCCAATCGTGACACCGAAATTTCGTTTCGGATCAATCGTCAGGTCGATAAGAAAACAACCTTCTCAATTCGGTTCCAATACACGTTTGATTCGACCAGGAACAGCGGCGTAGGCGGATTCAATCTCCCGGAAGCAGGCGCGAATTCAAACGGCCATGAACTGAATCTTTTCTTTAATGTTCGAAGAATCATTTCGCCCGCCCTTGTGAATGAATTCAACATGCGCGCGGGAAACGAAGGAACGTTGACCAGCAGCATAAAGCAAGGCATCACCCGTATCGTCGTCCTGGATGCCTTTACCGGAGGAAGCAGCCAATCTGAGCGGCGCACAACTGAGAATCATGTCCAGCTCAATGAAATCCTCGCATGGACTCACGGCAAACACTTTGTGAGAGCGGGAGTCAACGTACCCGATATCAGCCGCCGCGGATTAAGCGATCGAAGCAATTTTGGCGGCACGTTCTCGTTCTCGACGTTGGAGGATTATTTGAACAACCGGCCCTTCCTGTTTTCCATCAATCAGGGTGACGGCCATTTGGCCTTTCTTCAAAAAGACTTTGGCTTGTTCATACAGGACAACGTTCTCGTCAAGCCGAATCTCTCGATCGGAGCCGGTCTGCGCTACGACAGGCAGAGTTATCTGGGCGACAATAACAATCTGGCCCCTCGCTTTTCCTTTGCGTTCGCTCCCGACAAGAAACGCAAGACCGTTCTCCGCGGCGGAGCGGGGATCTTCTATGACCGAACCGGTATCGGGCCGATCAGTGACAAGTTGCGCTTTGACGGCCGGAGACTGCGGCAGGTCACCATCAATAATCCCGGCTATCCCGATCCATTCTCGTCGGGTGGGACCCTCGCCGCCGAGCCCGCGGGGGTTGTCCGGTTTGCTCCGGATATTCGCGAGCCGTATGTTTTTCAGTTTGGTTTAGGCATTGAAAGACAGCTAAACAAATCGCTGACGGCCACGGTGAATTACATCAACACGCGAGGCATTAAGCTGTTTCGCTCGCGCAATATCAATGCTCCGCCTCCGCCCTTGTATCTGGAGCGGCCTGATCCGACTACAGGCGTGCTCCGCCAAATAGAGTCGTCGGCTCATTCGCAAGCGCACGCGCTGGAGTTGATGTTGCGCGGCAAACTCAGCCGCTTCTTCAGCGGCACGGTTCAATATACGCTGGGACGCGCCTACAACAATGCTTCCGGGATCAATTCGCTTCCGGCGAACAACTATGACCTGACCGGCGAATGGTCGCGCGCGGAGTTCGATGAGCGCCATCGCTTCAACTTAATTGGCTCCGTCAAGGCGGGCGAGTGGTTCAATCTCGGGCTGAACCTTGCGCTGGTTTCGGGACGCCCTTACAACCTCACAACCGGGCGCGACGATAACAATGACAGCCTTGCGAACGATCGTCCGCCGGGAGTGCGCCGCAACAGCCTTCAAGGACCGGGAGCAGCCACTCTTGATGTGCGCTGGTCGAAGGAGTTCTCTTTAAAAAAATCAAGGAAGGAAGAAGCGCCGACTATCAGCATCGGCCTCGATGCGTTCAACGTGCTGAACCACACTAATTTCTCCGGCTTCGTCGGCAATCTCAGCTCGAGCTTCTTCGGTCTACCGGTCGCGTCGAGGCCGGCGCGGCGCGTGCAGCTCACGATGGGCTTCAGATTTTAGACTCTCTTCCGCCTCACCCTCCTGCTGCGTGATTACAGCTTGATTCGTTGTAAACGCGTACAGTCCGAATGGCATCTGATTTGCGCAACCTGTAACAGCATAAGTCTTTTGTTCGATGTAAGTCGGGCTGGAAGAGAGTTTAGAAAGACTCATCCGCTGGAGGTGTGTAAGAAATGAAAGAAGGCGTAGGAAAAAATTTCTTAGCTGTAGCGCTCGGTGTAGTGCTTTCGCTCGGTGGACTGGCGTGGGTCGCGGATCACAACCGCAACATTAAAGACGCGCCGATCGCTTTCGCCCAGACAGCCGGCGCCGCCGCTGCGTCCCCCGCTCACGCAAACGTTGAGACAAATAATGCGCAGCCAAATCAATCAAACGACGCTCAGGCAGATGATCGACAGGCGACTGAATTCGATCAGGGATATCGAGCCGGATATCGCGATAGTCAGCAGGACTGCGCAACATCTGATAGCACGGTCGCCCGCCGCGTTCAATCTGGTTCTTACACCCGGCGTCAGGTGCGCGTCGCGGGCGTTCGTTATCAGAATGAAGCGCACCGCGGCCATTCAACGAGAAATATGTTGCTTACGATCGGAGTGCCCGCGGCCATCGGCGCGGCAATCGGAGGAATCGCCGGGGGCGGTAAGGGAGCCGGTATCGGCGCGCTAGCCGGCGGAGGCGGCGGCGCCGCTTATTATCTGATCAGACACAGGCGCCATTGAGTTTCGCGCCGGATCGCCGGCACGCGATGCCGGCTCGTGATAACCCCGGTCGGATTAGCCCCCACCCGGGGTTTTCGCGATTTTTGGAGCAAGATTCGAGAGGACATTCGGCAAGAGTTCCTTCCTAAGACAACAGCTCATCACCTATCGAAAACTCGACGCGCCCGCCATTGATTGGCTTGGCTTGGATCGATGCCCATCTTTCATGTACATTACGCCTTATGCAATCAGAGCCCTTCAAGGCCGGACTAATTCAAATGGCGGTCTCATCGAGTCCCGATGAGAACCTGGAACGCGCAACGGTCTTTGTAAGACAAGCCGCTGCGCTGGGGGTTCAGGTTGCCTGCCTGCCTGAGCTATTCAGATCTCGCTACTTTTGCCAGGTTGAAGATGCATCTCTATTCGATCTGGCCGAACAGGTTCCAGGCCCGACTACAGAAGCTCTCGGGAAAGTAGCAAAGGACTGCGGCATTGCGATCGTAGCGCCTATATTTGAGCGCCGCGCCCGAGGGCTCTATCACAACAGCATCGTAATGCTGGCTTCAGACGGTCAGATCGCGGGGCTCTATCGCAAGATGCACATACCTGACGACCCCGCATACTACGAGAAGTTTTATTTCACGCCCGGCGACCTTGGATTCCGCGCCTTCGACACCAGTTTTGGAAAAATAGGAACGTTGATCTGCTGGGACCAGTGGTATCCGGAAGCCGCGAGACTCACCGCGCTTCAAGGCGCCGATGTGATTTTTTATCCAACGGCGATCGGCTGGCATCCTCACGAGAAGGATCAATTCGGGGCGGCGCAGCGCGAGGCTTGGAAGACCATTCAAAAAAGTCACGCGATCGCAAACGGTGTTTATGTTGCCGCCGTGAACCGTATCGGCCACGAGCGGCACGCGCCGGATGCCGCGGGCATCGAATTCTGGGGCTCGTCATTTATCTGTGACCCGTTCGGCGTGGTCATCGCTGAGGCCTCGGTCGATCGCGAAGAAGTTCTTATGGCGGAGATCGACCCAGGCCGAATCGAAGACGTGCGGCGAAACTGGCCCTTCTTGAGAGACAGACGAGTTGATTCCTACTCAGGCATTGAAGCGCGTTTCATCGATCAGACTAAATGAAGAAACCTACCGACGCTGGATCCGCGAGCCCGGCCTCGCTGGGATTTCGGATGCCCGCCGAATGGGAGCGCCACGAAGCCACCTGGATCGGATGGCCTCACAATTCAAGCGACTGGCCCGGCAAACTAACTCCTATTCATTGGGTCTATGCTGAAATTGTTCGCAAGCTCGCGGCGAGTGAGATAGTGAGAGTGCTGGTGAACTCGGCGGCCCATGAAGCTCGGGCTCGGCGCTACATGGCCCGCGCGGACGCCGATCTTTCGAAAATCGAGTTCTTCCGTTTCAAGACCAACCGCGGTTGGACTCGCGATTCCGGCCCGATGTTCATAACACGAAAAGCTCCGTCTGAAACCGCTGTTATCAAATTCCAGTTCAACGCCTGGGCCAAGTACAACGACTGGGACAAGGATCAACGAATTCCTCAACTAGCGGCGCATCGGTTGGGCTGTACTCTTTTCGAGGCGAAACTTGGTAACCGCTCAATAGTTCTAGAAGGCGGCAGCATCGACGTGAATGGTCGAGGAACCTTGATCACGACCGAAGAGTGTCTCCTGGATGCCAACGTGCAGGTCCGAAATCCCGGCCTTACCGGACGAGACCTCGAGCAGGTGTTCAAGGAATTTCTCGGCGCTGCCAATGTGTTATGGCTCGGACACGGAATCGCCGGCGATGACACGCATGGCCACGTCGATGATCTGTGCCGGTTCGTGGGCCATCAAACGGTTGTGCTTTGCACGGAGTCGAATCCCCAGGATGAGAACTACAGGGCTCTCGAAGAGAACCGTGAGCGCCTTCAAGGAATGAGGCTGGAAGATGGAACGAGGCTCGAAGTAGTGATGCTGCCGATGCCGGCCCCGCTTTACTTCGATGGAAGGCGGCTGCCCGCCAGCTACGCGAACTTCTATATCGCGAATGAATTTGTACTCGTTCCGACTTTCAATGATCCGAATGACAGGACGGCGATTGGAGTCTTATCCGAGTTGTTCACAAGCCGCCGAGTCGTCGGCATTCACGCGGTCGATTTGGTCTGGGGTCTTGGCACGCTCCATTGCCTGACGCAACAACAACCCGCGGCGGTATAGTTCGTGCAAATTGGATCAGCGCCGGAGAACCGTTAGAAAACAGCTCCGTTCTTCCTGCTAAAAATGAATAAGCTCAGTAGAGCGCCTTGATACGATTCATAACTCTCGTGTGTTTTCGCTCACCAGATAATCTTAGTTAACGTCATGTTTCCTTGCAACGTACACAAAAAAGCAAACGCGTGTGGATCGCATATTCGCCCTTACCAGCTCTGGCTCGACCATATCCTCGCCGGAATACAGTTGAGAGCGAGCGCCGCGAGCGGCGCTCGCTCTCAGACCGGCTCTGACGGTGAGGCACCGCGAGGGCGAAGAATCACTGCTGCCGGGATGGGTTCTTATTGGCTTGTATAAGGATGGTCGAAAATGGCGCCAGATTGTCCGCCTTCACCGTTACGGCAAGGAATGACACCGGTCCGGTGCCATTCGCGAACGTCAAAGGAAAATTCGCCGTGGCACCCGCCTTCAGCGCCGCTCCTTTCGGTATAGTGAACGGCAGATTCCCGCTGTAGACAAGCGATTTGCCCGTCTGGGACGTCGCCTGAATCGACGTAACCGTCACATTCTTTGCCGTGGCGAAGAGCGACCGGTTGGTCACGGCTATGTAGATAGTAACCGGCGCGGGTGCCTCAGGCGTTGCAATTCGCGCCGATGAGCTATTCGGCGAAGTTGTCGGCGAAGGCGTAAGCGGGACCGGCGCGGTTCCTAGAGCCACGGACAGCGAGGGCGCCGGCGTGGGAATAGACGCCGTCGCTGTTGCCTGCGAACCGATGGAAACGGATTTGCTGATTCCACCGCCGCTTCCCACGAACAGAGTGCCGGTCGCGGCGCCGGCGCTTGTCTGCCCGGCAGGCAAATAGAAGCGGAAGCTGCCGTTGTTGTGGGAGAAGGACTGATAGGTCTTGTTACCGATGACGAGCTTCAATGGCTCATGGGGAACGAGGTCACCGTCCATATCGGTGATCGTGCCCAGCACCCTTGCTCGTCCCGTACCGTCGTCCAGCGCGAACAGGAACGTGCCGTACAGCGTGTCGTAGTAGGCTGTGACGAAATCAACCCCGGTCCAATTGATGGAGGTGCAGCCAACGGTCGCCGTCGCGGTTTGGCTGTTGGCGTTCGTCAGCGAATTCGATGTCTTGTTTGTCCAGGTTAAGGACGTTGTCGATTTCAAATCGAGCTTGGTCGGGCCAATCGGGAAGCTGGCAGATAACGACATCGAGGCTTGATATTGGGTCTGCGTCGAAGAAGTATTCGTCGCGGTGTTGGAATTCGAAATCGATTGCGTCTGTACTGCACAGGAAGCGCCTTGCGGTCCGCCGGCCTGGTCGTACGTGAAGTCCGTCGATTGCGGCACGAAACGCGATGTCGGAATGAGTATCGGATTGCTTGGCGATGCGTTCCAGAAGAAGTCCTGCGCGAGGATTTGCTTGTAGTCGTCATAGGTGAGTCCGGGCAGCCAACCGTTAGGAGCGCTGGCATCGGCCGGACCCTGCATTTGAAGAAACGGATTCGCTGAGCATGAACCGGCTGGATCGTAGATGGCCGGACCGCCTCCATTGCCGGAATTGCCGGGACGAGGGCCGATGCCTGCAAGCGCGCACCTCAGGTACGAGACCTGGACTCGCTGTATGCGCATCGGCGCGCCGTTCTTGGTGCCGAGAGACCACTGCGCGTGATTTTGTCCGGTGACCGGATCGTGCCAACCGGTAATGGCAACCGCAGGATTGAGAAGAATAAAGAATTGGTCGTAGTCGTGATTAATTCCGTCGGCGCCGGCCGGCCCTGGGCTCGGCCATATCAGGACATTGTTGGTTGCCTTTGAAATCGTGACCGACGATCCCGACGTGGACGTTTCTGAATAGCCCCCGCTGACGCTCAACGCGCTGTCGAGCGTCGCCGTCACGGACGTGGAGCTTCCGGTCGAGTTTTCGATAGACACCGTCGAGCCTGCCGAGCTTCCGCTGGCGTAGCTGACGGAACTGCCTGAACCACATTTGTATCCGGTCGACGAGGTCGAAGGCGTGCAGCCCGGCGGCGTGTAGACCAGCGTGAATATGTAGTAGCTCGGAAACGCGAAGCCCGAGAGGCCAAAGCAGCTCTTCGGATAGTTGGCGGCTGCTGTGGTCGCGTGCCCGCTGTCGCGCCAGGAGAGACTACCCAGTTTGTAGTAGAACGTCAGATTGCCGCCGTTTGCCGCCAGGAAGGCGTGGCACATCTGACCTGAATTGCTCAGCCATGAACTGGCGGCTGCCGACACGTCGGCAACGCATTGGTCCTGATGACTTTGATTTTGCGGGAATAATGCTGTGTACTTCGCCACCGTGCCGAGATCGACGATCACGTGACCGGACCCATCCTGGATATTCCCGAGACAATGAGCGGTCGACTGCAGAAACTGCGCCTCCGCCCGCCCAGACAACGTGAACAGGTAAGCACATGTTGCCGCTATCAGGATCGCCAGAGTCTTCCTTTTTCTATGCATTGAACTATCCCCCCTCCCGAGTTTACTCCAAACGAATTAATTAAAACTAACCGACTTACCTTCAATCGACAATACATATTACCGTTCGTCCTAATATCCAGCAAGATATAATAGACGTAATTCGCTTCAGCTTATCATAATGCGGCAACGGTAAAATCAAATGCACTATGTTCTAGATTACCGAGCGTTGCGCTCGACTATGGCCCAACCGGACTCAAATCAGGCGAAGGTTCAAGCCGGCCTCCAGCAGATGGGTGGCCTAACTGTGTAGCAAGGCATCCACATACTACTCATAATTCTGCGGCTCAGATTCATTATCGGCACATCCATTGTCTCGAAGAGAGATCGACATAGTGCGAACGCTGAGGCGCTATGACGATGATTTGTTGGTGGTGAGGGTAGGTGACGGTTTGCAAGTGGCCGTCCCGGGTTGGATGTTGGATCCCCTCCGATGCAGTCAGATCAGGGATGAGGCAAAGCCAGAGATTTCTGTTTCAGCTTTGCTCAATCTCTGCGATCTGGTCGATAGTCAGTCCTTGCTGGCTCCTAATCCTGCTGATAGTTGTTGTGCATCTGAAGACTCCGGAGGAAACGATGCACAACCGCTGCCCTGTTCGTTGCAATCAACAACGGTTTCTATTCCAAAGCGAGAGTTTGTGGGAGAAGCTTCCCGAACCGATCCGGCTCCACTGCCAAGAGCTTCTGATGCAGATGCTGCGAAGTGTAATACATCGCGAGGAGGAGGAAAGGAGCGAGCATGAGCGACAAGATTAAATCCGACCATCGAAGTCGAGCAGCCTATGTCTATGTACGACAATCGAGCCTTCATCAAGTTCGCCACCATCAAGAAGGACAACAACGTCAGTATGGGCTGAGCGATCGAGCTCGTCAGTTGGGATTTGCTCAGGTCAAGGTGCTCGACGAAGACCTCGGCCGTAGCGGCAGTGGAGCAGTCGAGCGGCCGGGTTTTGGCAAACTGCTGGCCGCAGTTTGTGAGGGTTCGGCTGGGGCGGTCTTCGCGTTGGAAGCCTCGCGGTTGGCTCGCAACAATCGGGATTGGCATCATCTGATTGATTTGTGTGCGATGACTGACACACTGCTCATCGATGAAGATGGCATATACGATCCCAAGCAAGTTAATGACCGGCTGCTATTAGGACTCAAAGGCACGATGAGCGAATTCGAGCTTGGGCTATTCCGGCAACGTGCTCGGCTTGCTTTCGAACAGAAAGTTCGCAGAGGTCATGCGATGTGGGAATTGCCGGTCGGATTTATCCGGACCGAAGACCACCTTATCGAAAAAACGCCGGATCGTCAGGTACAGCAAGCTATCGAGCGAGTGTTCAGCAAATTTGTTGAAATGGGAAGTGCAAGGCAAACATTGCTCTGGTATCGCGAGGAGCGGACTCCTCTTCCGCAAACTCAACCTGGCACGGCGGGACGAGAAGTTGTTTGGCGGTTGCCGACAGGTCAGCGGGTACTTCAAATCCTAAAGTTCAACATGCGCCTTCGGCGCTCCACCGAACATGAAAATAGGCATGACGTGTTTTCAACACTTACAAGCCTATTTACAGAGCAGAACCCTTGTTATGCTGCGGCGCTGGTTTACGGTCGAACCGGAATGAAGACGGTCATTGGCAAAGATGGCGCTAAGAAGTCGCGCCGCAAGCGTAAGGAACTCGATCAGTGGGGAGTGGTAATCCAGGATCATCATTCCGCCTACATAACGTGGGATCAATACATTCGGAATCAACAAGCTATGGAGGCGAATCTGGCAACTCGAGATATTCAAATCCCTATACGCTTCGGTAGCCGAGGAGATGGGAATTAGTCTCCGGCGATCGGCGTTCTCTCCAAACATCAAGCTACCAGGGAGGGCGTCCTTTCATATAGCAAAAGTTGCGCCAGTTCTTTTTGGGCACGGCGGAGAATTCCTATGCTGTAACTCATTAGCCATGGCTTTCTATTTCATTTATCGCTTGGTCGAAGGAGATTATTTCATCATTTGAGGCTTTAGCTTCATCATAGGCATTAATAGTTTCTAATTCTTCAAGTGCCTCGAGTACTCTGTGGTACTCCTCAATATCGATGAGTACAGCGACACGGTTGCCTGTTTCGTCGACAACGTATCGTTCTTTGAGATCAACACTCATGATTACCTCCACGAGTGTTTATACCACTAGCCTACAGCAGCAACAATATGACCGACGATGCCTTCAGGCGCGTAACGTTGGACTAAACCGGGAGAGATCGTATGGGCGTTGAATCCGCTTTGCTATAAGTAAGCAATCGGCGATCAGATGCCAGCCATGATTTCGGGCACAGGTCTTGTGTCGCGAAACGTTTGTCGGCAAAACAGTGCAGCGTGACCGCCGAAGCAGCAGCGTGATCGCCGAGATCGAAGGTCACGCGACCATCAGGTTGAACTTGCTTTCGCGCTCCAAATCGAACCTTCCTTTTGCTTTGCGATCTACGGCTCTTTGCGTGAAACTATGATCCGCGAAGCCCCCGACGACCCCAGTATCACAATCGAAGCCAGACGGAGGATCCGCGTGAAAGAGTTCACCGGAATCGAGGGCACAAACTTCTTCGGCGATGACCAGGGCCTAAAGAGCCTGCTCGCCGATCTGCTCCCCGACAATCAACGAGACGACATCTTTGGCTCGCTCAGCCGATTCGGAGAGCTAGCCGGCGGCTCGTGGAATGATCTCGCCGCGCAGGCTTCGCGACCCGAAAACCTTCCACGCATTGTCAAATACGACCGGGCAGGCAATCCGGTCGAGCGAATCGAGTTTGGCCGGCTTAACCTCCCGAAGCTGATTTCGGCGGAGACTCCATTTGCCGGCGCCCAGTTCGTTACCGAGCGGTCAGGAGGCTCCGACGTCGGAGCGATCGAAGCCTCCGCCTCGCCCAATGGAGACGGCACATGGTCCATCACCGGTGAAAAATGGTTTTGCTCGAATCCCGATGAATTCTTTGCCGTAGCCGCGCGAGTGAACGGTGGAACCGGAGGAGGCAGCAGCGGAACCAGCGGCGTCGCTTTGTTCTTCGTTCCGCGAGTTCTGCCCGACGGCAGCATCAATTCTCTTTCGTACAGGAGACTCAAGGACAAGCTCGGAACCCAATCCCTTCCGACGGCGGAGATAGATTTCAACGGATCTACCGCGTATCCGATCGGAGACCCATCCGAAGGGTTCAAGACCCTGATGAACTACATCATCAATGCGTCTCGGCTCCACAACGCGGCCAATGCCTGCGGGTTCCTTCGCAGAGCTTTCATCGAGGCCAGGAATTACGCGCGCCAGCGCGAGGCGTTCGGACAGGCCATCATTAGATATCCGCTTATTCAGGAAACGCTGTTGTCGCTGCTCGAGCGGCTCTGGCGTCATCGAGTCCTGACTTTCACGCTCGTTGCGATGGTCGAGAAAAACGGGATAGCGCCCGCCGACGCGAATACGGCGATGTGGCAGAGATTCCTTACGAATCTCGCGAAATATCGTACGGCTTCGACGCTGACTGCTTCGATTCACGATGCGATCACCGTGTTGGGAGGCAACGGGATCGTCGAAGACTTCAGCGTGCTGCCGAGGCTGCTGCGCGACGCGATGATCATTGAAACCTGGGAAGGCGCTCATAACACTCTGTGCCTCCAGATAACGCGCGATTTGGGAAAATCCAACCTGCTCGAGAGATGGCGGGCAGAGGTGAATGGCGTGCTGACGCGATGGCCCCGTGACGTGATGCCTCGCACCCGGCGGCGGTTCGATCAAACGTTCAGGCAGACGCTGGAAGAGGTCACGACCGAACGGCTGGCGGATTCGGCGTGGCCGGCCGTGAACGCCAGGAGGCTTGTCGACAGATTGGGTGATCTGCTCGAGCTGTCATGGATGGCCGATTTCGCGCTGCGCCATACGGACGACGCTACATCCGCGGTATTGACTTCGATTGCAGGGCGCTCCCTGCTGCCGATCCTCAACGTCTTCGAGGACGGCGGCTACGAGTATATTGCGCGGCACGGCGCTGAATTGATCGCCGAGACTCCGATCGAGACCGATCCGGCCCTGCTTTGATCAATTCGCGCCGAAATAGATCAATCGAATCGAATTGCAGCGCCGCATTCTTTCGTCATTAGTGGTAGAGGAGTCTACGGCTCCTTTCAAAATTACGCACTGGCTACTATTAGGGAGGCCGGGAACACCACGGCCGCCTCATTTATTCCGCGGTGACGGCCCGTGCTCACCGGTACGCGCATGACGAAGACCTCAAGAACAAAGAAATTCGTTGTAGCAGCGGTGACGGCCGCCGTTCTGATCGTCCCCTTCTCTCTTTACTATTTCGTTTTTGTCTCGACTCAAACCACCTACTTCACGAGCAGGAATCTTCGCGTGCTTTCGGGCATCAGCGGCCAGGTGAAATCGAAGGTCGAAGGCATCGCGGGCTATGTCATCAACGCCGCAAAAAAAGAAGGCCCGGACGACAATCTTCAATCCGTCGAGCAGGTGGGGGCGCGGTTAGCGAAGAAGTTCCGTCTGATCAGCTATGGGACCGAGATCACGCCGGATCTGTCGACGGTGGTTCTTGACAACGCGTCCAAGGTCGACCCGAAGCCTCAGGTAACTGTCGCAATCCAACCGGAGGGCGATTCATCCATTTTCGCATTCGACTATAGCTGGCTCGGCCGGAAGGAATCCCTGCCCATTAATTTTCGGGCTCGAAGCCGCGCCGATCAGTTGTTTGAGCCTTTCATTACTCGCTTTGTTCAAGATGCGGAGATCAACGGAACCGAGCATCTGTTCGATCGCGTACTTGTGGCGGAGGCCGATTCCGGCCGCGTAATTTTCCAAGAAGGCGAGGGCGGGATCAGGCTCCTGAACATTCGAGAGCTCCTGAGATCAAATCAACAGGCATCAAAATCATCCGAACCGGCTGAAACATCGGCCGATAAGGAGTCCGACAAGAAATCAAGCGACAAAAAGCCGGCGGGCGGCAGTGGGAGTCACGATCTATCGACCGGCACATTCAACGTCGATCTGGCCGGTTCAGGATACAAGCTCTTTATACAGCCCGAGCTCTTGAACATTCCCCGCACAGGTTCGGCCAGCGACCAGGGCATCCCTATTCTCGTTTGCGGCCTGACGCGACTGGATCATTTCCACGATGAGACTTTTGCGGTTTCATACACCGTCATTCTGCTCTTCGTCTTCGTTGTCGCGCTGTCGTGTCTTGGCTGGCCTCTTTTGAAGCTCCGTTTCATGGGAGCAAAAGACCGGTTGAAGCCCGTTGACGTACTCTGCACCGCCGCATCAGCGTTGTTAGGAACGTCGCTTCTGGCGCTCCTCGTACTCGACATTCACAGCTATATCAGCTCCGAAAAACGTCTGGACGATCAGATGGAAGCGCTGTCGGCGAAGATCAAGCAGAACCTGAACGCGGAGCTGCTTCAGGTCATGCGCCAGATGACGGCGCTCAACAAGGAACTGATTGGCAGCGTACACAAAGGAGTCGAGTCGAGCAGCCCGCGCGCGGAGCTTGCCGCCGAAATAGACAGGGCTTCGCGACAAACGGTCACTCCAACAAACATCAAGAGCACCGAAAAGCGGCTGAATGTTTTGGAAACCGACAAGGATGTAGCGGCCGCGCCTTATCCTTTCTTCAACTCAATTACGTGGATCGATCCCGAGGGCGCCCAGAGAATCAAGTGGACGACCCGCGAGGGTGTCACCCCGTTCATCAATGTTTTGAATCGTCCTTATTACTACAACGCGAAGGCCGGAAACTTATGGACGGTGAGCCTGTGTCAGGATGACAACGAAAAGGGAACGTGTGAAAGTCACAAATTCTTCATAGAACCGGTGCGGTCCAGGAACTCGGGCGAGAACCTCGCAGCCGTCTCCACCCTCGTTCAGGGCACGGACTGGGTCTCCGCGATGGATGAAAGGCTCCTGTCGGTCTTCCAGCCGGTGCTTCCCGAAGGCTACGGCTTCGCGATCATCGACAACTCCGGTCTTGTTCAATTCGACTCAAACGAGGTCAAGAACCTGGACGAGAACATATTCGAAGAGTGCAATAACGACCGGCTGCTGCGGTCGGTTGTGAAATCGCGCGGAAGCGAGTTCGTTAATGCCCAGTATCTCGGACGAGGGCATCGCTTCTACATAAGCCCGATGAAGTATCTTCCGTGGACCCTGATCGTGTGCCGAGACAAGCAGATTCTCAGAACCACTCACCTCGAAAGTACAACGCTTGCGACCGCGATGACCGGAGGCTACTGGGCCATCGTGCTTCCAGCCTTGTTGCTTTTGTTTCTTACTTGTTCACGCCGGAAGCTGGCATGGCTATGGCCGGATGCTGCACAGGGCGCGGCTTATCGCCTTATCTTCAGTTTCAACTGTGTTCTCGCTTTTATATATTGCCTGCTTCTACTCTGGCTCTCTAACGGCGCCTGGGTTATTTTCTGGTCGTTCGTGTTTCCGGCCGCGGCGATCGGGCACGCGATCTTTGTGTTCTGGCTGAATTGCCGGGAGGAAAAGGGAAGGCTGATGCGCTTTGCGTCCAGCATCGCGCCTTCCATGGACTATCGTCGAGCCTATCCGCTGGCGGTGACCTCATTCCTGCTGCTGTTGGCAGCCCTGCCTACTCTTGCATCATTCAAGATAATTCGAGACGCGGAAATACGCGTATTCATAAAACACGGCCAGATGAGCATCGCCCGCCGACTCGAGCAGCGGGACGATCGCATCAACCTGCAATATTCCTCGGTGAGGATCGGCGAACAGAATCAACTGAAGCGGGCCCTCATAAATCGAAGGCTCAATGAACCGGTTCTCTCGTCGGACGGCCAGAGCGCCTATTCAAGCGCGCCCCCAAGCTCCGATGGAAGATCGCCCTGGGATGTCTATTGCTCGTTCTTTTTCGACACTCACAAGAACATCGGACCCGATCTCGAAGCGGATGATGTCGATAAATCGCGGAGCCCGCTGACATGGTTCTTAATCAATTTCAGCCCTCTGTACAACGAAACCTGTGTAGAGAGCCACGAGATGATAAGAACGGCTTCGACCGACAGATCGTGGTCATCGGAAGAAACGCCGCTCCGGACGCTCACGCTGGAGAAAAGGCGTGAAGGTCACTCCGATGAAGCGCCGGTCGTGCTCACATCAATCGTTCCGAAGTTCATGTCGCCAAAAAACATCGGCTGGTGGGCGCGTCTAATCATCGTCGCGCTCGGGTTTGTCGCGGCGGTGTTCTTCGTTGTCAGGTTCGCCGCTCGGAAGATCGTGCTGCTCGACGTGGAGGAGCCCGGTCCGATATTCAAGCTTCCTGCCTCGGTTCAAGAAATAAAGGAGAACTTTCTGGTGGTCGGTGCGGCCGCTTATGAATCTGCTGCCCGATGGCCTAATGGCTTCGAGGTAGTCGATCTCAGGGAATTAATTTCCGACAACCATCTTCAAAGACTCAAATATTTGAGCGTTCCGAACGGAAGACCCGTGCTCGTCGATCACTTCGAATTCAAAGCGGGAGATCCCACCGTCAATCTTACAAAGCTGGGATTCGTTGAACGGCTGGTGAGAGACGGTAGAACCGTGGTCGTAGCGACATCCATAGATCCTCTTACGAACCCATTCCCGCTTGCGGCCGCCAACGGCTCCGCCGGCTCATTACCTCATGCGGCGGCAACGGCGGCTTCAAGCTCGGCGAATGGTAAAGCTAAAGATGACAACGGCGACATGACAAACGGCTCGACGCCTAACGGGCGCCAGGATTCAAACGCGAGTCCATGGAATTCGGTCTTTGCGTCGTTCGTAGTAGTCCGTCAATGCAATTCGACCGTCCAAGATGACGGGGATGAGATAAAGGCGCTCAAGGCTCACGGCCACACCTGGAAGTATCTGGATACGATCATAAAGAAGTTGAAGCTTCATACGAACGCCGGCGAGGTTCATCTTTCTGACGAAGAGTTGATCAACCAGGTCGCCGATCAGGCCGGCGCATACCATCGGGAGATATGGTCGGCATGCACCGACGATGAAAAGCTTGCGCTGTTTCATGCAGCCAAGGACGGATTGATCAGCCAAAAGAACGGAGAGGTTCGACGCCTTCTCCAGCGCCGTCTCCTTGTGCGCGATCCAAAACTGCGGTTGATGGATGAAAGCTTCAGACGCTTCGTCCTTGCAAATTGTCCTGCTCATAAGGTGGAGTCATGGGTCAAAGGCGAAACCAGCCATTGGGAGACACTTAAAGGTCCGATCCTGCTCGTCGTTTTGGGCGTCGCGGTATTCCTGCTTCTGACACAGAAGAACGTATATGACTCCAGCATCTCGTTTCTCTCCGCGCTCACCGGAGGCCTCGCCGCCCTGCTGAAATTAATAGGCCTCTTTCAGAAAAATAGAAGCTCAGCCTCCGAGTAAGAAAAGGAGCTGAAGAAATAATGATAGGGCGGCCAGGGAGGGCCGCCCTATCATTTATTCTAAACTCCGCTGAGACTATTGAGGAGACCCGAGATCGGCGATCACGGTGACATCCACGAGGCCGTCATAGAGATCGTCCCAGGTTCCGGTATGGTCTCGGATACCGAACACAACCTCCACCTCGACGACATTGCCGATTATCCCTTTGACCCGGGCGTCGGCTTCGAGCTGGTATAACGGATGATCGTCGCCGACGAATTCGAAAAACGAGCCGCTTATTACTGCTTCCGCTTTCAGCACGTTGGCAGGAAACGCGTATGGCAGTTCCTTGATCTGGGCCCTCCAGCCATCTGCGGAAATAGAAATCTCTGTCTTTGAAAATCGATCGCCATTGCTCTCTCCTTTTCGCTATTGAATCGGTCGGGCGATGTTGAAGAAACGGCGGCTCCGCGCGTCTTTTCGATCCGCATTTGCCTTCGATCGGTCGCCCTACATCGGCTAATCGGCGCAGCCGAAAAAACGTTTCAGAAGGTCAAACACTTCTTCGTGTCACCCTATCTTGATCTCGATTCACTATTGTGATTACATTGCGTCGAAATTGAGTCCGATATCATCCAGCTCGAGAAAGCACTTCAAAAGGGTTGGTTCATTGCGGAGAGGTCAAGCGATGAGCCGTCATTAATCGGCAGGAGGATTCACGCAGTGGATTCGATTGTGCTGCTTAAGCGGCATGAGAATTTGAGCCGCGAAGCTTTCGATAAGCTGCTTGCCGCTCTCGATTCAAATCGCGACGAGGCCGCTCGTGAATATGAGAGAATTCGCGGCAGGCTCACAAATTTCTTCGAGTACCGCGGGTGCTCGTCTCCGCTGGATTACGCGGACATAACCATCAACTGCGCGGCGAAAAAAATCAGTGAGGGACGGGAAGTTTATTCGAGCGATCCGCTGAGTTACTTTATGGGAATAGCACGAAACATTCTTCAGGAATACTGGGAATATGCTTCGAAACGCGCCGCCTCACTCGAAGATATGTCCGATACGCGCCATCCGTTCGAAGATCCGCTCGAAACCATGCGGCGCGAAGATGAAACGCGCCAATCTGATGCTGAGTTGACCTGCCTCGAACAATGCCTGGATGGAATGAACGGCGAGAATCGCTCGCTTATCGTCGGATATTATGTCGGCGAACGAGGCAATAAGATCGAAAACCGAAAGAGGCTTGCGGCTGAGCTCAACGTGCCTCCCGGCAATCTCAGGTTGAAGGCCTTTAGACTTCGCGAGAAGCTCGAGAACTGCGTCAATAGCTGCCTGTACGAGCTTGGGATGAAACAGAATCCCGTCCCCGCCAATTAACGAGTGAGGCACTCGGTATGAGCCGGAGCCGGAAAAGCGAAGATAGATTGATTCAGTATCTACTCGGGCTTATGCCCGAAGAAGAGAAGCTGAAGCTGGAAGATGAGTATCTTCACGACGACGCGCTGAACCAGGAGATTCAAGCCGTGGAACGGGAACTGATGGACGGATATCTCGAAGGAAGCCTCTCCGATGTCGAGCGCAATCGGTTCGAGACTTTCTTCCTGTGTTCCCAAACTCGACGAGATCGACTGCGTTTCGCCAAGTCGCTGAGAGCTTACGGCTCGAAAGTTCAATCTGAAGCCGAGCAATCCACAGGACCGGTTCGGGTAAAACCCGCTGCCTTTCTACGCTCCCGCGGCAACAGGTATGTCGGATTGGCTGCATTCGCCGTGCTCATCATCGCAATCGGCCTCCTTGTCTGGCGAGTGTTTATCTTTAGATCGGTCGATCAACAGGCGATGATCGCTCTGGCGAACGGCTACAAATCGGGGCGCCTCTTTGAGGCTCGCATCTCCGCTCTTCCCTATGCCTCCGTTGCCCAGTCACGCGGAGACGCAAGCCAGAACCTCGAAATCAAAAAAGCCGAGCTTCTGGCCATAACGGAAGAAACAGATCATCAAAGCGCGAGATCGCTTCACACGCTCGGCCGCGTCTATCTGGCCGAGCAGAGATTTGGGGAGGCGGTGGAGCGGCTGCGCAGCGCGGCGGAAGCGGATCCAAACGACGCGTTGATTCAGAGCGATCTTGGCGCCGCGCTTATGGAACATGCTCGACAAGAGTCTCCCGAGATTCGAGGTCAGGAGATGTCCGAAAGCCTCGATCACTTGAACAAGGCCGTTAAGCTCGATGAGTTCCTGCTGGAAGCACGCTTCAATCGCGCGCTGTATTACGAATACATGCATTTATGGGAGGACGCTCGAACAGAATGGCAAGCCTATCTTCAACGGGACAGTACATCGGGTTGGGCCGAAGAAGCCCGAAGACATCTCGCGGAGATCGATGAAAAGAAGACCGGATCGAATCAAAAGGTCGAAAAAGACTTTGGAGATTTCGTTGCGGCCTTGTCACGCGGCGACGATTCGGCGGCCTGGGACGCGTTCCGCATCAACCGGGATCGCGTCGACAACCGGATCGTGAAGCGCCTCCTTGATGAGTATCTCGCGGCATCCGAACAAGGCAAGACGACGATCGCCGCCGAGAAGCTCGATCTCATTTCGCGCGCGGGAAGGCTGGAGTTTGAAAAGTGCCGCGACCGATTTAGCCTGGATCTGGAGCGCTTCTATTCCAGAACCTCACCGCGCCAACGCGAACTGGCCACACAAGCAAGAGCTTCACTCAGATCCGCATTTCAATCTTACGCAGGCGCCGAATACGAGAGAGCATCCGAGCTATACGAACAAGCGGAACAGGGATTCACGAAAGCGGGCGATGAAGGCGAAGCACTCGGAGCTCGCTTCTGGACCGCCGCGTGCCTGCTGAGATTGACCGACGTCAGCCGCGCGCTTTCGATAATCGAGCCGCTGATCGCGCTAAGCTCGCGGCGAGACTACAAAACGCTTCTCGCTCATTCGCTTCTTTCAATGAGCGACGCCGATACGGCCAGGCGAGAGTTTTCCAATGCCATTGACAATGCGACGCGGGCCGGGGAGATATTCGAAAGCACAGGCGATATAAACGGGCGCCTGCGGAGCCTTCAAACGCCTGCCGCGGTCAGCTATCAGCTAGGAGCTTATTACAAATCGATAGGCTGCGCGATTCGCGCGCTGGATCTCGCCGAGACTTTTTTCCCCGAACCCAGAGACGTCTGGCCGCTCTACCAGCTCATAGCTTCGAGCTACAGCGATCTCAACTTGCCGTCGATGGCGCTGCCTTTTCAAGGTGTGTCAAACGAGCTTGCCATTCAGTCGGGAACCCCGCTGCTGAGATCTCGCTCGTATGCCATCCAGGCGGTCATCTTCCAGAAGCTACACCGCTACGAGGAAGCCATTGCGAGCGGACAGCGCGCGCTTACCGAAGCCGGATCGATCGGCGGCAAGCGCACCCGAAACAACATAATCGCGAACTCGACGTTGATGCTTGCGCACGTGAGTTATGAAGCCGGCGCTTTCGATCGCGCTGTCGAGTACTACGATCAGGCAATCGAGCTTCATCGCGGGCTAAAGCTCGATCTATATCTGGCCGAAGCGCATAAGGGAAAGCTTCAGGCGATGATCGGAATCAAGGACGACTCGGCCGTACAGCACGAAATCGAAACGGCGATCGCCGTACTGGAACAGGATCGCTCGAAAATACTCGAAGAAGAAGACAGGAACAGTTATTTCGAGCTTGCCCAAGGCACGTATAACCTGGCGATCGACTTTGCGTATCGGCATCTCGCGGATAAACAAGCGGCGTTTGAATACTCCGAGTTGTCGCACGCAAGATCGCTGCTTGATCTCATGGCGGGCGGCGGCGAAGTTGTCACGGGTCGCAATGAGCCCGATCTACGAGCCGGTAAGCTAGCCCGCCCGCTTAGCCTACGCGAAATCCAGGAGCGGCTGCCTGAAAACACCGAGATACTCCAGTACGCGGTTCTCGACGAGGGCGAGAGCGTGATCGCGTGGGTTGTCTCTCGAGACTCTTCGATACAGAGCGCTTATCAGAAGACGTCCGGTCATGAGTTTGCCGATCAGGTACACGCCTTTGTACAGGAAATTTCAGCCGCCGACCGAACCGATCAGGACAAGACTACGAAGCAAGCCATGGCGTTATACAGGCTTCTGATAGAACCCGTGAGATCGTTTCTGAATCCGAATGCGACTGTTTTCATCGTGCCGGACAGGTTGCTCAATTCCCTTCCGTTCGGCGCGCTCGTCTGTCCCGAATCCGGCCGTTATTTTGTCGAGGATTTTGCATACGCCTTGTCGCCCAGCTCCAGCGTGATGCTTGCCTGTTCCGAGCGGGCCGCGGAAAAGACGGAAGTGCGCGACGAGAAGCTGCTGGCAATCGGAAACCCGGCGTTCGATAAAACCCGATTCGGATCCCTTCCTGATTTACCGGCCGCCGAAAAAGAGGTGCGATCAATCTCGAGTCTGTACGGATCGAATGTCACGCTTATCGGCGCGGATGCCCGACCGCGTTCGGTAAAGGCTCGAATGAGCGACGCCGAAGTAATCCACTTCGCCGGACATTATGTTGTGAATATGCATTCGCCGCTGCTCTCTATACTACTTCTATCAAGAGACGATTCAGAACCGACGGGAGATTCGAGCGGCGTTCTGCTTGCGGAAGATGTGTATCGGATGCCGTTGACTCGGCTTCGGCTGGTGGTCCTTTCGGCATGCGGCACCGCCATGGATCGCAGCTATGGAGGCGAAGGCGCGATCGGAATGGCGCGTCCGTTCATTAAGTCAGGCGCTCTTGCGCTCGCGACCTTGTGGCCGGTCGATTCCCAGCCGACATCCGAGCTTATGATCGATTTTCATAAACGGCGGAAGCTCGATCGAATGGACGACATCCGAGCTTTGCGTCAGGCGCAGCTCGATGCTCTTAACCAGACAGTCCCTGAAATCAGGAGCCCGCATAATTGGGCGGCGTTTGTCGCCATCGGCGGTTATACACATTTTTGAGGAGGATCTAATAATGTCGCGCACAACCGAACACTCAAGCAGTGGAGTCGAAGGAGCCTTTCCTACCTACAAGACCAAATCAACCTATCCCGGCGGGCCCCCGGCAGCGACGATATATTTCGACGGCATCATGCTCTATTGTTTCGACAGCGATCGAGGATGCTCCGTGGCCGTGAATAATAGACTGCCGGATCACGCGCTTGATCTGGGCGTGAGCAAGAAGGGCGAGGCCGATCGCGGAATTTCCGGTGTGCCGGACAATGCAAGCGATATCAGGATAGTTGTAGAGAACCCGGTTGAAGAAGGCGTCTATGTCTACGCGCCTTCGCCGTCCTACTATACGCCCGACGGCAAACGCTGCAGCTTCGTCGAGTACGCTCTGGATCTCGAAGGGCCGGTTTTTCACGACGACATCCTCCCGAAGATACCTGACGCACTTTCGCCGAGGTTCCACATCAACAGCGGTCTCTTCTTCGGATACAAATTGAGCACAATGCTATTCGATGCGAAAAGGGGCAACGGACAGCATCAGATAGGCAAGATCGCGTTGGCGCTCGGCGCCGACATTTTTGTCAAGACGTCATCGGGCGCCAAAGGATCGATCAAGTTCTACGCGGATGACGACAGGACGCCGTTTTTCGAAACCGGAACTATAGAAGAGGGAGATCGGTACGAAATTAAGATAACGAACACAACCGGAGGCTGTGAGCAGCACGTCGAGCATGTGAATGCCGCCGAGCCTACCGACTTCCGTCTCAACTATGAGGCTCTTGATATCGAGACCTCGGACAGATTTTCACTTTTTGACGCAGCCGATCCTGCTTACCCTATAATAACGCTCGGCGAATTCATAAAAACCAAAATGGGAATGGAACATAATTTGTGCGATTCCCACCCGTGCACCGGCGGCATCTGCGGACGGACTCGACAATTCCCGCGCGGGCACGAATAAGGAAAGCCAGAGGCGCTTGTATGAAAGACTGGATTTTCGTGACATCTTCGCGGGACAAACGCCTCGAGGCCGAGAGAATTCTCGGTAGACGAATAGCCCAGAAGAAGCTTGACCTGCCCGAGACTCAGTCTCTGGATCTCGAAGCAGTGATAACGGAGAAAGCCCGATTCGCGTATGAGAAGCTGAATCACGTTCCGATCATCGTCGAAGATACCGGCCTTTTCATTCACGCGTGGAAAGGACTGCCGGGCCCGCTGATCCGCTGGTTTGACGAGACGGTCGGTTCCGAAGGCATGTGCGCGATGCTTGATGGCTTTCCCGATCGAAGCGCGACAGCCAAAACAATGGTAGCCGCGCACGATGGAACTCTCCGCTTATTTTCGGGTGAGATTGACGGCCGCATCGCCGACGCGCCTCGGGGAAGCAACGGATTCGGATGGGATAAGATATTTATTCCAGCGGGCGACTCTCGCACTTTCGCCGAGATGTCGCCCCAGGAAAAAGACGCAATTTCAATGCGAAGAAACGCCTTTGAAGGACTCGTCGACTCCTTGCGCGATGCCTAGCATGGTTCGCTTTGGGGTCGCTTCTTTATTCCGGTTGTTCCAATCGAATCCGACCCGCACGCAACAGTAAGTACATCGAGGATCTCGTCTCGGAAGAGGCCGCGCCGAGGATCACTTCACTCGCGTGTGAATTACCTCGACCGCTTTGAAATCGCCCTGGCCTCGTGTGTGAGCGGGATCCTTGAATACGACCTCGGTTATGTATTGATCAGGACTGATGATGCGAGTGATGAAGTCGTACTTTTGCGTTCCAAGCTGAGGGTCGACATCTTCCCCGTACATCACTACGGCTTTCCTCGCCTCGTCGAACGGACCGGCGGCGCTAACGTAATAAGTGCCCATCGTATCGAATGAAATCGAAGTGAATTTCTTGTGACGACGATCGAATCCTATGATATTGAGCGTTTCGACCGTCATTCCCGCCCCACTGCTCTTGCCTTCGCTCAGCAGGAATCTACCGCCGAGTATGATTCGATTTTCCGATCGTCCCTTGAACGTCAGCGGCTTTGCGCCCGGTGCGGTCCACACTCTTATTTCCGCATCCCACGTACCGGCCATCGATTCGAGCCGTTTATGTTCTGGACCGGGTTTTTGAAGCTCATAAGAAAGCGCGATCTTCTTCGAAAGCTCGGGGTCTTTCTCCTGCCCGTAGGCCCCGACCGTAAATAGGGTCAACATCGCGAAGGCTACAATCAGCGCGTTGCGTTTCATCGTTCTCTCCTTTTTTTCAATTCGGTAATTGCGGCGACTAGCACACCGATTTGGGGCCCGCTTCAGTTGGGTCGAAGGGATAAATCTGCTTTAGCCACGTCGTCCAGCGATCGCGCAGCGACTCGAACTCCTGATCGTTCAAGCCGAACGTTGCCAACGTGAGATAGAGATAAGTCTTGCCGGCCATCTCTTCGAATGCGACGGTCAGAAACGAATCGTTGATGTTCTCGACAGTCGCGCAGAGGGTCTTTGGTGGAAAGACCGACACGACCTCGCCGCTCAACTGATCTCCAGCAGAGGTGGCAAAGCTGTAGCGGTCTCCGGAGGTGAGGTTCGATAGCGCGCTGAAGCCGCCCTCGAACAACTTGTCCCACGCTTTCTTGAACTCGAACAACGCCGGCTGCATCACGAGAATGTTCTTCCTGGGCCGGCCATAGTGTTTGGTGAGATAGTGACGAAGTCCGAGAAAGAACATATCCCAGCCTTTATTGGTTCCGTCGTAGAAGCCATCCCACTCGGGCGAGTTGGGTATGTTGGAGTGAATGAGTCTAAGCACGGTTTTGCCGCCGCGGCTCGTGAGCGTGTATTCCTGAGCCATCGGAGCTATCAGCGCTGCTTTGGCCGAGTCCGGACCCTCATCGCTTTGCGGCGGCATTTTCTCGAGGCGCAGCCGCTGTTCCGGCTCCCAGATCTCGATTCGGTTCAGGCCCTCCTGCCCTTCTCCCCATGAAATCCAGAAGGTCCCGCCTACGCCGGGAGTGACTTTCGCCTCTTCCGAAAACCACCGGACTAGCTCCTCGGCATCCGTAATTGCCTTCCAGACGTGCTCGATTGGCGCATCAATCTCGATTTCATGTGAATGACTTCTGGTCTCTGGCTTATCGCTTTCCATGACTCCTTCTCCTTCTCCTGGATTCTTTTTTTTGGATGGGTTCTTCACTGCGAGCTTGCGATTCGGACTTCGTGATTATGGGATGAACTCCGGCAAAGAGCCGAAATCGCCGGGCAGTCGCTCCGGTCTTGTTGTACTTCGTTGCGAGCCTTGCGATCTGGCCTGCCAGTTCCTCAGAGAATGCCCTGAATTCAGCCGGCGACGCGAACGCGGCTTCGGTTTCGATCGAAAGGGTCGCCAGTTTCTGTCCCGCGTTTGCCGCGCGGTCTCGCAATAGAGCTACGTCGCGTATCGTGCGGGCCGAATTCGCTATGAGGTAAGCGCTGGAAAGCTGATCCTCGACGTTTGCGGGATCGGCCGCGAGCCCCTCAAGAAAATCGTGACTGACCACAAAAGCGCGCGCGGTGACTCTAACAAAGCGCTCGATGCAGCCGCGACGTTGTCGCTCTTCAGCGAGCTCGACAAAACCGGTGCGCTCGAGTTCGCGCAGGTGATAGTTGATTTTCTGACGAGGGATGCCAAGCCGTCGCGCCAGGCCGGATGCGGAATCAGGCTCGCGGAGATTTTCGAGCAAGCGCCTTCGAATAGGCGGCAGCAGCGCCGCAACTCGCTCCGGCGCCGCCAGCACATCGACCCCTCTTGTTTCGGCAATATGCTCCATCAAAAATCGTCCGTAGTCGAATTATCAGACAGCGCCATCGGACTTTTGCGGCTCACGTGACCATCAGAACGGGCCGCAGTATATAATTGACAAATTATTTTGTCAATTGAATTCTCTTTGAGTTTTGGGAAGGGAGGAAGGTGTGGATCTTGGGCGGTGGAGAGATGGGTGGAGCGGGTGCGGGTGGGCCGAGGGCGGGGGCGGAACAAGTGCGCGGGGGATGGTTGAGCGCCTGAACGTTGGGTCGGGCGCGTGCGGTGGGTCGAGTGCGCGATGCGTGGAAACGGGCGAGCATGGATCGATCGCTTGGGATCTGGGTCGAGCGCTGGTGGGCGGATCGAGCACGGCTGAGGCGGGTTAAGAGCGCGAGGGTGAGTCGCAGGTGAGTCGCAGGTGAGTCGCGTGCAGGTGAGTCGCGTGCGGGGTGAGCCGCGTGCAGATGTGTCGAGTGCGCGGTGCGTGGAAACGGGCGAGCGTGGGGCGAGCGTGTCCCTGCCCCTGACACCCACCCCCTTCAGTGTTACGATACCGAAAGACCTGAGTCGTCACTCCAGTATCAGTCGAATTTCCGCGCGCGTGGGTCAGGTTAAATCTTCGGAGTTATCAAACATGATTAATAGGCTAGAAGCAAAACGGTCATCTCTTGTCATAATATTCGCCATCGGCTTAGCGCTTTATCTCGCCGTCGCCGCGAACGGGCGGCCCGGCGGCGGTCAAACTCATTCAAGCAGCAGCTCGAGCCGCGGCAGCAGCAGTTCCAGCAGCAGCCCCAGTTCGGGCGCCTCCAGCGGATCAGTCAGTTCGGGAACCTCCTCGAGCGGCTTTTCAAGCGGCTCTTCTTCCGGCTCCGGAGGCTCAGCAGCCATCGGGGCAATCGTCTTTATTTTCATCATCGTCTTTGTCCTATTCGTGCTTGTCGTGGTCGCCCGCGCCGCCAAGAACAAGACCACGCCTGCTCCATACAATCCTCTAACCGGCAACAACATGGATCTCGAGCTTGAGGCGCTGAAAAGAGCCGATCCGAATTTTTCGACGATGCTCTTTATCGATTTCGCGAACAAGCTCTACGCCGCTGCTCACGAAGCGCGCGGCAGCGGAAGAATCGAAGTGCTCGCTCCATACATCTATGAAGCGGCTCAGAATTATTTATTGTCGTTGGGCTCCGCGGCTTCAGATTTGTCGGCGGTTACCCGCGTAGTCATAGGCACGTCGAAAATCGTTGATGTCGGGAACTCCGCTGAAGGACCGGCAATCACCGTCTTTTTCGAGTCCAACTACACCGAAGCGGACCAACATGGAAGCCAGCGATCTTACTACGCGGAAGAGCAATGGACGTTCAGGCGCGACGCGGGTCTTGTATCGCTGCCTCCAGGTAAAATAGACGCGATCCACTGTCCGAAATGCGGCGGTCCGTTGGAGCACAATGAAACCGGCGCATGCGTCTATTGCAATTCGGTCGTCCGCTGCGGCCAATTTCACTGGTTTGTCTCCGAAGCAGTGACCCTCGATAGAAACGAACGCGGGCCGCAGCTCACGCAAGAGACCGAAGAGACGGGGACCGATCTCCCGACCGTATATCAGCCCAACTTTCAGGAAACCGTGCCTGCTTTTATCGCCGCCAGTCCCGGATTCTCATGGGATCGAATGAACGAACGCGTCAACTATATCTTCCACTCGATTTCACAGGCGTGGACAACACTCGAATGGGAGAAAGCGCGTCCGTTCGAGACTGACAATATTTTCCAGATGCATCGCTATTGGATCGAAGCGTACCAGCGCCAACAACTGCGCAACGTGCTCGATAAGATTCAGGTCAACAGGATCGAATGGGTCAAGGTCGAGCAGGATGCATTCTATGACGCGCTGACCGCTCGCATCTGGGCGGCTGAGATCGATTACACGGTTGATGCGGCAGGAAGAGTTGTCTGCGGCTCGCCGAACAAACCCAGGGCCTTCACGGAGTACTGGACGTTCATCCGGACCAGAGGTGCAAAGCAGATAGAACAGCGCGACGACCATTGCCCGAATTGCGCGGCCCCGCTCGCCGTCAACATGGCCGGCAATTGCCAGTTCTGCGGCGGGAAGGTGACAAGCGGAGAATTCGATTGGGTATTAAGCCGAATCGATCAGGACGAATCCTATAGTGGATAGGATGACCGGAATCGACGCTCGACTACACCCGGAATGCCTCGGGTAATGCTTCCGGTAACGCCTCCGGTAATGAAAGCTCGGCCATGGCGACGATGATCCGGCGTTCGCCTGCATAAGGCTCGCGCCCGTGAGCAACCGACATATTGTCGAGCATCATCACGTCGCCGGCTTGCCAATTAAAGGAGACCTTCTCGGCTTCGTAGGCTTCTCGGACCGCGTTCAACGCGTTTAGTTCAATAGGCGAGCCGTCGCCATAGTACGCGTTTCGCGGCAAGCCTTCCTCACCGAGCGCGGCGAGAAGCTGGGGCGGAACTTCGCGATCAAGCGTGGAGCCGTGCAATAGATGAGCCTGATTGAACCAGACAATGCGGCCCGTTCCTGGATGTACTGCGATCGCCTGGCAATTTTGCCGAGTCTTTAATCGGCCGTTAGCTTGCCACTCAAATTCAATTCCAGCCTCTCGGCAGACGGCTTCGATTTCCTCCGGAGCCGAACCGCCAAATACCTGCCGGTACGATGGGTCGAGCCCGGGCCGGTAGTTTCTAACATAGCTCACGCCGTTGCTCATGAAGCTGTCTCTTATCTCCGGATCGATCCTGTCAAAGACATTAGCGCTATCGGCGATCGAGGTCGCTCCTCCGCCGGGCGCGGGCTTGAGGCAGCAGAGCCACATCTTCATCGGCCAGGTAAGCGAGTCCGACATCTCGTTGTGAAGCGGTATCGTCCGGCCCGCCGGACATTCGATAGACGTGTATACACCGTTGCCGATCCTGCGCCTTGGCACTGAGCCATATCGATAATCAAGCAGCCCGCCTGACGATGTCGCATGGGCGAATGAGGTAAAAGTCTCGATATTTGCAACTCCGAAGCCTCGAAACAAAATCGCTCCGTAATCGAGAAGAGAGTCGTCGACAAATTCACGGTTTTCGCTTGCCCAATTGACAAGATTTAATTTCGGCACAGCCGGACGAATCACGAGCGGGAGCGCCTCGCAATCAAAAAGAAATTCGGTGCTCACTGCAGCGGCGGTGGAAAAATCCGTCCGCTTGTTCCGATGCAAGAGCGCTTCATTTGAAGCCGTATGCGGGGCCGTTCGCCCGATCATATTCTGCTCCTCCACTTCAGCAAACTCGTTCAACCAAGCCGTAAGACTACGCGCGTCGCTCGCTTCGATTACGACACGCCCATTAACAAAGCATCGCCGTCGTCAATCAATAATTACTCGCGACGTATTTCGACTAAGAATTTTCTAAAAGAGGCTCTCTGGGATTTGGGCCAGATGTTATGGTTCGTATTGCGATTATTACTGCCGGGCCGCTGAATTAATAAGGTTTGAGGCGTACGTCTCAGGTTTCAGATTCGAGCGTGCAGGCAATCTTTTTTTTCAAAGTTATCGATAAAACGGAGTCTTGTATATAGAAATACGATCAGTGCAACAAACGTAGAAGATAATTCGGTCGTGCGAGGTGAAACCGATTCCTGAATCCCGAAACTATGACGGACGAGTCTCGCACGATTCAGCAAGGTACGCTGGTATCAACGCTTCATCGAGACTATCAACATCAATCAGGACCAAAGGAGAGTTCAATGTCGAAAACTCGATGGATAATTTTGCTTCTAACGCTTGTTGTCTGGTTCTCTTTCGCGCCGCTATCCAAATCATCTTCAAGTTCGCAATCAAAATTGGCGGCCGCAGGATCACAACAGGAACGTCTTGATTTTTGCTGTCTTGCAGGCCTCGCTTGCTGCATCATAGCGCCCAGCGGTTCATAATAAACTTCCTCGAACACATTCTCGTGTGCGCGCGCGCAGTTTTTATTTTCTTCACAAATTGTTAACTATTATTTGTCAGGCGGGTACCCCAACCAGAATGAATGGAGCCCATTGAGAGGGATTCGCTCCGTTCTTCAACATCGCGAGCTTAGCAAGTCTGAGCGCTTGAGACTTGTTCCGTCCGTTTCCTAAGAAGCCGCGATAGAACTCAGTCATCAGTTTCTCAGTCCATACGTCTTCGACTCGCCAGAGCGAACCGCACACGGTCCGCGCGCCCGCGACGAGAAACGTGCGGCTCAGCCCGACCATTCCTTCGGCGCCGGCCGCCTGTCCGATGCTGGTTTCGCACCCGCTCAATACAACGAGTTCCGCATTGAGCTTCAGAGTCTCGATTTCGGCGCTGGTCAAAATTCCATCTTCTGATTCATCCGGCCCGGTAGCCAGGGCGAGCGCGGACGACTCGCCGTCCTGCTTGTCTGAAATACCGTGCGTAGCTATGTGAACGAAGCGAAAACCTGACAGATCGGTAATCTTGAACTTCTTCTCGCTTGCTTCCGCACCAAGCCATATCGTAGGACTCAAGCCTCTCGCAACCGCCATTCGTCCGATCTCTTCGATCTCTTCTCGCGCCGCCGGCAAGCTCTCATTGAGAGTTCCTCTCAACGCGAGGTCGCCTACGCTGTCCGGCGCCGACGAAACATCTCCGAGAAGAAGCAGCCCTTTCGAACGCGCGCCGCCTTCGCGTTTCTTGCTGACGAGCTCCGCCAGCACCGAAATCGAAGGCACATAACTGACGGCGCGCTGCTCGACAAGGTACTTTGCGCCGCGTTCAACCTTTGCGTCGCGAACGACGAGCGCTTCAAAAGCGAGGCCCGACAACGCATCGGAGGGAACGATGATAAGGTCGCGTCCTTGAATGACCCCTGCCGCGGGCCCAACCAGGAGCGAATAGAGATTGTGAGCAATTCGATCGTAGGCCTCCGCGCTGGCCGCGTCAGGTTGACGGCCTGATTGCTCCGAAATGCGTACTCGCCATTCCGTGACCGCTTTCGAGATTATGGTCCAATCGGGAAGCCTGTAGAGGTAAAAGCCCTTCGGCGTCACCGCTACAACAAAGCTCGCTTGAATGCCGAGCTGATAGTACAGAACCGCGCTGTTCGGGCCGAACTCCGCAAGGATATTTTGAGCCTGTTCAGCCGTCACAGGCGACAGATGCGCGGCGCGATAGCGGCTGCCGATCGAGTCGCTGATTTCGGCTTGCAGCCTGATACGTTCGGCGATCAAGCCGGCCCTGCGCTCCTGCAGCTTGTATAGAGTCTCGCGCGAGCTGGAGCTCTCCAGCATCACAAGCTGTCCTCTCACGGCGGAGATTTGATCGAGCAGTTCCCGTTCACGATTCAGCAACTCGGTGTCCTGCGCCTTGCGAGTGGTGTCGGCGCCGGGTAGTTGCTCGAGCAGCGAGCGGCTTCGACTGCGCTCGGCATAGTCGAATGCCTGCCGCGCAAATTCCATGCGCGGATGAGATCGGTTCATCGCATCGAGATTGCCTATGATCTGAGTACAGATTGCTCGAGACTGCGAAAGCAGCTCTCGCCGCAGCTCCTCGATTCGCTCCTTTGCCCAGGCGGTCTCAACCGTATCGAGCGCCCTCAGGCACCAGGACAGCGCGGCGCTGTTGTCGCCTCGCGCTTTCTCTCCTTCGGCAAGGAGTTGAAGCGCGATTCTCTTATTGTTGGGGTTCTCATCCTCGGCGGGCGTTAATTCGAGCGATTGCCGCGCGGAATCAATCATTGCGGGCACGTCGCCGGCGGCGTATCGCGCCATGCTGATGAGTGCGAGTGAGCCAACCTCTTCGTCCAGGCAGCCTGCCTGCCTCGCCTTATCTCTCATCTGTTCCGCAAGAGCCATGCCCTCCTTCGAACGGCCCGGATCCAGAAACAGATATGTGCCGGCAAGAGTGTAGAGCGCTTTCAATTCGAGCGCCGGAGCCAATCCCTCCCTCAAGCCGTATGCGGATTCCGCGTAGCTGATTGCCTTCTCTTTGTCCTGCGACTGCAAGAGCGTGCTCAAGGAGGTATAGAGGCTTACAAGAGTGGATCTGCTTCCGTGTTGCTCGGCTTGCGCGGTTGCGGCCCGGAAATAAATTCGAGACAGATCGGGACGGGCGATCGCCTGATAGAGGTTTCCGAATTCGATCAAGACCCGCGATTCGGCTTCGTCGCTTGCTCGCAGGCTCTTGCTCGTCTCGAGCGCGGATTGAAACTCTGATAGCGCCTGATCGAATCGGCGGCGCCGCGCGAATAGCGCTCCGCGTTGAAGCGCTGCAGCCCATTTGCCGTAGTAGAAACGGCCTTGATCGGCCTGCGAAAAGCTCTCAACGTAATAGCGTTCGGCCTCGTCCCAATTCCTTCGCTCGGCCAGATAGTGGCCGAGCCCCAGATTCAACCAGCTCTTTGCCCGGTTATTGTCATGCTGCTCTGCCCATTCGATGCCGTGCTTGTAGTATGCTTCGATCGCCGAACGGCTCCAATCCACCGGATGATCGCCCTCGTAAACGGCCACCGAGTAATTTCCAAACTGATCTTCGTCAACGCCGCCTACGACCACCGTGAAGGCGCCCTCGCTATCGATCGTCGTGTCGATCTGCGCGTTTGAAAACCCGCCATTGTCGTCGGCGAATGCGATGCGCTTACCCTGAGGGTCCAGGAGCGCCATGCAGACATCGAACTCGTAGGATTCGGCCTTGATTGAGACCTTCTGACCGCCGCGGCCGTGAAACGACCATCGCGCTTCGGGCCCACGGCCAAGCTCACGCCGGCCTGATCCGCGCTCACGAAGCACGGCCTCTCTGCGCTCGCCAACCTCGATGGCGCTCGTGGACACGGAGCGGCACGCATAGGTTCCCAGCATCAATGCAAAAGTCAATATCAGCACAAGACCGGCAGGTCTGTTCATATCTCCCGTTGCCGTAGCCATACAACTCGGTCTTGCGTGCATAGGAGTACGCTCGATAAAACGTGAAATCGTGTCGCTGGTATTCTAGTGAAGTCGCTTTGCTATTATTTGATTCAAATTCTCGGCGTCCGACTGGTATTGGCCCTTCATACCGATGACCGTGTCGAACTCGGCCTGGGCCTGGCCGGGCTGATCGTGCTTGAGATAGCCTAGCCCCAAATAGAAATGCGAGGCTTCAAGCTTGGTCCCATCGCCCGATTCGATAACACGGCGCAGCGGTGATATAGCTTCTTCCGCTCGACTCGCCAGCAACAGGGACACGCCCAAATAGAAATTGGCGCCGGGCGGGATCGTTTCCGGCGACGTCTCCCTGAGCGTATCGAGCTGCTCGATGGCTTTCGAGTAGTCTCCAGCCTCATAAGACGCCATCGCTCGGTCAAACAATGCTTCGGAACCGCGAAGAACGGTTCCCTCTTTCGGACGAGTATAAGGAGCCCTGGGAATCCCGATGTCGTCCCATCGCGCGCTCGCGACTTGGACCGGCGAATCAATCCGATGGGAAAAGAAACTGGTGTAAAAAAGCCAGGCGCCTACAATCAGCACTACCGCGAGCGCCGCAAAGACGGGCAGCGGGCTGCGACTCCGCGGCCGCACTTCCGAAGTGAGCGCGCGCACACCTATAGTCCGTTCGAGTCCATCGGCGTCTTCGCTCATCGCGGCGCTCCTGTGTGCCCGAAAAGCATTCATCACCGGCTCTAACGAATAGACCTGTTGATAGCAGTAATCGCACGCGATGAAATGATCCTGAAAACGGCGCCGCTCCTTCTCGTCAAGCGCGCCGAGCTCGTATAAGCCGATCAACTGCCCTAGCCGCTTATCTGAGCACTTCTGTTCCATTTGTATCGATTCTACCACAGTAGCAAAGGGAGAGAATAAGATTACTGCCTGCCGAGATCGCTTGGCCTCCAGACAAAGATCGTGGACGGCTCTCTACACGTCGAGGCTGTACTCATCGCGCAGCAGGTCGCGCAGCGCCCTCCGGCATCGAAACGTGCGAACCTTCAGATTAGATTTCGAAATGCCGAGCTTCTCACTTATTTCGCCGGGTTCAAGTCCGTGAAAGAGGGCCGCAAGTATGGACCGGCAGACGGGATGATTCTCGCCGAGCTTTGCGATCGACTGCACCACGATCCGCTCCAGCTCCCTCGCGTCGCTCTTTCCATCCATTGAATAGGGAAGCTGGGCATCCGCAAGATCGACCTGCTTTCGTCGATAACGCCCTTGATAGACGTTTCCGATTTTGTTGCGGAGAACTTGATGAGCGAAGGCGAGCAGGCCGCCGAGGCTGGAGACCGCCGGGAACTCTCGATGAACTATCAGCAATGAGTCCTGAACTACATCTTCGGCGGCTTCCGGCACACGGTGCCTGGCAAGCAGCATCAACCTGGATCGGACAAATGAAAAAAGCCTGTCTATCCCTTGTTCGTCACCGAGTTTTGCTGCATCGAATACCGCCTCAAGGTCTTGCCACGACAGACTTTTACTTCGCCATTTCCACATTGCGCTCGTCTCCTGACGCCCGCGTAATCGCATACGCGGACGGTCGACGTAGATTAACCGCTATTCGGCTTACGGCACTTGGACCCGATTTGTAAAATACTTCCCGCTGCGAGAGGCACGCAGAATCGGTTTTGTCAGCACGAAGCTCGGAGCCTTACTGACTGGCGCGATCAAGCGACTACATCTAAGACTGAATAAGGCTTCTTCGGAGAACCGGACCCCCAAGCTCAATCTGCTTCGTATCAACCACGTTATCAAAAACGCGCTGAGTGTATCATAAGTTCGACGGAGCTTGCGAAAGCGAAAAGGAGGCCCAGGTCTTTTCTGCGGCGCCTCCAACGTCATACGGTGAAACGGTTTAGAGCCTCATCAATCTATCGCACCCTTGCTCTAACGCATTTGTCCGGCGCTACCAGACTCTGAAAACAGCTTCAGAGGCAATAACGCCGTCCAAACTCAGGAATACACACCACAAATGGACATTCTTCAGAATGCAGGCTGTTGAACCGTGCCGCTTATCGTTGCGGGCGCTCCTTAACGAAACGGATAAAATCGTATAGGCAGGCGCCTCCGATACAGGCGTAATTTGAGGCACGGCTCCGCATGTCGCGAGGCCGCTAAGATAAAGGGAAGCGCGAGTTTGTACGAGTTGAACATTTCATTCTTTATGCTGCGTTGCGCCTTCGCGGCTGCGCGCGACTTATCTCCATACACATTCTAACGGCACCCTGTTTGCAGCAATCCTAACCGACGGGCACGGTCACTATTAAGGCGGCTAATTCTAATGCAGGCGTCCAGCGTCGCCATGCCGTGCTCCAAGCACTTTTCCACTTTTCATTTAACGGAGGTTTTTTTCATGGCGACAAAAACCAAATACCTTTTGCCAATCATCGCTGCGCTGACTTTGATCGCAACGACTACGTTGCCCGTCAGCGCATATTCAGGCGGACCGCAGAGATCTGACTCGCGCGGACGCCAGTCGTATGGCCGGAATTCGTTGGCCGATCGTCTGACCGGTACTTATCAAATAGATTCCAGCCGCAGTGAAGACGTTGTTGAAACAGCCAGGCGGGCGACTCGCGGTCTTTCGCCTGAAGAAACGGATCGTCTTCAGAGAGTCATTTCCCGACGTCTCGATGCACCTGACACTCTTGCTTTAGAAGGACACGGCCGTAGTCTAACTATCGCATCGAGCCGAGCTCCGCAGGTGACGTTTGAAGCGGACGGCCGCACTCGAACCGAACAAACGCCGAGAGGCCGAACCATCAATGTTACCGCAAGTCTCAACGGCGGCCGCCTCGTTGTCAGTACAGCCGGTGAACGGGGCGCCAACTACACGGTTACATTCGATTCTGTTGAAAACGGACGCGGACTCCGCGTTACTCGACGGCTCGATATCGAAAGCATCGATCACCCGGTTAGCGTTACCACTTTCTACACAAAGACTGATGACGTAGCCCGCCTCGACCTCTTCCAGAATGCGGCTCCGGTGTTGGGCAATCCGGATCAGGGTATGCGCAGCTTCGCGGTTCCCGACGGCGCCAGGTTGGTGGCCAGTCTCGATAATGCCCTGAGCACGCGTGCGGCCGGCGAAGGAGATCGATTCACGATGACGGTGCGCTCACCCAGCCAGTTTGAAGGCGATGTTCTCGAAGGATATGTCTCAAGAACGGAACGCCCGGGACGCGCAACCGGCAGAGCCGAACTCACGCTGAACTTCGAACGGATTCGACTTCATAATGGAGGAACACGAGAGTTCTCCGGCTATATAGAAGGTGTTCGGCCTTCGAATGGCGAAGACGTGCGCGTCGACAATGAAGGCAATCTATCTGATAGAGACAGCCAGACAGGCCGCACGGTCGGAAGAACGGGCATTGGCGCCGCCCTTGGCGCTGTAATAGGCGCAATAGCCGGCGGCGGTAAAGGCGCGGCGATTGGAGCGGCCGTAGGAGCCGGGGCCGGCGCGGGATCGGTGTTTATCCAAGGCCGAGACAATCTCGATCTCAGTCCCGGAACGGAATTCACCGTGAGAGCGATCTCTCCAGGCTATCGCGACGAGTCGCGTCGTTAATCGTGCTTCGATCATCAGCCGTTTATCGTGACGTCGGAGCAATATAGAAAGGAGGGATGCTTTCCATGGCTAGCGGAGCAACAAATAAAGAATGCAAACACCAGGGCTGCCGATGTGCAGTCTCGATCGGCGCAGCTTACTGTGGGTCTCATTGTGAAAGCATGCCGCTGGAGAATGGCTGCGGTTGCGGGCACTCCGATTGCGACAGTTCCAATGGATAGAGTGCAGTCTGACGAGAGCTCCACATGTCGGTTATTTATTTCGCAGCATGCTGAGTGAACCAGCGACGGGTAAGGCGCTCCTTACCCGTCGTTTCATTTTTCCGATAGCCTTTTTCGCAGCAAGAAGGGAGAAGCGATGAGTACGACTGAACCGTATCAAGTCAAGAAGTTCAACCTGAGCGCCTTGAAGGGGATCTCCGATCAAACTCTGGAGATGCACTTCAAGCTGTACGAAGGATACGTAAAGAACACGAACCAGCTTACGGAAGAAATAAGCGGGTTGATAAAGGGCGGCAAGGTGGAGCAGGAGGAGATGCCAATGTACTCCGAGCTAAAACGCCGCCTCGGGTTCGAGTACAACGGAATGGTCCTCCACGAGTACTATTTCGGAAATCTCATGAAAAATGGCGGCGGAGAACCCAGGCCAAGCTCGAGCTTACGATCGGCGATCGAGGACAGTTTTGGAAGCTTCGAGATTTGGAAGGCCGATTTTGCAAGTGTCGGTAAGATGCGAGGCGTTGGCTGGGCTATTTGCTATCAGGACCCCCTCACACAGAAGCTGTCAAATCATTGGACCAGTTTGCATGAAGTCGGAAACGTCGCGGGCTTTGTACCAGTGCTCGTGATGGACGTTTGGGAACACGCATTTTTATTGGATTACCAACCCAGCGAGCGCGGCAAATACATCGAGGCGTTCTTCTCTAATATGAATTGGACGGTTGTCGAAGAGCGGCTCGGAGGAACACTGGTTCGAGCACAAAACGTGTAGCAACCGAATCCGGCAATCTCTAGAACAGCGGTCGAGAAAAAGAAGATCACGTGTTGAGAAAGCCGATCGCTCCGACTCATTCTCCGCTATTGCTCTCCCCTGCTCCGGCGATCATTCCATCGCCGGAGCTTTTCTTGAATCACCGTTTGAATCGCCTCTGAATCTATGCTTATCCCGCCCGATTGTTGTAGTCTCATAAACTCGATTCGAGGGGGAGGCCTATGGCATTCAAGATTCAGGAAGCGTTTGATATCCAGGCGTCGGCCCAGCAGGTGTGGGAGTACCTGATCGATCCTGCTAAGGTCGCCGTCTGCTTGCCCGGGGCCGAACTTCTCGAAGCGCGCGAAGACAAGTCTTACGTCGGCGCGGTGAAGGTGAAGGTCGGACCCGTCGCGATGTCTTACAAAGGCGTCGTGAGATTCACCGAGCTTGACGAGGCCCAGCGAGTAGTCCGACTGGTGGGCGAGGGCCGCGAAGCAGGCGGAGGCGGCTCCGCGAAGTTAACGATGCTGAGCAAGATTACACCGGGTGCAAACGGGGGCTCACAGGTTACCGTCGAAGCCGAGATTGATCTTGTAGGCAAAATAGTCCAGTTCGGCCGGGGAATGATCGAAGAGGTCTCCAGACAACTGTTTCGTCAGTTCGCGGCTTGCGTAAAACAACATCTCGAAATCGCCGATCAACCTCAAGCGGTCGAAGAAGCCCCAAGTGAACCTGAAGCCGTAAGCGCAGTCCCGCTCGCCTGGCGCGCTTTTTGGACCCTGCTCGCGCGCTCCCTCAAACGCGTTTTTGGCAAATAACCAATCCTCCTCAAACGTAAGCGTATTCGGCTGATTGGTTCCTGTCAGACAGCCGTTGCGGTCGAAGACGCGATCATCAGCGGGTTGAACTTGCGTCTTTGCGTCCTCGCGACCTTGCGTTTACGCCTATCTATCACTACCCGGGCTCTTTGGCCATGAAGTCCTCATCGCTCTTTGACTTGATTGCTGATCATTGGATACGGCTCGAACGTTCTCCCCATTTTTCGAGCGCCGCCTGCAATTGAGCGACCTGTATGGGCTTGCTGATGTAATCGTCCATTCCGGCTTCCATGCATCTCTTACGATCCTCTTCCATTGCGTTGGCCGTCATTGCGATGACGACTGGTTGCTCTGATTGCGGCCAACGACGGCGTACCTCGCGAGTTGCTTCCAATCCGTCCATTTCGGGCATCTGGACATCCATCAGCACGATGTCGTAGCGGCGCCGCTCCAGGAAGTCGAGAACCTCCAGCCCGCTGATGGCGAGGTCCGGTTGATATCCCATACGATCGAGCATCTGTTTGGCGAGCAGTTGATTTATCGAATCGTCTTCGGCGACGAGAATGGTCAGCGGCAGCCGGGCCCCGAGCGTCGGATCGATGCGCCTGGGCCGCGCCGCTATTTTCTTGCTCGCCGGCTGATTGAGAAAGATTTCCGCGAGAGCAGTGTGTAATTGGGCCGGCTTGATTGGCTTCGTCAGCACCGCGGCAAACAAGCCGTCGGCTTCCAACACTCCCGAGTCGCGTTTGCCGGGAACAGCGAATGAAAGCAACACGAGCGGAAGCGATTCGCCCGCGATCTTGCGCATCTGGTCAACGAGCGCCGCGCAGTCCACGCCGGACCTATTCAAATCCAGGACAGCCGCGTCAAATCTCGCGCCCTGGCTTAGATGCTCCACTGCTTTGGCGCCTGATGAAACCGCTTCAGCGGCCAGGTCCCACGAGGCCGCATGAGAGGCAATGATTCCCCTGCTGGCTTCGTTATCGCACACTATGAGCAACCGCTTGCCGGTAAAGCTGCGCGACGAATTGGAGGTCGAGTGAACCCGCTGTTGAGAGGGAGCGGACATCACCTTGATCGTGAAGTGAAAAACGGACCCGACGCCCACCTTGCTTTCAACCCACATCTTTCCGCCCATCAACTGGGTGAGGATCGAACTTATGGCCAGGCCGAGCCCCGTACCGCCGTACTGGCGCGTGGTCGAGCTATCAACCTGGCTGAATGACTGGAAGAGTCGATCCATCTTGTTCTCTGGAATGCCGATGCCCGTGTCCTTTACCGCGAACTGAATCTCAAAGTTGTTGTCTGCAATTCTCTTTGCTCCCGCCGAGATCACAATTTCGCCATGGTGGGTGAATTTAACGGCGTTGCTGAGCAGGTTGACGAGGATCTGTCTGAGGCGAGTCGGATCGCCGATGATCATTCGAGGCGCTTCGCTGTCGATAACATACAGCATCTCGATTCCCTTATTTGCGGCGGCTACCGCGAGCAAATCCATCGCCTCTTCAACGCACTCGTCCAGGTCGAAGGGACTCGACTCAAGCTCGAGCTTGCCTGATTCGATCTTCGAGAAGTCGAGTATGTCGTTGATGATCGCGACCAGGGAATCGCCGCCGGTCTGAATCGTATCCACGAACTCCATCTGTTCGGCGGTAAGCTCCGTATCCCGCAGCAGACTGGTCATACCGATCACGGCATTCATCGGGGTGCGAATCTCATGGCTCATATTCGCAAGGAACGCGCTCTTGGCGCGGGTCGCGGACTCGGCGGCTTCCTTTGCCTGCCTCAGCTCGGCCTCGTATCTCTTTCGCTCGGTGATATCGACGAACATGGCGAAGATCCCTTCGCGCTGTTCATCAACCAGAATAGGCACTCCATATGTTTGAACGGGGACCTCGCTCCCGTCTTTCCGGCTGCTGATGGTCTCCGTATCGTCGACGCGGCCGGCGGCGGCCTGCTGAAAAACCACCGGCGGGATGACTCGCGCGCTCGTTTCCCGTTCCGCGAGGTCTTCAAGCGAATATTGAAAGATGCCCTCGAAGCTTCTGTTGACAACCTCGACGCTGTTGTCGCCGTCGAGCAGCGCGATTCCTATCGGTGCGTTCTCGAAGAGCTGCTGGAAACGGTTCTTCTCGATGCTTAGCTCACGTGTGCGTTCATCGACTCGTCGAGTCAGCGCTCTCTCATGGGCTCTCAATTGTGCGACGCGGAGGCGATGCGCGACAAAAGCGGCCGCAAGGAGCGTCAGCGCGCACAGCGCCCAAAACCACGTTGTTTGGTAAAAGAGCGGAGGTACATAAAAGCTGAAAGATGCTCCGGATTCATTCCAGACTCCGTCGTTGTTGCAGGCGATCACCCGAAAGGTGTGCGCTCCAGGAGGTAAATTGGTGTATTGGGCTGCGCGGGCGCCGCCTGCCTCAACCCAATCTTTGTCGAAGCCCTCGACCCGGTATTTGAAGCGCACTCTCTCCGGCGCGATATAACTGAGGCCCGCGTACTGCAATTCGAGTCTGACGCCTCCGGCCGGCAGTTCCACATTTCCTCGAAGCCCTACCGGTTTGCCATCGACCAACGCCTGCTCTATCACGATCGGCGGCGGCGTAGCATTTACCGGAAAGTGAAGCGGATCGATTACGACAATGCCTTTGATAGTCGGAAACCAGAACTTGCCCTCTCTGTCCCGCAGGGCAGGCGGATCCGAGCTGTTGCACTCACTCGCCCTCATACCATCGGAAGTGCCAAAGGAAACGATGGAAACAGACTTGATTCGGCCGTCGGCGAAATCATTGAGTTGTTCTTTGCTAACGCGGTAGATACCCTGATTGCAGCTAATCCAGAAATCACCGGTCGCATCTTCCAAGATGGCGTGTACCGTGTTATTGAAGAGGCCCTTGCTCGAAGTGATGGAAGAAAATACGCCGTTCTTGAAGCGATTAATACCTCCTCCCTGAGTTCCGATCCAAAGCACGCCGGTATTGTCTTCGTAGATAAACGACACGACGTCGCTCGACAGTCCATTAGCAGTTGTGTAAGTCGTAAGCCGCCCGTTTTTCAGGCAGCTCAATCCGCCGCCCTCGGTACCAATCCACAACGCGCCGCCGCTGTCTTCAAACAGGGTCATGATGAAGTCGTTAGGCAACCCTTCGGCAGCTCTTATCGAAGTAAAACGGCCGTCCCTGAAGCGATTCAAACCTCCGCCCCATGTGCCGAACCACAGTGTTCCGTCCACGCTCTCACTGATCGCTTGTACAACGTTGTTTGACAATCCGTCTTTAGTGCCATAGTAGGTAAAGCGGCCGTTCGCAAGGCAGTTCAATCCGTCATCAGTGCCGATCCAGATGTTCCCTCTCTTGTCTTCGTGAATTGCAAAGACCGATGTGCCAAACAAGCCGTTGTCGGAGGTGTAATTGGTGAAGCTGCCGTTTTGAAACCTGCTTAATCCGCGGTGATATGTTCCGATCCAGATCGCCCCTTGCCGGTCCTGGTACACACAGCCCGCGCGGTCGTCGCTCAATCCGTCTCGAGCTGTGTAGACAGTGAACTTGCCGCTTTTGAGGCGGCTCAGGCCGCCGCCGCGAGTACCCACCCATATACTACCTTCAAGGTCCTCATACAACGACGTAGCTAACTCGTTGGCCAAACCATTATCGAGTCCGAACGTGCTGAACTTGCCTTCTCTCAGGACGCTCACTCCTCCCTGAGTTGCAATCCAAAGGCTTCCTTCTTTGTCCTGCAATAATGCCGCTATATGCTTGTTGCTCAGGCCATCCTTGATTGTGAAATCCGTGAAGCGCCCTTCCTTGAATCTAATCAGGCCCGCGCTGTCTGTTCCGATCCATAGTGCACCGTCCTTATCTTCGCAAACCGCCTTGAGTGTAGTATTGGACAACCCATCCTTAGTCGTGTAGTTCTTGAACACTCCGTCCTTGAGATGACACAAGCCCGCATCGACGCTTGCAATCCAGATCCCGCCGTTCCCGCTCTCGCAAATCGACGTAATAACGTTGCTCAGAAGCCCGTCGTTCGTGGTGTAGGCCGTGAAGCGGCCTTCCTTGAGACGGTTCAATCCTCCTCCCCACGTTCCAATCCACAAACTGCCATCTCTCCCCATGCACAGCGTCTTGATAATGTTTGACGACAAACCATCATCGGTCGTATAGGACGTGATCTCGCCGTCCTTGAGTCGAATGAGGCCGCCCCGCGTCCCGACCCACAATCCGCCATCGGGGTCCGCAAGAAGCGTCGCTATGTCATCGTCCTTAATCGCCTTCGTGTCGCGTGTGCTAAAGGTCTTGAACTTGACGCCGTCAAAGCGGACCAGACCTTCATGTGTACCCGCCCAAATATATCCATCCGTCGTCTGCGCGATCGCCTGCACTGAAATCTCCGGCAGCCCGCTCTCATCCTGCCAGGAATTGACGACATATTGGTTAATGGGTTGCCGCGGATCCAGCGCGGAAACGCATTGCACACAGACGAGCAAAAGCGTGCATCCCAACGCTCCAAGGAGCGACTGTTTATAGCTCTTCATTACGATGTGAATTCAACCCTTCCGGCCTCGTAGGCCGATCTGCTCACGAGAAATGCTCGCATCACTTTGCACCACTTTCACTCGCATCACTTTGCACTCGCATCACTTTGCACTCGCATCACCTCGCATCAACTTGCACTCGCATCAACCCGCCACTTTGCAAATGACGCACCGTCCGTAAATGACGCATCGCTGCTGCGTGACCTCGCGATCTGTCGAAATTAGGCCCAATCAGCGCCTTAAGTCTCAAATGAATTTAATCGGCTCTCCGCCCTATTGACCCATTTTGACTCAAGGTACGATCTTGGTTATTTCCAGCGCGGACGGCAGCACCAGCGTTAGGATCTGCCGGGTGCACTCCCATAAGAGAAGGATCAAGAGCCGAAATACGAATGCCTCCGTCCCGAGGACTTTCATTCACGGTTGGCCGCCGCGCTATGATCTGTGTAGAAGCGAAATATCAATCTAAGGCGGGCAGATTCGACTCATCGGTCGATGTCAGGATGCGGGAGACGAATGGCTTGCAGTAGACATGCGATTCCCTTTTCGAGGTTTGCTCTGTCTTTATTTCGCTTTCCCAGAAAGAAGAGATATTCGTCGATAAACTCCTCTGACCATGTGACAGGCTCGAACCTCACAAACGCGGTTAGTTAGCTGCGGTGTCGATACTGCCGAAACTACTTGAGCACAGACCACCCACTCAATGTGTGAGAAAAAATACGTCATAAGCCCATTGACCGACATGGGTGTTGCGAGCGTCATACACTTTCGATCTGTATCGGAGCTGGTTACCATAGAAATCGCTTCGTCTTGTCTTCTTATAATTTAGGCTGATACCGTAGACGCCGAGTACGGGCAACGAATATAGCTCGTTGGGTTCGGAGGCTCCATTATGGTTGGTGTCCTTCCACAAAAGCAGCGACGCAAAAACAGAATCCCGCCGGTCAATCATTCCATCTTCGTTGCCGCCGTTAGCATGCTTATCAAGCTCGGCAAGAGCCGCGAAACCGTTCGGAGACGCCGAGGACGGCTGCTCCGTGAAGTTCCCGAATAACTCCTGGCCATTGTCAATTCTGCCATTACTATTTCGGTCCAATGCCAGAAAGGCATCATCAGAGCCCGCAGCGGTCCAACTTATACGTTCGGGAACACCATCACTATTTAGATCAAAGTTGACGCCGCCGTCAGCACCCGTCAATTGGAATCCGTTTCCCAAAGTATCAATCAGTATTGGGCTGTAGTTGTATACACAGCGGCACAGATCCCAGTCCCAGGCCCCCCCACTCCCACATCCGCCCAACGGCGGTTCTTGATCACAGGTACCACTGAATACGCAATTAGCAAAATACTGAGGTTCGCCATCTATTCGGTCATCATCACAGGGCTCTATCGATGTAGCGCCAAGGTGGCCGGAATCGTTTATCCCGGAGGTATCATTCATGACCGTTTGGCCCGCGATCTCGGGCAACGTCGCATCATCAAGCCCCATCGTGTGGCCTACTTCGTGCAGAATAGTCTCTAAAATACATCCATAATAGTCGGCTGAACCGTCTCGGTTCCATCCGGGGTGTACATTGGGGGCGGGAGTCATCGCGCCCCAGAAGAAAGTGGTTGTAGCGGACGATACGCGGTTACCGGGCCTCTGAATGCTGGTGGTTGCAATCGCATCTGGAAAGGCCGGGTTCTGCCCTGCGTTGCTCGTTATAATGTAAGAACCGAATGTGCCCTTATAGAACCCTACATTTGAGCAGTTGAAAAACGAGGTATTGTGAAACGTCCAATCTTGCATCGCCGAATCTATTCGACTTAACTCTTCTTGGGAGAAAGTAATCGCGACGTAGTTTATGCTGGAATTCGGAACCCATCCTTGCCAAGGTGTAAGCGGTGGGCAACCTGCCTCTGCCACTGAACCCGCGAATGGAAAACTCAGGATTAGAGCGCTGCTAACCAGGCCCACAACGAAGTCGCGGGCGAAGATCAATCGACCTCTAAGCATGTTCATGTCCTGTGCCTCACCGATTGCCCAAGCGTTCGGATGCGGTTCGAAGAGTCTTCAGGAAAGATGCCTCATCCTTTAAGAAATCAGCGGGGAAACGGCCAGCTAGTGCCCGAACGGAATGACTATTGAGCTCAAAGCTGCCATTGTATCTGGCAAGCTTATAGTCACCGGTTTCCGGAATATATTTTAGGAAGAGCACAACCTCCGCATCATTGACTGGCAGTATAGCAGTGCTATTACCGCTGGCTTTCACAATCACAGCATCAATCAGTACCTTTCCTCCCGGAAGAGCAACATTAATTGTGTCACCCACCTCTATCGGCACAGCCGAATTGTTCTTAAAAACCTCCGTGACGCCGACGCGGTAATCAGAAAAAAGAAACATCCCATCGGCCGTAATCTGGGAATCCTGGTTTAACGCTTTTCCCCGAATGACTAGATCTGATTCGCCAGCAAGCAAGTGAAAATAATTTTTGGGTGTCTCAGTCCCGGTGAACTCCTGCACCCTTCGGACCATGAGAGTTAGTCCGTACACGAGCTTCTGACCCTTTAACGGTGCAATGAGTTCATTGATTGGCTTGTCATTCTCACCTTGTCTGATACCGTTGTATAAAGTGCGACGCACTAGCTCCTTCGCGGTGACGGATCCGTCGCGTATGGGGGTCGCGCCCTTGAGTTCCGCCTGATATTCGCTTTGTTCCTTTGTTACCTGCGGGTACCTGGCTATGCCGAATCGAGCCGCGATTAATAACCCGGCACCAACTAAAAAGCCAATGACTACTTTCGACATTTGTCCCTCCATCAGCGGTCAGGCCTGTTCGACTGAAACAGTCCTCTTATGGTCGCTTCTCGCTCTTATTAATCACGACCGTCGTGTGATGCGGATCGCATAGCTATCACGCCCGATTTGAGCACGTCAAGAGTCCAAGCGACGCCACGCGGCGCCTAGATCTTGTAGCGATAATCGCGGGTCTCATTGTGGTTCACACGATGAATTCCTGAACGACTAAACATCACTATCATAATGAAGAAACCAAGTAGATGAGGCTCATGAAGAGGTCGCCTACTTGCGCTCCGTTTTTCGTTCGGTAGAACAGAGAGTTCTTGCGGATGGAGAACAGCTTTCTTCCACAGATGTTGTTGTCGATAGGAGCGCCGGGCACGCGCAGGAACAGGGTCAGTTTAGGCCTGTGGTTGCGCAACGCAACGAAGATCGTGAAGAGATATCGCGCTCGAGATCCCCGGCGCGACGCGAGTGTTCGAGAAAGGCGGGCATAGACTATTTTGCTGCGGGAGCGGTAAGTCGTTTGAGGAGGCCTGCGCCGCCGCATTGCGCTCCTGTCGGAGCGATTCCGCCACAACAGACCTTCTTGATTGTTTTGCCATGCGAGTCAAAGGCTCGAACTTACGGGCGCATTTGCGAGAAATCCTTGCGAGCGGAGCGACGAACAGGTTTCCTGGCCTTCCAAACTGTCGAGAGGCAGCAGCTGTCGAGAGGCAGCAGCCGAGTCCCATACACTCCTTAAAAAAAGCAGTGACGTGTTTGCCGTCTTCCAGTTATCGAGATGCGGCTCGACGCGGCTCCACGTGCTCTATTTCCTGGCGCGGTTTTGTGAATAATTCGGCTAAAGAAGAACCTTATTACCAAAAAGAACGAGCCTTTTATAAGCCCGTTCTTTTTTGCAGCGCGAATCTTTATCTTACGCTATTTCATGCGACCTTACGCTATCCCATTCGCGCTCTGTAGCCATCTTCGTAACCCTGAGCGAAGGCCTGTCGATACGCAAGGCTGTCAGAGTTACTGTAGTGCTTATGGTTGCTCGGACTCTCCGCTCGACCATGTTTAGCGTCGTCCTTCCCTCGACTCAAGCCGTCTCTATAGCCCTCTTCTCGCTGATAAGCTATAGGGTCCGAGTACCGGTAGTATCCCGGATAGTAGTAGTGCGGGAAGAAGTACGGCTGCCCAATCACAACCACTCCACGGTGTCTGTGCACCTGTGCATTCGCCGTCGTAACGGCTGCGCCAGAAAAGGCCAGCACGAATGCAATTGCCAACATCCTTGTGACTCTGCTGAACTTCATCAGTCACACCTCCTTATCTTCGAACGAAGATCACCGAACCCTTCAAAGTTGTGTTAAGAAATTAAACAGGTAATCTTCGTCTGCGACAACCATGTCGCGTTTTCTTTAATTCTCAAAACTAATTGTTTAGATGAAGCCCTTTCGTATCGGGTGGCCTCGCGAGAGTACCCGCGGAAAAGCCCGAATTACGGGGCTTTCTTATAGGTTTGGCGGGTAACAGTCTTTAACCGATTTTACCGAGAATCTATTGAGAGGATTCTATCCTGTCTTCGATTCGACTTGATTATCCGAAGTATCGACCATCGCGGATTCCACCGCGGGCATCTGCGGCGGCAGCGCAGGATGCTCCAATAAATCACTGACCCGGTCAATCAAGGCTTTCAACGTGGAGCTGTCGCGAGCGCTTATTACAACCGCTCCGCGGGTTCTTTCAAAGCTCGCGATCTCATCGGCGCTCAGAAGGTCACGCTTGTTGAACACCAGCAATCTCCGCAAGCCGCCTAGTTCCAAGCGATCCAATATTCCTTCGACGACCGAAATGTGAGACTCCACTTGTGGACTGCTGCCGTCCACGAGATGGATCAGCAGATCCGAGCTCTCGATTTCTTCCAACGTAGCCCTGAAAGCGGCTATGAGATCGGGCGGCAGATCGCGTATGAATCCTACCGTGTCGTTAATGACAACTTCGCGGTCGCGCGGCAGCCGCAGTCGGCGGCTGGTTGGGTCGAGCGTCGCGAAGAGTTTATTCTCCGCATTCACATTCGAACGAGTCAGCGCATTCAACAGCGTCGACTTGCCGGCATTGGTGTATCCGACAATCGACAGTATAGGAACCTCCCGGCGTTCGCGGCGCGTCCGTCTCGTCTGGCGCCCGGTACGGATATGGTCGATCTGCTTTTCCAGAAGGCCGATTCGGTCGCGCGCCCGGCGGCGGTCGACTTCCAGCTTGGTTTCTCCGGGACCTCTTCCGCCGATGCCGCCCATCAAACGAGACATCTCGGTTCCGGACCCGCTCAATCTCGGAAGCAGATACTTCAACTGGGCGAGCTCGACCTGAATCTTTCCTTCTCTGGTTAAAGCGCGCTGAGCAAAGATGTCGAGAATGAGCTGAGTGCGATCGAGTATCTTTAGATCCGTCGCTTCGTTAATGACTCTCACCTGACTGGCGGTCAGGTTCTGATCGAATATTATAAGATCCGCGCCGAGTTGCAGACTGCGAATTATCAGCTCGTCGAGCTTGCCTTTGCCGAGCAGCGAGCGCGGATCGAGTTTCTGACGCCGCTGCACTATTGAATCCAGAACCACAAGTTCCGCCGAGCGAGCTAATTCTTTCAATTCGTCTAGAGACTCCTCCGCGGCGGCGGCCGATCCGGTAGTTACCCCGACCAGGATCGCGCGGTCTCGTTGATCGGAAGGCCCTCTCAAGCTGCGAGCGCGAGCCACCTCCTCTTCGAGTGAGGAGATCAGATCCAGGAAGTCGACATTCAACTGGCTCGGGACCCGCGGCTCGAGAAAACCCCACGTCTCCTGCTCACCGTCACCGGACTTGAGCGCCGTCGGATCCAGGCTCTCTTTTTGATGGCGCGCTCCCGGCAATAAGTGTGCGGCTCTAACCAATCCCGGAAGCCCATCCTGATGCACGTCGACGGAGGCCATCAGATCAAGCCTGAGCAAAGCAAGATCAGACAAGTCGTCCTGAGTCAGCTCCTCGCCGGACAAATGGGTATGGAGGCACCGCAGTCCTCGAAATCGGCCCTGACCCACGCGAGTGCGCTTCAAATCCGGCAGCATTATCGAATGGGCGCTGCCAACCATAACGTGCTCGACGTATCCTTTTCGATCGATCAGGACGCCGACTTGCCGGTTGATTTCACTTGAGATTTCGCTGAGCTGGCGGGCCAGTTCCTGTGTGATTATCTCTCTCGGAGGGACGCGCCTTTGATAAAGCTTCTCCAACCGATGAAGTTGATTTGGTTTAAGCCCTTGAACGTTACCTTCAATATTTCTGATATCGGCCTCCGAAGTTAATGCAGAGCTGTTTGAGGTCGTGATCATTGTACTTCAAGAGCGTCGGCCGCGTCATCCAGCGGCACAAATTATCTTCAGCCAACAGCTCGTAACAAGAATTCGCAAGAGGAAAACCTGTGTCGGGATTGTTACGAAGGTCTGAATCGAAATCATAATTACCTTGAAATCGTTTCTTCTTGCCAAACGAAAATGCTTGAGCTAATATCGCAGCATTCTGGACGGTTGATAAAACCCGCGCCAAAACAAGCTCACACACTACCGGTCTTCGAGTTTCTCTAAGCCGGCAGAGAGTAGCGAGGACGGCGGAGAGAGTTCCGCGAGTGGAACGCCCAGCGCCTGGTAGCGCTTTGGGACTCGATTTATCATCTCGTATTTCTAAACGCACGGAGGATGTGTAGTGAACAGAAAGTTAATCAGAACAACCCTTGCCGAAGTCAGAGATCGCAACGATCGCCACGAAGGACAGCGCCGAAACAACGCCGATTCTCAAAAGAGAAGGGTCCCGCCCGAACAAACGAACGCAGAGAGCTTCTACTACAAGAAGCAAATGGATAATAAAACAGTGATGGTCCTTGTGCTCCAGGATGGCGAAGAGTTGCGCGGCACTATCGAGTGGTATGACCGAGGATGCATCAAGCTGCATCGGAATGAAGGTCCCAATCTTCTGGTGTTGAAGCACAACATCAAGTACATCTTCAAGCAGGAGCCTGAAAAGGAAAACGAGGATGGCAGCGAAGAATCAACTTATGAACCGGAACCGGAAGAGCGTGCCCAGGCGTGAGCCCGCTGCTATATAACTTTCCCCAACCAACTGACTGTGACGCGATCTCCGAATCTAACAGGTAAGCCGCGGATAGGAATCACGGCAGGCGATCCTTCCGGCATCGGCCCTGAAATAGTTCTAAAATCGGTTGCGAGGCCGGAGGTTCTCTCGGTCTGCAGGCCCGTCATAATTGGGAACCGTTCTCACCTTCTTACTCACGCGGGCTTGCTTGGTCTCAGATGCGATTATTCTTATCTATCTCCTGCCTCACTTTCCAATCTCGACGCCTTCGATGAAGCGCTAATAATCGACTCGGGCGAGGCTGGTGAACCGATCACGCCATCCACGGCTTCCGCGGCCGGCGGAAAAGCATCTATCAGATCCATAGAAACAGGCGTGAAACTATGTCTGGACGGCTTCCTGGACGGACTGGCCACCGCACCGATTAACAAGACCGCTCTTAAGCTTGCCGGCTCTCCTTTCCCCGGCCACACCGAAATGCTTGCACATCTCTGCGGCTCTTCTCAGTCGTTGATGTGCTTTTTTTGCGGCAAACTCAGAGTGGTGCTGCTCTCAACACATCTCAGCCTTTTGAATGCAATCAAATTCATTTCGGCAGAACGTGTCACGGACGCGATTCTGCTTACCGAACGCGAGCTGAAGCGGTTCAACGAGCGCTGGCCGCGAATCGCAGTCGCCGGGTTGAATCCTCACGCCGGAGAAAACGGCCTCTTTGGCGACGAAGAAGACTTGCATATTCGCCCCGCCATCGAAACATGCAGAAGATTTCATGGAATCAATGTTGACGGGCCGTTTCCGCCGGACACCGTCTTTGCGCGAGCCGCGCGAGGAGAGTTCGACGTAGTCATCGCGTGCTATCACGATCAAGGCTTGATCGCAGTAAAGACGCTCGGCTTTGGAAAGGCCGTAAACGTAACCCTGGGGCTTCCGATCATTCGCACTTCGGTGGATCACGGAACCGCGTTTGATATTGCCGGACGCGGAATCGCCGATCCCGGCAGCATGATTGAATCCATTCTTCTGGCAGCCGGTCTCGTAGAGGCTGAGCGCAAGTCTGAGGTCGGCGAGGCCGCCAATTTCCAATAACCGGTCGAGCTCAGCATCGAGGTAACTCATGAATAAACTTCTCACCTGTTTCCTGCTGTTGATCGCCGCGATAACCGCGTGGGCTCTTCCATCTCTCCCGCTTGAAACACAAGCCAAACCTGATCCGCTGCGGTTGCCGCAAGAAACTCATCTTCGAAACATTCGCCAGCTCACGTTTGGCGGAGAAAATGCCGAAGCCTATTTTTCGGCCGATGGACGCAAGCTGATATTTCAATCGACTCGTGAAGGCGCCGAATGCGACCAGATCTATGAAATGAACATCGACGGCTCGGGGGTTCGACGGCTGTCGACCGGCAAAGGCCGCACTACCTGCTCATACTTCTTTCCAAACGGAAAGCGAATTATCTACGCATCGACTCATCTCGCCGATGCCAAATGCCCTCCTCGCCCCGACTATTCAAAGGGGTACGTGTGGGCGATTTATCCAGGCTACGACATATTCAGCGCCGCGCCTGACGGCTCGGATTTGAAACGCCTCACGGATGCGCAGGGCTATGATGCCGAAGCGACTATCTCTCCCAACGGCCGCAAGATCGTTTACACGTCGATGGAGCACGGCGACCTGGACATCTACACGATGGATCTCGACGGCAAAAATAAGAAGCAGTTAACCAATGAGCTGGGTTACGACGGAGGGCCTTTCTATTCATATGACAACCAGTGGATCGTCTACCGGGCCCACCATCCGAAGCCTGGCAAGGAAGCTGATGAGTATCAGGCATTGCTGAAACAGAACCTGATCAGGCCCACCACTCTCGAGATCTGGATAATGAAGGCCGATGGAACAGAAAAGCGACAGATTACCAAGAACGGGACCGCTAATTTTGCTCCTTATTTCTTTCCGGACGGCAAGCGCATAATCTTTGCCTCCAACATGTCCGATCCAAAGGGACGGGACTTCGACCTCTATTCAATCAACCTTGATGGAAGCGGGTTGCAGCGAATCACGTACAACGACACCTTTGACGGGTTTCCCATGTTTAACCTCGACGGAAAGAAGCTCGTGTTCGCGTCGAATCGACATGGAAAAGCGCAGGGAGAGACAAACGTCTTTATCGCGGATTGGGTGGACTGAGTCGACCGTTCAGCCCTTCAGAGAGAGATTGATCCGGTTAGTTGACTTATGTGGTCGATTTTCTTCTCGTCGCAATACGCGGATAGCCCGTCAATAACCTTCATGGTTACCTGCGGATCGTAATAATTCGCGGTTCCAATCTGGACCGCGGCGGCTCCAGCTATAAGGAATTCAATTGCGTCCATTGCGGACGCAATACCGCCTATGCCTATCAACGGAACACCGACTGCCTGTGCTGTTTCGTACACCATTCTCACGGCGATGGGGCGAATAGCTGGTCCGGAGAGACCTCCAGTCTTATAGCTCAACCGCGGCTTCCTGGAATTAATATCGATAGACATGCCGACGATAGTGTTGATCAATGAAAGCGCGTCGGCCCCAGCAGCCGCAATGGCCCGCGCGATGTCGGCGATATTGGTGACGTTCGGTGACAGCTTCACGATCAGGGGCCGCGTCGACAGCCGCCGCGCCGCTTCAGTAAGCCTCGCCGCCGCAACCGCGGAGTTGCCGATAATCGCCCCGCCTTCCTTTACGTTCGGACAGGATATATTCAGTTCGTAAAAAGAGATTCCCTCGCCGTCGTTCAGTATTTTGATAGTCTCGAGATAGTCGCTCTCCGAATAACCGAAAACATTAGCGATGACACGCGTGTTGTAGCGGCGAATCAGCGGCAGTTTCTCATCCACAAACGCCCTGGCTCCGACGTTTTGAAGGCCGATGGCATTTAGCATTCCGCCATGCGTTTCAACGATGCGAACCGGCGGATTGCCGGCCATTGGACGCGCCGACAAGCCCTTTGTGCAGAAGCCGCCGAGCCGGTTCAGGTCTATTAGCTCAGCGAACTCCAACCCATATCCGAACGTGCCTGATGCTCCGATGACCGGATTGTTGAAGGGAACTCCCGCAATCTCAACTGAAAGTCTGGGATCGTGAATCACGGTAGCAGTATCTTCGGTAATATGCTCGAATAGCTCGAAAATTTAAAATCCAAATCTCAGTGGATCATTCCAGCCACATCCCACCGAATTGCCTCCGAAGGAAAAACCGGCCCATCAACGCAGACTCGTTTGTACGTGCCGTATTCGCCCGGTTCAAGCTGGTTCACGGCGACTACGCACCCGACGCATACTCCGAAGCCGCACCCCATCGGAGCCTCCAGAGACACAACGCAGGCGGTATCCTGATCGCGCGCTATACCGGCTACTGCTTTCATCATCGCCCACGGTCCACAGGCATAAATCACAGGCCGCGAGCCTGCCTCTTCCATAAGCAACCGTTTGAGAGGCGCCGTAACAAGACCACGTTCACCCAGGCTTCCATCGTCGGTTGTTGTGATCAACCGCGGATTCGCTTGTCTGAAGTCGTTCAATCCGCAACCAACGGCGGCTGCCTCCGTGGCGGCTCCGAATACGACCGTGGTTCTGATGTTCTTCTTCATCAGCTCTTCGCACAAAAGAAGCACCGACGCCGAGCCAATGCCTCCTGAAACGACAACGGCGTGTCCGCCGCTCTCAACGGGTTCAATCGGCCAGCAGTTTCCTAACGGCAGAAGCGCGTCAACACGATCACCGGATCTCAAACGAGCAAGAGCCTGGGTTCCTCTACCGAGAACCTGATAAAGAAAGCTAATCGTACGCTCATCCTGTATTTGATAGATCGCGAGCGCCCGTCTGAGCACCGGTTCATAAGCATCATGCGGCCTGAGCATTGCAAACTGGCCCGGCTGAACCGCGATGTTCGAGGCAAGATGAAGAGTGAGCTTCCTGTATCCCGCCGATGTTTCGACATTCTCTTGAACTGTAGCAATGATTTCTATCATCGATGATTTGAGGCGATCTCAGTATAGATAAATTTAACGTTTTCGCCGAGCGAAACGCATTCCCGACCAGGTGTCGTTTATGGCGCATATCTTGTAATCGACGAGCCCCGAAGCAAAGCAGGTCTCGCGAATATTAAGCTGCGTAAGATCAGACCCGAGCTTCGATGATTGCTTTGGCCAGACAATCCAGATGCCGCCCTGCCCAACCAGCGGGATTATGCGATCTATCTCCATCTCGAAGCTCCGCCGCGACCTGTTGAACCATATTATCAAGTCGTTGTCGGCTCTCTTCTCGGCGACCAGTTTCGCGCCCTCAGGCAACACGCCCAGTATCTTTTCAAAATCGGCGGGCGCGCTGATGAGCACCACCTTCGAGTTCGTCTTGATTCCGAGTTTCTTTGGCAGAGGCGTGCCGGCATAGCCTTCCAGAACGGATCGCGGTACGACCGTAACTTCGGGAGGATCGCTAACCGTCTGCTCGATCGCAGCGGCCGCGTTTCTCCAAGTCGTGTAGACCGCATCCGGCAGCAGTTCCTTAATCAGTTTAACCTTGTCGGGATCTCCGCCGACGAATACGATCGGCGTCAGTTTAATGGCCTTGTTGTGTCTTACGGTTATTGCGACGTCCCGGCCGTGTCCCGGCAGCCTCGACAGATCGATGACCATCGCGTCCGGCGGATCAGCCTTGAGAGCTCTCAATAGCGACTGCGCCCGCGATTCATAACCCACGTCGTAGCCGGCGCGTCTCAGCAATGCAATCTTCTCGCGAGCTTCAGTTTGATTCCAATGTACGAGTTGAATTCGACTCACGACGAATACGCCTCCGCGATGGAGCGTTCGGCGCCGGAGCCTCCGGCGACAGGCGCAAGGACTACCGCGCACTCGGGCTCCCACGAAATCGTTACCTCGTCGCCGATTCCGCCGACGCGCGACGACCGGCCGCTGTTCTGGCCGAGAGCGGACAATTCCTGTCCTCCCTTCAAACGAATTCGCCAGCGCGTGCTCTCACCCAGATACGTTTGCGCTTCGATGGTTCCGCTGATCCCGTTAGACGATCCAAGCGTGATCTTCTCCGGCCTGATCATCAACCGGATAGTGGAACCGACAGGAACACCGCGCACCGATTCCGCGAGACAGGCTCGCGCAGTGGTGTCGTTGATTCTGACGAGAGCAGTGTCGCCCGAAGATGATTCGAGCGTTCCATCCAGCACGTTGGATTCGCCGATGAATGAGGCCGTGAATTCGGTGAGAGGCCGTTCGTATATTTCTTCGGCCGTGCCAATCTGCTCGATCTTGCCCGCGTTCATCACCGCGATGCGATCGCTCATCGTGAGCGCTTCTTCCTGGTCGTGAGTAACATAGATAAAACTTATGCCGAGCCTGCGCTGCAGCGCCTTCAGCTCGATTTGCATTTGCTTTCTCAGCTTGAGGTCGAGCGCCGCAAGCGGCTCGTCCAGCAATAAGGAGCGCGGATTAAGCACTAGCGAGCGCGCCAGGGCTACCCGCTGCTGTTGGCCTCCTGACAGCTCGGAAGGCTTGCGGTGATCGAGACCGTTAAGGCGTACCATATCGATTGCCTTTGATACCCTCTGCTCGATTTCGCTTCGCGCGACACGCCTTCGCTTCAAGCCAAAGGCTACGTTCGCTTTGACATCCAGATGAGGAAAGAGAGCATATTGCTGAAAGACCGTGCTGACGTCGCGTTTGTATGCCGGGAGCCCGGTCACATCGGCGCCGTTAAGAAACACGGCCCCCTCGTCGGGGGTCTCGAGCCCGGCGATCATTCGAAGCAGAGTCGTCTTTCCGCAACCAGATGGTCCGAGAAGAGTGATGAATTCGCCTGCCTTAACGTCGAGCGACACCGAATCAACCGCCGCGGTTGAACCGAAGCGCTTGACGATGCGGCGAAGCTCGATTACGTAGTTGTCCATCTTTGGTGGAAGAGAATAGTGAAGAGCGTTCGCGCGAGCAAGGGCGTCTACGAGGGCGTCTACGAGGCGCTATTCACGTCGCCGCATTTGAATATAAACGGCGACTCCCGAAGAAACTCTACGAGAGGCATTTATCATCCGTCTGAATGGGGAAGAGAGTATTGAGCTCAAACCCTGCTTACAACGCTTTAACCGAATGTCAGGTCCCGCAAAATGTGATAATGTGAGCCCGACAATGTTTAAGTACCCGCGGCAGGTGAGGGCTCTTTATCTGAGGTGCACCGGGAGAATTCGGGTTGTATTGGGCGGCGCCGCTTGTTTGTGCATGCTTGCGGCGACGAGTGCTCCGGCAATTCTCTTCCCTATGCACGTCTGTGCGCAGCAGACAGCACCATCGACACCAGCCGTGGTCCAACCTGGCGCGCCGGGGAAACCGACGCGGACTCTTCCCTCGACTACGAAGGGGACGCTTCCGCCAGCCTCGCCGGCGGATGTGCAGTTCATGCAGGGTATGATTATGCATCACGGGCAGGCGGTTGAAATGACCGCGCTAATGGAATCGCATACTGAGAACAAGAATCTGAGGTCACTCGGTGCGCGAATCAGCAGGTCGCAGGCAGACGAGATAAAATTCATGAAACGGTGGCTGGCGTCCCGTGGACAGCCAAGTTCGCAAGAAATGCATGACATGCACAACATGAACATGCCGCACGAGCAGATGGCTCTTATGCCGGGGATGCTTTCCCCGGAGCAGATGGAAGCACTCAGGAATGCAAAAGGCGCGGAGTTCGACCGTCTGTTTTTAACCGGGATGATTCAGCACCACGGCGGCGCTTTGACCATGGTGAGAGATTTGTTCGACACCGCGGGCGCGGGGCAGGACGCTGAATTGTTCAACTTCGCAACCGATGTAGACAGCGGGCAACGCGCCGAAATCCGGATCATGCAAAGCATGCTGGAGAAAAAATCTTTGGGGGATAAACGATGAGTCGAGTACATACTATTGCTTTCCGTTTACTTGTAGGCTCCCTTCTCTCGGGATTGTTTTTTGTCGGCCAGATGCAGGCGCAAACGCCTTCGTCTCAGGACTCAAAGAAGCCGACAAACGCCAAACCAGACCAAAATAAAGTAGAAAAAGCGGAAGAGGATTCTTTTGCGCCCGAGCCGGCGCCGCCGCTTCCCGCCGGAATGACCGGATCGGATGCCAACGACCCGCGAGCCAAACTGAAGCCGGGAATGTACGACGCAGGAGAAGTATCGCTGGGCCTGAAGCATCTCACCCTCGTCAAGAAACCCGGCCCGTTTGAACTCGACTCGGTTAATCCTGATGATCCAAAAGTGCAGAAGACCCTGGGTCTGCTCGGCGTTGCCGATCCCTCAAAGATGCCCAAGTCAGCGCAATTGGTTGTCGCCCAACTGGCGTTTGCTAATTCGGATCTCGCGTTCCAGGGAAGCCGCCTGTTCCAGGGTAATTTTTACGGCGTCAATATCTATGACATCTCCAATCCCGCTAAAGCTCAGTTGCTGACGTCGATGATTTGTCCGGGCGGACAAGGGGACGTATCGGTTTACAAGAACTTGATGTTTATGTCGGTCGAGCAGCCAAACGGCCGCGTCGATTGCGGTGTACAGGGATTCGCACCAGGACCTCCGCCCCGCGCAGGCGAAGAGAAAAAGCCAAATATACCCGCGCCGCAAAAAGATCGGTTCCGCGGCGTAAGGATTTTCGATATATCCGACATCAAAAGTCCCAGGCAGGTGGCTGCGGTGCAGACTTGCCGCGGCTCGCACACCCATACGCTCGTGGTCGATCCGAAGGATAAGAACAACGTCTACATCTACGTATCCGGTACATCGTTCGTGCGTCAAAATGAAGAGTTGGCCGGCTGCTCGGGTGAAGGGCCGGATAAAGACCCAAACACTTCGCTGTTTCGCATTGATGTAATCAAGGTCCCGCTGGCTGCGCCGCGGGACGCAAAGGTAGTCTCCAGTCCCCGTGTATTTATCGATCCCCGTACCGGCGCGTTCAACGGCTTAAACAACGGAGGCACCCACGGCAAAGAAGGCGTTGACAAACCAACCGATACCAACCAGTGCCACGATATTACGGTGTATTCGGCTATTGGCTTGGCCGCGGGCGCCTGCTCAGGAAATGGAATAGTGCTGGACATAAAAGATCCCGTGCATCCGAAGCGCCTGGACGCGGTAAACGATCCGAACTATTCATACTGGCACTCGGCGTCCTTTTCGAACGATGGGACAAAGGTCGTGTTCACGGATGAGTGGGGAGGCGGACTGGGCGCGCGTTGCCGCGCCAACGATCCTAAACAGTGGGGCGCCGACGCTGTCTTTCGTTTGAAGAATAACAAACTCAGCTTCGCGAGCTACTACAAGATGCCGGCGGCACAAGGCGACACCGAGAATTGTGTGGCGCACAACGGCTCGCTCATTCCAGTTCCCGGCCGGGATATAGAGGTGCAAGCCTGGTACCAGGGCGGCATCTCTATTGTGGACTTCACCGACGCGGACCACCCGGTTGAAATCGCCTACTTCGACCGTGGGCCGATTGATCCACGTATGCTCATATTGGGCGGCGACTGGTCCGCCTACTGGTATAACGGTCAAATATACGCCTCGGAGATCGCCCGCGGGCTGGACGTTTTTGAACTAACGCCCACGCAGTCTCTGACCCAGAATGAGATCGATGCCGCGAAAACGGTGCGAGTAGCTGAGCTCAATGTCCAGAACCAGCAAAAGATCGAGTGGCCGGCTCACTTGGTAGTAGCCAGGGCTTATCTGGATCAGTTGGAGCGGTCGCAGGCTCTGTCGGCGGACCAAATCACTGCAATGCGGAAGGCCGTTCAAAACGCGGAGGGTTCGAATCTCAATCAAAGAGAGGTCGCAAAGCTCCAGAGCTTCGTGGGATCGCTTAAAGAGAGCGCCCGGACAGCGAAAAGTGCAGTAGACTCGAAGCGATTGCAGGCCCTGGCGGAAATTCTACAGCGACCCTCAAGGTGAGGCACGCTCGGCTCGCGCCGGCTGACGCCGGCCGTTCGCGTTGATGAACCACCTAACGGTCCCAGGGGCAAGCGCCAGGCGCTTGCCCCTTGTAACGCTGCCAATTCCGAAGTAACAACCACAGACTCGGTTTCTTTTGAAGGCTCCCGTTTCAAGTGGCGCGGCTGAAGAGATTCGAGTCACCGAGAAGTGAACGGTCGCGCGCTCGACTGCAACCGCCAGTTCGGCGCGGCGTCGTAAAGAACTACCCGAACTCGTAGCCTCGCCGATCCAGTATTGCCAATCCCTGAGGGCTTCTTTCGTGTCCCGATCGACGCGAATGCCTTCGAGTTGGGACAGCGGCACACCCAACCGCCGGCCGCTCCACTCCACCATCACAAACATCTCACGCTCGCACTCGTCTTCCAGGGCCATGTCAACGACTTCGACTTTCTCCCCTACCTGAAAATGGCGAAATCGCCCTCTCTTCGATACATTTGGCCTTGAATGGAAAGCTGAGTTTTTCTTCGAGGTAGTAGTACCATCCCATCGCCTGTTCTTCGGGCCCATACGCATCGACCACGATCTCCATAGCGATCCGGTCTTCGATCTCGGCGATCTTCTTCTTCGAACGCTTCATCACCTTGTAGTCTACAGCCTCACCGGCAAGCGCAGAACGAAGAGATCACCCGGCGCGCGGGAGACGACCAAACCGATCGCCCCCCGGACGGAGGGACTCCAGAGTCTCCATTCTTCTTTGGGCAGGCGGAAATTTCTGGACACCGGATTTGTTTTAGATGTTGTTTGGGATTTTGTTTTCGGTGTTTGTTTTGGATGTTGTCTTTGTCCCGGAGGGACATCTGGGGAATAGCCCACCAGTTCACTGGTGGATTGCTGTCCGCAACTGCTTGGGAAGTGCCGAAGGCACGGCTGATTGTTATCTTCAAAATTGCGACCTGAATGGTCTCTGCGAGTTTCAATTTGGTCCGAACTTTCATAAGAGATGTAACCTTGAGACCTCAGCCGTCGCCTCTTTGGAAACAGAATCCTCTCTCGCACCGGGGGCTGCGCTGCGCTGGCCCTGGCTATTGACGCGTTCCCCTGCAGGGAACAATCCGCAATATCCAAACTCCGCGTTCCGTTCGGAAACGAATCCTCCCTCGCACCGGGGGCTGCGCTACGCTGGCCCTGGGCTATTGACGCGTTCCCTGCTCTTCAGGGAACATTCGAGTTTGGCCATTTGTTCCCCTACCATCGAGAGTTCGATGGGGCGACAGGCAGGATTTGGAGTTTGTGTCATTTGTCCTCTACCTGATCGAGAGTTCGCGCCTATGTAGGCCTGAAAGGCCGACTATAAAACAGCCAGGGGCAAGCGCGCAGCGCGCCGCCCCTGGTTCCAGCCCCAATGCCCTCTAGCGCTGAAGGCGCGACATAAGCGCTTCGTTGCCGCGCGGCGCAAAAACTAACTCTGGCTTCAGGAAGTGGGCACAAGACGGTGACGCTGTGGGACGTGAGCAGCAAAGCAAGAGATCGCCACGATCAACATTCTCGTTTCAACCATCGTCGTTCTCGTTTCGACCATCGTCATTCTCGTTTCAACCATCGACATTCTTGTTTCAACCATCGACATTCTTGTTTCAACCATCGACATTCTTGTTTCAACCATCGACATTCTTGTTTCGACCATCGTCATTCTCGTTTCAACCATCGCCGTTCTCGTTTCAACCATCGCCGTTCTCGTTTCAACCATCGCCGTTCTCGTTTGAACCGTCGACGTTCTCGTTTCAACCATTGCCTTTTCGGTTGAGACGCCAATAGTAGAACAGGTGACCGTTCCAGCCAGAACCGCGTAGGTTGGTTGAGAGACTTCACCTTCATAGCTGATGAAACGCTCATTCGCACTTCTGCTACTTCGCTGCCGATTCCTGAAGCAATAACTCGAGCTCTTTTGATGCCTTTTCGATAATGCGCTTGGCGTCTTCCACAGCCTTGGCGGCCTCCTCCGCCTCGACCGCGATGCGTTGAGCGCGATGCGTTGAGCGCGATGCGCCGTATCTTGGGAAGCGGCGCTTACCTTTTTGAAACGCTCCTCTGCTTCGCGCAACCGCTTCTCAGCCTGTCTCGCTTCCTCATCGGCCTCGTTCGCCTCTGCATGCGCCTTTTTCCGCGCGGCTTCCAAGCGCTGTGCGCTGGATCGCGCTTCAGTCAACGATCTCTTTGCCTCCTGCGATGAAACTTTCGCGGCAGCAATTCTAGCCCGACGCGTCTCTTCAAGCTGGCGGACCTTTTGTATGTCTTGTACCTCACCAGCCGACGATGCCCTTTGCGCAGCTTTCGCCGCGGTACTGCCTGATTGTTGTGGAGTGGTCCTCGTAAGTTTCCGTTCCGTCGTGTCAGTGCTCGGAATCAATGAAGCAAGCGACTCAAAACTCGGCGGGTCTACGTCCTGAGTCAAACGCCCGAGAGTTGGACCACCGGAAATCGTCGCGTAGGCGGAGACCGCCTCCAGGGTAGTGATGATGTGGTGTATTGTATCGGGCGTCGGGTTGTGACCTGCATCGCGGAGCAACGCAGCCGCCAGGTCGGAGAGATGGGAAAGCGCCTCACGTCGCGCGTCGAGCGATTCGCGTACGTCCGCGATCCTTCCGGCGGGATCAGAAGTCAGCGCTTGGCGAAAGCGATCACCCGTTACGAGCAAGCCATCGAATGCCTCGCGATGCTCCCAGTAGAGCTGGTTGACGGCCCACGCTGAAATTGAAGGCTTCGCCAACGCCTTTACGAGGTTCGCGTCATTGGCATTTCCTCCCCGCTTCAGGAGCGTGGTGAGTTTGTTGCGCGCGCCAATGAACTCTGCCAGCGGAAGCTTGTAGAGGGCATCCACGTCATCCTCGAGCTTCCTTTTGGTCTCGCTCCCGATACTCTCTTCCTCATCCTGTACCTGCGGGATTAGCCGCTGGCCCTCATCTCAGTTGCTTCTCTCCAATCCAGAGGTACCTTCAATCAGTGTAAAAATGAGGTCGCAGCTCGCCCTCGGTCACGTATCGAAGGGCTTGACGGTAGATTGCGATCAGCGTTCCCGTGTCGAACTCTGAATGCGTTGGGATGGTAAGAGTTTGTTTGGAGCCGTCCTCAAGAAGCCTGAAGTTTTGCGTGGCTATCACGTTGAGAAATCTATTCAAACCCGAACAGCTCACGTATCGCTACCACATCACGCCTGAAAGACGCTTAGGCTTTGGCATTGGTCACCGCTTCGAGTTCGAAGGTGGCGAGAATTGAAGGCTCGCCATCGAAACCCAGTTCGGCAAGATCCTCACCCTCAAGATGCAACGCGATGGCCTCCTGAAGATTCTCGGTGACCTCGTCCAATGTCATACCTTGAGTCACAACCGGCACATCAATTGCCTCTCCAACGTAGTACTTGTCGCCCTTGTAGATTCTCGCTTGGATGATCCTTTTCATACCCGATCATTCTGCGCTTCTCACGGTAAAAAGCAAGGTACTCCCTCACTCGCCCCCGTGATACTGATTAACACTGGCTCCAACAATTAGGGTCTCACCTGCATCAAGTTAAACGAGGAAGGGGCGCAAAGTAGAAAGGCAGGTCGTTTCTTCTTTCCCGTTGTAAATTTCTTCTTTTCTCATTCCTTCGAGAACACTTGATCCGTCAGATTGAAATAGGCGGCCGCCAGAGCTGCCGCATCAAACACGTTCATCCGGGGTCTTCAGGCATCTAGTATATCGTTTCAATAATGAGTATCCATTTATGCAGATAGTGCTTCGAACCTTTTTCCAGCGATGAACGACCGGGGCTTCGTTTATTTCAGCAACGCCTTTCAAGATTCGATCGCGCAACTCCTCCCAGGACTGGACGCGAATATGCCGGAGAAAAGTGCCGGCCATTTTGCCGAACATAGTCTCGACAATATTGAGCCAAGAGCCGTGAGTTGGAGTATTCACGTACTTGAAGCGATTGGGTCGCGTGATCCCGCTGCCGGCTTCCACAGCCTGGGAGATGGTGGCTGCCTGCGCCGGGTTGCTGATGCCAGTCTGGGAGGAGTTGATCCGGCAAGCGGCGCAGGGCGAGATCGTCTACAACGACGACACCCATATGAAGATTCTGGGTTTCGTACGCGAGGTGTCGGATCAGCGCAGGGGTCTGTTCACCTCCGGTATTGTGAGTATCTACGGCTCCCACCGCATCGCGCTCTTCTTTACCGGGCGCCAGCACGCGGGTGAGAATCTGGCCGACCTGCTCCGCCAGCGTAATGAGGAGCTTGGGCCGCCCATTCAGATGTGCGATGCGCTGTCACGCAACGCGCCCGGCGAGTTCAAGGTGATCCTGGGCAACTGTCTGGCCCACGCCCGGCGCCACTTTGTCGACGTGGCCGGCGCCTTTCCTGATCACTGCCGCTGGGTGCTGGAGATTTCCAAAAGGTCTTTCATAACGACGAACTGGCGCGCCGGCTCGAGATGAATCCCAGCCAGCGGCTCACCTATCATCAGCAGCACAGCCAACCGCTGATGGACAAACTGAATGCCTAGTGCAACCAGCAGTTCGACCAGCGTATAGTCGAGCCCAACTCCGGTCTGGGCAAAGCTATTCAGTATCTGTTCAATCACTGGGAAGCGTTGACGTTGTTCCTGCGCCAGGAGAATGCGCCCCTCACCAGCAACATCGTCGAGAGGGCGCTCAAGAAAGCTGTTTTACATCGGAATAACAGCCTATTCTATCGCACGCAAAACGGAGCCCGCGTCGGTGACCTGTTCATGAGCCTGATCTACACGACTGAATTGTGTGGCGCCAACGCCTTCGATTATCTGACCCAGCTACAGCGCCACCCTCAACAGGTGGCCCGAGCCCCTGCTCGATGGCTTCCTTGGAACTACCTGGACACCCTGCTAGAGTCCAGCTTCGCCGCTTGAGTCCGAGCGCCTGAGCGCCGCGCGTGATTCAGAAGGCATCACCGCCTGAGTCCGGCCCCTGAGCGCGGGGGCGTGATTCTCAGATGGCATCGCCGCCTGAGTCCGGCCCCTGAGCGCGGCGCGTGATTTTTAGGAAGGCTGTGGGGCGACCTTGCTCATGCCGACAAAAAGAAAATCCGGTAAGCCGGCCGCCTGCGAGCACTGCAGCGGCCAGAACTTGGCGCGTCGGATAACGACCTATCCGGTACCGGTGGGCGAGCCTCCGTTTAATAACTTTCCTGAGCTTGAAGGAAAACAGATCTACATTGGCCGAGTGGCCTCTACGAGTGCCAAACTTGCGGCCACTTGATGCCTACGCCCGCCGGCTGGGCCAAGATCGAACGTAATGTCGCCCTCGACATTCTCCTGTTCAGGGGCTTCGCTGACTATCGATCCCCTTCATAGTTTGCGCACGCCTGCCGAAAGCTCACGCTGTAGAGCAGGCCGAGGCCGAGCTTCCGGGCAAGTACACCGAGGAGATGACGAAGCTGGAGTGCCATCAGCGTGCTATCGCGCTAATCGGCATGACTCCGCCTATCAAATTCTTATATCCACCTTTCCTTTCTATCAGCTCGACGCCGGACACCGTTCAAGAGCTGCAAAACAAGGGTATGCCGTTCTCAGTTGATTTTTGTACAGCGGAGGCTCAATCCCGTGCCCAACGCAAAACGGATTGTTTACGATAATGAGAAATCTCGGATGAAAGAGACTCGACACGGATATGGCAAATTTACGAATAGGTGAAGATTTCGCAAACCTCTCTTTCAAAAAGCAGGCCGCGCTGCCTTGCCATGCTCCGTGCCGAATCTAAATCACTCAAGGAGTCTTTCAACATCTCTAGCGCCATGGAGCACGCGGATGACCTGAATCTCATCTGGCATCAGACGATAGAAGATGACGTAGTGACTCTCAGTGATACTCCGGAGACCTGGTGCTATGTAGTTTCGTTCGCGCCCGACTTTGGGTTGGAGGCGCAAACTCTTGCATCGCTTCTCAAGCTGATTCATGACCAGTATTGCAGCTCGAGGATTATCATCGGCGATATAGTCGTAGATATCGACTAAGTCTTGCTCTGCTTGTGATGTGAAGGAGAGGCGCTTCACTTTTTCAGGGTGGTTCTTGGTTTGTGGTGGGAGCGAATCCTCTTGAAAACTCTATCGCCTGCTATCAAGTCGCCGCGATCCGCCTGTTTGATTCCGATTGCAATCTCGCGTCTCAGTTGCTCTAAACGAATCCGCTTGAGTTCATCTTGTTCTTTCAAAAGCCGAAGGCCCTCGCGAACCACTTCACTGGCGGATGCATAGAGACCGCTCTCTACCTTTTCCTGTACGATTTTCTCAAGCTCTGGTGTTAAGGCTACGTTCATAGCGTCTTTTATCTCGTTCATCAACGGTAAGCGACTATAGCAGAAATTGTCAATTCTTGGCTTCGTTTGCGCCCTTGACCAACAGATTCCAATAATGCGCTCAGACCAGTAAAGAAGAAAAGTTCGGCGACACATTGGAATGATCACCAGCCGCATCAACCTTGTCGGCCAATTGTGCGCTGCGAGAACTTGCCGTCAAGGGCCATGCAAGTCGGCCAAACTACAGCCGACCCTTGACCGCAACTTCTCTCCGCGCGGGCTGGCCTCCAACGCGTTGATGCGCACCGTGCCGTTCCTCTGATTGAGGCAATCGAGTAGGTACAGATAACAGCGCTCGACTGGTTCTCTCACCTTTGTGCGTCAGGACATCAGAGCTGTTGATCGCACTCTATTGGAGGCGAAGTTACGACTCAGGCGGACGTTTTCGATTTGCGGGCCTCTTGGAAGTGTCTCGGCGCTCTTTCTTCGGCCGGCCGCCTTTGCTCGGCTCAAAGGTCTCCACCTCATCGCGGTTGAGAAAGAATCTTCCACCTATCTCCACTGTCTTCAAGCTTCCTCGCTTTATCAATTGACTGATTGCCTGAATCGACACGCCGCGAATCCTTGCTGCTTCAGTTGGTGTGACGAGTTTCTTCGGGTCAACTTTCATCGCAGGCTAAAAACACATTGAGAAACTTAATGTGTTTACGTTACATTCAGAACGCCAAAAGCCACGGGCAGACAGCCCGATGGCCAGCACTGGAATGGGCCGTCGCCGGCAAGGATAAGCGGTCCGTTCCGGCAAATCACTACTATGAAACGGGTGAAGTATGCCAGACAAGAAACGGAAAGCGAAGCAAGAGAAGTGGCTAAATAAGAAGTGGCCCGAGTTATTTGACAAGTCAATTAGAGAGGTTCCCGATAACACCGAGCGGATCATGGTTCTGATGATTTCTCTCCGCCGGATGATAGAAGAGGGCAAATCCGGCCCGAAGATAGCGCGGCGGCCCATGCAGAATTGCGTCAAGGCCTGCATTCCGTTCACACACACCTGCGTGGCTGAACGTGCACAATGGAAGTTCACGAAGCACGCCAAGAAAAGGTAGTCCTCAGCTTGTCTGATGTTTAGCTTATGGGTGCGCGGCAGGCGGCTTGCTCGGAAGCGTCACCGGCTCGCCGCTTCTTGGTTTCTTCGATGTAGCCAATAGCGATACGCGGAAAGGCTAACTCGCATCGTGAGGATCACGACCGCGGAACGATATCTACAGAAGCTCTTTTTTGATTGAAGAAAGGAATGTCCGATGACATCACTAGAAATCAAATTCGAGGTACTTAAGAAATGGCAGACCATAAAAGCTGCTGCTGAGGATCTTGGGACCAGCCGATCCGCCCTCTCCTATTGCATCTGGAAAAAACGGCGCTCGCCAGAACTTCGACAGAAACTCGCGCATGCATTGGGAATGACGATCGAAGAATTGTTCGGCGATTCGTAGACGGACTCTTAAGGAGGGTTAGCGGCAATGGAGTTGATGGAGTGAAATGGCTGGCCCCGTAGTGCGCGCTTTAGTGGAGCATGGGGCACGGAATCCGGTTCTGGGCAAGCGTCGATTCCGAGATCGATGATAATCCTCCATTATGATTTTCTCCCTTCATTGGGGAGTCGGAAGATACTGTTACGGGATGGAGAGCTATATATGGCCACGCTGGTCAGCGTGTCAAGGGGCTAGCCGGATTCCGGGATTCTTGAGGTGCGAGAAGGGTGTTGGTTGTGGGCTGGTGCTTAAGTCCGTTCTGATCTGTGTTGATCATAGTTTCTCCTATCGTCGTTTGAAGTGTATTTAGAAGTTCTCTTGCGAAACCTTCTACTTCTGCCATAATCCCGTAGTGGAGTTCTGACATCATCTCGGAAAGAGTTTCACCCGCCGAGAGCCTTCTTGCGAGATCTGAGTTCAGATCGCAACAGTCAATGATTATCAAACATTCGGGCCTACCTGACAGCCCACAACCAGTCCAGGTAAAACCCGAAGTAGATAACCCTGGACTAGAGAGAGATTCGCACATACTGAATTATTAAGTCAAATTAAGTTAAATTTATGACAAGGAAGGACCTATTTTTCTTCTATCCCCTAGGCAGGCACGCCCCCCCCGGCTAATGCATCCTGTATGATTCCTCAGCATGTTTAACGAAATTGCGCGAGGGAGGCACTAGCTGTGGCTCCCTGTGCATTTTCGATAAATCACCCGTGCCCTCTCCTGTTCTCCTTAATACTACTTCGTAAGGCGTCCGGGCCTATGCATCCCTGTCCCCTCTTGCCCTCCCGCTCCCGAGGCGGTAGCACCCGGGGAACTAGGCCCCAGTGCCCCCCTCCCCCCGATTGACTTTGAATACTGTTTGCCCTTACCTTTGCGATGGCGCATACCAAAAACTCGCAAGAGCAGGAGGAGGTTTAATGATCGCCCTACCGAAGAAGCAGAAACCGAAAGGACGCAACGTTCGAGCCATTGAAGAGAAATGGACGGCCGCTCTTATTAAGCCAGGCTGGACCGCCATACCGCAGGTCTTTCTTGATAAGCAGAAGGCGCTCGGACTTGACGCAATAGACCTGAACATCATTTTACACATCGTCAAGCACTGGTGGAAAAAGGAGACGCTCCCATACCCAGCCAAGCATTCAATTGCCGAGTGCATGGGTATTGACGAGAGTACCGTCCGGCGGCGCATTGCCCGAATGGAGAAGGACGGGCTCATACGCCGCGTCCCGCGCTACGATGCCTCGAACGGCCAGAGAGCCAACGAGTATCACTTCGACGGCCTCATCAAAGCGGCAACTCCGTACGCTCGCGAGATCAGCGAGGATAAGGATCGCCGCAAAAAAGAGGATGCCGATAGTCGGCGCCGCAAGCGACTCAGAATAGTTCCAAAACAGGGAGAGTGAAATGAGTGTGGATCTGATTCTCACGACACTCAAGACCTACGGCCCGCTGGGAGCGCTGCTGGCCGTTGTGCTATTCGTCATTTTGCGAGGGGAGTTTGTATTTCGCTATCCGAGAACCCGGCAGCGCGCGCGCAGGCGCAGTCAATGAGCTGTCACGTTTAGCGTGGATTCAGCGTCTATCCCTTTTTGACGCCCAGGAGGACACCTCATGCCGGATATTGACAGCTTTGAAAACAAATATGCCTTTACAGTCGAAAGCCAGGCGTTAGGCCGCATTCGAATGTGGAGGGCGACCACAAGGCGCGGACTGTCCGCATTAGAAACTCACTTTCTCCGGCGACAGAATACCCCGCGCGACTTTATGCTCTGCTTACTTTCGGTAACCGCCGCCGCAGAGAACCCGGACAACCTGCGGCACAGGGGCGAGCACATGATGGCAAAGCAACTCAGTCTGTTATCAGACAAGGAGCTTGAAGGGATTGCCGGGCAGTTTCTCATCCACCATACATACTTCTTCGAGGACCCACGCAGACTCGCTTTTGAATCGGTTCAAACCGAAGACGGCGAAGGCGTTGAGGTGAAACAGGAGCCGCTCGACCTTCCCAGAGATGCCCAAGAGAGCAACATTGACTATCTCCAGCGACTCGTTGGCACCCACTGCAAAGCGCAGAGCGAAGCCACAGAAAGCGCGATGGCTGATCTTTCGGAAAGCCTGTCGAAGATAATGGTTCCCGATCTCTCAGCCTTTACTGGACTCAACTCCCAGATCGCCGACAGTCTCCGCAGCATTCGTGACTCTTCGATGTTGCACATCCCCTACATACCGGACCCTCAGCACACAACGAATGAGCGGTTAAACGACATCGCCGATGTGATTTCTGAGTTCGGAAACGCCGCAGGGCGGTGGGAGGCCGATGCAAAGCGTCGGGCGGATGCCGCGGCCGCTAAGGACACGGCCGCGGCAAAGCGAGCGCGGTTCAATAATATCGTGGCGGTAATAGCACTAATTGTGGCCATCATCGCTCTGATCATAACCTACCTCAAATCGTAGTCATGTTCGCTGGCCGGCTGACGTGGTGAGTGGCCGAATGACTTGAGGTTTGACATTGTTCTTCGACAAATCGAGTCGCTTGCTGACCCAGTCGGCCTACGAAGCTGTGGACACGACCAGCGGGCAGAACCGTCCAGGCACAGTGTTTTATTCCAACTACAAAAGCTCAGTAGATTCTGGATCAGCGCCCCTCAATCAGGCAAGAGACGTAGTGAGGTAGGCTACCGCTGATAGACCCGCTCTGCTCTGCAACTTATCCGCAACAGCGCTCGCTTAATCAAATTTCCATTGGTTTCTCTGTCGCTTTTATCTCTTCGTCCGCAGAAGTCTGGTTGTACCTGTAGACGAAACTGTAGACGAAAGAAAAGGCCTCTTTCGGCAGCCTAAGCGCTAGAATCTTAAGTGAGCCGTGCAGGACTCGAACCTGCGACCCGCTGGTTAAAAGCCAGCTGCTCTACCACCTGAGCTAACGGCCCACAATTCTCTGCGGATTTTTGAAGCAATACTTCAAAATCCGAAGCTCGCATATTAGCCGACTGCCGTTTCAAGCGTCAAACATCCGGTACATCCGGTACCAATCCGGTGCCCAATCTTGGCCCACATTCCAAGCGTTCCGGCTTCACGCTGCTGCTCGACGTCGTTGATTCGAATCAGCAACACAAGATTAGGACACGACCAACATACGAGTCGCAGCATCCGAGTTTCGCCGCCGCATTCGCCGCATTCACGATGTCCTGCAAGCTGTCTCTTCAAGGTTGTAACTTGCTGCCTGATTACGCGGACGAGCGGCGCCTGACTGCGGCGGCGCTCGCCGCAGAGTTTCTCTCAAGGTTGTAACTTGCTGCCTGATTACGCCCACGATTCGGTGTATATATCCTCGAAGACCTGTATCACCCTTGGAAAGAGCCGCTGGAGCAGGTCAAGGCTGAGATTGATTGCCCCGCAAGCAGGGGCGAAGTATCACCCTTGGAAAGAGCGCCGCTGGAGCAGGTAAAACCCCACCGAACATTCGCGAATATCAGTAAGCTCACTTCACGTTCTTACCCGCACATTAGCAGCGCCCCTCTTTCATCGCCCGTCATTCATCGTTGAGACGCTGAGGTGCAAAGCGTAGAATCGTTGCTCGATAATGGGAGAGATTAATCTAATTCTTGCGACTCTCGTGGGCCTCGCGATCGGAGCGACCTTCACCTGGCTCATTCTGCGATCAAGGGCTGCTCGCGAGTATGATCGAGCCAGACAGGAGGCCGGTTCCCAACTCGCCGCGTTAACAGAGCGCGTCACAAACAGGGAACGCGAGCTGCTCCAGATCAAGAGCGGTCTGGATCAAAGCCTCTCTGAAACCGCGAGGCTCCGCGAAGAGCTGCTGCTTGAGTCAGCACGGCGCTCGGCAGCCGAGGAGCGCAACTCCCGCATAATGGCTCTGGAAGCCGAGTTGACCGACAAATCTCGCCTCGCTGAAAGATTGCTTTCCGACAGCGGCGCATTGAAGGTGCGTATAACGGAGCTCGAAACCCGGCTCGGAGAAGAGCGAAAAGCCGCGGAGGAAAAGGGCGCAATCCTTGATCTCGCCAGCGCGAAGTTGTCCGATGCATTCAAAGCCGCATCCGCCGAGGCGCTGAACCAGAACAATCGGGCCTTTCTCGATCTTGCTACCAGGACTTTGCAAAACGTCCAGACGGCCTCCAGGGGCGATCTCGAAGCGCGACAGGCGGCGATAGCGCAGTTGGTTCAGCCGCTCAAGAGTCGATCGAAAGAGTCGACGGCGCCGTTCGCCAGATTGAGCTTGCCAGAACGGCGGCTTACTCATCGCTCACCGAGCAGGTTCGGTCCCTGGCGGGAACTCAGAGTCAATTGCAGGCGGAGACCGCGAACCTGGTGAAGGCGCTTCGACGTCCAACCGTGAGAGGAGCCTGGGGACAGATGCATTTGAAGCGGGCTGTCGAGCTCGCCGGAATGGTTGAATACTGCGACTTCGTTCAACAGGAAAGCGTGAACGGAGATGAAGGACGGCTCAGGCCGGATATGATCGTCAAGCTTCCAAACGAGAAGATCATCGTCGTCGACGCAAAGACACCTCTGCAGGCTTATCTCGATGCGTGTGAAACGAATGACGACCAGATAAGGTCGCTGAAGCTCAGGGAACACGCGGGGCAGGTTCGCACACACCTGATGCAGTTGAGCTCGAAAGGCTATTGGGAGCAGTTCGCGGGAACCCCTGAGTTCGTATTCATGTTCCTGCCGGGAGAATCATTCTACAGCGCCGCGCTCGAACAGGATCCGAGCCTTATTGAATTCGGCGTGAATTTGAACGTTATCCTGGCGACGCCGACTACGCTCATCGCTCTCTTGAAGGCCGTCGCATATGGTTGGAGCCAGGAGCGGCTCGCCAAAAGCGCCCTGGAAATTCGCAAGCTCGGGCGCGATCTCTACGACCGGATTCGGACGCTCACCGGGCATTTCAGCGAAATACGAAAAGGGCTTGATAGAGCAGTCGACGGCTACAACAAAGCGGTAGGTTCGCTCGAAGGCCGGGTTCTTGTCGCCGCGCGGCGGTTCCGAGAGCTTGGAGCGGCCACCGGCGAGGAAATCGAAGAACTGGCAATCATGGATCGATCGACCAGGCTGCCCCAATCAGAAGACCCTCTGCTCTTTCCGGATCTCCTACCCGACGGTGATGAGAGCAACGGAACATAGTATTCAAGCAAACCCCACGCATTATTCGTTGACCACTTGATGCAGCGAGCGCCATGACTTGTGGAGCAGGTCGTCGATTCTCTTCCAGTCACTTTCCGTGAGTCCGCCCTCCTCAGCTTTGTCATCACGAATAGTCATCGCCTCAGCCCGGAGTCGAGCGTGTTCCATCAATTTTTCGGCAGGCACTCCATAGATTTCAGCAGGCAACTCGGCCAGGGCCCGAGCCAGGTCACCAGGTGGATGGCGCTGCCGTTCGCGATGAACTATCCACCATTCGAGCTCGAATCGGGCCGCGCGATTTACGTCAAAGTCGGCATGCGCGATTTTTCTAATCGCTGAATAGAAGCTGATCAAATTGGGAAGGGCCTTCTCATAGTCGGAGCGGCTGTGCCCATCTTTGAAAACGAAGGCCGCTTTTGCGGCATCGTACGCCGCTGAGTTGGATCGAAGAAACGGGAAGTTGTACTGGGTGCGCATCAGCTCGGTCATCTGATTGAAGAGCCTGACGCGCTGACGAGCGTAATAAGCTCGCCACATATCCGTCTCGATACGGGCCAGCTCGTCCGGATCGAAGGATCGAAGATTTGTGGAGCGCGGCCCATACAAATCGTACGCCGCCCAGAGCACGCCAATTATCATTATCGCGGCCGCGGTGAGCACGAGCTTCCTGCGCCTGCCGCGGACGGGCGACAAGGGCTCTATTTTTGAAGCTTCATTCCCGGTGAAAGTTTTGGCGCGACTCATATTGTCTTAAGCAAGTCTCTTTCAATTCTCAAAGAAACGATACGAGAAAGACTCCACTATTGGATCGACATTTTCGCCTTCGGATATGAACGGCGACGGAAAGCTCAGATATCCAGCTCTGCCGACTACGGCCTACAGCCGCGGCGCTTCGGCCCCAACTGAGTGCGCACAACCTCATAAGCCATTGGGGCCCAGTCACACAGAATTGGCCGCGTGTCTCGTGGATCAATAATCTCCTCGACTCCAAAGGCTTCGGCAGTCCTGAACGGCGAGCGCAATTCGTTGAGAGTGTCTTCGATTTCCTGGCGGCGGGCAGCAGGATCAGGCGACGCTTCGATTTCCCTGCGATATGCGGCTTGAACACCGCCTTCTATGGGCAATGAGCCCCAGTCACCGGAAGGCCAGGCGTATCTGAGATTCAAGCCCTGCGCATTCCCATGGCCCGCGCCAGCGACGCCGAACACACGGCGCAAGATGATCGAGACCCAGGGAACTGTGGCCTGATATACAGCGGCCAGCGCACGACAACCGACCCTAATCGTTCCTGCCCGTTCGGCCGCGCTGCCAATGAGGAATCCGGGCTGATCGACGAAGTTCACGACTGGCAGATGAAACGTATCGCAGGTGTCAATCAACCTGATCATCTTGTCGCTGGCAGAGGCATCAAGCCCGCCGCCCCCGTGCATCGGGTCGCTTGCGATCACGCCCACAGGAAAGCCGTCCAATCTCGCTAGACCCGCGACAAGCGGCCGTCCGTAGTATCTTCCCATTTCGAAGAATGAACCCTTGTCGACCACGAGACCGATCAGTCTCCGCACGTCATATCCGCGCTTTCTGTCTCGAGGAATGATAGAGAGCAGCTCCTTTTCCCGCCTCGTGCTGTCATCGTTCGGAACTTGTCTTGGCGGCGCCTGCCAGACGCTCGACGGAAGGTAGGAGAGGAAGCGGCGAATCTGGTCAAATGCCTCTTCTTCTGACGAGACTTCGTTGTCTACGGCTCCGCTTCCGTGCGACTGAATGTGAGAGCCGCCCAACTGTTCTTTGGTAACCGACTCGCCTACTCCTCGCTCTACGACGGGAGGGCCCGCGACAAAGAGTTGACTCGTTCCCTTGACCATAAGTGAGAAGTGCGAGGTCACAACGCGAGCGGCTCCGAGCCCGGCGACCGATCCCAGACAGGCCCCGACGACGGGGACTTCAGAAAGCAGCGCAACCGCGACGTCCCACGAAGGATTGGCTGGCACATAGGTGCGCTGCATAGTCTCGAGCGTTTTGACGCTGCCGCCGCCGCCGGTTCCGTCGACAAGTCTAACCACTGGAAGTCTGAGCTCGAGCGCGAGCCGTTCTCCGAATCCCGCTTTGTCGCCGATGCGCGCGTCGGCAGCGCCTCCGCGGACGGTGAAGTCGTCTCCGCCGATCACTACACGGCGACCCTCAATGAGTCCCGTTCCGGTCACGAAATTCGAGGGAGTAAAAGAAGCCAGCTTGCCGTTTTCATAAGTTGCCTTGCCCGCAAGCGCTCCAATTTCATGAAACGAGCCGGGATCGAGCAGCCGGTCAATTCTCTCGCGCACAGTCAGCTTTCCAGCCGCGTGCTGGCGGGCGACATTGGCCTCACCGCCCATCTCTTTGGCGAGATTCACGCGTCGCTTTATCTCTTCCACTTCGGGCTTCCAGGTCAAGTTATGATCTCCTTCGACAATAGAATAGGCCCGCTGACGCAGGGCCCCGCGGTTCAGCATTCTACCGATGCTTGAGACTACGGGCCATCTTTCAATCAAAGGCGGCATTCTTTGATAGAGCTCGTTTGATAGAGCTCGTTTGATAGCGTTGATAGAGCTTTGTTTGATAGAGCTTCTCCCCGAATGTTAAGATGGAGGTCAGCTCCAAAGGACACCGTTCCATGAATTTCTACAAGAGCCATACTCCCGTCTCTACTCGCCCAAACCTCTTCGGAGATTAATAGCCTCGGCATTCTTCTGCATCCTTTTTGTCGATTCATTCATTTTCTAACCGACCTATGGAGGACTTATGCAGACACTTACCGAGGCGAAGCTGCCGGAGATTATTACCGATTTACCAGGACCGAGAGCGAAAGAGGTCCTCGAAAAAGATCATCGCTATATCTCGCCTTCTTACACACGGCCTTATCCGCTTGTAATGAAGCGCGGCGCTCGCGCCCTGATTGAAGATGTCGATGGAAATATCTTCCTCGATTTCAACGCCGGCGTGGCCGTAGCCGCCGTAGGGCACGGCAATCCGGAGATAGCAGAAGTCATAGCCCGTCAGGCCCGCGAGTTCACACACATCTGCGGAACCGATTACTACTATCCACAAATGACGGAGCTCGCCGAAAAATTAAATCAGGTGACTCCCGGCAGTCATTTGAAGCGCGTCCACTATAGTAATTCAGGAGCGGAAGCAATCGAGGGCGCCGTCAAAGCGGCGATTTATTCAACGGGCCGCAGCAAGCTAATAGCATTTCGCGGAGCGTTTCACGGCAGAACTTTCGGAGCGCTCTCGTTGACGGCTTCGCGAGCAACGCAGCGGCGCGGATTTGGTCCGCAGGCTTTGGATGTCACTCACGTACCTTATGCAAACCCGTTACGCTGCCCGCTCGACCGCCGATCAGGCGAGAGCGCCGGCAAGTGCGTCGTCCGTTACATTGAAGAGAGCTTGTTCAAGACTACGGTTCCGCCCGAGGACTGCGCGGCCATCGTCGTTGAGGCGGTTCAGGGAGAAGGCGGCTATATCGTCCCGTCACCGGATTTCCTTCCAGAGCTTCGAAGAATATGCGACGAACACGGAATCGTGCTGATTCTGGACGAAGTGCAGTCAGGTATGGGAAAAACCGGAAAAATGTGGGCAGTCGGCCACTCGGGCGTCGTGCCGGACATCATCTGCATGGCGAAGGCGATCGCCGGAGGACTTCCGCTTGGCGTCACGCTGGCTCGCGCAGACTTAATGAACTGGCACGTCGGAGCCCACGCTTCGACCTTCGGAGGAAATCCAGTCGCCATTGCGGCCTCGCTCAAAATATTCGAGTTGATTGAGAACGGCCTGATCGACAATGCGGCGGTGCTTGGTGTTTATTTGCTCGATCGGCTGCAAGAGATAAAAGAAAAGCACTCCTGCATAGCTGATGTGAGAGGGCTGGGGCTTATGATCGGCGTAGAGTTAGTGAAAGACCGCGGAACGATGGAACCTTGGCCGGAGCTGAGAGATCGCGTCGTCGTGGACTGTTTCCATCATGGACTGGTTCTTTTGGGGGCGGGTGAATCAACAATTCGCTTGTCTCCGCCGCTGATAATCGAACGCGACCAAGCAGACTTCGCCGTGAACGTGATAGATCAGGCAATTGAAAGATGCCTGAAACAATGATCCGCCTCGAGTAGCGACTTGGTTGAGAGGCGCGAAGAGTAGAGAGCTTCCGCGAGCTTACAATTGGCTTCAGAGGACTCAAGACGCCGGCAGGTTCGTCGCATCAGGAGAGCAGCTAAGGCTGGGTGACTTGGGAAGTATTCTGGGCGGAGCAAACTTGGGGAGAGCGACCTGGATTCGACGGCTCAGGTCGCCCCTTTTCAGGGTTGGATTAACCAGCGGCTCCGACTTCAAGCCGTTCAATCGCAGACGCCTTTCCGGTTCTCTCATCAATATCGATAACGACGCCGTGAAGTACGCCGGCGCCCGTCGAAGTTTCGAATCGCACCGGGAGTGCGCGAAGGAACCGAGCAAGCACAAGCTCGGACTTAACACCGATAATTCCGTCGTGCGGACCGGTCATTCCGAGATCCGTGATATAGCCCGTTCCACCCGGCAGAATCTGCTCGTCCGCCGTTTGAACGTGTGTGTGTGAGCCAACAACCGCGGACACTCTGCCATCGAGAAACCTGCCCATAGCGATCTTCTCGGAGCTTGCTTCAGCGTGATGATCTACGATGACTACCTTCACGCGTCCGGACAGTTCGTTGACGATCTGGTCTACTATCTTGAACTGCGAGTCATTGGGAGGCATGAAGACTCGGCCTTGAATATTGATGACTGCGACCTGGGTTCCCGAATTCGTTGAGCCGACCCAGAGACCCCGGCCGGGCGTATCGGGCGGGTAGTTCGCCGGCCTCAACAGCCTTGGCTGACTCTGTATGTATGGCACTACTTCTTTTTTGTCGAAGATGTGATTTCCTGAGGTCATCACGTCGACGCCTGCTTCAAGGATCTCATCGGCAATGACGGGAGTAATGCCTACGCCTGAAGCCGCGTTTTCGACGTTGGCTATTAAGAATTCCGCTTCGTACTGATCTTTGAGCCGAGCTGCGGATTCGCAGAGGATGGTTCTTCCGGGTCTACCGACTACATCTCCAATGGCAATGACTTTCATCGATCCTCTGAGTAAAGAAATCAGCGACGCGGCTTCAATTCAACTGCAATCTATCGATACAAATGTTCGCGCAAAATAGCCGAGGTAGAGTGACACATTAATCTCTAGAGACGACAGAAATGAACTCAACATTTTTGGGACGGATCAGAACTTAAAAAGATGAAGGCAGTGAGGGCAACCGCTCGGCCGTGTGCATTACTGACTTTTAGACCTGTTTTTCAACAGGTGGGTGACCTGAGCACTGGCGTTAGCGTCCCCGACATTGCGGGGCATGCACGTGCCAGAACTATACCTGGCCCCCGGTGTCATAACGTTGGTAAAAAATCAATAATACAATCACGCACTTCGTAGAAGCCCTCTACCGCGTTGGATATTACACGACCGATTCAGAGCGGGTCAATACATGATTCAAGCAGATAATGATTCAAGCGGCGGGGAGCCTCCCAAAGAAGACTAGCTTCTCGTTGCTCGGATCAATTTGAAGGCTCAACACTATTTGCTCTACACGCCGTCGCCGTTCATCTCCGCGCGTAGGAATTGATCAAGCAGCTCCGCGTATTTCGTGCTCCGTTCGGCGACCTCCTGCTCGGTGTCTTTCAGTTCTCGGCGCGATTGGTGCAGCTCATCGGCAATCTGAATGCCCGCGAGTATCGCCACTCGCAGTGAGTCCACAGTCATGCTGCCGCTGGCGATTTCATTCATCCGCTCATCGACATAGGCGGCCAGTTCCTGAATGTACGCCGGATCGTGATCGCTTCGCAGCGTGTAGGTCTGATTGTAAATGACTACTTTGATGGATTGATTTGGCATTGCCGCCATACGCCTCCAAAACAGGTCTCCAGGCGCCGGGTGTCAGCGCGTTGGTTTATGGCTAACGATGATCCTCGAATACAAGAGTCATCGTGTTGATCCGTAGCTGACATCGTCCGGTGAAGCTGTAACTAAAAAGCTGTTTGCTGAAGCTCATAGCTGATCACTGACTGCTGATCACTGAAAGCTCACCGCGGATCGCTGACTGCCGATTGCCTCTCTCCTACTCTTCTTCGCTTTCCAGTATGGCGATTGCTTCGAGCATCGCTTCCACTTTCTGCTTGATCGTTTCTCGTTCGCTTATCAGGCGTTCGGTTTGAGCCTCAAGCCGCACCTTTTCATCGCGCACTTCGATTAATTCGCGTCTAAGGCCGGCGAGTTCCCGCTCCAGCGCTTCGCGCTGATTCCGTTCGCGCTTGAATTGCTCTACAGTGCGATAGATTTTGTCTTCGAGATGTGAGAGTTTCTCGAGCCCGTACGTTGCGCTCACTCGACCTCCACCGCTCTAATCGGATTCCAGTGATCGATCATAGCATCCGCGACCGCGCGATTCATCGAAGTTGAATCTTAAGCCGTCCTTCGAGAGCTTCCTTCACTTTCTCCTGCATCAGGTTGACCTGCTCGTCCGTAAGCGTCGCATCCTGGCTGCGATAAGTGATCCTGAAAGCAAGTGACCGGCTCCCTTCCGGTATACCGCGACCCGCGTACACATCAAAGACATTGACCGATTCAATTTCCCCGAACCCGAGATCGGAGATAGTTTCTTCGATGTCTCGCCATGAAACGTCGTCCTGCACGAGCGCCGAAACATCACGCGATGAGGCTGGGAATCTTGGCAGTCCCCGGTAACGAATCTGATGGCCGGCCGTCTCCAGAAGCTCGCCAAGCTCGAGCTCGGCTACGAACACGGCCTGGCGAAACTTGTACAGCGCCGCAATCCGGGGATGCAACCGGCCAAACATCGCTACCTGCCGGCCGTCCTTAATCAGCGCCGCCGACTGTCCAGGATGCAGGTATTCTACACTGGCCCTTTCGATTGTAAAGCCAGAGACGTTTGACGATTGCATCACACTTTGGACCGCGCCTTTGAGATCAAAGAAATCTATTTGCTGCTTCTCTCGCCAGCTTCCGGGCTCGGCCATGCCCGTCATGATCAGCGCCAGCCGCTCCCTCTCTTGTGGTCGTCCATCGGCAGCCACGCGGCCGAATACGCGGCCGATTTCAAACAGCTTCACATCCTTTGTGCCCTTATTGAAGTTTCCCTGAATCGATTCCAATAGCCTGGTGATGAGCGAGCCGCGCATCGCGGTCTCATTGGCGTCTATCGGGTTGGTTATCGTCGGTGTATCGGTTTCTGAGCTCCTGAACAGACGGTCCCGCTCGCCCGCGGCGAAGCTAAATGAGATTGCTTCATCAAAACCCGATGAAAGCAGCTCCCGTCGAAGACCGCGGCGAATGGTTTCACCGGCGAGGTATGCTCCCGTACCCGACCATTCAGGAACCGTCAGAGCGATTTTCTCGTAGCCGATGTGTCTCGCGACCTCCTCCACGAGATCCTCTTCGCGAGAGACGTCGATGCGGAACGACGGCGGCAGCGCCAGCAGCTCGTATCTTTCTTTGAGCAGCTCGACTCTGAATTCCAGAGCGGTCAGAATCTCAGCCGCGCGCTCGATCTCGACCTTTAGACCTGTCAGACGCTCGATTCTCGCTTCTCGAAGCGGAACCGGCGTACGCGTTATCGGCGCAGGATATTCGTCTAACACGCCTTGCAAAACGACGCCGCCCGCTATTTCGGCTATCAATCGAGACGCTCTGTCAGCCGCGCGAACCGCCGCATCAAAATCGGCGCCTCTCTCAAACCTATAAGATGCTTCCGTAGTCAATCCAAGCTCGCGCGAAGTGTGTCGCACGGAATCCGGATCAAAATAGGCGCTTTCGAGGAGCACATCAGTGGTAGCCGAGCTGATCTCCGTCTCTTCGCCTCCCATCACGCCGGCGACCGCGACCGCGCGTTCGGCATCGGCGATCACGAGCATTTCGGGCGACAACGTTCGATCAACCCCATCCAACGTTCTCAATATCTCTCCGGGTTGAGCTCGCCTCACGATGATGCGCCGTCCCTTTAATGTGTGAAGATCGAAAGCATGCGTGGGCTGGCCCATTTCAAACATTACATAGTTTGAGATATCAGCAATATTATTGATCGAACGCTGACCAATCGCTTCCAATCGATCGACGAGCCACTTCGGAGACGAGCCGACTTTGACTCCTTTGATAAGGCGGGCCGCGTAACGCGGACAGAGAGTTGGCTCGGCTATTTGAATACCGGCCGCCGATTCTGCGGTTTCCGACGACTCGCTCAGTTCAACGAGCGGTGAGATTAGCCGACCGCCGCAGACGATCGCGGCTTCGCGAGCGATCCCGAAGTGGGAGAGGGCGTCCGGCCTGTTGGAGGTCAAATCGAAATCGAGTATGAAATCGCCGCCGTGCTCTTCCACGGAATCCACCGCGAGCCCCGCCATCGTGAGCTTCTCCGCAAGCTCTTGCGGCGTCGTCCTCAGCGCCACAAGCTCTTTCAGCCACTGATAACTGATCTTCATTGATCGGTAATCCTCTTCCTGATTCTTACGTATTTTAGTATGGATCTGAAAACAATGAGGGAAAGTGAGGAACCGCCGGTCGAAGCCGGCGGAGCGCTAGGCAAACTGCTCGAGGAATCTGACGTCATTTTCGTAAAGGAGACGTATATCGTCTATGCCGTACATAAGCGCCGCCATTCGATCTATGCCGAGACCGAATGCAAATCCCGAGAATTCTTCGGGGTCAATTCCAACCGTCTCGAGCACGTTCGGGTGAACCATACCGCTGCCGCCAAGCTCGATCCAACCCGTCCCTTTGCACACGCGGCACCCGGCGCCATCGCAGACGTAGCAACTGAAATCGACTTCGGCCGACGGTTCGGTGAAAGGAAAGTAGGAAGGCCGGAATCTAGTTCTAAGATTCACTCCGAACATCATCTCGACGAATTTGGTGAGCGTGCCCTTGAGATCCGCCATCGTAATATGTCGATCCACGTTCAGTCCTTCTACTTGAAAGAACATCGGATTATGCGTCGGGTCCGGGGTATCCCTGCGGAACACCCGTCCCGGGGCGATGACCCTCAACGGAGGCTTTTGCCTTTCCATCGTGTGAATTTGGACATTCGATGTTTGAGTCCTGAGAGCGAGCGTATCCGACACGTAGAAGGTGTCAGCGGAGTCTCGCGCGGGATGCGAGGGAGGGATGTTCAGGGCGTCGAAGTTGTAAAAGGGGGTCTCGATTTCCGGGCCGTCCTCGACCGAGTAGCCCATCGAAACGAATATATCTTCGATACGTTGACGAACAAGCGTGATCGGGTGAAGGTGTCCTCCCGAGGCCCCGGTTCCGGGCAGAGTCACATCTACGCGTTCGCGAAGAAGGGCGGCTTCTTCGTTTCGGGCGGAAATCTCCACGTCGAGTCTTTCGATCTCGGTCTCGACTTCTCTGGAGAGCTCGTTGACCTGCCGCCCGAACTCGGCGCGTTCGTCCGCGCCGAGCTTGCCTATATTCTTCTTTGAAGCGGCGATCAGTCCGGATTTTCTGCCGAGGTACTTGTCTCTAATCGCGACCAGCGACTCCGCGGTTGTGATCGCATCGAGATCGCGGTGGAACTGCTCACGAATCTCGTTCAGGCTTTGTTCCATGTTCCGGCTTCTCCGCGATCACGCGGCCCGAGAAGAATCGAGCGCCCCCTTCGCCTTTCCGGTTATCTCGGCGAAGGCGGCGGGCTCGTTTACAGCGAGATCGGCCAGCACCTTGCGATCGAGAGTTATGTTGGCCAGCTTGAGGCCGTGCATGAACTGGCTATAGCTGATGCCGTTGGCGCGAGCCGCGGCGCCTATGCGAACTATCCACAGCGATCTAAAATCGCGCTTCTTCAGTTTTCGGCCGGTAAAAGCGAAGTTCAGAGATCGTTGGACCTGTTCTTTCGCGTGTCTGTAAAGCTTGCTCTTTGTGCCGCGATATCCGCGTGCAAGCTTGAGTATACCTTTTCTCTTTAGCAGTCTCTTGTTTCCACGTTTTGCGCGAGGCATATCTAACTCCTAATTGGCTGCGCCGCAAAAGCGGCGCGAATATATGATGGCGCGATTATTTTCTTCCGTATGGAAGCATCCTGGCGACAAGCTTTTCATCGGCGGGCTTGAGTATCTCGTCGATGTCGAGCTGGCGCTTCCGTTTTGTAGTCTTCTTGGTAAGTATGTGCCGGGCATGCGAATGCCCCCGTTTGATCTTGCCGGTCGCGGTAATGCGAAACCGTTTCGCCGCGCCCTTATGTGTTTTGAGTTTTGGCATTTCTCTCTCCTTGTCACTTCTTCTTGGGAGCAAATATGGTGAACATATTCATCCCTTCAACTTTCGGCATAACCTCGACGATGCCGACTTCCGCGAGGTCGACGGCGAGCCGCTTTTGAAGCGAGTAGCCGAGTTCCTTATGGGTTATCTCGCGTCCGCGGAAGTGAACAGTAGCTTTTACCTTATCGCCGTCCTGTAAAATCTTCGCCGCATGATTCTTCTTGAAATTATAGTCGTGCTCGTCGGTGCCTGGTCGAAACTTGATTTCCTTTACCGTTATGACGGTTTGCTTGGCTTTCGCCTCCTTGGCCTTCTTTTTCTGCTCGTATTGATACTTGCCGAAATTTACGATTCTGCAGACCGGCGGCTGAGCCTGGGGAGCCACTTCGACGAGGTCGAGTCCCTTGGATCGGGCAAGTTGCAGCGCTTCCAGCGGCCGCATTATGCCGAGTTGTTTCCCATCGTCGTCGATGACGCGGACCTCCGGGACTCTTATGCGTTCGTTCACGCGAACGGAAGGTCCGCGATCCCGCTTGTCTCTGAATCCTCTTCGCGATTGATAGCTGCTAATAAGTCTCCCTCCTGAGCCGTTGACTGGCTATTTCCCTGTTTGCCCGGGCCATGCGTCGAAAGACAAATTCCGCCCTATGATCGATGCATCTTCTCCGATGTTATAGATGCCGATCACAAAAGCGCCGCGCAATGCTTCGCTTTCTCTCGCGGACCCTCATCTGCAATAACGGAGCGGCCCAGTTCCTATGGTCGGATCTTGCGGCAGCGCCCCTCGCTCATTTTTCTAACGAACAGTCGGGGACTTCAGGAGCTGACGCAAAATAACGATGAAAATCGGGTGATCAGAACTACCCATCTACCCGAAAATGCGAAGCGAGATACTAGCAAACGCCGGAGTCACGATGCAACTTGGCATTTGCTCGAGCCGGTGTAGACAAACCCTTAATCAAACGTCTCGTCGCCGGTCGGTTCGTAATGAGGAGTCGCATTCATCGACTGTCGCAGACGAGACAATTCCTGATAGATCCTGCGCCTCGCCCTGTTCTGATTTCCAAGAGGCCTATGCTCGGCGGTGCAATGCCACGGATTGAGCGAAAGACAGCTCGCGAAACGCAGTTGTTTAGCTGAGTCGAATTGTTGGCGAGGCAGCCTCAAGACGGCTGCTGGAATCGGCGGCGAAAGCGCTTCAGACCAGCGCGCCGACGCGTTCTCAAGAGGCATTCGCCGGGCGTCCGTCTGCATTTGAATGAGGAAATCAAACTCTACTTCTCTGTTCGCCAGGGTCGCCGACATCGCTTCGCGCAGATAATTGTCTGAAGGGCGAAGCGGAAGGCGTGGAACCCTTGTGCGCGAGTTCAAGCGAGGGCGCACTGAATACTGCATAGCCCGGCCCTCTCCAAGAAGGTACGGTACACAGCTCCAATAGCGCGATTCGAGAGGGTTGCCCTGTGTCTTTGCCCACAGCCCCTGCATGATTCCGTCGACCAGGTGGGCATCGAACGGATTAATGAAGTAGAACAATGGAAGCCCTCTTCCGATTGCGGCCTGAAGCTTGGCGTTCTCCCTCACATTGGGCGTCGTGAAGGTCGGAGTGCTGATGCCGCTGAAGTCTTGAGTGAATTTCTCATCATCGAGCAGCTTAGGACCGGGCACGCTCATGAGCTTGATCCCGATACTCAACACGCCGACGTCTTCTATATCGGGAGGGCTGGCAGGACCTGGACCCGCGAAGCGCACCCATGCCGGGAAGCTGCGACGCTCCGCGAATACTCCCTGCCGCATCTCGGCAGGCAGGTCGTCTCTAATGATGAATTCTCCCCGGACTATGCCGTGAGTTTTTGTATTTCCTCCGCGTTCGAATCCGCCGGGAGCGTATTGCGAGCGCATATAAGCGGCCATGCTGGAGACGATCGATTCGAGGAATTCGGCCTCGCCCGGCAATTCTTTCTCTTCCGCCAGACGCAGTCCGTCCGCCGGACTCAGGTTGACGAATGCCTGCGTTATCTTTGCGAGGGGCTCCTGAAAGACCGCGTCTACAAGCGGGCGAAAGAAGGGATCGAAGCGGCGCTCGATTTTCATCAAGCCGTAGATCGCATCGTGCAGCGTCTTGAGAAATCCCACGCAGCCTCCCGTTCTTTTGCTATTTCAGTCGCCGAAATTGTTTCAAGAGAGCCCAAGCACGCGGCGGATCTCCAGCGCCAGCAAATCGGGAGCTTCGAGGCTCACGAAGTGATCAACGCCGGGAAGGGGCCTCCAATCGACCTCGCAGCCTGCGTCCAGAGCGCTTTTTATGGCCACCTTCGCCGAAAGCGCGCTGTCTTTCATGCCCCATACCATTGTTGTCGGAACCGTGATGGGCTTGCGATAAATCGCTTCAAGGCGAGCGCGTCTCGCGGGCAGGAGTTGAGTCTTTACCATCTGCCGGTAATAAGCGATTGGCCAGCGTGCGTCGTCGGCCTTTTGAAAACGCGACACCAGTTCATCCACCAGCGCCAGATTCATCGCTCCTTTCCGGCCCTGGCGAATAGTGAAAGAGAGCTTCAATAGGCTCCGACCGAGCGACGAGGCGATGAAGTTTTCAGGGAGCCACGGGATCTCGAAAAACGGCACCCACGGAATTCGAAAGGTCTGCCAGTCTTCGAGATGAAACACGGCTCGAACCAGCGTCTTCGGATGAGTGCAGTTGATCACGACGAGTTTGCTGATCAACTCCGAATATCGATGAGAAAATATCCATCCAATCGCTCCGCCCCAGTCGTGAGAGACCAGCACGGGACGATGCAGGCCGAGCTGCTGGATCAGGCTCTTCACGTCATCAATAAGAGTGTGAACATCGTATCCGGAGCGCGGCCGAGCCGTTTCGCCGTAGCCTCGCAAATCGGGAGCATAGATGCGAGCTTCACCGAGTCGCTCCATCACCGGTCTCCAGCTCATCCATCCTTCCGGAAATCCGTGCAGGCACAACACCGGCGGCCCATCCTTGTCTCCAGCGACCGCCACATGAAAATCGATGCCGTTGGCCGGTACGCGTATGTGTTCGATACTCGCTTCCATCAATGCTCCATTGGAATAAGTCGCGCGATTCCGGAAAGCGATTCTTACGCCGGCCTCGGAACAGGGATCGGGATCAATCAGTCTCAAGACTGCTGAGATACCTCAAGGCGCGTATGCCGGGAAGAAAAAAGTACGAGCCTCCGCGGACGGTGATGAACGCCGGAATGCCGCTTATGCGGCGTCTCAAACCGGCCTCTTGCGGAATACTGAATGAATTCGTGAACGGGCACTCGGAAACGGCTTCGCGATTGCCGATTATGGGGTCGCTCTCTTCGGTCATTCCGTCGAACTTCGTGCTCGACAGCCAAGCCCCCTGTATGAACTCAAATTGCCGCGATATGTTCGCGTTCAGGCAAATGAAATGCAGCCCCCGTTCGCCGATTTCATTCCCGCCATTCTTTATTGCGTCGTTAACAGGCAGGGGCTCACCGTATTCGACGCCGCGCCGAAGAATGCGATGAAATCGAACCGACGAGATCAAGTCTCCGCGAAACCCTTTGCCTCCGAACCCGAGCGTGCGAATCAGTTTCGACAAAAGACCTCTCGTACCGTCCGGAAGATCGGCGTTGCGCGGATTTGCTCGCCTAACGTGAGCGCCGAAGGGACAACGCGTTCCATCGGGATCGGATGAAAAGGTGAACTGGTTTGCGTCGCGTTTATCAGAATCAATGCCGGGAATCGGGCTCGAGCTCTTTACGGCGAGAGCTTCGCCGCCCATTTTCCGCCCGACCATTAACTCAGCGAGTCTTTGACGCTCCGACCGGTCGCCGCCGACCTGGTCGTCTAGAAACTTCCAGAAGCGGCCCACGTGCTGCTGCAACTGGCGAAATACGAGATATGTTCCATTGAATGCAAAGTCCTTCTTGCCGGGTTTGTCTTCGGCTTCGGCTAGTATGCCGCGCGGATCGTTCGCGAGATCAAGGAGCGGCCGATCCGTATACTTGCCATACTCGTTTCGATGGCCGAGCAGAAACTCACCGAGCGCGACCAGATTGCCGTACTCGAGTTCGTCACGGCCGTCGAGCTTTCTCTTTCCATCCCAATCGACCGTAGGCTGGCTGATGCCGTCCTTGAAACCGAAAGGCTCGACTCCTCCAAAGTCCGCTGAAGTCAGGCATCCCCGCAATGCGAGTCCGGCCGAGCTCAGTCCATCAACTGTCGCATTCTTGCGCGCTTCGAGTCCGCCTTTCACCGAATAGAGCATCAGCATCAAATGAGGCGTATTGTCGGAATCTCCGCCCCATTGCCATTCTCTCGGAGCGTTTTCACCAACATCACCCAACCGTTTCGAACGCGATTCTTCGTAGATGCCTGTTTTGAACTCTTGAGAAAACTGATCGGCTATTTCCGATGAGAGTCCGATCTTTCGAAGCCCGGAATGAGTGAATGCGACCTGAAGCGCGAAATCAGGAGGCGTCGACAACTCTTCCGCGTCAGCAACATCAAGGGTCTTCAGCCAGTCTCGCGCCGCCCGCGGACTGATTATTTCAAGCAGGAGAAAACAGGATTCGGGAAGGCGCCCATAGCCGTATCTGACCAGACCCTGTACATCTTTGAAATCGATCTTTGAATGCTTCATAAGAACGCCGCCATCAGAAGAGTCTTAGCCAGTCGCGAGCCTCGCCTTCGCTCATCGACGAGCGCTCGAGTCCTTCGCGAATCAGGGTGTTTCGTTCCAGATTCACCGTTGTCAGACCGGGGTGCGCATCGTACCAAACCTCGGTTGGAAGCTCGTGACGGCGAATGAAATACTTGAACTTCTGTTCGTCCTTGGCGCCGTCCAGAATCAGCCAGTTCGTTTTCGGGTAGCCGATGCCGTTGCTGAAAACCAGATTCAAACCCCAACCGACCTTATTAATGAAATCATCCATGTAGCTGTCCAGCCCGCCGTCGTAGTTGCTCGCGAACAACAGCCGCTGCTTGTTGTCGAGAAAAACCCAGCGAGCGAAATGGATAGTGTTTACGCGAGCAAGATGGCCGCGGTTGAAGATATAGCGCGTCGTGTAGTCGATTACCCACAGGATAAAGGACAGCGTCCATCGTCGAAAGAGGCCCGGCTTCAAGCTTCCCATCGCGCTGAACTGATTGCTGACAAAATGATCTTCCAGACGCGCGAGATTCGCCGCGTGATCCGGATCGGGGCGCGGCGCGATCTCGGCATCGGATCGCTCGCGTCGGCGGAGCTGAATAACGAAGATCGGCAGATAAAGAAGCAGAAACGGCGTAAGAAGAAGCAGGACTATCGGAACACCGAGCAGGTGTATTGCGTTCGAGACCCGCCACGACAGCGGTGTGGCGTCGGGCTCTGTCAAAACAACTCGACCTGCCTCCCTTTCCCGCTTCACAAACGAAACCAATTCCCTTCTCGCTTCAGTCGGAGCGAGTCTCGAAAGCGAGGCCTGATTTCCATCGATATACGATTCGAGTGATTGTCTTAAGGCATCTTCCTCGCGAACCTGTCGCATCGTCCTGCCAATCCAATTGACGTATGCGGTAGCCGAGCGCTGATTGTGCTGCTTCATCCAGCGGGCAAGATGGGTCCCATTCGAGAATCCCTGACAATGAGAAAACAGCCGGCGGAGCCCCGCCTCGCATTGCCCCGCGAGCTCACTCATAAACGAATCGAGCGGTCCGTCAAAATCACACAAGAACGCAAGGTAGACGGGCAGTTCCGCTTGGGGCGCCCCTATGACTCCGAGATCGCCCCTCGTCTGATCCTTGAGAAGTACGAGCCGGGCAAAGTGAAGCCGCTCGAATCGGCCAAATGGAATGACGTCGTTGTTAGGATTGACGACCCCTTCGCGGTGATTCATCGAAGCGAGCAATTCGCGCAAAGACGATTCGCGGCTGAGATCAACCGGCGCGATTACCATGAAGTATGATTGCGGAGTCATCGATTTTTCTCGGATCAACCTGGCGTTGCTAGACGAAGTCGCCGGCCCGCTCAATTCGAGCCGTGTAGTTTACCGGCGTATGATCGGTGAACTTCTCGGCAAAGCTCCTGCCCGCTGTACGCACGAATTCCAGGAATCTTCCGCTCAGCGAATTCAGATGGTCGAGAACCTGGCCTTTTGGAGTTGCAAACCCGTCTTCGTCATCGCCCGGCTTGCCGCGTCTAAGATGCCCCACATGATCGATATGGTGCGGGATTCCAACATGATGAAAATCAGGCGTAAGAAGAAATTTGCGCGGCGGAACGGTCGGAACGAAATCCCTGTCGTTGACGACCCGGCAGTGAAAGAAGTCGTCGGGAAAGGCGTGAGCAAAGCCTCGCGTTCCGACCCGCGGCGAACCGAACGTATAAAGCGCGGCCGGCTTCACAGCCTTCTCATCGAGAAACCGCGTAGCCGCGGCCAGAGTCGCGAGCGACGCGCCGAGGCTGTGACCTGTATAGAATACAGGCCCGTCCTCTTCCTTCAATTCGTCCAGCGCCGCACGTAAATTATCTCCCTGCTCCCAGATCGCATCGAACTGCTTCTTGAAGCCTTCGTGCACCTTGCCCTCGCCGCCCCAATCGGTAGGCTTGAAGTCGAGATCAGCCAGTAGATCGCCCGGTCCGAGAGTGCCGCGGAATGCCAAAACTACAAAGCCTTTGCCTTTGATCAAAGCTGCCTGCGCGTCTTTGATATTCTTCTCCTGAACATGTCCATCAAAGAATCTCGTCTCCTTGAGGCCGAAATGATCGAAGATTTCTTGTCGCGAGGGTTGTTTCGGTTGCTCATCCGGCGGTCGATCCTTCCGATAAACAAGCCGGCAACACTCCATCAACCATAGTCCGTTGTCGCGCGAATAGGACTTTGCGGCGACAGGATTGAAGACGGGCGCATCTTCAAAATGAAAGAAATTGGAGGCCTCGCCGGGGTTGGTCAAAGCTTCAAAAGAATTGTCCTCTTGCATCTTGGCTCCTGATGAAACGGATCGCGTCCACGTACCTGGACCGCGATGGGCTTCAGAACGCCGCTTGCTCGTGCTGAAACAAGCCGCTGGATATCAATGCTATTGCGGAAACTGGACCGCGAAATCGATCAATCTCTTCTTGCCCCAATAGACTTTTCCAAGATAGAACCCAGGCGCGATCTGACGTATCTCATCTCGAATCCAATGGGCAAGAAGCGACGTTTCAGAGTAATCGAGAACGATGCACTCCTTTCCATCCAGCCAGCTTGGCGCCTTGTATACCTTCGCGATGATCGCATTCAGGCCAAAGCTGAGTATCCTGTTTCTCAACACGCCGTGCTTCGCATCGAAGGTCTTTCCCTGCCATGCGAAATGATTCACGAACTCGGCTATGTCTTCGGTGTACGTGGTGCCGGGAGCGACTATGGCTGTTCCCTTCGCTTCGCCGTCTGGAATTTCTCCCGCGGGACTATTCGTAAACAACTCATCCAGTTGCGCCTGAGACATTTTGAGCAGATCGGATACGGTTATTGCCATTTTTGTTTACTCCTATTTTTCAATTGAGCGCTTCCTACAGCGTCTTCAGAAATTCAATCAGGGCTCGCTTATCCGAGTCCGGCAAATTGCCGCCAAACTCATGGCCGCGATCCTCTATGAGATCCGGGCAGGTGCTGATCTTGTACAATTCGGGAGCAACTTCCCTTTTCAACAGCTCTTTGGCCGCGGCCGCGTCAAGATGCTTCGTCTTTATTTCAATGAGCGCAGCCTTAACCTTCAGGCAGATCTTCACCAACTCGACAGGGTCGGTGTCGGGGCCGACATTCGCCAACAAGTTGATCGGCGTGCCTTCAGGAATCGGGCCGACCCTGAAGTAGCCGTCGGCATCAGCGTGCGGCTTGAGCAGCGCGCGAAGCGGTTCGGGAATAACGGAGACTTGTAGCTGAAGGCTGCATTCTTGCGAGGTTCGCCAGATTGATTCTTTCCCTGGCCGCCTCTCTGGCCACAGCAGCTTCGTGATCGCGTCGTCGAATGCTTCCATGCGGCCTTTGACAGACGGATCGCCCGTAAACTTGCCCAACGCGTTGTTGTGAAATAGCGGTGCGGAAGACCATACGCTGACGAGCGAAGGGGTCCGATAGTATCCGGGTCCGCCGCCGGGAACGTTGAATTTCTCGGTTCGGTCCGCGTACGGATTCCAGACCTCTATTTCACCGACTGACGGAAGATTCTTGTAGGTCTCCGAAGAGAACGAATCCCAGATGTGGCCGCGGATCGCGTTCGTCCCGCAGGCGCGAGCCGCGTTAGTGCCGATCAGAGTTATCGGCTTTCGCTTATCATCCGAAAAGAAGTTGCCTTCGCGAAAATCGGGACTGAGCACGGCGGTTCGGAACCAATCGGTCTCACTGACCCCATCGGGAGGCCGCTTGCTCGAATGACAGGTCGCGCAGTTCTCGGCGAAGACAATCTTGCCTCGCCGGAGCACCGCTTCATCCTTGGTGATGTAGTCCTTGCCTCCCGGCGCATCCTCCAGCCTGAACGATTTCAAACGCATGAAGAATTTTGCTACGTTCTGAAATTTCTGTTGAGTCGCGAGCCAGTAGACCGAATATTTTTGCGCGGTCTCCACGGAAAATGGCTTCTGTTTCGTGAGCCCGATGAGCGCATTGTGCTGCTGAAGCCAGTGCTGGCTGTAGCTGCCGATGTTTATGTAGACGCGAAGCGTCGCGCCCGGAACTCCCACCGAATCCGCGCCGTCCTTGAGCACGTGCGGCACTTTCATGTGCGCGCTGACGGTCGGCAAGTGCAGCGTATCGCCTGCGAGTTCTTCGTCTTCGGCCTCGTCGAGGCGCGAGCCAAGCAAGAATACCGGATTGATCGCGTTCGGATTGTTGATGTGATCGGTAGCAAGCCGCGAAGTATCGGAGGTGCCGGGCGGCTGGGTCTTCAGCATCTCCCAAAAGAACCCGCCCTCGCGAACCGTGTTCGCGAAAGCCTTGCCTTCGCGAATGTATTGATTGCCGATGGCCGACGCGAGATTCTCCCATGCGGGATTTTCAGGATCGGCTGGAGGCTTAACCGGATTGAAGGCTATGTGACACGATCCGCATGCGACACCCACTCTATACGGCCTCACAAGGTTCGGGTCCGCCGCATAATCGGGATCATTGTAGTAGCGGTCGGCGTTCCATTTGGTCTTGGCGGCAGCGTCGAAAGCCGGATTGTTGAAGAGACGGAATCCCATGATTCCCGTCGCTCGGCCGTAGACGTTCGGATCAATCGCCGATGATTCCGGCTCGACCGCTTCGTCAATCCAGAGCCCGTACTGATCGGGCTTTGACGCCTCTTTATAGCCCGGCTGATTGATGAGGCCCATCTCGCTGAATCGCTTTCCGTGATTGCGCGAGTCGATCATCTTGAGCATGTCGGTAAGGCCGTAAGCCTCTCTGGCCATTCGATCCCAGAACTGCTCCGTTCCTCCGCACCAGAGATTCCAGGTGTTGCGTCCTTTTATCTCATCCGGCGCGAGGTCGATGCCGCCGTCCATAGGCTTGAATACATCGACCGCAAGCTCGGGCAAATCTTCCGGCGTTCGCCCTCCGGCATCATCGATAAGCGACTTATCCCGCTTGTCGCGATTGCAGCCAAAGGCGGCCAGCCCCATCAAAACCAAAACCACAAACATCGCAGCGAGAGAGATTCTTCTTTTCATTGGTGATTTTCTTGGTCCCTTTTTTGTTTTTGAAGCGAACTCGAATCGCCCGAAACGCAACTGTATTGAAAACTATCGCTAACTCGCGATTATTGTCGAGAGGCAATGCTTCAAATCGATTTAGTGTTGAGCCAGGTCTTTTAATTCGGCAGCGGACGATTGTAGTACGTCGACCATCTCCCAATCCATATAGACGCCATCGCGCTGCACTATTATTCAAACCTCTGGTGATTCTTGATTCGGCCGCGGTTGGTGGAATGCGCGACCAACTCTACTCAACTGGAGGCGCTCGACGCGCATTCCACGTTCTCGGGGGCGGAAGATACATCACACGGCAGGCAGCGAGGATTGGCCGGAGGATTGCTTACAATCTTCAGTCGAACACTTCCTCGGAAATGATCGTTTGAAAGACGCACCCAGACATCAAAGTAGGTTTCGGTCGAGAAGATGCGATGAAATTCATTGAGGCTGCCCGGCTCGCTTTAAGCGCCATAGCTGCCCACAAATTGCGTTCGTTTCTCACGCTCCTCGGGATCATCGTCGGCGTGGCTACCGTGATCGTGGTAGTGACCCTGATCGAGGGCTTCAACAAGTATTTCGAAGAAAAAGTCGCGGATCTCGGCTCTAACGCCTTCGTGGTCAACAAACTCGGACTCATCACCAGCCTGCAAGAGTTCTTAGATCGAAACAAGAAAAACAAGGACATCAAGCTCGATGATTTTCATGCCATCAAGGAACATCCCGTGTACGTCAAAGACGCCGCGGCCTATTCCGGCAAGACCGTGGATGTTCGTCGCGGATCGCAAGTGCTCAACGACATCCGACTGCGGGGCGTCACCCACAATCTTATCGATATAGATACAATGAAGGTGGGACAGGGCAGGTACATTGGAAAAGAAGACGAAGACAACTGCTCTTATACCTGTTTCGTGGGCTCGAATATTGCCGATCAGTTCTTCCCCGCCGTTGATCCCATTGGCGCCGAAATCAAAATAGACGGACGTCCATTCAGAATAATCGGCATTGCACAGGCCATCGGAAATATCTTCGGCCAGCCTCAGGACAACTTCGCGATAATTCCGCTCGCCACTTTTCAAAAGATCTACGGCACGCGGGGCTGGATGAACATCAAGGTTTCCGCGATCTCTTCCGAATCGGTTGAGCGTGCAATCGACGAGGTCCGGGTCACCCTCCGAGCGCGCCGGCATCTGAATTATCACGACCAGGATAACTTCGGCATCATCACGTCCGATGCGATAAACAACATGCGCGAGAAGATCTTCGGCACGATCTCGATCGTGACTATAGGGGTCACTTCAATCGCGCTTGTGGTAGGCGGCATCGTGATCATGAACATTATGTTGGTATCGGTAACAGAGCGAACGCGAGAGATCGGGGTGCGTAAATCGCTCGGCGCCCGCCGTCGCGACATTCTTCGGCAGTTCCTCGTTGAATCGACGGTTCTTTCCTTGATCGGAGGAGGCATAGGCGTGTCGATTGCCTATGCTATTGCGAAGGCGGGAACGGCTATATTCTCGCTGCCGACGGCGCTCCCGCTGGTGTGGACGATAACCGCTCTGTTGGTGTCCGGCAGCATAGGTCTCTTCTTTGGCATATACCCGGCCTGGAAGGCGGCCAAGCTCGATCCGATCAACGCGCTTCGGGCGGAATAATACAGGTCCGCCGGAGCTCACAGCGTACCGGTGATTGATGTGAAAGGCCGTGTGATGAAAAGACAGGATATAAGAGAAAGCCTGGCGATGGCCCTTTCGACCCTCCGGGCCCACAAGTTTCGCTCATTCTTAACCGTGCTCGGCGTCGTCATCGGCACGATGACCGTGATGGTAATTGCGTCTTTTATCGCCGGCCTCGATCATAAGTTCAGACAGGAAGTCGAGTCATTCGGAACAAACGCGATCTTTATTTATAAGTTCGATCCCGGGATTCATATGGGAAACCTGACCCGCGAAGAGCGCATGAGGAAGCCCATCAGCTACGACGACGCGATGGCGCTCAAAGACTGTCCGTCGGTCAAATATCTGACGCCGTTTATGGGGCCGGACGTGGCCAAGGTCCGATATCAAACCGAAGAGCTCTATGTCACGCAGGTTCAAGGCACGCTTCCCGAATACGATCGAATGGACGGCATCGATATCACCGAAGGCCGCTTTTTTACCGAGACTGAAAACCAACACCGCGCCGATGTGTGCGTAATCGGAGCCGACGTAGCCGATAAGTTCTTCCCTCACGTTCAAGCCCTCGACAAGGAGATTCTTGTAGACGACAAGTCCTTGACCGTTATCGGCGTGCTGAAGAAGCAGGATACATTTTTGACCGGCGACAACGACGGCGGAAATCAAAACCGCGCCGTGTACCTGCCTTACGAGACGATAAGAAAGCTCTACCCTCAGCAGAAGGACCATTTCGTGATGGCGCAGGCTTATCCCGGCAGCATGGATAAGGCTATTGAAGAGATCAGGCAAGTGCTCCGGCGCCGCCGCAACGTGGCTTTCTATAAGGACGATAACTTCGGAATCTCGACGCCGGACGCGATCACCCAGCAATTTCACAGCATCACCGGCGGCATCGCGATCTTGATGTTCGCGATCTCGAGCGTTGGTTTGCTTATCGGCGGCATCGGCGTCATGAACATCATGCTGGTCTCGGTTACCGAGCGAACGAAAGAGATCGGGGTTCGAAAAGCCATCGGCGCCCGTCGTTTCGACATCCTGTCGCAATTCCTGATCGAGGCTATAGCGTTGACTGGAAGCGGCGGCTTGCTGGGAATCGCGATAGGCTGGCTCTTGAGCCTACTGATCAATCTGATCCTACCGGTCTACGTGCCTACATGGGCTCCGATAGTTGGATTGACCGTCTCCGCTGGAATAGGCCTGGTCTTCGGCCTCTGGCCCGCGATGAAGGCCGCGCGCCTGAACCCCATCGATGCGTTGAGATATGAGTAAGAATAGGGCGAAGTATCGGCGCCCTATGTCAGCGCAAAAACTATCGGTATTCTTACGAAACGCTCATTCGAATCTTCCGCGCTCGAAGCTGCTGCTGTTCGATACCCATGCCCTTGCCCAGGGCTCTTATATCTAGCGCCTTTGGCGCTTCTGAGCCGCCGCTTATCCTCTTCAAAAGCGCTCATCCTTGACTGGGTCTTACGCCTTTTGTTAGTTTGATCCCGCTTTGCTGAAGCTTGTCTGCTGCCATCGGGCGCACGTCTTTTTCAATTGATTAGCTGAAGAATTTCACGGTCGGAGGCGATAATAATGAGCATGGAAGCGCTTGGCATGATAGAAACCAAGGGGTTTGTCGGCGCAGTCGAAGCCGCGGACGCGATGGTCAAAGCGGCGAATGTCGTGCTGGTCGGGAAGGAATATATCGGAGCAGGTTATGTGACCGTCCTGGTGCGCGGAGACGTTGGGGCCGTCAAAGCGGCTACAGACGCGGGCGCCGCGGCGGCTCGGCGAGTCGGAGAACTCATAAGCGTTCACGTAATACCCAGGCCGCACGTAGAGCTGGAACGCGTACTCGAGGCAAGCGGACTGATCGACCCCCGCTATCAACTGGGCGGCGGCGAGGTGAGGGGGCAGTTGTCCGGTGCAAAAGACGACGGCAAACGCGGCTCCAATGCGGCGGAAAGAGACAAAGCAAAGTAACCTCCCATTGATCAAATCCGCGCCTCCATGCGCATTCCGCGCCTTCTTTCACGGCTTCTTTTTTCAATGGTTGTGCTATGAGCAGCGACAGGGATCGCCAGTCCGTCGATCAAGCCAATGAACTCGTCGAGCGCGCCTTCGAAGCCCAGAAGACGCTCGCCGCTTTCTCACAGGAAAAGGTAGACGGCATCGTCGAAGCCATGGCTCGCGCCGCCCGTGAGAATAGCTATCGTCTCGGTGAGATGGCCCACCTGGAAACCGGGTACGGAAAAGCAGCGGACAAAGCAACAAAGAACATCTTTTCCGCCGAGCAGGTCTATAACTTCATCAAGCCGATGCGCACGGTCGGAATCCTGCGCGAAACCCCGAGCATAGTCGAAGTAGCTTCGCCGCGCGGCGTCATCGCCGCAATCATACCTTCGACGAATCCGACTTCAACCGCGATCTTCAAGATACTTATCTCGACCAAGGCGAGAGACGCAGTCGTGCTCAGCCCGCACCCGACCGCGGCCAATTGCATCTCTGAAACAGCTCGCGTTATGAGCGAGGCAGGCGAAGCAGCAGGGCTCCCGGCCGGCAGCATAGGTTGCATGTCCATAGCTACAATCGAAGGCGCGCAGGAGTTGATGAAGCACAAACGGACCGCGCTTATTCTTGCAACAGGGGGTACGGGTATGGTTCGAGCGGCCTATTCGTCCGGCAAACCCGCGTTCGGCGTCGGACCCGGTAACGTTCCAGCGATGATCGAGCGGAGCGCGAATGTTCAGAAGGCGGTGCGAGACATTCTCACCGGAAAGTGTTTTGACAACGGAACCATCTGCTCGTCCGAACAGGCGGTCGTGGTAGAGCGCGAGATCGAACCGCAAGCAAGACAGCATCTCATCAACGAAGGAGCGTATTTCGTAGACAAGAGCGAACAGGAAAAGCTCGTTAAAGTCGTCGCGACCGAGAAGAACACACTGAATTCTCAAATCGTGGGTAAGAGCGCGAAAGTAATCGCCGACATGGCTGGCATCAGCATCCCGGCCGGCGTTCGAGCGCTCATTTGCGAGCTCGAAGGAGTAGGCCGCGAGTTTCCACTCTCGATGGAAAAGCTCTCACCCATTCTCGCTTACTACGTTGTGGAAAACCTTGACGAAGGCTCCGAGCGCTGTGCCCAAATCCTTCGCTATGGAGGCATGGGCCACACGGCATCAATTCATACAGAGAAGCGCGACGCCGCGCGCGAATACGGCAGTAGAATGCCGGCCTCGCGAATAATAGTGAACAGCCCTTCTACCCACGGTGCGATCGGCTTTACTACCGATCTCGAGCCCTCGATGACCCTCGGATGCGGCTCGTGGGGAGGCAATGTGACTTCGGATAACATCTCGCCTCGGCACCTTCTAGACGTCAAGCGCATCGCCTTTGAGACTAAGCCCGTTAACCACCAGCGGCCTTCTGAGAGGCCGCTTGCTTCCGATGCGCCGGCGCAGCCGAGATCGGACCCTGGTTTGGATCGCGCGCGGATATCGGCCCTGGTGGACAAGTTTCTTGCGGAGAGGCAGATCAATCTCACGCCTCCTCGCCAGCCGGAACAAGTAATATCACCTGCTCCGATACCCTCGGCGCCGCCGGTCGAAGTTCCACCCGCGGCCGTGGTGAATGGCCGGGTTTATGATTTTGTTTGTGAAGACGATGTGAAACGCGCGGTTGCGTCGAATGAGAAAATCAGGGTCAACTCGAAAACGATCATAACTCCTGCCGCGCGAGACCTCGGGGAACAAAAGGACGTGTTCTCGAAGGCGTGATCCGCGACGAAGAATGGACTCTATGGGCGCCGCGAACCAGGCGCGTTGAAAATGTTCAGAATGCGGTCCGCGATGTCGTAGCCTGCTCGATCATAGACGGTCCGCAGGGTTCCTCCTGAGCCGGGCAGCGGCACGCCGACACCTCCTCGCAGATAGATCCTTCCGTCGGTCCTGCTCTTACCGGTAACCGGAGCATACAAGACATAATTAATGAAGTAGTTTCGATTATCGACGCGGCCGGGAATCGTGGTCCTTGGATCGTAAGGCCCTTCGATTTCATGATTCAGCCATAACACGAAAGTGTCAGGGCTGTTCTTGGCCATGTCGCTGGCCTGTTTCCTGTTCGCTTCTCTTCCCATCGATATCGTAAAGGCGCCGGATTTCTTCAGACGCTGAGCGCACGCTTCGGACACCGCTTCGGCGGGAAAGCTCGACATTGTCGCATTCGACAAATAATTCACAATCGCCAGCGGCGTTCGAAGGCGGTCGGGTCTGCTGCCTTCATCCTGCTTCTCTTCTTCTTTGTTCTTGCTGTCGGATGTTTTCGGAGGAGGGTTCTGATTTGGGAGGCGTCGCCCGGATTGAGACGCAAAAGCAACGATCATCAACGAGCAGATCAAAGGAAGGCTCAGGGCTGTAGTTCGGCGAAGCAGTATTTCAGGGATCACATCGGTCCTCCCGTTATCGTTTCGATATCACTTCGTGGCGGGCCGATATCACTTCGTGGCGGGTTTGGCGCCGCTGTCTCGCGGAGCTTGATAGGATGTTCTGGTGCGGGCAACAAGCCGCTGATTGCCGCCATTCACCAATACTCGCAACGCACGCACCGTCCCATCTCGCTTCGCGTTCGTCGGATAGTAGCCGATAGAATACTGCGTTCGCAGGTCATTGGAGATCTGCTGGGCTATCGAATGAACTTCCGTAAGCTCCTTCGGGAAAAAGGCTCGGCCGCCGGTTTCAGTGGCTATTTTGGTCAAGAGGGCTTCCGATCTGTCTTTCTCACTCTTGCCGCGGAACAGCCCGCCTTCGCTGTTAAGGTCGTTGGTAAAGCCGATGAGATAGATCTGAACATCGGCTTCGCGTAAGTGGCCTACTACTTCATCGAACTTATAGTAGCTGTCTTTGTCGATGCCATCGGTCACTAGAATTACGGCTTTTCGCCGATTCTTTCCTTCTTTGCTTGCATAGTCGGCTGCCAGAAAGAGCGCGTCGAGCATCGCGGTCTGGCCGCCTGGTATCAGCCCGTTGAGCGTATCAACAACATCGTTGGTGTCCGTCGTGAATTCTTCGAGCAACTCGGGATCGAGCTTGAATTCAATCACGGCGATCTCGTCTCCGCGGCGGCTCTCTTTAACAAGATTTGTAGAAGCTTTTATTACAGTGTCGAGCTTGGCTCTCATCGAGCCCGAAGTGTCAATCGTAAAGACCAGCGACACAGGCGACTGCTCCCTGCTGAAAAACTCGATCTTCTGAGGGTTCTTGTCTTCCAGCACCTGGAACTGATCCTGTTTCAGATCGAGCACAGGCTTGTTCGAGTTATCAACGACGGTGACGTCGAGGACGACAAGATCAGTTCCCAGTTTCAAGACCGGCTCGTCCTTATCTTTGTCTTTATCTTTTTGACCCTGGCTATCTTCGCCGGGCTTCTGGAGTTTTGGTTTTTCTTTTTGATGAGTGTCCGTCTCTTTTTTTTGCGTCAGGTCTGCAAATGGGGACGTGATGGATGCCGAAGTTATTCGCGCGCGTGCCGGTGAATACATAGCAACCACTATGATGGCCAAACCGGCCGCAATAAAACGCCTTTTCATATTAGAAATCTTACCCCTGGTCTGTCGATTTTCAAGCCTGTGTCCGCACGGCTCTCTTTGAATCATCGCGACTCCGGGCGGCTCCGGCTTATCTCGGTCTTTTCGATGCCGAGCGCAATCGTCTCGTTGCTGTTGAACGCGCACGGAGAAGGACACTGCACAAAAAGGCGGGCAAGAGACAGAAAATGGACGTGCGACTGACCAAACACCCGGGCTATTTCTTAAAGGTCTGATAGCCTTCCTTAAAAGACAGCGACAAATGGCCAAGCCCCTTCGGGGGATTTACCGCGACGTGCACTTTATGCCATTTCGTATCGCTTTCAACATCCGTCGGGTAGAAACCGATCGCGTATTGATGACGAAGCTCCAGGGCGATTCTCGTGCAGATTTCGATCAGCTCGGCCTCATTATAAGCGCTCGGAAAGAACGCGCGGCCCCCGGTCATTCTAGCAATTTCTTCGAGTATGGAGCGGCCCATTCCGGCAAGCCCGTCGTTACCCGGGTCAGTTATACCGATCGCATAAATTTGAACGTCGGCTTCTTTGACCAGATTTCTGAGCTCTCGGTATGTGTAACGGCTGTTGTTGTCCTGGCCGTCGGAAATAATCAGCAGCGCCTTCTTATTATGGCGGCCCTGCTTGGCTTTCTCGACCGCGAGATACGCGGCATCGTACAAGGCGGTCGAGCCCTTCGCCTGAACGAACATCAGGTGTCCGAGAAGCCGGTCGGCGGAATTCGTGAAGTCCTGAATGAGATTGGCTCGATCATTGAAGCCGATCAAGAAGAAATCGTCGTCGTCGTGAGAGGTCTCGACGAAGCGCTTGAGCGCGTGCATCGACCGCACAATGCGGTCTTTCATCGAGCCGGAGACGTCGTAGACGATGCCCAGTGAAACTGGAGAATCCTCGTCGGAAAAGTGGGCTATCTGCTGTTTGACCTTGTCGTCGAAGACGTCGAAGTGATCTTTATTAAGGCCGGTAACGAATCTGCCATAATAGTCGGTCACGGTTACGACGACGTTGACGAGTTGGGTGGCCAACTGGAGCTTCTGATCGCCCTGGGGAACAACCTTGCCGGTTTCGTGATCGGAAGGCTTGGCGGCCGACTTCTTCTCATCCGAGATCGAAGCCGTCTCTTGCTGAGATACACCGCCGTCTTTGTTCTGGGTTTGAGGTTGTGGTTGCCAGGAGACCGCGCTTGCAGTGAGAACCGAGACTGCCATAAGCGCGGCAAGAAGGAAGCGACCTTTAAGGTGCGTCATAAGCCTTCCTCTTGATTAGTAGCCTGAAACCGATCCGTAATATTCGCGGCAGAATGCCCGGTCGCATGTGGAATCCACGCCGAACTCTTCAAATACCGACCAAATTGGGGATCACTCTCAGGATTATTCACGAAGAACTGGCACGATGTTTCGCGACTGTCTACCACACAATCGCTTGTGAGATTGTAGCACAGTTGACGGGCGTGGCAAGAAGATTGTCCCTCCCAAGAATCGCGATTGAATTGAGATGACACGAAGCGATTGGTCTGAAGGTCGCTTTTTTTGGCCACTGAGTCGGGACTGTGGGCGGCTACGGAGCAGCTACGGTCGAAATCGGCGGCACCCTGAGTTTTTCCTCCTTTTTGCAGGCACTGTCTAGACAGCTTCGCCACGCCTCGCTC
>QHVH01000082.1 GCA_003222245.1 Blastocatellia bacterium AA13 | reverse complement strand
TGGAGAAACCAACTCCGCGCAAGCTCCACAAGCCATTCTGGTCGTAGTCAGCGATCCGATCCAGAGTCTGATACCGGCCGCAATGCGAATAACTCGCCCGTCCCCCTAATCGAGCCAGCTTCCGGAAAATTGTCGCCCTTGATGGCCTCCCCAACGCCTCGGCGATTCTATCAAGAGTGATCATTCCCTCTTTCTCAAGCAACCCTACCAGTTTTGTCGTGTCGTATTCTTCAGGCCGCATTATGATACCTTCAGGCACGCAATCTAGTAACTATGCCTAATTGATGGCAAGGCATCAACTAACAAGTGACCCTATTCTGGCGCCGTTCTTATCGGCAGAAGATCCAGCCGAGACCGACGGGCAACTCGCTCTGCTCATTTCAGAGCAGGCCGAACCAAAGATAAGAGCCATCATTTGGCCCAGGCTCTCCTCGGGCACAGGTTTCCTTTATGATCACCGGCAAGATTACAGGATCTGGTCGGAGAAGTGCGCGCGAAGTTACTGGCGTTTCTGCAAGATCTGAAGGCTAACTCCCGAGCCAAACCTTGCAAGGACATACTCGGGTATATCAACGGAATAACTAACAACGCCTGCAATGACTACTTCCGTCGGATTTATCCGGAACGAGCCCGGCTCGCCAAGAGAATCCGCGATTTCATTGCCGCCCGGCCTGACTTCGCTCTGTGGGAATCCAGAGATCGTACAAGAGGCGAGTGATTATGCGGATTCAAGGAGTGGAAAAAGCGCAAGCCATCATCTGCATCGGCATCATGGCTTGAGACGTTTCGCCGGGATACCACTGTTGTTATCGAAGCTCTGTCGCGGACTCCGGCATACAATCGACAAGTCTGGCCCATCTGCTCACATCAATCTTCAATGAAATTGGAGAGCCTTTCGGCATAAACGAGTTGGTTGATTTGGTGGCCGACCTCAAGGGCATCAGGGACATGCCAATGACGTCCATTGAGGCGAACGCCGCCAGATTAAGCGCGCAACTGCCTGATACTGCGCTACGCATCGAGTCAGTGCTTGAGATGCGCGAGCCCCTGAGGAGAGTGTGGAAGGGTCTGCGTGAATTTCCCGCCGATCAACTCAAATCTTACTTGTTTTATGCCCGAGATCAATTTGACGAAGACTTGATTAACAGATTTCTGGCAGCAAGAGTTGCGACCGAAGACGAGATCGCCGCGCTCTTGGGTATGACTCGCGATCGGCTTCGAGACCTTCGCCTCAATGAGTTGCCGCTCGACAACGCGTCGGTCGCGAAGGAACTCAAGGTTACAGCCGAACGGGCCTATAAGCTCCGGCGCCAGGCTATAAGGCGGATCGAATCGCTTTTCGTCAAATAACTGCGCCGAAAAAAAATCGCGACAGCCGGAAAAATCGTCAAGTCTCACCGTCCTATAAGAGAGAAGGCAGTTAACAGCGACGCACATGCGGGACTCTTGATATGAATACGCATCTATCAGCCAAGGAAATAAAGGGTTACATCGCGCGCACGGTTTCCCGCCAGGTATTCGATAAGGTTAGTGATCATGTCTATAATTGTGAGGTTTGCTATCAGGAGTTCCTCGCCGAGTTGCAGAAGGGGTTCCCGATTGAGATCGATTTCGCGGAGATCGGTGGCCGTAGAGACTGGCACCTATCCGAGCAAGAGCTTAAGGCCTTCGTGAAAGGCCGGATGGATGAACTCGATTTCGAATGCGCCAACCTCCATCTGGAAGAATGTGACTCTTGCCTCGAACGGGCAGCCGCCGTTGCCGAGAGAAAATCGCCGCTTCATGGCTTGTTCAATTGGTTCACAGATCGGGTATCACTTTGGACTTTATCGAGCGTAGCCCTCAAGACAGTCGGCCGCTATCGATGGCGGCTCGTTTCCGTCGTATTGTTGATCGGTCTATTCCTAATGCTGTGGGCACTACTCCAGCCACCTCGTCAAACACCTCAAATCGTGGGGGCGCCATCGAGGGTCGAAGACCAAGCCGCACAGGGTGGATCTTCAAATCCGGAGCCACTCCCCAGAACGAATTATGAAGCGCACATCCCCAGGCAAGACGAAAAACCGCGCGGGGAGCCGCGTACTATCACAGCGCTCACTATGCCTGCGGCCATTGGAGCGCTCGACAAGATGACTTCCGTCACAGTTCGCGGAGCAGGTTCGGAGGTCGTGACACCGTCATTTTCGGTCATCCACCCCTTTGCTACCCTGGTCGCCGAGAATCAGCCGATATTCTCTTGGACATCATTGGAGGGCGCTACAAACTACACCGTGTTTGTCTACGATGCCGCGCTTCATCTACTTGTCGAAAGCGAACCACTCTTTTCTACTAACTGGTTGATGCCCGAGCCTCTTAAAGAAGGGAATCACCTATACCTGGACTGTAAAGGCCATCAAAGACGGAAAGACAGTCTCCGCCCCCGCACTGCCGGCGCGGGCTGAATTCAGAGTCATCAGTAAGACCGAGTCGAAAAGATTGAAACAGAGGCTCAACAAGGCGAGCTCGCATTCCACTCGCGGAGTGTTGTACGCGCAAGCTGGATTACTGGACGAGGCCGAGAGAGAGCTTCAAGCTGAGTTGCTGCTTGATCCTTTTGATAGGCAGGCGAAGCAATTACTTTCTACCGTCAAATCGTGGCGGGGAGACCGTTCTCACCAACCGCCGTCACCCACGACCACAAAGCCAGCCCAGTAGTACGGTTTCATCCTTAAGGCGGGATCTTTGATTAGGGTCAAAGCTGCTCTTCGCAATGCTTCAGCTTTTGACAACTTCTCTCCCCGTCCGTTTACGAGGTTCCGGTGAAATTCGATCATCAGTTTGGTTGTACTCTCTGACGGAACCTGCCACTGGCTGGCGACTGTGGTAGGCACGCCCGCGACGAACAGAGCCCAGGTCATACCGATCATTCCTTCGCCATCACCGACGCGGCCTCTCGCTGTTTCACACGCAGAGAGCACCGCAAGCTCGGCGTTGAGGTCACACTGCATCAGCTCCCAAGCTTCCAAAAGGCCATCCTCATTCGAGCCGCTCTTACCGGAAGCGAGTACGAGATACGAGTACATTGGATTCCGATCATCGAGCACTCCATGCGTCGCGAAGTGAAGAACGCTGTACTTACCCATCTCCGCCCATCGATCCAGCTATCAACTCCATGAATGCTCCCGGTTGGGTTTGTTGGGTGCCTCTGTTGGAGGCCCCTCTATTGACGGACGCCTCCTTGGCGGCCTCCGTTGACATCTTCCGGTACGCAGTCTTGGCAGGTGTGATTGATCCCTTGTCCGACTTGCCCTTCCTCGCCTTGGTTGACGACTCGACTTTCCTCTTCAAGCTCCCATAATCCAAATGCAAAGCACGCGCAGTACGTAGACCCCTTCTTCCCCAGCCGCTTGAACCGCTACTGCCCATAACTCGTCCGGCAAGCGCGTCTTTGCAGCATGAGCCTCACGCCACCGCTTCAGTCGCACCGCGACCCCTTTCAATTGATTCGAAATCGGAGCTTCTCTTCTCGCCATACTCGGAAGGTACTACGACTGGCGCCCACAGTCACGCACTCTTGGCACTCTTGCCGAAAGCTCACTTCATTGTTAAGTTGAAACTATAATCTGCAAAAAACCGCGTGCCTCTTCGCGTTCGCTACAGCGGAGGCAGGCACCAGCTATATTGCCCCAATCCACACACAAAACGCCTGGAATACTCAAGCGGCATCTGTGCAGCCGATGTGAAAAGTCGTCTTATTCCGAGGGTCTTTGCTATGTGCACTGGTATTATCGATAAGGTCTCAGTGGTGCGCTGATTTCAGCGCACCACTTTCTGAGGCCTCCGTAATGCGCGTAGGTCTTGCGTGAAAAGGTCAATCGCAGATCTAAAGAAGGGGAAGGCAGACAAGAAGAGCAGCAATGGCAACGACAACTATGCATCCCCAAAAAAGAGGTCCCGCAAAGACACACCACTCCGCGAGTATCCCGATAGTAAGGGCGACACAGCCCAAATATAACTTAAAATTCCCGTGACCACCCGACGCATTCGACGAGGTGCCAGCGGTCGCAGCGCCAAAGGCGACCGGTACCACAGACCCATATCCTTGCTCTCTTAGCCTCCCGTCAACGTCGGGTCCATGTCCCCCACCGCTCGGATAATAGTCCTCGTAATAAACCTCTGTTTGCGAAAGGTCAGCGTGCGTTGTGTCGTGTGCTACTGCATACGTACCTGCCCCTGCCGGTGTTTTCGCATAGATCAGTCCTTCCCAGGTTGCTGGATTCCCGTTGTCTACCGGAAAGAAGGACAGTTCGTAATCTCCATCAACTATGTCTTGCGTTCCAGTAAAACCTATTTTCTTAATTGCTGGCGTTGCCGTGTCCATACCCAGCATAGTCACGCCAGCCTCTTCAAACATCAGCTTGTGCCCTCGCTTAATGAGGTCTCGGTAGGCTTTGGCAAATCCCCTGTCCTTCTTTCTAAGTTGGTCCGCGCGGAGCGCGACGCCTACTCCCTTCCTTACCTCTGTCATAATCTTTCTACCAGCAAAATCATAGATTTGGGAGTTTCCCTGGGGGGCAGGCAATATCGTGTCCTGGCCAAACGCAGAGGTTCTGACGACGTGTGGATTTTCAGTAGATCGATTAACTCCTGCCGAGACGCGAGGCAAGAGAATGGTTGATACAGCCACGCATAAGCAGACCACGAGTATCTTCTTCATTTAAACTTTCCTCCGCAGAAATGTCACCCTGGGTGTCGCGCCAGGCCAAGCTTAAGAGGGCCGCGCGAACTCTAACCTCTCGCTAAGCTCGCCAGTCGGGAACCGGGGGTGAAAACAAGGAACCCTAAACATCAGTTCAGTATGTAGAGGCGCCATTATCCGGGTGTTAAGGGCCACAATCCGGCCCTAATATACTAGACGGAGTTCAGAGTACAGATAAAACACGAAAGGTGGCCCAAGGTGTGAAACGATAAGCGTCCGGCTTGGACTCACCGGCCAGTCGATTCGGAGCGAGGGGAGTAAGGCAGCCAAGGATCAGGAACAAGTCGAGACGTCAGCGTTGCGCCGACGATACAAACTACACGGCTATCAGAGAAGACGAGCTGAGCCAGTGAGAGCCAGTGAGTTGCTAGGCCCGAGCGGCTTATATTGGAGGCGATTCTGGTTTTCGCCGTCACATTGCGATGGTTGTCCGGCAATGAAATCGGATCTCTGCTTTTGTGTGTGTTTCTTTTAAAAACACACTTTTATTGGTTGCCTCTGTGACAACCGCTGCTGGATTTGCAACCGTTGCCAGCGAGTCAGCCCTTGTCTCTGTGACAATGGTCTGGGGGAGCATCACTCGATACGTGTTGCCTTTCGGACCCTTCCCAAAATTCGCTCCTTCACGTCTGACCAAACCGAAGCGCTCGAGTTTTTCGATTGCTCGAATCACCGATCGCGGTGCCAGATTAAGCGACTTCGCCAGCTTAGGATAGCCAACGAGACAGGTATCAGAGTGAAAGCCGTGCGAGAGCCGATAGCGGCGCAGGTAGACCAGCGATACTATCGGCTCAAGTACGGGCAGTAAACTATCGAGGATCAGATTTGGAATTGAGGTCTGACCCTCCTGTCTCGGCACTCTTATGACCCTTGCCTCTGAGTCACGGGTTGCCCTTTCGACATCCGTTGTCACTGCGTCATCCGTTGCCACTGGCAAGGGTCCTGCTACTGATTTGGCAAGGGTTGACTCTGCGGCAATGGTCTTTTGGACAAGGCTCGTCTCAGCGGCAACCGTTGCCTCTGAGTCAGGGACTTCTGATCGCCTCTTTGTTCGCCCGGCTATTCGATCAAAAACCTCGTCGAATAGCTCTGTGTCTATAACGGGCGCCGACGCTCTTGCATCATACCCCCGCTTCTTTGAGGCCATCCCTACAACTCCTGATATGCTCAAAGTGGCCTGACTACTCTCTCCATCGCGGTTTCCCGATAGCGGACACTGCTCGTCCGAGATCGGCTTTTCGTCACACGCAATACCGAGAAAGAGTCTCGTCAAGGACGCGCATCAAATCGCCGCCGTGGACTGGGTGCCGCCCGACGGCATTGCTTCAAGGTGATTCAGCAGCTCTCTAGCTGTTGTCATATAATCGAGAGCCCCGGTTGATGTTTGGTCGTACGATCCTATCGGCGCTCTCGCCTTGAACGCCTCTGGGATTCTCGTGTTCTTGTGGATCGGCGGAAGGCAAAGATGCCGGAACTGATCTTGAATATGTTTCAGAACGTCTCGGCTGACGTTTGTCCGCTCCAGGAAGGTCGGCAGCGCATAAGGAATAATTCCCGCCCTGCCCTTTGTGACTCGCTTGAGCGTGTGCATCAGTTGAAGAACCGCCTCAAGAGCTTCGAACTTGCATTCGATAGTGATGACGACGATGCGGCACGTCGCAAACGCGTTGACCGTCGTAACGCCGAGGTTCGGTGGACAATCGACAATCACATAATGGTAGAGGCCCTCTGTTAACCGCCTAGCGCCGCTTCAAGTCGCTGCTCTCGGTAATACTCGCCGATCAGATCGATATCGAGAGCCGCAAGATTGAGATTGCTCGGCACGACATCAACGCCGCACGCCGACTTGACTATCACGTCATTGATGGAAGCTCGTTCCATCAGAAGGTCGTAAACGACCTTGCCTTTCTCACCATAGCAACCAAGCAGCCATTGAGTCGCGTTTGCCTGTGCGTCGAGGTGTACAAGCAGCACGCGCTTTTGATGATACTTGCTCAAGCTGTGAGCCAGATTGACAGACATTGTTGTCTTTCCAACACCACCCTTCTGATTTGCAATTGCAATGATCTTCATTGGAAGCGCTCCTGTCGCAGGTTGACTTGCGAGCATAGAGCCACCGCTTCATAGAGCGCTGCTGACTTCAGCGCCGACTATACGAGGTAGCCCGAGCTTCGCAGGAATCGCGAGCCTTAGAGAAGGTGAGAGCCTGTTGGCCCTCACCTCTTCGCAGTCCTATCGCCGTTCAAGAACTCATCGACCGCCTTAAGCGAGAAGAGAACTCTGCGTCCGATGCGAACCGGCTTGAGCCTTCTCGACCTGACTAGTGGTGCTTGGCAGAAGTTGTTCGTCCATTTCT
>QHVH01000035.1 GCA_003222245.1 Blastocatellia bacterium AA13 | reverse complement strand
GCGCTTGGATGGCTCTCGGCGACGACCAACCTCGGCGTCGCTCTCGGACCCGTGCTCGGTTCCGTCGCTATTTCGTTGGGCCGGCGCGATCTTATGCCTGGTCCTGGAACATTGAATCTCGGCAGGGCAATGCCCGGCATCATTGCCGCGGCGCTCTGTCTCTTGAATATATTTTTTGCCGCCCGTTATCTAACTGAATCGCGGGAACCTCTAGCTGACCAGCACGCGGCATCAAAACGTCCGACCTCGCGTCAGGCGATCTGGAGGGTGATGTCGCGGTCCAGCGAGCCTTCATCCCGCCTGATTTGGATCTATGCAATCGCGATAGGCGCGTATCAGGGCAGCTTTTCCGTTCTTGCGCTATTTCTCAATGCGCGATTTCAAGTGACCGAGCAGACGATCGGTTATTTTTTTATGTATATCGGATCGATATCGGTCTTCACGCGGGTGCTGCTTTTGGGCCGCGCGGTCGACTGGCTCGGAGAGGCGAATCTCTCACGGCTTGGTCTTGTGTTGCTGGCGGCCGGCGTAGTCGGAATGCCTCTGTCGGGAAACCTGGGGATGCTCGCTTTAGCGGTCGCGCTGATTCCGCTGGGCACGGCCTTCACTTTTCCCTGCGTGACTGCGCTTCTGTCGCGAGTAATTGCCCCGGCCGAACGCGGGCTCTATATGGGTATGCAGCAGACGTATGGCGGAGTCGCCCGCATCGCAGCGCCGCTGTTCTTTGGATGGTCATTCGATTCGCTCGGAGTATCTTCGCCGTATTACTTCTCGTCGGCGATTCTACTCGCGACGATTTTCCTCGGCTTTGGACTGGACCAGTATGCCAGGCCCGAGCTTGCAGCCGCGCAGGCAGGCGGCGCCGAAAAGGGGAATCGAAATTAATCAGGAGTGCTCACAGTAGAACAATGTCGGTGCGTTTTCGAGCACGATTTGGAAGCCGAGACTGTGATGACGACAAGTCTTCAGAATAGTCTTCCGTCAATTCCGGTGCTGAAATTCGCTCGCCGGCCTCTGTCGCGACACAGACCCGGCAGCGGGATGTCGGATTCTCGCCGACGCCCAGTTTCCAACGCGACGCCACCTCGGTTATGGCTGCAACTACGACGAGGAGATCCCGGCCTTTTTCGGTCAAAGACCATTCGACTCTCGGCGGCGACTCAGGGAAGGATTGTCGTTTTAGAATGCCTGATCGATTGAGCTTCTTGAGCCTGATCCCGAGCGTTCGCGGGCTCAGCCCGTTGAATGCTCCCAGAATCTCCAGCGTACGGCGAGGCCCGAGACTCAATTCATGAAGGATGCCGATGGTCCATTTATCTTCGATGAAATCGAGCACTCGATCTATCCGGCAGGCCGATGCTTTGGGCATTACTGGCTCCGTTCGGGCGATACTATATCACAATTGACTGCGTTAGAATGACGCTTCCGGTTTTTCTAACAGTAGAGTACTCAAGAAACGATCACGAGCACGAAGCGAGAGGGGCCCGACGAAAAATGCGAATTCTGGTTTGCGATGGATTGGAGAAAGCGGGCGTAGACATCCTTCGAGCCGCCGGCGGCGTTGTTGTTGACGAGCGGCCGGCCATCTCCGCGGAAGAGCTGCTGACCGCTGTAGCCGATTGCGAAGGACTGGTCGTCAGGAGCAAGACCCGCGTTACCGCCGAAGTCTTTCGCAATGCCAGGCGACTCAAGGTAGTCGGCCGCGCGGGAACGGGCGTCGACAACATAGACGTATCGGCGGGAACGCGCCGCGGCGTTGTAGTGATGAACGCCGCGGCGGGTAATACCGTCACTACAGCCGAACACACATTCGCGATGTTGATGTCGCTGGCGCGGCAGATACCTCAGGCAACCGCCTCGATGAAAGCGGGACGTTGGGAAAAGAGCCGATTCCTTGGAGTCGAGCTTCGAGGCAAAACACTCGGTGTGATCGGGCTCGGCAGAATCGGATCGACGGTTGCCGCTCGTGCACGCGATTTTGAGATGAAGGTACTTGGGTTCGATCCCTATTTCACGGAAGAGGCAGCGCGGGAGATCGGGATCGAGATTGCGTCCCTCGACGAAATCTACGCGCGATCCGATTTCATAACCCTGCATACACCGCTTACGGACGAAACTCGACACATCATAGGTCATGCCGCCATTGAAAAAATGAAGCGCGGAGTGCGTTTGATTAACTGCGCGCGAGGCGGCTTGATCGACGAAGCTGCGCTTGTAGAAGCGATCCAATCCGGCAAGGCGGCCGGAGCCGCGCTTGACGTGTTTGAGCAGGAGCCGACCCCCGTCGAGAATCCGCTGCTGGCGATGGAACAGGTCATCGTATCGCCTCATCTTGGAGCGTCTACGGAAGAGGCGCAGTTGAGCGTGGCTACGATGATCGCCGAGCAGATATTGGATTATCTAAAAAACGGAACGGTTCGCGGCGCAGTCAACTTTCCGGCGGTCAGCGCCGAAGTTCTCGCGACCATCGGACCCTATATAATGCTGGGTGAAAAGCTCGGCTCCTTTCAGGGCCAGGTCTTCGGCCACGAGATCACGCGGGTCAATATCGAGTATTCGGGTGAGGTGACCGAACACGACACCAGACCGGTCACTCACGCAATCATCGCGGGCCTGCTTTCACCCGTGATCGAGCGCGTCAACATGGTCAATGCGGCGGTAGTCGCCGAGGAGCGCGGCATCAAGGTGACGGAGTCGCTGTCCCGGCGTGCGAGGGACTTCGCCAGCATGATCTCGGTGCGATCGGAAACGCGCGACGGCGAGAGCGAGTTATGCGGAGCGCTGTTCGGCAAACGCGATCCTCGCATCGTCCGCATAAACAACTTCAATCTCGAGGTGATTCCGAAAGGGCATATGCTGTTCGTTTTCAATCGAGACCTTCCGGGCGTGCTCGGCCGAATCGCGACCTTCATCGGCAGCCAGGCGATCAATATCGGACGCCTCTATCTCGGCCGAAAAAAGATCGGCGAAAGCGCGCTTTCGCTGATACAAATCGACGAGCCTCTCGACCACGCCGCTCTTGAAGAATTCGGGCGAATGCGCGACGTTATCTCGGTTCGACAGGTAAGACTTTGAATCGGCGGAATCCACGGAAAGCCTCATTCAGAGTTCAGCGTCGTTATGCTATATTGAACGGGTTTGTATCGAGAATCGGGTGCTTATGCCAGTATTCCTGTCGATCGTAATCCCCGCCTATAACGAACAAGAGCGAGTCGAGCGAACTCTCGACGAAGTGCTTGCCTTTATAGCCGGCCAGTCGTTCAAGAGCGAGGTCATAGTAGTCGACGACGGCTCAAAGGACGATACGGGAAAGATCGTGCTCTCGAGGGCCGCATGCTATCGGGAAGCGGGTTACGATTTGCACCTACTCACAAACACACCGAATCAATCGATCATACGAGACTTCGGCGGCCGCGTGTTCAACTTCCTGATGCGCATAATTACCGGTCTCGACTATAAGGACACGCAATGCGGATTCAAAGCATTTCGAAGGGCGGCTTCGATCCACGTTTTTCGTCTCAACAGCATTGAAAGGTTTGGCTTCGATCCCGAACTGCTTTACATAGCCAAGAAGCTGGGGTTGAAGCTGCTCGAAGCGCCGGTGATCTGGAACCACTGCGAAGGCAGCAAGGTCAGCTACTTCGCGGACTCGATGAATATGTTCGCCGATCTGATCAGAATTCGGTGGAACGATCTTATGGGCCGGTACAATGTTAAATGCATCGACGAGTCCGTCTCCGAAGCGGAGGAAGAGCCTCGCGCCGAGAGGACTGCGGCGGGATCGTAGGATTCGTCGACCAACGATACTTTTATGGTTCGGTTAAACGTCAACATAGACCACGTCGCCACCGTTCGACAGGCGCGCCGCGCTCAAGAGCCGAGCGTCGTCGCGGCAGCCGTCATAGCCGATCTCGCGGGCGCTGACGGAATCACAGTTCATCTCCGCGGCGATCGCCGGCATATTCAGGATCAGGACGTCAGGCTTCTCAGGGGAATCATTAAGACTCATCTTAATGTTGAGATGGCGGCGACCGACGAGATGATCGATATCGCCAGAGACATTCGGCCCGACGCGGTGACTCTGGTGCCTGAACGCGCCGAAGAGATAACGACGGAAGGCGGACTCGACGTGCTCTCAGCGGCCGGAGTATTACGCCGTGCGGTCAAACAGCTAAAGAGCGCTGAAATCTTGACTAGCATCTTTGTCGATCCCGAACCGGATCAGATCAGCGAAGCCGCGGAGATTGGCGCCGAGCAGATTGAGATATGCACCTCGAAGTACTCCAGCCTCACCGAGCCCGGCAGTCACGCCGGCATCGGAGAGATTGAGAGCGAGTTGGACAGGATTCTCGACTGCTGCCGCATTGCCGAGGGAGCGCGTATTCAAGTCGCAGCGGGCCACGGCCTGACATATCGAAACGTGGGCCGAATCGCGGAGCTCGATTACATCGAAGAGCTCAACATCGGACACAACATCATTGCGCGAGCGACGTTTGTAGGTCTTGAGCGCGCGGTCGCCGAAATGATCGCTTCCATTGCGGGATTCCCGTTCGGTCTGAAATAGAGACAGAACGGCGGCGGTGATATTGCCGCGTGGATACTAATGTAGGGGCGCTCATTTCAAACAAAAAAATGCCGCGCGATTTAAGGAACCGCGCGGCCGATTCGAACAGTGTGAAGGAGTAAAAGCGTCACGCGACTTGTAGTCGCACTAGAAAACAGCACAAGCAACAAAGTAGATGGTCGCTCAACCACCACGTCGGCGACCCTCGCACATCAACGAAGATGCCCAATGATCAGTAGGTTATGAGAACGATCGGTAGGTTCGGGGCTGTCTCTCCATTTGTGAAGATCCTTTATCTAAGAACCAGGGAAGAACTACCGGAAGCGCCCCGAACCCTTCCGCTATATGTCTCTGCAAGCCACCTGCCAGAGTTAATCTATGGATATAGGTTGCTGAGATGTTACGTTTGAGGAATTGATCCACAAAGGCAGGTCCCCTCTCTTGGGTTCGTTCTCCACGTCAACCTCGCCGAAGATCGAGTCGCTCAATTTGCGCGCAACACTTCGACCAGAAGCACCGATACCGCGGCAGGCGTGATACCCGGAATCCGCGCAGCCTGACCGATCGTCTGAGGCTGAATTCTGCCGAACTTCTGAACAGCTTCAGCGGAAAGACCCGAAATTCTTGAGTATTCAAAATTCGCGGGGATCGAAAGATCGTCGTAGCGCCCTCGTTTCTTCGCAAGCGATTCCTGATCCTTTAAGTAACCTGCATACCTCACGTCGTTGATCGCTACCCGAGCGCTCTCAGCATCGAGAGCCGTTTCTCCCTTTGACAGAACGGCTTCAAGAAGCCGCTCGGAGCTGAAGTCGGGACGCCGAGCGAGGTACTCCAGGGTCTTTCCCTTGAGGCTTTCGGGTGATCCTTCGAGCGATAGCGTCATCTCTTCATCGAAATCCGTGACCTTACACGATGTGAGAATCCGTCTCGCGGTTTCGACGCAATCCCGCCGTCTTAAATATGCCGCATAGCCGGCTTCATCAATAGAACCGATTTGATGGCCCAAAGGAGTGAGTCTTTCGTCCGCATTGTCGTATCTGAGCGTTAGCCTCATCTCAGCCCGTGAAGTGAACATACGATAAGGCTCGTCCGCGCCCTTCGTTACAAGATCGTCCACCATCACGCCCAAATAGCTGTTGGTTCTATCAAGGACAATCTGTCCTCGATTCCGAGAAGCAAGGGCGGCGTTAATTCCTGCTACGATTCCTTGCCCGGCCGCTTCTTCATAACCAGACGTTCCGTTTATCTGGCCCGCGTGGAATAAACCCGCAACGCGTTTTGTCTCGAGTGTCGGGTGGAGCTCGCGAGGATCAACGAAATCGTACTCGACCGCATATCCCGGCCTCAGCATCTTCACATTTTCGAGGCCCTCGATGAGCCGAACCATCTCGAGCTGAATCTCTTCGGGAAGACTCGTAGAAATGCCGTTTGGATAAACCTCGTAGGTCTCATATCCTTCGGGCTCGAGAAAGATTTGATGGCGTGACTTCTCGGCGAACTTGACCACTTTGTCTTCTATGGAAGGGCAATAACGCGGTCCAATGCCGACGATGTCTCCACTGTAAAGCGGGGACTTGTCCAGATTCCTGCGTATTGCATCATGCATTCTCTCGTTCGTATATCCGATAAAACACTCAATCTGCCGGCGATTAATATTCCGCGTAGCGAATGAGAATGGCACAGGCTGATCGTCGCCCGGCTGCCGTTCGAATCTAGAGTATTCAATGGTGCGGCCGTCGAGCCTCGGCGGAGTTCCGGTCTTCAGTCTCCCGGTGTTGAATCCGATGTCGCGAACACAGTCAGCGAGTCTTATTGAAGCCGGGTCTCCGGCGCGGCCCGCCTGAAAGGTCTTGTTGCCTACGTGGATGAGCCCATTCAGAAACGTACCGGTGGTAAGCACCACGACTCGCGAGCCGACGAACGTTCCATCGCCCAGAGCAACTCCTTCGACGGCGCCGCGATTGATTCTGATCTCAGCGGCCTCGCCGTCTATTATCGTAAGGCCTTCGGTCGCGGAGAGCCTTCTCTGCATCTCCGCTCTGTAGAGGTTCCGATCGGCCTGCGCCCTCGGCGATTGAACGGCCGGCCCGCGGCTTCGATTCAAGAGACGGAACTGAATTCCGGTCTCGTCAATCACCTTACCCATGATTCCGCCCAGCGCATCGACCTCTCGCACCATGTGGCCTTTTGCAATGCCGCCGATAGCCGGATTACAGCTCATCTGACCGATGGAGTAGCGGTCGAGAGTGACAAGCGCGGTCCGGGCGCCCACGCGCGCGGCTATGTAGGCGGCTTCGCAGCCGGCGTGGCCCCCTCCTATAACGATTACTTCAAATTCAGTCATAATATTGCGGCCCTGACGCTCGAATCCACGCTCCGGAGCGATCTAGTTTTACACGATCTGAAATATGGCGGCAATGTTTGTGTCGGCGTCGGGTGTGCGTCGTGACCGCTATTTCCCGATGCAAAATGTCGCGAAGATTTGCCCGAGGATGTCCTCAGTCAGAGTCTCTCCCGTTATTTCCCCAATCGCTTCAAGAGCGCTCCTCAATTTCAGAAGGATCACCTCTTCGTGTCCGCCGCTATTAAGTATCGCCTTTGCTTCTTCAAGCTGTGGAATCGCTCGCCGCAGCGCCGAGTGTTGTCTTACATCTGTGATCAAAATGTCGTCGCGCTCGATCGAAGAATCTCCCGCGAGTCTTTGCATTATCGAGGCCAGGAGTAAATCAAATCCTTCTCCCGTGATCGCTGAAATCAAAAGGCATGGTTCACCTGAAGGGCCGGTCATTCGCCGGGGAAGATCGCTCTTGTTCAAAACGACTATGCGCTTATCAAGCGGTATTTCGCCGAGCAACGCATTATCGTCAGCCGAGATCGGTTCGGACGCGTCCAGCACCAGCAGCGCGACATCGGCGTCGGCAATGGCCGTGCGAGTGCGATTGATTCCGATCGTTTCGACTATATCGGTCGTTTCGCGAATTCCAGCGGTATCGATCAGTCTCACGGGTACTCCGGAAATCGAAGTAGCTTCGTACAGCGCGTCCCGAGTCGTTCCCGCGATCTCCGTAATTATGGCTCTGTCGCGTCCGATCAGACGATTGAAGACCGACGACTTTCCAACGTTCGGCTTGCCCACTATAACCAGATCGAAACCTTCGCGCACGTACTTGCCCAGCGAGAAGGACGCGGCGATCGCAGCAATCCGATCTATCAGCCGGTCGAGTTTATCCTCAAGCAAGCTTGCCGCTTCGGGCGAGATATCATCTTCGACGAACTCGATGCTGGACTCGAGATGCACGATTACGTTTACGAGAGCATCCTTGATGGGCGAAAGCTGTCGCGAGAGCGCTCCCTCCATCTGCCTTGTAGCCAGACGCACCTGAAATTCGGTTTGAGCATCGATTAGATCCTTCACAGCCTGGGCCTGCGCCAGATCAATCCTCTTATTCAAAAATGCCCGCAGAGTGAACTCGCCGGGTTCAGCCGGGCGTGCGCCCCGCGCGAGCAACATCTCGAGCACGCGTCCGAGAATTATCGGGCTGCCGTGGCAACTCAATTCAACTACATCTTCGCCGGAGTAAGAATGAGGGGCTTTGAAATAGGTGAGGATCGCCGAGTCGAGAATTTCTCTCGAGGCTGGATCGAATACCTTGCCGACTCGAGCCAATGCAGGCGAGCCCAGCGGTTCGGCGGATCGAGGCTTAAAAATTGAAGCGGCAGTCTCGAGCGCGGCAGGACCGCTGATTCGGATCACGCCGATTCCGCCGCGTCCGGGCGGGGTTGAGATCGCGGCGATGGTATCTCCGGCGCGCATTCGGTGCCGCGGTCATAACCGCGCCAACAGATTATGCTGGGAAAATAGTCACCTTGCGATCGACGCCGCCTCCCTGGCTCTCGGTTCTGACGGTGGAGTCTTCCGAGAGCGCAAGGTGAACGATGCGCCGTTCGTTTGGCGTCATGGGATCAAAACTGAACGGTATGCGCGAAGTTCGAACGCGTTCGGCCGCTTTTACAGCCATGAGCTGAAGTTCTTTTTCACGACCGGCGCGGTAGCTTCCGGAATCGACGACGATTCGGCTGTCCAAACCGGAATAAGTCAATAACGTCTTGCTGGTGATCGTTCGACATTACTTGATGCTCCCGGCAATTTCTTTTTCAGGGGCGCGAGGCTTGAACCTCTTGCCGCCGGACTTTGGTCCGCCGGTCCGCACAGGGCTCGGCGCGCCCGGCGGCGGCGCAGCCTCATCCGCCGGCTTGGTTCTCTGGTTGATCAGGTACTGGATCCCGGCGCCCGCCACATTGCTCACCATCCAGTACAGCACCAATCCGCTCGGCGCCGAAAAGAAAAAGAAATAGGTCAAGACGATGGGCATCAACCAGGTCATCATCATCTTCTGCATTTTTTGTGATGGATCGGTTGACTGCGGCATCGGCTGAATAAGGCTCTGCGCAATCATCGTCACGCACATGACGATGGGCAGAATATGCAACCGATCGGGGGCTGAAAGGTCCGTTACCCAGAGAATCCACGGCGCGCCCCTGACATCGAGCGAAATAGTCAGGTACACGAAAATGGCCCAGAAAACCGGCATTTGGAGCAGCATCGGCAGGCATCCGCCCAGCGGGTTCGCCTCTTTCATTATCTCCATCTGCTCGCGCTGAAGTTGTTCGAGCTCGCGTTCGTTCTTCTTTGACGCGTCGGCCTTGAGCCTCTTCATTCGGTCTTGAAGCTCCTTCAACCGGGGCTGATGCTTTGCTGCCTGCTTCATTTTCTTCGAGCTCTGAAGCCGCAGCGGCGATAGCACCAGATTTAGCACGAGCGTAACGAACACGATTCCCCAGCCGTAGTTGTGAAAGAGCCTCACGCCCAGATCCAAAGCAGCGCCAATGACCGGCACCAGCGGGCGGATAACCGGAGAGAATATGCCGTAGTCGATCAATGATCCGAGATCGACGCCAAGACTGCTGCCCACATATGCGAGCAAATCCCTGTCTTTGGGACCCACAAAAATCCGAAGCGTGCCGTTGTCTGGAATCGCCACTAAAGGGTATGAGCGCACTACGCGGCTGCCGTCGCCGGACATTAGATTAATATTACTGAGCGCGATCTCATTAATCGGAGACTCGGGAACGGCGATCATAGCGAAGTAGTGATTGACCATTCCCGCCCATCTGAACTGCGATCGTATCGTGTCCACCGCCTGCGCGACGCCGTTCTCCGGACGAACACCAGTCGGAATCTGATCGAGCGTCAGAACGCGTCCCGTGTTGTCGCGGTCGACGACTTTGGCGGTCGCAATGAAAAACGGTTCCTTGTCCTTTGCGCTGCTGACGATGTTGATAAGACTTATGTCGGGATTCACCGGTTTATCGATGGTAATCTGCCGCTCGCCCTGATTAATGCCGACGATCGATCCGAAGGGCGGCGTGGCTCTGGCTCCGATGATTCGGTCGGTCTTATCAGCCAGCGTGGTGCCGATGATTTGCGGCGGCGTCGAATAGCTTCCGGTTTGAGTGTCGCTCTGATCTCCGATTCGCGGTCCTATTACAATCTCGACGGGTTGCTCGGTTGCACCGGATCGAACACTTGTCGCGGCCTTGAACACAAGATCGTCGCCTGAAAAGCTGAAGGTCTTCCGCGATTCTACTTGCCCGGACGAGTAGATAAAGATCAGGTCTCGGCGCTGGCCGGAAGCGATGTCTATGCTTGTCTGACCTTCGGGAACGCCTTCTATCTTGAAGTTCGAGTTATTGAGCAGGTCGCCGATGTCGGGCGACCATGGCGTTCTCAGGCTCAACGGATAAATTCGCGGCTCGACAGCCTCCTGAGGAATCAACTCCAACGGCGTACCGTTCGCGCTCTTGATCTCTCGATCGACGCCGTTGGGCTTCTTGTCTTTCTTCAATATCCAGCTCGTCGCAACGGCGCCGCGGCTGTTGAACTTGATCGTCCAATAGGGTGTGTCGACGGTTAGCTCGCGCTCGGAAGCCTGAGTTTTCTCTTGTTTTGTCGCGGCGGCTGCCGTTGTTTTATTCGGCTGCGCGGCAATAGCGGTTTTATCAGGGGCCGCAATGGGAGGTTTGTTCGATTGAGCAGGCTGATAATCCGATGGTCGGCTCGTTTCGGCCTGATCGTCGATGGTCGGAGCGGGGAAATAACGCCTCATGACTACCTGCCAGCCGATTATCACGGCCGCTGACAGGAGTATAAATAGAAAAAATTGTTTTCGGTCCATTAATAACTCAAATCTACTTCACCGGATCGTATCCGCCGGGATGAAATGGATGACAGCGCAGAAGCCTCCTCACCGCGAGGTAGGCGCCGCGTGCGGCCCCGTATTTCTGAATCGATTCCATTGCATATTCGGAACAGCTTGGAGTGAACCTGCAAGCGGGCGGAAGGAGCGGTGAAATGGCTGTTCTGTAACATCGAATAAGAAGAATGAGAATCGCCTTCACCTGCCTCGCTCCCACAACGCCGCAAAGTCGCGCGCCAGTTCGTCGTATTCGGCGCGCGCAAGATTGTCTTTAACATTGATGACTATATCAACGCCGCTCGGCACGCGCCATTTATTCCGCCTGTAGAGTTCGCGCACGCGTCGGCGCGAGCGATTTCTCTCGACCGAATTCCCAGTTTTTCGTGTTGCCGTTATGCCGAGGCGAGAGTGATCTTGCGAGTTTGGCAGAATGAAGGCCGTGAAAAATCGTGCTCTAACTTTCTTGCCCGAATCATAGACGCGGCGAAACGTCCCTCTCTTCAGTATGCGATCCGACTTTGAGAACGTCCGATCTGTTGCTTCATCCGGCATCTGATATTTGTCATAGATCAGGAAATCTTAACGCGTTGCCGGCTCAACGGTGAGTCGCGGCGACGTCGAGCGCTTCTTAATAATGTGCGGGAGTCAGGCGCTTGCGGCCTTTCGCGCGGCGGCGCTTCAGTACGAGTTGGCCGCCCTTGGTGCTCATTCGGACGCGGAAACCATGTGTCTTTGCCCGTCTTCGATTGTTGGGCTGAAAAGTCCTCTTCATCTTTCCACCTCTGCGATCAGCTTCTCTAGAGAAAAGGGATAAACTATAGGAGCCGATTAGATACTGTCAAGCTGACGCTTTACCAGCTGACGCTTTACCGGGTGATGTCTTAATCTTGTGTGGGTAGATTCCGGGTCAGCTCCGTGCCGCTCGCTCGCCCGGTCTTTTGTATTGACGGCACTAGTCATGCGGGTGATTATGGTTCCATCTAACGCAAAGCCCTCAAGATCGAATGCGTCCGGCGACGCGACTGCAATACTCGCGCATCCGGCGTATTGGGGTCGCTGGTTTTCGCCGATCCCGGAGACTGACTTGAGGGAAACCGACTTACAGATTTTTTACCACCTAGGCAAAGCGCTCGCAGATGCGCGGCGCGTTACCGCAGGAATGAGCGCGAGTAACGCGTTGAGGCTCTTGTTTTGGCCCGAAGATTGGCTTAGGGCCTTTTTACAGCAAACCGATCATAGTAATTTCTCGTCGAGAAACCCAATTCCAGTACCGGACTCTCGGGCCGCAGCAGAAGAGCTTCTGAGTCGAATAAAGGCTATCAATAAGCGAGGGCATGCGGACTATAACGAGAATCACTTTATTACACCCGACGACTTCACTTCTCTAGTTGTCGCGCTCGATCGCTTCGAGTCTGATTTTGCCCGCGAATGCAAAGACATCAACGTTTTCACGGTCACGGACAAAGGGACACATTCACCTCGTAAGCTTCTTGCTCAAGCCGAGCTAAACCTGCCCCTCGCTGTCCGCCAGAGGCTAAATAAAAAGAGTCTTGCTGACTTGAAGGCCGCAGGCCGATGCCTTGCCTTTGAAACGCCAACCGCCGCCGGCTTCCATGTGCTAAGGGCGGTTGAGCCGCTTATCGTTAAATATCTGAGCTTAATTCCTGCGCAGGTTTCTAAGAAGAAGAACACCAGTCGCAATTGGGGGGCATATATTGCGGTACTTAAAAAGCATGGTGGCGACAAAAGGGTAGTGGCCGCCCTGGAACATGTTAAAGATTTCTTTAAAGATTTCTATCGAAATCCTATCATGCATCCAGAAGTGACGCTGAATCCCGATCAAGCTTTGTCTCTCTTTCATGCTTGCCTAAGCCTCGTAGTGCAATTAGACGCAGCGATTCAGACGTGGCGTCCTACCACCAGCCCGGCATCAGGCTTGTCCTCGACGCCGTAACCCGTCTGTTATAATCCAACCCGTCAACATTCGGCTCGCCTAACATCGGCCTCATGAACCGATGGACAGCGGCGCAATCCTGAGCGCCGTTGGCGCGCCGACTCTCAAAATCAGGTAGCGGCTTACAGGGGGCTGCATCATGCCGAAGAAGCAAGGGCGCCGACTCGCCGTTAAGTTCTATGACGTCGGTCCCATAAAAGACGAAAACAATAATGCCGTCACAAGCCTCGCTAGGCTGGGAATTCCTCAGGAGCGGGTCCGCTCGATAATGCTGAGCCCTAGCGAGCAGAGCCTCGGTCGCAACTACGAAAACTACCGCGCCTTTCTGACTGGAGTCTCGCCAGACGAGGCGCTGCCAAGCACCGGAAAGTCTATCCAGAACGAGCAGGGCGAAACGGTTCTTGTTTGCTGGCAGATAGTAATTCTCTGGAAAGAGAATCAATGCCTACAAGCCTTGTGGTCAGCCGAACGCAATGATTTTCTTGTCAGTTGGGCGATTTTTCCACTTCGGCTCCTAAGTAGAGAGTTGATTAAACACCTGAACGGAGCAGCCGACGTGCTCTTTTGGGTCGAAGAGATGCTTGGCACAAGAACGCGGGGCGATGAATACTCACCGCAGGTCGCCCGCACGGTCTGTCTAAAGGCGGCTGAGCGAATGGCCAAGAATAGAATCAAGCCGAATAAGAGCGTGATGGCGAAGTACACCCAGTCGGACCGGAAGACCGTCGACAAGTGGTATAAACGCGATCCTACGTTAGAGCAGGACACCTTTGCGGCTTATGAGAATGCCGTAGATCAGATGGGGAAAAAGGGGGAATAATGTCCATTCATGTACGATTAGGCCCATTCATGGTCGGTGTTAATATTCATTCTGCTGGTTTTACTTGAACCCAGATCGTTGAATGTAGAAAATGGGGATGAAAAGAGTTTAGGCCACCGGATGCGACCCGGTGGCCCAAGATCGAACCTTAGAAACGGAGCGTTGAACTCGTGTTAGGCTCGAAGTGTGTTTATACCAGAATCAGGGGACCACCACAAGATGAATCCGCCGAAAGGCGGAGCTTTCAGCTTAGGTGCCCCCGTAGCTCAAACGGATAGAGCGCCCACCCGCTAAGTAGGAGGCTCCCAGTTCGAGCCTGGGCGGGGGCACCAATCAAGCCTTGTCTTTCTTTCGGGGCCGGTTCCAATAAGGACTTTTGCATTTTGGACAGAAGCGCGGCTCTTGCTCGCTATCACGAGGTACCCATTCGTGTTCGCACCGCTCACAGCGCCAGCCCCAAACTGTCAACTTTACCTTAGCCATTGCACGGCTATGTTATCTCAAAGAATATATGATGTCAAATAATATATTTCTTGACTATCTATATTATCTGAGATAATATAGTCGCGTTGCAAAGAACCTTTGAAAATCTGAATCACAAAGGCTTCAACGGCTGGAACCGCTGAAGCCTTCATTGAAAACCAACGCGATTGCTCACGTCAGCCTTGACAAGTCGATTGTGGGCCAGTCGCCAGAGAAAGGCAAGAGGCAACGGGGAGGCTCACAATGGTACTCCATAACTGCAAGGCGAACGCTCAAAGGCACGGGAAGGATAGAAAAGGCGTCCAGCGATTCAAGTACAACGAATGCGGTAAGACCTTCAGCGAAGAGCGGACAAAGCCGCTCGACACAATGAGCCTCGATCCGAAAAAGGCTATTTCGGTTCTTAACCTTCTTGCAGAGGGCGTCTCGATTCGAGCCTGCGAGAGACTGACCGATGTCAATCGGAATACGATCATGAGCCTTATCGTTCTGGTAGGCGAGCGATGCGAGCGCATCCTTGAACAGAGAATCCAGAGCGTGCCGGTCAGAGACGTTCAGCTTGATGAGGTATGGGCCTTTGTGCAGTGCAAAGAAAAGACAAAGACAGAGGATGACCCGAAGAGAGGCGATGCGTATTGCTTCATCGCGTTCGAGAGACATACCAAGCTTGTTCTGACGTGGCATCTTGGAAGGCGCACCACTTGGGATACATTCGAGTTCACAGAGAATCTTGGACGCGCGACGGCGGATCATACCTTCCAGGTTACGACCGATGGATTCGGGCCGTATCGTGATTGTGTGGTTCATAGCCTTGGAGCAAAGAAGATCGACTTCGCACAGATGATCAAAGTCTATGTGGCATCGCGCGAGGGCGAGCAGAAATATAGTCCGGCGGAAGTCATCAACACGGAGATAGTCCCAGTCTATGGCGATCCTGATCCCGAGCGCATCTGCACATCGCACGTCGAGAGACAGAATCTCACAGTCAGAATGCAGATGAGAAGATTGACCCGGCTGACCAATGGCTTCTCAAAGAAGTGGGAGAACCTAAAAGCCGCGTATGCGTTTTTCTTTGCCCATTATAATTTTTGCCGGGTTCACTCTACGATCAGAATGACCCCGGCAATGGAAGCCGGATTGACCGGCACACATCTGGACGCTTGAGGAACTACTGGCGGCTTAGCATGAATGCCTGCGTTGCCGCTGCCGCAATTCCCATTGCATCTTTTCGGCGAGCACCTGCGTTCTAATGAACGGGGTGCACGCCCTGATGCAGTTATTGACCGCGTGCGCTGCAAGTCTCCGTTCTGACCAGCTCCCCATTATCAAGTGGCGTAGAGAGATCATCAAAACCATGATCCTTTCGGCGTTGTCCGGGTCCTCTGGAATCGACTCACCGAAAATCTCAAGCCAACATTGCTTGCTGAACCATTCCCTCGTAATCTTACGTTCTGGCATGCTTTCCTCGTTGGTAGGTAGGAGTGGCAGAAACGGGCCGGAGCCTTGGCCAGGGACGGCCCGCCTCTGCATTGTTCGCCAATGGCTCGGCGATTATGCACCAATCTTTTCGAGGAAAAGCGGGGAAAAATGGGGCCACACAAGATTAAGACATCACCCTTTACCGTGTGCTTAATTGAATTGGCGAGGACTCGGAGATCGGATTTCATCCGGAGTTCGATGCGGTTCGCCGCGCAGGCGCATTGTGATTCGAGGTCGCGCTTGCTACAAACCGAGCCCGTCCATCTTCTCCTTTTCGTATTCGCCGTCTTCACCCGGATAGCGAAGAACACCGTCGTACTTGCCGCTCACTTTTGCCAGAGCCCACACAATACGATCGCAAGAGCGCGTCCGGCTTTTTGATCCCGATGTGTAAGAACCCCAGCCGCCGCCATTCCAGCGCGGCGTTGAACCGTCTTCTATTCATTACAACTGACCTATTCTCGCTTGGCGGTCCAGGTTCCCGAGCCAAGCTCGGCCAGCTTAACGGTTCCTTTCATCGTGTCCTTCTCTACCGTGCCCGTATATTCGATTGTTCCTTCCATCCCCTGCGCACTTATCTTAAAGGAAAAGGATATCGCCTTGCCCTTTACCGAGCCCTGGACTACGGCTTCCCCAAAAGTACCTTTATATGTGCCGGTGAGTTTCTCTCCGTCCTGTTTGAACGTAAAGGAGGGATTGCCCGACCCCTGATCCGTCTCCACCGTGAACGCCCACTTTCCAGTGACATTCACATTATCGCTCGCTTGATCAATTGATGTCGCCGGAGCCGGCGTTTCATGCTTTGATTCGCCCAGCACTACGTTGGTCATACAGAGAGCAACCATTACAGCGAGTAAACACGTACAGTATTTCATCGTCTCCTCCGTAAACGAAATCCGCGGGCCTGCGACACCTTTCCGGATTACGCGAGCGGTTGGCCCCGGCAGCGATCTTCATACTTTGCCGGCTCAGCGCATGCCTCTCAGGAATGTCTAGAACCGATCGGAATTTTTCAACGCCGCGAATGTTATCAGCATTCTAATCTTCGGCCAACACGAGGCGCGGCATGGGCAGGCATGGGGGCGGCATGGGGTCGGCTTGGAGCGCCATGGGGGGATGGATCATACGCCTGAATATGAACCTGAATCATGAGCCTCCGGTTGCTTCAGCGCATATTCGCAAGAAGCCTCCGTTTCGCCCGTAATCTCTTGACATCGAGTGCGCACCGTTATATATGTAGCGCGTTTTATTTCATAACTGGTTTCATTGGATTCACTCGTTCCAAAGCGCTCGATTTAAGGACTACCGGCCGGTCGGTTTACTAAAAACCAGCCGGGGCGGCGACTGCGATCGCAAGCAGCGCATCAACTTGGCCTGCAACCGCTCTCAGAGCCAAGAATCAACAATCAAAGGAAACGCCCCAGGTGTGAGGGGCTCAATATTCCGCGGAGGAGAACAATGAGAACCAGAGCTTTCAGTACTATTCTCGCATTGGTCTTTATGTTGGCGGCGACACTGCCGGCCCTGCCCCAGGCCGACGTGTCATCCGCCACCATTAAAGGTACGGTCTCCGACCAGAACAATGCGGTCGTCACCGGCGCTACGGTCACGGCTAAGGACAATGACCGGGGAATCACGCGCGTAGCAAAGACCAATGCGGAAGGCGCGTATCAAATTCCAGCCCTGCCGCCCGGAAGCTACGAAGTGCGAGTAGAAGCCACCGGCTTCGGCGCCGCCGTTCTCAGCAAGGTAGAGCTGACGGTCGGCCTTGTAGCTATTCGAGACGTACAGCTCAGGGTGGGCACGGTTACGACCGAGGTAGTCGTCACCGGCGATGCGCCGCTCATTCAAATCGAGCAATCTCAACAGGCGAACACGATCAATCAGGCGCAGGTTGAAAATCTCCCGAACATAAACCGCACGATGACCTCGGCGGTATTCACCCTGCCCGGGGTGACAAACGCGGAGGCGACTCGCTCGCAGCAGCCTGGCTTCACCGGATTTGCAACAACCGGTTTCTCAATCGGCGGCAGCAACGGCCGAAACAATCTATCCACGATTGACGGCGGTGAGAATGAATACGGTTCCGGACAATATCGCGTGTTCATTCCTGTCGATTCGATTCAGGAATTTCAGGTCAATCGCAGCTCGTTCGCGGCTGAATTCGGATTCACGGTAGGCAGTTCCGTGAATATCGTGACCAAGAGCGGCACGAATCAACTTCACGGGAACGCTTATGGTTATTTCCGAAACTCGACTACTCAGGCGAACAATTTCATCGACCAGCTTCGAAACGGACGGGAGCTCTATGCTCAGAACCTGATAAGCGGCGGCACGCTGGGCGGCCCAATCAAAAAGAACAAACTCTTCTTCTTCGTGTCGTATGAGTATGTGAAGACGGATTTCGGCGGATTTAACTTTCTGCTCAACAGTCCTTCGGCGTTGGGGGTAAACGGGAACACGCCGGCCGGAATCGCGCAGACCAATTACCTTAATCAACTGGCGGCGTCGGGCAGTCCGACGCTTATCGCAGTCGCTCAGCAACTGCGGCAGTCGCTGGTTCCGCAAAGCGATCCCAAGCTGTTGGCGCTTCTTAAACGCGATGACGGAGCATTCGACAATCTAACCAAGACGCATACTCTGGTCAGCCGAGTCGATTTTCAACCGAACACCAACAACTCGTTGAACTTCCGCTTCGAACTGTCGCGCGGGCTCTTCGGCCTGCAGAGCTATATCGACGGCGCGAGTCTCGTCACCCGAGACTACAGCATCCTGACAAACTGGGTTCACACCTACAGCCCGTCGCTGATCAATCAAGTCAGAGTGCAAGTAGTGCCTTTCAACAAGGCGGATAATCTTCCGAACATCGACAGCGGATCGATTGCGAATCCGAGAGCTGATCTTCCGGCGGCGATTACAATCGCGGGATTCTCCATCGGCGGATTCGTTCCTTCGTTCAACTTTGGTTCACAGGCGCAGATTCCTTATCTGGCTCATCAGAGGCGATTCCAGTTCGAAGACAGCCTGGCCTGGACAAAGGGAAGCCACAACCTGAAATTCGGCGCTTCGTATCGGCCTGTCGACTACAACGTCGAAGACGACCTGTACTTCGCCGGCCAGTTCAACTTCGCGGACAACACATTCCCGATCATACTTGCGGTGCCGGCGGCGCAGCGCGCGGCGGTCGCTGGATTCAACCTGACCCATGGCATTCCGCAGAACGGCCCGACTCTGGCGAGTCTCACCGGACCGCAATCGTTCGTGTTCGGTCTGCCGAGCTTCTTCCATCAGGGATTCAACAATCCCAAATGGCAGGGATGGGCGCACTACTTTGGAGCCTTCGCCCAGGATTCATGGAAGGTCTCTTCGAGACTAAGTCTGGACTATGGCTTCCGATTCGACCTGGACGGCGAGCCGTCGCCGCTCAAGCGGAATTCTTATTTCTCGCCTCGGCTGGGATTTGCGTGGACTCCGTTCGGCGATCAGAAGACGCTCATACGCGGCGGCGCCGGAGTATTCCAGGGGCCGATCGACGTTTTGATTCCGTCCTATGGATCGCTGCTGGACGACAGTGGACGATACATCAATCAGATTCTGCCGACGGGGCTGAACGCGGCTGCGATTTATCAGGCCGGCGTTGCGGCGGGACTGCTTCCCTTCGGACATCTGCCCGCTTCGTTCATAAACTCGCTTGGCCAACCGACCGGTCAGGGCGCGCCGAACAGGGTCGTATTTGAAGTCGATCCAAACTATAAGAACCCCTATTCGGTTCAGGCGAGCCTGAGCATTCAGAGAGAGCTGCATCGAAATCTCTCCCTTGAAGTTGGATATTTGATGTACCACGGTCTCCACCTTCAAATGCCGGTCGAGCTCAACTACAAAGAGACCGGCGTAGTTGATCCGTTTATCGGGCCGAGGTACGCGGTGATAGATCCGACGATCCTTCAAAAGGTCGGCTACAAGTCGATAGGAAAATCGATCTATCACGCATTGACCGCTTCGCTGAACAAGCGATACAGCAACGGCCTCCAGTTCGGAATCAATTACACGTTCAGCAAGACACTGGACGACATCATCGATTTCAGCAGCAGCCAGACATGGTTCAGGCCTACGCGTCTGAATCTCTACAGGGCGGTCTCCGTGTTCGATTTCCCGCACTCGTTCGTCGCGAACGCGGTTTACAACCTGCCTTTCAAGGCAGGCGAGGGACATCGATTCCTGTCCAGAGTTTTTTCCGATATGACTATCGCTCCGATTCTCACGATGCGGAGCGGAATTCCGTTCTCCATAAGAATGCCCTCGCTCGCAAGCGGCATCACGAGCCTCGACGCGAACTTCGCGACTCCGTTCGCCGCGACGCGCGACTCTTCGAGGGGTGACGGCTACTACACGCTCGACCTGAGAATTCAGAAGAGCGTCTTCGTAACGCGCGAACGAAGGGTTCGGCTGGATCTTATCGCCGAAGGAACCAACATCCTGAACAGGATCAACTTCAACAAGGTCTGGGATCAATTTCCGGCGGTGCCGTCCCTGGTCAATCAGGGCACGGGAAAGACCCTGGATTTGCAGAACGGACCTTTTAACTTTGAAGGGTTCAAGCCTACAAACGCCAATCAGCTTGCGGGCATACCGCTGGCGTTCGTGGGAGTGGATAATCCTCGCAGGATCCAGTTCGCGCTGAAACTGGCCTTCTAAGACCGCTTCACGTTGCTGTCACGGAGAAGGGGCGTCAATTGACGCCCCTTTTTTGATTCGTTAGGATTCCGCCATCTAAGTCAGATCGTCCAACAAAACAGGAGGGGTTGGTATGCAGCGTCGATTGACCCGCCTTTTTGGTAAACTCATCGCGACCATTACGATCCTGCTCGGATTATTTGTGTTCACCACGGCAACGGCGTTGCGCCAGCAGTCCAGTGCTCCTACGCCGCCCTCAAGGACGCCTAATCCTGTAGGACCCACCGATCCCCGATGGCAGCGGCCTCCTCCAAACGAAACGGACGTCAGATCGCGATCAATGACAAAGGCCGTCGAATCAGCAAAGGAAGACACCCGCGTTCCTCTGACCGTCGAGATCATACGCGACTTTGAACGGCTTCATGCCATCCGAGAAGAGAAGCTCGTTCGGTTTGCGGCATCCGATGCGCCCGACTTCAAACAACTCGCGCACGCGGCATCGGAAGCTTCGGATCGCGCCAATCACATAAAGCTCACCATGCCGATCCCGCTGTCAAAAGGTGAACAGAAAAAGAAAGCGCAGGCCCAGGCGAACAAGGAAGAAGAGTTCGCTCCCGCGCTTGCGGGATTGAATGCCGCTATCAAAAGGTTCCTGGACAATCCGGTGTTCAGGGTCGCGCGTCCCGATGACACCGAATTGCGGACCGCGGCCGCTCAGGATTTGGAGGAGATAATCAGGCTCGGCGCGCGAGTGAATAAACTCGCGAAAAAGATGGCAAAGGCTGCCGGGTCAATCTAGCTGTTACGTTCCGTCCAGTATAGATGGCTCGATGAAATCATCGGTTGAGTCGGTTCGATACGGTTGTTACAATGCGACCTTCCTTCCAAAACCCGGCAATGGCTCAACTGAATGAAAGCGTGTCTTCTCTATGAAAAATGACCTGATGATTCGGGCCGCTCGCGGCGAAGCTGTAGAGCGAACTCCTGTTTGGATGATGCGACAGGCGGGCCGCTACCTGCCCGAGTACAGGGCCGTACGCGGCCAAACAGAGTTTCTGACGCTGTGCAAAACCCCCGAGCTTGCGGTGGAGGTTTCGCTCCAGCCCTATCGCATACTTGGCGTGGACGCTGTAATCATGTTCAGCGACATCCTGATCCCGGTTGAAGCGATGGGACAGGTGGTCACCTTAACCGAGAAAATCGGGCCGAAGCTGCCCGAGCCGATTCGAACTCGCGCCCAGGTCGATCGACTCATCGTTCCGGATCCCATCGAGACTACGCCGTTCGTGATGGAAATTCTGCGAATACTCCGCCGAGAGCTCGACGGCGCGGTTCCACTCATCGGCTTTGCCGGCGCGCCGTGGACTCTCGCGGCTTATATGGTTGAAGGCGGCGGTTCGAAGAACTATGCCGAGATCAAGCGGATGATGTTTGCCGAGCCGAAGACGCTTCACGCTCTGCTCGATAAAATCGCCGACACCGTAATCCTCTACCTAAACGCGCAGATAGAAGCCGGCGCGCAAATTGTCCAACTGTTCGATTCGTGGGCGGGCGAGCTGTCGCCTCGTGATTACGCCGAGTTCGCGCTGCCATATCAGCAGAAGATTCTTGCGGCTTTGAATAGAGACGCTGTTCCGGCAATCCTCTTCATCAACGGCTGCGGAACATTCCTCGAGCAGATGGCTACGAGCGGCGCGGACGTGCTCAGCATCGACTGGCGTATTGATCTAAGGGATGCGCGGCGAAGAATCGGCGACCGGCTCGGCATTCAGGGCAACCTCGATCCTTGTGTGCTGCTTTCGACCCCAGAGCTTATTGCATCAAAGGCTCGCGAGCTGATCGAAGCAGGCGGAGGGCGGCGGCATATTCTAAATCTCGGGCATGGTATTCTCCCGATGACTCCGGTCGAAAACGCGAGAGCATTCATAGAGGCTGGGAAGGGGTTGAGATAGTGACCCGCGCCGGGAGGTCGAGAATTTAGCCGGTGGAGCGCGGTGATATCACCGGTAGTAGTTAATGCTTGATAGTCCTAGCAGAATACCAATGGAGAATTCTCAGCTCGATCGAATTGGTGTCCTCCTCTTCAACCTCGGAGGACCGGAGACGCTCGAGGACGTACGCCCTTTCTTATACAACCTCTTCTCCGATCCCGATATCATTCGGCTGCCATGGAAGCCAATGCAGAAGCCTCTCGCGTGGCTGATCTCCACTCAAAGGTATAAAAAATCTCGCGGCTACTATGAGCAGATCGGCGGCGGATCTCCTCTCCGGCGAATCACGGACGAGCAGGCGAGCGCCCTGCAAACCGAGCTGGCAAGTCGCGGAACCGCGGCGCGCGTATATGTCGGGATGCGATACTGGAAGCCGTTTATCGAAGATGCGCTGGATCAAATCGCACGCGACGATATTCGGCGTCTCATAGTGCTTCCGCTATATCCTCAGTATTCGGTTTCAACGACGGGCTCCAGTCTCAACAAAATGAACGCGCTGCTGAAGGAGCGCCGGCAGGACGGATTTAAGACCAGCATAATCGAGAGCTGGCAAAGCCAACCACAATATGTCACCGCGCTCGCCCGCACCGTAACCGAAGAGCTTTCGCATTGCTCCGATATAGATTCGGGCCGCACTCACATTCTCTTCAGCGCCCACAGCGTTCCCGTCAGCTACATAGAATCGGGTGATCCTTATCTGGATCAGATTCAGGAGACCGTCAAATCGGTGATGTGTGAAGTCGGCTCCGACCAGCCGCACTCGCTTTCGTTTCAAAGCAAGGTCGGCCCCGTGAAGTGGCTGGAGCCTTCAACGGATCAGGCGATTCGGCAATTGGCCCGAGATGAAGTTTCTCAGGTGCTTTTGGTTCCGGTCAGCTTCGTCTCGGAACATATAGAGACGCTTTACGAGCTGGACATTCTCTATAAGGATCTCGCCGCGGAAGTCGGAATCGCTCACTACAGACGCGCTCCGGCATTGAACTGCCGTCCTGATTTTATCGAAGCGCTGGCTTCGCTGGTTGAAGACGCGCTCAAGTAACAACACATAGCGCGGCGCTCCTCGACTTACCGGTCGACAAACTTTCGTATGGCCTTGACGGTACACTAAAAAACCAATGTAGGGGCGGGCGTCTCCGCCCCTTTTGAAAGTTCGCGCTCTTTTCGGAGAACAGCGAACAATTGGATTCGGCAGGAGACGCGGGCGAGCCGATGGACAATATCCACAGAGACGCAGTGGTAATCGGAGCCGGGATATCCGGGCTGGTCTGTGCCTACAGATTAATCTCAAGCGGCGCGGATGTTCTGCTCATCGAGAGCTCGGATCGAGTCGGCGGAGTGATTCGCTCCGAAACGATCGACGATCATCTGATCGAACGCGGGCCCAACAGCTCTCAGGGAACAACGGAGTTTCTCCGCCTCGTGTCGGAGCTTGAAATCGACGCCGAGCTTGTCGAAGGCGATCCCAAGGCGCCTGCCTTTGTGTACTTCGACGGCAAAATTCGGCCGGTTCCAAATGGCCCCGGGACGTTCCTTACTACAAGCGCCCTCAGTCTCTCCGGCAAAGTGAGATTGTTGGCCGAGCCGTTCATCGCGGCTCGCGCCGACGGCGGCGAAGAAAGCATAGCGTCCTTTGCAGAGCGCAGAATCGGAAAAGAAGCGGCCGAGCGCCTGGTCGGATCGTTCGTATCCGGCATTTATGCAGGCGACCCGCGGCGGATAAGCGTTCAAGCGGCATTCCCGAGACTGGCGGCGCTGGAAGCTGAACACGGAGGCCTGATTCGAGGGGCGATAGCAAAAGGGCGGCAGGCAAAGAAATCCAAGACCATCGCTCCGGGTCCAACTCCGAAGCGGAGCGTGTCTTTCAGGACCGGCATGAGCTTTCTCCCGGAGACCCTTGCCAGGAAGATCGGCGAATCGCTGTTGCTTGAATGCTCCGGAATCCGCATCAGCACCGAAGGCGGATCGAGCCGCTACATCATAGAGTTCGGATCGGCTGCCGGGGATCAGATCGTGACATGCGATCAGTTGATCCTGGCGACTCCTGCCTGGGCGGCTGCTTCACTCACGAAGAAGATTGCGCCGGAGCTTGCGACCCTGTTGGATGAAATCGAGTACCCGCCGCTTGCGATTCTCTATGTGGATTACGCGGAGAACTCGTTAGGGGAGTCGTTAAAAGGATTCGGTTTTCTGGTTGCTCCGTCCGAAGATACTCCCGTGCTCGGCTGTGTTTGGAACAGCAGCCTGTTTCCCGGTAGAGCCCCGAAAGGAAGGACCCTTCTGACAGTATTTATGGGAGGAGCAAGGCATCCACAGGCAGCTTCATACGAAGATGCGGAGTTGATCTCAATCGCGAACACGGAGCTTCAACGAGCGCTTCGCGCGAACGCACCGCCTCGCGTCATAGGCATAACACGACATCAACGAGCCATCCCGCAGTATAATCTTGGCCATCGCGATCGAGTAGGGCGTATAGAATCTATTCTTGCCGCGATGCCCGGATTAATGCTGACCGGAAACTATCTCCACGGCGTTTCAACCGGCGATTGCATAAAAGAGGCTGAACGCATCGCGAAATGCTGTCACCGGGGTCAGTAAGAATAACGAGCTCCATCGAAACTTTTACATATCGTATCCAAACTTACCGATCGGTCAGGCGAGTGATTCTGACGGCACATTTCATTGCAAAACACCATGCTTTAAGCGAGAATTACGCCGATCTTCGCCGGACTTACTTCAACGTGAAAGGTAAAAAACGATGAGCGAAAAGCTCCTTGTTACGCTCGATGGCGCGATCAAGCGGATCACGTTCAATCAGCCTTCTCGCCGGAATGCCATCGACACCGAGATGATGGAATCCCTTCGCGCCGCCATTCAAGAATCAGCCGAGGATGAGAGCCGCGTCATTATCCTGTCCGGGGCCGGCGATGCATTCTGCGCGGGAGCCGATTTGCAATCCGGCGCGATCAAGGACCGAGGGTCAATCGACGTGACGGCATCGCTCAGAACCTTTACCAACCCTACAATCCTCGCGATGAGGAATCTCGGCAAGCCCATCATAGCCCGGATTAACGGGCATGCGGTCGGGGTCGGATGCAATTACGCGCTCGCATGCGACATTCTTATTGCATCGGAACAGGCGAAGTTTGGACAGGCGTTTATAAAGATAGCGTTGATGCCCGACGGCGGATCAACCTACACGCTGCCCAGGCTCGTCGGTTATCACAAAGCCTTCGAGCTGATGGCGACCGGCGATCTCATAGGCGCGGCTGATGCGCTGGCGCTTGGAATGATCAATCGAGTCGTACCATTCGAACAGCTCGATTCGGTAGTAGACGAGTTGGCCGCGCGGCTTGCCGCCTCGGCGCCGATGGCGCTTGCACGAATCAAGCAGGGACTCGTCTATGCAGCGAGTCATGATATGGCGGAGGCGCTCGAATTTGAAGCCGTGAATCAGGCGGCTTGCTTCCAATCGGATGATTTTGGCGAAGGCGTGAAAGCATTTCTGGAAAAGCGTAAGCCCGGGTTCACCGGCAGATGAAACGCGCGCGCCCTTCGCCGGTTATATCTCTTCTGTTTCGAAACCACATTAGCGTGACGAAAACAGGGCAAATCCTGCGGCTCTTCGCGTTCGGCCTTCTGGCAGGCGCGGTTTTGAGCGACTCTCCAGCCCAACCTCTCGCAAGCAGCCCCGCCTATGCCGGCGGCCCGATCAAAGACGGCTGCGTTGATTGCCATCAAAAGACTACGGCGGATCTCGTCGCTCTCTTTTCTCACAGCACGCATGCGAAGTCGCGCGTCTCGTGCGCGAAGTGTCACGGAGGCGATGCTGCCGCTGAGGCGAAAGAAAAGGCGCACGATTCAACACTCGTAGCCAAACCCAACGCAAACGAGGCGCTGAAGATGTGCGGCTTCTGCCACGTGCAGCAGTCGGCGGCGTTTAAGGACAGCCGTCATTTCCCCGAGCGGGCCAACGTCGCACGCCTCGATTGCATTAAATGCCATGGCGCGCACACGATCGGAAATCAGGCCCGTAGTTTTAATCTCGGATTGTTCTGCGCGGGATGCCACGGCCTGGAATACCTGCCAGAGCTTCCCGAACGTTTTCAGCAGATGCTGGTGCTTTCGGATGACATTCGGCTTTCAATGCGGGATCTTACCGACGACGGGCGCGAGCCCTCGCAGGAAGTCGTCAATCAACGAAGAGAGGTGCGCCGCCGCATCGCTGAAATAGTTCACGCCGCGGATCTGAAGGGCGGACTCGAAAAGATTCCCGAGATTCTGAAGCTGGGCGATCAGCTTAAAGTAACGATTGAGAAGGCTCGATAAAAATGACTGAAAAATCGAGGACCGGTCTTGCGCTCTGGTTGCTGTTTGCGATCAACGCGCTGAATTTCTTTGATCGACAGATTCTGGGCGCAGTGGGCGAAGCCATTCGGAAAGAATGGAACTTGAGCGATACCGCGCTCGGCAATCTTGGCACCGCCTTCACGCTGCTGTATGCGGCGATCGGCGTGCCGCTGGGCAGGTTGACGGATCGCTCGGTGCGTACGCGAATCCTGGCGGGCGGCGTATTCGTCTGGAGCTTGCTCACCGCGGCCTCCGGAATCGCTCGCGGATACTGGGATCTGTTCGCCTACCGTTTGGGCGTCGGAGTGGGCGAAGCATCATGCGCTCCGGCCGCTACTTCATTGATAGGCGATCTCTTTCCTGCTTCGAGACGGGCCAAGGTCCTGTCGATATTCATGCTCGGCCTTCCCATCGGAATCGCGTTGAGCTTTTGGGTCAGCGGTACGGTCGCGCTGAAGTACGGCTGGCGTCCCACTTTCTATCTTGCGGGAATTCCCGGAGTGTTGATCGCCATAGCGGTTCTCTTTCTAAAGGAGCCGCAACGCGGCGCATCAGAGGTTCACGAAGTCGGCGCGACCAAGCGCGAAGGCTCGCCGTACCTGCTCGTTCTTTCGATCCCGACCATGTGGTGGTTGATCGCATCCGGAGCGCTTCACAACTTCAATATGTATGCGCTCGGCTCGTTCCTGTCTCCATTCTTGCAGCGCTTTCACAAGCTCAATATTCGAGATGCCGGTTACATAACAATGATCGTGTATGGCTTGTCCGGAGTTCCGGGCCTACTGATCGGAGGCGTGGTCGGCGATGCTATTATGCGCCGCCGCTCGAATGGAAGACTCCTGGTCGCCGCCGTCGCTCTTTTAATATCGGCGCCGCTGATTTTCCTCGCGCTCGGGAGGCAGTCGGGAGACACGACCGGTTTTCTTATCTTAATGGGGCTCGGCGGGGCTTCTATGTACGTGTATTACTCTACCGTCTACTCCACGATTCAGGACGTCATCGAGCCCTCGCTCAGAGGCACGGCGATGGCGCTCTATTTCTTCGCTATGTACGTGCTCGGCGCGTCACTCGGTCCGGTCGGAACCGGCTTCGCGAGCGACTTCTATACCAGGCGGGCCGCCGCTGCCGCCGGAGTCACCGAGTTCACACAGAGGACATTGGAACCATTTCGAGCCGAAGGCTTACACAGCGCCATGTATTTTATTCCAGTGTTAGGAATTCTACTGGCAGGCGTTTTGTTCGCCGGCTCGAGGACCGTCGGCAAGGACATGGCGAAGCTTAACGAATGGATGAGAGAATCAACGAAGAAAACGACCGCTCGCGCCGCCGCGGAAGCTGGAGATTGAGAAGCTGGAGATCGACCGAGGAGATCGACCGAGAAGCCGCGAATTACATGAGGAATTTCAGAAGCGTACACTGGTTCCGCATCGCCAGACTCCGGAGGCCGGCTCTGGCATTGGTCGCAATCGGGTTCAATTTGATTCCGGGTATAGCGGCTCGCGCGCAGCAGGCGCCCGACAAAGACTATCTTGTTTATGTAGTCTGCGAATCCGCCGATAAAATCGCGGTCGTCCGGTTTGGACCAAAGGGCGCGCGTCTTGACCGCGATTTCACTACGGGTTTGCATCCTGTCGATATCGACGGTCCGCACGGCATCGCATTCTCACCCGACCGGCAATTCTATTATGTCTCTCTCGGACACGGCCGGCCGTTCGGCACGCTTCTGAAGTATTCCGCCAAAGACGATCGGGTAATAGGACAGGTAACGCTCGGACTTTTTCCAGCTACGCTCGACGTGACGCCGGACGGAAGTTTTGTATACGTCGTAAATTTCAACCTGCACGGAGATATGGTTCCGTCTTCGGTTTCGGTCGTGGCCGCTGAGGACATGATAGAGGTGGCTCGCATACCTACGGGAACCATGCCTCACGGCTCGCGAATCAACCCGGCGGGCACAAAGCAATACTCGGCATGTATGATGGACGATACGCTCGTCGAGATCGATACGCAGACATTCAAGGTATCTCGTCACTTCCTGCTCACGAAGGGCAAGGAGATGGGTATGTCGGGCCCTCCGAACGCGCATTCGTCCGGCGGTATGGAACACGCCGCTCACGACACGGGCGGACATGGCCAGGAGCCTCCGAAGCCCGGCGACATCGGCTGCTCGCCTACCTGGGCCCAGCCCTCACCCGACGGATCCAAAGTCTATGTCGCATGCAACAAGTCGAGCGAAATTGTCGAAGTCGATGCGAAGAGATGGCAGGTTTCGCGCCGCATTCCCGCCGGCCCCGGCGTGTACAATCTCGCCGTGACAAGAGACGGCAAGTTAATCGGAACCAATAAGCGAGGCCCCTCCGTTTCAATATTCGATCTCAAGACGGGCAGCGAGCTTGCCCGGCTTCCCACCAAAAGGAAGGTAGTTCACGGAGTTGTTGTCTCCCCGGATGGACGGTACGCGTTTGTTTCCGTGGAGGGTATCGGCTCCGAGCCTGGAACAGTTGAAGTGATCGATCTCAAAGCCCTCAAAACCGTGGCTGCCGTTGATCTCCCGGAGCAGGCGGCCGGTATAGACTTCTTCAAAATCGAGGATCCAAAATAGCCTCTTTGTATGACTAGAGAGCTGATCGGCAACGACGCCGACTCCGAAGGGCAGGAGCAAATACGCAAGGCCCAACTGATGCGGGGATTCCTGGCCGTAATGGTGTCAATTCCCGCGCTTCATTCAGCATTGGTGTTGATTCTCGCTCCTCAGCGTTTTTCAAGGCTCTGGCTGGATGGGTTCTTGCTTGCGATCGCCGGAATATCACTCGTGTTTCTTAAAGCCCGGAAGTTAAGACTTGCCGGGCTAACATTGATAATACCTACGATCGCGGTTCTAACGCTGGCGGCGATCGCGAGCTCAGGAGTCCGCGCGCCTGCTTACATCGCGCTGACAATACCCATACTTTTCGCAAGCCTGCTATTTGGTACTCGAGCGGGAATCATTACGGCGGTGGTCTCAGCCGCGATAGGTCTCGGTCTTGTATACGGAGAAACGAGTGGGTATCTGCCGTTTGCAGCCGGAACCCTGGCGCCTGGCCTGCACTGGATCGGCACTACAGTTATATTCGGTCTATCGGCGGGCCTTGTCGGAACAGCAATCGTTCAACGAGAGAAAGCACTCGATTGGTCGCGGAGAAATGCGCTCGCGCTCGCCGAAAAAAATCAGCAGTTGAAAGACGAGATAGAACGTCACGAAAAGACCGGGTTCGAGCGAGACAGAGCGGAAACCTTATTGCGCCAAAGCGAAGAACGGTTTCGGCGGCTGTCGGAATCGACGCTTGAAGGTATTTTGATCCACGAAAACGGCAAGATCGTGGACCAACCAGTCGCTTTGCGAGCTCACCGGATATGAGTGGTCCGAGTTGATCGGCATGAACGGCCTCGACATTGTGGCTAGCGCCGACCGGCCCGCGATTCTCCGCAACATGGAGACTGGAGACGAAGGCACGATCGAAGTGACGATGGTGCGAAAAGACGGGACCACGATTCCCGTCGACACTCAAGGCAAAGCGATTCCTTATGCCGGCGCTACGGCGAGGGTCGTCTCGTTGCGAGATATTTCAGAACGTAAGAAAGCCGCCGACGCGCTTCGGCAGAGCGAGCACCTGCTCAGCAGCATAATCAACAACACGACCGCGGTTATTTACGTGAAGCACGTCGACGGGCGGTTTCTTCTGGTCAACAGGCACTTCGAGGAACTGTTCGGAGTCCGGCGCAGCGAGGCGCAGGGCAAGACGGACTACGACATATTCCCGAGGGAAGCCGCCGATGAGCTTCGAGCGAACGACCGCCGAGTGATCGAGTCCGGATCGACCATTCAGATTGAGGAAGCGGTTCCTCAGCCCGATGGATTGCATACTTACATCTCTATCAAGTTCCCTCTCTTCAACCCGCAAGAAGAAATGTTCGCGATATGCAGCATCTCGACCGATATCACTCGCCTCAAGCACGACGAAGAACAGCTTCGCCTGACATTGGACGAGTTGATTCTCCTGAATCGCGTAGCCGTCGCCGGGGCCGAAGCTGTGCAGGAAGATTCGCTTCTCGAGCGTATTACGTCCGCCGTGCGCGAAAAACTCTTTCCGGACAATTGCGGTATCTATCTCGTGCACGAGGACGGAAAGCTATATCCAACAAGCTCATTTTATAAGCAACACGCGGGCGCGAATCTTCTGCCGATTCCGCTCGGGAGCGGAATTACCGGAAGCGTCGCCTCGAGCGGTCTTCCCAGACAAATTAACGATGTCACCACGGAACCGGACTACCTGTCGGTAGACCACGAAATGCGATCCGAGATCTGCGTTCCGCTGATGGTCGGCAGCCGCGTTATCGGCGTAATCGATGCGGAGTCGAAAGAGGTCGGCGCATTCACTCAAAACCATGAACATCTCCTCGTTACTCTGGCGAGTCAGACGGCGACGGCCATCGAGCGTCTTCGCAGGGCGAAGGCGGCGGAAGAGAGCCAGGTTTTCATCCAGCGCATCGACGACACAATTCCCGGATTGCTCTACGTCGGCGACCTTCGACAGATGCGAATCCTGTTCACCAATCGAAATGGAATCGCGGGATATACCGGCGAGCAGTTGCGCGAAATGGATTCCGCGAAGCTGCAGTCCCTTCTGCATCCGGACGACAAAAATAAGCTGCCTAGCTGGCTCGCGCGCCTCGCTTCGGCGCGCGATGGAGAAGTATTCGAAACCAAGTATCGCATCTGCGCCGCGAGCGGCGAATGGCGCTGGCTTCACGCGTGGGACACGTTATTCGCAAGATCGGAGGATGGAGCGGTGCAGGTGCTGGGAATCGCTCAGGACATCACCGCGCAAAAACAACTCGAAGAGCAACTGCGCCATGCACAAAAATTGGAATCGATCGGCATGCTCGCCGGTGGAATATCTCACGATTTTCAATAATCTCTTGACCGTCATAAACGGGCTGGCTGAAGTCGCGATGCGGCGCGTCCCTGCGTCGGATCGCGTGCATGAATATTTAACTTCGATACTGAAAGCAGGAAGTCAGGCTCGCGATCTGACTCGGCAGTTGCTCGCGTTCAGCCGAAAGCAGGTCTTTCAACCGAGATCCGTCGATATCAACGTCGTCATACGAGATTTGGAAAAAATGCTCCGCAGACTCATCGGCGAGGACATCAAGATGGAAACGGTTCTCCATCCCGGAATCGCAACCGTGCGGGCGGACCCCGGACAAATCGAGCAGATACTCGTTAACCTGATCGTGAATGCTCGCGATGCAATACAGGAGAAATCCGGCGCCGCCGCGGAGAAGCGCATTACCATCGAGACAAAGCCATGGAGGCTGGATTCGAGCTACGTTGCGGACCATTCCGAGAGTCGTGTCGGACCGCACGTGATGATTGCTATCAGCGATTCCGGCGTTGGAATGACCGAAGCGGTCAGAAGCAAGATATTCGAGCCGTTCTTCACGACGAAGGAACTGGGGCGGGGCACGGGTCTGGGTCTTGCAACGGTCTATGGGATCATCAAACAGAATGGCGGAACTATTCAGGTGTATAGCGAGCCGGGCCGGGGCGCCTCGTTCAAAATCTTCTGGCCGGTCACGGGTGAGACTGCCTCGCCTCCGGAGGGTGAAGCGGATAGTGAAGCCTCATTGCGCGGAAATGAAACGATCCTGCTCGTGGAAGACCACGACGGCGTCCGAGGTTTCGCGGGTAACGCGTTGAGAGAATATGGCTATTCGGTCTTGGAAGCCCGCGATGGGATTGAAGCTCTGGAGAGGCTCGACGAAAGCAACACGAGCGTAGCTCTAGCCGTCACCGATCTCATAATGCCGAGAATGAATGGCAACGAGCTCGCGGACCGGATGGCGTCGCTCTACCCCGAAATCCGTGTTTTGTTCGCATCCGGCTACACAGACAGCTACGTCATCGAGAGCGGCGCGGTCAAAGAAGGCGTCAACTTTCTTCAAAAGCCGTACTCTCGCCAGGAACTCGCCAAGAGTGTCCGGCAGCTTCTCGATCAATAGGCGGAGGCTGGAGGAGCGCTCTAGGTTCCCGGCTCGCTCGTCGAGCCCTTCTCCTTGTTCTTGCCGAGCTTCACGATCCAGATGCCTGAGTTGATGTCGTTGAAGTAGACCAGTCCCTTGCCGTCGGGTTGGGCTCCCCACGTGAATGGGAGGTTAGGGCGGAAGCCATCGGGCGTTCCTGTAAACAAACGGCCGATCTCTCGGCCCTGGCGATACAGATCGCCTCGAAGCTCGCCCGAGACATCAAGCACGCGGCCGCCGCCGCTGTAGTAGCCCATGTAAAGAACATCGTCGATGACCCACATGTTGTGCGAACCGCCTTCCGGCACTTCGTATTCAGCGACCTTGCGAGGATGGTTGATGTCCGAGACGTCGACAATGTGCACGATTCCGCGAACCGGGATTCGGAGCCTCGAGCTTATATCGAACTCGCCGGGGAATACTTCATCGCCTACGAATACATAGTTCTTATAGCGGAATACTGCGTGCGCTCCGGCGAGCCATCCGTTGCCGTACAATTCGTTGTAGTTCAAGCGAAGCTGCGACACGAATACCGGCTTATCCGGGCGGCCGCCCTTGATGCCGCTTCCGACATCCAGGATTATCAAACCGTCCCGCCAGTAGGCCAGATAGGCGAGTCCGTCCTTGACCTGCACATCGTGAAGATAACGCCCCGCCGTCGCCGGTCCGCCGGGCTCATCCACTTCTCTGACGTTCGGATTCTCGAACTGCCAGCGCGCAACCTCTTTCGGAGCCTTAACGTCCTTGAAGTCGATCACGCGCATCGAGCCGGTTGCGTCATCGGTAAGATACACATAGTGATCGTTCACGAAAGCACTATGAACGCCGCCGGTGACGGTTTCTGTGTATTCGGATAAGACCTTCGGATGAGCGGGATCAGCCAGATCAAGAAACACAATCCCGTTCTTGCGGCTGGACGCTCCCTCGCGTGTTATAACCCCGATCTTTCCGTCGGCCGTGGTGCTGACGTCATTCACTATTCGCGCGTCTACCTTTAGCGTATCGGTGAGCTTGGGATTAGCTGGATCGCTGATGTCGTAGGTGAAAACCTTGTCCAATATAGTGGCCGCATACAGGTAGTTTCCGATGATCCACTCTTCGGAGACCTGAGTATCTTTAGTCTTCGCGCGTCCAATTACTTCAAGCTCGCGCGCCGCGTTTCTGGGAGAGACTACAACAGTTGCGATTGCCGTCTGCGTACCGCTCGAGGCCGAGACTATGTAAGAGCCGGGCCGCTCGGCGACAAAGCCTCCATCCTGCTCGATGAGGGCGCCCTCGCCGCTGACGGACCACCTTACGGATGGCTCCTTGACTTCACCGGAAGCATTTTTGACGCGTGCCTTGAAGTGAATAACGTCGCCGGTTCTTGCGCTCGAGATCCGGGGCTCTACGGCAATGCCGCGAATAGTATTCGCTACGACGACAATTGGAGTCGTTGCGCTTGCGGAGTCGACTGTAGCCTTAACGTTCGCTTTTCCGGGCGCTACGGCTGTCACAACACCAGCGGCATCGACTACGGCTACGCTGGGATTGTCGGAAGCCCAGTTGATTAATACCTGACTTCGCGGATCGCCGCCCGCGGTTCTCGCGACCGCCGACAATCTGGCGGTAGAAAGAACGGTCAACGGGTTAACCGGCGCTAGATCGATTTTGACGACGGGCGCCGGTTTTACGATGATCCTGGCATGCCCGATTTTGCCTCCGACTACGACGCCGACAGTTACTTCCCCCGGATTGAATAGCGAGATCTTGCCTGATCGGTCCGCCGCGGCAAGATCGAAAGGAGAAGCAAACCAGATCATTGGCTTCAGGTTCAGATCTTGTCCATTCGCATCTCGAGCCACGACCTTGAATGTGACCTGTTGACCAACCTCAGCTTCCATCGTGGCCGGAGTCACTTCAACGTTTTTGACGGATCCCCCTTGTTGTTGCGCCGCGGCTGAACCGACAGTAAATGCGGCCGCGGGAAGGAGAGCAAGTAGTCCGATCGTGAGTTTGAGAGCGAAACAGCTATGCCTCGACATTACTGAACCTCCTGAATTCGTGTCGACCAGTCAGGACTGGATTAGATCACCTGAGATATACGATGCGGCAGTCTATAGTTGCATCCGCGCGAGCGTCAAGGTTCGCATAAACGGAACTCATCCGGGCTGCGTCAGGCGAACGCTTCGCATGTTTTCGCGGCAATCCAGTGCAGTCTGCTACATTGCATCTAAACGGCCGCAGACGATAATACCTGTTACAAACGTCGCGGTCTCCGTGAGAAAACGATTGCGAATATCCCCGCGGCTTTTTTTAAGCGCGACTCACTATTTTCTTGACAGTATCTTTCCTGAGACTTATATTTCGGCGTCCGGATAGCAAAAGACCCGTTCCAGGTCGCTCTTAAACTCACTTGAAAAAATCGTCGGCGTAGTGCGCCCGTGTGGCGAACGGAAGAGCTTGGCCGCAAGCAGGGCGGTCATCTGACTGATCTCACGAATGGGTCTTTTGCGGTTCGGCGTCTCGGGCTTCTCAGTACGCAGGCTAAACTGACATTTGATCCTAAAATCTAACCGCAAGGCCTATGCGGCCGACGTGCATGCTTTGTGCGTCGTACGGCGCCGTATTGCGGAGTGGGTGTTTGTCCACCTCTTAAACAACTTTGATTGTATGAAAAAGGAGAGATTGTGCTGGAAGAATTGGTATCAGAGGCGATGCAGGCGCCGGGCTACCATATGCCCGCAAGTTATTCGGCTCCTTCCGCGGCCGTCACCAGGGCGGTCGCATATACTGATTTGCGGGTGAACCGGGTCATTAGCCTGATTCACGAGCAGTATCCTCAGGGCAAGCTTACGCTGGGTCAGTTGGCTCGCCAGTTGAATCTATCCACGTGGCACCTTGCGCATCTATTCAAGAAGGAGACCGGATCGAGCGTCATCAGTTACTTGCGCAAACTGAGAATCAAGAAAGCGCAGGAGTTGTTGGTTTCGAGTGTGTTCAGTATCAAGGAAATCGCCGCGACGGTCGGTTACAATCACGTCAGCGATTTCAATCATCATTTCAAGGCGCTTTTCGATATGAGCCCCGGGGAATACCGGCGCCGCAACTTCGCGGCGTCGAGGACATTCGAGGTTCCGAGGACAGATGCTACGGGAGAATATGCGGGGACGTCGACATTCGCGCATTCGTCGCATGGGTCGCATGCGTTAGGTGAGGCAAAAACGCACAATTAATAGCAAGTACTAACAACGCATAGTAGTTGATCAGGACAAGTCGATAGACGACAATGAGCGTACTTGCACGTTCGCCTTCGGTAGGGGAGACCGGGGGAAAAGTCTGATGAAAGCTATTGACGGAGGGCCGATTAGCAGGGGGGCTTTCATAAGGGCTTGTCTTCTCTTGCGCTAGGCGATGCTGATTGACAAGCACTCGTCAAGAATTTGACGGGCGGGTTGAGCGTCCACAATAAGGGAAAAGTACGGGAAAGCAGCGGTAACGGTTCGATGAAGCCGCCAAGGCACGAGCGGTTGTTTGGCTAGACGATGGACGTTTCACCTAATGCGGCAAGCGGCTCTTTCGCCGGTGTCGGCCGGCTTGGGCCGCTTGCCGCTCTTTACTTTGAGCCTACGCACTCTTTGAGCCTACGCACTGTTGTCGGGATTTCACGAGAACACACCATTACTCGGGCCGACCTGTTGTGATCCGGTCCACCTCCAGTAGTAAATTCGCGAATGGTCTTTGATTTGAGTTGGTCGGTTTAGCCGGGAGGCCAACCGAGCCGGCGGCCGCCTAACACATGCAGGTGAAGGTGAGGTACGCTTTGCCCGACGCCTTCGCCCGTATTCACCACGACGCGGTACCCGCTCTCGGCGATACCCATCTGGTTGGCCACCTTCGCCGCCGTATATAAGGCGTGACCCAGGAGAGATGCATCAAGCCTGGAGGCGTCGTTAAGCGATTCAAGATTGTGCTCGCGGGTTATGATTAGCACGTGAACCGGCGCCTGCGGATTATTGTCTTTGATGGCAATAACTTGATCGTCTCGATAGACAGTTTCTGAGGGCAAGTCGCCTGAAATGATGCTACAAAAAACGCATTCTTGTTCTGGTGTGTTGTCCGTTGTCATCGGCGTTAATTATCAAGTCTCGCCTATGGTGTAGTCAATAATATTCGTGTGCATTTGAGAAGTTTGTGGCCTTTCAGGCCGTGTTGCTCATCGCCGTCGAGTTTATTATCTCCCACGCCGAGTCATCGCGAAGCACTCGAGATACGAGCGCCGTGTGAACGCCGTGACCGGTCCGTTCGGCATGAACCCGTCCGAGCACGGGCATGCCGAACAATGCCAGATCGCCGATGATATCGATGATCTTGTGACGAACGAATTCATCGCTGAAGCGCAGTCCTTCGGGGTTTAGGACCCCTCCCTCCGGCGTAAGACCTATGGCATTCTCGAGAGAGGCTCCGCGCACGAGCCCGAGCTTCCGCAAGGCCTCGATTTCGGACAGGAATCCGAACGTTCGGGCCGACGCAAGGCGCGATGCGAATTGGCGGTCGCTCAGCTCGACATCGTACCGTTGCCTGCCGATCAGCGGATGAGGAAATTCAATCAGGCACGAGATTGAAAAATTCGAAGCGGGCGCGATTTTCATTCGCCGATTCCCTTCAGAGACTTCGACGCTTTTGAGGATTCGCAGAAACTGACGAGGCGCATTCAGGAAAACGGTTCCCGCCCGCTCGATCATATCGATGAAGGGCTCCGCGCTGCCGTCGATGATCGGCACTTCAAGAGAATCGATTTCGATGAGGCAATTGTCGATGTGGCTTCCAGCCAGAGCCGCCAGCAAATGCTCCACGGTCGAAATCATCACGCCCTTGCGCATCAGCGTGGTGGCGTAACTCACATGAGTGACGAACTGCGGCGCGGCGGCAATCTCGAAGTTGTTCAGATCGGTTCGCCTGAACACATACCCGTGATAAGCCGGAGCGGGCTTGAGAGTAAGACTGGCTCGTTCTCCAGTGTGAAGCCCGTGTCCGCTAATGGAGACCTCGCCGGCAAGCGTGGTTTGGCAGATCAATAAGTCCTCCGTGAACAGCTCTCACCGTGTTGGAGTGAGCACTTCAGCAACGCTTATGCCTCTCTCTGCACCGGCGGCCGAATAAGAAATCGGGCCGAAATTACGACATGCATCCCACAACTCAACAGGCCAATGTCGCGCATTGTCGACACTACTGTTGAGAAATGTTCACTTTCTTAACCGGCTTCGGCGCGAGTAGAATCCAGGCTTGCTGTTTTTAATCCTTCTGCAAGAGGTGGCGGATGAGTGTTTGCTCTGACATTCCAATTGGCGCGAGCAGCTCAAGGAACCTGACGGTCTCCTTCGATATGACCGTTGCGAAGTACCATCCGGAAATGCCTGAAGTGCTTGGAACCCCGATAATGATCTACCTGATGGAGGTTGCCGCGGCGGATGCCATCGAAAAACATCTGCCGGAGGGATGGGTGTCAGTCGGCGCCCTGGTGAACGTGAAGCATCTTGCGGCAACGCCTGTCGGAGCCCTTGTAACAGCTACCGCCGAAGTGATTCAGGTCGATGAAAACACCGTGACCTTTCGAATCGAAGCGCACGATGGCGTTGAAAAGATAGGGGAAGGCACACACGTTCGCGCCCCGATCAACCTGGAACGCTTTATGAGAAGGGCGGCCGCCAAGAAGGCACAGATGGAAATATCTCACTGAGTCTCGGAAGTATCTCAGTGAGTATCTAAATGATCCTTAGCCGTGCCGCGCGATCTGACCGGCTACGGAGCGCGCTCGCTCCGACACCAGAAGCACCTTAATGTCGGGATGTATCAGGTCGGTCGTAGTTTCGGGATTCAGCCGCAGAATCGCCTCCATTAACTTCGGATAGAAACTCATTCGCGGGTCGACTAACACAATGTCGGCCTGCGCCACTTGAGGCGGCAACACACCGGCAAGTAATTCTCTGTCTACATACGCGTGAACTTCGTCCAATCCGGCAGGCGAGATATGAACATCGTTGGCGAGCGCGCTGTGGACGACGCTCCATCTTTGATCGAGAGCGGCTGGAGCGATCGAAACAATCCTCAAGCCGGACATTCCCTGTCGCTTCAGGAACGCTATCCAATCGTCAAGCTCACGCTGTGACGAGGTGATCACCTGAACCGGAAGCCAGCCGTATGCGAGCATGTTGTTGCGGCCTATCCACCATCCGGCTGCTTGAACAACTAACGTGAGCGAGAGAAGCGCCGTGAGAACATAGCGAGTCGTGAATCGTTGGGCTGCATCCATCCACCAGAGTGAGGCGTATGGGAGAATGTTCACGGAAAACAGGAGCAGATATCGCATCTGCGGACGCCACCCGAAGAAGATCGTCAACGTCATGTAAAACAGAAAATGCAGTGCGAACAACCAGGCGAATAAGTCCTGCCGCGCCTGGACATGATAACGATACAAAGCAACGATCCCGGGCGCCAAAACAAAGGCGGTCGGCGACGTCCCGAGCATCAAACACCACTGCCGCAGACAATCCTTCACCGACAGACCCTGCACGAGATTCTCGGCGACCTTCATTTGAGCGACAGCGTCGAAGTACTCAAAAAAAGAATGCCCTTTGAACAAGGGCTCTATTACGCAGCAAGCCGCGATCAGGACAGGAATCCACGCGAGCAGCAGGGTTCGTCTCCAGTCGCGCGTCCGCAACGCATACCACAGGACGACGACTGGCATCACGATGAAGCCTTCGTGGCGCAAGAGTATGGCAAGAGCGAAACAGAGGCCGGCCAATTGACCGCGGGACGCGCTGCGCGAACTGAGAGCTTTCTGCGTCTGGCCGACGCCAAGAATGACGAAGAACAGATAGGGGATCTCAACCCAGTAAGACGATGTGAGCCATATATGGCTCCATGAAACGGCGAGCAGAAGCGCCGCCAGCCCTCCGATGACGTTCGCGAAGGAATGTCGAACGGCATTCCTGAAGACCAATATCGTAGCCACACTGAGGGCCAGTGTGATCGCCTTTGCCAGGACGATCGGATGGTTCCAAGTGTCTATTAACACTCCGAGGAAATACCAGTGCAGCGGGGGCCAGACGCCGGATAAACCCTGCCATGAAGGCTTGTCCGCCCAGCCGATGGCCAACTCGATGCGAGAGGCGCCATCGGCATATACTCCAACGTCTCCAAAGATCGCCGCGAACAGCCGAAGGGCTGTGCCGCAAAGTACGGCGGCGGCGAAAAACTTCGCGCCAAGGCGAAGCCTTTCGTCCTGCTCCTCGAACGAACATGCACATGAAACCGAGGGGAGATCGGTCAGTGCCATCGCTCCTCCTAACTGTCACAACATTACTACTTTAGTTCTAAGGCCTGAATACTGAGGCAGCCATAATAGGGACGAACGAGCCCGCATGCAAGAAGATAGCGGTCAGAGGTCAGCGATCAATTAGCAAGCGACCAATGACAAGTGACCAATAACAACTCCTTGCGATAGCGCTTTGTTGCTTGCTACCTTGACGTGGCGCGGAGGCGCAGGGGGCCTGGTGGTTCTCGCGGGCTTCAAACCCGTTGCGGGTTGTCGAGAGGCGGCCTGGGTGGGTTCGATTCCCACACGCCTCCGCCAACAGAACACTGCATATGTCGCGACAGCAGGCGCTACAACAACTAGTCCATTGATACTAATGCGGCCATTACAAAAAGATACTCGACGAGCAGCGGCAACAAACGACGAGAGACAACGGACGAAGGACGAGCAACAAATGACAAATAAGATCAAAACAAGAATCGCCTGTTCACAAATCGATGTTGAAATCGGCAACGTCGAAGCTAATCGCCAAAAGATCCTTGAGCGCATCAGGAACGCCGCTGAGCAGAGCGCGAAGCTTGTTATCTTTCCCGAATGCGCTCTGACCGGCTATTGCTTCGATTCACTGGAGGACGCATCGAAGTTTGCTGAGCCTCTCGACGGACCGTCGGCTGCAACGATCGCCAAAGAGTGCAGCGCCGCTGGAGTGTACGCCATAACTGGATTCATAGAACGGGACGGATCGGATTTCTATAACGCCGCGATGCTGGTCGGACCCGACGGTATAGTCGGCGGCTATCGAAAGGTGCACCTTCCCTTCCTCGGCGTCGATCGTTTTTTGACTCCTGGAAACAGACCCTTCGAAGTGTTCAACCTTCCTTTTGGACGCATAGGAATAAACATCTGTTACGACACGAGCTTTCCTGAAGCTCCAAGAACGCTTAAGTTGCTCGGCGCGGAGATGATCGTGCTTCCAACCAACTGGCCGCGCGATGCCTGGCGCACACCCGAGTTCGTCATTAACACACGCGCTAACGAAAACCATGTCAACTTTGTCGCCGTAAACCGCGTCGGAACCGAGCGCGGTTGGAAGTTTATCGGAAAGAGCATTGCCGTAGACTACAACGGCGATACTATCGGCAAGGCCGGCATGGATGAAGAAGAGACGCTGCTGGTGGATGTGGATCTCGAGGGGGCCAATCACAATCGCATTGTCAACGCGCCGGGATCGTATGAGATCGACCGTATAGCCGATCGACGGCCCGAGTTCTACGACGCTATTACCAGGCCTGCGTCGAAAACGACAAGCTCGGCGACATGAGATCCAATTACTACAACCGCGAATGATTAATACGCCCCGTCTCAGGAGAGGATTTCACTGAGACGTTGAGAAAACGCGGAGCGCGCCATCACTTCATCACAACCTGCTTCACGGGCCTGCTGCATCAAGTCGACCTGAACGTGCGAGAGAAATCCGATAACTCGGGTTGTACTCGATGCGGGATTCTCCTTCAGAAATCGAATGATCTCGATTGGGTCCATGCGCTGCGAGTTTAGATCGAGGATGATCAGTGAAGCCGGCGCCGTCGCGAGCTTTTCTTCGAGTTGCGCGCGCGACTTTGCGAACTCCAGCTCGCGGCCCACTGTTTGAGCGGCCCCCTTGATCTTCGCGGCGAAGAACATATCATCAACCGCCGCCAACACTCTCGATTTCGGTGATTGCTCTGTCATCGTGCCGGCATTCTATACGCCGGCGAGCGTCCGCTCAAATCAGGCATGACCGCAACAGCCCGAGGGCCACAATCGCGAGGAGACCTACGCAGGGCTGCCAAACCGCTTCGACAATGTGAAGCGCGTGCCGCCCTCCGGCCTGTCCGACCATTTGACATCGGCATTTATCAGGCTCGCTCTTGATCTGATATTGCTCAAGCCTCGACCAGTCTTTGCTGCTGATCGTAGCTGGTCTAATCCCTTGCCATCGTCCTCACGCGAGCGCCTGAGACGCCTCTCCAGGCGGGAGCCGATCGCTGGTCAGCATCAACCGCCGCAGATCCGCGAGCGTCTGATCGTATTAGCTCGATTGCGCTTCCGTTTTTGCCAGCAGCGCCTTGCTTTCTCTCAAAACGTCTTCAACTTCGATGTTAGTCATGCACCGATGATCGATGGGGCAATCGCGAAGCATGCAAGGCGAGCATTCGACTTCATTGCGAATCACAATCGCATTCTTCGAAAGAGGTTTCGTCGCGAAATGCTCGGTGGGTCCGAAGATGGCTACGGTAGGAACGCCCAACGCGGCTGACAGATGAGCCGCTCCCGTATCATTTGAAATTACAAGTGAGCAAATCGAGAGAATTGCCTTAAGTTCAGCGATCGAGGTTTCGCCTGCCAGACAGAACCCAGGCGATTTCATCCGCAACTTTGTCTTGAGCGCCGCTTCAAGATCGCCGGATGCTCCGACTATGATCGTTTGGAAACCATCTTCCTCGGCTAACAGGTCGGCGGTACGGGCAAATCTCTCCGACAGCCAGCGCTTAGCTCGGCTGTTGGTCGCGCCTGGATTGATTGCGATTATTGGCCTGTCGAGGGCGAGGCCTTTTCCAGCGAGCCATCGCCGCGCGCTGATCTTTTGATCCTCGTGAACTCGCAGCCGAGGCGCAACTGATCGAGAGTCGCAGGCTATGACAGGATCGCTATCGTTGCGATTCGATGCGAGACGCCGCGCAATATTCAAGTAATAGAAAACCTGATGCCTGGTTTTATATTCGGGCTCGAAAGGTATCGCGCTGCTCAGTAAGAAGCCGCGGCCGTCCGTGGGATAACCGATCACTCGGTCTACCCGGGCCGCGCGCGCAAGCAACGCCGATGCAAACGAATTCCGCAGAAGCACGCCGCAATCGAACTTATTTCGCCGGAGCAGCAGGAGATCGCGGAGGAACGTAAGCGGGCGGCCGCCGATAGGCAGCACTTCATCGGCTAGCTCTTCATCTTCGTAGAGACCCGCCACCGCGGGTCTCGCCGCAAGCGTGATATGTGCGCTCGTGAAAGTCCTGCGAATCTCTTCAATCGCGGGTTGCGCCATCACTGCGTCGCCGACCCAATTCGGAAGTGAAATCAGGATTGCGTTGGGCTCGGCGATCCGCATCGGCGATCAAATGCGGCCGTAATCCGTCACCACCGATTTATCGCCCAGAACCGATCCGGCTCCTATGTTGACGGCCTTCCCAACGTGGCAGCCTTTACCTATCAGAGCGCCTGAGACAGAGGCGCCGGTGCCGATTCGGGAGGCGCTCCTAATCAATGAATTTTCGATGTGGGCTCGTTCTTCAATGTAACAGTTTCGACTGATGACTGAATTGACGATGTGGACGCCTGGTTTTACGGTGCAGGACGGATCGATCAGCGAAGTCGAATCGATATGAATATCGGAATCGAATTTATCACCGCTTACGAATACGGGCGGGTCAAGCAGCTTCACGCGTCCGGCAATGACATCGAGATTCGCTTGCAGATAACTCTCGGGCGTTCCTATGTCTCTCCAGTAGCCGTGCGATACAAAGCCCATCACTATTTCGCCCATCTTGACGAGTTTTGGAAACAACCCGTATTCGAATGTAAACGGCTCGCCTTCCGGTATGTAGTCGAGCAGCTTCGGTTCGAGGATGTAGATCCCGGCGTTAATTGTGTCGCAAGTGATTTCTTCGGGCTTTGGTTTTTCGATGAAGCGCAATACCCGGTGCTCCGCATCGGTCACAACGAGTCCATAGCCGGTCGGATTCGGAACCGGTGATAAGACAATCGTAGCGGCGGCTCCGGCATCTTTGTGAAAGCGAATGACGTCTTCCAGATCGACGTCGGTAAGAATGTCTCCGTTTAGGACTACGGCAGTCTCATTGATCAAATGCGCGCCGTTCTTGAATGCTCCGGCGGTGCCCAGCGGCGATGTTTCCACGGCATAGCTCACCCGGATATTCACGTGCGATCCATCTCCGATTCGATCTTCGATCTTATGAGGCTGATAAGATAACGAGAGCACGACGTCGCGCACGCCGCCCCGGCGGAGCAGTTCGAGTTGATAGAAGAGCAACGGAGTATTCGCGATTGGAACGATCGGTTTAGGTGTGTGAAGAGTGACGGGCCGAAGCCTGATCCCTTTGCCTCCTGCGAGAACGAGTGATTGCATCTGACTTAAGGCACTCCCAGGCGTTTCTGTCGAGCGTGTTCCGCCGCGAGATTAAGGGCGAGTCTACCACCGGCCCTTGCGATTGCCAAATCAGTTAAACTGTCCATCAAGCCGCTCTGAGCCCGTGAAAGTACCTCATGTCAATTTGCAGCCAACGGAATATTCTTGGATCATTGAGGACTGCTGGAGGAGACGACGAGTGTTATTCAGATTCAGGAGCGGGTTCAATGCCGGACTGATCTTCTCCGGAGCGCTTACCATACTGCTCCTGGGTTCGTCGATTTCCTTCGCTCCGTCCGTAAACGCGCGTCCAAGCACTGCCGATCCGCGGGATCTTGAACTTCTTCAAGGCTATCTCGATCCAGCCCCCGGTGGAATGGATGTCCGCTATGCGTGGACAATACCCGGCGGACGCGGCGAAGGCGTCCGAATCATCGATATCGAAGTCGATTGGAATCTCTCGCATTCTGAATTAATCGACAAGACGTCGTCTCTCCTCATTTACGTCAAAGGCGTTGATCAGCGGCCCGACCTCAACATGGATCACGGCACGGCGGTGCTCGGTGAGATCGTAGCCTCTGACGACGGCGTGGGAATCACCGGTATAGCCAACGAAGCACGGCTTGGATTGATCAACCCGCTCAAAAACGAGGGCAGCATTCAGGTTGCCGATGCGATTGACCGCGCGGCTTCAGCTCTGAGACCGGGCGACGTGATCTTGATCGAGCAACAAACGGTTGGACCGAGATTCGATCCACTCACCGGTCGGGGATTAGCTCCAGTAGAATATGAACCGGCGGTATTCGATGCCATTCGAGCCGCAACCGACTCGGGGATCATAGTAGTCGAGCCCGCCGCCAACGGTCTCGATAATCTCGACGATGCTGCTTATCGCGGGGCGTTCGATCGAACTCACGACTCGGGAGCGATAATCGTCGGCGCGGGCATGCCTCCTGAGGGCCAATTCGGTCCTGGTCCTGATCTCGCTGCAACTGACGAGTCGAACTACGGGTCACGTCTCGATGTGCAGGGATGGGGACGGTCAATCGTGTCGGCCGGCTATGGAGATTTGAGGCGACAGGGCCAGAACAATACTTATACAGACAGCTTTGGAGGCACTTCAGGAGCGGCGGCGATGATAGCAGGCGCGACAGCCTGCATAGAGGGAATAATCAAGGCACGCGGTCGTGCTCCGTTATCGCCGGTTCAGTTAAGGCAATTGCTATTTACCACTGGCACGCCCGAAAGCCCGGACGTTTCAAGACGGGTTGGCAGAAGGCCGGATCTTAAGGCCGCTATTGCGGCTCTCGATTCCCAGCCTGAAGCGCCTGTACCTGAAATCAGCAATGCGTCCTATAGCGAATCAAAGGGACGACTGACCATCGACGGCAGGAACTTCATTCCAGGGGAATCCGCGGTGGAGGTCGATGGAACCAGGGTCAGAAAAGCAAAATATCCGGCAGGCTTCTACGAACTCGACGGAACAACGAGCCGCATAATAACGAAAGGCGACATCACCGACCTGCTTCCTCGCGGAGTCACTGTGTCGCTGACAATCTTCACGCCAAGCAGCGGCAAGCGCTCGAATGTGTTCCCGTTCCGCCGCGACTGATCGAATAGATCAGGATAGGCCGACCGAAGAATTACTTTGACCCGCCGGCGGCCGCGGGCCGCGTTAGATGCTGCGCGTCTACCGTATAGTCAACGAAACCAATCAACATTTCGTCGTACGTAGGATCGCCGAATCGGATCGCTTTGGTCGGATCCGGGTTGTATTTATTATTCGTCGAGTTATCGAAGTGCGCTATGCACATGATTTTCGTGCCTTTCGGAATTGCTACCGGATTCTTGAAGTAGTAATTCGTCTGCCACGAGAAGCTGTAGTTCGGAACCTCGAGCAGCACTTCCGAGCGCCCGTCGGGATAAAACGCCTTGATCGACATGTCCTTGCCTCGAACATGCATGTGCGGCATCAGCGACAATATATGCACGTCGTTCTTGAACGTATAACACGCGCTGGCCTGATGATTTTCCGCACCGGGAGGAATCTTGAAGTGAAAGTTCGCCACCGGCTGAGTGTTCACGCTTTTGTCCGGAGGTTCCTTTGAGAATACAAGCCCGATGCTCGAGCGATCCTTTTCAACGCTGCCGGACCGCGAATAGTGAATTTGAAGCAGTATGTTTGCACCGGCCGGAATCTTCTTCGCAAGACCAGCGGGCCAGGCATCAACGTCGCGGCCGGGAGACTGGCCGCAGAGAAAATTACCGCCTCCATCGCTGCCTGTTCCATCCGCGAAGACGCCGCTGCCTCCTTCGGCGGTGGCGCAGCCGTCATCAAAGACGGGCATATCCGGTTTTGTACGCATAAGGCGGCCGTCCTCATAGAAGATGATCCGTTCCTGCATTTTCTTGATCTGTTCCTGAGAAGGCTGGAAAAAGCTCTTGGTCCCTTTTGGCTGCGGCATTGTGACGAAAGCGATAATGTGATGCACGATTTTGCGGTTGCCGGGCCGCGCTTCGGCTGCTTGAACCCAGACGTCCTGCTTGAAGTTGGTCGGTATCGTAATGTAGCGATATTCGTCAGGCCCTGTTGCGTCAAACGTGATCTCTTCAGGCATCGTGAGCACGGCATCCGGTTTTCCGATGTGCCAACCCTCATTGAGAGGCGGCGCCGGAGGAAGATCTCTGGGCTCGCCCTCCTTCGCGCCCTGATCGACCCAGGCAACAATCGTATCGATCTCGTTCCGCGAAAGCCGTCGATCGTTTGCGAACTCGCCATAATGAGGATCGGCGTGCCAGGGAGGCATCTGATGAGTTGCTACTTTTTCTTTTATCGAGCGAGCCCACGGCCTGGCGTCTTTGTATGAAAGGAGCGACATCGGCGCGAGATCGCCAGGACGATGACACGAAGCGCAGTTCTTAAAAAGGATCGGCGCCACGTGCTTGTTAAATGTTATGTTCTTCAAATTGGTGGAGGAGCTTGCGCTTGTTGCTATCGGCGCCGAGATATAGAGGGAAAGGGAGAAGAATGCTGCGAGACCTGCGATCGAAACGGCTTTTCTCATTGTTGTTAAATCGCCTCCTTCACATGTACATCCGTCCCCAGATATACGCCAAATATACGAATGAGTTTGTAAAATCGGTTCCGTCGAACTGAGGATTTCGCTTTGTGGAGTGGATTACAGCAAAGTGGATTACAGCACTGAGGCCAGGAAGCGCTTCGCAGCCAAAGTGCATTCGCTCGAGGCACGCGGATGGCTATGCGGGCTATGGCCGCCTTCCTCAATCAAGCTCAAGCTCGCCTTCGGCAGCGCCGCTCTCACCGCATCCAATTCACCCGGCTCAGTGCGAGGATCATTTGCGCCGTGAAGAATCAAAGCCGGCGTCGATAATTCCGAAAGACGTCCATCATAGAGATCCTGCTCAGCCTCGATGCTCTCGTCCGCGATCCTGAGCCACGCCTGCCCGTTGAGCGCGATCAACGTCCGCCAAGAGTGTTCTCCATGATCCTGCGCGAGTACCGCTTTTACTCGTTCGCCAAGCGTTTCAGGATTATTCAACATGGTTTCGAAGTACTCACGCGAAGCCGGCTTCACACGATAGAAGTGAATTGCTTCCAGAATCACACCTCGAAAAGCTTCCGGTTTTGCGATCGCCATCTTTGCCGCGATGACCGCCCCGTCGCTGTGCCCCCATAAAACGGGGCGTTCGATCTCGAGCGAGTCGATAAGCGCAAATGTTTCCGATGCCGCGCGGTTGTGAAAGTCGGCCGGCAGCCGTTCGATTTTCTGTGAGCGTCCATAGCCGGTTCGGTCTGGAATGATAATTCGATTGTTCACTCCCAGAGCGGCCGCCTGGGTATCGAATGGATAGACCTCGTAACCCCAGCCTCCGTGAAGAAAGATCAACGGCCGCCCGGTTCCAATGTCTCGGTAATAAATGTCAACCGGTCCTGAAGCGCTGGTAAGGTGCGATCCACTGATTCGGGCAACAGGCATATTGGTTGACTACGCTCCGGTTAATTTAAACCGCGAGTCAGAGGCTCACTTTGCGGCAAGGCGGTGAATGTTAGCGCTTCAAAGTGTGGTATTCAAATGCTACGATACACACCTCATCATAGAAGAAAGAGGGGGAACGAATGAAATCAATCGCAACTGCGTTGCTTCTGTTGTCTACAGCGCTGGCACAACCGCTGCAGTCATCGGTGCCGGTCTCCAGGGAAGCCCATCATCACATGAAGTTCGAGAACAAGTATGTAAGGGTGTTCGACGTAGTCGTCGCGCCCGGCGACGCAACACTGTTTCATACCCATTCGAATGATTACATCTTCGTATCGATCGGCGATGCCGATCTGAAGGCCGAAGCTATGGGAGCGCAGCCCGGCGATATGAAACTGAAAGACGGAGAAGTACGATTCACCAAGGCGACTATCACGCATCGGGTATCCAACATTGCGTCCACGCCCTTCCGCAACATCACTATAGAAGTCCTTTCCACGCCGGGCACGGCCCCGAAACAGTTCGAAAACATTCCGCTACATACCTTAATACTCGAGAACGACAAGCTGAGAGCGGAACGGCTGATACTTGAGCCGGGTCAATCTGTTCCAGAACACAGGTACACTCAGCCAGGTCTCGCGGTCGCTGTTTCCGCCGGCAAGGTCGTGTTCGAGACGAAGGGCCAGAAGCCGCAAACCGTCGAGTTCAAACCTGGAGACTTCCGCTGGCGTGACGGCGCCGTGACGCATTCCGTAAAGAATGTCGGGAATACCCGGTTTGAAGTGGTGGACATAGAATGGAAGTAAATTCCATGACGAAACACAAACTCTCTCCGTCGAGCGGCCTGAGGCGTTCGCTTTAAGGCGCCTCCCGCGGTGATGAGATGCTCGGGCGAGAATTCACATTTCGTTTGAGCGTCTCGTCAAGGCGCAGTATTATCGCATTGTGATAAAGCGGCTTTATATTCACAATTTCCGTTGCCTGGAGAGCTTCGAATTGCCGATTTCGGGACTCTCCTCGGCACTATTGATAGGTAAGAATGGCTCGGGAAAAACGACGATTGCTCTAGCGCTGCAGGTTCTCCAAAAAATCGCGCGCGGAACGAACCGCGTCGGTGAACTCGTCAAGCCTAACGATCTTGCTCGGGGCCGGATCGATGTGCCAATGCGGTTCGAGATAGCGGTAGCACTCGAGTCTGAGATCTACGAATATACAGTCGCATTTGAGTTTCCGAGTGGTTTTAACGAGCTGCGCGTTTTGGAAGAGAAACTCGAAGTTGGTGGTAATCCTATCTACAGACGAGAGAGAGCCGAAGTTCATCTTACAAAAAATAAGAGTGATGGTGATGCAAACTTCCGTATAGATTGGCACCTGGTTGCCCTACCAATTGTTCAAGAGGGATCAGAGAAGGATCCTCTGTTCAAATTCAAGCAATGGCTGAGCCGCTTGCTCATACTTCGGCCGATACCGAGCCTCATCACCGGTGACTCAGAACAAGAGACATTACAGCCCGAGCCCGAAGTTAAGGACTTTGGCGCTTGGTTTTCAGGGTTATTGGCATACGCCCCTGCCGCCTACGCGGATATCGACACCTATTTGCGACAAGTGATGCCTGATCTGGGGGATATAAAGAACCCCGTAGTCGGCAAGGACTCGCGGAGCTTGATTGTCAGTTTTTCTAACGGCCAGGGACACTTGCCCATAGTTCTTGCCTTTAAGGACCTGTCCGACGGCGAGAAATGTTTCATGATTTGCTCGCTTGTGCTCGCCGCGAACAACGCATACGGACCGCTGCTTTGTTTTTGGGACGAACCTGACAATTATATTTCGCTGTCTGAAGTCGGGCATTTTATGTTAGCGCTCCGGAAAGCCTTTCAAATGGGCGGGCAGTTTATTGCAACATCACACAACCCCGAGGCAATCCGCCGGTTTTCGGAAGAAAACACATTGGTTCTCTCAAGAAAGAATCATCTCGAGCCGACGGTCGTCCGTCGATTAACAGAGATCCAGGGCGTTGGGGATATCGTCGGCGCGCTAATCCGTGACGATCTGGAGCCGTGAGCGTCAATAAATATCAGCCACATCTCCTGGTGCTCCCCGAAGACGATGCCAACCGCCAATTGGCGAATGGTTTTGTTCTCGATCAGCGGGTCTCCACTCGGAAGATCCAGATACTCGAGGAAGCCGGGGGTTGGGGTGAAGTATTGAGCCGGTTCAAATCAGATCATGTCGTCGGGATGGAACGTTATAATAGTCGTTACATGATTTTGCTGATTGATTTCGATGGCAATGAGGACAGACTCGGCAAAGCCAGATCGGTCGTTCCGGATCATTTGCGCGATAGAGTGTTCATTCTTGGCGCATGGAGCGAGCCCGAGAGACTCAAGGCTGATCTGGGTTCTTACGAGACCATTGGTCTTGCAATGGCAAAAGATTGCCGAGAAGAAACAGACACAGAAGCCTGGGGCCATCGACTCCTACGACACAACGCTGACGAGCTCAGTCGATTACGAGAACAGGTTCTCTCAATAATATTCTAGCTTCCCCTGCAAATAATGACAGTCTCCATGTGCTCTCGCGAGCGCTTAAAAATCATATCAACTAGGTTTAGCTAGCCGAGCCGGGGCCGAAGATTGAAAAAGCTGCCGATACTCGACCTACAGACTGACATCGTCGCTTGTTCCCGTTGTGAGCGCCTCGTAGCGTGGCGCAATCAGGCGGCGATCGAGAAGGTTAAGCGGTTCTCCGAACAAGAGTACTGGGGCAAACCTGTTCCGAGCTTCGGCGATCCACACACGAGGCTGCTTGTCGTAGGCCTTGCTCCCGCGGCGCATGGGGGCAATCGCACCGGGAGAATGTTCACAGGTGATCGCAGTGGTGACTGGCTCTATCGCGCGCTTTACCACGCCGGATTCGCCAATCAACCCGTGTCAACGGATCGCAATGACGGATTGAGCCTGACGGATTGTTACATCACTGCCGTAAACCATTGCGCGCCGCCTGCCAACAAGCTACTGCCCGAAGAGATTCGGAACTGCCGGCCATTTCTGCAACGCGAAATCGCGCTCCTGACCAGGCTGCGCGTGGTCGTCGCGCTGGGGAAGGTCGCATTCGACGCAGTCCTTCGGGAAATGCCGCAAGCGGAGGTAAAACCGCGACCGAAATTTGCTCATGGAGCCGAGTGTTCTCTTCAAAACGGAATCCAGCTCATCGCATCCTTTCATCCAAGTCAGCAGAATACTTTTACCGGCAAGCTAACGGCTCCGATGCTCGACGCAGTGTTCAGCCGCGCACGCTCTCTGATTTTTAACAAGGCCTCACGTTAGTGAGCGGACTATAGATGAAGCCGCGGCACGATCTTGAGAATCAACTCGGCGAGTTTCTTTCCCGCGGCCTTTCCGATCTCGATGACGTCTTCGTGATTTATCGCGGCGTCGGAAAGACCAGCGGCATAGTTGGTGAGACATGAGAACGCAAGAACGCTGATGCCGCTGTGACGAGCTACGATCGCCTCAGGAACGGTGGACATACCGACCGCATCGGCGCCAAGCGTGCGCAACATGCGTACCTCGGCAGGAGTTTCGTACGTCGGACCGCGCAGACCGGCGTACACGCCCTGCGGCAGTTCCAGGCCGATCTCTTTCGCTGCTTCCAGCGCCAGTGCGATATAAGAATCCGAGTAGACCTCGGTCATGTCGGGAAAGCGAGGGCCGAACCGAGCGTCGTTAGGCCCCAACAGCGGATTTTCTCCCATCAGATTGAGATGATCCGAGATAATCATAAGCGAACCCGGTGCGAGGCGTTTATCAATGCTGCCGGCCGCGTTGGTCAAGATCAAAGAGCGAATTCCCAGTAATGAAAATGCGCGAATCGGAAGCGTGATCTCTTCCATCGAGTAGCCTTCATAAAAATGAAAGCGGCCCTTCATGACCGCGACCTCGACTCCTCCGCATTCACCGAGAATCAACTTTCCGGCGTGACCTTCAACCGTCGATTGAACGAAGTGCGGGATCTGCTGATAGGGAATCTCTACGGCATCGCGGACAGCCTGCGCGACGTCGCTCAATCCGGAGCCAAGGACGATCGCGACGCGAGGGCTTCTCTGCCCTGCTTCAGCCATAATGAATCTTTGCGCTTCGGTTGCTCGATCAAACAATGGAATGGTCATAAATTCGTTTATTCCTTAGCAGAAAACTCGACTCGATTCATCGCTTCGCGAATCTAACAAGACTAAAGTGAGGGTCGATCGCTTCCGTGCCGAGGACAAGTTTAGCGGCTCGCTCTCCAACAGCAGGGCCGTGTTTGAACCCGTGACCCGATCCGCCGCCCACAAACCAGACATTCTCAGCGTGAGGATGACGGTCGATGATCAAGTTGGTATCCGGACTATTTTCGTACTGGCACACTCGCGATTCGAGCAGCGGCGCGTCTTTAAGCCGCGGAAAACGAAAGGCGATATAGTCGCGCGCCGCTTTGATTCCGGCCGCCGAAGGCGTCCGATCGCCATTCGTCGGATCGAACCTTGTTCCCCGCGTGTCGTCCGCAATCTTGAAGCCACGCCGTTCATTTCCCGGTATTCCATAAATAAAGCTCGCGCCGTGATCGATCCAGACCGGCATTTTTTCTTCGTTGAAGAGCAAATCACCGGCCGGCGCGCCAAAGAAGAATACCTCCTGGCGCGTCGGTATTATCTTATCGCCGATCACTTCAGGGAAAAGCTCGCTAAGCCACGGGCCGCAGGCGAATACATATTGATCCGCTTCAATTGATGAACCGCCTGAGGTCTTGAGCGATCTCATCGCTTGCGCGTCGATTGACCCGGGTCTGACGGCTGTCTGAATGTACTGGCCGCCTTCGCTTATGAATCCTTCGAGTACGATTTGGCAGGCCCGCCGAGCATGCAGATATCCTGCGTCTCTTTCGTATATCGCCCAGTTAACGTGATCGAAGTTTATTTGCGGGAATCGGCGTTGCGCTTCATTGATTGAAAGCTGCTCGAACTTCAGTCCCGCGTCGCGCAGGATTGGGAGCGCCGCCTTCTCATAGGAATCATCCTTCGGAGCCATCCATAAGACCCCGGTCTGATGATAAAGCTTACAGGCCCATCGCGATTCGTTCTCTCGCCATAGTTGCAGCGCGCGCGCGACCATCCGAGTGTAAACGGCATCGGCTCCATAGGTTCCGCGAATAACGCGTGTCTCTCCGCCTGAGCTGGCCCTCGAGTTTCCAGGGCCCCAGGCGTCGACGAGCGTGACTCGCACACCCGATCGCAGCAAATAAAGCGCGGTCCAGCCTCCGAAGGCTCCTGCTCCAATCACCGCAACGTGCTTTTTCGGCGTGCTATTCACGATTGATCTCAAGATTGGAAGTGCTACAGCGGACTTTAACACCGCGCGGCGTGAAATACCCTTTCTTGCGGGTTCTTTGTCACGAGACGCTTCCGACATCCGGGCTCACTTTTCTTTTACGTAGGGTTGACCGATAGCGCGAGGAGGAATTGCGCGTCCGATGAAACCAGCGAGTACAACAAGAGTGACTACGTAGGGGATTATCTGAATGAACTGCACGGGAATCGCTACCACGCCTTGCATACGAATCGAGATAGCTTCAGCGGCGCCGAAAAACAGGCACGCGAGGAACGCTCCGAGAGGATTCCATTTGCCGAAGATCAGCGCCGCCAGCGCGATGAATCCGCGGCCCGCCGTCATGTTCCTGGTGAAGAGCGAGTTCTGGCCGATCGACAGATAAGCGCCTCCGATTCCGGCAAGTAATCCGCTCAGCAGGACGCCGGCGTACCTTATCTTTTCGACGCTCACTCCGGCGGTGTCCGCGGCTTCGGGATTTTCACCTACCGCGCGCAACCTCAATCCGAATCGGGTCCGAAATAGGATGTAATGAGTCACCGGAACCATGAGCAAAGCGAGAAACACGATCGGCTTATGACCTGACAGCAACTGGCTGAGCACCGGAATGCGATCGATGAGCGGAATGTTCCAATCGGGGAGGGTTTGCTCGCGCGGAAGCTGCGGTGTTGATCCCGTGGATTGAAACAGCGCTCCGCTCACGAGCGGAGGCACTCCGAGAAAAAGGATGTTGATAGCGGTGCCGACTACTACTTGATTTGCACGGAATCTGATCGATGCGACGGCGTGAATCAACGACACGAGAAGTCCTGCAATGGCCGCCGAAAACAATCCAAGCCATGGGTTGTGGTAGAGCGCGGTTACCGCCGCGGCCGTGAATGCGCCCGAGAGCATGATTCCTTCGAGAGCTATGTTGATGACTCCGCCGCGTTCCGAGTAAAGGCCGCCCAGAGCCGCGAGAATCAATGGAGTCGAAATTCTGATCATCGACGCAAGCAACGACAGGTTGATTATGCTGGTTAAAGTTTCCATGCGATTGTTCGGCGGCGACTAACGGCTCCAACTATTCCGCGGCGACTCGGAGCCTGCGTGCGCGGAACCTGAATATCTCCTCGCAGGCAACGAACAGGATAATTACTGCTTGCAGAATCACAACCCAGTCCTTCGACACCTTGTCCGTGAATATGTTTATGAACAGAGCCGATCTCTGCAGCGCGCCAAAAAGTATCGCCGCTAGAATTACGCCCGCCGGATGATTGCGGCCGAGCAGCGCTACGGCGATGCCTGTAAATCCATACTGCGGAGAGAAGCCGTCATAGTAGCGATAGCGATATCCGAGAACTTCGTTTATGCCGACCATTCCGGCAAGCATGCCTGAGATCACCATCGCAATTACGATATTCCTGGACGTAGAGATACCGCCGTATTCAGCGGCCAAAGGGTTCGCGCCGACGGCTCTCAGCTCATATCCCCACTTTGTCTTCCACATGAAGACATAGACAATCAGGCACGCGGCGATCGCGATTAGAAACGCCAGATTCAATGGAATGTGCTCTGGAAAGTTGATGCCAAACGGCGCCAGCAGCGCATGCATTCGCGGTAAGTGCGGTCCTATTACCGCGCCGTCTTTGACTTCTGCTATTGGATAGGTTTCGAGTATGGCGTCGCCAGGTCTTCGATAATGATATTGCGTCAGGTAGCTGACGATGCCGACGGCTATGAAGTTCATCATTATAGTAGTAATGACTTCGTGGGCCCCGAACTTCGCCTTTAGCACGCCGGGTATACCCGACCACATACCTCCTACCGCCACTGCCGCAAGCATTGCCAGCACGAGCACGACGAGCGCCGGCCAGCTCGGCAGCATTAGACCCACCCACGCCGTGGCGAATGCCGCGGTAATCAATTGGCCTTCGGCCCCGATGTTCAACAAACCGCATTTGAAGGCGACGGCTACAGCAAGACCGGTAAAGATCAACGGCGTTGCGTAGAACAGCGTATAGCCGATTCCTTCGGCGCTCCTGAATGCGCTGGAAAAGAACAGTTGGTAAACAAAAATGGGATCGTCGCCTACAGCCCAGACGATCAACCCGCCGAACAGAAACGCGGCTACAACGGCCGTGATTGGCAGCACCAGTGGTGAGAAGATTCGCTTCATTCAGTTCGCCCGAGTTATCCTACGAAAGGCGCGCCTTAATCCTGCCGGCCTTCATGCTTTTGGCCGCCGGTCATCATCAACCCGATCTCTTCTTCTGTTACAGCCTTCGGATCGACTTCGCCCACAATTCGGCCCTCGTAAAGAACAATGACCCTATCGCCAAGGCTGAGTACTTCGTCGAGCTCCGCCGAAACCATCACAACCGCCGCGCCCTCATCGCGCAGCTCGATAATCTTGCGATGAATAAACTCGATCGCGCCGATATCGACGCCGCGCGTGGGCTGTGCGGCAAGCACTAATCTCGGCTTGCTGTCGAATTCGCGCCCAATGATCAATTTCTGCTGATTACCGCCGGAGAATCCGCGCGCCGGCAGTTCCGCGTCCGGAGGTCTGACATCGTAGTCCTTAATGAGCCGTTTGGCTCGCTCGGCGATGAATTGCTTATTCAGCAGGAACGGGCCGGAAACAGGCGGATCTCGATGCAAGCCCAGTATCGAATTTTCCGCCAGATCGAAATCAAGCAACAGACCTCTTCGATGGCGGTCTTCGGGTATATGCGCAACGCCGAGACTCTTGTGATCGTGAGGCCCGAGAGCGGCAACCTGCCGTCCTTCGAGAATAATCTCGCCTGAGTCGGGCCGCTTCAGCCCGGCAAGCACCTCGATCAACTCGGTTTGGCCGTTCCCTTCAACGCCTGCCACGGCGAGTATCTCGCCAGCTCGCACCTCGAATGAGATGTCATCCAATGCGAGGCTTCCGTCTCGATTCTTTAGACAGACTCTTTGGACCACGAGCAGAGGCGACCGCGGATCGGCCGGTTTCTTTTGCACCCGCAACAGAACCTCGCGGCCTACCATCATTCGCGCAAGCGCCTCCGCCGTCGCATCCCGAGTGGCCAGATTTCCGATGACTTTGCCGTCGCGCATCACGGTTATGTTGTCGGAGAGCGCCAGCACCTCCGCGAGCTTATGCGTGATGATGATGATGGTCTTCCCCTGATCGCGGAGGCTTCGCAGAATCGCGAACAACTCCGACACTTCCTGAGGGGTGAGCACCGCCGTGGGCTCGTCGAGAATCACTATGCGGGCGCCGCGATAGAGCGTCTTCAATATCTCGACGCGCTGCTGCTGTCCGACAGAAAGGTTTCCAACGCGGGCGCCCGGGTCTACGTGCAGGCCATATTGAGTTGAAAGATCGCGCACACGCTTGCGGGCGTTCGCGAAGTCAATCGCTATGCCGGACAGGGGCTCCGCGCCGAGAATAATGTTCTCGGTTACGGTCAGCGTTTCGACGAGCATAAAGTGCTGATGCACCATGCCGAGGCCGAGCTTGATTGCATCACTCGGCGTCTCGATCGACTCCGTGCGTCCATCGATCAGGATCTCGCCCTCGTCGCTCTTATAGAAGCCGTACAGGATATTCATCGCGGTCGACTTGCCTGCTCCGTTCTCGCCGATGACGGCATGAATCGAGCCCTCCGCGACCGCGATATCAATGTGGTCGTTGGCCGTAACGGCGCCAAATCTCTTGGTGACGCCGCGCATCTCTACCGCGTATTTGGGGCCGTCGCTCATTCTGGTGATGATGTGGAGAGGAGCCTCCCGGATGAAGAAAGAGGGAGGCTCCTAAAAAGCGGCGTAATAATAATTGATCGGTTGGCTTAAGGAAAGCGGTTTGATCCGAGGCTGGTTCTTATTGCTGGTTTGTGTCCGAGGCCTATGTCGGAGCCCGAACTTTCTTGTTGAAGCGGCGGCTTATTTAATCACCTTGGCGGAGACTACAACGATGATGCCTTTTTCAGCCATCGTGGTTGTGCCTACCACCACTCTCTCCCCTTCCCGCAGCGTGACCGGGGATTCGAAACCGACGTTGTCATATTGAGTCGACCCGCCTATCGAAAGCGGAATACGCATTTGGAACGAGAACGATGGCATCAGGATCCTCGATCCATCAAACACCATCGGGCCAATGCTGTAGTTGTAGAAGATCGGATTCCCCTGCGACGTATTCACATTGAACAGCTTGCTCTCAGCGACGCCTTTATTGTTGACGCCGCGTGACAGACCGCCAATCTTTGTTCGATGAATTGAAGAGGCCATAAGGCTATAGTTCTTGTATTTGAGAGTGGCTTGAAGCTGTTTCAGTACATCGGCAAGCTCGCTCGGATAATCGTCGCCCGCCGCGCCCGTCGATGAAGCCACGAGCACATGAACATGGATCTCTACGTCAGGATGCTCAGGGCCGGCCGGTTCGGGAACGTCGAGCCGCTTTAAGGCTTCTTCGATGGCCATAATGTTTTCGGGGAAATCTCGAACCGTAACAGTCCCGAATTCGTGCGACGTGGAAATTGTCGCGCCGCGGAATCCGCTACTCAGCGGCTTCAGCACGTTGTAGAGCGTATCGGGATCTCGGTGCTTTACTTCAAACACTTTTCCCTTGAATCCTTTCTCTTCCACATACTCGGGCGGTTTGGGCTGCGGCGCGGATTGTTGGGCGAACGCGATCGGCGCGAGCGCCAGTAGGATGGCCGTTGCTACACTTATACGATTCCTGGTCTTCATTGAAATAATCTCCTATTCTTCGCTGATTGACTTCGACAAATCGGCGCTTCCGGCGGCGAACCAGATGATTCGAATGCTTGGATCGGCGGTCTGAATCTCAATTCGCACGGGAGCGGCCGTTCTAAGAGACGGCATCCGGTCTTCAATTGATTCAGGGGGCTCATTCGTTGAAACAAGCTCCCGTTCGCTGTTGTGAGGCCGTCGCCGTCCAGTTCCGTGTGCTCCATGGATGACCGCGTGTACAGCGGGGGCTTCGGGTTCTCTGTCACTTTGAAGTGACGGTGAAGGCAGCCCTAATTCCTGCTCGGCAAGTTGCGCCGCTGATCTTGTTCGCGGGAAATAAATAAGACCCGCGATGAGCGTTAACAGCAGCAGCACCGCAACAAAGGCCGCCTCCAGTGAATTGATATGAAGTGAAAACGTAAAACGTCTCGGCCGGTCATCCAGCCGCTCGACGATATCGCGCCTGAATTGAGAGAGCACCGCGCCGTCCAGTTCCGGCGCTTCGAGGCCTCGAAGCCATTGTCGGCTTTGCTCGTATTGCTTGATTGAGATCCGGCAATCGGCACAGTAACCGGCGTGCGCCTTGACCAGCGCGAGATCATCCTCGTCCAAATCGTTCCCAACAAACAACGGAATCAATTTTTCTACGCGCCTGCAGTTCATGATCTCCACCCTCTCCTCGTGATTCGCTCGTGATATAGCTTGATCTTCGTTCGGGCCGACGATATCTGTGATCTCACTGTCGCCTGGCTCGAGCCTAATATTCGCGCGACCTCTTCAGTTGAGAGTCCCTCCAGGTCTCTCAAGACAAGAGCGGCGCGCTCCTTGTCCGAGAGCGTATTCAGCGCCTGCGAGATCATCGCCATATTCTGCGATCTGATGGCGGCGGCCTCCTGATCGTCTTCGCTTGGAATGCTCTCGATGGAACTGCCTTCGGTCAGAGCGTCGATTGAGGTTGTGTGTTCTCGATGACGATCCTTCCTTGCGAGATCGCGGCAGGCGTTTACGACGATTCGATAAAGCCAGCCCGAAAAATCCTGATCCGATTTAAAGGTGCGAAGGTATTTGAAAGCTCGAAGAAAAGCTTCTTGTGCGGCGTCGCGTGCATCTTCTTCATTGCCGAGAAGACGCCAGGCGGTGGTGAGCACTTTACGATGAAAGAATACGATCAGCCGTTCGAATGCTTCTGAATCGCCCGCTTTTGCGGCGGCAATAAGAGGGGCGTAAGATGACTCGCCGGGCTGCGGCTCGCGAAAATCCCTGCTGTCGATCATTAAAGTTATTTCGGCTGCCTCACTCGTCATGATTCGCCTTTCCGCTCCTCATGAATAACTACTCTCGATAAATGAAAAGCGTTGAGATTTTTCTTGTGGATTAAACGCCGCTCGGATAGGTGGGTTCTTTTTAGAGCCGGTATGACGCGCGAATAGACGAATTGTCGCGAGCGGCGCTCATCAATGTGATGAAATGCCTAAACGCCGTAGCGTGCAGGTCGGACTTGAGCAGGCAGGTTCCTCTATTTGAGGTAGTAACGCTCTATTGCTGTGATCTTTTCGACGCGGCGACGGTGTCGTTCCTCAGTGAGGTCCGTGGTAAGCCATGTTTTGACAATGTCTCGCATTCTCTCCATCGAGATTGTTTTACCACCGAGCGTGAGGACGTTCGCCCCATTATGCTCCCGGCTGTTGCGCGCGGAGGCGGAGTCGTAGCACATAGCCGCCCTGACACCGGGCGCCTTGTTGGCCGTCATACAGGAACCTATGCCCGCTCCGTCGACGATGATTCCGAGATCGCAGGTTCCGCGCGATACGGCCGTGGCTACGAGATGCGCGAAATCAGGGTAATCCACCGCTTCGGTCGAATGGGTGCCGAAGTCCTGCCAATCGTGACCCAGATCCGCGAGCACACGCTTGAGCTCCTCTTTCATTTCGAAGCCGCCGTGATCGGCTGCGATGGCTATGCGATAACGATTCGAAGCGATGCTCTTCGACACTCTCTCGATCCTCACGCCGCGCTCTTTGGCAAAATCGGTTGCGAGCGGCGTCAACAGCGCGCTTTCGTCCATCCTCAATGTCCCGCCGCGCCCGGCCGCTCGGAGGTCTTCTTCCGTGATTACTCGCTTGCCTCTGCTATCTACAACAGCCATCGGGCGCCAATCATAACACAAGCAGACACGTGCGTTGACACGCACAGGGCGTTCTCGTATAGTCCAGCCGCTAAAGTTACAGTCAGCCCTTCGTATATCGGAGAGATCGATGACCGCCGACATAAACGGATCGTTCATTCACGACCCGAATCTCGAAGTCTTAATCGACCACGACACGATTCAGAAGCGTGTAAGAGAATTGGGCGCGGAGATTACTCGGGATTATCGGGACAAGAGACTGCACGTGATTGGGGTGCTCAAAGGAGCCTGTGTCTTTCTGTCGGATCTCCTGCGCGAAATCGACCTGCCCGTCTCGCTCGATTTTATAGGAACATCGAGCTACGGAGAGTCTACGAAATCGTCAGGTGAGGTCAGAATCACCAAGGATTTGGACATCAGCCCCGCGGGCAGGGATATTCTCCTGGTTGAAGACATAGTAGATACCGGTTTGACTCTGAATTATCTGATCAACATGCTCAAATCGCGCGATGTAAGCTCCCTGGCTATTGTCGCGCTTTTGGATAAACCGGATCGGCATGAAATCGAAGTTGGGGCCAGTTATATAGGCTTCGCGATTCCTAACCGATTTGTGGTGGGATACGGCCTTGACGTAGGTGAGCTGTACCGTAATCTGCCCTTCATTGCCGTACCAAAGGACCCGGCTCAACTAGCTCGAAGATAAAAAAAAGAGGACGAGATTTGCACATCCATCTCGCCCTCTACCATTCCGCTCACTTCAGGAATTGAGGAGGCACTTAACTGCTGCTTTCAGTACCTAGACTGTAACACAACGGCTTTTCCGCCGCAACAGCGAATTGAAACCCAAGAATCGCGATTGAATTGAGATGACACGAAGCGATTGGTCTGAAGGTCGCTTTTTTTGGCCACTGAGTCGGGACTGTGGGCGGCTACGGAGCAGCTACGGTCGAAATCGGCGGCACCCTGAGTTTTTCCTCCTTTTTGCAGGCACTGTCTAGACAGCTTCGCCACGCCTCGCTCATCGGCGTCGTTTTATCA
>QHVH01000105.1 GCA_003222245.1 Blastocatellia bacterium AA13 | reverse complement strand
TCCGCCAACGTCCTTCCCCCAGAGCCACGGTTTTGCGGTGCCCCACTCGCAGATGCTCAGTACAATGGGGCGGCCACTAGCGTCGAGTGCTGCGCGAATATTCGCGTAAGAAGCTTTCGCATCCTGCGTGCTGCTGTGGCACCAGTCATATTTCAGGTAATCCACTCCCCAGGCCGCGTATTGAATCGCATCCTGATACTCGTGGCCCAGTCCGCCAGGACGTCCCGCGCACGTCTTCGATCCCGCGTCCGAATACACGCCAAACTTCAAACCAAGTGAGTGAATGTAATCGCCTACTGCCTTCATGCCATGCGGAAAGCGCTGCGGGTCAACGACGATGTTGGCCTTCTCGTCACGGCTGACCTGCCAGCAGTCATCGATATTCACGTACATATAGCCGGCATCTTTCATGCCAGACTTGACCACTGCATCCGCCATCCCCTTGATCATGTCTTCGCTGACGTTGCACTGAAATTTGTTCCAGGAATTCCAGCCCATAGGTGGTGTGAGCGCAAGGTTCGCCGAGATTGGAGCAACCTGAGCAGAGGATTCGAGGACCGCAAGCACGGTGATGAGAAATATGGCGGAGAACAATGGCTTCATTTGCATGCGCAACGTTGTACCAGAAGCGCTGCCAGATTGATACTCAAGATCAGCGAGTGGGGCGGTACTGCTCCATTTACAATGCCCGGTTGATCGTCGCCAGGCATTCTTACGGAGGTACTTTTATGCCACAGGGTGGGCGTTTGTTCGCGCTGATTGCGCTCAGTTGCGCGTCTGCTTTTTGCGGGCGCCTGGCCTGGGCGCAAGACGCCAAGGGACCGCTGGGAATCTTTCAGGATCACAGTGATGTGGGAACCGTGCTCCATCCGGGTTCCATCACGTACGATTCGAGTAAGAACACTTACACCATCAGCGGCAGCGGCGAGAACATGTGGTTCGCTACCGATGCGTTTCAATTCATTTGGAAGAAACTCGCGGGGGATCTGACGCTCACCGCCGACATCAGTTTTCTCACCAAGACCGGCAACGAGCACAAAAAGGCAGTTCTGATTGTTCGGCAGAGTCTCGAAGCAGACTCAGTTTACGCGGACGTGGCCCTGCATGCCAGCGGCCTGACGTCGCTGCAATACCGCGACGCAAAAGGCGCTCTTACCCGCGAGATCCAGTCGAAGATCTCCGCCCCGAGAACGCTCCGCCTCGCCAAGCGCGGAGATTATGTCTATATGGCACTGTCCAGTGACGACGAGGTCAAACCGGCGGGCGGATGGTTGCGTATTCCCCTGCAAGGCACATTTTATGTAGGTTTGGGTGTTTGCTCGCATGATAAAGACGTGCTGGAGCAGGCGGTCTTCTCCAAGGTTGAGCTGACTCGATCTGGTCCGATTCCAGAGCAACCGGTCCTCTACAGTACGTTCGAAACTGTTGCCATTGATTCTGCCGACCGCCGCGTCGCTTATCTTTCTCAGGGTCGCTTCGAAGCACCCAACTGGACCCGCGATGGCAGTGCCTTCCTCTTCAATCGTGATGGGCACATCGAGCGCTTGCCGGTGGACAGCGACAATCCTGTTCAACTCGATACCGGGTTCGCCACTCGCTGCAACAATGATCATGGCATCTCGCCCGATGCCAACCTGCTTGCCATCAGCGACAATTCGCAGGGAGATCACGAATCTGTCGTCTACACCGTGCCCATCGGGGGCGGCGCACCGCGGCGGGTGACCCAGAAATCTCCTTCGTACTGGCATGGCTGGTCGCCTGACGGCAAGACGCTGGCTTTCGTGGGCCAGCGCAATGGCGAGTTCGATATCTACACGATTCCGGTGACCGGCGGCGAAGAGATTCGCCTTACCACCGCAAAGGGTCTGGATGATGGTCCCGAATATTCTCCGGATGGAAACTATATCTACTTCAATTCGGAACGTACCGGCCACATGCAGATCTGGCGCATGAAGCCCGACGGCAGCGAGCAGGAGCAGGTTTTCTCCGACGATCTTAACAACTGGTTCCCCCACATCTCGCCCGACGGGCAGTGGTTGGTCTTTCTCACCTACCAGCCGGATGTGACCGGGCATCCCGAAAATAAGGACGTGATGCTGCGCCTGATGTCGCTAGCGGACAAGAAGATTACCGTGCTGGCGAAGCTAAGGCCTCTCGCGTTTCCGGGAGCTGGAAGTGATACCAGAAGGCATGGGGCAGAGCCTCGAACACGACCAGCTGCGAGTCATTTCCTGCGCGCAGCAAAGCACGGTGCAGAATTGCAGTGTCGCTGAGCAGCAGGTCCCGTGTGCTGGTGACCAACAAGCTCGGCGGCATGCCGCGTAGATCGGCGTACAAAGGCGACAGGACGGGATCTTTGCGATTGGTCTTGCCGACATATTCATTATCGGGAAGATGATTTGGATCGGTGGGCTGCAATTGGCCGGGGAAGCCGTTCAGAGCGAACAGTTGCCGCGCGTCACCGACCTGGCTGAAGTCAGCGAGCGCAGAAAAGATACCAAGGGCACCAGGAAGAGGCAGGCCTAACTGTTTGAGGCGAACTGTGACTTCCGCGGTGAGGATCGCACCCGCGGAGGTTCCGAAAATGCCGATGTTGCGCGGCTTGTATGTCTTCAGGAGTTCCCGGTAGATGGCGACGACATCGTCGACAGCGGCAGGAAATGGATTCTCTGGGGCGAGCCGGTAGTAGACGGAAATAACTTTGATCTTCGCCAGGTTGGCGATGGGCACGCCTTCAATGAGCGATCCAGAATCGGAGTTGAAACCTCCGCCGTGGAGATTGATCAGTACGCGGTTACGATTCGACTCCGGCATCGAAAGTGGCGTGATCGTATCGGTGCGCACTCCCGCGATGTTCAGTTCCTCCACATTCACGGGAAACAGCCTGCGCGCCTCGGCGGAATCCTTGGCACGCCACTCATCCGTACGTGCGCGCCGCTCAGCCAGAGTCTCGGGTCCAGGACTGTTGCGGGTCAGGGATTCGAGCCAGGTCTGTGCCTCCGGACTGATGGTTGTGGGCATCGGCACCACGCGAGTGATATGCGCGGTTCCATCTGGATCGAATCGATCTGCTGCCGCAATTCCACGGTATTGAACGGCTCATATTTCGCCAGCCTCCGCAGAATGGCAAGCTGGGTGCGCAGCATATCGCCATCCGCCACTGCCGCAATGACTTTGCGTGCCGCCGACTCGATCTTTTCCATCGCCTGGGCCAGGTACACGCGCGTCATGGCAATCGGCAACGAAGCGGCAGCCTCGCCCTTCGAGGCCACAATCTTTTGCGCCCGCAGCACGGCGGTCTCCATGGCGTAGCCTTCAATTGTCATGTCGGCGATCGCGCCCATGATCTCCTGCTGGTCCTGGATCGCCTGCATGTATTTCTGCGTGGCCGCGCCCGCAGCGAATAATCCCAGTTTCTTCGCCTGGCCCACCAGCTTGCGTTCTTCTGGCAAAGGGCCTTCCAGTTCTTCAGCGACTGAGGGCCCGGACAACACCTCGTCCATCAAGTGCTTGATTGCCGGCATAAGCGGCAACTGGCCGCTCATCGCCCGTTTCAGCAGAAAGCCAGTGATGATGAGCCGGTTGATCTCGTTGGTGCCTTCGAAAATGCGATTAATGCGAGCATCACGATAGGCGCGTTCCGCCGGATACTCCTCGACAAATCCGTACCCCGCGTAGATCTGCAGAGTCTCATCCACGATGTAATCGATCATCTCCGAGCCCCACACCTTGATGATCGAGCACTCAACGGCGTATTCCTCGATAGCTTTCAAAGTCTGTTTGGCTGCGTCCGCAGTGGACTTATCCACTTCGCTGAGTGCCGCATCCATCAATGCGACGGTGCGGTACACCAGCGACTCGCCAACGTAAATCAGCGTCGCCATGTTGGCGATCTTCTCGCGCACCAGTCCGAAATCCGCAATCACCTTGTTGAAAGCTTTGCGCTGCTTGGCGTAGCCGATGGCATTTTCGAGCGATACTCGCCCGCCTCCCACGCACATGGCGCCTAGTTTGAAGCGCCCGATGTTGAGAATATTGAAAGCGATCAGATGGATTTCTGGCGGCAGCTTCTTGCTCGAGACCAGACGGCCCGAAGAAGTATTCACTCCGGAAGACTTCAGCGAACAGCACCTGCTCATTGGCCAAACGGCGGAGGAATTCGCCGTGAACGAGATCGTGCCCAACATTGAAAAGATAGAGCACAAAGATTTTTCCATAACTCGCGATCTGCTGAAGAAGGCGGGCGAACTTGGGCTGAGTTCAGTGGAGATTCCGGAGGCCTACGGCGGGCTGGAGATGGATAAAGTCACGGCGGCCGTGACCTTATCCATCTCCAGCCCACCGTAGGCCTCCGGGATTTCCACCGAACTCAGCCCAAGTTCGCCAGCCTTCTTCAGCAGATCGCGAGTGACGGAAAAATCCTTGTGCTCTATCTTTTCAATATTGGGCACGATTTCGTTCACGGCGAACTCCTCCGCCGTTTGGCCAATCAACAAGTGCTGTTCGCTGAAGTCTTCCGGAGTGAATACTTCTTCGGGCCGTCTGGTCTCGAGCAAGAAGCTGCCGCCAGAAATCTTGCTTTTTGGAACCGCGGTGGTCGCCATATCTTTGCCCCCAGAAAAGAAACCGCTGCGCCACGTAGGCCAGCGGGAACATTAGCGCAATTCTAATGCTGAAGAGCAGGGAATGATAGTGAACGGCAAAATGCGGGCAACAGCGGTGGTAACCGGAAGAAGATTACCGAATCACCTACTCAAAGTCAGACCGTCGCTTACGGCGTCGGCCGTTTTGAGGCGGAATCGGCGCGCGGGTACGCAGGTCGAATATCCTGCCGGATGTACAGAGTCGGAATTCTTGCTATCCCGTTTCACCACATAACTTCGAATCGAAAGGCACATCATATCGGCCGCCAAAGGACCGTCAGGCGACACAACGATGCCTTTGCGATCCATTTCCGGCGTGATCAGGAAGGTTCGGTCTTTGTCCGACTTAGGGATAATTCTCCAGGGCTCATCTGGCTTAGCCGACGGAGCAGTCCGGAATTCGGGTGCCTGCAGGCCCTTGGTGCTTGGATTTTCGCTGATCAGTGGCGAATCCTGGGCGAGAGCGGGCAGACAGCAGAGAGCAACGGTGGCGAGGAGAAGGTGACCGGAGAGCTTCATGGGGTCCTCCTTGCTTCAGATTATAGCGCTGAGGGAAGCTGTCCGGCCCCGAAAGCTACTCGCAAGGAGCACAGATGGCCAATTTTCTTCTCAAGCTTTCGTACCCTCGATCTCCTGTTTAGAGATTCTCGAAGATTCCCGCGGCCCCCATCCCTCCCCCGACGCACATCGTCACCATGCCGTAGCGCCCGTTACGGCCCTTCAGTTCGCGAATCACGGTTGCCGTTAGCTTGGCTCCTGTGCATCCCAAAGGGTGGCCCAATGCGATGGCGCCACCGTTGGGATTCACCTTGGCGGGATCGAGACCGCCTTCTTTGATTACGGCTAACGACTGTGTGGCGAAGGCTTCATTCAACTCGATCACGTCAATATCCGAAAGCTTCAGGCCTGCGATTTTGAGGGCCTTGGGAATCGCGTACACGGGGCCAAGTCCCATTTCTTCGGGCTTGTATCCGGCGGTGGCGAAGGCCACATAGCGCGCCAGCGGCTTGATGCCAAGTGCTTTGGCCCGTTCAGCTGACATCACTAAGGCTGCGGCTGCGCCGTCCGACATCTGTGACGAATTGCCAGCCGTAACCGTGCCCTTCATGTGAAACGCTGGCTTCAGCGCGTGCAGCGCTTCGAGCGAAGTGTCGGCGCGCGGCCCTTCATCAACCTTGAAAACGATCTCCTGTTTCTTGGGCTTCGAGCCGTTTGGGGTGGTGAAGGTCACCGGCACCGAAACAAGCTCCTCCTCGAACCTGCCGGCTTGAATGGCCGCCATGGCTTTCTGATGGCTGTGCAACGAGAACTCATCCGCCATTTCACGCGTGATTCCAAATCGCTGCGCCAGACGTTCGGCGGTTAATCCCATGGAGAGGTAAGCGTCCGGATAATGATCCACGAGCCACGGATTGGGCGAGATCTTGTGTCCTCCCATGGGAATCATGGTCATCGATTCTGTGCCGCCCGCGACGATCACCTCAGCCCCGCCAGCCATGATGCGCTCGGCGGCCATCGCAATCGCCTGCAGGCCGGAAGAGCAGAAACGATTGATCGTCATAGCCGAGACTTCTACCGGCAGTCCCGCCCGCAGGGACGCGATACGAGCCACGTTCATGCCCTGCTCAGCCTCCGGCATGGCGCAGCCGAGAATGACGTCTTCAATTTCTTTATTGTCGAGTTGCGGCACGCGATCAAGCGCTCCCTTAATTGCGATCGCCGCCAGTTCATCGGGACGAGTAGCGC
>QHVH01000034.1 GCA_003222245.1 Blastocatellia bacterium AA13 | reverse complement strand
TCCGGCGATTGCGTCCTGGTACACCGGAAGCGCGTGAGAGTCTGGAAGCTCTCATCCGATATTACACCGACAATGCCTGTCGAATGCATTACGATCAATATCTACGTTTGGGATATGGGATCGGCAGCGGTGCTGTCGAGAGCGCTCATAAACAGATTATTCACGCTCGATTCCGTCAAGCGGGGATGCGGTGGAGCGAAGCTGGAGCACGCCGATTGCTGGCTCTACGTTTGCTGTTGCTAAACGACAACTGGGCATTACTGGATCAACTACGGATGATTTCTCTGGCCGCCTAAATCGAATCTGTCTATCAAGCAGACTAGCAATCGTTTCGAGTTGACCAAGCCTTGCCGATGTCTCATGCTGACCCGGTGTTCGGCCGCCGGAAACCGGTAGTAGTAATCCCGCCTGATCTCAGGGGGCGATTGGAATCAGCCAGACTTGATCTGCTGGCTTTGTTTCGTGCCCTGGATCAAATGGATTTAACTCCTCTGGAAATCCCTCAGCGGCTGCTGCAACAACTGTTTGAATTAGATGCCGACTATGCGGAGGCGCTTTGGGTTTTGGATCAACCTGAAGGATCTCTGGATATGCAAGCGATGCTGCGCGATACCCTCGCTGCTCTCGAACAACTGCCAAACGCTACAGCACGCTTTCGAAAGAATCTCCCCCAGCGTGCCCACCCGGTATTGCTCAAGCTCGAACCAGCTACTCGAAAGTCACTCAACCCGGCTGAAGCCTACAATATGATCCCCGGCAGAGATCCCCAAAACGGTTAAGCACCCATATCAGCGACGACTGTTTGACAAACCTCGAAGTTATCTATACTGTCCTTTTGAACCGAGCCTAGCTCACTCTTTTCATCAGCTTTTCTGGAATTCTCCAGTTCATCTGAATCAAACAGCTCACTTTCAAAGGCAGCTAAAATGTTCACACGCCATTTGAGCCTGAAATGAAGTAGCCAGCGCTCGCAGTTCCGAGAAGGTGGGCTCGTCCGCCCTCTCGTTGCAAATTTGCTCTTCGGCATACAACGGAGATGCGCCAGGGTCGAATGTGGGCCCCGACGATCAAATCGCTTAAGAGCAATCAATCAGTCACTCCGCTAGACCGGCAGTCTCCGCTCGTGACCGTTCCCGCGAACCGCTCGGCCTGCTTTAGACTTTATTCGAAAAGGGAAAATGTTATGTCAACTAAATTGTTTGTGGGTAATCTCTCATTTGATACGACCAGTGATGAAATCCGCGATCTCTTCAGTGAGGTGGGCGGGGTGGAATCGTGCCAGGTGATCACGGACCGAGAAACCGGTCGTTCAAAGGGATTCGGCTTCATCGAGATGAATTCGAGAGCCGAGGCAACCACTGCCAGAGAGAAGTTCAACGGGAAAGACCTGCACGGGCGCGCGCTCAAAGTGGATGAAGCTAAGCCGAAGGCCGACAACCGCAACAACGGCGGATCACAACGCTATTAGTTTTAGGATTGCGCTCAGCATGAGGCCGGCTGAGAGGAAAGCCTCTCAGCCGTTACACCTCGCGGAGAAGTGAATCGTAGGACTGACTCACAAAGGAGGTCTCAATGCACATTCAAGATGTCTTGCTGAACCTCAAAGCGGCTTCCGCTGGAGCATTCGCCCGACCATCTATTTTCTGGTTCGTTCTGGCTTCCCTTATCGCACCGTTAGCGCTTTTGACCTTGGGCGGCAGTCATTCGAACAACCTACCCTGGTATTTCTGGACCACAATACTCGCAATGCTGTTGATTGAGGCATGCGTGGGCTTCTTCAGGTTCACGCGCCCATCGCGCGGAGCGGACAATATTTCGATCAGCCCGGATCGAGCGCGTCGGACTAGCCCGCCGAAGGACCAAGCATAAAATATCCAGCCCCAATGACCTCTAGCGCTGAAGGCGCGACATAAGCGCTTCGTTGCCGTGCTGCCGGGGCTGCGCTCCGCTGGCCCCTGGCTGTTGACGCGTTCCCCCTCAGGGAACAATCCAGCGTCCAAATTCCCGCGCGGTCCCGTTCAGAAACAAATCCTCCTTCGAACCGAGGGCTGCGCTCCGCTGGCCCCCGGCTATTGACGCGTTCCCCTGCAGGGAACACACGTATCTCTCCTTCGAACCGGGGGCTGCGCTACGCTGGCCCCCGGCTATTGACGCGTTGCCCTTCAGCGAACAATCCAACAGCCAAATTCCCTCGGTACCGTTCAGAAACAAAATCATTCCTCGCACCGGCGGCTGCGCTACGCTGGCCCCCGGCTATTGACGCGTTCCCCTCCAGGGAACTATCCAACATCCAAATTCCCGCGGTCCCGTTCAGAAAATCCTCTCTCGCACCGGCGGCTGCGCTCCGCTGGCCCCTGGCTCTTGACGCGTTCCCCCTCGGGGAACAGTCCAACATCCAAATTCCCACAGTCCCCTTCGGAAACAAAATCATCCCTCGCACCGGCGGCTGCGCTCCCGCTCGCCCCCGGCTATTGACGCGTTCCCCTTCAGGGAATAATCCAACATCCAAATTTCCACGGTCCCATTCAGAAACAAATCCGGCGGTCCCTTTCAAGGAATAATCCGAAGCTGACCGGACTCCGGTAGAGCGATTCGCGGGCTTATCTACGCCCGCCTGATCGATGAGGGACGCGTTTCGAACGCGATATGAGACCCGCATGAAATGTTTCGCTGACTTTCCACTTCTGTGAGTGCGGATACAGGCGTAAGAAATTTTGAAATGAGGATGAGAAAGTAAATGTTTCAGGCATATCACGGCGTAACAAGCGCCCAGCACCAAACGAACTTCAACAACTTCAGCGAGCAGGGATACCGAATGATCTCGCTCAGCGTGTACGGAGATCCCGGCGACGCACACTATGCGGCAGTATGGGTAAAACGCCAGGGACCGGCATGGGTAGCGGTTCATGGAGTGGATAGCGCAGGCTATCAATCGTTCTTCAACAACTGGACGGCCAAAGGCTTTGTCCCAATCATCGTCTCGGCTACCGGAACGAGCGGCAACGCCATCTTCGCAGCCGTATTCGAGCAGGACATAGCGGGCGCCTGGTTTGCCCGCCACGGTATGACCTCCGGCCCCGAGACTAATGCAGGCACATTTCAGAGCTTCAACAAGAGCACCCGAGATCAGAAAATGGTACTGCGCTCGGTCGCCATTTATGGCACGGCTAACGATCGAAGATACGCGGCGGTGTGGCATTCGAATCCGGTATTCGTAAAATGGCACGTGCACGCCTCCGACACAGGAACAAGCTATCAAACTATATTCGATGCGGAGACACAGTTGCCCGGCTATCAACTGGCCGCGTACCGCCCGTCGTATGTGGCGCTTTCAAGCGATCATATCTACTGCTCCGTGTTCAAGGACGATGTAGTCGGCCCGTGGGTTGCGCGGCATGGAATGAGTTCAGCCGAATACCAGGCTGAGTTCAATACTCAAACCAGCGCGGGCTTCTATCCCATATGCGTTCAGGGCGGAGGCTCCGGAAGCAACACGCGATATGCGGCTCTATTCGCCAAGCAGGACATCCCTCTCAGCAGGCAGTGGACTGTAACAGGTCCGGCGGTTCCGGCTCTGGCGGGATTCGACAATCTGATGCATTCCTTCATGCAAGCCAATGGAGTGCGCGCGGCTCAGTTGGCCATCGCCAAGAACGGCGTATCGAAATTTTCTCGAGCGTACACGTGGGCGGAGCCCGGCTATCGCGTCACCCAGCCTTCGGATCGCTTCCTGCTAGCAAGCTGCAGCAAGATGTTTCTGGAGGCTGCGGTTCAGTCGCTCTACGACACGAATCCTCCCAAGCTGACCTCGCAGACAAAAGTCTATCCGCTGCTTGGCTTTTCGAATCCGGCCGATCCGCGCAGCGACACGATCACGATTCAGCAGCTACTGGATCACATGGGCGGGTATGACGATACGGCGAGCGGCTCCGGCTTTGATCCGACATACAACATGCGCAAGATTGCGCTCGATCTCAACCTGGGGCATCCGGTGACCAAACTCGACGTGGCGCGTTATATGTACGCACGCATGCTCGATTTCAAGCCCGGCACGAACAACAAGTATTCGAACTTCGGCTACCTGCTCGCGGGCGCGGTGATCGAGCACGTAACCGGAATGAAGTATTTCGACTACGTGAAGAAGACGCTGCTTCAGCCGGCAAACATCACTGAAGTCCAGGTCATTTCCACGCGAGCGTCCAGCCGCACCAACGACGAGGCGATTGCCGAAGATGAAGGACTCGGGTTGAGTCCTCTTGATCTGGCTTCGCAGCTCAGAATCCCGGCGGTCTATGGCGGCGACGGAGAAATCAACGAAGTGGGAGATCCGAATGACGGCACTGGAGCATCCGCGCATGCGCTGACGCAGTTCATTTATCTCCATGCGGTCTGGGGCAATGGTCCGAGGGCGAATGGCGCGGCCCGCTCCGGCAGCACGCCGGGGGCGTCGTCGCTGGCGGTTTCTCGGTCGGACGGTATCGACTGGGCTTGTGTCATCAACACTCGCGACTGGCCGATTAACACTTCACCGTCGCTGAACGACCTGTTCGATCTCACGGCTCCGATCAGCTCAACTTCGATCACGCATCTCCTCGACACGACGCCTCTCCCGTGAGGTCGTGAATCGTATTGATGTTCGGCGCTCCACGACCGGCATTCGATGTCCGTTTCAACGCAATGACCCGACGCCCGCGCGGCGTCGGGTCATTTTGATGGGCGATCTGTCAGGAAAATGCGGTAGTCAGGCGCTCCTCGCGTCTCTTTGCAGTACAGGCGCTGTTCGAATTCACGATTCGATCGGAGCGTTCCAATGCACAATGGTCGGGATCGGCCTGGGATAGCGCCAGGCGCATTTGTATAACAACGATCTTCGATTATGTTGCGCGCGCTAATCGGCTATTGCCGGCGTTAACATGCCGCCTGTTCCGGTCAGGTCGGCGAAAATTCCAAACGACTGGCGAATCGGTTCATATGCGAGGCCCGGTTCCAGCACCAACGCCAACAGTGTCTTGCCGGGCTCAAACAGAGTTGCCGGCAGCGGCTGGGGAGCGAGGCCGGCAAATTCATACTTCACTGCCGGGTTATTCGTGAGGCGTATCCATTCATAGATTGGGCGCCCGTCGCATCGTCCAATCTGGGGGCCGTGTTCGCCTATTTGGCTCGATCGAGTCACGCAATACGACCGCTTAATTCTGGACTTCATTATCCAACCTCGTAATTGAATTGGGGGTAGACAACTACGGCGGAGAGCATCGGAATCCACCAACTCACTCCTGATTGTCAACTCGCGCATTTTCCCTGCTCAGGGAATGCAAACCTCGTTCTTCATCTTTTCTTTTATCAACGGCGGGATGAGATGGGCAAGCGTGGCGCCCCTGCCAGAGCCTCCCCCATTTGCGTAACAACGAAATGGCGATTGGAGTCACGACGCGTTTAGGCCGTGACCGAGCAACGAAAAGAGTGGTAGCGTGTGCGCTCTTGCCGTTAAGGCGCAATGACAGAGTGCAAGCCGTAGTGGACTCTTGCCCACAAGACGTTTTCGCGGTTCCCGAGACGCTTCTTGAATCCTTATGAGACTAGGTTTTATCAAAATCTTCTGGGGCTTGTTGCTTGTCACGCTCGATATTCGAATTAATTCACTGGATTTGATGCCAAACTTTATTGGCTACATCCTCATCGCTGCCGGCCTCACCTTGCTGGCCCCACGTCATCTATGGTTTCGAACAGCGAGGGTCATTGCAATCATCATGGTCTTCGTTTCTATTCCAAGTCTCACCGAGATTAGGATCGACGCCCAGCAAACGCCAAGGTTCAAGCGAGAATCAATCTCGATCCTGACCGGTAATCTCAGCGCGTTGCTCCCTAAGAACATAGATTCGGCCTTGCTTCTGCGCACGACAAGTGAACGAAGCATCATTGACGAAAACAGAACTCAGAATCCCGAAAGGCAGGAGGACACGATACTCGGAGAGTATTCTGACGGCACGGTAGTCTTGATCTTACGCTATGCCTCATCCGAAGAAGCCCTTCGAGCAATGAAGCATAAGGACGACACAGATTATTCCTTCGAGGAGTTCTTAAGGCGAACTCCCCATTTCAGCGGCCAGAGTCACACAACCGAAGGCAGCATAGGCGGCGGTGAAATGAAGATGTCTCAGTGGTCAAGGATGGAAGTAAGCGATCGAGTGGTACACCAATGGTGGAACCGGGCACGGAGTTGGTCGAGCCCTTCGACTTGGAATGACAAAGGAGCAGGCTGGAGCAACAGCCTATTGTATATCGTTGAAGGCAACCGAGCTTCGGCTGATGGCTATAAAGCAATATTCGAAGACGAGAGCGGCGGCGGCAATGGAGTCAGCTTCAATCCGCTATTTCCCATTTCGATGGCGAGCGAGATATTGAACCTTCTGTTGATCTGGTCAATATGCTCCGGGATCCTGGCGCTGTCCCTGTCCTCAAATAACCATGATTTGATGCGCTCCGCAAAAAGGCGACGCATCCTGTTTTTGATCTTGACGGCGGCCGGCTGGATTGCGCCGATAGCATTGTTCGTTGCACCAGACGTTAAATCGAGCAGGTTCTACCCGGCAGGCAGCTTCTTGTTAATGGTCTCTTTGGCATCGGGAATTGTGATGATTCTAATAATGGCGTTAATGCGAAGGGCGGCCAATTCTTTAGAAGAGAGACCAGACGGCGATAAGAAAGCACGCATGAACCATTTCGTGGTTTGCTGAGGAGGGTCGTTATTCAATCGCGCCTTCAACAATTCGTCGCGCCTTCGACAATTCGCCGGGACGGAAGAGGAACCAACCATGCGCTCAGGCCAAGAGCTAACACGACGCAGGCCATCACATAAAACACGGTTGCGTAAGAGCCGGTGCGTTCCACGCATTCCGCCAGAAGCAGCGGCCCGATCGCGGATGCTACGACCGTGAATGCCTGAGCTGCTCCCTGAATTCTGCCGAGGTGCGCGCGGCCAAAAACCCTGCTCCAGAACGAGAAGAAGATGACGATGATGAACCCGCCTGCCAGGCCCATTACCAGAGCATACATTGCTACGTGAACCTGCGTGCGAACATAGGGCAGCGCCAACAGCGAGCCCGCCAGCATCCACATAGCCAATGCCATCAGTTTGTTCATAGACCATTTCACCGTCAGCCATCCTCCCAGGAAATTACCCAACAGCGCCGTTAACGCGACGATGACCAGACTGCGGTAATAGGTGTACGCATCGAAACCTCGCTCCGCGAGAATCGCTTCGTTGAATAGTGCGATGCCGGATGCAATGAGGCCGTAAACGGCGCTCGAAAGCGCAAAGACCCAAAAGGCGGGCGTGGATAATGCCTGCCGCAGCGTGTACTCGATTCCCCGCTCCGGCAACTCCTCGATGGTGCCCGCTTTGATGCCGCCCGTTTCGCCGGCGCCCGCGAGGCCGCAAGCCTCGGGCGTTCGCCGAACCAATAGCCACGCCATAGGAGCAAGAAACAGTATCAGCCCAAAGCCTATTCCGGCCCAGGCTACACGCCAACCGCTGTTAACAACGACAGCTCCGACGATGGGAAAGGCCAGCATAAAGCCGACGCTTAGCAGGATCGAGTAAACAGCCATTGCCAGATTCAGCTTTCGCACGAACCACTGGCCTACGATCGTTATGCTGACGACCGACAGCGCGCTCTGCCCAAAACCGCGAGTGAGCGTGATCAACAAGGCCACAAGGACTATTCCCTGAGCCTTGCTCATCACCAGCACAACCACGCCCAACATCATTGAGACCGCCGTAAGCACGCCGCGGCTTCCAAAGCGGTCTATCAGCTTCCCAACGCCGATGCAGAATAATGCGCCTATCAGGGTCGCCCAAAGATTTATGTGCGCGAAGAAGACGCGATCGATTTGGAGGTCTTTCAGCAGCGGCTCGGTTATTAATCCCAGGCCCTGTGTGCGCCCCGGAAGAGTCCCAACCATTGCCGCCGCCGCAACCCCGACGTTCACCCAGCCGTAATAGAACGGCAAGCGGGCCGGTCTAATGATACGAGGAGGCGCTTCACTGCTGAACGAATCCATCGATCGATCCTATCTCAGGTAATCACTGTGTCAGGCTTTGAAGATGAGGCCGCGGCGGCATACCACCACAACCAGCATAGGAAGAGGCAAAGAACGAGCCCTATGAATCGCAACGCTCCTGTCTTAAACACAACCGTAGCATTGAAGATCATAAACATCAAAAACGCCTGCCACATCACATTCAACAGCGCGGACCGCCGCCGATAACCCTCCGGTCCTCGCTGCCACCACGCAACGTCGAGAACCCAACAGACGATCAGCGCATAGTTGAAGTAGACGCCTCCTCCCCACTCCAGGCCGATCACCTCGGCGGTTTGACGAGAGGTCTCGCGGTAAACTGAATCCTGACTCCAGTGATGATAGAACTGGTATGCGCAGACTACATGTATCAGGAGGCTCAGGCAGCCAATCGTCCAAGCGAGCCTCGCCTTCGGCTCGAGGTTCGGTTTCTTGCGCGAAAGCGCCAGCAGCGCGGCCCCGATGAAGTATCCGGCGAGGGTAACCCAGATCGAAAAGCGCGTGAGAAACTCACCCTTGTTCATGAATTATTCGAACTCTTTATTCCGAAGGATGCGCGACGGTTTGTTTGGCCTGTGCGAGGTAGATGATCGCGCCGAGTCCCGCCCCTACACAGGCTCCACAGGTAGACGCCCGTTTTGAACGACACTCAAAGCGCAGGTTTAAGACCGGCGAATAATAGTCACGTTAACCGTCCTTCAACCAACAATGCCGAGTCCATTTCGCAAGACGCCCCCACCAGGCGTCGCCCGGCACATGAACGGAGACTAAGGACGCGACTTCTGATAAACGATGAAATGCTGTTGCGGAAGAAAGTCCTTCGTCTCTTTCCAGATAAGGCCGACTGCGGCCATTTCTCTTCGCGCCTGAGCGACCGTCATTTTGTGGAGCCGCTTGATCGGCACATCGGGGTCTTCGCCGCGGTATTCGACTTGAATAACTCTGCCGCCCGGTTTGAGGCTTCGGACGATGCTTTCCATCATTTCTCGCGGATAGGAGAATTCGTGATACGCGTCTACGAGAAGAGCGGCGTCGACCGTCTGATCCGGCAGCCTCACATCAGCCTCGGTCCCCAGAATCGAAACTACATTGCGGGCCTTCAATTCTCTTTTCTTCTGCTCGATGAACGAGAGCATTTCGGGTTGAATATCGACCGCATAAACTTTGCCTTGAGTGACCACTCGGCTCATTCGGAACGTGAAATAACCGGTACCCGCCCCGATGTCGGCTGCCGTGTCCGTCGGCTTGAGCTTCATTTGCTTGATCACTTGATGGGGCAATTCGGTATCGGCTCGATCCGCGCGTTCGAGCCACTCCGCCGCCTCGTGTCCCATCACGTGCGCGATCTCGCGACCCATATAGAACTTGCCGATGCCGTCAGGGTCGTGACGGGCGCGCGTTTCGTAGATCCGCCGGTTTCGTTGATCCTGACCCGCCCAGGCCGCTGTGTCCGGCATTCCAGCCCGCGCGCCGACAGTCGCCAGCAACGCCAGCGAGTACAGAATTAATATGCGTCTCTTATTCATAGCTGAATATCGAACACGAACCGAACACGTCGTAGGATCGCAGCCCAAATCGGATGTCTTGGATCACGTTGACCTCGCGAAAAACGAATCGAAAAATCAAAGCTGCCCGGAAGCATCTCCGGTCAACACCGACCTATGCCGTTGCTTTATAGTTGAGCGCGAGCGACTCGGCAAGTTTCCGAGCGTCAGTTCCGAGCGTCAGTTCCGAGCGTCAGTTCCGAGCGTCAGTTCCGAGCGTCAGTTCCGAGCGTCAGTTCCGAGCGTCAGTTCCGAGCGTCAGTCCGTGATACGAGCGGTATTAGATTGAGTGTTGAAATGCCTTGGCGTGGCGATGTCTTATATCGATGCGCTTGGCCGCGACCCTTATGCTCAATCTCTTACTCGCGGCCGCGACGTCGATCCGCCTGATGACCTCTGATTCGAAACAGAGATGATGACGAACCGCTCAGTTAAATTTCCGGTTGCAGATCGGGATGTGTTCGCAGAAGAACATCGCGGTTGGTGCTCTTTGATCCGTTCCGGGACAGCGTAAAGTAGACGGTCGCTCCTTCGCCGACCTTGGCTTCCGCCCAGACCTGTCCTCCATGGCGCTTTACTATTCTTTGAACTATAGCCAAACCGACACCGGTCCCTTCATATTCGTCTTCGGTGTGCAGGCGTCGAAAGAGACTAAAAAGCTGGTTGGCATACGTCATGTCGAATCCCGCTCCATTGTCCCTCACAAAATAGACGGTCTCGTCTCCCCGGCTTAACGAGCCGATTTCGACAAGAGGCTGCTCCTTTTTCTTAGTGAACTTGAAGGCATTGGAGACCAGATTGCTGAGGACCTGTCTGATCATCGCGCGATCACCTTCAGAAAGAGGAAGGTGTCCCACTCGCACGGATACGGGCCGATCCTTTATCTCGTCGACAACCTCACGAACGAGCGCGCCCATATCAATAGTCGAGCGAACGAACGCGTCGCGCGCGACCCTGGAAAAAGCCAGCATATCGTCGATCAACTCTTCCATTCTTGTTGCACCGGTGAGCACACGCTCAAGACACCTCTTGCCATTGTCGTCCAGCGAAGCTGAACAATCTTCCTGCAGTATTTGCGCAAACGCATTGATGCCCCGGAGCGGGGCCCTGAGATCGTGCGCCACGGAATAGCTAAAACTCTCCAGCTCCGCGTTGGCGGCTTCAACTTCCTTTCGCGTTTTGAACAGATCGACGAAAACGGCGACCTTGAATTTGAGTACTTCGGGGACGATGGGCTTGAAGAGGTAGTCAACCGCGCCCACCGAGTAACCCTCGAACACATTAACATCGCTGGTCCGAACGCCGGTCAGGAAAATTATCGGGGTGTGCCGAGACCTCTGACGCTCTCTTATGAGCCGGGCGGTTTCATATCCGTCCATAATGGGCATCTGCGCATCAAGGAGAATAACGGCGAAGTCCTGTGAAAGAAGATGCCGCAAGGCTTCCTTGCCGGATCTCGCCGTCACCAGTTGCGGCCCGAGATCGGCGAGGACGGACTCGAGCACCATTAAATCTTCAGCGCGGTCGTCAACGAGCAGAATACTGACGTCGTCGTTATCTTTCATGTTGAACCATCCCACTCCCATTCCGGAGGTTCCGCTACTGTATTCGCAGCACACTTCGCCGTGTCATCCGACTCTTCGATAGAGTCGTTGATCCAGGTCGATCGCCTCGTAGTATCGTTCATTCGGCGTAAGCCGCATCGTCTCCTGATTACCGAGGCAGAGCACCCCGAGCTTACATAGACTCCCGTATATCAATTGATGGACTCGATCACGCAAGGGCCTCTTGAAGTAGATCAAGACGTTTCTGCACAGGATTACATTGAATTCGTTGAAGGAAGCATCCGTGACCAGATTGTGCTGAGAAAATACGATCCGCTCTTTGAAGCTGGATCGGAATATCGCCCGGTCGTACGCAGCCGTATAGTACTCGGCCAGAGAGCCGGTTCCACCCGCCTTGCGGTAGTTTTCGGAGTATTCCCGCAGCGCGCATAATGGAACCACTCCATCTTTGGCGTCCCGCAATGCCGCTTGATTCAAGTCGGTCGCGTAAATCCGGCACGTCGGATAAATGCCTTCCTCGTGTAGAAGAATCGCCATTGAGTAGACCTCTTCCCCGGTTGAACATCCCGCGTGCCAGATCCGAACGAACGGATAGGTACGAAGCAGCGGCACGACGTGACGCCTGAAGGCAAGAAAGAACTCCGGGTCTCGAAACATTCCCGTGACGTTGACGGTCAGTCCTCGCAAAAACCTGTCCAGGAATTCCGGATCGTCTTGAACGGCTCGCTCACGAAGCTCTGATATAGAATTGAGCTTTTCGGATTCGACAACTCCGAGAATCCGCCGCTCTAATGAAGCCTCCGCATACTCACGAAAATCGAAGCCGTAGCGCTGAAAGACAGTTTCGAGAAGCTGCTTTACCTCAACGCGGACCCGTTCGCGTGCAATCTCGTCATCACCGCTCGCGAATGAATCTGCTTCCACAGTCATGTATGTTTCAAGCCCTCGATTCATCGGTACAACCACACGCGAAGCAGCGAGAGTAGCTGATCCACGTCGATCGGCTTTGTTATGTAGTCCGAGGCGCCGGCCGAAATGCACTTGTCGCGGTCGCCTTTCATTGCCTTCGCGGTAACGGCGATGATCGGAAGCCTCGCGAAGGCGGCATCCTGTCTGATTTCCCTCGTTGCCTCATAGCCGTCCATTTCAGGCATCATCACATCCAGCAGGACGATCTCGATCCCGGGCGTCATCTTCAGGAACTTGATTCCATCCCGGCCGTTCTCGGCGTAGACAACCTGCATTTGATGGCGCTCGAGTATGCTGGTCAACGCAAAGATATTCCTGACGTCGTCGTCGACGATCAGGACTTTCCTGCCCGCAAGAACCCGGTCAGGTTGCTGCGCCAGGTCAAGCATTCTTCGCTTATGCTCGGGCAGGTTGGCTTCGACCCTGTGAAGAAAGAGAGCGGTTTCGTCCAGCAGCCGCTCCGGTGATCGCACGCCTTTCACTATGATGGCTTCACTAACACCGCGCAGCTCGGAATTCTCTCGTTCGGTCAATTCCTTCCCGGTATAAATTATGATCGGAATGTCGCGCAGGCGCTGGTCGTCTTTCATCTGCCCTATCAACTCAAAGCCCGACATATCGGGAAGTCCCAAATCCAGCACAATGCAATCGAATGCAGTTGACTTGAGTTTGTTAAGGGCTTCTTCGCCTGTTGCTACGGCGGTCGTATGAACGTCTCCGTTCCCTATCAGATCGATGATGCTCCCGCGCTGAGCGTCATCGTCCTCGACTACAAGCAGATTTTTCGCGGGCCGAGCCGCAAAACTCTCAATCTCGCCGAAGACCCGATTCAGCGATTCCTGGGACACGGGCTTCGTCAGATAGGATATCGCGCCTAGAGAGAGACCTCTCTTCCTCCCTTCTTCGACCGAAATGATATGCACGGGAATTGGACGCGTGATCCGGTCGTGTTTCAGCCGGTCGAGGACAGTCCATCCATCTATCGAAGGCAATCTCAGATCTAGAGTGATTGCATCCGGTTTGAATTGCTTGGCTAATGCCAATCCGGACTCGCCGTCAAGAGCCGCGATTGTTTTGAAACCTCTGGCGCGCGCGAGGTCGACAAGAATTCGAGCGAAGTTGACGTCGTCTTCAATCACGAGCAACACGCGGTCTCCAGGCTTGATGTCATACCTGTCGTCCGTTACCCGCGTCTGTCTGTGCGTCTCCGGGTCGAACGCGGCGCTTGAGTCTGCGGTTTGCACAGCAGCGGTGATCGCCGTAGCCGCCTTTTCCCGCAAACTTCCTTCGGACTGCGGAGTTACAGCTCGCACTTCGCTATGGGCTTCTCCCTGCGACAAGGAGGCGAACACCTCAGGCAAGTAGAGAGTGAACGTGCTGCCTTCATCCGGCTCGCTCTTGACCATGAGTTCTCCGCCCAGCAAACGAGCGATCTCCCTGCTAATCGACAGACCCAATCCGGTGCCGCCGAACCGGCGGCTGGTCGTCCCATCAACTTGTTGGAAGGCCTTGAAAATCGTCTCGTGTTTGTCCGCGGGAATTCCGATGCCGGTGTCGCGCACCGAGAAGCCGATAACTTTCCCTGCCCGATTGAGACTGTCGTTGTCTCTGCTCCAACCCGATGCCGCGGTCTCGATCTTCAAATCCACCTGTCCCCGCTCGCTGAATTTGAATGCATTTGATAAGAGGTTATTCAGGACTTGTTGCAGACGCTGGCCGTCGGTTTGAATGCCCGGCAGCAGACCGGCGACTAGATCGACATTGAACCCGAGATGTTTCTCAGCCGCGATCGGCTGAAATCTTTTCTGAACGTAGTCCTCCACCTCGCTGAAGGTAACTTCGCCGATTTCAACACTCATTACTCCCGATTCGATCTTTGAGAGGTCAAGGATGTCGTTTATCAGATTTAGCAGATCGGCGCCGGATGAGTAGATCGTCTTCGCGTAATCGACCTGCTTCAACCGAAGGTTTCCCTCTTCGTTGCCGGACAGCAGTTTCGAAAGAATGAGTATGCTGTTGAGCGGAGTCCTGAGCTCGTGAGACATATTCGCCAGAAACTCCGATTTGTACTTTGATGTCAGCGCAAGCTGCGCGGCCTTTTCTTCAAGCGCCGTTCGAGCGATCTCAATCTCGCGGTTCTGGCGCTCTGTCTTTGCGTTTTGCCCGGCAAGAAGCTCGGCCTTCTCCGCGAGTTCTTCATTGTTCTGCTGCAGCTCCGCCTGCTGTTCTTTCAGCAGCGCTTCGGATGACTTCAGCGCTTGCGTCTGTTCTTCGAGCCTTCTATTGCTTTCGGTGAGCTCCTCTTGCTGCACCTTCAGCTCCTCGGTAAGCGACTGCGACTGTCGGAGAAGAGCTTCGGTGCGAGCATTGGCAAAGATCGTTTGCACGACGATTCCTATGCTCTCGGACATCTGATCCAAAAGAGATCTCTGGCTCGCGGTGAACGCCGCAAGCGAACCCATCTCAATCACTCCGAGCACGTCGCCTTCAAACATGACCGGCATGACAATTATGTTGAGCGGCGCGGCGCTTCCGAGACCCGAGCTGATCCTGATGTAATCGGCCGGCGCTTCGGTCAACAAAATCGGCGTCTTCTCGATTATGCATTGGCCGACCAGCCCCTCCCCCGGCTTGAACCTGTTCGAGAGATTCTTGCGCTCCGTGTAGCCGTATGACGCCAGCAGCGCCACTGCTCCCTCGGCGCTCCCCGTGTCCTTTACATAGAAGACGGAATGCTGTGAATTCATCAGCGGCGCGAGCTCGGAGAGGATCAGTTGAGCCACGGCGGCAGGGTCGCGCTTCCCCTGGAGGGATTGAGTAAGTCTTGCGACATTGCCCTTCAGCCAATCCTGCTCGATTAGAATCGCCTGGGTTTTTTCGAGCGACTCGGCCATCTTGTTGAATGCCTGAGCCAACTGGCCTACTTCATCTCGAGTTTGCACGGCGACGCGGTGCCCCGTTTCTCCGCTGCCGATCTTGTCGGCGCCCGCTTTTAACAGATTAATTGGACGGGTGATGCCGCGAGTGATGAAATATCCCGTTCCTAAGACGAGAATCAGAGCGAGCATGGTTCCATACCTGAGCCTCGCCGAAGCCGTGTTGACGCTCGCGGTCGACTCCGCCTGCCGTTGCTTCAGCAGCGTCTCTTCATCATCCACCATCTCCGAGAGCACCCGGCGTATGTCGTCCATTTCCTTCTTGCCGTTGGCCGCCGCAATGCTGCTCTGCGCCGCGTCGAGACGGGTCGCGCGCCCCCGGTCAACATAGTCTGAAACCGTGCCGAGCTTAGCCGCGATCAGCGACTCGAGCTCGCTCAGCCTCCGCTGCTGCTTGGGATTGTCCGCGGTGAGATCCTTGAGATTACGGATTCCTCCGCTTACGGCCGATAGGGCGGAATTGTAGGGATTGAGAAAGGCGGCGTCCCCGCTTATCAGGAAGCCGCGCGCCGCGGACTCGGCATCACTCAGGCTCGCGTACACGTCCTGAACTCGCCTGAGCACCTCGTGTGTGTGAGCAACCCACTGGTTGGTGCTGATCAGACGCGCCTCATTCTGATTGGTTATGAATAGGAAGCCGCCGAGTATGAGCAGCGAGAGACCAAAACCGGCTGCGATTTTCTTTCCCACTGACCAGTTCATTCTATTCTCCCTGACACTACTACCTATTCTCGGTGACGGCGAAAGGGCAGGAGTCACTACTGTTACGTTACGCGGACGCGCGTCACTAATGTGAAACGGCCGAATTATCGGTACACACCGGATCAGTCGCGTCTGGTTATGGGAACACGTGTGTACTTCGCAGCGCGAGAACCGAGAGCAATACCTAAAACACGGCCGGCGGCGCCGCTATCAACGCGCTTAGCCCTTCCATTTGAGGGCACAAATGGTTTAGAGACTGAGGAGCGAGTCTGACGCTCCAACGCAGCTTCTGGCATAATTCGTGCCGCGAGGCTGAGAAAACCGACACCTCACTGCTTATCACACCGCGTTCGTGATTCTTTGGAGTAACGCTGCTAATAACGATGGAGTCGTCGTCTCGAAGCGAGCAATGAAAGGGATGGCCTTAAGGAGATTCTCCACATCGGGCGCCATCGCCTCGCGGGGAGTATTCCCACAAGCCCATGAAGCTTGGGGATGAAGTTTGGGGATTGACACAATGTCTTTTCAGCTATAGAGTGCACGCCATTATATTTGGAACGATCAGTCAATTCGCCATTTTCAAGAGTTCGAATTCGAAGGCATCATTGTAGGGAGAGTCCCGTAGGCTGATACGCGCTGGCCCACTCCTTTCCTGAACCAGCGTAGTATCAACTGAGCGCCGACTTCGCGTCTCAGAGCAGACAGAGTAGCGAGAAAATTTAGTTCAATGCCGTGTTCAAGCCTTCTTGCAAGGCCTGAGCTCTTAGCATCCATTTATCAAAGTCACGAGGTTGCCCCCTTATGACCCGTATGCCTGATCAGTGGAGAGGCTCACACCGGAAGTTTGTTCTCTGCTTTATCGCCGGCGTAATCTCTCTAGCGATGTCCAACACTGTGACCGCTTCGCCTGCGTCCATCCAAAACGCTTCCGGAATTCGGATCTCGATTGAGGTCGACGGCTCTTACACGATTATCAGCAGCAGTCCCGCCTGGAGCTTCGGCGGAAGCGTCGGCAAACCGGTGGGAAACATTACAACCACCGGCGGAGTCGATGGTATTGGGGCTTACGACGAAATCACTTTCGGCTACATCGATTCGACGGCGCGACAGGCCGGCATCAGGCTCTATAAGGATAAGCGAGAAGTCCTGTTCACGTTGAAGTACCTCGAAGCCGGAATCAACGATTTTTCATTCCCATCGCTGAGCCGATATCCTCGGCTTCCGCTTCACATCACCTACGACGCTCAATTCGCCCAGTACAGCTTTTCGCAGTTAAGCCCGGCTAGTCCCTGGATATTCTTCGATCCCTCGGGAAGTGCGTTCATCATTTCACCCGCTTCGAACTTCATGACCGCTGCGATTTCCCCGGGCCCTCAAGGCGAGCTGACATCCTCGATCGATCGGTCGATCTTCAGAGTGCCGTCCGGATTCACGCATCAGACCCTTCTCATCATCGAAGAGGGCGTGAACAGGGCTTTTGATTCCTGGGGCAAGGCGTTGACCGATTTGCAGGGAAAGAAACGACCCGCGAACGATGCGGACACCGGCCTGAAGTACCTCGGCTATTGGACGGACAACGGCGCGACTTACTATTACGACTATGACCTCGGTCTGGGATATCAGGGAACTCTTCTCGCAATGCGAGACTACTTTCGAAGGGAGAATATTCCGATCGGCTATATGCAGCTTGATAGCTGGTGGTATCCAAAAGGGCGAGACGCTCACTGGACGCGAGGCGACGGCATCTTTCGATATATTGCGCATCCGGATATCTTCCCGGACGGGCTCAAGTCGTTTCAGCAGAAGCTCGGGCTGCCTTTGATTACACACTCGCGATGGATTGATCCAAACAGTCCTTATCGTCAGGAATACCGCATTTCGAACAACGTCTCGATAGATCCGCGCTATTGGGACAACGCGATTGGCTATATAAAGGATGCGGGCGTGATCAGCTACGAACAGGACTGGCTCGAGAATGATGCGACGGCCGCGCTCGAAGATCAGGATGCCTACCTGACTCAGATGTCGCGAGCGTGCTCGGATCGCGGACTCACGATGCAATACTGCATGGCCACTCCGCGGCACTTCCTACAAACCTCAAAGTACTCCAACCTCACTACGATAAGAGTAAGCGGAGACCGCTTCAACCGCGGGCGGTGGGATGCTTTTCTCTATTCATCGCGGCTCGCTTCCGCTCTCGGCGTGTGGCCGTGGACCGACGTATTCATGAGCTATGAAACCTCCAACCTGCTGCTAGCGAATTTGTCGGCGGGAATGGTGGGGATCGGGGATCGCATCGGCACGACCGACAAGAGCGGCTTGTTTCGCGTGATCAGGAAAGACGGCGTAATCGTGAAGCCTGACGCGCCGATCGTTCCGTCGGATCGGACCTTCGCCAGCGAAGCAGCCGGTTCGGCCGCGCCCATGATCGCATATACCTACACCGATCACGGTTCGCTGAGATCGGGTTACGTGTTCGCCTACGACAGAGGAGCCGGCCCCGACATTATGTTCGAGCCGTGGACGTTCGGAATCAAGGGCAAGACGTTTGTCTATAACTACCTTTCGAAGAACGGCCGCGTAGTCGAGCAGCACAGCGCTTTTCGAGACACCTTCACAACAAGCGAGGCCTACTATCTGGCCGCCCCAATTGGCCCGTCCGGAATTGCGTTTATCGGAGACGAAGGCAAGTTCGTATCAAACGGCAAACAACGAATAAGCGATTTATCGGATGATGGGATCGTTCATGTGAACGTGACCTTTGCAAGGGACGAAGATTCGGTGAGCATCATAGGCTACGCGCCCGCAAGGCCGGCTATACAAGCGCTCAAAGGCTCGGCCGCCGCGCTGACCTACGATCGCTCTACACACCTGTTCAGGTTCTCGATTTCGCCGGACTCCGATCTGACCGCAACGGTAGACATAATTCCTGCTGCTTCCAGAATTGTTACGGTCGCCGGACTCACCGGAGAATATTGCAGCGGCCTTAAGCTGGACGATCTCAGGCTCTCGAGAATCGACAAGGCGATCAACTTTGACTGGGACGGCCCGCCCGATTCGAGCATCGATTCGATGGCTTACTCGGTGAGATGGTCGGGTAAGCTCGCGCCCAAGAATTCGGATCTCTATACATTTTATGCGGCTTCGAGCGGCGGCGTCAGGTTGTGGGTGAATGGGCTTTTGGTAATTGACAACTGGACCGGAGGCGGTCAGACGGACGCAAGCGGCTCGATCCAGTTAGTCGGCGGACATCTCTACGACATAAGAATGGAGTGCTTCAATCAAGCTGTACATGGCTTCGCGAGACTGAGTTGGTCTTCAACGGCTATGGACAAACAGATCATCCCAAAGAAGCGCCTTGTCACTGCGCGTACTGTATTCGATTGAAGCCCCGTGCAAGTTTTTGGAAGCGGAGATTCGGGCGTACGATCATGCCACGGGCGGAGGCGCGGCGTTGGAAAGAGCCGACCTGTTGATGAAGATGCTGTCATAAGCGCTGACGAAGCTGAAGCCGGCTCGCTCGTAAAACTTTCGGGCTGCCATATTCCGCTCGTTGACAAGCAAACAGATAGTCCTGGTGCGCTGCAAAAGCTGAGCGCTGAACTGGAGCAGGCATCTCAAGCCGTAGCCTTTTCCTCGATACCGGGGCGACACCCATATCCCTTCAATGTAGATAACATCAGGCGTATCCGAGACGATGTCCGCCTTAAATACCAGCTCTCCGTTGTGCTTCCACAGCCAGGTTCTCTCCCGTTCGATTCTGCGCGCGCAACGGCGTCGAAAGCCCTCCGGATCGAGAACCAGCGGATCGAGCCCGCTCTCATCAGCCGCAAGACCGGCGTGAATGGGAATAACGGTGTCCAGGTCCTCATACACGGCCGGCGTGAGACGCTCGAGCATCTCAGTGCTCCGCAGCGCGGAGCGTTTTTCGAGCAGGAGCTCGCGGCAGGAGATCGTGGGCTCATTCCGGGTTTGCGAATAGGTGCGCCAGAACTGTTCGATCTGAACCTGCTCGCCGAGTACCATAAAAATATGATCACAATCTTGAGATTGCTTTGCTAAGGCTTGAACCGCGCGTTCGTTCCTTGCTTCCAAAAGCGTGGAATGGCCGATTAAAGCCACGCCTTCAAGCCGGCCGCGGCGATTGCGATAGCCGTAGAACTCTCCGCGGTTCTGGGTGCTGACCAAGCCGTTGTCCCTTATGAGGCCCGCCATTCCAAATGTATGGATGGGTCTTTCACGCAAAAAGGCGAGCGTTTCCTCAACATCGCTTTCTGCAAGCGGAAATGCCGGGGCAGGCGAAAGCTGCTCGCTGGCCGGTCGCAACGGACCCGTTCTGCTCTTCTGTTCTTCACTTCGTACAATCATCAGGTCTATCTCAGTCTATCGTTATGCCTCGCACTCTGAGATTCGAACCGCCCTCCATTCTCTAGTCAGTCCGTTACTGCGTCGTATAGTCCGGCTTCTGAGCCATGCATGGCCCGGGATCTCCCGAGATGATAAACCCCATGGAGTCAGCCGAAATCGTTCCTTCGCTGAGAAGCACGCCGTCGGAAGTCATGGTTCCGTCGGCCAGCAGCACGCCGTCAGAGAGCAGAACTCCGTCGGCTAGCAAGACTCCTGATCCGTTATAGACGAGGCTGCCCGCGGAGAGCATCGTCCCATCGGAAAGCAGCACCCCATCGCTCAAGAGCACGCCGGACGTCACATAGTTGAGATTCTTCAGCAGCGCTCCCGCCGAATAGTAGGTGCTGTCGGAAAGCAATACCCCCCTTGCGTACATTCCCTGGTAATAGGTCATCAAATTGCTGCCATAGAGGAACGCATAATCCGTTATGACTCCCTGTCCCCAGGGAAAGGAGCCTCCCGCGATAGACGACTGCGGAGACGGCATTGATGAAGTGAGCATCACCTGGCCGTTCGCCAGATTGGTGACCGGATTCTTGACAATTCTCGCGAGCCTCACCGCTCCATCTATATTCAACATCCCGGCGCCCTGCTCGAGGGTGTTGAATCCGCTCAGCGGCTGTGCGGTGTACATCAAGATGGCTTTGACCAGACTCGGAGTGAGCGAAGGGTTCGCCTGTAACAGAAGCGCGGCCGCGCCGCTAACGACGGGGGCCGCTACGGACGTGCCGCTCATATACATCACATAATGATACGAGTTCGTTTCGTAGGCGTTAGCGTCCATCTCCGGATGTTCGCGCGCGAGATCGCAGTCGAACGCTTCCGCGGAGATGATCTTGTTGCCGGGCGCTACGAGATCGGGCTTTATCAGGTTGTCGTACACGCGCTGCCCGAGAGAATTTCTGTATGAGCCGCGCGTCGGTCCACGGGAGCTGTAGGATGTTACGACATCGTCCGATCTCCCATCCGTGCCGAACGTGTTCGCCGCTCCCACAGTGATCGCCGAAGGCTCGATGCCCGGAGAATGTATGCCTCCGTACAGCTTTTTGCCGGAACCATTTTTGCCGTCATTGCCCGCCGCGACGACGACGACTATGCCGACGTCCGTAGCGGCGCGAACTGCCTTGCAAACAGGATCGTTCTTGTAGGAATCGATCGCCGGCGCGCCAAGGCTCAGGTTTATTACCTTGATGTTGTAGGCCGTTCGATTGGTCACGCACCAGTTTATTCCAGCTATGATGTCCGAGCTGTACCCATGGCCATCGCGATCGAGGACTTTGACGTCGAGGATCTTTGCTCCGGGGGCGATGCCCGTATAAAGATTCGGGCCCACATGATTCGTTCCCGCCGCCACCGCGGCCACGTGCGTGCCGTGTCCGCCGTAATCATAGGCATCGCGAAATCCGCTGGCGCGAACCTGAATGCTTATTCGAGTGATACCGTTGTATGTCAGCGAGTGATGTGTGTTGTCTACGCCGGAGTCCAGAACAGCGATTCCAATGTTGGCTCCATTGAGAGTAGTGCCCGAAACAAACGATCTAATTTGCGCGGCGCCCGTCGTATTCTCGAGATGCCCCATAACCGCCACCGGCCGATCCGGCGATATAAACGTCAGATCTTCGCGATTGCACAACTCCGCGATGGCGCTCGCGGGCACTCGCGCCGCAAAACCGTTTATGACACCCGCGACTCTCTTGATCTTTCCGCCGATCGCCCTGACCGCATCCTTGTGCTCTTTGCTTACGGGGCCCGCGGCCTGGATGATTACATCGACCATATCGCCGTCATTTTGGTCGGGCGTAGACTCGCTATCAGGCATCCTGAGCCGTGCGCTAACGGAGCCCGAATCAATCTGTGCCATGAGGTCGGGGGACACCTTGCTTCGCCACTGCTCTTCTCCGCGCGATACGGCGCTGCTTTTTCTTGTGAAGGCCGTAGTCACAGCCAGAATGGCAGTGAGGGTGATGGCTGCAAGCAGGAGGGTTCGTCTCATCTTCATTGTGTGCTCCAGCGGAATTCGCTACCGCAGTCCTGACACCCTCCCTGCTCTGCCGATATATACCGGAGCCGAGAAAGGGGCTGGACGGGGTATTTAATGCTTATTACTGCTGTGTCGCTCGATCGATTCAGCGCCGAGCTATCTACTGAATGTTAAAAAACTACAACCGATGAAAATAGCCAAGTTGGATGACGGTATTCCGGGTGGCAACCGCAATGCCGCGAAGACTGTATTCCTCGTATTCCTCACATCCGGAAAGTAAAGGACTTAGCCGAAGCCTTCTAACTCGAGGGTGGGCCGTCCGTGCAACCTGAAATAGTTCAAGCACGCGTATCGGTCACGATGACAAATAATTCGGTCAACTATGATTGAACCGGATCAGGTGAGAGGAGAGGCTTTTGTAGCTTTGGTCGCGGTTGTGCTCGTGATAACTACCTGAACAGGTATGAAGGAACTACTAATAATGGAAAACCAGGGCCGCAAGGTGAGATGTGTGACATGGATGGGCAAGGAGATAGAGCGCTCCTTGCCCCATTTGTCGGCTCATTACTGTTTCGCACCGGCGTTCTTGTTGCCGGTTGCTGTTGCCTTCTTAGTAGAAGAGTGTTTGCGCTTTGCGGGCTTCGGCGTGTCTGTCGCCATTCCGCCGGTCGCGCTCTTTAATTCCTCGAGCAGGGACCGCACCTTCGCGGCGTCTTTCAGGTTCCAGGCAAGCGCAACGGCCTGAACCTTGTCTCGGATCGCCTGATCGGATCCGACTGAGCACTTCGATTTAGGATCGTTCCAGAGCAGTCCGTCATTGATGATCTCGCTCGGATGTCCCTCGTACGCAATCAGCGGATCGGTCGACGCCATCTTGATCAGATGATCGACGCAATTAGGAACGCCTGACGGCACGCCCTTCATTGCCGCGCCGCCGTGCGCTTTTTTATGCGTCGTTTTCGGCTTGGCGGCCATCGTTTGGCCTTCTGTTTTTTGGTCTTTATTTGCCTGAACTCCATGCCAGCGCGCATACGCGAGGGCAGGCACACACATCACCATCAATGTAACTGAAACAAGGCTCAGTCGTCTGGTGCTCATAGAAACCTCCGTTGAAGTATTGCCTCTTCCGCAACGTGCAAGAGTCGCAGATGTTAACACGGTTAGCAGTGTAATGATCAAGCCGATTTGTCATATTGCGCGCGCATCCCAACCGTGAAAGGGTTGAGTCCCGAAGCTTCCCCGAATATCCCAAGCTTGCTGTACTCTCAGCTAGCTTGGGAATAACGATGAATTGCCTTTCAACTCTCAAGGAGTTGCGACCCGAAGCCCCCCCGAATATCCCAAAGTCGCTGTACTCTCAGCTAGCTCGGGAATGACGATGAATTGCCTTCCAACTCTGAAGGGGTTGCGACATTCCTGGGATTAACCGCTTCGTGATTGGCGGCATCCAGTAGTATGCACGGCATGCATCCCGTAGGGATCCGACGAAAATAGCCCACCAGTTCACTGGTGGGTATGGGCGGTGTCGAGACTCCATTGAGCGCCGGTAGGCACGACTGATAGCGATCCCCAAGCGTCATCTCGTCCCTTTCGGGACGAGCGTCGAGAAAGGCGATCCGCGACCCGGCACTCAAAGTGCTGGGCTATTTTCACAGCATGGCGCGCCCTTCCCAAGGTAGGCGAATACGCCGACCTTGAGCTGCGTTACATAACCGCTTCGTGGTTTGTCCAGGCAGTGCTTCGTGGTTGGCTATTCCTGAAGATTATCGTCTGCGGATTCGCTCGATCGCTTGTCTGAAGCTCTCTCGCATAACGTCGAGTTGTTCGGCGAGGCGCTGGATCTCGTCGCGGTCCGAAGATATCTCGACTTTGTCTGGTTCTTGAAACGCTGCCGCATCAAGGTCCCCGTCGAGGCTGATTGCAAGTCCGTCGTTGGAGCGGGTCCTGGAACCGCGGTCGTTGATTGAGACGCTAAGCTCGCCAAGGCTCATGCGGTTCACCGCGCCGGTCAGCCTGCTGATTCTCGAAGAAAGCGATCCTCCGAACAGCAGCCCCAACAAACCGCCGGTGAACATCGCCGCGATTGCAACCGTTAAGAGCGCATTCCTTGCCATCCGCGGAGCTGTTGCCGGATCGCCCGAGGGCGACGCAATGCCGAGCGCGCCGATTCGCTCCCCCTTTGCTGACTTGATCGGCTGCCAGAGGACCGAGTAAGCGTGGTCCTCGACTCTGAGCGCCTCGTCGCCGGCCTCGGGATCGTGTTTGCTCCCTTTTAACAAAGGCTCCCCGCCTCTTCCGGCTTGCAGACTCGACGCAACGATCACATCGCCCAGAGCGATCACCGCGCCCCAGTCCTCGTCAGATCCTGGACGGAGCGCCTGTTTGATCTCTCCGATTAGCGGGGTCTGTAGAGATGAGGCTCCGGGTTGCAACGCCTTACCCAGGTTGTAATTGTTTAGCATCTGACCGGTGAGGACGATCCCGGCAAAACTTCCCGAGAGAACCACCGGCGCGGCCGCCTCGAGCATGAGACCGGATTTAGCGGCGTCGTTCGGCGATTTAACCGCCGCCGTCTTGTCCAACCACATACGCTTTAGAAACGCTTCATCTTCAATCGCCGGCGCGGCCGAAGGCAGAAGTTGTTTTCGAGAACCGTTCGCGATGGCCGCTTCAGCGACCTTGTTCGGATGTTCACCCTGTAGAAGCTCTTCGGACGGCTGCGGCGCGTCGTTGCTCCGCGCGGTCACCTTGCCTTTCGCATCGGCGATGATGACGAAGTCAAAGGCGTATTCGTCGCGGGCGCGCGCCAACAGATCCTGCAAGCGCGCTCGTTGCTGGGCCGCGGAGCCGCTTTCCGTTTCCGCAACGAGGCCGACGTCATCCGCCAGTCTTTGCGTAGCCGATCGCAACTCGGCGAGCCGTTTCTCCAGTATAGAACCCGCGGCACGCAGACTCTCCTGGCGCCTCGCAGTCGTAACGTCGCGCCACTCTCTGGTCAGCGCAGGCAACAGCACCAATGAGCAGATCGCTACCGGGATGACCGCGGTTGCCGCGCCGAGCAGGGCGCTTTTTACTTGAAGTCGCATTATTTAGGAGAGTTCACGGTGTTTGGTGTTGGTGTTGGTGTTGGTGTTGACCGGGGAGCTTTGATCCGAAACCTGACGAGGGAAACCAATGAATTACTTTTCGAGCTGATTGCGCTACTTCGGAATGGCGACGCTCTTCGCGCATCGAAAGCCTGTTTTATCGTAACCTCTATCTGCTTCGACATAGCCGCGGTACGACGCATCGTTCGCCTGATCTCCATCAAAGGCTCCGCCTCGAATAATTCGGTATCTCTCGGGCTCTTTGAGGGCGCTCGGTATAACAGCCTTGCTGTTGGGATAAAGACTGAATACGTCCTTCGTCCACTCCCATACGTTTCCGATCATATCAAATGCTCCGGCGGGGCTTGCGCCGGATTTATACTGACCGACATCCTGAATTTGCCTTTCGCCGATCTTGGCGCCGATATTCGCCAATCCGGGTTTCCATTCATTGCCCCATGGATAGATGCGGCCGTCGGCGCCTCGGGCGGCGGCCTCCCACTCGGCTTCGCTCGGCAATCGTTTTCCGGCCCACGCAGCATACTCCTCGGCATCGCGGCAGGAAACATCGCACACGGGCCTATTATCATGGCCTGAAGGATATCTACCTTCGCTCCAACCGGAAGGGGCCGAATGTCCCGTCGCGACGATGAACTTACGGTACTCCGCATTCGTGACTTCTGTTTGATCTATGTAAAACGCTTCAAGCTGCATCATGTGCGCGGGCCTCGCGAGTGGATCTCCATCATCGCGGCCGATCTTGTATGCCCCTCCGGCTACGAAGACCATTCCCGGCGGAATATTCGAGGCGTGATCCTCCGTGCCTTTAGCTTGCGTAACGGCTTCATCTGAATCGCGCCTGAGATCCGTTTGTGATGTTGCCGCGGCGCCTGTCTTATCGATCTGATCGCGATGCCTGGTGTATAACTTCCAACCCAGCACACCGCCCGCGCCGATCAATACAAGAATCAGAACAGCCAATGCCGAGACTATGAGAGTTTTGGGACTGCTGGTTGACGATTTCGACGCGGATATCCCGGTTTGCTCAGGCAATGACGTATTCGGCGGAGCGGGCGATGACTCGGGCGGCGATGACTCGGGCGGCGATGCCTCGTGCATGGTCGGCGCGACCGGTACTTCGATCGGCGGCACGATGGGTAAAGCCGCCGACGAAGCCAAATCGAGCGTCGACGCTACGTGAGGTAATACGACTTCCGACGCGCCCCTCTCCGCGGGTTCGGAATCGTCGCTCCTCAATGATTCCTCTTCCTCGACTGGCCCCGTTCGCTTTCCCTTAATCACCGACGTAGCTCTCAAGACTTCGTCATGCTTCAGTACATTAGTTTCGAAGCCGCGCGCGCCGCCAAGAGTCTTGCGCGGATCGGGAACCTCCAGCGCGCCGAGCTCACGTGGCGCCTTCTCGCCATCCTCTGGATTGGATTGGTTCGTTGGAATGTAAGCGACGCGCGCGGGCCCATTTTCGGTTAGCGGGCTGCTAAGTTCGGCGGGCTCCGGCTCAGCATTAATAATGTCGATGGGATCACTAAGATCTCGCACCGTGTCGGCGGGTCTCGACATGCCGCGCACGGTTGGGCTTCCGGTTTCCGGCCGGGTGACGAGCAGCGCTCCGCACGATTCGCAGACGAGAGAATCCGACGGATTTTTGCTCTGACAGCTAACGCAGAGGAGACCGGATGTATCCGATGATTTTTCCTGATCTGAAGCGCCCGAGCCTGCGATAGATGCTCCGCACGCTTTACAATAGACCCAGGTGGGCTGCACCGGCGCGCGGCACTTTTCACACCACTGCAATTCGCTGGTTGCGCGGTTCGGTTTTATCAGCCGCTGACCGCACCACTTGCAATAGCGCAATCCCTCGTGAAACTCGACGTTGCATTTTTCGCAGTACATCGCTGAACGCTGTTTAATATAACGACGGAGGGAAACCAAGTCTATACTCATGTGAGGCATATGCCTCGACCGGAGCAGTCTTAATCAATTAAAAAAGGAAGAAGGAAAGTTTATTCTCGATGTTTCTGCTTTGGCGCACAGAGTGAGAACGGAAGGATCTTACATATCGCGTTCCAGAATGAACCGGGGCACGGAGCGGAGCGCTTCGACGTAATCGGAGGGTGGAAAAATATCGAGCGCCTCGGTCGCCTCGCCGGCATATAGCCGCGCTTGCGCGCGTGCGCGGTCGAGCGCCGAGTTCTCTCGAAGCAACCCCACAAGCTCCTCTCTGGCAACGGAGGCAAAACCCTGTTCGGCTATTACGGTCTCGATCATTCGGCGATGCTCATGCACGCCTTCTTCGAGAAGGTAAATGAGCGGCAGGGTCAGCTTCCCTTCTCTCAAATCATTCGCGACCGGTTTGCCGAGTTTGTCTTCAGTCGAGACAAAATCGAGGAGATCGTCGATCAGTTGAAATGCAATTCCCACCGAGAGGCCGTAGCGCCCAAGCGCGCGCCTCTCTTCGGGACTCGCCTTGGCGACAATCGCGCCGACCTCCGCGCAGGCGCTGAACATGTAGGCGGTTTTTCTGCGAACGATATCGAGATGTTCGGATTCCGTGATGCCGCTGTTGCCGATCATCGTCAACTGAATCAGCTCGCCTTCGGTCATGAGTCTCGTCATCGAAGTGAGCACGTCCAGAATCTCGAAGCTCCGTTCGCGCAACGTTATGTCGAAGGCCGTCATATAGAGCCAGTCGCCCATCAGAACGGTTATGTCATTTCCCCACGTCGCGTTGACCGAGGGCCTGCCTCGCCTGACGCGCGCTTCATCTATTATGTCGTCGTGAACGAGAGTGGCGGTATGAAGCATCTCCATCACGGTCGCCATTCGAACGGCGGACGATCCGGCGCTTCCGCAGACGGCCTTCGCGGCCAAAAGGAGGAGAGCCGGCCTTACGCGCTTGCCGCCGCCTTCTCGAAGATAGCGGCCTATCGAGGAGACGATTTCGGGACCATGCGAGACTTGGCGTTCGAATTCCTCCTCGACGAGCGAAAGCTCGGGTCCGACAAGCGAGAAGATTGCAGTTGGATTTATCTGCTCGAATTCCGCGCCTGGAGCGTCATACTGTAGGTGACTTTGCATTAGAAGAGCGTCACACGCCTTGCCAGTATAAGCGTCGGCCGGCGCTTGAGCAAACGAGACCTCTTTCCTGAAATTGAGCGGTCCTGCAACAAGCGCGACGGATAATATCAAAGCCATATCACACGGGCAACACGCCTCCGTCCGCAAAGTGATTTGTGTTAACAAGCGGATTTGACTGCCCCTCATCGAACAACGCGCCTTACCTCCGCGTATCATTCGCGAGTGATAATGCGGCCCCCAACCAGTCAAACCCGATGCGGAGCGGCAAACGCAGCCGCGCGAGGGTTTGAATTTACAGCGACTGATTGGGATGTGGTAGACTAGGCCCCGAATGCGAGAATCGATCGCCGGCCCGCGCCTGCTTTACTTCTGGAACGAGACCCGGTGAGTAGGAGGACAGATGTGGAGTAGACTTAAACGGCTGTTCCGATCCATTTTCGGCGGCATGATCGAAAGGGCTGAAGATCCGGAGCTGATTCTTCAGCAGGTCATCCGCGATATGCGTGAAAAGGTCCCGCAGATGCAGGCCAACGTCACGCAGGTAATGGCCACCGAGAAGCTGCTGCAAAAAGAGGTCGCGATGTACGAACGCGAGATCGTCGACCTCGACGCCAAAGTAAAAGCCGCCATCAAACAGGGCCGCGACGACTTCGCCCGCACCTACATAACCGCTCTCCAGGAAAAGCAAACCGCCCTCGAACGATCCAAAACGCAGCTCGAGAGCGCGCATGTCGCGGCCGAGCAGGCAAAGAAGTTCCTGGAGAATTACATACTTCAAGTAAAGAAGAAGACCTCCGAAGCCCAGCAACTCGTCAACGAAGCTCGCGCCGCGAAGATGCAGGAGCAACTCTCCCAGACCATGGCCTCATTCCAGGTTGGAGACGATGCGGGCAGCTTTCAGGATATGCGCGATAAAATTCAGCGCCGTTCCGCTGCCGCCGAAGCCAGAATGGAACTGGCTACCGGCGGAGTCGAGTCTCAGATTCAAGACATCGAGCGAGAATCTCTGAACATTCAGGTCGAAGACACGCTTGCGGCTTATAAACGCCAGTTGGGTCTCGGGGCGGAAAAAGCCGAGTCGATCCCCGCGCCCCCCATGGTTGGAGCGGAATCAGGCGAGAAGTCGTTAGGCCCTGCTGAGAAATCAAAAGCATTGGAGTAGAATGATCCCGGTTAGCGACTGGGTTCGATATGGCTGAGAAGGTCAGTTACGTAAAGGAAGCTCTCAAGGAACCGCTCAACATATGGGGGTTGGTCGTATGCGTAGCCGCCGCGGTCTACACAAGCACGGTCGGACATACGGATCTATCCTGGATACCGCTCGCCGGGGGAACCGCCCTCGAGTCTTTGTATCTCGCCACTCTTCCGGCAACGACCGCTTACAGGCGGGTCGTCGCCAGGCGGGTCAGACGCCGCGAGCTTGCGGACCGAGGCCGGCGACGCGAGGCTTTGATACGCGAGTTTGATCCGCGAGAGCGCGAAGCGGTCGAATACCTCCGCTGGTTGAAAAATCAGATTTATAGCAACTATAAGAAATTCACCCGTGTTGAAGAGGTGCCGGATCAGATTCGGAGCCTTGAAGGCGCGTGGGAGTCTTTTGTCGATTTCCTCGATACCTATCGTCGTCTAAAAAATCACGTCCGATCCGTTAATCGACAGATGATTCAAAATCAAATCAATCAGGCGGAACGAGCGATGCAGACAGCCCCGGACGAAACTACGGCCGGGCTTTACGAAAAAAATCTCGAGTTCCTCAATAAAAGACTTCAGACGACGAACGATATAGAACGATCGGTGAAACGGGTGGAAGCCCAGTTGCAATCAATCGAGAGTTTCTTCGCACTGGTAAACGATCAGGTCATAACGATGCCGACTCCCGAGCATATATCGTCGCTCGATTTCGAATCGCTCCTGTCCTCAATTGAGCTGACCAAAGAAATCCTGGAGCAGACGGCTCCCGTATTCAACAGCTTCGACCTTGCGGATCGCACTCCGGTGGAGCCGATCAGACCGCCCGTTGCACAGCGGCAGTAAACTGATCAGCAACTAAGCAGTAAAAGTCGAGGCGAGCCGGATTGAATCCCGCCGCCTTTGCCGGTTGGATTGACCCATAAAAATTCCCCTATGGCGACACCAAGAAGATTATTGTTAGACGAGATCGATCAGTTGCCCGGTTGGGCCGCACAAATGGCCCGGAAATACTACGCGGGAGAGTCGAGCCATTTCTTACTGCACAATGCCATCTACGATCTCGTGAAGGCGGCTGGAAACGAGTACATCAGCCTGCTGAATTTTCTTCAGCGCGAGCTGGTGGGAACCAAGCTACTGCTGACCTACAACCGGAGCGAAGGGATCAAGTTCGGCTCATCGGAAGCTGAACGGGCTTTCATAACTCAGCTTCGCATCGCCGATCCCCTGATGGGACGCGATGCGCTTAAACAACTTCCAAAGGATCCGGCCAGAGCGCTTCCGCTCATAGAGCACTTCCTGCTTTATGGAGATCAGGTCGCGGTCATTATTAACTTCCTCGAAACCATAATACCGGCCGGCGAAGTCAGCTATATGTCGAGCGACGATCGAACCAACCTGGTCGCTCTGCAGCGTTGGATAACCAGCTCCCGTCTCTTGAAGAAGGACAACATCGTCATACTCGTCGCCGAGAATAGAGCAGACATTCATCCGCGGATTCGAGACAATTCGCGGCTGGCGTCTATCGAGATACCCTACCCCAATGATTCGGAGCGGCTCGACTTCATCACTCATATGGTTGAGCAAACGCCGGCGATAAAGATGGAAGTTACGGGCGAACAGCTCTCACTGATGACCTCCGGGCTCAACCGCGTACATCTGAATTCGCTGATTAGAAGCGCGGCGACTACCGGCGAGACGCTGACGCTCGACAGCATCCGCCATAAGAAAAAAGAGTTGATCGAATCCGAATGCGTTGGGCTGGTCGAATTCGTTCAGCCTAAGTTCGGTCTTGATTCCGTCGGCGGCATGAGCAAGGCAAAGGAGTTCTTGCGCTCCATAGCGGACACTATTGCGCAGGGTCTGATCGAAGAAGCGCCGATGGGAATCCTGATCTCCGGACCCGTCGGAACCGGCAAGACTTTTCTCGCGCAATCATTTGCTCACGACTGCGGAATGAACGTTGTCGCTTTCAAGAATTTTCGCGAACGATGGGTAGGTTCGAGCGAAGCCAATCTCGAGAAAATCCTGAATCTCCTTCAGACGCTCGCGCCAATCGTCGTTATTGTAGACGAAGCCGATGCGACGCTCGGCACCCGCGAGGGCGGAGGCGATTCCGGGGTTGACGCCCGCGTATTCTCGAAGCTCGCGGCGGCCATGGGCGACACTCGCAACCGCGGGCGCATTCTCTGGATATTGATGACGAGCCGACCCGACCTGCTTCCAATCGATCTGAAACGACAGGGACGCGCGGAAGAACACATTTCGCTTTTCTATCCCGATTCGGAAGAAGACCGACAGGCGATAGTGGAGGCAATGATCCGGAAAAACGAGATCGAAAGCGAAGTCACGGACTGGTTTCCAATAACTCGAAATGAGTTGACGCTTTCGGGGGCCGATATCGAAGCAATGTTGATCAGGGCGCGGAGAGTGGCGCGCGCCGGGGGCCGCAAAAAGATTACAAACGAAGATGTGGCCTCCGTTGCAAAGGAATTCACTCCGGCCCGAGACGAGATGGCAATAGAGTATCAAGCGCTCGTCGCGGCTCGTGAAGCTACCTCCAGGGAAATGGTCCCGGAAGCATACAGAAAACTTTCACCGAGCGACTTGAGCCAGCGCATCGAAGCTCTCCGCGCGTTCATCAGATAGTTTGTCTGCGGCGCGAAGAGATTCCTTAGTAGAAACAGCCGGCTTTACAGGAGCAATTCAATGGTTGACGCCAGAATGACTCTTTCAATTCTCGACGGGCTCTTCTCCATCTGCCGTTTGGAAGAGCGGCCGGGCATACCGGATTGGGTCACCCACGGCCATTTCTTTTCGGTCACGCTCGACGACGGCGAGCTTTCTGTAGTCTGCCGGGAGGAAAACGTGCCTTCCGACACGCGCCAGGATCAGGGTTGGAAATGTCTCGAATTGGAAGGCCCGCTTGACTTCACGATCACAGGCATTATGGCAGCGATCACCAACCCGCTGGCCGACGCCGGCGTCAGCATATTCGTGATCTCCACTTATAAGACCGAATATATAATGGTCAAAGAGGATGATCTGGAAAAAGCAACCCTGGCGCTCACTCAGCAGGGACACCTCGTCAATTCATAGCCAAAATATAACGGTAACGGCGCTCTAACCTAGTTTTTGTTCAGGCGCGCTGTGGCCAAGTGCGGTTGAGAAATTCCTGCGGCAATAGGAATCGTAAGTCAGCCTTCATTTAATATCGAGTCCAGTATTTCCGGCGTGAGGCCGCGTGATTGCGCGCGGTCGCTGATTAGGTCCATCACTTCGGTCAGCGATAGGCTAGGTAGTGTCGCAAACTCTTGAAGCCAAAGTCGTATCAACAATTGTATTTTCTGTTGGTCTTCTTGAGATGCTGAGTTATAAGCATTGGCGACATCAGGCTCGACTTTGATTGAGTTCGTTTCGGCTGCCATTTAGTCCACTCCAAATCAATTCCTTAGCTATTAATTACTATATCAGTGTGCCATCGACGATGCTACAGCATCCACGGGAAGCCGGGCGACATTGCCGGCGCCCAAAGAAAGCAGCCCGAGGAGAAGTGTTGAGGCCCTTTTCGCCACGGCGCAACGCCCTTTTTACCCTTCGGGACTCCTTCTTCCGAAATCACTGGAACGACTCACTGGTAAGAGTCCTGGAATCGGATAAACGCACCATTTCCGGCCCCGGCATCCTGATCCGACATTTCGGTAACCGCTAGCTGCCCTCGCGCGTCTTAACTGGTCGGAGGGCCAGTAGTAAGCGGCCCGAGTGCGGCAAGTAGAAGCAAGCGCTTAAACGTTCTTTGCAGAAACTCATGTGAAGATCCCTGGCTCGATCCTTGATTCGAGATCGCTCCGCAAATCGCCTTCTCGCGTCGGATTGCATCGAGCCCCTGATTGCTTCAGACTAATAAGGTGCGGCAGCCTGTCGGCCGTCGTCATCAGGATGAAGCTAGAGAAGGGGCGCTAAGAGCTTGGGGCGTCATTTAAGGGAAAAATCCGGCAGCCGCGGTAGACCTATGAGCGTAGCCCAGCCACTGGCAGGTCCTTCAGTGGAAAAAACCGAATACGTGCGGGCGAATGACGGTGTGGATCGCCACGACCGGGCGGTTGCAGTGGCGCGGGCAGTCTCGGAACGAGCCGAATCGGAACGAGCTGATAACGAGCGCACTAACCCGGCCGACGACGAACTGATTGGCAAGAGCCTCGCGGGCGATCACGATGCTTTCGAATTGCTCGTGAGACGCCACAGCTCGCGAATCTTCAATATTATAGGAAGCTTCTTCAGACGCCGGGACATTATAGAGGACATCGCACAGGAAGTATTCACAAAGTCGTTCTTCTCACTGTCCTGTTACACGGTTGGCCGATCCTTCGAAGCGTGGCTCGCCCGGATAGCCGTAAACGCCTGCTACGATCAGTTGCGGGCTCAGCGAAGGCGAGCCGAACAGCCCTTTCCCCAACAGGCCGAGCGTGAAGATGAATGGCTCGAATTGCAGATGGTTCAGGCCGCGCGCAGCCGGCACGCGAGCGAACAACGGCGGCTGGAAGCGTTCGATATCTCGGAGCGGTTGCTTAATAGGCTCGCTCCGGAAGATCGCGTGGTACTGGTGCTGATGGATAGAGATGGATTCTCCGTCAAGGAAATTTCGGATATGACAGGGTGGGGTCAGTCAAAGGTTAAAGTCAGGGCCTTCCGTGCAAGAAGGGTGCTAAGAGCCGCCATGAAGAGGCTGACGGCCTCGGCGGAACGCAAGCAAAGGAGTGCAAGATGAAAAGCGGTGATTCGAAAATGAGCTGCCGCAACGCAAGAGCAGGGCTTCGGCCGATGATTTTATCCGGACTTGCCAATGTTCAAATCGAACGGCATCTGGATCACTGCGCGAATTGCGCGGCCGAGTATGCGCTGCTCAAGCTGGAGAAAATTGTCCTGGATGCCTCATCCGCGGTTGTGCCGATTGAGCCCGGGCCCGAGTTTTTCGCGGCGGTAAGAGCCAGGATTTATCGAGAAGCGGAGGGCGGCGCGGTCTCGTATTCCGCTGAAGACGGGCTCGCCAACGTTCTATGGTTGACCGCGCGACAGCTCGTGCCGGCGCTCACGCTGTTGTTGGCGGTTATTATCGGCGCAACGCTGATCTGGGGCGCGGGAGTCCCGAAGGCCGACCTTGCGCGACAGGAAGCTTCCGCGATGCTCAGGCCGACAGAGCGCGTCCTCTTCCACGATCTCTACGACACACCTCAACCCACTACGGACGATGTTTTGGAATCCCTGGTGGCAGTGGACGAGAAAGACAATGGAAAGTAAATCTCTCAATAAAACTAAAGCGCGATTCATAGTCTTGGCGGTCTTTTTAATTGGCTTCCTCGCCGGTGGATTTTCCATGAGCCTCTATCGAACCGTAACCGGTTCCGACGATAGCAGCCGGGGAAGAACCCACAATGGCCCTCCTCAGGCCCATATCCTCGACAAGATGGATAAAAAGCTCAGCTTGACTTCCGAACAGCGGGACAAAGTCAAAGCGATTCTCGACGAGACATTTTCTCAATACGACCAGGTGAGGAGGGACGTCGATCCGCGGATCGGGGTCATACGGCAGCAGTCCCGCGATCGGCTCAGAGCGCTGCTCACCGATGAACAGAAGCCGAAATTCGAGGAGCTCGTGGCGGAATCCGACGCCAAACGCGAAAAGATGAAAGAACATTTCGGAAAGTAAGCGCATCCGTCTGGCAAGATTTCATCCTTCGGCCGTGTCGTCGCTTCATTCGGCCAACACATCAGGGTAAATATGAAGAAGCCCCTCTCAACAATCTTGTGCTCGCTTCTACTGCTCGGCAGCTTTGCAATTCGCGCAACGGCCCAGACCACCGACCTCGCGGGCACCGTCACGGACGAGACCGGCGCTATTCTGGGCGGCGCGACCGTCACTCTCGACGACGGCAAGGGCAATAAGCGCACGACCACCACCGACGAGCTCGGTCATTACAAGTTGGCCGGCGTGCCAGCGGGAAACTATACGCTGACTGTTACCGCCGACGGTTTTGGAACCGCCTCGCAACAAATCGAGACAGGCTCGAAAAAACCCGGGCCGCTGAATTTTTCGCTAAAAGTCGTCATCAACGAGCAGATGGAAGTGAAGCCCGATTCGGCGACCATCTCGACCGAGCCTGACAAAAATCTCTCAGCCATTACACTGACGCCGAAGGATCTGGAGTCACTGCCGGACGATCCCGATGAACTACTCGACACGCTTCGACAGATGGCTGGATCGAGCGGCGTGCCCGGCAGCGCTTCGCTCTATGTCGACGGTTTCCGCGAAGGCGGACGGCTCCCTCCGAAAGAAGCCATTCTGATGGTCCGCATAAACTCGAATCCGTTCGCCGCCGAGTTTTCCGAAATCGGATTCGGGCGCATCGAGATCGTGACCAAGCCGGGCTCGGACAAGTTTCATGGCGGATTTAGAGTCAATTTCAATGACGAGTCGCTAAACGGCAGAAACGCCGCCGCCGCCTTCAGGGCTCCGCTTCAAGTCCGCAATTACAGCGGGAATTTCAACGGGCCCATCATCAGAAATCGATGGGGGTTCTTTTTCGATATGGATCGCCGCGAACAGGATGACAATGCCGTCGTCAATGCCACGATCATAAATCCGACGACGTTTCAGCCTGTTCCATTCGGCACTACGATTCTCTCTCCTACTCGCGCGACAAATTTCACATTGAGAACCGACTTTCTGGCGACCAAGCGCCACTCTCTGGGCTTCTCCTACCGATATACAAACACGGTGCAGTCGGATGCCGGTCTGGGCGGCGGCTTCGATCTCCCGGAGCGTGCGTTCAATCGAACCTCGCACGATGACACGCTGCGATTTTCGCTGACTACTATAGCGTCGGAAACTTCGGTGAACGAGATAAGGATGGAATTGAGCCGCCGCGACTCGGGCGCGCGATCGCTGAGCAACGCGCCGGCGATCTCGGTCTTTGATGCGTTCACGTCCGGCGGAAACCAGGGTTCGCTCTTCAGCGACAATACAAACAGCAACCTGGAATTCACTGACAACTTTACATTCACCCACAAGAAGCACGTATTGAAATTCGGCTATCGCGCGGACGCCGTTCGCGTCGAGAATTTGAATCGAGCCAACTTCGGCGGCACGTTCACGTTCGGATCCGATTTCGAACGAGATGCGAACGGAAACATAATCCACGACGCATCGGGCGAGGCCGTGCCCATCACCGCGCTCGAGCGGTATCGACGAACTCTCCTGCAATTGCCCGGTTACCATCCGTCGCAATTCTCAATTACAACCGGCGATCCATTCGCGGGCCTTTCGCAGTGGGAGATGGCCTGGTTTGCTCAGGACGATTGGAAGTTATCTCGCCGCGTGACTCTTTCCTACGGCCTACGACACGAATTTCAAACACACCTTCAAGATAAATTGAACTTCGCCCCACGCGTCGGCATTGCCTGGCAAGCCGACGCGAAGGGACGGAGCACGATACGAGCCGGCGGCGGGGTATTCTACAGCCGGCTCGACAACGGAATTACGCTGGATGCGGTCAGACTCGATGGCGCTCATCAACGGCAACTGTTGATTCCCTCCCCTGCTTTCTTTCCGAACGTGCCGGTGTCGGTGTCGTCTCAAGACGGTGTGTTCGAGCGGTTCTCAACTCTGCGAATAAAAGCGGCCGATTTGAACGCGCCTTATTCGATCATTGGTACGGTCGGCTACGACAGGCAGTTGCCGAAGAACATGTTCATGTCGGTAGGTTATACGTGGCAGCGTGGAGTGCATCTGCTAAGAAGCCGCGACCTCAATGCGCCCGCGCCCGGCTCGGGCGGCATAAGGCCCGACCCATCTCAGGGACAGATCCTGGAATTCGAATCCACCGGCCGCTCGATCAGAAACGAATTCAGGGTGACGTTCCGGTCGAATTTCTCGCGAACCCTCTCGGTATTCAGCAACTACATTCTCGCCTCGACCAACAGCGACACCGACAGCGCCTATAGCCTTCCCGCCAATCCGTTCGATCTATCCGCTGAATATGGGCGAGCCGGTTTCGACGTTAGGCATCGATTCTTCGTCGGAGGCCAGTACGCGCTCCCCTGGGACGTTCGAGTTGCGCCGTACATCGCGGTAACGTCGGGACCGCCCTTTAACATAGTTACCGGCCGCGACAACAACCTGGATGCGTCGTTCATCGACAGGCCTTCACTCGTTCCAGCAGGTACGCCGGGCGCCATCGTTACGCGAATAGGTATCTTTAATCCTGATCCTGTGCCCGGCGAGCAGATAATTCCGCGCAACTTCGGCAACGGGCCAGGCCAGCTCAACGTCAACATGAACTTTTCCAAGACAATCGGATTCGGTCCGGCGCCGGCGCCATTCGGAGCTCAAGCCGCCAATAACGGACAGGGCGGCGACCAGAATCAGCGAAACACCGGACGTGGTAATCGGGGTGGTGGCGGATCTGCAGGCGGCGGTGGTCGCCGCGGCGGAGGAGGAGGCGGATTTGGAGGCGGGGCGTTAGCAGGAGGCCCCGGAGGCGGAGCCTTCGGCAATGACACGCGGCATCGATACAACCTGACCATGAGCGTAAACATTCAAAACATCCTCAACCATACGAACTTTCCGGGCTACAGCGGCACGCTGGGCTCCGAGTTTTTCGCGCTCTCGAATCGAGCGCTACAGGCCCGAAAAGTCGAGTTAGCCTTGAGATTTGCCTTCTAGGCAAAGGGAGATTGATTATGAAGTACCTTCTTTCCTTTTCATTGCTACTGCTTTTGGCCGGAACAGCAGAACAAGCTGTCGCGCAGGAGACCGGTCCTCCGCCGCAGACCGACAACCCGGGCGGCAGACGCGGCGGACAGTTTCAGATGCCTAACTTCGCCGAGATGGACAAGAACAAAGACAAGAAGATCAGCCGCGATGAGTTCAAGGGTCCGGCTCAGATGTTCGACCGCCTGGACGAGAACAAAGACGGCTTCATCGACGAAGAAGAGTGGAACCGTCGCCGAACCGGCGGGGGCGGCGGTCCGGGCCGAATGGGCGAGTCCTTCATGAAGCTTCTGGACGCCAACCACGATTCCAAGGTCACGCGCGAAGAGTTTGCGAAGATCGTCCAGTTGTTCGACTCCCTCGATAAGGATCATAACGGCGAGTTATCGCCGGAAGAGCTCGGGCGGTTCTTCCAGGCAATCAATGAGGCTCCGGTTCAGGCTACGGGCGGCGTTGAGGTGAACAACCTGTTCGAGAAGTATGACAAGAACAAGGATGGAAAGATCACCGCCGATGAAATGGGCGACGAGAAAACCGCGCGAACTCTGAAGGCGCTCGATCTCAACAAGGACGGCGTCGTTACAAAAGAAGAAGCGGAGCAGGCGCTAAAACAGATGGCGGAAAGACAGAAGGCGCGCCAGGCCCAGTCACCGCAGCCTGAGAAGAAGCCCTGAGCACAGCGACAGTTCAAGCGCGCCGAAAGCGCGCAAGTGCTCGGATGATGTAGGGGCGGCCGTCTCTGGCCGCCCCTCTTAATGCTGTTGTCTTTTTTTTCTGAGTAATAGACCTCCGGCCAACGACATATGTTGAAAGCCATAATCTTCGACTGTGACGGTATCATCGCCGACACCGAGCCGCTTCATCTATCTACCCTGCAGCAATCGCTCAGACAGGAAGGGATAGTCTTAACGACCGAGGATTATTATGCTCAGTATCTCGCGCTCGATGATCGAGGCTGCTACAAACTCGTATACCAGAGGAACGGGCTGGAGTTAACCGAAGCCAAGCTTTCCGAGTTAATGCGGAGAAAGGCGGAATCTATCGAGCCTATTATGCGGCGCGAACTCACCGTCTTTCCCGGTGTCCCTGACTTCATCCGTACGGCTTCAAAACGATTACCGCTTGCGGTCGCATCCGGGGCGCTCAGAGGCGAGATCGACCTGATCCTCGACCACGCCGGTGTGTCGAGCTACTTTGAAGCAATAGTGAGCGCCGAAGACGTTACAAGAGGAAAGCCTGACCCCGAATCATTTCTAAAAGCGCTGTCGCTTATCAACGGCCGTCGCGACAATACTATCGATCCCGCAGAATGCCTGGTGATAGAAGACTCGCTTCATGGGGTTCAGGCAGCGCGAATGGCCGGAATGCGATGCCTTGCGGTAACCAACTCTTACGACCGCAGCAGACTGAGCCAAGCGGATATCATTACCTCAAGCCTCGCTGATATTACGCTCAGCCAGATTGAAATTGTTTTTGAGTATTAGGCCGGGTAGGTAATCACGCCAATATCCATATTGCCAGATTGTTTGAATACCAGAGGAAGCAGTTTTTCGGTCTCTGCATCAGCGGCAAATGCCGAGCAGAGCGGTCGCGGCGAGAATGCGATTGGGCATAGCTGGCACACTTGTCTTCTTGGAATAAGTCCTAACGAAATCGCAGAAAAATACCTCGAACGGCACAATTGCCAGGCCACAGGACTCGGTCTCTCAAACTCCGGGATCGATTCGAATCCCTTCGCTTCGACAGAGGAGCTTATCGGTGTTTTTTTCCCGGATATCCCTTTGACGATCTCTTCTTAATAGCTGTCGGAAGTTTGCCTCTCATGGGAACTTCGGAAGGCACCTTCGCATTGAATGCTGCTTCATCGCTATTTCCATAATGGTCGCCGAGTCCCAAGTGGACTTCCACCTCATCCATCTTGCCATCGATTTTCGCGTGCATGTAAGGGTCGGTCATGGCGTATTGGCTTGCTCTCTTCAGGATGTGAAAAGCAGGCACCCACTCCCCTTTCTGAATTAGCGCGATTGCTTTCTCATAGTATCCTTGAGAATCGCTAGGCGCATAGTCGATGTATTTATCGAGATCGATCAGCGCTTTGTCGGCATGTCGCATCTCCGAATGCAATCGTCCGCGATCGAGGAACACATTTCCAAAAGATTGAAGATCTATGGCTCGGTCATAGTACTTGAGCGCCTTTCCCTGATCTTTTTCGAGATCACTTCGCTGCCAATAGAGCCATCCAAGAGCCCAATACAAGTCTCCATAATTTGGAAGAATAGCCTGGCCATTCTTTATATCGGCAATCGACTCATCGTATTTGCCGAGGGAAGCATAGGCGGTGCCTCGCATTCTATAACAGTCGGCCAGGAAGTATCCGTCGTTCTTTTGTCTAAGGTCCTCCGGCCGTTTTAATTCAAATATGCGGCTAATATCCTTTACCATTCGATCCCAGTCCACATTTCCAACTTGGTTCCATTCATCCGTCGCCCGACTGTAGAGCGCCGTAAGTAGCGATTCAAGCAGCAACTCTTTACTACCGCCCGAGGCACTTTTAAGAAGGTCCTCAGTTGCCTCAACCGTTCCGGCAGTCGAATAAGCGGTCGCCAGTCTGATCGCGAGCGCCTTGTTACTTAAGCTTGCGACGGCCAGCAGCGCGCCTTTCTTCGCCCTTTCATCCTGCCCAGCGAGGATTGGTATAGCTCTTTCCGCCACCTCTGTTTCGGCAACCTGCACCTCTTGCGACTTGTAAGCATTCGTGAAATAAATACCGATTACACCGATCATGATGGTCGATAAGAAAGTCGAGAGTGTTGATAGTTTATCCCACGCATCCTTTTTCTTCTCCTGCAGCGCGGTTTCAACCGCACGAAGGAGCTGTGTTACATGCTCGTCCGTCATATTTATCGCCTCCAACGAGATTGATCGATTTTTGTGCATCGCGCTTGGATCCTGCGTAGACAAAAAGCTCCGAGATTTCTTTGTCACGTCGCCCAGGGCAAATTAAAGAAGGGTCATCAAGCCCCTGAGCTAAGCTGAAGCAATACGAGTCGAACTGCGCTAAACTATGCTTCGAATAATCAGGCTCTTGAGTCTTGGCGGCGATACTAACATCCCTGTGAATGATGGGTCAATTAAGTCGCTCCGTTTGCTCTTTTTTGGTGCGATTGGGGTATAACATCATTGCTGCAACTTCGAGCTGGAGCCTGCGATCTATTGGTTCGGCTCTGGCAGTCTTGACCATGCCTTGCTTCCTCACTTTTTTTACCTGCGCTGCTTGTATGGTTTCATTTTCGTCCGATCGCGTTCTTTTTGCAGTGTAATTGACGGAGCTTATCACCTAGGGCTGACAGGCGTTCTCTAATTAATGCCAAAGTGCTAGTTTGGCAGCCTGGGACCGCGTGAGTAGGTCGGGCGCGCAAATAGGACAATAAGTGCAACATCTGAATGGCCCGTACTGCAATCGCGATTCGCAGCAGCCCAACTCGGAACTTGATTGGGGAAGGCCCCAAATCGATTTGCGACGGACTCGTATTCTTGGTCGCTTTCAGGAAAAAGTCAGAACGTCTATGAGCCCGCTAACAAAGCACACGACGAGAGTCAGTGGAACTATCCGGTACATCTGAAGCAAAGATGACGTGAGCGTGCCCTCGCATGCGACAACATAAGCCTCGCACTTTTGTCGAAGCACAGCCTTAATGTGCAAGCTAAGGCGCCATATTTCTACTAATATAGCAGCCTGCGCTGAATGCGCCTGTGCGCATCTACCGTCGTAGACAACGCCAGACGCATTCACGTATGATGATGGTCTTTTAAGAGGAGGCGAATTCGGGAATGAGCGAGCCTGTAATCGAAGGACTGATTCCGGGGGCCGGGATAGAAGGCGGCGAAGTGATGATCAGGTGCAGCGGCTTCGATTTCGCACGATACGATCAGGCCCGCGCAATGTTCGGAGGCGTCGAAACCCGTCTCGTAAGCGCATCTTCTCAACTCGTGGTCGCGCCGGTGCCCACCGATACTCTGCTCTACGGTAAGATCGCGGTCACTTTGCTTAACGCCAACTCCATCAGCGACGGAAAAGAATTCGTCATCGGCCAGAAGATAGCCGAAAACCTCCATCCGGTTTCCAATCCAGCGGTGGATCGCGATACGGGAGCCGTCTACACGACGCTTTCAGGCTCTCGCGGACAGAAGGTGCCCGTTTCCGTTTATAAGATTTCGGACGGCGAGAGTGAACCTTTTCTGAGCGATTTGGTCAATCCGACCGCGATCGCATTCAATCCGGACGGTGAAATGTTTATCACCGGCCGCTATGAAGGCTCGGTCTATCGCGTCACTCCATTCAAAGAGGCGGAAGTATTCGCTCAGAATCTCGGCATCGCTACCGGAATCGCTTTTGACCATGACGGGCGGATGTTTGTCGGCGACCGCAATGGAACGATCTATCTTGTCGGCGAGAACGGCGAAAGCACCGCGTTCGCCGCGATGGAGGCGAGTGTTGCCGCGTTTCATCTGGCCTTCGGACCAGACGGCAATCTATATGCGGCCGGCCCGACGATGTCGAGCTTCGACTCGATCGTCAAGATAGACAAGAACGGCGACACGAGCCTGTTCTACACCGGACTGGGGAGGCCTCAGGGGCTGGCGTTCGATCGGGACGGCAACCTCTATGTCGCGGCGAGTCTCTCCGGCCATAGAGGGATCGTCAGGGTCACACCCAAAGGCGAAGCAGGCATGTTTCTGGCGGGCAATTCCATCGTAGGGCTTTGTTTTGATGAGCAAGGCAGCATCGTCGTCGCCACTAATCGCGAGTTGTATCGCGTGCCGGTGGGCGTTGAAGGCTACTGGCCCTTCTAAGGCGGCCTCAAAAGGCCGCGTGACTCAACAATCACCTTCTCGAATTCAACGCTCTCCGGAAAGGAAGTACAGGCAAATTGGACGTAGGCACCATAGTACTCTGGTTCGCGGTATTTTTGTTCTCTCTTTCTTTTCATGAATCTGCTCACGCGTGGACCTCATCGCGGTTTGGAGACGATACAGGGCGGATGCTTGGACGCATAACCCTGAACCCTATCCACCACATAGATCCCTTTGGAACCATTATCTTTCCGCTAGTCGGCTTTATAGGCGGAATTCCGATGTTCGGCTGGGCGAAGCCGGTTCCGGTCAATCCGCTTCTGTGGAGAGAAAAGACAAAGGCGAACATACTGACTTCGGCGGCCGGGCCGATCAGCAACTTTATCCTGGTCGTGATTGCATTCGCCGCGGCGAAGGCCCTTCTTATAAGCGGACTGCTCCGACCCAACTATGCGGCCGAGACGTGGTACGACATTTTGACGCCTGTGAATCATGACAGCACCCTTCTTTTAGGGGCGGCGAAGCTGCTTTGCATAGCTATGTTCCTGAACTTGTCGCTCGCCGTATTTAATCTCTTTCCTGTTCCGCCGCTCGACGGCAGCCACGTGCTTGAATCGCTGCTGCGGGGCGAGATGGCTAAAGCCTACGAACAAATTCGCCCGTTCGGTTTCATATTGCTGATGGGGTTGTTTTTTCTTGGAGTATTCAGCGCGGTTTATACTCCGTTCCGCGTGGCGCTTGTATATGCGTTGGGAATCGAAGGACTGTCCTGACGTTTGGAGGTCGAATCCGAGTGAGTGAGCAGCGATCAACAAAGAAACGTATAGTGAGCGGCATGCGGCCGACCGGTAGCCTCCATCTCGGCAACTACGAGGGCGCGCTCAAAAATTGGGTCAAGCTACAGGATTCGGGCGAGTATGAATGCTACTTCTTTATTGCCGACCTTCACGCTCTCACTTCTGATTACGCCGATACGAGCGCGTTGAAGCAGAACACTATCGATATGACCGCCGACTGGCTGGCAGCCGGCCTGGATCCCGAACGCTCGACCATCTTCATTCAATCAGCGGTTCCGCAGCACTCGGAACTACACTTGATCCTGTCGGCGGTGACGCCGCTTGGTTGGCTCGAACGCGTGCCCACCTATAAGGAGCAGCGCGAAAACATAACCGAAAAGGACATCGGCAACTATGCGTTTCTCGGCTATCCCGTGCTGCAGGCAGCGGACATCATAATGTACAAAGGCAACTACGTTCCGGTTGGTAAAGACCAGGCCGCGCACGTGGAGTTGACTCGCGAGATCGCCAGACGATTCAACAACTTTTTCGGCGATGTGTTTCCCGAGCCGCAGGCCCTTCATACCGAAGTCCTCGTTCTGCCCGGCACCGACGGCCGCAAGATGTCGAAGAGTTATGGCAATGCGATCTACCTGGCCGACGCGGAAGATGTGATTCGAGAGAAGGCCAGAATGATGATCACAGATCGCACGCGCATCAAGCGCACCGATCCCGGTCACCCGGAAAATTGCGATGTCTGCCAGATGCATCGATTCTTTACCTCCCCGGAGACCGCGGACAGCTTCGACGACGATTGTCGCGGCGCGCGAATAGGCTGCGTGGATAGAAAACGGGTCCTGGCCGACGCTATTATTGAACGGTACGGCGCGATCGCGAGCCGGAGCCGCGAGTTGAGATCGAACCCGGATCAGGTCGTAGATGTGCTCCTAAAAGGCTCAAATCGAGCCCGAATCGAGGCGGAAAAAACTATGGCGCAGGTGCGAAAAGCCATTAAAATAGATTGGGTCTGACGGCCTGCGAAAAAGAGCTCGCCGCGTGATCCGAACCACTCCGCCGGGAGCCGTCCACGAGTTTTGAAAATTCGGATTTTAGTGTACCTTAGTGCGAGCAAAATAAGACCCCTTTTTGATTGCTAGAGAATGGGAGAGACAATTACAAATACTCACGTCGGCATTCCCGAGCTTGAAGCCGAAGCGGCGGCGGCTGCGTCCGGCCAGCAATACCGAGTCAAGCTCGAAATGTTCGAAGGACCGCTCGATCTACTGCTTCATCTAATCAAAAAAGAAGAAGTTTCCATATACGACATCCCTATCGCGCGCATCACCGAGCAATATCTCGAATATCTTGCCGTGATGAGAGAGCTGGACATCGGCGTGGCCGGCGAGTTTCTTTTGGTGGCCGCGACGTTGATTCAAATCAAGTCCAAGATGTTGTTGCCCCGCGATCCTCTTGCGACCCCCGAGGACGCGGACGATCCGCGCAACGAGCTTGTCTACCAGTTGCTCGAACATCAGAAATTCAAGGGCGCGGCCAATGTTCTTCACCAGCGCGCCACAATCGAAGGCGCGGCGTATACTCGCGGCCCGATCGAGTCCGATTCGAACAACCCTGAAATAGCGGCGACTATATTTCAACTGTTCGAGGTCTTTCGACAGGTGCTCGATAGAGAGAGGGCGCTTACCGAAATCGAGATCGCGCGCGATGAGATGACGATGGCCGAGAAAATCGCCGAAATAAAACATCTGGTCTCGCGATCCTCGGAAGTTCGCGCGCGTGATCTGTTCTCCGCCGCCGGTTCGCGCCGCGAGATGGTGCTAATCTTCCTCGGGCTGCTGGAGCTTGTAAAAGAGCTTTCCGTCAGACTCGTGCAAGAGCAGACCTTTGGCGACATTCTAATACGAAAGCGCGAGGACGAAACGGACGCGGTTGTAAATCAGGAATAAACGGCAGGCAGTATCTGAGATGACTACAAACGAGCTGAAACCAATATTAGAAGCACTTATCTTTGTTTCCGAAGAGCCGCTGAACCCTCGACAGATTGCCTTGCTTATCGAGACCGAATCGGTCGAAGACATCGAGGCAGCCGCCGACGAATTGACGGAAGAGATCAACGCCCGGTCAAGCGGGTTTCTGATGAGAAAGATCGCCGGCGGATATCGGCTCACCACTCGTCCCGAGTTGAGCGAGTACGTTCGCAGGCTGTTGAAGTCGCAGCCGTCGGCCCGATTGTCGCTGGCGGCGCTCGAAACACTGGCGGTGATCGCCTACAAACAGCCGATCACGATTCCCGAGATCTTGCAGGTCAGGGGAAAGGTCTCCACGTCGGCGGTCAAGACGCTGCTCGATAGGCGGCTCATCGTTTCGAAGGGGCACAAACAGGTTGTTGGACGCCCGATGTTGTATGGCACCTCCAAGGAATTCCTGATTCAGTTCGGTCTCAATGATCTTTCGGAGCTTCCGAACCTCGAGGACTTCGAGGACCTCGTAAGCAACTAAAATCGGAAGGCTGACGCGAATCGGCCTCCCTCTAACACCTCACAAAATTACCGCGGCACTGTTCGTGTTACCGAGGCCCCCTTCGGCCCTGACAATATGGCAGGCGTTTCCCCAATCGAAGCTGCTTCGATGTATTCCCCCCGAACCAGCATTCTGGTAATCGAGGACGACGAAGCAGCCGCCGCAATACTGCGGGAATTAATTCAGGATCGCGGCTACTACGCGACCCTCGCCACAACCAGTGCGGACGGGTTGAAGCAATTGGCGAGCGGCGGCGTTCATGACCTCGTCGTCATCGATCTCGCCATTCCGGATCTTGAAAGATGGCTCCTGCTTTCAAGATTGCGCTCGACTCCAGCCACGGCGCGGCTCCCGATAATCATGCTGATGGATCCCGCGGAAAAGGCTCAGGAAGCCGATGTGCTGGCGGCGGGCGCCGACGACTACATCGCGAAACCGTTCTCACCCGCGAGGCTTCTTGCGCGAGTCGAAGCGCTGATTCGCAGATCGGTGCTTCAGAGCATCAATCCGCTCACGGGCCTTCCGGGCAATCGTCAGGTCGAACAGTTCATCGCGAAATGCGCGAGAGAGACCACCGCGTTCTGGGCCATAGCCTACATCGACATCGACGTATTCAAACCCTTTAACGACAATTATGGGTTCCTGCAAGGCGATGAAGTATTGAAAACCACCGCAGATCTTATAACCAGAACCGTTACTCGGTCGCGGCACGATGTATTTATCGGACACATCGGAGGCGACGATTTTATTTCAGGTTTGACCAGCTCCGCCGACCGCTCGGACCAATCATGTGAAGAAGATGTCAAATGGGTTCTTCAAACGCTCGCGTCCGAGTTCGATGAACTCGTGAAGGGCTTCTACTCAGACGAGGATCTCGCTCGCGGGTTTCTTCAGGTGGAAGGACGGCGCGGAGTAATTGAGAGTTATCCGCTGATGTCCATCTCGATCGCCGCCGTAACCAACAGAAGGCGCGTGTTCGGTCATCCGCTCGAAATCAGCAGCGCCCTTGCATCCGTCAAGAGAAAGGCCAAGACGTCGGCGGGAAGCACTGTGTGCTTCGACCTGCGAAGCTAGTGACGCTTTACCGGTATTCAGACAATTACAAATCGCGCGCCTTCTCTTTCACTTCAACGCCGTGACCGGTAAACTCTCCATGTATGCTCGAACGGCTTCAGAAGATCATCGCAAACGCCGGAATCACCTCCAGACGGGGCGCCGAAGAACTCATGCTCAATCGCAAGGTTACGGTCAACGGACGCATCGTCACCGAACTCGGCGCCAAGGCGGATCCACAGCGCGATCACATCAAGGTCGAAGGTAAGCTCATTCAGCCTTCGCTGACCGGCTCGAAAAGATATTTTCTAGTCAATAAGACTCGCGGCCTTCTCTCGGCCGTGTCCGATCCGAAGCAACGGCCGCTGGTAATGGAAGTGCTGCCGCACCCGATGCGGCGCGGAATGCATCCAGTGGGACGGCTCGACTACAACACGGAAGGCTTGATCATCCTCACGAACGACGGGGATTTCACGAAACTACTTACCCAGGCGGGCAAGGTTGAAAAGGTCTATCACGTTAAGGTCAAGGGCGCGCCGACCGATGAACAAATTGATCGCCTCCGCCGAGGAATCAGAATTGGCGGTACGCAAACAGCTCCAGCGCGGATCAAGGAAATTGAAAGAACTCGCGAAGGCGGCAATACGTGGTATGAAGTCACTCTGACTCAGGGCAGGAACCAACAGATCCGAAGGATGTTCGACGCAACCGGCCATTCCGTAACGAAGCTGCGCCGGATTAAGATTGGCCATCTGACTGACCGCGGACTTGCACCCGGCCAGTTCAGAGAGCTCACCTTGACCGAGGTCAATGCCTTCTCGAAGCCGCCGGCTCCGGTTCGAAAGAAGAAGCCAGCGCCGCGAAAAGGAGCGCTCGCTCGTGAGTCATCCCGCGGCCCGTCGAAGAAAAACCCACGCTTGAATCACTCATCTCCTCCGCGCAAGACATAAGCTTAGAGAATCAAAGTACGGGGCGTCTCTGCCCGCCTCTCTCTCAGACTCGCCATAGTCTGATCCTATCGAGTTCATGATCGTCGACCGTCTTCGTCGGCACTTCATCCATTCTTTGACCGGCCAACTGCAAGCCTACAAATTTGCTCGAGCAACTTCGGAAAGGACACCCCGCTCCAAGAGCTCACCTCCGCGAATGAAATCAGATCGGGCTGGGGCTCCGCGTCAATAACGAAGAGGCGATCCTCCGGAGTCACTCGAAAATCAATCCTGCAATAATCTCGAAGTTCTAGGCGCTGTTTGATCGTTCGCGCGTGAGCGCCAATCCTGCTCCGCGCTTTCGAAGAAAGATCAGTTGCTTGCATCCATCGATTGTTGCCATTATTCCGCGCGGCGCCGACCGTTACGGGCTCCGCGGCGGGAAAGATAACCATCCTCTCATTTCCGAGAAGATAAACACATATATCACGGCCCTCGATTGACTCTTCGCACATAGCGGCTTGTTGAAAGCGCCGGTGCACTTCGATTGCGCGTTCGTTCGCGTGCTTGATCCGGGTTACGGCGGTCTCTTGATATTTCAAATTCGCAAAGCGCGGCCGCACGATCACGGGAAACTTGAAATTGGCGGGATCGATCCGGCTGCCGATCGATACTTCGAAGAAACGCGGCGCAGGTGCGCCCGATGCTCTGAGCATCTCCGTGACAACTAATCGATCCCTGCACATCAAAATTCCCTGTGCGGCTGAGCCGGTAAAAGGCAGCTCGAGCATCTCGAGCAATCCGGCTATAGACGCATCTATCCTGCCGTCCGGGACAGCGCTCCTCGCGAGGTTGAAGATCAACTCTGTCTTCGATTCCGCCAAAGCCGCAACTGATCCCATCATATTGGGCTCGATACAAAGCAGGCTTGCATCGTGTCCGGATTCACGCAGCGCTTCGACAACCCGACGCGGCGTCGAGATCGAGCCTCCCTTCAGCGGTTTTACCGAAAATGCGAGTACGCTAATTCGCATGTGATAGCTCTCAAACTTTAATTGCAGATTTCTTTCGGCGTCGTTCCAATGCCAGATCGATAACTCGTTGGATCAAATCCGTGTATTCAATGCCTGCCCATCCCGCCATGATGCCGAACACTCGCGGGCGAATATCGGGATTACCGTTCGCTTCCAGAAAGAAGAGGCCCCCTTCTGCATCAATTCGAAAGTCGACGCGGCCGTAGCCCGAGAACTCCATACAATCGTAAACAGTATTCGCCAGCGAGGCTGCCCTCGCCTGTTGCACATCAGACAATGGAGCGCGTCGATACGAGACCTTCCACTTTTCGCTGTACTCCTTGCTTTCCTTCACGCGCTCTGTCGAGATTGCCGGGCCGCCCGCCTTTCGCTTGCCGAAGACTGTCTCGCGCGCCGGCAAGGTCACAGGCTCTCCATTTCCCAGCATAGCCACGGCTATTTCGCGGCCGTCGATGTACTCCTGGCAGATCGCATCCTGCTGCAATCTGCTATGGACCAGCCGAACCCGTCTTTCCATCTCGGACGAATTTCGGACTATGGACTTCAATGAAATTCCCTCCGATCCATCGGTGAAACGCGGCTTCACGATAACCGGATAACGAAGCCGCGGCCGACCGGGAGCAGCGCCGCGACTGACGATCTCGAATGGCGGAACCGGCACGCCCCGATCCGCGACCATTAACGCGGAAAGCGCTTTGTCGCAACTGTAAGTCAAAGCCGCGGAGGAACAACCGGTATAAGCCAGGCTCATCGCCTCCAGAAGCGCCGGAACCTGGCAGCCGAGACGCCTGTTGCGAAAACAATCTTCAACGAGATTGAAAACCACTCGCGGCCTCGCTTGTTCGATCTGTCGGGCAATCGAATGCACCGCTCCGTCGAAAGACATGACCACCGTTGTATGCCCGCACTCCCGCGCCGCGTGAACGACGTGATGCTCCATGGATGGAGACCTTCGATGCCACCTGCCCTCGAACTGAGGGTCCTCATTCGGAACCTCGGCGGGGTCTAAGAGAAATAAAACCTTCATGATTGAATCAGAGACGCGTTCTTCGTTTGAATTGGAATGCAGCCCTCAGCATTATGGTTACATGACAGGTATCTCGCATGTGAAAACGCTCACGCCGGATGAATTACTGGTCGAGTTTGTTCGACGGAGCCGGCCCGTGATTATCACAGAGCTGGGAAAGCACTGGCCAGCGATCGGCAAATGGTCGCCCTCATACCTCAGCGACAGATTTGGAGACGTGCTCGTGCACGTGAGGGGCAGCAGATTCGGGATGAAGGATATCGGAGACATCCCCCTGTCTGAATACGTCGACTGGCTGTTGAACGCCAGGATGGCGGGTGCATCGAACGGTTCGAATTCCCTGCTCGCGCAGTATCACGCCGCGCACCCGGTGAAGCCTTACGTCGCCTACGACGGTGCGCTTCCACAGACTGAGTTGGCGTTGGATACCGGCTTCAGCTCACTCTTTCCACCGGGATACCACCCTCGCACCACGAGATGTTGGATCGGACCCGAAGGCGCTTCCACACCGCTCCATTGCGATAGTTGGGGGTTCAACATCTTCTATCAGGTCGCGGGGGCCAAGCGCTTCACATTGTTCAGCCCGGATCAGACGCGCTTTCTCTACACCAGCAACATTTTCGAATTCAACACGCTCTACAGCCGGGTAAACATACTCGCGCCTGATTACACACGCTTTCCACGATTCAAGGATGCACGCTCGGTCGAAATCACATTGAATCCCGGCGAGATTCTTGTTCTGCCTCGCTGCTGGTGGCATGACGTCGAGGCGCTCGAGACATCTATATCGGTCAACTGCTGGATCGTGAGAGACAGAGACAAACTCACTGCCAGTTATCTTCTCAATTCGCTTAAGAAGGCGATTCACAATGTGGGACTCTACGCGAACGATCGCTGTACGTGTCACCTGTCGCCTGATAAACAGGATCTCGGACGGACGCTCGGCTGGTATTGATTAGAGCAGCGCAAGCCGAAGAGCTAAGCTCTAATAACGCGATGGGGATACTCCGGCTCGCGCTTCTGGAATGAGATTATCTTAGGATTTTTAATAATACCGTCGCGAATCTCTATGGCGCGTCTCACGGTTTCATTCCTGTCCCAGGATTGCGGGCCGCCCATCACGAGCGGCACATAATGAATGAGGCGCCGCGACATTTCCCAGGAAGCGCTGTCCCACAATGACGAAGGCGTATGATCCACGGAGTAGTAGAACGCTCGGCCAACCTGAAAAATCGGATCGTCGAACGTGGTCGGACGCGCGAAAGGAAATCCCATGCCTTCATCGCAGCTCGCGTCGATGATTATGCTGCCCGGTTTAAGCTGCTGATCCATTTCGTCCGCCGCAATGATCATCTTTGGATTGTCGGGGTCCTGAAGCATCGCGTTCACGATGATGTCGGCGGTCACCAGCTCATCGACGAACCGGCGGCGCGACCCATCCGGATTCGCGATGACCATGTGACCTACCTCATCAATCTGAACATGATTGTATTCGACTCCCGGAATCTGATTGGTGACTTTATGCGGATGCCGAATAGTGAAAACATCGATGTCGCGAAAACCAAGCCCCTGCAGAGCGTGAACCGCGCCCCTGCCCGCCGACCCGAACCCGACAACAATGCACTTGCGTCGAGGTCCATAGCGCCCGTCGATCCCACGCGTATGGAGCGCGTCAAGCACCCCTGCGTAGCCGCCCAACTCGCTCATTTTTTGAAAGGCGTGCATGACTCGCTCGCCCCTTTCGCTCCAGATGTCCATCGATTCGACCGAAATAACGGTTAACCGGCGATCGATAGAGGTCTGGGTAAAGGTCTTCTGCTGAGCGAAGTGAGCGCAACCCCAGAGTATGCCGCCTCTCTTAACCGCTTCGAAGTCAGCTTCCATCGGTTTGAAATTCGCAACCACGTCACAGACTTCGA
>QHVH01000004.1 GCA_003222245.1 Blastocatellia bacterium AA13 | reverse complement strand
TACGCCTCCGATAAGAACGGCGCTGTTCAGTATTAGACAATTTGGTCGACTTTTCTTTCTCGTGAGTGAGCTGCTCCGATTTCGTTTTCCCACTGAAATTTTCTCGATTCCGTCTAATATTGAACAGACTCGTAAGGGCCTGATCTGTAGCATAGAACCGATCCAGGGTATAAATATGGAACAGCATGCGGCATGGCGTTTCGAAGTCAACAATCCACTTAAATCCACGGAGTGGCAGCCACTCTGGCAGATTGACGAAGATCAGCTCGTGGCGTCCCAAGAGCTGAAAGATGAGTTGAATAGTATAAATGCACCGGTTCAACTTCGTATTGTTCGCGACTCGAAATAAACCGAGCGGCGTTTCTTCCTCAAAGCGGCGAAGCAGCAGTTATTGCTAAGACTTCGCTCACGATGCAACAGGGCATGTTGAAGAAAAGGCAAGCGACATGCGCCTCTCAACCAACAAAACAAGAGAGCTACATTAGCGGCGTAACGACTTGCAGGAGATCTATTGAGAAAACTTATCGCACGTAGGTCTTCAAATCGTCCCGATTCAATATGACTAAACTGTTGACAGCGGTTCGTGACAAGGATGGCCGGCTTAGACTGAGCCTTTTTGGTCCGGGAAAATAGGATGATATACATTGACAGAAAAGGCTTCGAATCTCTGTGCCAACAGGTAAGAGCAACCGCTGGAAGTGATGATGAGGCAGATCTGTTAAGAGGATTGCTGGTCCCGCTTCGCAACGAGTTGGGATTTGATGACCCATGCGATGGCGTAGTTCCTGCCGGATACACAGTAAAAGAAGCTCTCTGGAATAATATTCGCCGCCTGTTCGATCATGGTTTCCGCAGAATGCCTTACTTCGATCTTATCGAGACCATAAACAGGGAACTGTTATCGAAAGCTGAGACGAGGACTGAGCCGCTGCCTGGAGTCTTCAGCGGTGAAATTTGAGAAGGAGTCAAACGTCGCAGCCCATTTAATTCGATTCGGTGAGGTGGCTGGTCAAGGCAGGGAACGATCTCCAGGGTCATCATCAACCACCTTCTCCGCCTCTTTGCCGGGATGCGGGCGAGCCGTGTTTTCTCACGCGCCACAGCAACGTTTGTACTTTCGGCCGCTTCCGCAGGGACACGAAACGTTGCGCGCCACTGTCGCGACACGCCTCCTTTGCTTCGATCTTCCTTTGAACAAGCCAAGCATGATAAGCATCAGCCAGATCAGCACGGCTATCGCGGGTTGTGAGAAGCCAAAACCGTGAAATGCAAGAAAGAAAAAACTCGACTGGTCGCTCCCCTGCGCAGCTTGCTGCTCGAGTTGCCCGCTTGTCATCTTTGCCCACGCCATCAACGCGCAGACGGTCAGCACAAACATGACGGCGCAGCCGACCGCAAGCGCCCGCAACGAAGCAACCCTCGAGTTCGACCGAGTCACGATCACGAGCGCCATAAGCATTGGCAGACCGTAGGTGAGCATGTCCATTCGCACGCCGTTCGTTTGCAACCGTCCGTTCAACACAAATTGAACTACTCGGCCTCTTGGATTGAGTGTTACTCGAGCATCAAAGAAGGTATAGATCCAGCTAGCACATGCGCCTGCCACGGCCGACAGGGCGCCGAGCGAGTACCACCAGAGGGGAAGGATCACGATGTAGAGAACAAGCGCGAACGCAAACCGCTTCAGCCACCTATGCCCGCTGATACCGAACGCCAAATCGCTCGAACCAGAAGAGGAGGATTCCGGTCGAGAGAAGAATGACGAGGGTCTGCGCGACGTAGTCATGAATTTGATCGGATACGGACGGCAAGTCCATACCAACATAGTAAAGCCCCACAATGCGGATCAGGTTGATGGCCTGAATCAGCGGGACTCCGAACGCTAATCCTATCAGTCTGGCTCGCCACGAGGTAGGAAACGCCATTACACCTGCCAAGTACAGGCACGATGCTTCCACGCCGTCGCACCCCATCGCTATATCCATCGAATAGCGACGAGAGTAAACCCGAGCGCCGTCGGCTACGACACCCCCGCCGAACAGGTTGATGATAGCCGCAACGGCTTTAGCCAGAAACTCGGTGTACGGATTGATGACTCCAAACTGAGATCTGGGAAGAACGCCAAACGCCAGGTAAGATGCCGCGAAGATCAAGACGAACAGCGCTGAGAACTGTAGCTGGCTGCGGTTGGTCCTGAAGAAGTTAGTTACTCGCCGACCGCTCAACATACCCACGAGCCACCTTACCGGATTCGAACGTCGAGCTTCGCGTTGGCCTTCAGAAAAGCCTGGTGATGATTGGCTGGCCGCCAATCATTCACACACGTCGTCATCGGACACTGGAGAAACAGTGCTCAACGCCGCCGGGCTCCTCCATTCAGCAAGTGCAGGATGAATGCAAGGACAAGCCCTGAGGTGAGGGCGCCAAGGATATCAACCTGATTTGCCGAAAGCACAATCAGCGGCAGCGCTATCGCCGCCTCCACATAAATCGTCGTGCGTGCCAGCAGCTTCCAGTCCACAGCCTTTTCCGCTCTCATGAACCCAGTAGAGGGAACGCCTGCGGCGACCGACATGGCTGACTTGCGGTATCTGGCAAGGACAAAGCTGCCAGCAGCAATTATGAGCAGCGCCATCAATATCGCACCCCACTCCGATAGCGTCGGAACGGCGCCGCCCGGAGGTCCCGAAGGTCCGGCCGGGAGTTGTAGGGAATAGGCCCGGCTGCCGGGGCAGCCGTTCGCGTCGGTGGCTGTTATCGTGAAACTAAAGATGCCGTTCACGATCGGCGTCCCCGAGATCACCGTGGTCGTCCCGGTCGTGCTAAGAGTCAGGCCGATCGGCAGCGCCCCGCTAGTAATCGCGAAGGTGTATGGCGCGGTCCCGCCACTGGCCAGGATCGTCTGGCTGTAAGGCGTCCCCAGTACGGCGTTGGGCAGCGTAGCCGGGCTCAGCGTGATGACAGGGCACCCACCGGACAAGACCGGGATCACGATTGAGTAGAGCCGGCTGCCGGGGCAGCCGTTGGCGTCAGTAGCCGTGATAGTGAAGCTGAATAGGCCGGATGCCGTCGGCGTCCCCGAGACGACGACAGTCCCCGCGTTAGCTGCGGTGATTGACAGACCCGGGGGCAGTCCCCCGGTCGAAATCGCGAAGGTGTATGGCGCCGTTCCACCGACGGCCGACACCGTCTGGCTGTAGCTGCTCCCGATGATGCCGGGCGGCAAGGTCGCCGGATTCACCATAATGACCGGGCACTGGGGCGCGCCGGTTATCACTATCGAGTAGGGGCGGCTGCCGGGACAGCCGTTCGCATCGATGGCGGTGATTGTGAAGTTGAAGGCGCCTGCGGCAGTTGGCGTCCCCGAGATGACGCCTGTCGTTGCGTTGAGCGTCAGCCCACCCGGCAATGCCCCGCTTGACACGGTGAACGTGTATGGTCCGGTTCCGCCGACGCCCGAGACCGCCTGGTTGTAAGGGGTCCCGACGACGCCGTTGGGCAGGGTAGCGGGGTTCACTGTAATGATCGGGCAAGCGCTGGTAGGTCCGCACACGGTCACGTGATTCGTATCCATCGTAACCGCGCCATTTCGGGCTAAGACTCTACCGGTGACGTTTGCGCCGGTAGTGAGCGTGATGCTCGTGAGCGCCAGAATGTTCCCCACAAAATTGGCGCCTGTGCCGAGCGTCGCGGAGCTGCCGACCTGCCAAAACACGTTGCAGTTACTTCCTGGATTGATCACCTGAACAGTCGAGCTGCTCGCGGTCGTAAGCGTGCTGCCGATCTTGAAGATGAAGAGCGAATTGGGGTTGCCCAGTGCGTTAAGAGTGAGTGTTCCCGTCAACTGGGCCGACGACGAAAAACAATAGACCCCGGGTGTCAGCGTGAGTCCCCCGAGATCCTGACCGGTCAAGTCGACAGTGCACGCCGTGCCCGCTATGGCATTGTAGGCGGTAGTGACATCGCTCTGAGCCTGAGATGCGACCGCATCGTTCAGGTGTATCGTTCCTCCGGTTACGGTGCCCGGAGGAAACCCGGTAACCGCGGTACCCGGGCTCACGCCAAGGTTTCCGGTGACGGAGGTCGCGCCCGTATTCGTCACAGCCGAACCGGCCAGGACGCCGAAACTCTGCGCCGTACCCAGTGATATCTGGGCGGAGGCTGAGGAAGCGCTGAAAAAGAATAATGCGAACGCAGCAGTTGCCCAGAGGAAGTTCTTGCGGTTGAAGTCCATGCATCCTCGCTGCCCGATATCATTGACCGCGTTCCGCGAAGTCGCGCGAAACCACTAGCGCGTCAAAGACGCCGGCGATAACAGTGGGTGACGTCCCCACTACCACAATTAACCCTGCCGTCTAGAGAATTGGCAGCCTTGATTTGGGGTGTGCTGGTGTGCTGGCCCAGGAAATACGCTCGCCAGCATAGGCCTCCGGCCCATTTTGTCTCAAGCATCGGTTATGTCCAGGGATTGCGTACTTGCCGAGAGTCTAAGCGGGCTTTATCAGCTTTATCAGATCTGAAGTCACGGACCCACGACTGGATGGTATCGACTATTGGAACCTCAACAGGGGGCGGTTTGTCTTTCTCGGTGGGAGGAGATGTGTCCGCTTTAATCAATCGCACTTTCATTGTTGCTCCAGTCCGCTATTCGTCACCGCGAGAGCGTGTGAATCGACGCCGTGGACATTGGCGATAGCCCGGGCGGCCGATTCGGCGTCGGCCTTCTGTGTCGAAGATTGCACGCTGCCGCTCAGCTTTACTTCGGCGTTGTAAACATCGACCTCGATCTGCTGAGTCTTAAGACTCGGATTATTCAGGATGGACTGCAGGACCGCGGCTTTGATTTCAAGATCCGGGACATACTTCTTGTCCGCTCTTGCCCCATGGCCTGGCGAATCGACCTCGAGATTGTTCACGACGTTGGCGACGCCTTTGGTGCTGCGCGCGATCTCTTCGGCGACTCGCTTGTCATCTTCGGTTGGCACATGGCCCGTTAGAGATACATTGTTGTCCTTTGTATCAGGGTTGTTGCTCGAGTTCACGTGGATGTCTAAAGAAGAGAGCTGTTTATTTAAAGCCAGAGCGCTCTTGACGGCGGAGGTGGTGGCCGCGTCCTCCGAGTATTCCTTCGCGGCGTCAAAGTCCGACGAGACGTCTCGATGGCGATAACCATAGATATAGTACAACGCACCGGCGATGATCAGTATCGTGACGGCGGCAACGGCAATTGATCGAATTGATCTTGTTCGCATGACTGCTCTCCCTGGATGAGGTTGGCGAACGCCCATCTAGTCAGACTTACACTGTTACTTTGCGGTGCGCGACTAAGCGAAATGCACCATTGATTGCGAGATGAATCAGCACATAGACAACGAGCGCGAACAAATAAGATATGTGAACTTGAAATCCTCCGGACGACGGAGTCCCCACTATTCGCTCGAATGGGGCGAGCAATGGTCCGGTGACGGCGCCTATAAACTGAACGAATCCGTTGCCGGCGCGAGCGCCCATCAATCCCAGCATAAACTCCAGGGCGATCAGGCCGTAGATCAGATAGAAAACGTAGTCGACTACCTGTGAAATCCGGGCCGCAGCCCGGCCGCGCCCCAGCTCGCGTTCAGTGCCCACCGCCTCGCGAACGGACTTCTGTCTTAGTTGGTGAGCCACTTCGGCCACCTCGGCCGATTCCTCTGGCTCGACTCGCGCCGACTCTCGCTTGATGCTGGAGTTTACGTCGTCATCAACCGAGGCCTTGACCTCCTGATGCGAAGCCTGTCTGCGCTCTTCGTCTAACAGCACACTGTTTGTTTCAACGTCTTCACTAAGAGGCATAACTCTCCTTCCAGAGGTCTAAATCGGAGATACCGATGCTTCGTCAGCAATCGGACGGCGACGATCGTACTCGTGTTTCTACGGACGAAATCGCAAATCCTGCCGCCGTCGTGATCAGTGCAAGACTGTTAATGCGGCTTGAGTTACGCATATAGTCTGCTGTCTCCTCCAAGATGGCCGGCGGAAGGCTCCGCGGATGACACTAATATTTCGCGGGGCGCGACTTGGAGGGCCCAGCTCAGGATCAAGAGCATTGCTTCGAAGGCCGGCCCGGCAACTACTGCGGACACTCCGGTCATTATCACTCCCATCGCCATGGCCGCAATTTCCTCCATCTCGCACTCCGCATCTTCATTCGGCCCGCCCGCAGGCCCAGTGATACCGCTATGATGATACGCCGACTATCGGAGTCTTTCTGTCCAATACTGGACAAGATTCGGAATAATTCGTCGTGCGTAGATCGACACCGTGGAACGCCCTAAACTGTCTTCTACTACCGCAAGCAGTGAAGATTGGCTTCTGAAGAGCATTTGAAGGCGGAGAATATGAACAACACCATCCCATAGCAGCCTTCAAGTCTTTTCACGAGTTGTAGCGGATTCCTCTTGCAGGCGGCTGTTGTTCTCCCCAGCTTACGACATGCGCGGGTTTATCCAGCAGTATAAGCTCGCTCCATTCAAAATCCTTGGATGATGAGATATAAAGTATCGGCCTGATGCCTTTCGCCGCGCGCTCGTAGAGCATCGCTTCGTAAAGATCCACGACATCCGAATCTGTCATTTCCCGTTTCATCGCGCCTCCAATCAAATCTTCTCATCGCCGCAAGCAAGGCGATGGGAGGATAGAACCTCCTTCCCATCGTCCTCTGCTAGCCCAGCGCTACCTGATGTCTCCATCCAGATTTGATTCCGTTACATTGATTTGGGCAAGCTCCGCCTGCAACTGCTGCCAGTCAGAGCGGACTGTTGATGAAAGCGCCGACTGCGTGTCCCGCTTCATAATCCGATCGAGGAGACGCGCCTGCCGCATCAACCCGCCGGCCGCGCCCTTGACGGCATCAGGGTCAGTGATCGACGCAGTCATCTGATTGTAGAGTTCAGCCGCCGCCTGCAGGCTGGTTATCTGAAAAAGCAACTCAACCTCGTTAGACTTGAGATCGTGGCGCGCATCAAAAATGACCTGGCCTCGATTGTTGCGCATGTTCAACTCTCGCTGAAAATCCTGCAACAGGCGGTTGGCAAGAAGAGAGATCTCGCGAGGATGGCCGATGCTTGTCGCGCCGACCGTACCGGGCGCTCCCCCACGCAGGTCAGCAGTGAAGTCACGCTGAGGACCGTGAATAATTACCCGCGCCACATTTGGCAGATCGTTATAGGTCTCGGTGAACGGATGATGATCAACCGCGGCGCCCGTCGAGTGGCGCGGCGGCGCTCCGCGCAGATAAACGTGCAAGGTGTCGCCGGTTACAAACCGATTGACAAACACTTGCCAGCCGCTGCCTTGAGTGTGAAGGTCCGCGCTGATGCGAATCGAACCTGGTCCGATGCGTTCGGCGCGCGGGTTCATGATCTCAATCGCCGCCGATTCAATGCCGGAATCGTTGGCAATCCCCAGCTCGCGAGCCGTGCTCAGATCAAGGTCGCCGTTCGTAATGAGGTTACGGTCACGCTGGAGCTGACGAATTGCGTTGCGCATTGCCTGATTCATCGCTCCATTGATGGGACCGGTGTAGTAACCACGATCTCTCAGACTTATCTGAGCGAATCGAATTGAATCGGCCGAAGTGAATATCGTCTGTGCCGGCGGGCCGGCCGGTTCAGCAGGTATGCCAAGCGCCCGCGCTGTGGCGATGTCCAGCTCGCCGCTGATTGGTATGCGACGGTCATGCTGGAAGTTGTTAATCGCATCCCGCGTCGTCTGATTCATCACTCCATTGATCGGGCCATTGTAGTAGCGCCGGCTCTTGAGAGCGATTTGAGCCGAACGTACGGAATCAGCCGAAGTCAAAACAGTTTGAGACGGCGTATCGTTGTCGATGACGTCGGGGTCACGCACATCTCGATCACGTCGATCACGTGCCACATCGATTGACTCAACGGTGATTGGACTCTCTACCATAATTCCGAACTCAGTGCCGGGCCGCACTTCTGCCGGCTCACCCTTGCTCAGTAAGACGCCGATTGTGCCGAGTATTGCGCCGCCGCCCGCCCCCACAGCAGCACCCTTGCCGCCCCCGGCCATCGCGCCAATCACAGCGCCGGCGCCGGCTCCTGCGCCGCCGCCAATAAAGATCACCGCGCGCCGAGTCTGCCTGCCACCCTCAATTCTGTCTTCGTCGCTGATATCCCGTTCGATCGTGCGCCGCCCTTCCTCGCTGAGGGTTGTGAGAGTGCCATCGATCTGAACCGGGCTGCCGGTCGAAAAAACCATTCTGTCGAACCCCACCGCAAGCGTCCCGGCTTTGCTCCGCCTCTCAGTGGGGGTAGTCCCGGTGACGTGCCCTTCTATCTTAGTGTTCTCCGCGACAACTACCCGGCCATCAACTACGACCGGGCGAAAAACTGTCGCAGTGAACCGGTCGCCTACGCGTGAGGAATCCGAACTCAAGTAGGTATCCATCCTCAGTGCAATGACTGTACCCGCGGGTACCGTGAGAAGGCGTTGTCCTAACGCCGGAACGACCAATGCCATAACCATCGCCAGTGGTAGGACAACGCTTCCGAGCCTTCCTCTGTGAGTGCTCATGTCTGAACCCTCCTTCCTTTCTTAGAGCTCCGTGACTTCTGACAAGTGACGTAGCGATGCCCCGTCTAGCGGACCGTATGCCTCGCAGATGAGGGTCTACTTTGCCTGATTCCGAATCAGATCCCTTACTTCGATCGGTTCCTGATTGCAGGGAGGGGTTCCGCTTTGCTTAGACGAGCCTCCTGCGGCCGCTCAGCAGGTTGAAGATCAACACGATCGCCGCAATAACAAGCAATAGATGAATAAGCCCGCCGCCGATGCCGCCGATCATTCCCAGCAGCCAAAGAATCAAAAGAATAACCAGGATTGTCCAAAGCATAATTCCACCTCCTAAATGTAGGTCATCCTCCGTGTCGAAGGCCCCCTCAGGGCGCTATCCCGACTCCGGTTTACATTTCAAATGCTACGCCTCTTCGAGATCGGTTTCCGTCCAGTATTGGACATCGGTGTAAGAAATTCTCTTCATATCTGCCTCTCATTTTCAATGGCCGCCGCCGGTCATCAATGATTTGAAACGGTCCACCGCACAGCTCTCGATGGATTGACCTCTGCTCACAGCGTCAATCTCGGCTTGAAACCCGGTGGCGAATGCAGCGCGGTGTTCTGGTGACGCCCAACTCCGGTTCGCATCTTCGATGCTACGTCCAATCGCAATTGCTTTCAGTTCAGTATTGAACAGTTCTCAAAAATATTCGCCAGGCGGGCGATGGACTGGCCCAAGGCACAGTCAATCTAGATTCTTCCTGAGGGGCGGTGAGGGAGCGAATCGTAGTATGGCGGTTTTAAGTTACGATCCGTTGGGCGCACTACACCAGCAGGTTCAGTACAAGTTGGCCATCGCGGCCGACCAACCCAACTGCCGCTTGATGTCAAGAATGTTTTGTTGCCGTTTTGCTTCGCACTCGTTGCAGATTCCAAGGCTCGGTTTGCCAAGCCTTGATTTGCCAGATTCTTCCGAGGTGTCGCCGAGGATTGATTGGCACCACGCGCAGATACTAGTCATCAGCACTACCCTCCCTGCGTCAGACGTCGTTGGCAGAACGCTCGCCAGAATGAAAGTCGGACCTCATATACCTGACCCTGGATAGACACCGAGGACCCTGACGCACCACAGAGAATAAGCCGTCTTACAGGTGAACTTCTGTTCAATATTGGACGTTTCTGAAAAGAACCTATTGGGGTTGCCGTTGGACGAATCACCAACGTCCATGCGATCGAGAGTTATTTAAGTCGGCGGCCGTCCGGGTTAATGGATATTGCTTCAGCAGTTTGAGATTCGTTCGCGAACCTCAAAAAGCCAATGCAAATTACCGTGGAAATGGCGAGCGACGTTGATGCCCAGAAGAACCACGGCAGGTTGCTTGACTGCCTCCCACCTAAGGTCAAAAGGGCAAACGGCCCGATCAGCGCAGCGGCGACGAACCAGAAGAGCTGCGTGGGGCGCGAGAATGCGCCCGCGGATACTCTCATCATATTCAGCGAGACACTTTGAATTTTCATCGAAACCTCTTTGATCGCGGCCCTTCTATTGGATTGTCCGAATGCTTAAAAGAGGGCGTGAGAAGGAGCGAGCCCGGCTCGCTTCCCCGCCGACTTTGTGCGCGAAAGCCCAATAATCGGGCCGATGTCGCACGTAGAATCAGTAGCGCAAGCCGCCGTAGCCGCCGCCATTGTTGCGGCTCTCAATCTTCGGTCTCGCCACATCGACTTTGAGCGTCCGCCCGTGCAGGTCTTGCCCGTCGAATTTTGCTTTAGCTGAACTAGCCTCGGCAGTCGAATTCATCTCTACGAAGCCAAAGCCTTTCGATCGGCCTGTGTCTCGGTCCGTTATCACCTGGCACGATTCCACGGGGCCCACCTCGCTGAAAAGATCGCGTATTTCATCACTCGTCGTATCGAACGAGAGATTACCAACATACAATTTAGCTGACATAATGAGTTTCCTTTGGTGAAGTTGGAAGCAGGCCGAGCGATTCGCGGGAAACGGTTGCGGGCGATTACTATTCTCGGGCGAAGCCTCTAACAGGTGAACGATGGTCCGCTCTTCAGGCGGTTGACCGCCCGGATCACGTTTGACCCAGGCGCATCTCCGTTTGTTTGCCAAAGAGCAGAAGGGTGTCGAGAGGGCAGTCAATCCGCCCTCCCTATAGTCCTGCATGGCTCACACCTTGGCGGCGAGCTTGTGGAGTGTTGAGGTGAAAAGCTCAAAGGTCTCGGTCTTGGGCGTTCCATCAACGACCTTCGCGACGATCTTTAATAGCTCGGGATATGCGGTGCGGTTGTAGGTCTCGAGGTTCTCTTTCGACTCAAAGAAAGTGATTAAAATTGCCTCGGACCGTTCCGGGGCGACCAGGGTGACCTCATCGCGAAAGCCTTGCTGCTTGCGAAGCATCGGAAGAATTTCGTTTTCAATTAAGCTGTTGAATTCCGGCGCGGTATTCGCTTTCAGTTTTAGCGTCACGTTACCTATAAACATTCGAGCTCCTTTGTGTAGGTGAGCTGTGTAAGATTCAGATGGACTGGATGGTTCCAGAGAAGCTGAAGAAGAGAGTGAGCTAAGCTCGATTCGTGGCGAACTCTATAGGTATGCAAAGGGCTTGTCAATCAGAAGATAATGAAAATTGCCCTGCCTAATCGCGAACCGTCACGGGATACGCTCTCAAGGCGACATTCTAGTAATGTTACCTCTCAACGGTGAGCGATAAATAAAAGTGTAATAAGAATGTGACGTGCTCATTAACCGTTGAGCATTGATTCTGGGAGCGGAGAGAAATTGAGATCAAGGGTCGGCCTATATCTGGCCGACTTGCGCATCCCATGACGCGAATTGCTGCAGCGCAAATTTGGCTGAAGAGGTTGCTCTTTCCTCGCGAATTGCCGTCGCACGTTTTTCGCCGCTTAATGGTGTGAAGCACACCGAAGACCGGTTCTTAACCAGCACAGGAGGAGCGGTTCTGAGATCGATCGGTTCAGGTTGGATCTGTGTTGGATTTATTAATGATGGCGGAGGTCACGGAACGCTCGGGCTTACTCTGTTCTCTCGGGAATCGGAATTGCGCGACAGGGCGACTCCGACCGCAGCCGCGCCCGCGGCTCCGACAGCGCTGATGACGCCAATCAGGGGCGCCGACAGACCGCCTCCGCTACCGGCCGCGCCGCCCACGGCGCTCGCTGCCTTTCCAGTCCCGCAGTTCAACGACAGGATAGAGCCTTTTTGAGCCACTATCTCAGACACTCCCGTCAGCGTGTCTTCACGGTCACCCGCCAGAGGCCTTATGCCTTTGCTCAATCTCGCCTCAGCGGCGCCTTGCACAACCCGGATCTTTATGCGAGTGCACTGATGAGGGGCGACGCTGAACTGCTCGGGTGAGAAGGTCAACGTCACAGTAACGCCTGCTCCCAGTTCGATTCTCCCGATCGAACCCAGATCGACCACGACCGGGTTGACCGTGCCCGCGCCAACCGTGCTGTTGCTGAACACGGTCGCGCCGCTCGGAACCGTGTTTCCGTTGAGCGTGATCTGCCCGCTGCCGAATATCGTCCCGGACGGCTCCTGGAGCCGATTTGACGATCCTCCCGATTGCTGCCCTGATTGCTGCCCTGATTGCTGGCCCGATTGCTGGCCTGATTGCTGCCCTGATTGCCGGCTCGCCCCCGGCTCGACGCGCGCGGACGCAGGAAACGGCGGCGAATAGAGCGGCGGCATGCTCGCGACCGCGCACGCCACAATTGAACGGCTCAATCTCTTAAACGAGCTTCGGACTGATCTCAGTATTTTCACTTTCATAACCACACCTCTTTTTCCTCGGTTGGAACAAGCGCGCCTCGCATCGGGAGGCTGCACAGCTCAAGCTCAGCTTTACGCGGCTTCTTTACTCGGCTTCACTCTGATGAAGAGCCTTCTGTTGATCTATGGTCCATTAAGAGGCCAGCAGCGGGTTCGCTATCCTGTCCGCCTTTGCCGGCACTCGAAGGTCGGCGGTCTCATCCTGATTCAGGAGCCGTTCGATGGCTTCAGTGAGCGAGCCTCTCAGCTCGGCTGTTATGAGATTGACATCAACCAGCGCCGGTTTGCTGTGTGAATAGAATCGGTAGAGATTGAGGTATCCAAGCATCCGTCCGTCTGATCCGATCAGATCAAGAACGAGCCGCCACTCGGCGGTCGGAGTCTCAGCGCTCGCATGAGCCCACTCGCTTGTATCCTCCCATCGTATGACACCGCAATCCGGGCCAAAGCGCTGGGCGCGGCTGTCGAGCTGAAGGCTGAATCCATCAAAGTCATTCACGGAGAAACCATCGATCAGCGCGGTGCGAATCTCCAAAAAGTTATGCGCATTCAGCAGCCGCTCGGATGCCCTGCGCACAGCGACGTTATTAGCGATGGTCTTCTTTCTATCAACCGTTCGCTGGGCGGCGCGCCCAAGCTCGCGAAGCTCGGGATAGTGGAGCCCCTTGACCCCGAATGAGACCACGGTTCCAAGCACTACCAGAACAATCCCTATCGATCCGCCGCCCGGATAGAGCAGGAACAGCGCGAGCAAAGCGCATATGGCGGACACACCGTAAAGCGTGATGACCGCCTGCTGCTGTGACAGCCCGCGTTCAAGAAGCCTGTGATGAATATGGTTGCGGTCAGGCCGCATGAGCGGTTGCCCGCTCAAGGAACGGCGGAGGACCGATAGCACCGTTTCGGCAATGGGCAATCCGAAAGATACGACCGGAATGGCGACGGCCACCAGCGTCGGCGTCTTCTGACATCCCGCAAGCGCGAGCGCGCTGAGCATGAATCCGATAAACAAGCTCCCGCAATCGCCGAGAAAGATCGTAGCGGGGTTGAAGTTGAAGCGCAGGAACCCCGCAATCGCTCCCGCCATCACCAGCGCCATCAGTGATACGAGCGGACTGTGAGTAATCAGCGCGAGCACCAGCACTACTACCGTTGAGAACAGCGCGGACCCAGCCGCTAGTCCGTCCAGGCCGTCGATGAGATTGAATGCGTTTGAAATCAGAATGACCCACAGAACAGTTGCGGGCGCCGACAGCCAGGGGAAATATTTCGCTCCAAACAGACCGAACGAGGGCGCTCCGTAGCCTCCAGCAAGGAGCATCAGCGCGGCCAGGCCCTGGGCAATGAATTTCGTCCCAGGCTTTATCGGCCGAAGATCGTCGTACAAACCCACGCCAAAGACCAGCGCGCCCGGAATCAGCAGTCCCGCTGCCGCCGCAAAATTGAACCCGAGATCGATCGAGAATAACTTCGCCGCCGCGCCGGCTCCCGCCATCAGCAGGACGGCGGTTACAAAGATGGACACTCCGCCCAGCCGAGGAACATGGCCGCCGTGAATGTGATGTTTGTGATGCGCGGGAAACCAGTTCCTTGACAGAGCGATGTTGCGGACGCAGCGCGTCAGAACAAACGACAGCACAACCGCGGTCAGAAACGCAGTGACATACGTCAGCGCCATGGAACCTCTCAGGAGTTTCTGGGGCCGGCGGAATCGTAAATAGATTCGATTCAGCCAGGCGGTGATCTTCGGGTAAAAACACTCGACCGGTTGACGGGACTATGCGTTTTTAGGGCGTGGCGGCGGACCCGATTGCGGAGGCCCTGGATATGTTCAATCGCCCGGCTATCCATTCATAGGTCTTTGCGAGCCCTGCTTCGAGCGTAGTAGAAGGCTCCCAACCCAGGACCTGTCTCAGACAGGTATTGTTGCTGTTGCGGCCGCGGACGCCTTGCGGCTTGGACGGGTCATACAGCTTCATTATTCTTTTGCCCGCTATGCCGGCCACGATATCAACCAGTTCGTTGATGGTGACGGATCGATCCTGTCCAAGGTTGATCGGGCTGGACCAGCCGGATCGCATGATGCGATGAAGACCTTCGATGCAGTCGGAGATGTAGCAATACGATCTTGACTGCTCTCCGTCACCCCAAACCTCAATGGCTTCGCCTTCGCGCGCGAGCGCGACTTTTCTGCATATGGCCGCAGGAGACTTCTCGCGCCCTCCTTCAAACGCGCCGAGGGGGCCGAAGATGTTGTGAAACCTGACGACTCGCGTCGGCAGCCCGTAGTCTTCCAGGTAGTGCCGGCACACGCGCTCCATAAACAATTTCTCCCAGCCGTAGCCGTCTTCAGGGTCGGCGGGATAAACATCGTCCTCTTTCAGCGGCGCCGGGTTCGGCTCGTTCTGCAAATAGCCCGGATACACACAGGCGCTCGAGGTAAACAAGAACCTCTTCACGCCGTTCAAGCGCGCGGCTTCGATGGTGTTCATATTGATAAGGCTGTTGTCGTGACAGATGACCGCCTTGTTGTTTTCAATGAACCCTATGCCGCCCATGTTCGCCGCCAGCGCGTAAACCTCATCAATGCCTTTCGTAGCACGAAGGCAGTCTGTCTCATACCGGAGATTGAGCGGCCGGAACTCGTGGGCGGCCGTGGGCTCATAATTCGGCTCCTTGATATCTACGCCTCTAACCCAATAACCGCGGTCCGCCAGGTATTTCGTTAGATGATGCCCGATAAATCCGCCCGCGCCGGTCACTAGAACTCTCACCTGCTCGGACATAATCCGACCTCCTCGCCGTGAGCCGAAGCTCAGGTCCGCAAAAACTCTCCTGCGGCCTTCACCGTGCGGCTCGATCAGCGTTTGCAATGCCTCGATTGAGTCAGGCATTTGTCGAAATCACTTTGAAGATTCAGAGCCTGGCTCAAACGGACTTCAACTCAGCGAGTAACCGATGCAGGGGCATCCAGAGAACGTGAAGCGGCCGCGGCGCTCGACGGCGGGAAGACCGCTTCCTCGATTAGACGCGGCAACAGGATTGATTTCGAATAAGCAGCGTGTGAGCCGCGCCGAGTGCAAGCCTCCCGGCTTTGCCGGGCCGCCAGTATTTCCTTAACCACGGACGAGGCGTCGCCGTGCCGGGTTCGATGCCACAGACTGGATTCGCTGTCGCGCGCCGCCAGGTCTTCAATGTGACTCGATGTCGGTCCGATATACAGTACCGGCAAGCCGAGCGCCAGAATGTTGTACACCTTGCAGGGGTGGACGATTCCTACAAACTCGCCGCCCATGACGACAACGTGAAGATCGGCCGATGAAAGCGAGCCCGGCAATGAATCCATCGGCTGATAGGGCAGGCACAAAATGTTTTCGAGGTTGTGCGCTTTCTTAAAGGCTTTTACTTTTTTCATCTCGCTGCCGCCGCCTACAAAACAGAAATGCACTCCAGCGTCATCAGCCAGTTCACGGGCTGCCTGCAGCAACGTATCCAGCGGATGACACGGGCTGTGATTGCCCGAATGCATCACGATGAACTTGCCCGCCAATCCATGTTCCTGCCGAAACCGATTCCGGCCCTCCTCGTCATACCGGACTGAATCGTCCTGGGCCCACGGCGGTATGACCCTGATCTTCTCGCCGGCGACACCGTCACGCAAAAGACGCTCTTCCATGAATCGATCCAGGACGATCACCTTCTCCGACCACCGAAACGTTCGCCTGCTTATCGCCTTAAGAATCTTTGCGCTGAGCGACTCGGGTTTAAGCCAGCCCGCGGCGATGGCCTCATCAGGATTCAAGTCCATCACCCACAACACCAGGCGGCCGCCCCTGAACCTGGTAAACAGGACGCCGAGCAGCGAGATGAACGGCGGCGACGTCAGGCATATCACCACGTCGAATCGCGGCGCCGCGGTGAGCTTAAGCGCGGCGCGGAACAGGAAGCTTCCAAAGTCCAAAGCGCGGCGCCATCTTGCGCCCTTTCCAAAGCCGAATGACGAGACCCGCTTTATTGAAATGCCCTTCCAGATCTCGTCCTTGGGAAACCGCGTCCGCCGGTCGTCGTAACCGCGGTCGCCGCACACGACCGTAACCTCGCAGCCTCTTTCAATAAGGCCGCGAGCCAAATCGGCCAGGTGCTGGGCGCTGCTGACGACATCTGGATAAAACGCCTGATTCAGGAGCAGTATTCTCACCTTGAACCCGCCGGCTGCGTGGCCGTCAAAGCGGCTGTGACGGCCTTATTCACGGCATGGAATGAAGCGGCGGCGGGCTTGGCGAGAATGTTCCGCCCGATGATCAACACATCAAGGGCGGTTCTTGCGAAACAGTCGATGGCCTCCTCGGGCGATCTGACAATCGGTTCATTCTCGTTGAAAGAAGTGTTCAGGAGCACCGGCACGCCGGTTAGCCGGTGAAATCTCTCCAGCAGTTTGTAATACAGCGGGTTGTCTTCCCGCCTGACGGTTTGAACCCTCCCCGTGCCATCGACGTGGGTTACCGCCGGAATAACCTCGCGTTGGGCCGGCCTCACGGTATACACCTTGATCATGAACGGCTCCGGGTAGGAGCTTTCGAAGTAGTCGTCCATGCGCTCGGCAATCACCGAGGGACAAAAGGGTCTGAACGACTCGCGATTCTTGATCCTCGTGTTGAGGATGTCCTTCATCTCCCGGTTTCTCGGATCAGCCAGAATGCTCCGGTTGCCGAGCGCTCGCGGACCCCATTCCATGCGCCCCTGGAACCATCCGACAACCAGGCCCGATGAGATCGCTTCGGCGGCGTATGCGCAAACGGCATCGTCGTCATCAACTCCTTGCCGGCTGGTATTGACCGCATCAAGTTTGCCGCGCGCGCGATCGAGGGCCGAGTTGATCGAGAAAGCCGAATACTCAGGCCCCCAGTATGAGTGGCTCATCATGAATTCTCGGCGGAAGCCCAGAGCGGTGTGCCTCACGGCCGCCGCCGCGCCGATCGCCGTACCCGCGTCGCCTGCCGCGGGTTGAATGTAGACACGGTCGAAACCGGTTTCTTGGAGTATTTTTCCGTTCGCGACACTATTGAAAGCGACGCCGCCGGCGATGCAAACCGACTTCACACGGGTAGCCGCTTGAAGCCGCCGCAACAACGTCAGGTAGATCTCTTCGGTCACGTGCTGAAGCGATGCCGCTATGTTTCTGTGCCTGCATTCGAGGGGCGTACCGGGCTTGCGCGAGGGACCAAGCCTGCGAACAAGCTCGTTTGAATAGACCGCTCCAAGGACCGGCGCGCAGTTGTTCCAGGTCATGGAAACGCCTTCGCTGTGATGCCGAAAGCAACTGAGATCGAGCTCAAACCCGTGCGCCGAAGGCCGAATGACGGCCCTGAGGGTCTCCGCGAACTCAGGTTCGCCGTACGGCGCAAGCCCCATTACCTTGTACTCATCTCCAAAACTCGCAAACCCGAGATACTGGGTTACGGCGGTGTAGAGGATCCCCAGCGAGTGAGGAAACGCGACCGCGCCCAGAGGCTCGATCGTAGTACCGCGCCCAATGCCCCACTTCGTGCTGAGAAAATCACCGAAGCCATCGATCGACAGGCAAGCCGCCTCATCAAACGGTGAAACAAAGAACGCTGACGCCATGTGCGCGTCGTGGTGTTCGATATGATGCTGCGCTTGCTTCATTCCTGCCGGGTCTACCGAAAGCGCTTCGGCAAGCAGCGCCCTGAGGTCGCCCATCCGGGCCGCATTCCTCAGTCGGTCGCGAATCAGGCTTATTCGCGGGCGGTTCCGCAGCGCGAACAGCACCTTGTCGAAAAAGCGCGCTCTTGGATTTCGTGAAACGGCCACGTGATCCACTTCTTTGATCTCCGCGTTGGCGGCTTGCAGGCAATATCTTATTGACTCAACGGGGAAGCCGGCCCAGTGCTTAATCCGGTTGAACCGCTCTTCTTCAGCCGCGGCAATCAATTGTCCATCCGCATAGATCGCGGCGGCTGCGTCGGGATGAAAAGCGTTGATTCCAAGTATCAGCATATTGCGATTGATGATCGGTTAAGAGGCGCTATCGATCTGGTTACGAGAACTCAGCGGAGTCACGGGCGAGCGCGGCCTGGTCACGGTCCCCTGATTCGCGCTCGCCGATCGCCTTCGGCGATACGGCTTCGGCGACATAGGCATCGATCAGGATGCGATACCACAGCCCTTGCAGAAGATGGAAAACAAATCCCTGCCTGCCGTCGAGAAAGCCGAGCCGGATCACGTATCGATAAAGAAAATAGGAAACAGCGCGCAGATAGACCGGCGACCGGGCGTAAACCTGTTCACGCAGCCATCGACGCCTCTCCCTTGGATCGCCCAGCAGCTTCGCGCGGAGGCGGCCCGGGCGGCCGGCTTCCACTCCCCTCATCTCGAGCGCTTCTACTCGCGCCCATCGCAAATGGCGCAGCGTCCACTGCTCAAGGCTTGACGCTACGATGTCGATGTAGTCGTTCTTCAAACGCTTCACCGCGCCAGTCACGATGAAGTGCTGATCGTATAATCGTGATTCGCATCTGCCCCGGCCTTTGCGAAAGAGTCTCATCTGGTATGAAGGATAGTGTCCGCCATGCCTGATCCACCGCCCCAGAAAAACGGTGCGCCTTCGAAGAAGAAATCCCGAAACCTCTTCAGGCGCGGAGCCGATCGCCTCGCGGATCTCGCTCACAAGCGACGCCGTCAGCCGCTCGTCCGCATCCAGGTGGAGAATCCATTCGGTGTCTATGCCCAGATTAGTTTGAGCCCAGTTCCGCTGCGCGGAGTAATTCTCGAATGGATGCGCGAATACCGCCGCTCCCCATTCTTCGGCGATCCTGACCGTCTGGTCGATGCTGCCCGAATCAACAACGTAAACCGGGCAATCCAGTCCCTGCAGACTTGCAAGACAGTCGGGCAGTTTCGCCGCTTCATTGCAGGCGAGGATGATCACTGAGAGAGCTGCTTCTGGTTTCACGATATTAACAACGCGGTTTGCGCGGGGCTTCCGGCCGCGGCTCGCGCGAGATGCATCGACAGCCAATGGCCAAGCGCGACCAGCGACCACACACGGGACCAGGCGGCGGTTTGCGGCTCTCGGACAAAAACTTCGACAAGCCTGTCCACGCCTTCCGGATCTACCAGGCCGGATTCCTTAACTGACTCCAGACAGTTTTCCATGAACCCCCGAAGCGGCCCTAGGAGCCATCTCGAGAGCGGCAACGTAAAGCCGCGCTTCTTCTGATAGATTTGCTCGGGCGAATAGAACTCGCCGCACATCCTCCTCAAGAGGAACTTCGGCGGCGCGCCTTCGGGCAGCAGGGCGTCCCCCGGGATCCTGAACGCCCAATCGACCAGTTCCTTGTCCAGAAAGGGCACCCTTATCTCGACTGAGTTCGCCATGCCGAATACGTCGCCGTCCCTGAGCAGTGTGTTGCCGAGATAAAAGACGGATTCGAGCCTGCTCACCGATGCGACGCCGTCGCCCGGAATGATGCACGAAGTTCCGGCGCCCGCGCCCGCGAGGTGAAACGACGGAGACAGACCCAGGCTTTCCGCGGTGAAGCCCAGCGACTCAAGATCCGCGTTCGACATCAAGCGGCGATAGTGGAAGTAGATTCCGGAAAGGTCGGGGCCGCTGCGAGCCAGATCGTGAAATTTCTTCTGAACCACGCGGCCGTAATACGAGGCGGCCGCGGCCGCCAGCGCTCCCTTGACCGCTTGAGGCAGCGGCTGCATCCATTGCGCGCGGCGCCGCCATCGCGGCACGCCGCGAAATGAACGGTAGCCTCCAAACACTTCGTCGCCGCCCTGGCCCGACAGCGCCACCGTGATTCCCTGCTCGCGTACCGCTCTCGAAACTATGTAAGTGTTCAGGCCGTCCATAGTCGGTTGATCCATTCGATCGAGGCCCTCTCTTGTCCAATCGAGGGCGACTCGGGATTCAATCGGGAACTCGTGATAGACGGCGCCCAGACGGCGAGCACTGGAAAGCGCGATCGACCTTTCGTCGAAATCCGGATCGTCCGGAAACGATACCGTAAAAGCATGAACCTCCTGCGATCTCTTTCTCGCGAGCCCGAGGATGGCCGTCGAGTCCAGCCCTGAACTCAGAAAAATGCCGCTAGGCACGTCGCTGACAAGATGTGAAGCGACCGCGGATTCGAGCAGGCAGCGGCCTTCCTCGGCGAGAGCCGCTATCGACGTGTTGCCCGGTTCGGTCTCCGGTATCGACCAGTGCACGCCGCTGCCGGTTATCCTCCCCGACGCGTCAGCTTCGATCCACGCGCCGGCTGGAACCTGAGCAACGCCTTCGATGATCGTCAGAGGTTCCTGCACCGAACCGTACGCCAGATACCCGGCGACCGCCTTTTGATTCACCTCGGGAGCGATCATGAATGACGCAAGCAAACTGCGAATCTCGGACGAAAAGATCAGGCCGCCGCCTTTCATCAGCGAATAGTAGAGAGGTTTTATTCCAAGATGATCTCGCGCAAGCAGCAAGCAGCTCGCGCGCCGATCCCATACCGCGAGCGCGTACATCCCGCTCAGCCGCGAAAGCAACTCCCTGCCGTATTGCTCATAGCCCCGGAGGATCACCTCCGTATCGCTGCCGCTTCGAAAAGCATATCCGAAAGATTCGAGCGAGCGGCGCAGCTCCTTGAAGTTATAGATCTCGCCGTTGAAGACCAGCGCGTCGCCCGTGTCAGGATTCACCATCGGCTGCTTGCCTGCCGCCGAGACATCGAGGATCGCCAGCCGCCTGCTGCCCAGGCCTATGACCGCATCGCCCTCCTCGAGCAGAAACATGCCGTCATCATCCGGTCCGCGGTGAATCTGGCTGTCCAGCATTGCGCGGATCGCCGACTCCGCCGCTAATCCAGAAAACTCGCCGGTCAAACCTGCGATTCCACACATTGCCTGTTGTCCCTCAAAAAACGCGCGCGACTGATGCGCCTGGGGCGCGGTGTTCCGGCAAAGCCGGAACTGCAACGTGAATGAGTTCTTCGTATCGAGACAGAACCGATTGGCCTATCGCGTCCCAGCTCAGTTCCTCTCTCGCGAAGCGGCGGCCGTTCAATCGCATTCCGGCTGCAAGGCCTGGAGAGTTGAGTATCTCTTCAACGGCCCTCGCGATAGCATCCGCATCGGGCGGGACCGCGAAACCCGCGCCGCTTTGTTCGACGCAATCGGCGCCCGCCGCGCGGGCCACAACCAGAGGGGCGCCAACCGCAAGCGCTTCATTGACCGCCATCGAGTGACACTCGTATTCGGAGGTCTGGAGCACAACGTCCCCGGCGGCAATCGCCGCATATCTCAAATCGCCGTCGATTGCGCCAAGCCACTTGACATTCGCATCGACCCGCTTGCTTACGGCCAGGCGTTGAAGCCGCTTCAGGTCGCCGCCATCGGGACCAATGGCAATCCAAACCAGATCCGGATGCGGCCGCGCCAGCTTGCTGAGCGCTTCGATCTGCAGTTCCAGTCCCTTGATGCGGTGAAGCCTGCCAAGAAACAGCAGGCGCCTTCGTCCGCGAAGCTCCGGGAATCTCGCCAGGAAGCGTTCGCCGTCCATTGCCTCAAGACCCGCGGGAACGCCGTTGGGCGCGACAAAGCTTTCCGGCAGGCGAAACCCGCGCGAACCTGACTCGGCGCGCTCGCGCTCGTTCAAGAAATGGATTGCGGCAGCGGCTTCGACCGTGCTCCGTTCAAACAGCGCGCCGTACACCCGCTTTTTGATGGAAGATATTCTCAGGCTGTGGCGGCTCAACATACCTCTCGGCGACAGAACATAGGGGATGGACTTTTCCCGCGCGGCCATCGCAGCCAGCGTCGCGACCGGATTCCACAAGCTGTGAATGTGAATGATGTCGAACTCGTACGCGCGCCGGTGAATGGCATCCCGAATCCTCGCGGCCGCGCCCAGCCTGCCCGCGAGCGATCCAAACAGACGCCATCGAAAGGGCTCGCCGGCAGGCTCGATTGTCAGTGCGCCGCTGTTTGAATGAGCGGCATACAGTGTGACGTCGGCCCCGGCTCGGGCAAGCGCGCGGCAAAGCCCGGGCACTGATCTGGCCGGCCCGCCGGATTCGGAGTTGAGGCTGGGGACAACGTGAAGCACTCTCATTATTCACACGAGACTCACGAGACTCACACGAGCCGCCACAGCAGATCGAGTCCGGTGCGCCGCCCCTCGCTTTCGGCGGCCCGTTGAATCGCGATCTCGCAAGCGCGCCACAGGCTTCGGCTGAACAGATCGAGCGACCAGAATCGAATCAGCATGCTTGATTGAAGCCCCATTTCGCGCCAGTCACTCCGGCGGGCCCACATCAGGTTCAGAACGCGCGCGAGATCGTCGGAATTCGTCGGATCGAATACATAGCCGTTCAAGCCTTCGGTGATCAGGTCTTCGCGGCATCCGCAGCGCTTGGAAACCAGCACCGGCAGCCCTGACGCCATCGCCTCATTCACCGCAAGTCCCCACGGTTCCGAAACGCTCGGCTGAAGATAGACCCCGCCGGCTTCATACACCGGCGGAATCCCGTCATAGTCGACGCGTCCGATCATCACGACGCGCTCGCGCAGCGAGGGCGCGTCAAGGAGCCGTGAAATCCGCTCGCGCTCGGGGCCGTCTCCCGCGATGGTCCATTTCCATGGGATCGTCAACCTCTTCAGCGTCCGAAGCACGAAAGGGATGTTCTTGATTTCGAGAAGCCGCACGCAGCTCAAAAGGTTCATTACCTCCGGCGTGTTTCCGGCGCCATTTTCGAGTTTTCTTCGAAGGGCGGCGCCGAAGAAGCTGTTGTCGATAACGTCGCAACCAACCACGCATGAGCCTGCCGGCAGCCCGAGCGATTGAAGGTAGCGAACGTGAGGGCTGCCGCCCGCAAAGCCCGCGTGGCACTGCTTGACGAAGAAGCGCTTGAGCGATTCTTTCCAGAAGCGGCGAGGCCGGTCTATGTACTGGCTGTCGGAGATGACGACGCGAGGCGTGCCGCGCCCGCAACACCACGCGAGCGCCGCCCTTGATGCGCTGGACGCCCAGCCGTTGATCACGATCACATCCGCGTCCAGATCTTCGAGCGCCTGTTTGATCGCCTGACGAACCTCGCCCGCCGCCAGTTCACCGCTCTCGCGTTTGGGGAACAGCGTTAGCAGCGTGAACTCACCGGAACTCCTTGGAATCGAGGGCCAGCGGTAGCTTGATTGCTCGCCCGCGATCTCGATGCAGGCCAGGGTTGATCCTCGCGCTTTCCACAGCCGCCCCGCCTGCTCCAATCGCGCTACGTGAAAGGGCGCGAGCTTTTCATAGATGACCGCCGCGTTCATTTACATGTCTCCGGCACGGGCACATGTCTCCGGCACGGGTGTCTCAGGCACAGGTATTCGGGTTCTTGCCGGTTCAACGAAGCCGGCGGCGGAGCGGCCATACCGCGCTCTGCCGCGCCGCGCGAGATAGAGGGACATCAACACCGGAATCGCGATGACGTTCAGACCCATATAGAACATCTCCGGCACTCCGCCCCTGACGATCATGGCCGCCCATATTCCCGCGAAGCCGGCCAGGTGCAGACAGAGAGGGTGGCCGTGCCGAAGCCCGTTTATGTAGTCGTCGCCCTTCCTGCACGCAAGTCCCATCAACGCGCCCCACACAAGCGCGCCCGCCAATCCAAAGTTCCCGTAGCCTTCACCGGGCAAACCGACCGCGATGCTCGCCTTTCTTACTTCGAGGGTCTCTCCGTTTATGAGGCTGGCATACAGGCTGAACGGGTAGGGCTTCTCCGGCCACACCGTCCGCGGAACCCAGCCGAGCGCGAGCGGCACAAGCGAGTATCCATGCTCGAATTCGATCTGCTCGGGAAACGCCTTCACTATCACCGCCAGAGCCGAATAGATGTCGAACGCGCCTCGCGCCTGAATCACGGGTGATATGTGCTCCCACCCGCCCTCGTAGGCGCGAATATCGGCGCCGCGCATCGCCGCGATAGCACTCCACGCTACAATAACGAGCCCGGTCGCGGCGCCGAACCAGAGCCAGCGGATCGAACGGTTGGTTCGCCGCTGCTGAAACAATGTCCAGCAGGTCGCGGCCAGCGGTACAAATGAATAAAGAAACACCGCTCGCGAGCCCCTCAAGAATCCGATGGCCGCGCACGTCAGAATCACAGACCAGCTTGCGGCCTTGAGGCTCTTCGAGATGCGCGCACCGAAAGCCGTGACCAGAATCGACGCCGCCACGCCCGCCGCGCTGATCCCCATCCCGAAGAGATAACCAAACGCGCCAAGACTGGTCACCGGTTCGACTGTCGCGCCTTCAATCGGTCCGCGCATTGTTAGTATTACCTGGCTCAGCGATGCGTTCGCCGAGCGCGCGTAATCCCATACCGTTATGGCCCACGCCAGGAGTCCTATGCACATCGCGCTGCACAGCCATCTTTGATCGTACGGTCTTATAACGACCCACATCGGCTTCTGATTCGGTTTCCGGCGCGTTCGCATTCGCAGCGAATACGCAACCTCGAATCCGGCCAGCGTCAGCAGCAGAACCCAACCCGTAGCCCAATGAACGTCGTCCGGTATGTTCGGATCAAGGTCATCGGGCGAGATGACCGGGAAAGACAGGAAGAATGCGAAAAGCCCCGCGTGAAATCCCACGCGCATGAGCGACGCTGAAGCATCCCGTTTTATGCCTGCCGCGCCGAGAGAGACGACGGACACGATCGAGGCAAAGAGCGGAAGCAGCCGCGGCATCCCGCTTCCCAAAATCAGAGGCTTGATCAAAGCGAGCACTATCACGGCCGCAAGACAGACGGCGACGATTCTCGCGATTGGAGGAAACACCAACTCGCCCGCGGCCGGGGACTCCCAATCATTGAAGCCGGATTTGTTCATATGCGAGTTCACTGGACTCTGACCGAACGGCTCAAGACGCTGCCCGACTGTCCGGCAAATAGATGAGCGCGGGTTCCCGCAAGCAACAGGCTATATTCCTGAATCGCCCTGCCGATGTCATACCGGCGGGCGGCTTTTTCGAACGCGCTTGACACAAGCCTCTCTCGCAGCGCCGGGTCCGCCAGCAACCGCTTTATCGCGTCAGCCAGCGAATGGGGATCACGAGGAGGCACGAGCAAGCCGCTGAATCCTTCGTCAAGAACCTCCCGGGTGACGGCGAGCGAAGTCGCGACAATCGGCACTCCGGCGCTCATGGCTTCCGCCATCGCCAGTCCGAAGCCTTCGGTGTGAGTGGACAATACGGCTACGTCGCTGGCCCCGAGCAGCTCCGGAACGTCGCTTCTGGCGCCGAGAAATTCAACGAATGACTCCACTCCTTCCGCGCGGCACAGAGCTTCGTGAGCGGCCCGCGCAGGACCGTCGCCCGCCAGCCTGAGCCGAAGAGCAAGCCCCTCGCGAATGAGTTCCGCGAACGCCTTGATCATCGTCGCGTGATCCTTGGCGTCATCCATGCGAGCCGCCATAATGATGACGCCGGCCGCATCGAGACGCATGGCCCGGCCGATAGCGGCTCTGCGAGCCACTTCAAAGACATCGACGAAATTCTCGATTACGCAAACGCGGCGCGCGGGCAAGCCAAGCCCGGCGACCAGTTCCTGCCGGATCTGATAAGACTGAGCGATCTCGCCGCCGCAGAACGGGCGCGCAAGATGACTGAGCACGATGCACTTCAACCGGGTCATCGCGCCGCGCAACGGCGACCCTCCCACGCGAACGTAGCAGCGCGATACTCGCGCGATCGCCGCCGCCATCGACACCCACGCGTGATTCCCGAAGCTGTAGCAAAGGACCGCCTCAATCCTGTCCGCCCTGAACGACTCCGCCAGCCGCCTTATGAACCTCACGCGATGCGGCGTTATGAAAGGAACGTGCTTGAATCCGGCGGCGGCCCGCGCGAATTCCTGGGCGCGGTCGGTGAGAGCTTCCCCGGTGAAGTAGACCCGCGACTCGATGAGGGAACGCGGAAGCTCCCTCAGCAGGTTCAAGGCGCAGGTCTCGACACCGCCATAATTGAGCGCGCCGATTACGTGCGCGGTCCTGACCGGCTCAGTCATCTCACGTTATCTTTCGTGATCGCCGCCCCTTATGGCCGCGATGTTATATCCGGGAGCGAGACGCTCCGGTTCATCCAGGATGGAGCGGCGATCGATGGCCCTGTTCCGCGCTTTGCGCCGTCCCTTGTTCTGGGCCAAGTTCACCAGCGAATACCCGCATGATTCGAGACTTGCCAGCATTTCATCGGTGCGCCGGCGCGAATAAGCGGGGTGGCTCGGCGGCGTTAGCTCAAAAACGAAAACCTTGACCGCCCGCCGTTCCAGCGTGCTCCGTGCACCCTTGAAAACAGCGGCTTCGTGACCTTCCACATCGATCTTGACCACCGCAATCGAGTCCACGCCGCGCACCTCAAGAAATCCATCCAGCGTCACGGCCGGAACCCGCTCGCTTCGAATCGTCGTTTCGGGATTCCAGTTGGTGAGGAGGCTCGATAGCCCGCTGAGCGAGGAGACTTGTAGAAGCGCCTCGCCGCCGGTGTCGCTCACCGCCGCCTGTATGACTTCGATGTTCTTCAGCGGATTGTGATCGACGATGTAGTCCAGCCGGGTGCGCAAATCGGGATTGGGCTCGAAGGAATAGACGCGGCCCGACGCGCCCGCCAGATTCGCCATCACCGCCGTATGAAATCCGATGTTGCTTCCGATGTCCACCGCCGTATCTCCGGCCCGGAGGAACGTTCGAGTTAGTGCGATCACCTCGCGCTCGCTGAGACCAAGAAAGAGATGCCGCTCCTGCGCCGAAGCCAGATCAAGCTGCAAAGTCACCGTCCCGCAGCGAACCCGAATCCGGCCCCCGATACCGCTTGCAAGGCGCGACAGACCCCGCCTCATTCCGAGCTTCGCCAGGCCCCGCAACAGGGCCGGTACTGGGGACGAAGTTGTCCAGGAGATCTGAGAGCTGGCGTTGCTCACGCCCGCGCCCCTTCGTGCAAGAGGCTTCTATAAAGCCCGGCCATCGAAGCGGCCAGAACCGGCGCGTCGAACCTCTCGCGAACCCACTCATACGCCTCGGTGACCATGCGCTGATGCCGGGCTGGATTCTCGCCGTAGTCCCGGATTCTCCCGGCTATCAGATCCAGTGTCTCCGAGCTCTCACGCTCTTCAAATTCGTGCGGTCTGTTTCGCGGGACGCAAACGGCGTTGTCATCCGTGATCAACGGGTATTCGGCCTCCGCGAACTCGTTCTCGCCCGACAGCGCGAACACTGGAACGCCCGCCGCCATCGCCTCGCAGATGGCGAGCCCGAACGGTTCGTACCGCGCAAGAAAAAGGGCCGCATCGAAGGCCGCAAGAGCAGGCCTCACATCATCCATCAAACCGGTGAAGTGGACTCTATTCTGAAGCCGTACCGCGCCGGCCAAGCGCTCCAACTCGGCCCGGTATGGGCCGTCGCCAACCAGCGCGAGATGCCAGCTCCGATCAAGACGCTCCAGGATTCGAATCGCGTCGTCGCAACCCCTGTGTCGTACCAGCCTGCAAGTCATTCCGGCTATTCTTGCGTCCTGCGGCAAGCGAAGCCTCTCCCGCGCCGCGCGCTTCGAGGGCAGATCATCAAAGAGGCTGCAGTCGATTGCATTGTAGACGGTATGCATAGCCGCCGCTTCGCCCCACCCCAATCGTTGCGTATCGAGCCTCGCTTCGTTGGATATGAAGACCAGCGCGTCGAAGGCCGATAACATCGAGCGTGTAAGAAGCTTGCCGCGCCGGCTCATGTACGAAGGTTTGAAGCGCCCGTGCAGATGCAGTAACTTCATCGGCTCCGTACCCGTCAACGCGCCCCGCAGCCACGCGACCGGCTCCATAAAATGAACGATGTCCGGCTGCAGCTTTCTCATAAGGCCGCGGGCGCGAAGCCATGCCCCTGCGTCAAACCGCCCGTCCGCATTCAGGAAGTGGCATGCGGCGCGCGCGCGGCTGGTCACGGGTCCGGGCCCGCCGTACGCGAAAATCAGATGGGCTTCAACGTTCGCTTCCTCGAGATAATTCGCGAGAGTCTCTCCGACGCGAAGCGATCCTCCCGCAATCGCGTTGTCGCGATAGAGCGCTATCGCAACTCGAATCCTTGCGCCCGCGGTTGAAACGGCCGCGGCCTCGAGCGGCGAATGCATCGTTCTCGAATCAGTCGTGATCGACATATCGTGCTACAGGCTGAGCTTGCCGATTTGATCCAACATTACTCTGGCGCGCGCTTCCCATGTCTCGCCGCGGCTCTGATCGCAACGGCGCTGTTCGAGCCCGTCTTTGAAGCCGCTCTCTCGAAGGTGTTCGAGCGAGTCCACCATTTCAGCCGTACCGTCAACAAGCCGAAGCAGCGGTTCCTTGCTCAACAACTCTTCAAAGCCGCGTGTCGACACGATGGGCCTGCAGGCGGCGAGGTGTTCGTAAAACCGGGTCGAGCTGCCTGAATAGGTCGGCTCACGCTTTCGATAGGGCAGCACGGCAACGTCAACCGCTCTTGCGTAATCACGGAGGCTGCCGTACGGCCGGTAGCCAGTGAATCGCGCTCTGCCCGACTGCATCACCGCGAGCCGCGCCTGTCTCTGAGTTCGGTCGGCGATCCGCATATCGGTTGGCCCAACAAAGAGCCACGACAACCACGGGGTGCGCCCGATGACCTCCGACATCAGAACCCAGTCGATGTTCTCGGCGAGGTTCCCGATCACGCCCGCAACCGGCCTTGGCAGATCGGCTGCTCCTTCAGGCAGAGGATCGGGGCTCAGGATCGGGCTATCAGAAACGTTCTCAGCGCGGGTGGCGTTGGGGATGACCACTATTTTGGTTTCTGAACAACCTATCGAAATCAGATACTCGGCTATTCGCTTTGAGTTCGGACAAACAAGATCGGCGGCGGCGCACATGCGGCGATCGAGCGCTTCGATGCGGGCCGGCTTCTCGCCATAAGCAGCAAACAGATCGGTCACGTAGTAGACGGATGGTCCCGGCCACTCCCTTGCCACATCCGCGTAATGCGGCGAGCTGCAAACGAGCACCGCCCTGGACGGTTCCTGGGATTGCGCCGCAAGACGTCGATTTATCTTTGAAGCGGGCCGCAACGCCGCGCTCACAGGCGCGCGCGCGAATCCGCGTTGAAGCGGGAACCTCCGAATGTTGAGCTTCGGGTCCGCAAGCGAATCGCTGCGTTCTCGGGAGTGCAGCGCGCCCACCGCGCTGATTTCGGGAATCCATCCGAGGGTCGGCGTGATCCGGGCCAGCGCCGAAGCGAATTCCTTCAGCCATATGGCGCGCACATCCAGGACGTGTAGCATGATTTTTTCTGAAGCAGGGCGGCTGCCCGGCGGCGCTTTTTGTTGCAAGCCCCGCCGTCTTCGCGCCTTTCGGCATCACTCATCCGCGGTGTTCGCCGCGCCAGGTTTGTTCACCGCGCCCGCCCTCAAGCCGCGGAACAGAATTGCAACGATGGTCAGGCATCCCGCCGTTGTGAAACAGGCCGCCCCGGGCGAAATCCCGACGTTCCAAACTCGGGCCATCGCCAAACCGGCAATCATCATCGCGGCGAGCAGTCCTCCAAAAAACGAAAGCAGGAGCAACCGCGGCAAGGCGCCTCTCAACTTGAGGCAAAACATCACAAAGCACTGCGAGCACGCGTGAGCGATCAGGAAGGCCGCCGATGCACCCAACGCGCCCCAGCGAACGGCAAACAGACTCCCCAACCCGCACAGCAGCAACGCCCATAAACCATTAACCAGAGCCAGCGCGCGCGGGCTTACGATGCTGAGCCGGTTCGCCGCCGGTATGCCTCCCATATGAATGACGGCGGCGCCAAGGAGCAGCCCCGCAACCGGTTCGCTCGATATAAAAGACGCGCCATACATGGCCGCGACCGCCCACGGCAGGACGAGCACTATTGCAAGCGCCGCGCAGGTCGCCATTATTGTGGAGACAATCGCGCCCTGCGCCATCACTCGATCAGGTCCGCCATAGGCGTCGCCGCTCTCGCGGCTCAACAGAGGATAGGTCGCCTGGGCCAGCAGCCCCGGCGCTATGCAAGCCAGCGCTCTAAGTTGATTCGCCGCCGAGTAGTAGCCCATCTGATGAAGCGCCGGGTCGGAGCTGGCAACCAGAGCGGCGATCCACCAGCTCGCGATGTTTATGCCCGCCACCCCGCTCAACTGAACCAGTCCGAACATCAGCACCGGCTTGATCGCCGGACCGGCGACCGCATTCGAGTCAGCTCGAATCGGCGAAAGGCCAAGCCGTCTTCTGAATAAGATCACCGCGGCCACCGCGCCTGTCAGCACCGCTGTTTGGCCCGTAATCATCGCCGCGGGATTGATTCTCGCGGTCAGCGGCAACACGACGAGCAAACCCGCGCCGGAGACGATTGACCACAGAATAAGCGCGCCGACGCGTCTCTGTCCGATCAAAAAGCCCTTGCAGCATTCGGCCAAAACTACAGCGCCCCCCATGAACGCGGCCCCTCTCAGAAGCCCGGCAAGACCGCTGTTGTGTAAGAGTACCGCCGCCAGCGGACCCGATCCCGCCAAGAGGAGCAACGTCGCTAAGGAGGCCGAAGCAAGGCTGATGAGCGCCAGTGCTCTCACAAAGCCGCGATAGCCCGGACTCGATCGTTGGAACTGACCCGAGAACCGGTTCGCAGTCGAGCCAATTCCGGCGCCTGAATATGAAGCAACCATCGACGCGGTTGATAGAGCCAGCGCGTATGCGCCAAACGCCGATGCCCCGGCTATGCGGGCCGCGAGCAGACCGGCGAGAAAGGTGGTCCCCCTCTCTATCGAGTACGCCGCGCCAAGGCTCATTCCTCCGCGAACGAACACTCGGGCCAGCGAGTCCGGCGTGACGGGCTCACTCCGGACGGTTGCGGCCGAATCAGTCGCGGACTTCGTGTCGATCGCGGCGGAACTCATCTTCTATGAAGAGCGGGCGGCATAGTGTGCGCCAGGAAGCGAATGAGCGCGGCCTCTCTTGAAGGCGGAAACGCTATGATGTTGCAAGGCCCGTCGGGCTCCTTGCCGTCCAGGAGTTCACCCGTGGGTTTCCCCCATCCAACTCGAAACAGGCGCCACGGCCGGCGAGTAACCCGGCTCAAGGCCTCGATCGCTCCCATTACCCAGCGCGAGCGAAAGGCCGGGACGATTTCAAACATCACCACCGGCGGGTCTGTTGAGCCAAGCAACGCGGCTGCGCCCATCAGGACGCGGTCTTCGCCGCCTTCGACGTCGATCTTGATGAAATCGACCTGCTTGATCCGCAGCCGGTGAAGCTCGGCATCCAGGGTAACGCAGTGCCGTTCCACGTCTCGCGCCTTTCGTTCGGCGCCGGGAACGATGTGCGAGAGTGCGGTCGATCTCTCTTTTCTGAATATGACCCTGCCTTCGGAATTTCCGACCGCGAACGGCCTGACGACTATTTGAGACCAGGGCGCCGCGTTTGCGATCAGGCTCTGGGGTTCCGGCTCATAGGCGATGACCAGGCCGTCCTCGCCTGCAATCCGGGCCAGGGTGAGAGCGTATACGCCTTGATTCGCGCCTACGTCGATGGCCGTGCCGCCGCGCGGAATGAGAGCGTGGAGCAGCGCGCGCTCCTGGGCTTCAAAGGTGACCGCGCCATCCAGAAAGATGGGCTGATGATCTATCTTCCGGAGATCGAGCACCAGAAAGCTGTCGGAGTCGAGGCGAACTTTCACGCTCCGCATCGACGGCGCGAGCCGTGCCATCCAGGATAGAAGCCGCATGTAACCCCTGGGCCGCGCGGACCGAAGGAGAGATTTAAAGAGTCGCGCGGCCAACGGCGTCTCGAAAGCGTCGATCATTTTCTTTCAAACTCTGACAAAGACCGCATCCGCCCACAGCGCGCGGCCGTCCGTGTTTCGATGCGGCGGAGAAATATCCCAGAACTCGAAGTCGAGCTCGTCAATGAGCCGGTCGTACAGCGGCCCGAACGACAACTCGCCCTCGTAGTGGCGAACAAAGTTCATTTCGATGATGATGGCCCTGGTCCTCGCCAGCGTCCGCCGGGCGCCATCGAGCACATTCTTCTCAAAGCCCTGCACGTCGATCTTCAGCAGGTCAACGTGGTCATCCTCCCCGAGCACGTCATCGAGCCGAACGACCTGAACCGGCAGCGATCCTGTAATACGGCTGCCTCCGGGATAGTTGGCTCTAAGCGCGTGCGCCGGATTCAACAATGAAGCGAGATCCGACGACGCGGTCACGTTCAACGCCATTCGCGCCGGCGCCGCCCCCAATGCGCACTCGTGTAACCTGATGCCCTCATCTGTCGCGAACATGGCCGACAACGCGTTAAACGCCTCGGGGTTAGGTTCAAAGACCTCGGCGCGATCGATTCGAGCGAACCGCCGCAAAGCCGACAACCACTGGCCGCGGTTGGCTCCGGCATCGACGGCGAGCGGGATTCGCCGCCGCAGTTCGGGCGGCAACTGCTCGATTCGGGAATTCGACAGATCCGCTCTGGCCGCGCGCGACAGGGAATATGCAATCGATTGGGCTGGCGGCACTCCGGCAGCTTCAAAGCGCTTCCTCCAATCAAGCGCTTTGACCGCGGCAGAGGGAAGCGCGTGCTTTATCAAACTCGATAACCGCATCGTGATATCGCTCAGTCCGGCGCGTGCGGCCAGAAGGTCATCAACCGGCTTATCGATTCTCGCCAGAGCGCCGTGCGCCGCCTCTCCCATGCGTGACGTCGCATCGACAACAACCGCTCGGGTTCCCGCTGCAGAGCCAGCAGCGCACGGGCTATCTCTTCGTCAGACGACTCGGGCGGCATGAGCAGAGAAGCTTCGGGAATCATGTGCTCGGCCGCGCCTCCAACATTGGAGCCCAGCGCTCCGAGCCCCAACGCGTGATACTCACGGAAAGCGATTCCGCCCGCTTCCGCCCTGGACAAAAGACAGCCAAGATCGCACGAAGCAACCGCGTTGATGAATTCAGAGGCATGGTTCCGCTTGTCGATGAAGCCTGCCCATTCAACGCCGTCACAGTCCCGGTACTTTGCCGGGATGGCGCGTCTGGCTACGCCGATGACTCGGAGCGTGGCTCGAAGGCCGAGCTTCCGTGCCAGGCCGAATGCGGCGAGCAGCCTGTCCAGCCCCTTGCGCCGCCAATCCTTGCCGACGAAGACCAGCCGGAGCTCTTCCGGCCGATTCGGCGCCCGCCGCGGCTCCTTCGCCCGCTCGCGTTCCCAACATTCGTACTCGGCTTCGTCAAGGCTGGCTCCCGGCGTCGCTACGTGAACCTTCTCCGGCGGAACGCCATAGCCGAAGATCACGTTGTCAGCCGCCCATCGGCTATGTGCAATAACTCCAGCCGAGGCCAGGTATCCTTCACGTTCCCTTGCGACGGCATCGGCGGCAATCGACGAGCCGATCTTGCGCCGTTCACCATAGAAATCGAACAACTGCGTGAGCGTCTGATCGATGAAGAACCACTTCTCGATCGTGGAATCGAGCACGATCGAGTCAGGAAAGAGTTGAAAGCAGTTGACGATTACGGATCCGCCGAGCCGCCGTCGATCACGTTCCCAAAGCCGTTCGAGGAACCCCGGGGAATACTGATAGCCGCCGTGATGATCGCCTTTCAGAACCGAGCGGGCATTCCAGGCGAGCCGGCGAATTCTCCAGTCTCGTCCGGAGGCCGACAGCGCCAGCCCTTGATTTATCAGTCCCGCGCCGCGCGCCGCCTGAAGAAAATGGAAAGGGATACCGCTCCACGTCGCGGGCGAGTTGACGTCGCCGACAGCCGCAAGCAACACCGTCCGCTTCACTGTGCGTGACCGTAGCTGTCGTACTGTTTCGAGTAGTAGCAATAATAATCGTCGTATTTGTGCTGTCTCATATCTACGTTGTTCAGCACCACGCCAAAGATCTTCGCGCCTGCGTTGACCAGTTCCTGACGAGCCCGGCGGGCGACGTCCCGCGTGCTCCTGCCTCCGTGAACGACCAGAATCACCCCGTCGACAATGGTCGAAAGAATGATGGGATCGGTAACGTTTATCAGCGGCGGAGAATCGATGAGCACGTGATCGAACCTTTCGGACATGGCGGACAGGAGATCTTTCATCTTCTGCGACGACAGCAGCTCGGCCGGATTCGGAGGGATCGGGCCGCACGGCAATAATGAGAGGTTCTTCAGCTCCTGTGTGTGAATCAATGCCTCGACGTCTATCTCCCGCGAGAGGTAGGTCGACAGTCCCGCGGTATTGGGCAGCTTGAACAGTTTGTGCGCGGAAGGGCGGCGCAGATCGCAATCGATGATCAGAACTTTTGCGCCAAGCTGGGCCAGCGAGACCGCGGTATTGATGACGGTGGTCGTCTTTCCTTCACCCTGTTGGCCGCTGGTGACCAGGATCGTCCTTGGCGGGCTGCCGGCCGCGCACAACAGCACCGAAGTCCGCAGGACGCGGTAGGCTTCGGCCGCGCTCGACGCGCTGTCGCATTCCACGATCTCGGCCTGGCTCGCCAATAAGGCTCGGGCAGCCGGTCCTGCGGCCGCCAGGGCGTACGCGCGCCGCTTCGGTCCCAGGCCTCGCTTGCCCGCGGTCATCATCGGGATAACGCCAAGCGCGGGGAGGCGAACGAATCTAGCCACATCGTCAACCGTCTTTATCGTGTTGTCGAGATACTCCAGCAGGAACGCGAAGATCAGGCCTGCGCACAGGCTCACAAAGAGGGCGATCAGCACACCCTGAAGGCGTTTCGCATCGACCGGGAACGTAGGCACTTCGGCCGGCTCGATGACGTGAAGCGCGCTCGATTGCTGAGCCAGTTCCAGGTTCGCCTGATTCGTCTTTTGCAGGAACTCGGTGTACAGCGATTTCGCCGTATCGACGTCCTGTTTAAGGATGCCGTACTGAATCGCATCCTGATTCTGGCGAGCCGCTTCGGTCTTGGCGCGATCCAGCGCGCCTTTCAGCGACACCTCATCGCGGGCGGACCTTTCATAGTCCGCTCTCAACCGCGCTTCAAGCGAGGCGCGGCTCGCGCGAATCTGGTTGTCTATTTCGGCCATCTGCTTTTTGCTCTCGGCCACCCGCGGATTCTCCGGCCCATACCTGACGCTCAACTGCGCATACGTCGCGGCCAGTTCACCGCGGATCTTCGTGAGTTCGCTTATCTTGGGATCCGAGAATGCTTCCGAGAGCCGGTCGAGCCTGCCCATGTTCAGCTCTTCGTAGAGCGAGCCCTTCAATAGTCTATCGGTCTCGGCGCGCATCACCTGGTCGTGAAGCCGCGAGAGCTTGTCCGTGGTCAGCGTCTCTTTCCCTTCGGTGGAGTAGATATTGTGATCGCGCGTGTAATCGGCGACCGACTGCTCGGCCTTCTGCACTTTTGCCTGGAGCTCGCGGGTCGAACGATCCAGCCAACTGGCCGCGTTGTTGTACTTTTCAGCCTTGGTACTGAAACTCCTGGCGATAAAGCTCTGCGTGACCGCGTTGACTACCTCGGCCGCAAGCTTGGGATCGGTATGGGTGAACACCACCTTGATCACCCGCGTGTCGCGTATAGGCTCGACCGAAAGATTCTTGTCGAGCGCGCGAATGAGGGCCGCGAGATCGTTTGCGTCGGCTCCCGGACCGGGCTGCTTGTCCGTATCCGCCGCGTCCGAAGCCTGTTCCGGCGGCGATTCGCCTGCTTCACGCAGAGCGCTTCTGCCACCGATCGATTTGATGGCGCTCCAGACGCCCCTCCGGTCTTCCGCCGCCAGAAACTCGGGCCGTTGATCGAGCCGCAACCTCGCCGCCACATCGGACAGCAGCGGCCTGCTCTTCAACTCGATCATGTATGTCTTGATTCTGACCAGCGGATAGAAATTGTCGGAGTCGTCCTGGACCGCGGCCGCGCTTGGCCCTTGTACGGCCTGAACGTCTTTGCCGATCTCGATCATCGCGGAGGCCTGATAGGCCGTCTTTATCCTGAACATCTCGACCGTGACGATTGAGGTAACTATCACGACCGTGGCCGCGATGAGCCATCTTCGTTTGCGGATCGTTCGCCACACCTCGAGCAGATGAATGCGGCCGTATTCTTCCGGGTATCCAAGGCCGTACTCCGTTCCGGCGGCTCCGGCCAGCGCCGGATACCGCGGCGGCGGCGCGGCATCGAGCGCTACTCGCGCCGTCGATACGCGTTCGAGTTCCACTCTCTCTTGTGCCATTTCGTGCTTTCCTGTGTGAATGAGGAACCGGCTCACCTGATGACGCGGCCGCCCGCGGCGACTGATGCGCCGTAGCCGAACGCGTTCAGGATCGGAGCCATCGCGGATTTGAATTTGCTGTTCGGAACCATTATTACGTCGTTGGGCTTGATCACGATGTCTTCCTTCTTCCCGCCCATCACGGCGGCAAAGTCGGCCCTGATCTCTTCACGCTTGCCGGTCGAGGGGTCTTCCCTGAAGATCAACCCGTCTTTCAGCGAACCCTTGAACGTCGCCCCCTGCGCGAGCGACAGCGCCTGTTGCAGCGTCGTGCCGTCTTTCAGAGGAAAGGAGCCGGGAGCATTTACCTCTCCTGAAACAAAGAAAACATCGGTCGGCGGGATGTTTACTATGTCGCCCGGCTCGACCGGCAGGTTCTGATCGAACCTGCCCTTGAGCAGCCCGTTTATGTTGGCGCTCAACAATGTATATCTGGCGTCGCCCTCCGCATTATCAGGGGCCGCGGCTGGAGCGGCGGCATCCGACGGCGGTTGCTTGTTCTCACGTATTATGAACGCGGACGAGCCGTGATTCTCGGATAGGCCGCCCGCCACCGTGATCAACCGAAGCAGCGACGGACGCCCTTCGATCTGATACACGCCGGGCCGGTGCACCGCGCCCTGAACAAAGAAAGCCCGGCTGTTGACTTGCCGGACCGCCACCAGCACATTGGGGTTCATGAGATACCGGCCGCGCAGCCGACCGGCAATCTCATCAGAAACCTCATCGGCGGTTTTGCCCGCTACTGCCACGCGTCCAAGGAACGGCATCGCGACGAGCCCCGATGCGCTGACGCGGAACAACCCTGACAGTTCAGGCGCATCGTCTACGCGAATCTCGACGATGTCGCTCGATCCGATCTTGTAATCTTCATCGGACGACACAAGAACTCCAACGGCGCCCCCGTCTGCCTGTGTGACCGGCTGCTGCTGATACTGAGGCGTCTGCGCCCTCTTACTCTGTCCAACAACCGCAAGCGCGGGGGAGGATGCGGCCAGTAAGAACGCTAGAGCGAAGTGAATCGCGGGGCGAATCATCGTTACCTCCTGCCTGACGTGATCTCGTTAGAAGCCGGTCGCGGCCCTTTGCCTTGTACGGCCCGCGATTCCAGATACAAGAGTGACAAGAATCAAGAACGTCAACGCGTTCGATGGGATTTGAAGGTTGAAGTCAAAAGCGCTGTGAACCAGCATCGAGACGACGCCGGCGCCAAAGCCTACGGCAATCGCCCTGAGCAGAGGCTCGCGAGTTCTGGTTGCCGCGATGATGCTCCGTATCACCGCAAACAAAAACCAGGCCGCAAGAACGGCTCCCGCAATCCCGCAGTCGGTCAGAACCTGTAGATAATCATTGTGAGCGTAATCGACGACGACGCGGCCGTTGCCATGCCCATATGAAGGATACGCGGTTTCGAATCCGCCCAGGCCCACTCCAAGAACCGGATTTGCCCGAAACATCGCGAACGCATCCTTCCATATCCACTCCCTGCTCAGAAACGATGCAGGATCCGATGCGATGTTCGATACGCCGCGCGCGGCCCCCATTGTTTCCGCGGCCCGGCTTAGAAGCGGATCGGCTCCTATCCAGACTATGCCGCCGGCAGTGATCATCAACAGAGCGGCCGCGAGAGTTAGTTTTACAAGGCGTCCCCTGTGCTTCGCCGAACTTTCACTTTCGTCTTCGCGCCGCGAACCCTTGACGCATACGATCACCATCAACGACGACGCCAGCAGGCTCATGATCCCAGCCCGAGAGACCGACACCGCTTCCGCCAGCGCCATGAATAGGGCCGCGAACAGATAAAGCGCCCTCAGTTCCCGCCTGATCGGAGCCATCAGCGCGAGAGAAAGAGCCGTTGGCGCCAACATCCCGATGAACCCCGCAAAGTGATTCCGGTTCACGAAAGGACCATATGCAATCGCTCGCGCGGGCCGGAGCCAGTAAATGGCTCCGTTCCAGAATACGTGTTGAAGCAATGCGAACAGCGCCAGCAGGAATCCGAACACGACAACCGACGAAGCGGCGAGCCTCCACCATGCCCGCCCCTGAATAAAAGTAGCCGCCATCAATGACGCAAGCAGAGCGAAGGCCAGCATGAGGGCGGCGCCTCGCGTCGCTTCCACATCGACCGACAGGCTCAGCAGAGATCCGTCGCTCTTGCGCACGGCGATGCTCTGTAGCGCGGCCACACATGTAAGCGCGGCCAGCGGAATCACCGGTCCCGGCACGGTAATATTGACGCACCGGTCTCGTACCGCTTTGATGATCCATATCAATACAAGCGCCGCAGTCAGGAGCTGGCACGCCCACGCGGACCATGGTTCGACGGCGCCGTGAGCAAGGACCGCAAACGCGGCGGTCGAGAGGACGCCCACGCCGAGCGCCTTCGCGAGGCCTCCGCCAGCTTCATCCGAACCGATGGGTTTTTCTTCGGAGTTCATCTCTCGATTAACTCGAAATCATCCAGCCAGATAGTTCCCGAGGCCGGTTTCTCATACGCGAAACGAGGCTGGCGCTGTATGCCTATCACGAGCGCCGCCTGCCGTCCGCCTTCACTCGGCGGTGTAGCAAAGTTAAATGCATACGCCCTCCAATCAGCCGATCCCGGTGAAACGGGCTCCGAGAAACCGATGACGCGCTTCGCGGCAGCCGCCACCGTGATCACCGGTCCGCCTTCCGCGTCGAACCGCTCTGTCTTTGCCCAGAATCGAAGCTCGTAGTTGACTCCGGGACGAACAACGATCAGTTGACTCAGTTCGTCATCCAGCCTGGGCGTGTCTCGGGACATAAAATCGAGTCGCAAAGCTCGCCCGCCTCCTCGTCCCGTACCCGATTCGATGGCTAAGCGCGCGAAGTCCGATTGCTTCAACGTCCAGTCGAAGCGGCAGCGAAACGTCTTAATGTCGGTCTCAAAACCGCGGTTCCAAACCGGCGGCGCGCTCTCCACTCCAATCAAGCCGAGCCAGAGGGCTCGCGCTTCAGCGGCTGCGTCCGCCTCGATCAGGTTGTTGACGAACTCAAGCCGTTTCGAGTTTGGAACGAAAGACCCGGACGCCGACGTGAAGACCCGGCACGCTTCGTCGATTCGATAATGCTTCAACAGGAAGACCGCGGCCGAAACGCGCTGATCAGGCGCGCCGCCGGTTATCCTTTCGAGCAAAGAAACGCTCCCGCCTGAAGCCCGCCAGAGCACGTCCATCGCGGCGGCGAATATCGGAGGATCGAGAGCGCTTGCGAGCTTCAATTGCGCGGCGGCTTCATCGAGCCTGCCCCTTCTCAACAACACGTTCGCCAGTCGCCATCGGAGCCCCGCGTCATTCGGTGCAACAAGCAACGCCCGTGTAAGCGTTTCGGCCGCCGCGTCGCTGTCGCCGTCCATCTCTTCCGCGGCCGCGAGCAGCTCGGCGCTCTTGTAGCTCTTTGGGCAGATGCGGAGTGCGGAGCGCGCGTGATCCCGGGCCAGCTTCGAATCGGGCGCCGCCTTCGCCAGTTCGGATTCGGCGACTCGTTGATGCAGCCTGCCGGAACCGGGAAACAAGTCGGAGACCCGCGCAAGCAGCGCCGGATCCGGAACCGCCCTGTCATCGGCCAGCGTCGCTGCTACGAATCGGCTTACCGAGGCCATTACGAGCGCGATGCAAAAAGCCGCGGCAGTCAACGCGAAGATGATTCGAACTGCTATGCTGTTGAGGCGTATTCGGACAGTCAAAGCCGCTCCTGAGAGAAGCCGAAGTTCAATTCAGACCCGATGTGGTTTGGCCGCGGTCAGCTTTGATCCACGCGGGCAGGCACACGAAGAGAGAGATGCGTAAGCCCTCACGGGAAGCCGTAGAAGCCGGCGGTAAAGAATGTATCGGGCTCGCTCTGATGAGCGCGCGCCACGTTAAGGTCTCTTGGGATGAAATGCCATAAACAGCGGGAACGGCGTGTTTCAATAAATACATCTGGCGGGATTGCGTTCGGCACGAGAAGTCAGGTCTTACAAGCTGCAATCCTGCGAACGCTGATAGGGGCAAACGCATTGACTGCTCTGATCGCGTGTTGGCGGGTGAGATTCTTTATGCTGGCCGGTCATGAGCCAAAGCGCCCCGCCCCTTTCTTTACCCTGATGTTCTCTCCGTCCACATTATAAACTGTGGCTTTTTTCAGTAGGCCATTCTGGGAGGCTTACCGAGAACGATTAACGCGTCGACGAACATCTGCTTCGACCACGTAGCAGCAAACCTCAAACCACACTCAGAAGCACGCCGACAACGGCGAACCTTGCGGGTCGCTTTCAGTTGATGGTCACACTTTCTGTTTAGGGCAATAACTTACTTTCACAACTCCGCGGCCCGGACGGAATAGGTCTCGACGGATTCAAGCAAAATCAGTTCAGAGGGATGCCGTGCTCGCTCGATTGGCTTCGCTCCGAGAAATGATCGAAGAGGGCAAGGGAGGCCGTCGAGCAGCATCGAAAGCAATTCAATTTGCCATGCGTGCCTGTGCCCGGCTTACTACTTCTCAGGTTCTCTCAGAGCGAATACAATGGAAAGAAAGGACTTGAATCCGAGCACAAAACCCCAAAACTGGGACATACTATCAATAGACAATATGACTTGTCTCATTCTAGTGCGTGTTCTATCGTGTAGGGATTATGAGCGCGACCACCACAATCGCAGACTTGGAGCGATGGATGGACGCGCCGCGAGAAACCGAGAACCTAGAATTCAAAGAAGCAAAGACTCAGTTTGATACTACAAAGCTATTTCGGTATTGCGTGGCTCTCGCCAATGAACGTGGCGGAAAATTGGTTCTCGGCGTCACCAATAAGATTCCTAGACAAGTAGTTGGGACAAATGCATTTGAGAATCCCGGCGACATTCAACAGAAGATTCTCAACAAACTGCATTTCTTGGTGAAAGTGGAAGCGTTGAGCCATCCAAACGGTCGAGTTGTAATTTTTCATGTTCCCTCTCGACATCGCGGCACCGCCTGTCATCTTGAGGGAGCCTATTGGATGCGCTCGGGTGAAGAACTGATACCTATGACCGCCGAAAGGCTTCGTGAAATCTTCGATGAGGGGAATCCGGAATGGTTTAGGCGTACAGCGCTCGATAATTGCTCCGCCAGTGACGTGATTCGGCTGCTAGATACTCAGATTTACTACGACCGGCAAAACCTATCCCACAAATCGGGATGCCGTTCTTGAACGCTTCAAGAATGAACACCTGATCTCCGAAGGCAATCATGACTATGCCATTAGTAATCTTGGTGCGGTCCTATTCGCAAAGAACCTAAAACAATTCGAGGGCCTTACCCGGAAAGGCCCAAGGGTCATTGTATATGACGGTCCTAACAAACTTGAAAATAGTCGGGTCTTTGCGCACGGCAACAAAGGATACGTTCTCGGTTTTGCGAGTTTGATTAGCTTCATTAAGGCTCAGATTCCAGCCAACGATGTAATCGGCCCAGCCTTCCGTCAAGAAGTGAAGATGTTTCCCGAAATCGCGATACGAGAATTAGTTGCGAATGCTCTTATCCATCAGGAATTCAGAGCAACCGGAACATCCGTGACGATTGAGCTGTATAGTGATCGCATCGAGATTTCAAATCCTGGTAAGTCTATTATCTCACCAGATCGATTCATTGATGAATATGAGTCGCGAAACGAAAAGCTTGCCGACATTATGCGACGGTTAGGCATTTGCGAAGAACAGGGGCTCGGGATAGATAGGGTAATAGCGCACGCCGAGATATACCAACTGCCGCCACCCGATTTTCGTGTAAGTGATAGGCACACTCTAGCAATCATGTACGCCCATAAATCCTTCGATGATATGGATGCAAAGGAACGTGTACGAGCCTGTTTCCAGCACTCTGTTCTCCGGTGGATCATGAATAAGAAAATGACCAACACGACCTTACGAGATCGATTCAAACTGCCGGAGAGCAAGAAGGAGGCGGTATCCAGAGTGATTGCGGATGCAATCCAACAGGGGAGGATTAAGCCGGACGATCCTTCCAATAGATCGAGACGATACGCAAAATACGTACCCTATTGGGATTGAAGTTCTCATTTAGACGCTAGGCTGATTTTCGCGGGCATTACATTGAAAGACTAAGTAAATCAACGGTTTCCCATTTAGATGCAAAACCAAGAAGATTATTGAAGGATTAGTCTTTCTTTGCTCCGTCATGGCACTTGTTTTCTTGCTCTAATCCCATTCTTCTTTCGTCTTCCACGCCGTGGACGCCCCTTCCTTTTCAGTGACCGATGCATTGTGTGGGACCCTTATGCTGCCTCTGCTTCGCCGCCTAGATCACGGCAAGCAACACAACAATCAAGAGACCATTGATGCGCTCACCGTGCAGTTCAAACTAACTAACGGACGCTAGCCCTTGCGGCGGATCGAATAGAGCCGATGTTCGGTCCGTATCAACAATCGCTCACCCACGAGCGCCGGCGACGCCAGCGCCATGTCATCCAGCTCATTCACGTGCAGTAATTGGAACTGCTCGCCGGTTTTGACGACAAACGTCTGGCCCTCTTCGCTCAGGCAGAACAACTTTCCGTTATAGGCCCACGGCGAAGTCGTGAAAGCCGTTGCAGCGGGATCAATCCGCGTCTTGTAGGTCTGTTTTCCGGTTTTGGCGTCAAAGCGATTCAGGATTCCTGTCTCGGTCAGCGTGTACACGGCTCCCTCATAAGCGAGCGACGACGGCAAATAAGTTCCCCCGCGCGCCTGCGACCATACGATGAATTCGTTAGAGGTTTGGCCCTCCTTAAGAGAAATATCGCCCGTGGCGCCGGGGCGAATCGCGAACAACGGACGGCCGCGGCCTCCATTGATGTAAAGGAGGCCTTCGTAGGCGAAGGGCGTCGGAATCGGCGTCATCGCCATTCCCGCCATTCGCCACAGCTCTTTCCCCGCCTGGTCGTAACTGACCACGGTCTCCGGTCCAATCGCGACGATTTCGGTTCGCAGCGCGTGCCTCCAAATGTAAGGGGTCGCCCATCCTGACCGCTGCCTTGGCGGTTCAGAACTGCCGATGTCTCGATTAACGCGCCAGACTTGCTTGCCCGTTTGCTTGTCGAAAGCGGCTATGTACTGCTGCTTTTGATTATCGCTAACGATGATCATCAGGTTTCCGGACAGGGCCGGCGAGCTGCCCGTTCCGAAATCGAGGTAAATCGGATTCGCTTCCAACGGAGTGGTCCAGACAACGCTGCCTTTCAAGTCGAACGCCCACAGCCCCAGGTTCGCGACATAGACATAGATAAACTTTCCATCGGTCACTGGAGTCTCCGAGACAAAGCTATTCTTGCGATGGCGGCCTCCCGGCGGGCGGCCTGTGTGAAACTCCTTTGTCCATTCCGCCTTGCCGCTCTTCAGATCCAGGCAGTAGAGCAGGTAGTGGATCGTTACTTCATTCGGCAACTCGACGTCGCGTTCAGTGACGCGCTTCAAAACCTCCTCCTCCGGGAGTCCCTGTTTTACCAGTTCGGCGATGTACTCGTTGCTATATTCCGTGCCTATCTGAGGCTTCTTCGACTTGCCGTCGGTTGTTACGGTCGTCAGGTACACCTTGCCTCCGGCGACGATTGGCGAGGACCACCCACGCCCCGGAATCTCTTGCGACCACTCCACGTTTTCAGTTTTGGACCAACGCTCCGCAAGTCGCGCGTTGGCTCCCACGGGGTTTGATTCGGGTCCTCGGAATTGCTGCCAGGATATATCCTGACCGTGAGCCGTGAGAGATATCAAAAACAGCGCGCAGAACAAGCCTGCTCGGCGCGAGAAGAAGAATCGATTTATGAGTCTATTCATGGAGTTTCCCTCAAAGTCCTTTTGACGCGAGTCAACGGCTTTCACAAAAATTGCCGGATGAATGCGAAGCGGGATTCATACGCTCAGATATTCGACCCAAACTGGGTTCCACACAGGGTATTTGTTTGAGGAGCCGGACATCCCCATTTGGTTCGACCATCATAGCACTGACGTTCGGCGGGACGGCAACCCGTGGGTTACGCGCCGACCGGACCGCTCCGGCCTTGGCCCGGTCTCCAATCGCGCTGCTAATCGATGATCACGTGAAAGGCTTGATCGCCCTCAAAGAGGCTAAAGGAGCCGCTTCCGCATCGTAGGCGCCCTATCAAGCGGGCTACGGCGAGGGCGCTCCGTTCACCGATCTCCGCGCCCGAGACGCAGTAGTGGAAGATCGAAGAATAGGAGCCCGGAGAGGTTAGAAGTGAGAGGGTAGGAGTGACAGGGTACAGGTGAGAGGTGACCGCTATCTGGTGTCTCGTGTCGCGCGGTTGGGAGAAGGAGTTAGCGCCCCTGGGAATTCTGCCCGCGGAGATCAACACGCCGCGCGAGGTTTGTTCAACCGCGATTCGTTCGAGCTCAGGTGATGAAGTCATATCGCGCTCGGCTCGTTGAACCGCCTCCGCGATTTCGAACACGTGCGACGCGGAAAACGGTATTTCTCTTTTTCGAAGCATTCGAATCGCGCAGGCCGACGCAATCAATAGGGCGACGCAGATCAGGTGTACGGATTCCATCACCAGCAGCCCGCGCAACTCCGCGCAGACGACCGCAAGAATCAGAGTTAGAGATGTGATCTGCGCCTCGGATAATTTTCCGGGAACAAAGCCGGTGTCGAGCCGCAGAAACTCGAAAATGAATCGGCCGCTTCCGTAGAGGACGACATACCACGCCAGAGCCGAACCCGGCGCCGCGCCACGGACGATCGACAGGATTCCACTGCTAACGACAATTGCAATCCAACACGATTCGACCAGTTGAATCGGAAAGAGCCGCACGCCGACAAGTGAGCTCGGGAATCCGATTGAAGCATGCCGGCGGTTGTAGCAAACGCCAAAGCGCCTCGGTCTCCCATAACAGCAGCCGGCACCAAAGCATCCTATTCGGCCAATCGCCTGTGTCAGACCCAACGATAGAGTCAACACGTCTATATTTCGCAATGGCGGCTCGCCCACAAGCCAGAGCAGCATCCCTGCGCCCGCCAGCACGGCAATCTGATAGTGATAGAACGTATATACCTCGGTTCCGGTGACTACCTTAGTCAGATATGCAAACGTCAGCGCTACAAAGATTCCTCCAACGGCCGCTATAAACAGCGGCGCCGGCGGAAGACGAATACTAATCGCGATCACGAAGGTCATAACAAGTCCGGCCGCGCCGCCCAGGCAAACAAAAACTCCGTAGGCCGGCAGATCGATATCGAGAAAGTGAAGCCTCGGCGTCGCCAGCGCATCGCAGACTTTGTTCAACAACTCTCCAGGTCCGGCCGCGGCCGTTTTGAAGAAGAGCTTATCGCCTCGCATCGTCATTCGAGCCTCAATCTTCTTTCTTCTTGGCGGGAGGCTTGGAGCCGAGAGCGGCGTAAGCGCCGTTGTAATTGTCGTTGGTCATGGCCGTGGCCCACGCATCGAACTTGGCTTCGCCGACTTTTTTTCTAAGCGGATCGATTGTGCCGAGGAAGAAAGCGTCCGCCAGAAGCTCGTCATTGGCTTTCTTTGCCAGGCACTTCACGGCCTCGTACTCATCGGGATACGAATCCCTCTCGAATATCTTCTCTCCGCCTTCGATTTCCGGGTTCTTCTGCTTTGAAAGCACTCGGCGTGTGAAGTACTCGGTCGTGCCTTCGTTACCCGCTCGTCCTGTTTTAGTCACCCAGGCGCCCGAACCGTACAGATGGACGTCTTCGTGAACTATTGTGGCCGGATGGCGGCTTGGCGGAATAGGAACCGGCCCTCGGTCGGGGCCTCCCATCACATCCAGCATCTCGGCGTCCTTCCTATGCAGGTATATCTCGCCGTCCTGAGCGAAGCCTCCAGCGTTCATCATCTGGAACGAAGTCTGTCGAAGACTGAGCTTGTCCTTGAACACCTTTTCCCTCGCCGCGTACAGGTATGCTTCGGAGCCCAGTTCTCTCGTATGCCCTTCGGCTTTGACCCCTTTCGCGACTCGGTTCTTGATGCGAGGCCAGATCACGGGATCGCTTGCGAGAAGCTGATCCGCCTGCTGCTCGGTGAGCGACGCGCCGAACGGCACGCGAATCTGCGGCGGCTTCTTGCCGCAGCTCTGCAGACGAGGCGCGCTCAACAACGATGTGGTCGGGCGAGCCGTGCGCAGGCCGTGAAGCCCGGCTACGGCATTGGCCGCCGCGACATCGGCTTCGGCCTCGTAGACTTCGGTTGCGTGATTGCCGACTTGAGCGGCGACGGCGGGTTGAGCGTTCCGCTGCTGGACTACGTGAGCGAGCTCGTGAGCCAAGAGCGCATCGCCTACTAACGTACCAGGTTGATACTCGCCCGGGCCGAACGCAATGTCGCTGCCGATGGTAAAGGCCCTGGCGTTGAGGCTCTCGGACATAGCAGCGTCATGCGTTTCCGTATGAACTCGAACGTTTGAAAAGTCGTGCCCAAAGGCACTGCTCATCCGCGAGCGAACGCTTCCCTCGAGCGGCTGACCGGTCCCCAATCTCGATTGAATATTTCGAGGACTGTTGTTTGCGGGAGCCCTGCCTTCTTTGCCTTTGAACAAGGCGCGTCCGATGCTCGCGAATGCACCCCCGATCGCTCCCGCAGCCGAGGACAGCGCGCTGCCGATGCCGCTTAAGATACTCGACACCGCGCCGCCGATCATTCCGGCGAGCCCTCCTCCCGCTCCAGGGATCAAGCCCTTCAACTCGTCCGGAACGCCGGTGATCTCGCCGGTTCTTGCCCAGTTATTGATCGCACGGCGCACGCGGTTCTCGACCGCCGGAATGTATTCTCGCGCGGTCGTGGCTCGCGCCGCTTCGGGAGCGTACTTGCGAAGCGCGCGTTCGATATGAACGGGATCCTTGTCTCGATAATGAGCGAGCCACTTTTCGATATAGGGGCAGCCTTTGGCGGTCTGGCCTGCTCGCTGCAACTCTTCGTCGGCGGTTCGGCAGACACTCGCGCGAAGTTGAGCGAGGAATTCGCTCTTGTGCATCTGGCCGTGCGCAAGCGACTCCGCATTGTCCTCAACTATGAACGAGGCGGCTGCATGCGAATCTTGATTCTGGGGACTTGCTTCGGAGCCGCGTCCATTCGGGACACGCTGAACGCTCAGCGCGGCGGCTGAGAGATTCGGACGCTGGGTCTTTGCCGGATCGGCCGCGGATTGGGGCTCCACCATAGGACCAAGCAGATTGAGCACCGCGCGATTGCCCGCCTTTTTTTGGAGTTGAAGAATGGGATTCGAGATGAGTTCAGGAGCGAGCTGTCCGTTGGCGCTTCGCGACTGGGCCGCGGAGACTTGTTTATTGGTTTGTGTAGCCTGCTTCTCCATTCACCTGCTTCGGTCACTAGCAACAATAGAGTGCGTACGATCCCGTAGAGATCGTTGTCAATCCCGTAGGGATTGTGAATCCCGTAGGGATTGTCCAACGTAGCCCACCGATTCATCGGTGGGTCCCAGAGCGCTGCGGCGATCTAGTCCCGAAGGGACGGCTGATGTCGTTCGTGTGTGGAGGCTTTGAACCATATCAGAAATCTGCAATATGTATGTGGTCCTGTTGCGGCGCTCTGAAACAACAAGTCAGCCGTGCCTTCGGCGCCTCTCGGATCAAATTACCCGACGAACCCACCAGTGAACTGGTGGGCTATTGCCGATTGTCCCTTCGGGACAACCACATCAATGATCTGCAATATCTGTCTGGTCCTGTTGCGGCGCTCTGACAACAACAAGTCAGCCGTGCCTTCGGCACTTCTCGATCAACTTGCCCGACGAACCCACCAGTGAACTGGTGGGCTATTGCCGAATGTCCCTCCGGGACAATTCTGATTGTCCCGAAGGGACAATTCCCCACTGTTCCTCGGAATGCCATTCAATGAACCGTGCGTTATTCCCGGATGCCCCTCGGACAATTCCATCATAGATCTTCCGCTTCTTTGATCATCACGTCGTTGAAGTTCGGGCGTATCCGGATGAGCGAATGAGGGTCGCGGCCCGTCTGAATGATCTCTTCTTGCCGATGTATCTCTCCTTGAACGGCGGCAAAGCTGAGGCCTTGTTTTTCCAGCGAACGCAGGGTCTCGAGCCCGCGGCTCTGCTCCATTTGATAGACGCCCAGATTGTCGAACAGAAATGCTATGTCTTCGGAGAGAACCTTGCCGGATTCAGATCCCAGCGGATCGGGGCGGCCGCCCGTTTTCCGAGTCGATTGAGTAACCGTCCGAGGCTTTCTTCCCGGTATGACTATAGTCTGCATGATGTAACGGTCTACGAAGCCGAACAGATGAAGCAGCTCGTGGCCGAGTATATCCGGCTTCGTGATATGCGAAGGCGGGATGCTCATCACGCCGCCGTCACATCCCGGATCGGTAACCGAGGTAGGCGTGCCCGGCGGAGGTTGATCGAGCGTGCAACCGGGATAGGCGACCGGACTGGAGTCGGTAGGACGCACGGTGACCAGCCATCGATTCAAGTCTCGGCCATCCTTCGGCCCCATCTTCACGATGTCCGGCTCAACCGTGAATGTGCGCCCGCCGAAGACATCGCCTTTCAGGGTCTGGTTCCATATTTGATCGATGCCTTTCTCGAGGCCGGATTTCACTTCGCTGAATCTTGAATCTTGAGTCGGGTCTTCGAAGCGAACCTGAAACTTGACCTTGATTTTGACATCGGTCTCCGTGATCTCGATATCGAGGGGCCGTTTGTTCAGAGCAGCCATTCGCTGCTTCTCCATTTTTCCGCGCTGTTCGAATTCCTCGAAGGGGTTGTCGCCTTCGGTATCCATCTTCTCCCGTTTGTCGAGAGTTGTATTGAGCTCCGATTTCGACCGAAGCCGCCGCGCCTCGCGGATCGTGTATTCGGTGACGTACTGGTTCAGCAGCTCGAGCCGCTTCTTCGCTCGCGCGACGATCATTTTGTCGTATGGAGTGCGCGGAGGAGTCGGCGTCTTATCGGGGCCGTCCCGTTGAACTTCCCCGGATTGCGCGCTCGAACCGGCTCGGGGAGCCGCTTTGGAGCCGCCGGTGACTTTATCCGCGGCGGTATCCGCTTCACGCTCGGCTGCATTGCCGGCAGCGCCTATTGTGAGCTTCGGTCCTGGAGCAGCCCCCTTCTGTTGGACTACGTGAGCCAGCTCGTGCGCGAGCACCTGCTGCTCGGCCGCCGAGCCTTCGGGGTTCTTATTTCGATCGAGGATGACGTGACGTCCAACTGTGTAGGCGTTCGCGTTGATGGCTCGCGCGGACTCGGTTGCTTGCGAATTCGTGTGAATCCGCACCTGGCTGAAGTCGTGGCCGAAGCGCGGCTCCATATATTCCCGCGCGGACTCGTTCAACGGCTCGCCGGCAGACTGCAATACTTCGTGAACTATAGGCGGCGCCGCATTGGATTCAGGTCCGACAAGGCCGGAACGCATCGGCTGCAAACTAGCCGAGCTTCCATCGACCGTCTGGGCGGTTTCGTCATTCGGGCCCGCAAGGAGCCTCTGCACCGCTTGATTGCCCGCGGTTTGCTGCAACGCGAGTATGGGATTTGATTGAACGGCTTCGGAGCGCGATGCGGAGCCCTGTTCGGAATCCCGTTCCCCGGTCTTTTTATGTTTTCTAGTAAACATTGATTAGCCAGGAGGGGCGGCCCTCCGAGGTCCCTCCGAGGCCGCCCCTACATTTGTTTCTAGAGCGCGCGGTTGATTCGATTCCTGGGCGCTGATTACTTCATCAGACCTCTTCCTTCGGTGTCTTGCGCGGCCGTTTGCTTGCTGTCTTCGAGCTTGATGCCTGCGCTTTAGCCGCCGGCGGCTGATTGGCCGGGGCCGGCTGAGACGGGTTGCTTCCCGTCGGCGCCGTTCCCTCAATCGAAACGGCATTCTTCATCTCGACCTCCCTGCCGTCCGCGTCTCTAAGCAGCAGGCTGCGCGGACCCGCGGCGGCGCTGGAATCGAGCTTGACGTGTACGACTAGCTGGGTCGGAGTCGCTTCGAATCCCGCAACCGCAATTCCGGCTCCGGACCCGAAGTCGACCCTCTTGACCATATCCAGATTCTCGCCGGTCACCGTGATGGTGTTTTCCGAATTGGGTTGAAGTCTTTCAGCGGGTTGAGCGGCTCTTATGACAACCGCGCGAGGCAGATTGACGGGCGGAGCCGGAGAATTCATGCCGCCCTCGGGGCCGCCCTCGGGCGCCGGCCGCGCTGCGACCTGCTCGTCGCTGCATTGCCACCAGGAGTTCGCCAGCGAGACAACAAGGCGTCTGCAGATGCAGTTGTCGATCGTCACATTGCCGTCCGCATCGATTTCCACTTCCGCCAAACCGACCCACGGCTCGTCCGGGCACGGAGGACACTCCGGAATTGGTCCGGTCTTCGTACTAATCCTTCCCGGCGGAATATCTTCCGAGTTAGGACAGTGATCCAATACCGCGATCTCATACCCATCCACGTATCGCGAATTCTCGCACTGGCTGTCATCGCAGCCGCACCCAACGGGCTGTACTCGAACCGGCCTCGCCGGAACCTCTTTGTACCTGACCGCGATGTAGAGCTTGCCGCCCGAAGGCTCCTGAACGACCTGACTGCACCATGGATCGACGGCGTCCACACAAGGCTCGCCGGTGATTCCGACGACTCCCTGGGTCCGAAGATCGACGGTGCGGATGCAGTCGATGATGATCTCGTCTCCGTAGGGGCCGAGAAGGCAGCCCGGCTTGACGACGACCTTCCACGGCTCGAACTTTGTTCCGTTCTCTTTGGACTTCGGGAGCTTGCATACAAGCGCGCCGCATACCACGCCCCAGCCGTGGAGCATGCGATTGTGCCGGCGAAGCTTGCTGCGAAAGTAATCCTGTTCCAGGTTCAGGTCGTAGTGCGTGATCACCTTGCCCGCATAGTAGCGAGGCCTCTCCGCGACGCTGTGATCGCACGGAATCTCACGGCATACAGTAGCGGTTTTCATGACTCGTCTCCCTCTCAATATTCGGTGTCTTCGTCTTTGACCAGCGATTGGATCAGGTCGAACAAGAGCCGGTTGTTGTACACGATTGGGCGAATAGCGATATCGACCTCGGGCTCCCATCCGTTGTCGGTGTCCCTGAGCCGTATATTCGCGAGCGGTATGCAACAATCGTCCGGAAGAGCGCGGCATCCTCTGGTCACGTATTCGGCTATCGCCGCGTAGCTGATCCGCCGGCCGTCGATCACGTCGGGAAAGTTGCTCTTGCGCTCGGGCGCGAAGCCTTCACGGACTTCGACTTCGTATTGCTCGCGAATGCAACCGGGCTCGCAAAAAGCAACGGTCTCGCAATCACCCGCGACTGCTCGAACCGGATCGCTCTCACATTCGTGATAGCAGAGCAGCACGTGCGCGTATTCCTCTTCGCAGTAGTGATGGTGCTCGGACCTGCCGCCGTATCGCGGCTTGTAGTCTTCGGATTCGGACTCGTGCGGCGGGAGCGGCGGAAGCTCGACGGGTTTCGATGGATGCGTGACTATGATCTCGCGCCCGCATCGATCTATGGCGACCCCGGGCAAAACGATCACGCCTTTGTTGTCGCTCGTCAGCTCGACGTCCAGCCCGCACACAACTCCCGGACCAGTGATCAGACGATTCGCCAGCGACCGCTTGGAGTTGAAGTAATCCTGCTCCATCGTGAGCTGCATGACGTCGAGCAGCTTGCCGTAGAAGTACCGATTGCGCACCGGGGTCTTCAAATCGGCCGGCGTCTTCAGATCGCGGCGCTGAGATTGTTGTACGTTGTGATGTGACATGAATTGTCCTCCTGGTTGTTTGCGAGGCTTGCCTCTCCCCGCGATCATCCGACACGGGCCGTGATGCCGATCATGTTTCCAGAGCCTGCGCGGCCGGCAGGTTGTCCGCCCAGCACTATCTCGCTTGCTTCATCAAGCGCCGAAGGCAGCGGAGGTCCGGAGACTACGGTGTCTATTCCGACTCGCGCTTGATAACCGGCGCGCAATCGCGGTTCGATCACGCACAGGTGATAGTCCGTATGCGCGGGTTTCTCGCGGCGTATCACGTCGTGTACACGCGCAAGAGTTTCGGGGCAGCTCAACTGGCCGCGGTAGATCTGCACCGTAAATCGATCCGCCAGATCCACGAATAACGGCGAGCCGTATTCTTCGCTGCCTATCAAATGAGACTGGTCGAGTATCGCGGTCGAGCCGACTACGGCGCCCTGCGGCTCGGCTCCGGCAAGCGAAGTGCTGACGCCGAGAATCGAGTTCTCCGTGCCTTCCCATCTCGGTTCGTTTGAGGCTTGCGAACCGTCGCTGCATTCACACGAGGCGGATTCACGAGGCAACGCCCACCACTGCGCATATCTGATCGGTTCTTCAATGATCGCGTCCACACCCGCATAGAGCCGCAACGCTTCTCGCAAGCCGCGCGCGGTTCCACGCCTTCCATAGATCTGAAATGCCTCGGCGATCAGCTCTCGCTTGCGCGCTTCGTCCCAGTCTTCATCGAGCTCGAGCGCGAGCCACCCCGCGAGCCACGACAGGAACTCGGACGGGATAACCGCCGGATCGAAGAAGCGCGCAATCTCGGCAATCGTTTGCTCGGTTCCATCAAAGAACGTCTCAAACAGAGACAGGAACCTGGTTAAGAAATCGCCGCAGGGAGACGGCTCGCCATAGATCGCGGGCAGGTGCTTCAAATAAGTTTCGTGATCGAACTCGACGCGGAGCTGAGAGAGCACCGCGGTCGAAACACCGTCGCTCAAGAAGAGCGCTCCGACCCAGACATATGTCGCCGCGTCGCCTCCTATATAGAGGTCGTCCAGATTCGTAAACGGCTCGCTCGACGCAGGCCGCCAGCGAAGATCGGCGAAGGGGTCATCCGCCGCGAAATTGACGACGGGCTGATCGGTCTGGTCGTCTGCTGTGTGAACGAATAATCTGAGGCGCGCTCCTGATCCGGTGCGGCTCATCAGCGCTTGCAGGCGATGCCATCTAACCGGAAGCTCGCGAACGCGAATTGGGCCGCTCCACAATGCGCCTTTGTTCTGAAATCCTTCGTCGATTGCAAGGCTGAACGGCGCGACATCAAGGCCGCTGTGCACGAGCAGATGGCCTTTGCCATCCAAAGCCAGCGCCGCTATTGGACCCTGATAACCGACCGCCTCACCCGCGAAGCCGTAATCATCTTCGTGCTTGAATACCAGTATGCGGCGCCGCTGATTGTCACCAACGTAAACCGCATCGTCTGACGCCGCGAGACCCATCGGCTTCGACAACAGTCCCGTTCCAAAATTGATGGGGTTTCCGCCGCTGTCGCTAACCGGATTGCCGTCCTGGTCAAAAACGAAGATACATAATTTGGATTCATCCAAAACGTACAACCGCGTATGACCGGCCTTCGAAGCGACGCTGATGCCGGACGGTTTCTCGAGCAGGCCCGCCTGCTTCATCGTGTCCCAGAATGAAGGCACGAGGGTTCCGGCGCGGTTGAACTTCCGCACTCGAGCATTGCCCCAATCGACTACGTATATGGCGCCTTTGTCGTCGGCATCGAGCGCCCACGGCGTATCGAACCGGCCCGGCCCGGCGTTGGGGCTTACACCGTGCGCCTTGTCCGTCTGTCCCCACACGTCCACAAGCTGAAACGTGTCGAGGTCGAATACTTGAATTCGACTGTTTCCGGAGTCGGCGACAAATAGCGAAGGCCTGTACTTCGGAATCAAGAGTCCGCGAGGCGTCTTGAGTCCAACCGGCGACCCGGTCTCCCGCGCGATGCAGCGGACTACATCCGTAGACCCATCGCAGCCGTCTATTCTAATGATGCGATTGCCGGCCGGGTCGCTGTAGAAGATCGATCCATCCGGAGCCGCGGCAATGCCGGCCGGACCCGAAGGATCGGGCGCGTCGTGCAGCTCATCTGGCAAGTCGCCGTCGAACAGCGGCACTGAGTGCAACCGCAGCGCGCCGTCGCTCAGAAGCTCGAGTCCGCTTCGATGAAAGCCGGGCCACTCGCCGTCGCGATTCAGGTATGAAAAGTTTGTGCGGTTGTCTCCTTCCACTTCTTAACCCTCGACCCCCATCCATACAAGGTCCCAATCGCTGAAATATTTCTCGATCAGTTTTCCAATGGCGTCGCCGGCGCTGCCGGACGGAGCAGCGACAAGAGAAACTCCGCCGGTGAATTGCTGATTCACCAGAGTCTGAACCATCAGCAGCACGTTTACGGTGAAGCTGGTCGGAGATGGGTCCACAATCTGAATCTGTCCATCCGCTATAAACGGAATCAGGATGGAGCCCGCCTCACTGGACTCGATTGTGTTTCCGCCGGGAGCCGGCGCTTCGAATTGTTTCAATCGAGGACCCGAGATCCTCGCGTTGTAGCAGGGCGTCGTCAGGAATCCACACGAGGAAGTGTCGATCACCGCTTGCAAGCCGACCGGAAGAATCATCGGCAGGCCCGAAAACAAGAGCCTGATAAATCCCTGAAAGTCCATTGCGTCGGCGTCAAAAGTTCCTATCGTCCATTCTTTCCATCCAAGATCAGCCGAAGCGCAGCATATGTACGGCTGTTTTGCCGGACGCGCGTTCAAACGCTGAGCGATAGAAACATCTTTATAGAGCTGGCAATTGAGCACCTCGGCGCGGCAAAGGATGATCCGCATGCCTGAGAGAATCTCCTGCTTGATTGATGGATCGACGGGCTGGCCGTTCGTCCTCAGTTTTACCCAGCAGAAGACAGGCTCTTCTTTGAGACGAATCACCCCGGGTCCGGTGCAGATGCCGACGCGCGTTTCGGCGGCTTCCAGATACTGGTCGTCGGGATATGAGACCGTAAGGTCAAACAGCACGGCGCTGCCGTCATCCTCCTTTGCCACGGGCGGAACGGCCTCAATTCGGCTTTGTGTCATCACGATTTCGCGGCCCAGCGCATCGATGGCGTAGCCGGGTCCGATTTGAACTTCGCGGTCGCCCTTCTTTCCCGAGACCGCGAATCCGTTCCCGATTCCCGGTTGATGAAGGCTGGCATTGTGAAGCCAGCGCATCTCGCGATTGAAGGCTTCGAGCCCCTGAAGATCTGATTCATCGAGCCGTTCGCCGTTGAAGAACTGAAGCCGTTCTATGAAGCGTGTCTCTTGCAGGAAATCCATCGTCTACTCCTCGCTCGCGGTCGCGCAGTCCATGGGGTGGCCGCCGCACGGCCTGTCTACAAATGGCATCGGCTGAATCCCGATCCAGCACACGCCAAGTCCGTGCTCGCGAGCGTAATTTATAAATTCCGCGTCCACGTTCACGTTGGCCCTGCGAAGCCGCGATCCAAGCGCAAGCGCTATGGGCGGCATCCACAGCCGAAATCTGAAGCGGTTTATCGAAGGGTTATCTATGTGAGTCAGCGGAACGGGAAAGAACGCGAGGTTACCCCTGTCCCACAACTTTCCTTCCAACCACGCGAAGTAGCAGGGTGTCTCGGTGAACCCCGCGGCCGAGGTATCAATGGTCACCTGCATGCCGATCGTCGTGCTCGATACTTTTTCACGCCTCAGCGCGAGGGATTCGATCCATGGCTCCCACGGCGTATCTCCGGCCACGGTCATGCCGCTCGCAACGCGAGGCCGGGTCAGCGCGCGGGCCGGCGTTCGCATGAAGTTTTCGACAATAACAGGGATCCGCCGTGAGGCTTCGAAGAGCTTTTCAACGGCTCGCGGATAGGCTGCATCCGCTGAAATAGCGAGCAACTGCGATTGTTCCGCGGCCGTCATTACGCCGATAAATTCGAGCTGCTTCTTCGCCGCATCGTAGCTGATCCGGTCCGAAAGCGAATCCGGGAACTTCACCTCGGGCGGCAAGACTTCGAGAGGCGCCGCGGATTCGTAACTCAACTGCGCGATGACGACACCCGACCGCACGTCGATTCGCGCGGACGGAACCCACGCGATCTCCGGTTCTTCTATCGGAGCCGCGCATATGGTTCGGCTCTCTCTTCCGTTCGGAAAGTCCTCCGTGTTTCTATAGCGAAGCACCAAAGAAAACCGGCGAACCGGACGGCTCGATACCGGAAGCGGCAACTCGCGCGGACATTGAAGCAGGATCTCGCGCCCGTAGCAGTCATATGCGACTCCGCAATCCACCGCCACGGCGGTTATCGATCGCCGCTCACCCTTGATCGCGGTCACGCTCAAGCCGCTGCGAACGCCGTAGGCGCCGTGCAGCGCCCGGTTGTGCCACCATCGCAGCTCGGCTTCGACATTGAACTGATCGCGAAAATCGCGCGACCGGAGCATCTGTCCCTGCCAGTAGCGAAACCGCTCTACATCGAATTCGCCTGATGTGAACATAGGCCTTCTCTAAACTCGATTCTCAGCTAACGGTAATTTCGTGATCGCCGGCCGCGACCAGCCACGTTGGGCCAAGGCACACGTTGCCGCATTGCGGCCCGCAGCCATCGGCGAAGAGCTCCAGACTAATCACGTAGTCGACGCCCGGAACCTCGTCGATTACCTGTAAGACTTCCGATCTGTATACATCCCGGCCGAAGGGCCAACCGGTTCCATCCGGACCGCCGTTGAGCGGATTGAAGAAGCGATTCAAGGCCGCAATCACGTCTCGCTGAACAGCGGTCTTGCTTGCTTTGTCCAGGACCTTCACCGCGGCGGCGACGGTTACTTCGAGGTAACGCGGGCCGACGACCTCGACCCGAGTGCCGATGATCTCGCGCGGACGCAGGTAGGCCTCGACATCGTGAAGCAAACCGACGCCCGGCATCGGCCGGGCCGAGGGCATATCCGGCAACACGATCAGCGTGATCAATCCCGGCGCGTCGAAACACGGGAACCCCGGGTGGAGTGCGGGGCGGGCCGTCGCTCTGGCGATTCGAGCCCCTGGAGTCTTGATCGCAAGCTCCTCACAGTCTCGAAGCGTTACGGCCCGCCAGTTCGAGTCCATCAATTCGACGGCTCGACCAATAGCGTGATCCAGAGTTTCCGCGGGCGTTCCGCCTGTCGCTTCTACGGCGTTGGTGATACCCGTTATGTCCGCGCTCACGGCATCGAAATCCGGAACAATAATCCGATTGAGAAGCGAGTCGCTAAGATTGAAATCGGCTCCAGCAGCTATGTTTCCGTGTTCCGCCCGGGTCGCTCGGTAAACGGCGAAGAGCTTCGCGCCTTCAGGCGGAACCCGGCCGTGCTCGCCGTCGCTGAAAATGATCGTCGCTTCGGCCGCATCGAGCTCGAAGCGCGCGTCTCGCCGCGTTGAACGAATGAAATCGTTGACCCGGGTCCAGATTCGCCAGCGGCCTTCCTCTTCGGAGTAGAGCCTGAGGCTTTTCTGTTGAGCTTCGGCAATGGGCAATGCTGCTTGTTGATGAGGCCGGCCGTTGGCGTATCCGAGCCACGCTGCTCTTATGATCAGCCGCCCGCTTGCGGTATTGGTTGCGGGCTTATATTCGATGATCTGGAAACCCGGCGATTCGTTTGTCGGAGCTTTGAATTCCAGGCTTGTTATGAACCCTGTTTGATCGAGATCAATCTCGATGGCCTGAATGTCTCCAGGATTCGGCGCCGTTCCCGTCGCGGTCACTCCCGACGTGATCGGTAAGCTCTCGGTAACGGGCGCGGATTGCTCCGCGAGCGCGGCGTTCATAACGATGTTCGATGCTGTCGGCGGCGCGTCGTAGGCTCCGGCTTCGAACCTGCAGCGAATGTAGTAGAGCGCCGGCGCAACGTGACCGAGCGATTGAGAAATCATCTCGGCGGGAACCTGAATCAACACGCGGCCGTCGAGCGTGAAGCTTCGAGTGAAATCGCGAACCTGTTTCAGCTTTCCATCGAAGGGCTTCCATACCAGTTTGTCGTTAACCTTCGCGGCAAACTCCCACGTCAGCCGCACTCGGTTCAACGAGAGCGATTGATGCGGCCTTTGCGCTTCACGATCACGGTGATGGTGATCGTGATCGTGATGGTGATGGTGATCGCCGTGATAATTCTTGTTCCTACAATCTTCCTTATCGCAATCGGCGGCGTGACGGCATCCGCTTAAGAGACTCTTCTTTTCTTCAAGCAACCGACGCCGTTCATCGAAACCCGAGCGGCTTCCGGTGAAGCCGAAGTACAGATTGAGAGGTTCGTTTAGAACCGGTTGCAGTGTGAATCCAAGATAGAGCTCGGTTCCGATTACGGGCACATCGCCAAACAGGCCCAGCGGCTCGCCTCTCCGCAGTCGCGGAGTGAGGTCGTGGAACCCTTTCGCGTCCTTGAACTGAACCGCCGCAAGCTGACCGGGCATTGCGGTGACCGGATGCGTAAGCCTGAACAGAATCGGCTCGCCGAATGAATCCTTGCAGCCGAACTGTGCGCCTCTATCGAAGCGACGCGAAACCGCGCCCTTTAAGGAAGGGCTCAGGACCGTGTGGGCGGTCTGGGGCGGCTCCGGAGTTATTCCGACCAGGGCGAGGAACTTCAGCTTTTCTTCATCGGAGATGCGATTGAGCTGATAGACATCCATCTCCGCGATCCACGCGAACAACTCGATGAGCGTTATTCCGGGATCGTGCGCATTGTGATCCGTCCAATCGGGCGCATAGACCGGTATCAGCGAGCGGCCTTCGTCGACGAGGTCGGCCCAGCGGCGATCATCAAGATTTGGCAACGGTACTTTCACTGTTCTATACCTCGGCCGATTTCAGCTTCAGCCGTATGTCACCGGCCGCAACGATTCGCCCTTCGGGCACGCGAAGGCTCTCGCCCTGCGGCACGTTGTTGAGCAAAAGGCTCAACTCCTCCACGTAGTCGACACCGTCCACCCGCTCCAACACGCCGGCCACATCCGACAAATAGACGTCCCTGCCTAAGTCCCATCCTTTGCGATCAGGTCCGCCCTTCAGCGGGTGCAGGAATGTTTCGAGCGCCGCCCTCGCTTGTTTCTCTACGGTTCCGGCTTCGGTCGGATCGTTTGGAGCTATGGTCGCTTCGACCCCTACTTGAAGATAGTCGGGCCCGGTGACATAGAGGTGATGCGAGGCGGCGAGATTGGCAGGCTCGCGGGCTTCTATGTACTTCCTGATTTCCTCGCGCAATCCGAACGAAGGCCATGGAAGCTGTTCTTTGCTTTCGGGAATGACTATCAAGGTCACCCAGCTTGCAAGCTTTTTTCCGGCGGCGTTCCGTGTTGCGATTGCGCGAGCTACCGCTACCGCCGCGGAAGCCTCGTGCGCCATCGTTTCGTAGTCTGACGGCATAACCGCCCTTCCTCTGTGCTTGATTGTCTGCGGCCCGCGCACGCTGAAATTCTCGAGCGTCTCGCCGTCCGCTCCGCCTTCGGCCGGCGTTGGATTGACTACGGACTGGACACCCGAGAGAGGACCCAGCAATTGGCTGATCGAACGCGCGGCGACATTGCCCGCCAAACCGCCTCCGGCTTTGCTCTGCTTGGCAATGACCTGCGAGCCCGGCGGAGGGATGCCGCCTTCAAAGCCGTCTCCAAAGAACACAAGGCCGCGCGCTCGATCTATGACGTAGTGGCGGTCGTCCTTGTCCGAGTAGAAAAAGTGCGGAACTTCGTACCATCGCACCCAGACTTCGGCTACTTTCTTGTTGCGGTCGCGCACAAGCCTTACATCGCCGATCGAAATGTCGGTTCCAGTGTTCTCGCCTCCCAGGAGTTCTTCGAAATCGCGAACGGTGTTTGGATTGTCCGGCGCGACCGATCTCGCGATCAGCCTCCATTCGACGTTCGCGCGAGGTCCAGCGAGTTCTCGCACTTCGATTCGCTCGCCTGCCAGCACGGGTGTTTGAGTGAGAAATAGAATCTGGTTCGGAAGACCGTTGCTGGCTCCGAGCGGAGTATCGTTGAAACTCCTCTGCTGAGCGGCCCAAACCGCATTTGGGAATATTCCGTTGACCGTCGGCTCGCCCGGCGGTCCATCTTCCTTCAAGCGGCCGCGCACCCAGTGCAATTCAGCGCCGAATCGCGCGTAGGGCTCGCTGTCATCGGCGGCGATGAACGAGACGATCCCCGGCAATCTCAGATTGCGCGTCTCATCTTCGGCTGATAGCGCTTTCCACGTTCCGCCGTCGAAGTACTCCCACACCAGGGCCGGACCCAGTGTGTCGCCTCTCACTTCGGTGATGTCGAAATAGAGACCAATGTCGTCGACCGGAAGTTTCTTGTCGAATCCCAGATAGAGAGCCGGTGTGACGTCCGGGATTCGATTGAATGGAAGAAAGGTGACTCCGGGCCAGGTCGCTTCGTAGGTGTGATCCTCATACTGAAAATCGTTGTGAGTGATCGCGTGCTCGGGATGAAACTTCCCGTAGGTCCATGTGTAGCCGATCTTGAACGATGCAACAGACGGCGGCTTGCTCAACACATAGGTGAAGGTGTTGTTGCCGGGATTTCCTTGAAACGTGACCGTCTGCGTAAAACCGAAGCCTCCGCGAACGAGTCGAGCCCGCATCCAGAGCCCGTCCTGGTCGTTGACCTTGGTTCGCTCGATATTGTCGGGCACGGTGAATTCGAGAATCTCGGTCGTGTTCAGATCGGCGGCCGGCAATCTGGTTGAAGAAGATTGGAAGAGAATGACCCATCTCTCGCCGCTCCAGTACTCCCAATCGATTAGGTGATCGAGGTCTTGAGGGCTGGGCGAGATGCTCAACTTGTCCTGGGGCGTCGCGGTTCGAGCAACGTAGACCTGAACCTTCGCTCCGGGCTTGGTGAATATCTCTTCAGAGCTGAAGTAGAAAGTCGAGCCGGGCTGCGGCTGCTGCCCGAACGGAAAGAACGGCTTCGTAACATCGAGCTTCGTTCCATCGGCGAAGGCTTTATCGGGGTCCAGCCCTTCAACATCGAAAGTCAGATCGAGCTCGACGTCGCGGTCGAAAGACAGACTCTTCAATTCATATGTTCCCTGAAGATTCAGGAAGGAGACTTGAATCTCGTAGTTCTCTTCGCTCGCGATCGCGGTTCCGCTTTGAGTCGAATTGTAGACGCCGGGATCGATGTTGTTCGCCGGATCGGCTTTGGTCGTGAATACGGTTATTTGCTCGAAGTTGTCGTCGTCCGGGCTTGTGATCTTGACCGCTACGTCTACAAGCGGCTCGCCGGCGGAGTTGCTGAGGACGCCATGAATCTGTGACTGCCCGGATCGAAACGGATCGTTGGCTCTGATCAAACCGCCGAGAATGCCTTTGAGCGGATTTGTGATCACGCTCGCGAGCCGGACGCTGTCCACGAGCGGCAGCGCGAGGCCGGGATCGGGCAGCAGCACTTCGGTCAACACCGCTCGAATCCAGAATCCGTCGATGCCGTTGACCTTGCGTTTGGCGCTCTTCGAGCAGTCGGTCTCGAGACGATAACGTCCGCTGCGAGTAAGGCCGTTGGTGCTGTCCGCGTTTGCCGCTTCTTTTTCGGAGCAGGCCGGAATCGCGGACTTGAATGAACGCCAGACCTCGCCGTCCCAGTACTGCCACAGCAACGCGAGCGATTCGCTGCTCGGCTGAGTCAGCTCGAACTCGACTTCGAGGGTCGCGGTTCCGGCTATCGCAAGCAGGATGTCGTGCGCGAGATACAATTCGTGCGGGGTGTTTTCGAGCAGCGGCTTCCTGAACAACTGCACGCTCTTGCCCGCAAGAAGATCGGCCGAATGATCAAGAAATTGATCGCGTCCGGGCCACAGCGAGACGACCTGAGTCAGTTTAGCCGCCGCCAGACCTACCGCTGTTTCGGTTTCAAATACGATTTGCTGGCTCGATCCGGGTGGAGGCGGCGCGGCCGCCTGAACTCCGCGAGGAGCCTGACTGTTCGCCGAATCCGCCGAAAGCTGGAACACGATCGGCGCGCGCGCCTGACTGGCGGGCGCAAGATCAATTCCCAGAAGATCGAGGAAGGCAAGTTTGTTTTTATCCGGAGCCTGATTCAATCGCTGGACAACCGCGTAGAGGAAGCGGCTAAAGATCTGCGCGAGCGCGGAGTCGGCGCTCGGCTCCGAAACTTGCCATTCAGGAACGAAGCCCAAACGTCGCGCCAGCAACTCGCGCAGAATCTGTTCCGGCTTTCTGCCGTCCAGTTGTATTGAAGGCCTGGTCTTCACCTTGATGAGCCCTCCTGCAGATAAAACGGATAGACGAGATTCGCGCGCGTGTTCGTGGCGCGGATGCGATACTCGATATCGATGAGGAGCTTGCCCGGCTCGCTCCTGTCATTTGAGACCGTTACTTTTTCTACTTCGATTCGCGGCTCCCAATCGATCAATGCTTCCTGAACCCGCTGCTTGACGCGCTGCATTGTCGTGAAGGAGATGGGTTCGAATAGAAACGCGTTGAGACCGGCGCCGAAGTCCGGCCGCATGACGCGCTCGCCCGGATTTGTTCCGAGGATGATGCGAATCGACTGGCGAATGTCCTCTTCGTAGACGGCGAGGGACAACGTGCCGTCGGCCTCCAGGCATACTGGAAAGGCCAGCCCAATTCCGAGGAACGCCTTTTGTGGATTCGATTGATTCGCCATCGTACCTCTAATTAGTTCAGCCTCCGATTTCGACCGTGACCATTCCCATCACAATGGGGGCCCCGCATCCGGCGAGATCGCCTACTCGGACGGCGGGCCGTCCGCCTATGAGAACAGTCATGCTCCCTTTTGCAATGGGACTGGGAGGATGCGGCCCGGCTACCGGCGGCATAGCGCACGTATGAGTGTCGCCGACCACGGCGGCAGGCATTCCGCCGATCAACACGGTGGCCACACCAGGACCGGCAATAATCCCTGGGTGTCCGCTCGGATCAGTTACTCTCGCGGCAGGCGGCATCAAATTTTCTCCTTGTCATTGGTCATTGGTCACTTGTCATTCGTTACTTGCATTCGTTACTTCTCACTTGCCAATCGTGTTTTGTCTTTTGTCGGTTCCCCCTAATCTCTCTTTCCTAATTCCTGTAACCTCTCCTGACACCTGACACCTTCCTAATTGATCTTCACAGGGAGGCCTTGAATGCTGCACGGGCCGATCGATTGAATGTCGACAGTGCCGCCTTTGATCTCGACCGTAGATCCTTGAATGCTTATGTCGGTCGCCTTGAGCTCGATCTTTAACGGAGCCGTGATCGACACAGCCTGTGACGCAAGATCCAGCTTTACGCTCACGCTGCCGCCGGTCGTCTTCAGCTCGATCATCGTGGGATCGATCGTTATCTTTTGCTCGGTGCTCGTCGTGATCGTGATCGACTGCAGCAGATCGTCGAACTCGATTTCGTGGCCTACGCCGCCGGCCTTTCCGGTCTTGATCACCCGCTTGATCAGAAAATCGGTTGGAAGCGATATGGGCGGACGATCCTGAGTGTTCCACAATCCGCCGAGAATGTAGGCGTCTCGTTCATCGTTCTGGCCGAACGCTACAAGGACCTCGTCATCGACTTCCGGCACCCAGATGAATCCGCGAGAAGAGCCGGCCCCGATCGCGGACAGTCGCGCCCACGGTTCGAATGCGGGAAGGCTTGGAATTCGAACCTGAACCCGGCCCTCTCCCAACAGGTCGAAGTTGTTTTTGACGATGCCCGGAGCGATCGAATAGCCGTTGCCGACTCGCGAAGTGTCGCTTCCGGTTCCGCCGACCCATTCCAGAAACCTGCTCGACATTGAATGTCCTCAAAAAACTTTCTGCCCTTGAACTCGCAGCCCGGGGACGCCGCCCTTTGGCAGCGGTATCGAACCGAACCAGACCTCTTTCCTTACTTCGAAGCTCGTCTTGTAGCCCGAGCCGTCCAGCGTGTGACTGGCCGAAGTGATGCGATAGAGGCCGCTGAACTGATCTCCCAGCCCTTCGAAGTTGATGACCGCGCCCGCTTTGATTTGAGGATTTCCCATCGAGCTTCCCGCGCCGGTGAGCCGATTGTTGAGGCGCGGCAGCAGCTCGGTCAGGATTTCTCTAAGCGAGGTCCCGAAGCCGGTCGGCTTGATCGACAGCGTCCTGCCCTGAGCTTCCGGCCCGAGCACGTCGTCGATGTCGCCGATAAGACTTGGATAGACTTCGAGGTTGAATGCGGCCCGATCAAAGTCCCAGCCGACCACGATCACAAACTCCATCTTCAGCGCCGCGACCCAAATTCTTGCGCTGACGCCGAAGATGTCGCCGACCGTAGTGATCCTCGGAGTGAATTCCATCAACGACGAACCCCACTTCAACGTCACGCTTGGGGAGTAATCCTGTATGAGAAATTTGAACTTGAGTCTTCGCCCCTGCGGCGGCTGGTCCTTGTGATCGATGAACATCTCCCAGCCGTTCTCTTTGGCTATACCGGAAAGGAAATCAAAATCGCTTGTGCCGTCCTGTCTCCTGATCGGAACCTGCGCGCTGTCCGGCGTCGATATATAAGTAGCGATCGTCATCAAGGTCGAAAGCGCGGCTCCTACGGGGTCCAGCTCCGGAATCAACAGATTCGTTCCACTTACCAGCGCGGCGATGGCCGGATCAGGCAGCGGGAAGTTTCCAATAGACGGAATGCTGATTCGAAAAGCTCGGTCCTTGGTCCCGTGAGTCAGCCGCTGTAAAAAGTCCTGAGCCGTTACCTTGATCGTCGGCATACCGCCGCTCGGAAAAGTCGGTTCGACTCCGGTGATCTCGCCGAAGAAGACCCGTTCAGTTCCCGTCGCCGCGTATCCGATGGCAAGCGTGAACGGGTTGTCGACCTGAAGCAGCGGATTATCCAGCCACTTGAGATTCGGGTTCGCGAATGTGACTTCGACGCGATCGGCTCCCTCCAGGCCGTCCTGATAGTGGATGCTGCTTATCGCGGCTCGAAGCGCATCGGGAAGCCGGTCGCCGTTTATGTCGATCCTGAACTCCGGCGCGTATGTCGAAAGGGGCGGCATTGCTAAACCGTGACCTCCTCGGTTTCAGGATCGGTAAACGGAAGCGACGGGATGACGAGCAACCGGCCTACGTCGATCGAACGCGGATCGATGAGCTTGTTGGCGATTGCGATCGGCCTCCACAGCTCCGGGTTCCCGTAAAACGCGAAGGCGATGTTCGCGAGAGTCTCGCCTTCGATCACGGCGTGGGCCTTGCTGAAATCCGCGGTTTGCCGATTGACCTCTTTGGCCTCGCGCTCTTCATCTATGAACTCGTTAAAGGTACAGGTGAGCTTCGCTCGAACGGGCCGGCCGTCGTCGAGGAACATCTGGAACTTCTGGCTGACTCGCGCCAACACGCAGCGAAACTCGAGCGACGCCCAGGTGAAACGCAGGATCGGAGGCGCGTGCAGCTCCGAATCGATCTTCATCAACTTGATGATCTTCTCGGTCTCGTCGCGTACATCGCGGGGCGAACTCCCCTGCGTCGTGATCGGCAAATAAGTATCGAAGAAAAGCTCCATCTCGAGAGTTCTCAGATTGCCGTTCACGAACTGCAACAGAGGCGAGCTGAGGCCGGGGATGCTCTGCGAAGCGAAGTTATTGTCCTTGTTCAGTGTGTACTCTTCAGGGTTGAACATCACCTGGAGCCGTTCGCCCGTGTGTTCAACCGTGATTTGAGCCTTCGCCAGTGCCATTCCCAAGCCTCCTCAAACAATTACGCCGGGACGTCTTTTAATTCGAGTGTCCTTGCGAGACACCTGATCGCCGGCAAGCTGGATCAAAACGTCCTTCCCATCCTCTCCCTCGCGGCTATTACCTTCCGATCGAGCTGCCTGATTACCTGTTCGGTTATCTGATCGATGTTCACCTGTTCAGAGGCTCGCTCCTGCCGCCATTGATTACCCGTGACTTCGCTATCCTTGATGGACCGTCGCAACGGGATGCCATCGTCGCCTGCGACTTGAGGCGCATCGTTAGCGAGCTTTTGCTCGACGCCTGCCCGCTTCTTCGACACGACCGGCGCCGATTCGATCGAAGCGAGCGCCGGCGAGATCGCATCCATCATCGACTCGACGCGCCGGGCCTGTTGAACGAGTCTCTGTTGAACTTGATGCAACTCAGACGACGGAAGCGAGGCTTCAGAGAGCCTCAGTACAGTAGCCGGGCCTTCGATTCGCCTGAAGATTCGCTCGATTGATGAAAGCGCCGCGGTAGGCTTTGTGCCGTCGATGTTCGAAAGCGCGGCCGTCAACATGGAGGCAGCCGCCGCTTGCTCACCGTGACTCGCCCTATCGCTCCGAGGATCGATGTACCGGTCTTGAAGGACGCGGGCGGCTGATCCAGGTCTCCTCGAACGCCCAAACACGCCAGGGTCGGTCATTCGAAGAATCGCGTTCACGCTAAGATTAATCGTCGGGAAAAACTTTTCCGATCTAACGAACCATCGCTCGCGCATCGAGCTAACCTGGCCCAGCGATTTCGCGAGAATAAATCCCGGAGCGGTTAATCGAGATACACTGCGGCCGTACTTATTCGAGAACGAATCGGCCCAATCAGCCCATCTATTTCGAGCTGCCGCTCTATTACTCGGCAACCAGCGCATCAACTCGCTCAACATCGAAGTGGGCGATGTCGGCGTAAGTGCGCGATGTTGTGTTATCGGTTCAATCATCGTCGTCGTAAGTATTCAGTCGCCGTTCATCCGTTGATTGATCGCTGAAATCTCGCCAACCCAGCGCCGCCGTTCGGCGTGTTCCAGGTTGAGCACGGCATCCGGCGGCCAGTGAAAGTGGTAAGCCACGAAGGCTACCTCCTCGTACAGCGCCTTGAGGGGGTAGCCTAAGACCCCCCCGCGGCGGACATCTCCATCTCGAAAGAGTGCTCGCACTTTGGACAGAACGCCTCGATGCTCGCTTTTCCATTTCGGTTGATCCGGTTGTAGAACTCCTGAAGAAATGCGAGGTCCGCCGCGTATAGCCCTTCGATTACCTTGGGATTGATCTGCGAAACGGAGCCGAGCCTGGTTATCACTCGAGAAAGGAGTATCACGATGAGATAGGCTTGATTCCCCTGAACCCTCGGGTCCTTGAACGGCAGGATTTCATCAGCGGCGGTCGCCAGCCGCATCACTCCTTCGCGATGCAGGGTTCCCTCGGCGTCGACGTATCCCATCGGCAATGTGAATTCGTATTCTGTCTGTAACATGTTCAGTTCTCCTGCTAACGCAAAGGCGCAACGACGCAAAGACGCAAATAAGAAAGGCAGGGAAGACGCGCGAGCGATGTCTCGCTTCAACGTCACCCGGCGCAGGCTTGTTCGAAGCCGTCACCTCTTTCCTCTTCCCTTTCCCCTATTCCCTCTCACTGTCACCTGTCACTAACTTAGGCTCGTTGGAGGCCTTCGTGAGCGAGCTCCAGAGTTTCAATCGCGACATCGTTGCCTTCGGCGGTGAAGCTCGGGCCCGTCCACTTGCAGGGCCATGCGTTGAAGAAATTCCAACGGATTTGCTCCTGGCCCTGTCGATCCAACAGAACGACCGAGCCGTTCTTGCGCTGAGCGGCCGGATCACCTTCCACCCATTGCCGGTGCCAGTCGTAGAGATCGTGATCCGGAGCCGTTCCCCACTTCAGAGTGATGTTGGTGTACTTGGTCATTCCGGGCAGCTTGCGCACGTTGGTGTTCTCGCCGCCTTCGCGGTGGTCGATCACATCGATTGCCGAATCAAAGCCGCTCGCTTCGTGAAACGCGGCTCGCGTGATGCCGTCGATCTCGATCAGAAAGTTGAAATTGTTGAATGGATCAACACGTTGTCCGTTTGCCATTGTCGCTTCTCCTTTATCTAGCTCTCAGCGGTCCGCGATCAGCTTCCAGCAATAAGCCTCAGCGATTTAGCTTCGCGATAAGTCATCAGCCGTCGGCTTTGTTGAGCGGGCGATAGCCGTCAGCTCGTGTTAAGCCTCGGTGACCTCTGAGCCGCCCTGGAAGATTCCGATCCGAACGATGATGAATTCAGCCGGATACGTCGGGCGCACGCCGATCTCGATGTTCAATCGCCCGAGCGCCTGCTCCGAAAACGGATTCAGCACTTCGTCGATTCGCACGTAGAAGGCATCCGACGATTTCGCTCCGAACAGGGCCCCGTCGCGCCACTCTCTGATAAGAAAGTCGGTGATGCTTCTCTTCAGCTTCTGCCACAGTGAGAGGTTGTTCGGCTCGAACACCGCATACCGAATTCCGTCCGCGATCGACTCTTCCAGGAATAAGAAGAGCCTTCTGATGTTCACGTACTGCCAGTTCGTATCGGTGGCTGTCGTGCGAGCGCCCCACAACACCGGGCGGCCTCCCGCCTGGAAAATTCGAATGATGTTGATGCCCTGAAGATTGAGCTGGCCTTGATCTATGTCGCTCATGCCGCGTTCGACTCCCAGCGCGCCCCTCACGATTTCATTGGCCGGAGCCTTGTGAACGCCGCGACTGGTGTCGCTTCGAGCAAAGATTCCGCCGACGTGTCCGGACGGCGGCACTAGAATCGGCGGCCCCGAGACCGCCGGAGTAACGCGCAGCCAGGGGTAGTACAGCGCTCCGTAGCCTCGCGTCGAATCGAGCGCGCGGCGCTGGGCTTCAACGCTATTCGCACCGAAGAGCGGTTGATCAGGCACGGGAGTCAACCCATCGAGAATCGCGAAACGGTCCTGCATCTCTTCGCAGTGGCCGATCAAGGCCTGTTGAACCGGATCGGTGATGCGGTCGGGAATCGCTATAAAGTTGACGTCGTCGATCTCTCTGAGAGTGTTCAATGCGTCGATAAAATCGTTGTTGCCGATCGTCGTCAGATCTTCGTCCGCTCCACCCGCAAGCGCGGTCGCGCCCGCATTGGGAATGTTGGTCGGAGCTTTATCCGGAGGCGGCGGCTCAATCGCTTCGACGGTCAAAAGACCGCCTGCGTTATTGATCACTGTGCCGACGTAGCGCGGATGCGCAGGATCGATCGAGAGATTCTGATAAAGGGTAGCCGGCCCGCCCTGCGACACGCTGGCGTTGAATTCCTCCGAGTGAACCGTAGCCGGGTTTGCCGGATTGAGGCTCAATGCGATGTCGAGCCCTTCGCGAAACGTGACTCGATAAGTAGTCACGCCGCCGCCCAACGGCTCGCCCTGCACCGATTCGACTATCTGCGAATCGGTCACGGCGCCCTGCGTGATCGTTAGGATCGTGCCTGGAACCAACACGCCCGCGGGCAGCGCGGCGGCTGGATGGATTCGAATCGTCCTTGTTCCAACGGCGGCATCGGCAAGCCTCACGGCATCGCCGGCGGCGTATGGACCGCCGGTCAAATCGCTCGCGAGCCTCAGCACGTCGCCCGCTACATTGTTGAGCAGGACGCGCTCGCCGACGGCCGCGATCGTTATGTAATCGCCTCCCCGAAATCTCGCGCCTTCTCCCGCGCCAAGCGTCAACTGTCTTCCGGCAGGAGCCGCCGAAAGCGTTCCGGCCGGCTGAAACAGCGATGTAGTCGCGGCGGGAATAACGTTCGCGTTCGCGATCGTCACCTGAATCGCGGGTGCGTGCAGCCCCGGCTGGCGCGCTCGAACGCGCAGCACCGGATTGCCCGCGCGATCGTTGATGTCCGCGCGGTCATAATCGCCGTTGCTGGCTCGAACGATGTAGCAGGTCTGGCCGCCGTTTTCGAAGAAGCCTCGCACCGCATACCACAGATAGAACCCGGGCACGGGCTGCGCGCCAAAGCTGTGTTTGAACTGGTCGAAGCTCGTTAGCTTGGTGGGCTCGTCCAGATTGCCGATTGCCGCCACCCCTATGAAACCCGCGGTGCTGGTGCCTACGCCCTGTATCGGCGGCCCTGGAGCGAATTCGTCTATGTAGACTCCCGGGTAGGAAACTTGTACAGCCATTTCATTCCTCCTGACTTTGGTTTATTGGCGCCACGACCAGAGGGCGGCGGCCGCCGTTTCACACTCAACACGCGTCACTGCTGAACCCCTTCGTTGCTCAACCCATTCGTTGCTCAACCGTCATTACTCAATTCTTATTACTCAACCGCTCATTGCTGAACCCCCTGGGGCGCACTTCTCTTTAGCTTTCCTCGCGACGACAAGGCCCGCTCTTAGAACTCCAGGTCGTACTCTCCTGTCGGCGAAGGCACGTCGATGTTCCTCAATAACTGGCCGAGATTGAGAGCGGTCACTTGAATCCGATACGACTGCTGTCGGAGATCCTTGAACAGGAATCGGCCAAGCTCATTGGTTCGTGTCAACTGAAGCCGTTCTCCCGCCGGCGTCAATAATTCGACCCAGGCGTTTTCAACCGGCGCGGGCGATCCATCCGGCAATGGATGCGTGCTGTCGCGCACGCGGCCTCCGATATCTATCCAGACCTCTCCACTCTCCGGATGTCCCGTGATGAGGAAATTCGCGATTCGCGTAGTCACGATCGGTCCCGCCGGAATCGGCAGCAGCACGACCGGAACCGTTACGATCAGATAGAGCGCCGGACGCCATATCGAGCCTTGCCCCATACCGCTCCAGAACTCCGCCAGCTTGTGCAGACCTTCGACCGGAGCGACCGTGCCTGGCAGCTCCACGTCTCGAAACTCTTCCGGCCACGCGTTGAGGGCCGCCGAGCCCGCCGCATAAACCCGCGATGGAATAAAGGGCTGCGCATCGACCAGAGCCGATATCGTCTGGTAGAGCAAGGCGTGCTCGTCCAGCGTGGGCTCGATGGCCGGCGAAACCGCGGCCGGACTCCACGCGCTGATAAGGTAATGAAGATCGATCCGCACCGGCGCCTGCTGCTCGCTGATGATCCCGTGGTCTACTGTTCGTACTCGCTCGTTTGAGCGGAGCTTGCGGTTCTCGCGAAGATCGGCCAGATACACATTGATCGAGTTGGCCGGATTGCCGAGCACGACGAGATTGTTGACATACGTGCGCCAATCCTGGTCGGGCGGCTGAAATCGCACCTGCGACTCGTCGGTGATCTGAGCGATCCCGTCGACCAGAATCCGCCTCAATAAGTTGTCGAGAAGGTCAATCATCCTTTTGTCGCTTAGGGCGCTTATTGCGGACAGCGGCCTCTACAATTGGGCTGCCTCGCCGCATCGAGGCTGGTTGGGAATCCGGTTCTGCATCAAAACCCTCAGGGCGCGCGGCCTTGACTCCGAAAGATGCTCTGACAGCCATTCGTGGTTGAGTTCCATCCTTTCAAAGTCCTTCCAGATTCGGTCATCGTGTTCACAACTGTATTTTCGGCAGATCGACGGCCTGTCGGCGTAGACCGAGCATCCGCCGGTTGCTCGATCATTGTGCGTGCATAAGCCGTCGGCTTCGTGACGGATGAAGTAGGGACGGCCCAGGTCCCACTTCAGGCTGCCGGTTTCGATCTCCTGCGCGCTCAGAGCGAAGTCGAGTTTGCAGCACACTGAATGGCAGATATGCATTCTGGCGTCGCAGTCGACGGTCGCCGGCTCGCTCGAATCCTGCTCAGTTTCGGCTGGGCGGATAGCCGCTCCGATCATCGGAGGTTCGCCGACACCAGGCATCAACTCCTGAATATTCTTCATCGCTGTTGATATGTCGTCCGATGAGACGATTCCTTTTGCAATCAGCGCGTCGATGAGACCATAGACAAATGATTCAACTTCGCCGAGACGTTCGGTGGTTCGGCCAAGCGCCGTGTGAGTGAACAGGCTTCCGCGCTCGATCTGGCGTTCCAGTTGAATCAAGGCGGCTTCGGGCGACAAGCCCGGCGCTCCTGCCGCGCATTCAGTCACCAATTGCTCGTTCATTTCGTTTTCCTCACCATTGACCGTCTTCGCGGTCACGCGGACTGGGCCTCAAGCCATCGTCGCCATCTGTTCACCGCCTCGGCGCGGGCAGCCGTACTCGATGAATATTCGTAGTTCCCGTTGGATTTCCATTCGGCCTGAGCCAGAGCCTCCGCCTCCGGTGTCGGGAATCCCGCGCCCGGGCGGAATCCGTGGCGAAGAGCGACACTCAACTCAAGAGCCCGCTGGCCGTGCATTCGGGTCATCAGATCGTCGCTCATCAGCAAATCAAGCATTGCCGCGGTCGCTTTCAAACCCATCTCCGCCAGGGCTGACACCGACGGCGTCATATCAAGATGCAGCGGGTCGGCCGCGTCATTTATCGTGCTGATGCACGCCGCCAGAGCGCGCGGATCACCGATTCTGGCGAGGCCAGTGGCCGCATAAGCCCTGACGCTTTCATCGGCGTTTGTGAGCCCGCGCTCAAACGCAGCCGCGGCGGAAGGATCGGCGATCTTGGATAATGCGTACATAATCTGCGCCTGGTTTGCGCCCTCTTCCTCCAGCATTTCAAGCAGAGCAGGCACCGGCCTCGCGCCCATCGCAATCAAAGCGGCAACACCCTCGTTTTGCGTCCGCACGTCTTCGGAGCGAAGCTGGTCAAGGGCTACACGCATCTCTGCATCGAACTCATCAGGCACTGCCATCCTCCGATTCGAATCGTCACGGTGCGGTCGAAGAGCCGCGATTTCTGTAGAACTCATTGAATTTCTGGATAGCAATATTGGTCGACTTAAGAGTTACCTCTCTGCCTACCGATCTCTCCTTCTCGACCTTTCCCTTCGAAGCGTCGGTTATTGAGAATCCCCACATCACCGTGCCGAACACGTGGCCGTTGTCGGAATCCATAGCCACAGTTTCAAACGAAAATTCGATATTGACACTGGAGCCCGGAAAATCGCCCAGCGACGCTTCGGTCACCGCTTTGCCCTTCTTGCTTCCGTCCTTGTGGCGTGGGCTGCCAAGAGCCTTGTAGTCGTCTATATAGTAAGGCGACACATCGGGATCGGTCTTACTCGTGCGCGGAGTTCGAGTCTTATGCACTACATCGACAAAGAAACCCTGCTGAACGCCGGCTGCTCCGGCAGGGGTCATTACTTTGTTCCGATTTGCTTCATCGCCGGTCCAGACAAGGTCTTTTCCGGTAGATAAATCGACGGTCTTTGCCACCTGGAGCAGTCTGATGTTCTTTGAATCCGGAGCCGCGGTATCATCCGCCATGAACTTGATCTCGCCGTACATTCCGCTCTTACCGCCGGGTCTTGAGATGGTCTTCATATTCATATTGAAGGCGCCCTCCGGCAGCTTGTGTGGGAGCACGAGATCTCTTTGAACGGTTGGGACAGCGACCCTCGCAATCGTCGCTCGGTCCAAACCGTGGCGGCAGGATTTGGACCGCATCGCGCTTCTGAGTGCCAGCGCCGGCGATCCGCTGCCCGAGGAAGCGAATGATCTGGACAAGCGGTCAGCCTCGACTTCGGCCGCATCCCCTGGATTGCTTATCCGCATCGCGCCTTGAAGCGAGACAGGCCGGCTCCCTTGTTGCACCGTGTGAATCGCTTCATGCGTTAGCAAGCGAGTCCGTTCCCCGTCCCCGGCGTTAAATGCTGCGTTACCCAGATAGATGTCCGAACCTATGGTGTAAGCGCGCGCGCCGATGCTTTCCGCTGCTGCCCTCGAGTCCGGCCCCGAGTGGACTCGAACAGTGTCGAGCCTGACACGGAGCTTGTCCTCCATCCTTGATCTCAGTTCCTGATCCAGGGGCGCGCCGGATTCGCGCGCAGCCCGTTTTATAAAGTCAGCAGGATGAGGATGTGATGGTTCACGGCTCGAAGAAGACTGTTTCTCGCCGGCGGAATTGGTGGACGCGAGATTCGACTGCAGGAGATGGCCGACCGCTCGATTGCCGATGCTCTGCTGCAAGCCAACCAGAGCACGCTCGCCGGAATTAGCCCGCGGCGCATCGTGAGTACGACTCGCACCTGACGGCCGCGAGTGGCTCGCCTTTCCGGCCGAGCTCTCGCTTTTCCCGGCAGCCTTACCAGTCGATTTGTTTGAAGCCGATCCACCCATCGTGAAATCCGTTTCAACCCACAAGCTGCTCGGCGCCGAGCTGCTTACCCAGCTTCTGATACTCGCGGCGCGTTGCATGTATTAAATGCGGCATCGTGACGAGACCGCCGTCGCCGGCGGCTAGAAAAGCAGCCGCAAGCGCGATGTTCTTGATGTTTCCACCGCTCAACTTAAACCGATTCGCAAGCAAGCCCAGATCGACTGTTTCGTGCAACGGAACAGCCTCCGGCCAGACGCGCTGCCAGATGCGCAGACGGCTCGCCTCATCCGGAAACGGAAAGTGCACCGTGAACGCCAGTCGCCGCGTGAACGACTCATCCAGATTGGCTTTCAGATTCGTGGCAAGGATCGCGAGCCCCTCATACTCTTCCATTTTCTGAAGCAGGTAGGAGATTTCGATGTTGGCGTAGCGGTCGTGCGAATCTCGGACTTCGGATCGCTTCCCGAACAACGCGTCGGCTTCGTCGAAGAATAGAATCGCGTTTGCATCCTCCGCGGCCTTGAACACCCGGTCGAGGTTCTTCTCGGTCTCGCCGATGTATTTGCTGACGACCCCGGATAAATCGATCTTGTAGAGATCCAGCTCCAGTTCGCGGGCGAGGATTTCGCTCGCCATCGTCTTGCCGGTGCCGGACGGGCCCGCGAAAAGCGCGTTGACGCCCTTGCCCATTGACAGCTTCTTGCCGAAGCCCCAGTCACCCATCACTCGATGCCGAAGCACGACGCGCTGGCAGATCTCGAGCAACTGCGCCATCACCTCATCGGACAGCACAATATCGTTCCATCCGTAAGACGGCTCGACTTTCCGCGCGAGATCATTCAGCTTCTGGCCGGAGTGAGCGCGGCAGGCAGCCGCGAGACTCGACATCGTCAGTATTCCGCCGCGATCGCCTTCGAATTGAGCAGCGCTTCGCGCCGTCGCTATCGCGTCCCTGATCTGTCCGCGGGTGAACCGAAACCTGCTTGCAAGGGCTTCGAAATCGATTCCGTTTTCCAGTTCGTCGCGCGAAGTCAGATCGCGCCAGAATCTTGCGCGAGCCGCATCGTCAGCCTCAGGCATCGCGGTTTCGACAAACTCAAATCGGCGAGAGGAATCCAGCGGCCTCCAAGGCAGTCGGCCGAGCAGCAGAGTGATAGCCGAGCACTGCGCCGCTGCGTCGACTATTCGTTCAACCTTTGATCTTGTTCGCTCATCGGCAAGCAGCGCGTCGAAATTCTCAAAGCAAAGTATCGCGGGGAGCAGCACCGCTTCTCGGCCGGCCAGTCTGGCGTACTCATCCAGCGGCAGGCCTCCGTCGATCATCTTCTCGGCGTCTACGATCAGAAGAGGCAGTCCAAATTCATAGGCGAGGCCTTCGGCAACACAGCGCTTGCCCGACCCGTACGGTCCGTTCAAATGAAGGACCAGTCTTCCTTCGAAGGCTCGCTCGTCGCGGAAACGCGAGCGAACAACGTTGATGATGTTCGCGAGCACTTGATCGTAAGCTTCGCTAATCGCGAGACGCTCTCCCGATACGAGCGATGTAATCGAGTCCAGCGGACTGCCCGCGCCCGCCGTGCCAAGCAGCAGCTCCGCGATACGGTCGTCGATCTTGAACGAGCGCGATAACAAAGGCGCGAGCAGGGGCGCGCCTTCGGTCGAGCCATCGTTCACATGGATCAGCCTGTATTTCGCGAGCGGAGCCCGCGGTCCGAATATGGATCGGCCCGTCAGCTTCTCCTGCGGCGAGCTTGTCGTGAGCGACAGAGCTAGATCGATGCTTGGCTTTTTCTGAGTGACATCGTCATGAAGATACGCGTAGAGCTTTTCGTATCTTCGATCAATCTCCGGAGCCAACCCAATCAACAGGCATTGCTGTTCCAACCTGCCGAGATTGAAGAGTTCGGAAAGACGCGGAAGCGCGAGATAGGTTCCGGCCTGACGGCTCGCCTCGAGTCTGGCTTCGATTTGCGAATCCGTCACGCCCAGCCCGGCAAGCAGGCTGCTTCTCTCCGGCTCAGCGCTCTCAATTGCTCGAGGTTCGATCATCTCTCTCAGCAGTCGCGCAATTTCCGAGTCAGTCAGAATCAGGCCCTTGAACTGATCCAACGGCCCTCGTGTTTCTTCTCCGGTATGCTCTGAAAGTCGAAGACGGATTAAGAGGTTCAACCTGCGCAACTCGTCTTCGAGGTGTTCGAGATTGCTCGAGTATGGACGCTGCGCTTCGGCGCTTTCCGCTGTAGCCGTCATTCTCTTTTTCCGCCGCGGTTCAGTGAATGTCTTCGTCGGAATCGCTTGAATCCGTGTCAACCAACGCCATGATTTCCGCCGTTTTTTCAGCGTTGATCTTGTAATGGGCCTGTAGATCGAGGCCGGTGTTTTCGATTATCAATCCATCCTGTACAAGCCCGGCGATCGCTTCTTTAACGGCCTCGGTTCGGCGCTTGACGTGCTCGGCCAGCAGCCACCACTCCACGATTCCCGGCAGCGTGTCTTCGGCGTCCGGGTTCTCCGAAAGATAAGCCAGGATGTCCTGCGCTATCCGTGACCGCTCTGATTCGCTATCGCACTTCACCCTTTCCATCGCCTCGCGAGTCGTCTAGTGCAAAGCGCGAACCATGGCTCTATCGGGCTCTAATGGGGCTCTAATCGTTGAAGGCAGGTTCTGCGCGGCGGCTTCGATAGGACTTTATTGTCCACGCCGTTTCGCGGCGTTCGTTGCTAAACGTTTGTGAAGAAGAGAGGAAAGAGATAGGACATTTTTGTCCTGCTATGAACGGTGGATTGGACCAGGAGGATCACGTCAGCCAACGCCTCCGAAAGGCCAATCAAATCTCGCTATGAAGCATGACAGGTTAGAAAAATTTGACGCGGCTGAATATCTTGTTGAGGTTCCTACGCAGCCTCTTATATGCAGTCTCCGAGCCCCGGCCTCAAACCTTGTACTCGTCGACACCTGAGACCTGACACCTACTCACCGGCGCCTATCCCTCGTAGGCTTTGTCCCACGTGCCTTCGAAGGCAATCTCGCCGATTGATTTGCGACTTCGAGGCGCCAATTCTCTTGTTCGTGTTTTCTCGTCCAAGGACGCCAGATCGCCGTGATATGGATAGCCGATCGCAATCATCGCCATCGGAGTGAATCCGCTCGGTATTTTGAATTCAGTTCGCGAGCGCTCGAGGTCGAACCCCGCCATTTGATGAGCCGCGAGCCCAAGATCCACAGCCGCCAGCACCAGGTTCTCGCTCGCAAGCCCGACATCGTGCTGCGCATGCCGGTTCGGACTCTCGTTAAAAGTGAAGTTGTCGCGCGCTACCGACAGCATCAGCAAAGGCGCCTCGCGCGCCCAGGCATTCCCTTCGACAAGGCAATTCCGAGCGCGATCGAGCGCTTCAGAATCCGAGCCGTCGAATACGAGATACCTCGCCGGCTGCTCGTTGAAACAGGAGGGCGCCCAGCGAGCCGACTCGAGCAGGATCAATATCGCTTCTTTCTCGACGCGGCGCTCTTTGGCGAACAATCTCGGGCTCCATCTACGGTCGATCAGCGAGTTGATTGGAACCGCCGCCGGAGCCGGCTTTTCCGGATACTCTAATTCAGCGCCGTCCACTTCGAGATCCGACGCCTCCAGTCCGATATGGCGCAAGTGGCCCATCATGTGATCCACATAATCGTCGATCACAAACCGAAGCGTCAGCGAATCACTGCCGCCGATTGTACAAGTCCGGGACCACGCCGATGCGGGAGCCGCTTCCGCGGCCGCAAGAAGCTGCACGTTGAACGCTCTCCACAAATCGACCAGCTCCGCCCAAGCTCGAGTCGCGTAGCTGTTGAGCGAAGCCCATCCATCGCCATCGTATCCGGGGAGCGCCGGTGAATCTTCGAGCTGGACGACGATAATGCGGCGATGATTGTTGGCCGCCGAATCGATCAGGTGTCCAAGCTCTTCCTTGATCGACCACTGCTTCGGCGACGGCCTTCGGCCCGCATTCTCTTCCGAAATGAGCGCGAGCCTCGGGGGTGTTCGCCGAATTATGGATCTCAATCGGCCTATTCCAACGGGTAGATCGCCATCTTGTTTCGTTTCATTGCTCATAATCCAGTTTCCTCTTGTCTTGTCTTATCTTTTAAAGCGGGACGCGCACGATGCATACTAAAGGGCGCTGCCGTGGTCTACAAGTTTCCATCTCCTGGTGTAGACTGGACGCTGCAAATCGAGATCGCGTAGAGAGGGGGCCGCGCCCGAGTATGGAAGACGATGTAGTTCCGGCGGATCACAACCGGCGTCTAAAAGTGTTTGTCGATCACGAGGATGTTTTTTGCAGCGTGCTCGGTCTTGCCGAAGCCGACTACGAATGTGTGACGGTGAACAACCCGTGGCCCGAAAAAGGCCTTCGCCAGGGAGACATAATAATGTTCTGCTACGGGCAAAGCTCGGGATCGGGTGACATCGTTTTGATTGAAGAAGAAGGCCAGACGCGCCTTGGGCTCCAGTACTCGCCGGGCTATCTCGAGATTCCGAGCGGTACGCGTCCTCTGCGTCCTTCCGAGACGGTGGTTGCAGTCGGGATGGCGCTTGGCAGAAAGCTCGTAGGAAACTAACCGCCTCGCATCGAAGCTTCATCACCGGAGTCAAGGCAACCAAGTTTGAAGTTTTATGAAACGCTTTGCGCGACAACTCTGATATTAATAGCCGCGATCACCGTTCATCAGGCCGAAGAGGAGGAATCATGAATCGATCTCGTCTGCTCGCCGCGCTAATGGTCTTAGCGTTGGCGGCCGCACCCATTCTCGCGCAGCGATCCGCGCCGCAGGCCGTAAACGGCCTGATCACACTGGAAACTCTGTCTACTTTCGGGGCCAGGTCGCTAGGAGAAGTTCAATGGCAGGACGACGGCTCGGGATACTTCATGCTCGAACCCTCCGCGAAGCAGGGTCTCTCCGACATTACGCGATACGATGCGTCGACGGGACAGAAGACGATTCTGGTTTCCGCCGACAAGCTGACTCCCCAAGGCGCCTCTTCGCCGATTTCAATCGAGCAATTTGATTTCAGTCAAAACGGTCAGAAACTCCTGATCTTCGCGAATTCTCAGCGCGTCTGGCGAAGCAACACCAGAGGCGATTACTGGGTACTGGACTTGAAGGACTGGAAACTGCGCAAGCTCGGCGGCGATGCCGGTCCTTCCATGTTGATGTTCGCGAAGTTCTCTCCCGATGGAGCTCGCGTCGGCTATGTTCGCGAGAACAATCTCTACGTCGAAGGCCTGTCTGACGGACGAATCACGAAGCTGACCTCCGATGGTTCAAATCATATCGTTAACGGAACGTTCGACTGGGTGTATGAAGAAGAGCTCTTCTGCCGCGACGGCTGGCGTTGGAGTCCGGACGGAAATCACATCGCTTACTGGCAATTGGATACGAGCGGAGTGAAAGACTATCTGCTGGTGAATGACACCGCCGGCCTGTATCCGGTCGTCACCACGTTCCCGTATCCAAAGGCGGGCCAGATGAACTCGGCCGCTCGCACCGGCGTCGTAAGCGCCGACGGAGGCAAAACAAACTGGTTCGATGTGCCGGGCGACCCTCGCAACACATATCCGGCGAGAATGGAGTGGGCGGGAACATCCGACGAAGTGATCATTCAACAGCTCAACCGCCTGCAAAACACGAACGTCGTGATGCTGGGCGGCATTAAAGACGGTGGGGTTCGAACCATTCTCACTGAAAAAGACGACGCCTGGGTCGACGTCGCGTGGGGAGATCTCGATTGGGACAAGAAGGGCCTCGCCCGTGGAGACGTCGAGTGGATGGACCATGGCAAGCGGTTTCTGTGGACCAGCGAGCGAGACGGCTGGCGCCACATCTACTCGGTGTCGCGAGATGGACGCGACATAAAGTGCATCACTCCGGGAAACTTCGACGTGATCGGGGCCGAGAAGGTCGACCTGACCGGCGGATGGTTCTATTACGACGCTTCGCCCGCGAACGCGACGCAGCGGTATCTGTTCCGGACGCGGCTGGACGGCTCCGGCAAGGCCGAGAAGTTGTCTCCGGCTGCACAATCCGGACGGCACGACTACATCATCTCTCCGCGAAACGATGTTGCGATTCATACCTATTCAAACTTCACGACTCCACCAATCACCGAAGTCGTGCGCCTGCCCGAGCACGCAACCTTGCGAAGCTTGATCGATAACAAAGCGCTTCAGGAGCGAATGAAGAGTCTAAAACAGTGCCCTTCCGAGTTCTTCCGCGTCGATATCGGCGGGGGTGTGCAACTCGATGGCTGGATGATTAAACCTCCGGACTTCGACGCGAAGAAGCGATATCCGGTGCTCTTTTATGTCTACGGCGAGCCGTGGTCACAGACGGTGCTCGATGCGTGGGGCGGGAGAAATCAGATCTGGCATACGATGCTGGCCCAGCAGGGCTACATCGTGATGAGCGTCGACAATCGAGGGACGCCGGCTCCAAAAGGAAGAGAATGGCGAAAAGTGATCTATAGGAAGATGGGCGTCGTAAATTCCGGCGATCAGGCCGGCGCAGTGCGGGCAGTCGCGAAGTGGCCCTTTGTAGATCCGTCCCGCATCGGCATCTGGGGTTGGAGCGGCGGCGGGTCGTCGAGCCTGAACGCGATCTTTCGCTATCCCGATCTCTATCGAATGGCGATGGCCGTCGCGCCGGTCGCGGACATCAAGTACTACGATACGATTTATCAGGAGCGGTACTGCGGACTGCCTCAGGATCACCCCGATGAATACAAGCAAAGCTCACCGGTAACTTTCGCCGCGCAGTTGAAAGGCGATTTGCTCGTGGTTCATGGCACCGGAGACGACAACGTACACTATCAGGGTACCGAAGCGCTCATAAACGCGCTGGTCGCGTCCGGAAAACAATTCACGATGATGGCGTATCCGAACCGTACTCACGGAATCAACGAAGGACCCGGCACGACTAGGCATGTATTCAGCCTGCTTACGCGGTACTTGAAAGAAAAGCTTCCGGCCGGTCCCGCGCCGAATGAGCCGGATCGATAATCAGTGGAGAACTGCCGTTGCCGCTGTCAGCCGCGGCTCGGCAGCTACAACAAGCGGCGCGGCGTCGTCGATCATGAGAGATGTCGAGGCATAACATGAGAAGGCCTGGGCTTCTCTATGACAGCGCTCGATCAATGCCATCACGTCGTGCCAGTCGCAGCCCGCGCACGAATGGGGCCGGGCCGCGAATTTGAGCTGATCTATAAGTTTTGATACTTCGCTTAGAGCCTGGCGAGATCGAACGGCGTCCCCGTTAATCTTGAGAACGAACTCCAACTGCGTTTGCCGAGGTCCAGTCAACGCGAACACCGCGCGAATCTGTCCTGCCTTCTCCTGATCCATGCTGATCAGCATTTGAGCACCTCATCTTTACTTCTGGTATTCCATTTCCACAAAATGGAACCGCTCTCGGAAGATGTCCCGACGGCCGGGGGGGCTCGGCGAACATATCGAAAGTCCGGCTGAAATACACCGGGCGGAGCGCTCGCACCGCTATCGGACACATCGACGTTGGTTGGGAGCCTTACAAGACAATCTGGTGATTGATAGCGATACGGGCGGATGCCCTCCGTGCAAATCGCATTCCCGCGATCAGTCCAAAATCGCTTTCGGAAAGCGAGCCGAAGCGTGGCTGGCCGGAATGGAAGGATATCAACTGACTGGAGTGATTCAGGTTCTCAGCTTGATATTGAGTCCGTCCGCCGCGTTTGATAATTTGATTTTGTGCCGTCGAGTCGAATCAAGAGAGTTGGATCGTTGCTGATTATGGGGGTTGTCACTGCGTATATTTTCGCCGCGGTGGGTAGAAGCGCCGCTTTCCACAAGGTCACTACGACGATCGATCACCGCGGCGTTGGATCGATCCGAGATGGAGTTCCGGCCCCTGTTCCCGATACAAATCCCGTCGCAAACCTTATAAGCAGCGCTGACCTGAGGTGGTCCTTTGGCGGTAAATCGCAACGCGGATGGCTGATCTATGCGCCCCTCGTAAGTCACATGCTTCGCACTTCGGACGCGGTGGGAACCAACGGCTTTTCCCGGGCGGTCGGACGCTGGCAGGAGGCGCGAGCGCTCCGTAAGACTGGAGTCATCGACTCCGAAACATGGTTCAGCATAATCGGGGCGCTTCAAAGCGCAAGAGTCAAAGATCGAAGCCATCCGTCAAACGATGATCTTGTCGAAGCGCCGCCGTCGGAGCTCTACGATCCAGAGCGGCCCGCAGCTCTCCGGCGGGTTGAAAAAGGCACCTATGCGGCTTACAAACGGATGTTGACGGGAGCGATGAAGGATCGGTCTCTCGGATTGCGAGTGACGCGCGCGGGAGCGCTTGATCCCTCCGAAAAGTACCTCAAAATTGTGTCGGCGTTTCGCACACGCGATTACCAGGATCAGCTTCGAAAAGCCTCTCCACACTCAGGCAGCGCCGGACTCGCGGTCAACAGCCCTCACTTCACCGGACGGGCTCTTGACCTGTATGTCGGAGGCGAGCCCGTGAACACGAGCGACAGCAACCGGCTTCTTCAAACCAGGACCTCGGTCTACCGGTGGCTCGTGAAAAATGCGGGAAAATTTGGATTTCACCCATACTTCTACGAGCCATGGCACTGGGAATACGTGCGATGAACGGGAAGCGCTCGGTTGAGTGCTACGCTTGATCTCGCGCTCATCGCGTGCCGCCTTCCAGAGGCGCGTGCCCGCCCGGATGGCGCCTGGGGCTAATGGAAATCTCGTTCTCGTATTTAGACTAGCGCTTCGACTCAGTCGTGAACATGAATAATCCGATGACGAGGCGGGGCGAAGCTCAACTGCTGTCGGGCTCAATGGTGACCGCTTGCATATCAATCGTGTGCGCGCGGATTACCATGACGAGATTCAGCGCTTAGATGATTTGGTTAATGAGTCATTTGAGTATGCGACGAGGGCTCTATCATACCTTGACCAGATTCAGCGTATCTCCAGATAAGATCCATTTCAGCGGCGCACCATCAACACACTACCCACGCGCGTTGGAAGGACTAAAACCCAAAGGGCGGCGAGTGTCCGGAGAGTAGATCGAGGTTGAACCGGAGTAGAGCGGTCGGAGTGAAGGGCGGAGCGTTCGCTGATTATCGTTTGGAGATTTCAAGCCCGAGACTCGAATTCGCGGATGCTATCGTTTCGCTATCCCACAAACCCGGCCAGATTTTCTCCACGCGTCCGTTGTTATCTACAACAATGGTTATAGGAGTGAATATCAGCTTGTAGCTTTGCTGGATGGAACTCGGCAGAAACGCTACCGGCATAGACTCGCAGCCCGCGGAGCGAAGATAATCCTCGACCTTCGCCTTGTCCTCGGAATCGGAAACGAGGCCGATTACCTGAAAACGATTGCCGTTTATGCTCTTCAGCACCTCTCGCCAGTAGGGAAACTGCTCGTGACAATACTGGCACCCAGGGCTAAAAAATAGAAAGACTCGTTTGGCTTCCTCGCCCGTGTAGTTCACATTGATGGTTCCTCCGCGCAGCGCCGTCACAACAAAAGGCGATACTTTATTGCCCGGCTCGAGAGAGTCAGGCTTGCCCTTGTTGATTTCCGCGCGCATTCGGAGGTTCTGGTTTATGAGAAGCGCATTTGATACTGCGAGGACGAGTATAATCACCCACGGACCGATCGTTCGTAAGCTCTTCCCAATTGACCCGAAGGCTCTCGGACTGCTTGTCCCGCTGTGCGGCTCGCTATTGAGTTGTTCGGTTGGCATAGCTGGAATGGAGCGACCCGTATGAGACCGGCTTTGAACAGGGCGGCGCCGGTGTTTCTGCTGCGCCGTGTCCAAAGCCGTCTCGTTGATTAGCAGCCGGTTGCTAGCGGCCGATCGGTACGCTGCCGCAGATAGTGCAATGCGTATTTCCGCTCGAGTCGACTGAACAACAGCCCTTCGCGGTCAGAAAGCAACTCGCACCCGTGCAACTGACGGGTGGTATGCCGCCGCCGCAGTTGTGTGTGCAGGTCGCGCCTAGAGCTCGAACCGGAGTCGCGAGTAACCAGGTCGTCGTCGCGACAAGGCCCAAGCAGAAAGAAAGCATCACTGAAAGACACCACTTCTTCATCAGTATCGCCCTCCTTACTTCTCTTTGTGCTTATTGCAAGCTAGAGTGATCCAGCAATTGTAAGTAGGCTCACGCGAATGTCAATCAAAACCGTAGGCTTTCATCCCAAAATGCCCCGTCTCCACGTCCGAATCACTCATTACCGGTCGGCTTCAATCGTCGATAGAATCCGATGGTAATAAACAACCAGATTCCACCGGCGAGATAAGCTCCGGCAACGTCGCTCGGCCAATGTGCTCCGAGCCAGACCCGCGATACGCCAATTAAGGCTATGAGCGATCCCAGGAGCGACATCATCGCGGTTCGCAACGCGCCTCGCTTCATCAGGACGTAGCAAAGGACAAAAGCAAAGCCGAAGAACTCAACAAAGAACATTACGTGCCCCGATGGAAAACTCTCGAGACGGTATCTGCCATCGATATGTAACAGCAGGTTGCTGGGACGTGGTCTCCCTATGAGCTGTTTGAGAAATCTGTTCAACAGCGCGCCCAGACCAACACCGGACGTAAGCGCCAGGGCTTCCAGTCTCAGCCTCGCTCCAAACAAGCCCAGCCCAATGGCGACAACAAGAAAAAACGGCGTCCATCCGCTTCCGGGAATCGATATCCATTCCATCAGCGAATCGAACCCGAATCCGTGAAGCGACTGTATCCATCTCGCCAGTCTCAGATCCCATTCGAAGTATGCATACCGATTCGCCAGAACGGCGAGCGCGGTGTACGCCATCAACACCAGAGCGAAAATAGTCTCGGCCCAGCGCATTCTTCGCACAACGTATGCGCCGCTGCCTGATCCCTCCGCGCCGGTTACCGCTCGATTCGAATCCATTGCTTGTCGATCCGAACTCATGCTGGTCCTTGAGATCTAAAAGTCATCCGATTTCTTTTTCATCGGAGGAGGCGGTGAACCGGCGACTTTTCCTCTGATTGTTTCCATCAGCTTGTAGTTCTTGTCGCCAGAGGATCGTAGTTGGGGTTCATTTTCCAGTGGAAAAATCTCGCGCCGCAATTGCTCTTTCTTCCTTGCGATTCGAATTCTGGCCGTGTACTTGATCCCCATCTGAGGCTCGTCGATAATCGCAACCCAGTCAGCGGTGAAATCAGGCTGATTCGCCAGCGCGCCAAAAAGTTCGCTCGGCGACATTCTTTGAGGTTTGGTCTCTTGAGCTACGCCAATTCGATATTGCGCGCAAACGGAGAGCAAAAGGAACGCAGCGCTTAAACAGACTCCGGGGAAGAGTGATTTCGGCATAGGTCGTCCTTCTGAAACTGGATTTTAGTTTTAGAGTCTTAGCTTGGCCGCTTCGATGAAGTATTCGCAACCGATCTTGGGGAAATATCCAGATCTTTGTCCCGGCGCCGGGTTGTTCGGAGGCGGTAAGTCTCGTTCATTCCCAGGCAAAAGGCAAATATCCGCGCTTCAATATACAGTCTCAAGAGATTGGTAATCGCGCCGCTACGTAATCGCTGTCGCGTGGACCGTCGCCCTGGTAGGCGCCGTCAATAGAGTGATTGCGGGGTGCGCCGACTTTTCTTAAGCTCGGATGCGCCGTATATTCTCTCCTCGGGATTGAGCGGCAAAGCTACACGATCGAACGCATAGACGAAGAACAATGATAATAATTCCCGCGATAGACTTGAAGGATGGCCGCTGCGTTCGCCTGGTCGAGGGGCGCAAGGATAAAGAAACGGTCTACGGCCGCGATCCGGTTGAGGCGGCCCTGGGTTACCAGCAGGCCGGCGCATTGAAGATCCATGTTGTAGACCTGGATGGCGCTTTTCTCGGAGCAGCTTCGGAGAATCAGAAGATCATACAGCGAATCGTTTCAAATACGACTACACCAGTCGAAGTCGGCGGAGGCATCCGTTCGATCTCGGACATCGAACATCTATTAGTAACAATCGGCGCGGCTGAAGCGATCCTTGGAACAACTGCCGTCGAGCGGCCCGAGATATTGCGGGAGGCGGTGAATATGTTTTCGGAAGGGATAGTCGTCGGCATCGACGCACGCGGACGTGAAGTAGCCACGCGCGGCTGGACCCACGCCAGTCAAATTGATGCGATAGAACTCGCCCGTCAGGTTGCCGCTGTCGGCGTGAAGCGAATCATCTTTACCGACATAACCCGGGACGGAAAATTAGAAGGACCGAATGTAGAGTTGACTCGCGAAATCGCGGTCGCATCGGGCGCGCGAATAACTGCATCCGGAGGCGTATCGTCGCTCGATGATATATCAAGGTTACGCGAGCTCGAGGCCGACGGAGTTGATTCGGTGATCGTAGGCAAAGCGCTCTATGAAAGGCGCTTCACATTGCAGGAAGCGATTGAAGCCGCGAAGTAGCACCGCGCGGCAGGCGTACAGCACACCGATATATCGTTGCAAGTAGAAGGCGCCCCATGCCGCCTTGCCGCACGCGATGGCATAATATCTATCGTTCTGTTTTTGACCGACGCATATGCTCGCTAAGCGAATCATTCCCTGTCTGGACGTCGATCGAGGCCGTGTCGTCAAAGGCATCAAATTTCTGGAGCTCCAGGATGCAGGAGACCCGATCGAACAGGCTCGACGCTATGATCGCGAAGGCGCGGATGAGCTGGTGTTCCTGGACATAACCGCGTCATCGGATCGTAGAGACATCGTTCGAGAGATGGTGCGAAAAGTCGCCGATTCCGTTTTCATTCCCTTTACAGTCGGCGGCGGAATTCGGACTATCGAAGACATGCGGGAGATTCTGGCATCCGGCGCCGACAAAATATCGATCAACACCGCCGCCATAGATAATCCCGCGCTGATCGCTTCAGGCGCTTCATCGTTCGGCTCGCAAGCCATCGTAGTCGCGATCGACGCTCGGAAGAGAGGTAGGCAGAGGGAAGGGAACAGGGGACAGGGAATGGAGGGGAGCGAAATGGGGAATCGTGGAGGGGGGCGGGGGGCCAGCGACGAGGGTGAAGCGGGAGGCTCGTGGGAAGTCTATAGCCATGGAGGGCGTATCGCGACAGGCATTGATGTAGTGGAATGGGCGGTTCAAGTGGAGAAACTCGGCGCCGGCGAAATTCTACTGACCAGCATGGATTGCGATGGCACTCGCGACGGCTACGACCTGGGATTGACCCGCGCTGTAGCCGAAGCGGTGTCGATCCCCGTCATAGCGTCGGGCGGCGCGGGGACGTTGGAGCACCTGGCGGAGGCGCTCGAAGAAGGCAAGGCTTCCGCTGTTCTCGCCGCTTCGATCTTCCACTACGGCGAATTTACCATCACTCAAGCCAAAGAACTGCTCCGGGCCCGCGGCCTTCCAGTGCGAATCACAGCGCCGACTCTCGAGCCTTCAAACGAGCGGCGGCAAGTGACACATGACCGATGACAAGCGACGAATGACAACTGACCAATCAATCAACTTTGACGAGCGAGGCCTTGTTACCGCAATTGTGCAGGACTCCGCGACTCAACAGGTCCTGATGGTGGCATATATGAACAAGGAGTCCCTCGCCAGGACAAAGGAAACGGGAGAGACATGGTTCTGGAGTCGCTCGCGCGCTCAGTTGTGGCACAAAGGTGAAAGCAGCGGAAATACGCAGCGAGTAGTTTCCATAGCGATTGATTGTGACGGAGACGCATTGCTCGTGATGGTTGAACCTCGAGGGCCTGCATGCCATACGGGTGAGCGGACCTGCTTCTTCAGATCGATTGAATATTGATTGCGGAGCTGGTACTTCCGCCGTCTAACGGATATCGATTCAATGACGGAAATCGACGAGATCACGCGGGCGTTCATAAACGCGCATAAGGTCGCGAGACTCGCGACGGCTGATCGCCAGGGACGGCCCGCTGTAGTGCCGATCTGCTACATATTTCACGAGCGGCATGTGTATTCTGTAATAGATCAGAAGCCGAAAGACGCGGACATCCGATCATTGAAGCGGCTTCGCAACATCCGTGAGAATCCGCGGGTGTCGCTTTTGATTGATGACTACTCCGACGACTGGAGCGAGCTTCGCTACGTCCTCATCTCAGGCAATGCGGAACTATGTGAGCCCGGCGCAATGCCGGATTTCGAGCACTCTGGAGTCATGGCATTGTTGCGGCAAAAGTATCCTCAATATGAAGCGATGCCGATCGAGGATTCTCTATTGATTAAGATCGCGCCTGTCAGGATCAAACGCTGGTCCTATAGCGGCTGGTAAAAACTCAAGGAGGTGACAGAGTGAGCAAACCCATAAGATTTGGTATCCAGGCTTCACAGCAAAACACGACCTGGAAAGATCTCTGCGAGGTCTGGGAGTTGATCGATGAGCTTGGCTTCGATACCGCATGGAATTTCGATCATTTCTTTCCAATCCTGAGCGATCCCTCGGGACCTTGCTTCGAAGCCTGGGTGTCTCTAACCGGTCTGGCCGCGTGCACCAAACATGTGCGGATCGGCACGCTCGTCAACGGCAATACCTATCGCAATCCAGCGGTGCTCGCGAATATGGGAGCCACGCTCGATCATGTCAGCGGCGGACGGTTCATTCTGGGTTTGGGCGGAGGCTGGTTCGAACAGGAGCACGTTGCCTATGACATTCCGTTCTATACAACCGCCGAGCGCATTCGCCGGTTGGACGAATCACTACAGATCATCAAGGGCCTCTGGACACAAAAACAATTCACCTTCGAAGGGCGCTACTATCAAATAAAAGACGCCTACTGCGAGCCGAAGCCGCTTCGAAGACCTCCGATAATGATCGGCGGCGGCGGCGAGAAGATGACTCTCAAAGTCGCGGCGCGCCACGCCGACATCTGGAATACATTCGGATCTCCCGCCGTCTTCAAGCACAAAATCGACGTGCTGCGCGAGCACTGTGATGCAGTCGGAAGGGACTTCAATGAGATCGAGATCTCCTGGTCCGGCCTTGCCGCGATAACCGAGTCCAAAAAACAGAAGGATACTATCGTGGGTGCTTTGGCTCGCGCCTTTGGAAGACCCGCGGAAGAAGTCGCGGAGGGGCTGCTTGTCGGCTCCATCGAAGAAGTTCGCGATCGCGTATCACAGTTGATTGACGTCGGCGTGACTCATTTGATACCGCTCGCCTCCGCGCCGTTTAATCACGAATGGATCAGGCAATTTGCCGAACATATAATCCCGACGTTCCGGAGTTGAATGGTTGTTGCTTTGCTCTAGTCCTAGTTCTTCATATGTTCGACACACACGGCAACCCTGAATTGGATGCATCGAATAGAAGAAGCAGGATCAAAGTCGTCCTGATCGGCGCCATCGGATCGCTTCTTATCGGAGCCATACTGTTCTTCACCATCTTTGCCGTTCGATATGGACAAAACCCTTTTGGAGTAATGTTCGGCGGCAGGCAGGAGAACAAATACGCCGGCAAGCTCGCCTATGACAAGGGCTCGAACACGTTTGTCGGAGTTATAAAGTCTGAAGGCTACTCCGTGCGCAAGGGAGGAACGGTCTTTTATATCGAGCGGGCGGGCGGGATGTTGATAGAGGTGAGGAAGGATTTAATCGAGGTACGCGAGCCCTCGAAATGAGCCCTGGTTCGGCCAAACTCCGGCCCTGCCTTTCAGTGCACGGTTGCAGGAGGAACCAGCATGTTTGTCGCGTCAGCGACAAGTGACCAGCGTCACAGCGAGAGCGCTGAATCGTCGCTGACCGCGACGAGAATCGGCCGCGGGCTCCGAATGCATCTATTTACTTTCTTTCTATTTACTGGTGTAGTTTGACATCGAACATACTCGAAAGTAGTATGACCGGACAGTAGGACGGGGATTTCAATTCTGACCAAGGAGGAATCGCGATGAGTTACCCGCCGCCAGGAGGATATCAAGGAGGTGGCTACCCACCGCCGCCAAGCCCGCCTTCAGGAAAGACCAAGGTGCTGGGACTGAACAATAATGTCGCGGCAATGCTCTGCTACCTGCCCGCTTGCCTCTGCTGTATAGATTTGATCAGCTCGATTTTGTGGCTCGCGACAGAGCCCAAAGAGAATCGCTTCTTAAGGTTTCATTCACTGCAAGGCCTGATGCTCTTTTTCATAGGTCTGGTGATCAATATCGCGGCCCGAATCCTGGGAGTGGGCATCTCGGTGGGAGGCCGAATGGCCGGAGGCGCCGGCGCGCTGGGCGCGAGCTTGATTCTAGTTTTCTTCTTCTTCGCGATTGGATTAGCCCTGCTGATCGTCCACATCATCGCCTGCGTTAAGGCTTATCAAGGTCAGATGTGGAAGCTGCCAATCATTGGCGACATCGCCGAGAAGAATTCCTAATCGGTTGTCTTAAAATGAGGATGGCTTGCAAAGCTCTATGGGCTTCGCAAGCCATTGCTGTTTCAGCGGTATAACACGGCTACCTGGCAACGGATCGGCGGATAAACCCTGAGAACCACCTCAGGGCTGTTCGAAAAAAGCCGTGAGTGGGAGGCGGTTCATCGGGCCGCGCCTTCGCCTCGGCTTCAATCGCCGTAAAGAACTGCGTAGCCATCATCTTCGCCGCGCCCTGAATCATTCGCTGACCGACGCCCGCGATTGTTCCGCCTACCTGAACGTCGCCGCTAAACGTAATCAACGTGGCTCCGTTCTTTTCATCCAGAGCTATTTCACCGCTGCCCTTAAGAAAACCCGGCTGGCCTTTGCCGTCGACTATCATCCGGTAGCGCGAGGGAGGCTGCATATCTTCGAGCTTTACGGCGCCGTTGAATATACCCTTGATCGAACCAACCCCGGCGCGCAGCCTGGCCGAATAGGTGTTCTCACCGGTTGCTTCCAGTTTTTCGCAGCCCGGAATGCAGCGTTGCAGGACCGCCGGATCAATCAAAGCGCTGTAGACCCGCTCGCGATCCGCGCTGATTTCTTGGGTTCCCTCGATCTTCATTTAAATCGATAGAAGGCATCAGAAATGGGAAATAATTCTCCTGCGCCGCCTAACCGTGATCATCGAGAGGCGGCTGTAATAGCACGTCGCGCATACACCGCCGCGAGATGTTTTCGATATTGCGCGGACGCATAAAGATCGCCGTTCGCATCGATACCGTCCGTCGCATGAGCAGCCGCGGCAGCTATCATCTTTTCATCAAGCGATGCGCCCGCGAGAGCCTTTTCGACGGCAGCCGCGCGATAGGCTTTCGAAGCGACGCCCGTAATGCCGACCGCTGCTGCTTCACATTTTCCGGCGGCGTCTCGAACGAGAGAAACGGCCACGCCTACTACCGCGAACCCTGACGCCGGCTGCGCGGCCTTCAAATAGGCCTGTCCCGTTCGCGCCTTTGGAATTGGGATTCGAATCTCGCTCAGAATCTCTCCTTGTTCGAGCGCCGTCGTGAAAAGGTCCACGAAAAAGTCCGCGGCCTTGATCCCTCGCTCGCCTTTCGAGCTGACGGCGCGCAGCTCCGCGTCGAGCGCGAGCGCCGCGGCAGGCCAGTCGGCCGCCGGATCCGAATGAGCCAGGCTGCCTCCGATGGTGCCCTTGTTCCGAACCTGAACATCGCCGATCTGTCCCGCGGCTTCGGGAAGAAGCGGGCATATTTCACGGAGCCGAGCCGACGACTCGATCTGATAATGCGTGGTCATCGCCCCGATTCTTATCTGGCCGCCTTCTTCCCTGATGTAAGAGAGGCCCTTGATGCGTCCAATGTCCACGAGCAATTGCGGCTGCGCGAGCCTGAGCTTCATCGCCGGAATCAGGCTGTGCCCCCCGGCCAGCACCTTTGCGTCGTCCGCGTGCTGACTGAGCAGCGCGACTGCTTCGTCCAGAGTGGTTGGAGCTATGTAATCAAATTGTGCTGGGATCATGATCAATCTCCTCTAAACCTGAAAACAGCGATTCACGTTTGCCGCGGCTTCGCGATCAACCCGCGTTATTGACGATCTTCCACAAGAGCTCGGGCCGAAGCGGCATATCAAGATGCGTGATGCCGAACGGTGACAGCGCATCCACGATCGAATTTACAATCGCGGGCGTAGCTCCTATGGTTCCCGCTTCTCCGACGCCCTTTACGCCGAGCGGATTGACCGGCGATGGAGTCTCGGTACGATCGAGTTCGAGCCACGGGATCATTGCCGCTTTGGGCACCGCATAGTCCATAAGCGTGCCGGTAACTAGCTGCCCTTGATCGTCGTAAACCAGCTCTTCGTACAGAGCCTGCCCGATCGATTGAACAATACCCCCGTGAATCTGCCCTTCGACGAGCATCGGATTGATGACTTTTCCGCAGTCGTCAACCGCCACGTATTTGGTCAGCTTGACGTCTCCCGTGTCCCGGTCGATCTCACTTACAACTATGTGAGTGCCGAATGGAAACGTGAAGTTCTTCGGCTCGAAAAAGCGAGTCGCGGAAAGCCCCGGGTCCATATCGGCCGGAATATTGCGCGCGAGGTGCGCGGCAAGCGCCACTTCTTGAATCGAAACGCTCTTACCGTCGGTTGAAAACTTCCCATCCTCGAATTGAAGACTTTCCGGTTCCGCCTCGAGCAAATGCGCCGCGAAGCGGGTCGCCTTCTTTGTCAACTCTTCAAGAGCAAGCACCAGAGCGGTCCCGCCGACTGCGGTGGCGCGGCTCCCAAACGTGCCGATCCCGTATTGAACTATGGCGGTGTCGCCGTGAACTACGGCGATGTCGTTCAAGTCGACTCCGAGCGCGTCGGCCGCGATTTGGGCAAACGACGTCTCCTGGCCTTGACCGTGCGGCGATGCGCCCGTAAGCACCGTGACTTTGCCGGTCGGCTCGACTCGCACCGTTGCGCTCTCCCAACCTCCGGCCGGAGTTGCGGCAGACGGCCCGATCGCGCAGATCTCGACATAGGTTGAGACCCCGACGCCGATGATCTTGCCGTCCTTTCGGGCGGCGGCTTGATCCTTGCGCAGCTTCGAGTAATCGGCCATCTCCAGCGCCTTGTCGAGAGCGCCTACATAGTTGCCGCTGTCATAAAAGAGTCCGGTTGCGGTCTTGAACGGAAACTCCTCGGGCGTCGGGAAGTTCCTTCGGCGCACTTCGACGGGATCCATCTTCAGTTTGGCGGCGACCATATCCATCGCTCGTTCGATGACGTGCGTAGCCTCGGGCCTTCCGGCTCCGCGATATGCGTCGGTGGCCATCTTATTTGTAAAGACCGCGGTCGTGTTCATCTGAATCGCCGGGATCTTGTAGCAGCCCGACAGCATCAATCCGGTCAGAGTAGGAATCGCCGGAGTGAGAAGTTGATGATAGGCGCCCATATCCGCGAACACGTTGTAGCGCAGCCCGGTTATCGTGCCGTCGTTCTTGCATCCAATCTCGATGTATCCAACCTGGCCTCGTCCGTGAATCGTCGCCTGAATGTTCTCGCGGCGAGTCTCGATCCACTTCACCGGCCTGGCCAATTGCATCGCAATCCAGCCCAGCAACGCCTCTTCGGCGTAGACGTTCAGCTTCGATCCGAAGCCTCCTCCTACTTCAGGAGCGATTACGCGCAGCTTGTTCTCGGGAATTCCGAGCATTATCGCAACCTGGGTGCGCATCAGATGCGGGATTTGAGTCGAGGACCAGAGCGTGAGTTCTTTCTCTCCGGGCAGGTAGCGCGCCAGGACGCCGCGCGGCTCCATCGCGATCGGAGCCAGCCGCTGGTGCACGAGACGCTGCTTAACGACGTGGTCGGCCGAAGCAAGCGCCGCTTCGATGTCGCCCTCGCCCGCCGTGAGCTTGTATGCGATGTTGTCGCCGAAATGCTCGTGAATCACGGTACTGTTCGAGGCGGCTCCTTCCACGTCGATCACCGCGGGCAGTTCCTCATAATCCACTATGATCAGATCGATGGCGTCTCGAGCCGCATAGCGATCGGTTGCGACTACCGCGGCGATCGGATGACCGACGAAATAAACCTTATCGGTTGCGAGCACTCGATGATCTGGAACCTTGAGATCCGGAAGCGCCGCTCCGCATGGAACCTGACCGATCTTCGACGAAACGTCCTGGCCGGTGTAAACGGCAACGACTCCGGGCGCGTGCAGCGCTTCGCTCGTATCGATGCTCGTGATGCGAGCGTGCGCGTACATGGAGCGGAGGAAGGCGACGTGCAGCATATCGGCAAGCTTGATGTCGTCGACGTAATGCCCCAGCCCCTGTATCAACCGCGGGTCCTCGGTCCGTTTTACTCTCTGGCCAACATATTTTTCTGCCATAGTTTCCTCGCTCAATAATGCATTGCGAATCGCGAATGCCGGCTTCTCTCAAATGAGATCGATCGCTCGGTGTTCAAATCGAAGATTCTATAATCGGGACTGAGATCACTTCGCTTTACTGGCCGCGTATTGGATGGCTTCTACAATGTTTTGATAGCCGGTGCAGCGGCAGAGATTTCCTTCGAGCCCGTGTCGTATCTGATCCGCGGTCGGACTGGAGATGCGGTCAAGGAGCTGAGCTCCCGCCATAATCATGCCGGGCGTGCAGTATCCGCATTGGAGTCCGTGGTGTTCCCAGAACCCCTCCTGGACCGGGTGCAGATTGGCCTCCGTGCCGAGTCCTTCGATCGTCGTAACCGACGCTCCGTCGGCCTGAACGGCCAGAATCGTGCACGACTTTACCGCCTGTCCATCAATTATAACGGTGCAGGCGCCGCAGATTGAGGTCTCGCAGCCTATGTGGGTTCCGGTTAAGTTCAGCACATCCCGAAGAAGATGTACCAATAAGAGACGGGGCTCGACATCCTGATGATGAACGACGCCATTGACAGTTACGCTAATAGCCTTCTTCATCTAAGCTACCTCGTATGTTTTGTGAAACGGATTGAACGCTGCTCAGTGCAAGCCTGCTTTTTATACATTCCGATGGATTGGTTTGCAAATAGAATTGAGTAGTATCATACACGCTGTCGAGGTGGAACCGTGAAGCTAAAAGCCCGATGGATTCGCTGGCTGCTCGTATCCGCTGTGATGCTCGTGATCGGGCTGTCCTATACGCTGAACTATTACCTCTTCGCCGACCACTACGTAGCGATTTTCAAGAAGCAGCCGAGCCTGAACGAGATGATCAAGTGGGAGCTGCCCTACTGGATTATCTGGGCGGCGCTCTCGCCCGCGGTCTTTTCGCTCACCAGGCGCGTGAGAGTCAACGGGGACCACTGGGGCAGCACGGTCCAGGCTCATATGCTTCTGGGCTTGTTTATCACCTTCGTACATCGAGGCCTGTACCTGCTGGTCGGATGGCTGTTGCACGTAGCGGCCTACCAGCCGTTGCCGACAATTTCGGATCTCTTCAATTTTCTTTTCTTTTTCAACCTGCCTACGGGATTCCTCACCTACGCCACTATTCTGTTGATAGCTCTGGCGGTGGATTATTATGACCGATATCGCGAAGAAGAGTTAAAGACGACTCGAATCGCGGCCGAGCTTGCGAATGCGCGCTTGCAGACCGCCGAAGCGCAGTTGCGCGCCTTGAAAATGCAGCTTCAGCCGCACTTTCTGTTTAATACGCTGAACTCGATATCCGCCTTGATAGCCGAAGACGTGGAAGCGGCCGACGTAATGATCGCGAGATTAGGCGATTTTCTTCGGCTGACCCTCGAGAATTCGGGCGAAGAGCGAATCTCCCTCGAAAGGGAGCTGGAGTTTTTGAAGCGATACCTCGACATCGAGCTGATCAGGTTCAACGATCGGCTGTCGGTAACGATGGATGTGGAACCGGAATCGCTCGGCGCAAGCGTGCCGAACCTGATCCTTCAGCCGATTGTCGAGAACGCCATTCGCCACGGCATCGGATCGCGCCCGGAGCCGGGCCACATCGACATACACGCGGATAGAACCGGCGATATTCTCAGATTGAAGATTGCCGACGACGGAGTAGGCGCATCCGAGAGCTTCGGCAGGCCGTTAAAAGAAGGCGTGGGGTTTTCCAACACGCGCGCCCGTCTGGCGCAACACTACGGCGATTCCTACAGATTCGAGCTCAGCGGCGCGCCCGGCGGAGGATCGCTGGTCACTCTCGAGATACCGTTTGAGAGATCGGTCCTGGAAGATGGCAACACCGATAAGAACGCTCATCGTCGACGATGAGCCGCTCGCCCGTCGAAAGATTCGGAATCTTCTAAAAGGCGACGTTGAATTCTACGTCATCGGCGAATGTGGAAGCGCCGCCGAGGCCGTCATGTCCATCATTCGCGAACGGCCCGATCTCATATTCCTCGATATCCAGATGCCCGATGCCGACGGCTTCGCGGTCTTGAAACAGCTTGGCGATAAAATTCCCGTCGTAGTTTTTGTGACCGCACATGATCAATATGCGATCCGGGCCTTCGAAGTTCACGCGCTCGATTATCTGCTCAAGCCTTTCGACCGAAATCGATTCGAGGCCGCCGCGCAAGCGGCAAAGGCGCGTCTAAAAAAAGATGACCCCGGCGAGGTCGGCAGAAGAACCGTGGCCTTGTTGGAAGAAATCAAGGCAACGACTTCCTACCTGGAGCGTATTCTGATCAAGTCAAACACGCGCGTCTTGTTTATCAAGACCTCCGATATCGATTGGATCGAAGCCGAGGGCAAGTACGTCCGCCTTCATTCGACAAAGGAATCGTTTCTGCATCGTGAGGCGATCGGTACTCTTGAAAGCCAGCTTGATCCAAAGAAGTTTATACGGGTTCACCGGTCGGCAATCGTGAACCTGGATCGAGTAAAAGAACTCGAGCCCTGGTTCCATGGTGAATACCGCGTCGTCCTGGACGACGGCACCCGCCTTTCCCTCAGTCGAACCTGCCGAAGAAAACTGACCGATCTCTTGTAAGTTCAGCTTAGAGATTCTCGAATATTCACGTTTTTCCAGCCATTGTCTTTCGCCGTTCATTCCCTGTACACGCAGTTGAAGCCTGCCCCAGACCGTTCGTGACAAAGTAATTGGCCGCCCGCGAATACCCTCTTATAGTCCGCGATAATCCGCGACGACCGGATGCCCCGGAGAGGCGGATGCCCCGCGGAGGAGCTACGAGCGAAATAGTCGGAAAGCTATCTATTCCGAGGAGGACCAAATCATGAGCAGCAGTTTATTCAGGAAAAAAACGGTCGCTGGATTGCTCGAAGAGATGGCGGGCGAAAACAGACTGCGGCGCGTACTCGGGCCTGTTCACCTGACCTCGCTTGGCGTCGGCGCGGTGATCGGAACCGGAATCTTCGTTCTCACTGGAGCCGCCGCGCATGACAAAGCAGGACCGGCCTTAATGCTCTCCTTTGTTGTAGCGGGAATAGCCTGCATTTTTGCCGCTCTTTGTTATGCGGAGTTCGCTTCAATGGTTCCGGTTGCAGGCTCGGCGTACACATACGCGTATGCGACGCTTGGCGAGTTGTTCGCGTGGATAATCGGCTGGGACTTAATCTTGGAGTACGCCGTGAGCGCGGGAACGGTCGCCGTCGGAGCGTCCGGCTACTTTCAGGATCTGCTCGGATTGCTTGGAATAAATCTGCCGAAGGCGATCAGCGGCGCGCCTTTTGATTACGATCCGTCGATGGGCGGCTTCAGTTCTACGGGTTCGCTCATCGATCTTCCCGCCGTGGTGATTACGGGAATCGTTACGGTGATTCTGGTCGTCGGAATAAAACAAAGCGCCAGCTTCAACACCGCTATGGTGATATTAAAAGTCGCGATAGTGCTGTTTGTAATCGGCGTCGGAGTGTTCTACATAAATCCGGCGAACTGGAAGCCGTTCGCGCCGTTTGGTCTCACCGGAATAAGCTTCTTCGGGAAGACGGCCGCTGGGCAGCACGACGCCGGAGGCCAGCCGCTCGGAATGCTCGCCGGCTCGGCGATAATTTTCTTCTCCTACATTGGCTTCGATTCGGTATCGACCCACTCAGAAGAAGCGCGCCGTCCCCAGCGAGACGTACCCCTCGCGATCATAACCTCGCTCGTCATATGCACCGTTTTGTACATCGTAGTTTCGGCGGTCCTGACGGGAATGGTTCCGTACAATCAACTCGACATCAGCGCGCCGGTTTCGAAGGCGTTTAAGCACGTCGGCCTTGGATGGGCGCAGTTCCTGATCTCGTTCGGCGCGCTTGCCGGCATCACCTCGGTCGTGCTCGTTACGATGCTCAGTCAGGCGAGGATTTTTCTGGCGATGGCCCGTGATGGACTGCTGCCGCGAGGATTTTTTGGAGCCATTCACGAGCGATTCCGCACACCGTGGAAATCCACGATACTGACCGGTGTCTTTGTGGCCTTTGTGACGGCATTCCTACCGCTTCGAATCCTCGCGCAACTGGTGAACATCGGAACGCTCATGGCTTTTGTGATGGTATGCGCGGCGGTCTTGATTATGCGAAAGACCAATCCCGAGGCTAAGCGGCCGTTCCGAGTACCGATGGTTCCGCTGATTCCGATCCTCGGGATCCTGATCTGCTTGCTATTAATGTTCTCGCTGCCTCCCGAAAATTGGCTGAGACTTGTAGTTTGGCTGGTACTCGGCTTCGCGATTTACTTCGGATATGGCCGGCGACATAGTTTGATGGCATCGGCAAACACCAGGGTGGATCAAGAGCCCGTCGTTCCTGCCAGCATCAGCATTAGCTCACGGACCGAATGATGAGTTAATTGTATGCTCTGTCGACTGAGAGGCGGGTCAAATTCCACGAAGATCTCTGAGGTCCTGAGGAATTAAGCATAGAGCAGGAATTGAGACCCGGCGTCAGATTTCCGAATCGTACCGGGTGTGTCATCCCGCATCATTATTTCAAACTCGCTCGACGTCGGCTTTCGCTTCGTTGTATGGAGTCGGATTTTGTGACGCAACGCTGCCGCACTTCGATAACGCCTCAACAAGGTCGCCGACCCGCACGGGCTTGCTCACGTAGTCATCCATACCGGCCGCAAGACATTCTTCTCTATCGCCCTGAATCGCGTTCGCGGTCATTGCTATTATCCTCGGTCTGTTTTCACGGGTCCACTTAGCGCATATTCGTCTGGTTGCCTCCAGCCCATCCATATCCGGCATCTGGACATCCATGAGCACGACGTCGTAACGCCTTCTTTCAAGGGCTTCCAGTACCTCCAGGCCGTTGCCCGCGACATCGGCGCGGTAGCCAAGCCTCTCCAGTTGTTTGAGGGCCACCAATTGATTGATAGCGCTGTCCTCCGCCATAAGAATGGTCAAGGGCCTCCGCTCGGCCATTTTACCGTCAAATTCCCTGGCTGCTCCTTTCGCTCTTTCCTGTTTCCCGACAACTACCGCGATCAGCGTCTCGTAAAACAGCGAACGCTTGATGGGTTTCATAAGCGTGGCGGCAAACATCCCTTCGGCCTGGCGGACCGCGAGATCACGTTTTCCGTCGTATCCGGATGACAATAGAATAAGCAGGGGTTCAGGTGTTCCGTCCTGTTTGCAAATTCGCTCCGCGAGCGTTATGCCGTCCATCGCCGGCATGTGCATATCCAAAATGGCCAGATCAAACCGCTTCCCGTTTGAGATCATTTCCAGGGCTTCAGCGCCGGAGGCGGCTTCCTCCGCGTTCATTCCCCATGCCGCGGCCTGATGCATGAGTATCCTCCGGTTCGTATGGTTATCGTCTACGATCAGCAATCGTCTATCCTTGAGCAGAGGCTGCGAAGATAATTGATGAGCCCGCTGCTCGCTGGCCGCTGCTCGCGCACGGATCGTGAAGTGGAAGGTCGATCCGACTCCGAACCTGCTCTCCACCCACATTCGTCCTCCCATCATCTCCGATAGCCGCTTGCTGATCGCAAGGCCGAGGCCGGTGCCTCCGTAGTGCCGCGTAGTCGAGCTATCGACCTGGCTGAAGGATTGGAACAGGCGCTCCGTTCGGCTCTCCGGGATGCCAATGCCCGTATCTCGCACTGCGATGTGTATCTCGTGCAGGTCGTCTTCTACGCGGAGGCCGTGCGCCGTTATGCTCACCTCTCCCGTGTCGGTGAATTTCACGGCATTGTTTACCAGGTTGACGAATATCTGACGCAGCCGCGTTATATCGCTTATGATGACGTCGGGAACCGAATCACCAGCGGCGTAGGTGAGATCCAATCCCTTCTCCGCCGCCTTGCCCGCGACCAGATCCAGGGCCTCTTCAATACAGTCCGTAAAATTGAACGGCGCCTGTTCGAGTTCGAGCTTGCCCGACTCGATCTTTGAAAAGTCGAGAATATCGTTGATGATCGCAAGAAGCGCGTCGCCGGAAGTTCGAATGATCTCCACGCATTCCTGCTGCTCCGACGACAGATCGGTGTCGAAGAGTATGCCGCTCATTCCGATAACCGCGTTCATTGGAGTGCGAATCTCATGGCTCATGTTGGCGAGAAACTCGCTCTTTGCGCGTGTCGCGGCTTCGGCGACGCTTCTGGCCTCTTCAGCGGATTCTTTTGATTTTCGCAGTTCGGCTTCGGCGAGCTTGCGCTCCGTTATATCGACATACATTCCGTATGTCCCTTCGCGCTTCTGGTCAAGCACGATGGGTACGCCATATACCTCAACCGGCGCCATGCTGCCGTCTTTCCGCTGCCTGATAGACTCCTTTTCCGCGAGATGTCCCCCGAACGTAGCTCGGGAAAGAATCGCCGCTTCTCCCTCCGACCCATTCGGAAAGATCAGATCGTCTATCTGTTTGGCGCGAGCCTCATCCGGGCTGTATTTGAATATCTGCTCGAAGCTCTTATTCACCTGTTGTATGCGATCGTCCTTGTCGAGCATTGCCATTCCTACCGGAGCATTCTCGAACAACTGCTCGAACCGCGTTTTCTGAGCCTGTAGCTCGGTGGTGCGCTCATCCACGCGGCGGACAAGATCCTTTTCGCGGGACTTCAGCCGTTTGATCCGAATATTGAATGTTCCCAGGCCGGCCACAATGACTCCAAAACCGCAGAGGCCGTAGAACCAGTATGTTTGATAGAAGTGCGGTTGAAGATAAAAATCGAGCGCGCTTCCCGCTTCATTCCAGACGCCGTCGTTATTGCAGGCCATCACTCGGAATCTGTACTTACCCGGAGATATGTTCGTATAGTAAGCGACTCTCCGCGGGCCGGCCTCAATCCAGTCTTTATCGAAGCCCTCCAGCTTGCATTTGAAAAGGACCTTTCCGGGCGCCAGCAGGCTCAGGGCGGTATAGTGAAACTCAAAGCTCTGGCTTCCCGCCGATAATCGATTCGGCTCGCCAGGCCGGATTACATTCTTGTCCACGACTATCTCTTCGATGGCCACCGGCGGCGCCAGTGAATTCATCGCGATGTTCGAGGGATCAATCACGGCCACGCCTTTAATCGTCGCGAACCACAACCTGCCGTCCCGTGTCTTGTAACCGCCGGGGGAAGCCGCGTTGCATTCGTTGCTCTTCATTCCATCCGGAACGCCGTAAGAAATCGACCTGATCGAGCTTATCTTCCTCATCGCAAAATCATCGAGGTCCCGCTTGCTCACTCTGTAGACGCCCTTGTTACAACTCATCCAGAGGTTCGCTTGCTCGTCTTCGAGAATCGTATACTGAGAATCATCGAACAGCCCGTCTTTTGTCGTGAACACTTCCAGTTTGCCGTCTCTCAACCGCCGAAGCCCGGCCTGTCCCGTGCCGATCCAGAGGGTATTGTCGCTGTCTTCATAGAGTGAAAGAACTGTGTCGGCCAGCCCATCTATTCCCGCGATGGAGGTCAATTTCCCATCCTTGAATCGGTTCAATCCGCTGCTTGTGCCAATCCAGATGCTGCCGTCCCGGGCCTGATAAATTATTCGTATGAAGTTGTTGGTGAGACCTTCTTTCGTTGTATAGGTGGTGAATACCCCGTCCTTAAAGCGGTTCAATCCGCTATTCGTGCCGATCCAGAGATTTCCTTCCCGATCCTCATTGAGCGCTCTGACGTAATCATTCACCAGACCGTTTTTTGTCTTGTAGGTTGTGAACACGCCGTTCTTCAAGCGGTTCAGTCCACCGCTGGAGCCGATCCACAAGCTCCCATCCCTGGATTCATAAATGGCCCTGACATCGTTAGAAGCGAGCCCGGTGCGAGAAGTCGTGGAGGTGAAGGATCCATCCTTGAGATGGCTCAGCCCGCCCCCCTGCGTGCCGATCCAGATGCTTCCGTCGTTTGCCTCGTAGATCGGTCTCACCCGATTGTGCACAAGGCCTTCCAGAGTCGTATAGGTCAAAAACTTTGCGTCTTTGAGGCGATTCAGGCCGCCGCCGTTAGTTCCGACCCAAAGGCTGCCCTCTTGATCCTCGTAAAGCGATCCCACTATGTCGCTTGGCAATCCTTCTTTAGTAGTGAACGCGCTGAATGCGCCGCCCCTGAAGCGATTCAACCCTCCACCGTCCGTGCCGATCCACAGATTGCCGTCACGATCTTCCCGAAGCGCCATAATGCTGTCGCTTGAGAGCCCGTCCTTGATGGTGTAGTTCGTGAATTGACCTCCGCTGAAACGGTTTAGCCCGCCGCCTCTTGTGCCAATCCAGAGATTGCCGTTGCGATCCCCGCACAGTGACATGACGACGTTACTTTCCAGCCCCTGTTTTGTTGTCACAACCGTGAAGACGCCATTCTTAAGGCGATTCAAGCCGCCGCCTTCTGTTCCAATCCACAGCGTCTTGTCGCTGTCCTCATAAACAGCCAGCACATCGTTGCTCGAGAGGCCGTCCCTGGTGGTGTAGGTAGTGAAACGCCCATCTTTGAAGCGATTCAGTCCGCGCCCGGCAGTGCCAATCCAAATATCTCCATCCCTGCCGCCGGAGATAGTCCTCAACTCCTGACCCGCGAGACCGTCTGTTGTGTTGTAGGTTGTGAATACTCCGTTTCTGAGTTTTGTCAGCCCTCCTCCATTGGTGCCGATCCAGAGGCTGCCCGAGTCGTCTTCAAAGAGCGCCGTAATATAGCTGCTCTTTAACTCCTTCGTATTCTTGATATCGAAGACAGTGAAACGCACGCCGTCGAATCGGACCAGCCCTTCCTGGGTCCCAAACCAGAGATATCCATCTCGCGTTTGGGCTATTGCATTGACGGAGTTTTGGGGCAGGCCATGCTCGGTTTGCCAGAAATCATGTCCGTACTGTGTCACGGCTTTTCTAGGATCGAGCGCCAAAGCCGGCAGGCTGAATAGCCCTACCATAAGGAGAAGAGAAGGGAGCCTAAATACGAGATGCGAGTGAAATCCGTTAGTAGCCATATCGAGGTTGTCCTTTATCTCGCTCCAAGTATCTTGCTCCCGAGGATCCTCTAAGTGCTCCCGCAAGCCGGCTAACCTGCTCGGGCCTCTTCATCCCCGCGCTTCTGCATGCAGTTGCCATCCCGCGGCACTTGGAATTAGGCATTGTTGCCGCGTCGACCTTCAAAAAGAGAAGGCAGACATGTCTTCCGAGACCGCTAATCCATATGCAAGGCCAAGTCCCTATTTTGAATCGCGCAAATTCACCTGTTGATGCTCACCAATCTGAATTAAGCAGCTTTGCTGTGTTTAGTCTGTCTAATTTGTCCACAATCTCATGTGCCCATTTTCCCCGACGCTCAGCCACACTTCGGCAGCTTGAATGGCAAGCCCGTTGAGTAAGTCTCACTCCGGCTTTCCCGAATGAACGTGAAGAGGAGATCGATCTCTGTACTGCCGGCGCGTTAGGCATGCGAGATAGATCAAACTTCTTTTCGCACCATTTTTCCACGGTTGGCGTGGAGTTCAATGTGGCGAATCGTCGTAATGGCGAACCGGCGAAACTCGCTCTGATAGCCGAACCGGACACAAGTACTTCCCTCAATTGAGCTTCTTACCGGTTGCCGGAGATCAATAATACGGTACGTCCCTTGCGCACTTCCCTCCCTGTCTCATATCAGCGGTCAGCTCATCGACCTGCTGTTGGAAGAACCAGAAGGCCGAAGGAACCTTCGAGTTTCTCGAAAGCCAAAGCATAGAACGCCGATAGGAATACACGTCAAAATCCCAGCTTGTGACCGGAGCATTAGACTGTGAGAAGAATAATCGTGGTTGGGGCTTCGATATTAATAACCGTTTTGCCCGGGGCGGCCGCGGCCCAGGGTTCCGCCGAGTTCCGCACCGCGGTTTCCAACGGCGGCGCGATCTACCGCTACATTGACTATAACTTCGTCTTTCATAACAAGGTCGTTGTGGATGCCTTTTACATAGGCGTGCCCGGACAGAACGAGCTCTATTTCGGTTTGGGATATCAGATCCCGGTCACGAAGTCGCTCACGGTCACACCAATGCTCTATGAAGTGACTGGTAAAGAAGGATCCGAAAACGGCCTTGCCATCGGCGCGGCGGTCATCGGATCGGTGAAGGGGCTGAACGTAAACGGCTACATCTGCCACTTCGAGCCTGTTGCCGGCTCCGTGCCGCGATACAGCTTCATGGATACGCTGGACATAAGCAAAAAGCTGAAGCGCTGGGAGGCAGGCGGGTCGGGCGGTTTCTTCTATGCGAACAAGAAATGGAATCCGCTCATTGGCCCTGTGATTATGCGCAACGATGAGCGCGGCTCGTGGAAGGTTCATCTTCGCGGCGGCGCTACGTTCGAAGCAAGGCTCACGCGCTCGCTTACTTTCTGAGTGCAGGGCGCATACAACAACGCTCGTTTGAAGACGTTCTCGAAAAGCCAATGAAAGCCGAGATAAAAGCTGAGATTCGCAAATCTCTTACCTCGTCGCCGATAAGGGCGCTGTCCGCCGCGTTGGTAATAACGGCTGTCGCTCTGGCTTATCTGGTTTGGAATTCGATCACCTCCATCAGACAGATCCAGGAAGTCAAAGAACACGAGATGCGCATCGAGGAGCTGCGCGGAACGATCGTCGATCTGGATGAAGTGCTTACGATGTCGGCGCGGATGGCCGCCGCGACCGGCGATCTCTCCTGGGAAGATCGTTATCGGAAGTACGAGCCAAAGCTCAGCGCCGCAATCGACGAGGCGCAGACGATGGCTTCTTTCACCGGCTCCGGTGAAGTCGTCGAAAACACGGACGCCGCTAATAACGCGCTCGTGGAAATGGAGAATCGTGCGTTCGACTTGGTGCGTCAGAATCGGCTCCCGGAAGCCCGCGCCACGCTTTTCAGCGGCGAGTATGGCCGGCAGAAGGCGATATACGCGGCCGGAATGGACGAGTTGGATGCGGCGCTCAAGCGCGTGATCACGGCCTCCGTTACTGGCGAGGTTCGCCGGGGCCGGATAGCAATCGTGATTTCGGCGGCAGCTCTCCCTTTTCTGTTCGCCTGCTGGTTTATTGCGCTCCGCACCATGAATCAGTGGAGCATCGCGCTCGCGCAGAACGATCAACGGCTGCTTCGGCAGGCCGAAGAACTGGCGGCGCTGAACGCCGACCTGGATGCAAAAGTCATTGAACGAACCAGCGAGCTCGAACGCTCGCGTGAAGAGGCCCTCAAGAACCTGGAGCATGCGGAACAGGCCCGCAAAAAGGCCGAGGCGGCCGAACACGAACTGTTGCTTGCTAAGGACGCCGCCGAAGCGGCCAATCGCGCCAAGAGCGAGTTTCTCGCCAACATGAGCCACGAGATTCGAACGCCGATGAACGGGATAATCGGAATGACCGAGCTCACCCTGGATACCGATTTGAATCCCGATCAACGCGGCCAACTCGAATTGGTGAAGATCTCCGCGGAATCGCTGCTCGGCATTATCAACGACATCCTGGACTTTTCGAAGATCGAAGCCCGAAGGCTCGACATTGAAACGGTCGACTTCGATCTCTCAGACACAATCGAGGAGATGATTCGCTCGCTTGCGCCGCGCGCGCACGAAAAAGGATTGGAGCTGGTTTATCACATCGCGCAGGACGTGCCCGTGTATCTGGGCGGCGATCCGGCGAGATTGCGACAGATTCTGGTCAACCTCATCAATAACGCGGTCAAGTTCACCGACCAGGGAGAAGTAGTGTTGTGGGTGCGCTCGGACGGAACGGAAGCCGATCGGCTGCGGCTGCGCTTTACGATAACCGACACCGGCATCGGAATTCCTGAACACAAGCATAGAGCAATCTTCGAGTCGTTCACTCAAGCGGACACATCGACCACGCGCAGGTTTGGAGGCACGGGGCTTGGCCTCGCCATCGTTTCTCAGTTAGTCCAGCTCATGGGTGGAAGAGTATGGGTCGAGAGCGAGCAAGGCAAAGGGAGCAGATTCCATTTCACCGTGCTCTTCGAATTGCGCGCCCAGCCTCCGCTCAAACAGCCGCTGCCCGAAATTGCGCGGCTATCCGGAGTGCGAGTTCTTGTAGTAGATGATAACGCGACGAATCGGCAGATTCTTGAAACTGTTCTTAGAGGCTGGAAAATGCAGCCAACAATGGTGGACGGCGGCAAGGCGGCCATCCAGGTCTTGCGACAGGCCAGGGACAAAGGAGATCCGTTTGGACTTGTCTTGCTCGATTACCACATGCCTGAGATCGACGGCTTTGACGTAGCGGAGCACATAAAGGGCATGCCTGGACTGGCAGGCACTACGCTTATGATGCTGTCGTCGGCGGCTCAGCGAGGCGATTCCGAGCGTTGCCGTGAGCTGGGCGTTTCAGCATACCTGACTAAACCGGTTCGGCAATCAATTCTTCTCACTTCGATTCTCTCGCTTCTGAATCAGCGCGACCATGCAGTCGAGCAGGCGCAGCCCGGGCCTCGCCCTTCGCTCGGTTTGACGCAGCGTCCGTTGCGGGTCCTCCTGGCCGAAGACAACACGATAAACCAGCTTGTAGCGATGAATATGCTTCAGAAGCGAGGTCACTCGGTAGTGGTAGCGAGCGACGGTCACGGGGTGCTTGCCGCGGCCGAGAAGCAGGAATTTGATTTGATTCTGATGGACGTTCAAATGCCGGGAATGGATGGTCTGGAAGCCACCGCTGAGATTCGAAGAAGAGAAGCCGCTACAGGGAGACACATTCCGATTATCGCTTTGACCGCGCACGCTATGCATGAAGATCGCGAACGGTGCCTGATGATCGGCATGGACGCTTACCTCGCCAAGCCCTTTTCAGCGGCCGATCTGATCAAGACGCTCGAGAGCTTACCAACCGAACCGGCTAAGTCCGAACTGCGAGTAGCAGGGTAGGCGGCAGTGTCAGGCGCCAGCGCCGGTGTGATTTGAAATGCGACTCGGATCAGGGACGCTGGACGGTAGTCTAATGAGCGCGGATGTGCTTATTCTGGAGGCGGCTTAGGCCCCAGTCTTATTGAAATCTGCTTTGTGTCTTGATCGAGGTCATAATTGCCACGAAAGGTGGCTTTTGCTTCGGACGTGACCTGAATGAGGATGCGGCCTCGTGGAACCTTCGAGAAATTCACTAAACCCTGTTTATTAGTCGCTAACGTTTCATCGTATACGACTTTTTCCTCGAATTCCGACCTCACCCAGACCTCCGCTCTTTTAACAGGCGCGTCGGTCTGATCCGTCACTTCGACATGGAGTCTCCCGAGCCGAAGCTCTTTTTTTGACTTCGGGCCGGGCTCGACAGTCTGCGACGACATTGCGCTCGGCAGAAACGACAACACCATCACGGAAACTAAGAGAATGTTCTTTGCTCGATGACTCAACATAAACGGTCTCCTTATCCTACTCATTTGCTCGCTCTTCGTCGGCTGACAGGCCATCCATGATGACAAATGGTCCAGGCTACTTGGAGTGACTGCCGCCGGAGTCTCGGCGAGTCTGCAAGAGGTCGATCACTTCATCGTAAAATGGCTTTTCCTTCAGGCTAGCGCGAGACCCTGGAAAATACACGAGCGTAAGCTGCGCGCTGGATGCCTCGAACGTTTTGAGAACTATCGCACACCGCTCGCCATGAGAAAGCCTCACGTTGTCGATCATTGGGAAGTCGAAGTAACCCACCCAAAACACCCAGCTCAGAATTTCAGGCTCGGCGCCTTCGCTAGATCCTCCGCTCTGTCTCGTCCTCACCTCCAACTTCACTTTGACTTCTTTCTTCTCCCGGTCGGCAAAGAGCGTTTCCAAGGTAAACTCACGAATAAGGGACGACCGCCGATCCTCGCCGGACCGTGAATCGATCCGCAGGGTTCCCTCAATGGCCGGTGGTATTACGATCGGAGTGTCGGCAGTCGACCTATTAGCTTCATCCAGCGCGTCCAGATCAACCTGACCGTCGATTTTTCCACCGGCATCTTGTAGCGCGGCGATCTGCTTGGTCTTCACCTCCCCGGCTGCCCGCTTCAAGCGATCCAAATACTGCTCCACGCCGGGCAATTTCTGGCCGACCATTTCGGTGTACACGTGCTTGAAAAGAGGGCCCAGGTCCAGACTTTCATGAAAATTGTACGCAAGCAGTTCCAGATTAAGCACCTTTTGCTCCGGGCGAAGAACCTTCTTAGAATCCTTTGACAGAAAGGTTCCTATTATCGAATTAAACATGTCCTTGCGAAGATTGCTGTCGGCCTCTTCTCGCTTACTCATCAGCTCCGCATAGACTCGAGAATTCGTATCCGCGGCTTGGCTGCGTTCGAGGTAACGCGACCCGAAGAACCCCGCGCAGGCTACGGCCAGCGCCGTGAGCAATCCACCGACCGGCTTTAGAATGACGTCCGCCTTCTCCCACTTGTCTTTTTGTTGCTCCGCCATGACTATTTTCTCTTGAGTTGATATGTTCCGTTGCTCTGTTTGATGACTTCAAAATCGTAGCGAACCGGGTCGTCATACGAGTAAATATCGTAGAGGACGATCTGACCGTTGTAATGCACACGAAATGTGCACTTGCCCTTTAAAGGCACGTTGATTTTGTAAGCGCCGTAGGCATCGGTATATGCGAAATAGGTATTGGCGCCGCACGAGACTTCCACCCGTACGCCCGCGCCAATCGGGGCCGCCCCCTCTTTCAACGTTCCATAAACCTGGGAACCTAAAGCCAGGGTGGTAAGAACCAATAAAACGAAGATCGTCGCGGTAGCTCTCTTCATAAAGTTCTCCTTTCGACCGAGTTTCTCTCGGCCGTATTGGACTCGAACTGGCGGGCCTAGATCAGCTCACTGCCAACAGGAGTCCTTATCCACCGAGTTTTTGAATGGCATCGCTCGGGTTGGATAATGGTTCTATGCGGGCCTATTGGACCAACCTCTGATGACAAATTCAGGATGCGAAGGTCTGCGCCATCCCTAGGATGGAGGTTTGAACCAAGCTGTCAATTCAGCCCGTGGCGCGTCTTTTTACGATGAGCCTAATTGCACCTATCCACATATGATGTTGTCCTTTCATGTTGTTGCTGTCTCGTGCAGGCGGCTCGTACAGCTTCACCTATCAAAGCATTCGTCGGTCAAAACGTTTCAATCTAGCAGCCAGCGCAACGTATATGTAAAACGCCGATGGGCGCCTGCAAGCGAAGCCCTCGCCATGAGCACGCTCTAGCGTCCGCCTCAATCCACGACCTGCCCAGCTTGTGCGCGGACGCGCGAGGGACTTCCTGACGGATACGTTTATCTGGAGGGCGGATACGCGCGCACGGAGGCCAGCCCCTACATTAATGCCGGAGACACGCGATCAGCTAAAGCGGATTTATCGAATTGGTCCTACGCCTACTTCTTGGCTGCCTTCAAACGGTTGATGACTCCCGTCACAAAGGGCTTAATAAATGATTCGGGGACTCCGGTCGGCATCGGGCCCTTCAGGAAGTCTTCAAGAGCCGGGATGGCGCGCGGATCGCCAAGCGCTCCCAAAGCCTGAATCGCGGCTCCGACGACCTGAATTGACTCCTCTTTTAAAGCCTTTGTCAGGATCTCCAGAACACGGTCGTTGCCCTTGCCGACTTCGCTGAGCAGTTGAAACGCCGAGCCCCGCACCGACGACGAATTGCCCGCCGCCGCGTATTTCAGCCCGAGGTCGAGAGCGCGCGGATCCTTCAGCGCTGCGAGGCCCGCCATCGCTCCTCCGCGAATCACGTCCTGAAAAGAGTCCTGAGCCATCAACCCGTTCAGCACGTCATAAGAGCCCTGGGCTCCACTTTGTCCAAGCGCCCTGGCCGCTTCCGAGACTGCGTAATAACTCGGGTCCGTTTTAATGATATTGGTGAACAGGTCGCCCAGCCGCGCATCTTTGAACAGACCCAGTCCTTTGATGGCTTCCCGGCGGATATGTGAATTCGGGTCCTTTACGGCCTCAAGCAAACCCGAGCGCGATACATCCGTTTTGATCTGAGCAAGAGACTTTGTTGCTTCGATTCTGACGCCCCAGAACTTGTCCTTGACCGCGGCTTCGCTCAGTGCTCGTGCGGCGATGTCGCTCCGGCTCGACTTGAGATTGCTTGCCGCGCGCACGCGGCCCATTACATCGGAGTCATGCAGGAGCTGATATGCAAGCTCGTCGTCGCCCCTGTTGAATTTGACCTCCTTGATGAGGTAATTGCCCCGATCGAAATTCACGATCAGCGGTTTCGAGTCGACCTGAAACGTAAATTCGGCCTCGCGCTTGTTGATTGTGACGCGATTGATCTTTTCGCCCGATGCCGTGGTTATCGCGATATCGACGGGCATCGTGAAGAAATCGGGCGAGCTAAACCATGGCCGTTTGTCATCGGCCTTTTGCGTCTGCTTCACGCCGAGCTTGAGCGTCTTGGCCGATTCGTCATAGGTCGAAGTAATCTCGAATTCGGGATGGCCCATTTTGTAAAGCCATTCATCGAAGAACCATTGCAAATTGCTGCCGGTGGCTTCTTCTATTGCCACGATGAATTGCGCCGTCTCCACCGGTTGATACTCATACTTCTTGACGTAATGATTTATGGCTTTCCAAAAAGATTCTTCTCCAAGAACAAACCGAAGCATGTTCAGAGTCGCGCCGCCGCGGGGATACGCATAGGGATCGAATACGGAGTCGGGATCTTCATATCTCTTATAGACGACCGGATGCCGATTGCCGGAAAACCAGGCCTGGAAATACTGCCGCTGGTTATCGAGCATTTCGTAGAGATAATCGTCGCGGCCTTTATCGTGCTCCGACCAGACATTGGCGAAAAAGGTAGCGAAGGATTCGTTGAGCCAGATCTCGCCCCAGTCGCGGCAGGTTAGCAGATCGCCGAACCACTGATGTGCAAGCTCGTGCGAGGTTACTTCGTCGGACGACACATCGATGTGAGCGCGTTTGTCATGGATAAGGGTGTCGGTCATCGTCGTGGCGGTTATGTTCTCGAGCGCGCCCGGGAAGTCGCGAACCGCCACCTGTGCGTATTTGCTGTAGGGGTAATCGTACCCGATTCTCTCGGAAAAGAACGCGACCATATCGGCGATCTTCGATAGCGATATCTTTCCATTTTCTATTTCGTTCGGATAGACATAAGAGCTGACGGGAGTCTTCTTGAAGGAGCCTTTAATCTCGGCATATTCGCCGACTACGACCGAAATCAAATAACTCGAAAACGGCTTGTCCAATCGCCAGTGCCAGGTCTTTGTCTTCTTTCCAGGGTCCGGCTTAGTGCTCACGAGCTCGCCGTTCGAGATAACCGTATACTTCTCGTCGGCGGTTGCGATCATCTCGGCCGTAGCCTTGTCGTTGGGATAGTCGTAGCAGGGGAACCAGTAATGATTGGAATCGGCCTCGCCTGCCGACCATATCTGGTACGGACGCTTGGGGTCGTTGGCAGTCGGCGCGATAAACGTCAGCCCTTTCTTTGGGTGCGCGGAGAACGTAATCGCAACGGCGATGTCGCGGCCCGCCGGATATGCTCGATCCATATGGATGTACAGCTTCTCTTTATCGTCGTATCGGTACTTGAGCGAAGCGCCGCCCGCCAGGCTGACGGACTTAATGGTCATCTCTCCCGCGTCCAACTCGAGCTCTCTAAAGTCGTTCTTGAAAGGCCGAAAGGTTATTGTCGTTTCTCCGGACAGGGATTTGCCGGGCAGATCGAAGCTGAGAACATTCTTATAATGTTGAACGTCGAACTCGTGGCTCCTCGGCCACTGGAGCGGCGCCGCCTGAGGCGCTGCCGCCTGCGGGCCTTGAGACGAGAGCGATACCGGTCCGGCCCAACTAGAAAGCGACGGAGCCAACAAAACAAAAGCGAGCACAAGGGCTCGCGTCGAGGTGAAGCGATATTTACAAAAATTCATTAAGCCTCCGAATCCGGAATGTCGAGAGCGGACCGCGGTGCCGGTCCGTGGAAGAGTAGTCGAGAGTTGAAACGGGTTGCAACCCGCCGACAGACGATGGCAGACGATGCTGCATAGATAGACGAGGACATTTATTTCGATGTTATAGCGGATAGCCGCCCGATACCGTGATCGTTTCGCCGGTGATGTTGCGGCCGTCGTCGGATGCAAGGAAGAGGGCCGTAGCCGCTATGTCGCCTTCGTCGACCATTCGCTTGAGCGCGATCGGCTGCAGGTATTCTTCCTCCACCTCGGATATGGACTTTCCCATGCTTTCTGCTCGAAGCCGGATAACGGCGTCCATTCGAGGTCCTTTGACCGGCCCGGGGGCTATTGCGTTTACGGTTATGTCGTAGCGGCCTGCTTCGATCGCAAGCGTTCGAGTGAATCCAATCATTCCCCACTTAGACACGGCGTAGGCGCTTCGGAGATTGTAGCCGATCAGACCGGCGACGGAGGTTATGTTAAGCACGCGGCCGCTTCTTTGCTCGATCATGTGCGGCAGGGCATGCTTGGCGCAAAGGAAAGCGCCGGTAAGGTTGACGGCTATCGTACGATCCCAATCTTCGCGCTCGATCTGAACTACTGCCGCGGTGGGCCCGATAATACCCGCATTGTTAACAAGGACGTCGATCCGGCCGAATTCCGTCAACGTAGCGGCGACCAGATCTTTGACAGCAAGCTCGTCGGCCACGTCGGCTCTAACCGCGATGGCTCGTCCGCCGTTCTCTCGAATCTCGTTGGCGGCGGCTTCGATTGCGGCTTCGGTCGTGCCGGAAACCACGACGTTCGATCCTTCAGCCGCGAATCTCAGAGCGATCGCCCGACCAAGCCCGCGTCCGCCGCCCGTTATCAAGGATGTCTTTCCCGCCAATCTCATGCCAAGCCTCCTCACAATAAATAGCTGTCAGGCGGCATATGATAGCGGAAATCAACAACCTGCGCGACAGCAAGGTTTCGTGCATAGCTAATGCTCAAAGGAGGGCTCAAAGCGCGGCTCATAGCAGGGTTTCATAGTGTGCAAAGACAGCGTGCGAAGATGCGCGAGGGATCTTGTCTCGAGGATTAGTTTTCGTAGTCGGGAAAGCTCCTGACCCATATCGAAGGTTCCTGACTCATCTCGCCCTTTACCCGAGCGGTGAGTCGATTGATGAATGCTTTGGCCCCGGCAGTATCCGCGTCCGAGAGCAGCACTACAAAATCACGTTTCTCATTCAGCGAAATGCAGTCACAATTTCTAACAAGAGCCTGGATCAGTCCAAACAACCGAGTCGCGGTGTCTCCTCCGCGAGCCGTCATGTTCGGAAGCTGGCAGCCGACAATCGAAAACGCGGTGCCTCTCACCATGGCCGCGTTTACCTTTTCTTCAACGAGTCTCGTGAAGTCCTTATACGCGATGAACTGCTCTCCGTCTGATTCGGTTGACGGCGTGCGGCGGCGATCCATACCGCTTCGTGCTTCGATAACATCGCGTCGTTTCGTTTCTGTCCGTTGTTCGGGCGGCGGCGGTTCCTGGTTCAGGTGCTCCATTGTTTCCGGCTCGAGCAGGTCTTGAGCGCGGTGGGCCGCCGCGCGTCTGTCTTCGGCGAGCCTGGGCGGAGTGGCGGCTGGAACCGTGATCCATTCATTAATGCCCAGGTATCGAGCGAGCAACTGCCTGACCTTCTGTCGAAGCTCGATAACGCTGAACGGCTTTGTCAGGTAATAATCGGCCCCGAGGTATGCCGATTGAATTCGATCCGTTGAGCGAAGGTGCGCGCTCGACACCGCGATGATCGGCGTCTGAAGGCTCGATCTCATTTGCGCCAATAATGTGAAGCCGTCGACGACCGGCCCATCGACATCAAAAATGATCAGATCAGCTTTGAAAGATATAAGCTTGAGCAGCCCGCCGACCCCGTCCGCCGCGGTTTCAACGGTGTACTCGCTCAGAGCCCGCCCCAGCACTTCGAGCGAGGCCGGATCGCTGTCAATGATCAAGACTCTGAGACTTCTCGGATCAACCCCGCTCAGCGAGGAAAACGGCGACGGCTCCACTTCTCGATGAGCCTGCTCGTTATGTGAATGGCCGTTCCGGCGCGCCGGCGGCGCAACGTTATGCCGTTCCTTTGACTCGCTCGAAAGCGTCTCGATGTCGTCGGCTCGTTGAGCGGGCTCCGGCGGACTCAATAAATGATCGACCGCAAGCCCTGTCGTGCTCGAATCATCAATCTCAGCAGGAGGCCCATCTACGTCATCAACTTCAGCATCATTAAACTCATTGCCTACATGATCAAAGCTCTCATTCTTTTCGATCTCGGCGGCAATCTCCGCATCGGCCTTGATCTTGAACTCACTCGAGTCTGTGGGAGCGATGGATTCCTCTTTTTCCGAGCCGAACAGCAACGAATCGAAGAGATCCTCTAACGGCTCGTCATCGCCGAGCGCAATTTCGTAAACAGGCCGTTCAATCGCTTCGCTCTCGCCCGTTTCTGTTGTCGCGTTAGCCTCTAAACTGAACCCCGTATAAAAACCCTCTTCGTCGGCCGCGGGAACGCTGCCGGCCGCATCGGGATCGGCAGCGTGTTTCGAATGGGGTTTGGGGGATTCCGTTGAAAGCTCCGGCGCCTCGTCGATCTCAAAACCCGGTTCCGATTGATTGAGCGCTGGTATGTTCACCGCTGAATCCGCTTCCGCGCGCGCCGGTTTTGGCGGAGCCGCGCTCTGTCCAAGCAGGAAGATGCCGCGCGTCGGATCGACTTCAATAGGGTGCTCCGGTATCTCTTTGGATTTTTCGAAACTAATGAATCGGACTGCTCGCTCTCCGGCCTCTTTCACTTCAAACTTGAACGATTGATTTACGTGAGGCTTCAGGAATGCAACCAATTCGTCGTTGTGGCCGTTGGTTATCAGCAGCGAAGTCGAGCCGAAGCGCTCCGCCCAGCAGACAAATTCGCGAACGCGTTTGGCGAGATGATCCGCGTCCCCGGCCAATAGATGCGAAATAGAATCGAACACAAGCCGATTCGGATATGTCTCGCCCATGAGCCATTTCAATTCGGCGAGCACCGGACCGATCTCGCTGAGTTTGCCGACGCGCCTCGTGAGATCGCTGGCGCATTCCAGGATGACGAGTCGCCCGTTGAATACATCGTCGCGGCAGTCGTATCCGACCCGCGCAAACCGTCTTATAGCGTCTTCGGGCGAATAGTTGATCACGAGCGCGCCAGATTCGCCTCGCTTGAGACCCTCTATGAGAAACTTGATCCCGAACAGGGCCTTGCCGGAAGACTCGCCATGAACGAGATATAGATGTCCGCGCACCAATCCCCCGAGCAGTTCGTCGACGGGTTCGACTCCGCTGGAAATCAGGTTTAGCGGCGCAGGCTTCATTGAGTACCTATTCAAGTACCTTATTCGAAAGAAAGATACAACGGCGACCAGCGAGGAGCAGGCAGAGGCACAGTGGCTAGAAATACCGTAGGGACCGTACGCAGAGAATAAGGTCGAACCCAAATCGAGTCAATACAAATTGTGATAACAACGGCCTTCTCCTACATCACATGGATCGCTCGCTTCAATCGTTCCACGCTTCTTTCTTTTCCAAGTGTCACCGCTATTTCAAACATACCGGGACCGACGGATTGTCCCGTCAGCGCGGTTCGAGCAGCGTTGATCAACAGGCCCGGTTTGACCGCGGCCTCCTCGGCCAGAGATCGCAATGCCGCCTCGGTAGACTCATGACTGAACTCCGTTAACGAGGTCCATCGCGACGCCAGCTCAGGCAGGAGTTCTTTTAACTTGTCATCTTTTAAATTCTTTTTGATTGCCGCGGGCTCATATTCGAAATCGTCCGCGAAGTATGGACGGCCCAGCTCGCCGAAATCGATTAGGGTCCGATACCTGGCGCGCAACAGATCAACCATATGAGCAAACCAGGGGGCCTCCTCGGCCTCATACTCCGGACGCCACAGGCCTGCGCGTTTCAGGAACTCGGACACCATCGGCGTTAGTTGGCCGAGCGGCATGGATTTGATGTACTCGCCGTTCATCCACAGCGCCTTAGGGTCGGTCCAATCGCGCGCATCGCTCTCCTTGAAATTGAAAACGGCCGCGGCCTTATTGACCTGTTCCAGCGAGAATTTTTCTATAAGCAGGCCCCGAGAGAGAAGCTCCTGATCGTCGCCCGGAGACCAGCCAAGGAGCGCGAGAAAGTTCACGAGGGCGTCAGCTACAAATCCTCGATCGCGATAGGTCGTCACGGATACGACCTCTCCGTGCTTGCGTTTCGAGAGTTTTTCGCGCCCAGGCGCAAAGATCAACGGCAGGTGCGCAAATACTGGAAGCTCCGCGCCTAAGGCCTGATAGATCAATACCTGTTTGTGAGTATTGGTGAGATGATCCATTCCGCGAATCACGTGGCTGATTCGCATCTGAATATCATCCACGACGACGGAGAGGTTGTAGAGAGGATGTCCGTCGGAGCGCACTAAGACAAGGTCTTCGATTTCCGAGTACTCCCGCTCCTGCGGGCCATACACTTCATCGTTAAATCGCGACACGCCGCTTACGGGCGTCTTGAGCCTTATAGCGGCGGGCTCGCCGGAAGCTACTCGCTCGAGCGCTTCACTCACCGGAAGATCTCGATACGGGTTGGCATGCTTGCCGGACTGCTCCTGAGCAATAGCGCGCTCGACTATCTTTTCTTTAACGGTGCGGTCGTCGGTCTCGCGCTTGGGCGTGAAGTCGTAATACGCCTTGCCGGCTTCGATCAGGCGATGCGCGGCGGCGCGATGTTGTTCAAGAAATGATGATTGAAAGAACGGGCCTTCGTCGGGTTCGAGACCAAGCCATTGCATACCATCGAGTATTCCTTGAACCATCGCTTCGGAAGATCGCTGCAGGTCGGTATCTTCGATTCGGAGAATGAAAACGCCGTCATGTTGACGCGCGAAAAGCCAGTTGAATAGCGCGGTGCGGGCTCCTCCGACGTGAAGATAACCGGTTGGGGAAGGCGCAAAACGAACTCTCACGGATTGGGCCATAAAGGCCGATTATGGCCGAGCGGCCAAGCAAATAGCAAGAGATGGCCCTCCCGATTTGAAGCGATCAATTCTGTTGACACCAACTAAGGTCGCGTGTAGGATGTGCGAGTTTTGATTAAGAGTAGTGTGAGGAGGACTGAAGTTGAAGTTAAGGTTTTGCGCGTTTGAAAGTTTGACCGCGAACGCTCTCTGCTTTAGCTCCGATCATCACTACGCATTCTACACACTGATGAATAAGGAGAAGTAAGCATGAAGGAGACTGGAACGGTTAAATGGTTCAACGCAACGAAGGGGTATGGTTTCATTATGCGTGAGAACGGCGAAGATATCTTCGTCCATTATTCCGCCATAGAGACTGACGGCTACAAGACGCTGAATGAAGGTCAGCGTGTTGAGTTCGCCGTGATCGAAGGCCCCAAGGGCCTGGCGGCTGCTAACGTCATAGCCGTTTAGCGGAACGCTTTTTAGGAGAAAAGCCGGGCTCGAGAGCAGCCGAGCCTGGCTTTTCTTTTCTTAGTTGCGCTTATCATTCCCCAAAAAAGACAACCTCCGCCCCGCTGTCCTGTTAACTGTAAAAAACACCCATACAGGTAATTGACACCCTCGCGGGCTCCGACGTACACTTGGCCGGTCTACTTGTTCGAGAAGTTCGAAAGCCCCTTTCTAATCCTATCTCTTTTCCTCCGTTCCATACCGAGGCTGTTTCGACCGGAGTTTGCCGCCTTCCCAATCATAAGTCATCCGCCCCCGACAGTGCGCGCTGCGCGCTGGGCCACTGCGAGCGAACTACGCTCTGCTGCCGCCCCCTAACCGGCAATTCACGGTGTACGCTTCCGCCGTGATGTGGCTCAAGGCGCGCGGCGCGCTCTGGCGTTTCGGCTTCCAAAAATCCTCCCTCACAATCCAGTGATTAAATTTGACATTCGACACGGGCCTTCGGTATTCTTGGCGGTTCCATTGGTGCGAACATCCAGGCAAGAAAATACGAGGGTACAATCCAGGGTCTAAAAAAAAGGGATCGCAGGAGTGTCTAATCAGGAGGGGTTTGAGTGGCAAGAGTTCAGGTGCACGAAAACGAGAATATCGAAAGCGCCATTCGCCGGTTCAAGCGACAGGTTGCGCGCGAGGGGATCATCACCGACACCAAGAAGCACGCTTTCTATCTGAAGCCCGGTGAGCGCAGGCGCTTAAAATCACAGGTAGCCAGAAGACGAGCTCGCAAGAGCATGAGAAAACGCGTAACTGAAGATTGAGCGGGGCTCCGGAAACGGAGCATCAGATTAGAAACTCATCTTTCAGGCGGACGTCTTTACTTCAGGTCTGATCGGGTGCCGCGGTCAGGCGATGGAGAGCGTCGGCCATTTGCGATTTTATCTCGGCCTCTTTTTCCGCATCGACCGCCTCCTTTAGGCGCGGAAGCGCTTTTTTGTCGCCAATGTCCGCCAGGGCGATTGCCGCCGCCACTCTCACAGTCCTTTCGTCCTTCAACAACTGCGAAAGCGCCTCGACGGCGCGCTTGTCTCTGAGATCGCCAAGCGCGGACGCTACGGCAGCCCGCACATCTGGAGCCTCATCCCTTAGATATGGGATCATGTCCGGAACCACGCGAGTGTCGTGAAGCGATCCCAATCCCAGCGCCGCGGCCCCACGCACACTCGAACTCGAATCCTGAAGCGCCGCCTTAAGCGGATCGACCGATCGCGCATCGGCGAGTTGACCAAGCACTCGCGCAGCCGCGCTTCGAACAAACGCGATGTTGTCTTTCAACAAACCGGTCAAAGGTTCAACCGCGCGTTTATCGCCTATCAATCCCAAAGCATCGGCGGCAGCCGCACGCACTCCCGCATCGCCGTCGCTCAGCACCGCAATCAACGCATCGGTCGAGCGCGGATCGGCCAAACCCGCGAGTTGTTGAGCTGCATCGCGCCGCTCCTCGACTGCGCTGCTCTTCAGTTTCTTGAGAAGACCTTGCAAATCGTCCTGTATAACGACTGAAAATGAGTTTGAACCGATGCTATAAGCGCTCGCTCTTGGCATGGCCGTCGCGATTGCCGCAAGCAAGCTAATCGATATCAGCATGGCTGCTGTTCTTTTCATTGTACTGTTGTGGCGGACCTCAATGCTGGGGAGCCGCGAGATTATATCACGCGTAAACCGGAGCACGGCCATTTCTAACCAGATATATCACGCAGAAAGCTCTCGCCTGACTGGAGTCTCAAGCCGAAATTCTCCGCGACGGTTTGACCGATATCCGCCAGGGTAGCACGCGTTCCCAAATCAACGCTTTTCGCTTGCCTGCCCCAAACAAGAATCGGCACGTATTCACGAGTATGATCCGTCGAAATATCCGAAGGATCGCAGCCGTGGTCGGCAGTAATCATCAACAAATCATCATCGCGCATGGCCGATTGAATCTCGGACAAGCGTGTGTCGAATCGCTCAAGCGCCCGAGCATAGCCTTCCACATCGTTGCGATGGCCGTACAACATGTCGAAGTCAACAAGATTGGTGAAGATCAATCCGCGCGAATCAGACGTCAGGGCTCGCAGCGTCTGATCGACCGCCGCATCGTTATTGCCGGCCTTCAGTTCTTCAGTCGTTCCTCGATGGCAGAAGATCGAGCCTATTTTTCCTACGGCGACCACGTCGAAGCCTGCCGATTTCATGCAGTCGAGCAGCGTTTCTTGAGCGGGTTCGATCGCATAATCCTGGCGCGCTTCGGTTCTGCGAAAATTTCCCGGAGTTCCCACAAACGGGCGGGCGATCACGCGGCCAACTTCATCTTCTCCAGTCAATTGAGCGCGCGCGATTTCGCACCAATGGTAAAGCTCGGCGAGCGGCACAATGTCTTCGTGCGCGGCGATCTGAAAGACGCTGTCGGCGGACGTATAGACAATAGGCTTGCCCGTGCGAACGTGCTCCGCGCCGAGCTCCTTAATTATTTCGGTGCCGGAAGCCGCCTTGTTGCCCAGAACGCCGCGGCCGATACTCTTTTGAAACTCATCGATTATTCTGCGCGGGAATCCATCGGGATACGTGGGGAAAGGGCGTTCGATAATCAACCCGCTCATTTCCCAGTGGCCGGTTGTTGTATCTTTTCCCCTGGACGCAAGAGCAGCTCGCCCATAGGCTCCGCCCGGTTCCGCGACCGGTTCGATAGCGAGTTTCCGGATGTTGGCCAGTCCGAGCTGCCGCATATTAGGAATGCGAACATCACGAGAGGACAGCGTGTGCCCGATCGTATCCGATCCCGAGTCGCCGTATTCGTCCGCGTCCGGCATTGCGCCGATACCCGCGCTATCGAGAACTATGAGCAGTATTCGTTTGAAAGACATTGTGAATCGGCAGGCAGAGATTCTAAGGCTGCAACTGTCTACTTGGAAAGCCTTCTGCGAACCAGGTTGATCACTGTCGAATACAGCTCGTCCATGACTCTTTCGCGCTCGGGCTTTGAGTTGAATCCGATCGCTTGAAGGACCAGATCGTCAAGACGGCGCCGATCCGGGCGCTCCGTTTCTTCGAAGAGCGATGCAATAGGACGACGTCCAAGCTCCGCTAACGCTGCCTCAAGCCCTGAGGCCAATTCGGATGGCAAAAGGCGCGGATCCGGCAGCAGCATCCGTTCGGCGACCGCGACATCGATATCCGCGATTGCCTGCGCGCCCGTAAGCTGTCTGCAAGTCATCTCGAGACAGCAGCGCGCCCACGTGGAGTTCAGCAGCGCGGCAAGCACATTGATAGACACTCCGGGTGCGGGAAACACTCCGTATTGCTTTTTGTCTTCGAGCACGCCGGCCCGGTTGATCGCAACCAGCCATCGCGCGCCGATCTTCGAAGGCAGTATCAGCGGCGCCGGAGCGCGGCCTCGGGCGACCGAATACCAGGGCCTGCGAGAGGCGCAAGTACTCCGCTTATGCACCTCGGATCGTTCGCCCTGGCGAATATATTCGAGCGCATGCGTCCCTTCGAGATTGTCCGAATCTTTGTTGCAATCGAATACAAGCTTTCGAGTGCGCTCGCCGCTAAGATAAATTCCCGGCATTTCCTTCAGAGAAAATACGATTGGCGAAAGAAATCTTGCCTCGATCAGATGAGTAATGCCTGCCGCGTCTTTAACCTTCGTGACCGTTGTATCATTCAGTCCCGCGGCTTCTTCTTCGGCCGATGCAGTCAAATAAAAGAACTCGTTTGCGCCCGTAGTCAGACCTCTTCGAAGGGACGCCATTTGATCGAGGGGCTTCAATGACGAATCGGCCGGGGCCGTCGCGGATTCTTCAGCCCTCAAATAAAAGAAGTCGTTCGCTCCGGTTTTGACTCCGAATCGCACGTCGGCAATTTGGGACAATTCGGTCAGCCCGCTCCCCCGTTCGAGAATCGTAAAAAATACGCCGTCCGCTCGAAGGTACCTGCCCCACGTATCGATCCGCACTTTGTCCGCATTGCCGTGAGCGGCATCGCCGGCCAGATTTTTCCGCGGCACCACTCTCACACGATGAAAAGGAGTAGTAATTGAAGCCTTTGTGTTTTCGATCTCGTGCGCGAACGCAATTGCCTCGCGCTCATCGATAGGCCCGAATTGAGCAAAGATTTCCGATAGCGGAGATGTCAGATACACAAACCGGGTAGCATTCCGATTTCTGACGCCCGCGTTCGGTTCGCGCTCCAGCACGGTAATGGTCGTATTGATCGATGCGTCGGCGAAGAAGCTTTCCACCGATGACTCCAATATCGCGATCACGCGAAAGTTCATCAACAAGAACTCTCGAAGCTGTGCTCCGTAGCCCACGTCCAGCCAGTTGCTGGAAGTCAGAAATGCGATCCGGCCTCCCGGCCTCAGAAACCGCGCCGCGTGCGCGAAGAAGTAAACATAGATATCCGACCGCTTCGACCATTGCGGCATCGTGAGGCTATCGCCGGTATGTTCGAATGGCGACGGTGTCTGAAGCCTGCGCGCGATCCGCTCCTTATCGGAGTCTCCCATCAACTCCTGACGAATATAAGGCGGATTGCCTATGATCGCGTCGAAGTCGGCCGAAACGCCGATCCCGCGGTAAATTTCGCCGGGCGTAACGTCAAAGAAATCCGCGGCGATGATTCGCGCTCCGCACTCCGCGGCGAGTTGGGCTGCTTCCGGCGAGCGCTCAACGCCGACTGTTTCTCCGGCCAGCGCATTATCGAGATCGCAAACGGACTCTGATCTTAGCCGATTGGCAGATATTTGTTTTTTGGTGTGAATTGCCGCGCGAAGCAGGCGGCCATCTCCGCAACTGGGGTCCAACACTCTGGCGCCCTCAGATTTGACCGCGAATGCCGCCAATAAACGGGCCACGTGCTCCGGCGTATAGTGCTGACCATAGCGATGTTTTTCGTCTCTTGCGTCGGCCATTTCCCGCGATTCTATTTGAAAGATGCTCGGCAAACCAGTATTGAGCGCGGCGGCTGTTGAGCGCGGCGCGGAGCCGAGCAATGCTGGCCATGTCGACAGCCTGAAACCTGCGTGCAATCATGGTCAAGCATGCAGGCAGTGTAGTCGAACGTGAGAGAACAACTTATTAAGCGAATCGAACGAGTTCCCTTCGTGCCTCATCCGGTGCTGCGGAGCGGCCATGCTCAGACTATCGCGGCGACGATGGCGCGCAGGCGAACACGGCTCCTGCCCAACAATACCGCGCCGCGGTACTTCGACATAACCAAGGACGTCCGGATATTAACTCACTGCTCGTGGCAGCCGGAGAAACAATCCTTTCCTACGCTCCTGATGCTTCACGGAATGGAAGGTTCCACGGACTCGCAATACATGCTGGGCACCGCCGAAAAGGCTCTGAAAGCCGGATTCAATGCAGTACGCGTAAACATGCGCAATTGCGGCGGCACCGAACACCTGAGCTCGACGCTTTATCATGCGGGGTTGACGGACGATCTGCGATTCATTTTGAGCGAGCTGATTGAAAGGGATCGGCTTACCGAGATTTATCTCGCGGGGTATTCGCTGGGCGGCAACGTCGTTCTCAAGCTCGCCGGAGAATATGGCAACCGGATTCCTACAGAGGTCAGAGGCGTTGCCGTCGTCTCTCCCACCATAGATCTTCCCTCGTGCGTCGAAGCGGTCGAGATGACTTCAAACCTGTTATATCAGTGGCGGTTCATGGTCAGTCTCCGCAACCGGCTTCGGCGAAAAGCCCGGCTGATGCCCGGCCGATATGATGTTGACAAGCTGCGCAACGTCAGGACGATTCGAGATTTTGACGACACGTTCACCGCGCCTCTCGCGGGATTTTTGAACGCGAGCGACTACTATGAGCGCTCCAGCTCTCTCCCTTTAATTGCGGAGATCGCGGTTCCGACGATGATCGTTCACTCAAAGGACGATCCGATAATCCCATTCGAGCCGTTCAAACGAAAAGAAATCGCGGATAACACTAACGTGGCGGTAATCGCGCCTGAGCACGGCGGCCATGTCGGGTTCATCTCGGCGCAGCCGGAGGGAACGGATCGCTTCTGGGCGGAGTTGAGAATGATCGATTTCGTTCGGCTGCTTTCGGAGCGTTAAATCGGCCTCGGTGAATTTTCCTTTCTCGACCAGGTAGCGCAACTCAACAATGCTCACGGAAGAGATATAAATGGGAGCGCCTGCGGCTTCTGCATCAGCCAGCGCCCTCTTTGCGGCAACCGATAGGCGGGAAGGCTCGAACAGTGACCAAATTAGAGTATGGGTGTCTGCGATAACGGCTGGTGATACGGTTGCGCTCATCATGCTGGTATCTCCATAATTCACACTTTTCTTATTGCTGCTCGTCGTCAACGTGTTTGAAATCTTCCATCGCTTCCACCAGATCGGTCACGAACATTTATCGCTCAGATGTCTTCGCTCGAGAGTTTCATATTATCCACCAGCATCTCATAAAGAAGCTGTTCTGTAGTCGCCAGTATGAATTTATTTCCTCTGGCAATGTAGGTCTCGACGGACTTGAGCTCCAGTTGCATCCAGAATAACTCCTGAAGCTGTATAAGACCTGGCGGTGCGGCACCTTCAATACGCGAGCCGCCGCCGTGCGAGCCGTTGCCGCCAATCTCCAACGGATTGCGGAGCGAGAATTCAGAATCATTCACGAAAATCTTGAATTCTTCCATCAGCGGCGCCTTCTTAAAGAGAAACCATTCATCATAGGCGCCAAGGGGAATATCCGAGGTCGATTCGACTCGCGGATTGATCGCAACTCGGCCTTGTTGCATCCAGCCTGAATTGTATTCCCGCCGCGTCAACTGAAGCGGTCGGCCATCGAATGATGTTAGGATCAGGTACTTGCTCAGAACGAACGAAGGACAAATCCGCAGAAGATCACTCAGTGTGAGAGCCGGATCTTCGATCCAGTGATAGGGACCTTGTACGCCTGTGTAGGTCATCTGATTTCCGAGACTCGACTTTTTGCGAACTCTTCTTCGTGATGCAATCCGCTCACCTGTCCGAAGGCGAGCCGCTTTGGTCATTTTCCGGAAGGCTCGATTCGGCATCGCAACAAGCGATCCAGCTTCGGAAACTCTCGATCGAGATATTCGGCGCCTTCTTCAAAGAGTCTCGCCTGCTTGCCGCCGCGCATTCCTCCGCCTGACGCTTCTCCATAGCCCGAATAGAGCGAATCGATGACCTCCATGCCATCGACTACTTTGCCGATAGGGGCAAACCCTTCGCCGTCGAGACGTGAATTATCCGCGAGATTGACAAACAACTGTGTCGTTCTCGTGTTCGGCCCCGTCATCGCATATGAGATAAAGCCGCGTTTATTGCTCTGTCGCACTGGATCATCCGGAATTGCCTGATCTCTCCAGGCTCTCGCGATGGCGGGCTCGCCGGGCAGGCCAAATTGCGCAATAAATCCGGCCCGAACGCGAAAGAAGCGCGAGCCGTCGAAGAAGCCCGCGCGAATCAGATTATAAAACCGGTTGACGCCGATCGGCGCCCATTCTCGATGAGCTTCTATAATAAAGCTGCCTTTACTTGTTTCGAATCTTGCCCGAAAGATCTCGGGAGCGCGCTGTTTCCAGGCACTATTCTTAGGATCGAGAAGAATCGCTTGCGAAGAGCTGGGGTGTGATTGCCCTGCAATGGCCGGTCGAATTTCAAATCGTGTAGTTGAACCGTTGCAAGCGAAAAGGCCGGACTCAATCTTCGTCTTTCCGGCCTGGGTAATGCGATGCGAAGGCGCAGCGATTTCCGGCAAACCCGCCCTCACGACCGGACCGATCGAATTTGTACCGATCGGCCCTGCGACGGAAAGAGAGGTCGCAAGTAAGAGGAGCGGGAGAATCGACTTTGCTGTCATCTCAGCGCTGATATCGCTTAACGTCCGAAGATGCCGTAATCAGGACAGGTACCGCTCCCGAAGAATATCGACGTGATGCAGCTCGTGCCCAGCGGTTATATACGCCAGAGCCCTCACGCTGACCTCGGCATCGCTCGCGGTTCCGATGCGATTCCAGGTCTCCGCTGAAAAGTGACTCAGGAGCGAGATCGTAGCGCGTCGCACCTCTTCGAACTCATTCGCCAGTTCGGAGAGAGAGAGTAATTCAAATTTGCCTTCCACGACGTATGAATCGTGGTCGAAGGTAGGCAACGGCGTCTTGTCGCCGCGGCCGAACCTGAATGCTCTATGAGAGAAAACGCGCTCGGCATCCGTGATGTGCCCGACTATTTCCTTAATACTCCATTTGCCCTCGGCATATCTGAAGTCTGCCTTGCTTTCGGGAATCGATCGCAATAGTTCGAGAGTAATCTCGAGTTGTTCGTGGAGAATTGCGACGATATCTCCGGCGCCTACGCGCGTGACGTATTTATCATAATAAGGCGCATATTCATTCGACGACGGTCTCAACTCTACGGCTGTTGACATATTTTATTCCTCTTTATTCCTCAAATTGTCCGCGAAAAGCGGTCTTGTACCGAACTCTATTGCCTTCCCAATACGCGCTTTCGCGGAGGCATTTCTTTATGCATATTATCTCGCGGACGGGCCGCGATGTGCTCGTCCATTATTTCGCGGGAGTAACAATGATATTGCGAAAGTCCACCGGACCATGATCGCCCTGGAGTAACAAAGGCCCCGGCGCGCCTTCATCACTATCTAGAGCGCCTCCGGTGATTCCGGGAATTTCCTGATTGCATATGATCGTCTTTCCATTAAGAACTACAGTGACCATGCGTCCTACGAGCGTCACATCGAGGGACTGCCATTCGCCCGGCTGTTTGGCCGCGTCTTGATTAGGGGGTAGGAAACCGTATATTCCTCCGAGGTGGTCGCTGGCAGGCTCCATTCCGGCGCTGTCTTCGATCTGCATTTCATAGCGGCCTCGGAGATAGACGCCGCTATTCCCGCCCTTTGGGTATCGAAACTCGACGTGAATCTTAAAATCGGTGAACGTCCGGTCGCTGACGAGGTTCGCTCCTGCCTTTGCGTTTGCCAGGATGCCGGAAGCCATCTGCCACTGATTTTGGCCGCCTTCCGCATGCCATCCTGTGAGATTGCTGCCATTGCACAACGATATCGGAGAATTCCATGCCGGCTCGCCTGATCTCCGTAAAGCAGGCGCGCGTTTCGCGGACCAATTTACGAGGGCGCCTCCATCGTCTGTAGTCCAGCCGGTCAGAACATCGCCCTTGAGCTTTGCTTCGAAATGTAGATCGAACTGCCGCCGTTCCCATTGCTGCGGGACCGTGAATCGCAACTGGCCAGCGGCGAATTCGACCTTAGAGATAGGACGGGCGCTTCCCGAGCGGCCGACGAACTGACCTACAAGCGTCTGCGTGCCCGAGCGCTTGACCTCGAGCCACGAGGGGTAATCGCCGGTGGCCGCCTGAACGGTGATATCCCAGCGGCCTACGATTGCCCATCGATCCGGCTCGTCTGAAGCGAAAAGCCTGTTTGCGCCGGGAAATGTAGACAGCAGCAGAACGGCGGCGGCAATTACGAAGCAGCGGTTATGTATCATCTGATCCCCTGTGCCATCTGTTCGTGCTCGTTCCGGCTAACGCAACGAGCATTCTGCTTTAGGACGCATTTCCGCATCAAGCCGCATTTCAGTATCAAGCAAAGATGACATCTTCGCGTTCGCGCCTGAGTGACTTCGGTCCGTGAGCGGCCTGTCGGCAACTCGGGCTCGTGGCGCTACATTTATTCCCCGCGGCTCGGCCCACTCTTCTGGCTTTGCGTTTTGGCCGCCTGTTTGCTTTCAAAGTAGGCGCTGGTATACTCCGAGGGGTTCGGGTGAACATCTATTCACTCGGACTTTTGAATCGTACCGGCCATGCTTCAAAACTCGATCGCGAATCCTGGCCAACGCTAAGCAATGATTACAAATTGCCCTGAATGCGGCGCTCAAGTCACAGGCGAGGCACAGAAATTCTGTTATCGCTGCGGAAGCGAATTGCCCTCAACAGGCGAAGATGGGGCAGCAGTTCCTGAAACGCCGCCGAACGGTGTTTCGGGCGATTCGTCCGCGAATCAGGCAAGCGCCAATGGGGCTCCAGACGCGGAAGCTCAATCTGAAGGCGCCGCCGGTTCAGCGGAAGCGGACGCATTCAAAACCCTCGCAATCAATCCATCTGAAACATCCCTAATACCCCAGGAGCCCAGGCAGGAACCTGAGGCGACTCTCAGAATAGTTTTGGCTACGGGCGATGTCTTCGATCGCGAAATAATGGAAGCCGAAACCCGCTTAGGCAAAGGGCCCCGCAACACGATCGTGCTCGCCGACCCCTCTGTCTCAACCGCGCACGCTTTGATCACCAGAGACGGAGACAGATTTTTCATCAGCGATCTCTCGAGCCGGAATGGAACCTTTGTCGGGACAGAGCGCGTCACTGAAAGGCGCCAGCTTCGTCATGGCGACGTGATCATACTTGGCCGATCAAAGCTCACGTTCCGACAAGCGGGCTACGGCGACACGGCAATCATCACGTCCTCGGTTGAGACTGCGCCCGCATCGGCTGCTCCACCGCCCCTGACCGAAGATTCATTGGCGGAGGCCTTGATTAACGCGGGCCGGGCTACGAGAGAAGTGATTGCGCACCTTCGCCAGAGCGGGAAGCGTCTCTATGACGCTGCCGTTGCGGAAAAAATCGCGAACCAGGAATCGATTCGCGACTTGATGAGCCAGACCTTCAAGATTCCATCCGTCGAACTGAAAACGGCCAAGATCAACGACTCCTTCCTGGGCAGGGGCGCGGCTCGCCTTGCCATTGCGCGTTACGTTCTCCCTCTAACTGAAGAAGGCGGCCGCCTGATACTCGCCGTTTATGATCCAACGGACAGGGAGACCATCGAGTCGATTGCGCGGGAGAGCGGGAAGCCTGTCGATCTCAGGCTCGCGACCTTTGATGAGCTAAAGGAGCAAACGGAGCTTCGATATGGGCCGAAGCTCGTTGGAGTGTCGCCGACAGGCGAGAAGGTCGAGTTTCCAATCGCTAAGGGGGACGTCGAGATTGGAAAAGCCGCGCACAATAACATAGTGCTATCGGACACGACGGTGAGTAATTCGCACGCAATCATCGTCAGCAAGGACAATTTCTACAGCATCGTCGATCTTGACAGTCTCAATGGAACATTCGTCAATGGTGAGCGGCTTGGGGCGGAATCACGCACGCTAAAACATGGAGACCGGCTTCAGTTTGGCCAGACCATCTTAACGTTCCGCAATCCCGCGGAGACAACGGAGAACACGACCGCTACTCTTTCCGCGGCGGCTCTTGAAGAAGTCAAGAAACGCGCGGCCGCCGGCACTGGCCGCGCGACGACAGCCGATCCGGCGTTGCTTCCCGCGTCCCCGCCCGTGGGACCCGCCGCAATGACTCCGCAAGAGGAGGAGGCGATTTCGAGCGATGCTTCGTTGTCCGAGAGCGACAAGGCTGCGAAGGCCGAAAAAAAGAAAAAGAAGAAGAAGAAAAAAGACGAGCGAGTCAAAGCCGCTTACATAAGCTCGGCCGGACGTGTGGTGGCGCAGGTGCTCGGCGTTGTGCTCACCGTTGGGCTGGCAATTTACATAGCGCAGCGAGGGACCGGCGGCGACAGGAATGCTCTCGAGCCGAGCAAAAAAGGGAAGCCCAAACTTAAGCTGGGCAAACTAAGCTCTGGTAATCCGATCAAAGGCGGAAATTTTGAGGCTTCGGGCGTAGTTCAGGTCCCGGAAAGCAACACGGTTCTTTTCGTCGATGACAACAATCCAGGCGAAGTAATGTCGATGGAACTGGACGAGGGAGGAAATCAGGTAGGCGATGCCAAGCGCGTCCCGCTCGGCGCGAGTATCGAGGACCCTGAATCCATAACTTATGGAGGCGGGTTCTTCTATGTGATGGGTTCTCAATCCAATCCCTTGGGCGGTGTACGGAACGGGCTCGCGCGATTCACGTTTGACTCTTCCGCAGGAGCGATTCAGGGTTCGACGGAAGTGATCGGCGACGTGCGCGGATTTCTGCTGTCGAACGTTCCGGAGCTTAAAGAGTATGCGAAGAAGCCTGCCGATGCAGGGGGTCTGAATATTGAAGGCATCTCGTGGGACCCCGATCACGAGCGCTTGCTGCTGGGATTAAGGGCGCCTATCGTGAATGGCAACGCGCTGATAGTCGCGATAAAGCTGCGCGATCCCCGCGGCGCATTCACGATCGACAATCTCACGCTCGCGGAACCGCATGCAATACAGGTCTCGCTGGAAGGATTGGGCATCCGAGATATTCAGTACGACAGTCGCCTGAAGAGCTTCCTTATAATCTCAGGCGCCTCCCAACATCACGAGAAGACGGACTTCAAGCTCTGGGAATGGAGCGGCGATCCGGATCAGTCGAAGGACCAGAATAGGCCGCGCGAAGAATCCCTGCTCGATAAGTCAATGAAGCCGGAAGGCGTCACTCGGGCCAGGATCGGATCGCGAGACTACATCTTTATAGTGGGCGACTCCGGCAGCTACGTTAAGATTGATTATTCGGAAGGCGATAAGACTGAATAGCGTCTCGAATCGAATGATGGCGAGGCCCGACAAACATTGCTCGAATTGCGGTGAACGGATCGGTGTACCGGCCGGCATCCGGAAGCGCTCGATGCGTCTTTGCAAGACGTGCGCGAGCAGGATGCGTTATCGCCGCGCCGGAATGTCGATTGTATTCGCGGGTCTGCTTGCGGTCTCATTCATTTTCGGCCGAGCGACGGCGCCCAAACAACCGTTTCAATTTATAGGCACGCCTATAACGGACGTTGGCAGCGTTTCGTCAGGGCAGGAGTCGGGCGTCGATACTTCGATCGCCGCAGTGCCTTCCAAAACCGCGGAAGCGGTTGAGTCGATATGCGGCGCGCCGACCCGATCAGGCAAACCCTGCCAGCGCCGCGTAAAATTCGGAGGCCGTTGCTGGCAACATCGAGCGGTCGATCAGAAAAAATCTGTCTAGCCAAAGAGTTAATGGAGAGTCTTGTAATTTCAAATCTGCTGCATCGCAAAGTCCGGACGACGGTATCGATCGCGGGCGTCGCTCTAGGCGTAATTCTGGTTGTGCTGACGGTCGGGATCGCGCATGGGTTCCTGAGCGAGCAGGGCCGCCGAAATGCCGCGGTCACGGCTGAAATAATTATGAGGCCGCCTGGAAGCGGCTTCGGTTTGAGCCTGTCGCCTTCCCTGTCCATGCATGTAAATCTGGCCGCTCAGATTGATTCGATCGAGGGCGTACGGACGGCCGTACCCGTGGGACAGTATCTGAAGGGACGAATGATCGACGGGATCAACTATGCGGATTTCACAAAAGTGTCCGATGCCCATGTCGTTCAAGGCCGCGCTCCGGAACATGACGACGAAGCCATAGTCGACCGGTTTCACGAAACGAACAATCACGCTAAGCTCGGCGATACGATTACGGTCGCGGATCGTCAATTCCACATCGTGGGGATCTACGAACCCGAATCATTGGCGCGAGTAAAAATTCCGCTTGCTGCTCTGCAACAGATCTCGAACAGGCCCGGACTCTGTTCGATAATGCTTATACAGGTTGTCGATCCCTCCAAACAGGAGGAAGTTGCGGAGCGGATTAAGGAGCGGTTTCCCGACTACGGAATCTGGCTAACCAGAGATCTTCCAATTCTCTATGCTCGTGGCAATCCCGCGCTACAGACCTTTTTGAAAGTCGTAATCCTGCTATCAGTCATCGTGAGCTCGCTGGTGATCCTGCTGGGAATGTACACGACTGTTACCGAGCGAACGCGCCAGATCGGAGTCCTGAAGAGCCTCGGGGCCTCACGCGGCTGGATCGCCGGTGAGATCGAAAAAGAGGCGCTCACAATTACCTTGCTTGGCGTCGTGGTTGGATTTATTGTTTCGCTCGCGGGCAAATACGCAATCACACGGATGACGCAACTCAATGTAGAGCTCGAAGCATCGTGGCTCTTTTATGCGCTTGGACTGGGATTGTTGTCCGGGCTCATCGGAGCGATTTACCCCGCTCTACGCGCCGCGAACCAGGATCCTGTGAAGGCGCTCGCTTATGAATAAGAATAATGGCGCGCTTTTATACATGAACCTCGACTGAGCTCCCACGATAAGTTGATAATCGAGGTTTCCACGGATGCCGCGGGCCTTTAGCCTTCAGTCTTCCGATAATTCTTATGATCTCTTTCAACATGAAGAATACAATTGGATTGAGTCTGATTCTGCTGTCCGTGCCCTTATTCTCATCAGTGTCATTTCGTTTATCATCGGAAGCCATATCGGAGGGCGATGGCAACTTCAAAACCGCTGTAGAACGCGCTCCGGTCATCGTAGAGCTTTTCACTTCAGAAGGGTGTTCAAGCTGTCCGCCTGCCGACCAACTGTTGGCGAGACTCGAAGCCGGCCAACCCGTTTCCGGCGCGCTCATAATCCCGCTTTCAGAACACGTGGATTATTGGAATCGGCTCGGATGGGCTGATCCGTATTCATCGGGCTCGTTCAGCGAGCGTCAAAGCGAGTATGCCCGCGTGTTTTCCACGGACGGCGTTTATACGCCGCAGATGGTTGTAGACGGCCGCGCCGAGTTTGTCGGCAGCAACTCGGATGAAGCGCGGCGCGCGATCACGGAGGCGGCAAGGCGCCCTAAAGCCGGAATCCAGCTCGCGCTCAAGAGCGGAGTCGAATCACACGGACAGTTGGCTCTCTCGATACGTATTGAACCGCTTGCCGGCTTGAACACAGAGGACACATCCGAGGTTATCCTGGCTATAACCGAAAACGGCCTGAGTTCCAGTGTGTCGCGAGGAGAGAACGCGGGACGCAAGTTGACTCACACGGCGGTTGTTCGCAAGCTTAAAAGTCTGGGCGTGCTCGAAAAAGGCAAAGGTTTGTCGACGACGGTTCCCGCGGACATCGAGTCCGCATGGAAATCGGAGAACGTTCGGGCCGTCGTATTTGTTCAGGAGCGCGCGAGCCGCCGTATACTCGGGGCAGGTATTACTACTCTAACAAAGCAGTAGCAAGGAAAGCGCCGGCGATTGAGTCGTTCACATGCTTGTAAAGGAACCGCAAGACATCAAAAGCAGCGAGATTACTCCCAAGGAGGTTTATCTCAATCGAAGAACCTTTATGAAGGGAGCGGCGCTGGCTGCCTCCGCGGCGGGAACCGGACTTCTATATCGCGTGCTTACCGGAACCGGCAAGTCTTCGACAAACAGTGAGGCGGCGACCGAGACCGCTCAAGCGGCCAATTCTTCGGGCGAGAAATTGACTTCGCTGCAGGACATAACTCATTACAACAATTTTTATGAGTTCTCGACGAGCAAGGGAGCCGTGGCGGGTAAAGCAGCGGGCTTTGTCACTCGTCCGTGGACGGTGGCGGTCGAAGGCCTCGTCGGCAAGCCGAGAATATTTGACATTGATGATCTTATGAAAATCGCTCCATCAGAGGAGCGCATTTACAGGCTTCGCTGCGTTGAAGGATGGTCGATGGTGATCCCGTGGCTCGGCTTTTCACTCGCCAAGTTACTCGATCAGGTGCAGCCCACGTCAGCCGCGAAGTATGTTGAATTCGTGACGCTGCAGGATCCCTCGCGTATGCCCAATCAGAATACTGACGTGCTCGATTGGCCTTACATCGAAGGGTTGCGGCTCGACGAAGCTATGCACCCGCTGGCCACTTTAGCGACCGGGTTGTATGGAGAAATGCTGCCGCCTCAAAACGGCGCTCCGATCAGACTGGTCGTGCCGTGGAAATACGGTTTCAAGAGTATAAAGTCGATCGTCAAGATTCGGCTCGTCGATTATCAACCCTCGACGACCTGGAATATCTACGCGCCCCGCGAATACGGCTTCTATTCGAACGTAAACCCAAAGGTGAACCATCCGCGGTGGAGTCAGGCGAAAGAGCGCCGCATCGGCGAATTCGGCCTCCGAGACACGCTGCCGTTCAACGGATATGGAGACGAGGCGGCTCGCCTCTATGACGGAATGGACCTGAAAGTGAACTTTTGAAGCAGAACAACCGGGTTACGAATGGCGGATGATGGCCGATATCAAATTCGCAAAGCAGATCGTCTTCATTAATAGTCTGACGCCGGTCGTGATGATCGGATGGGATGCCCTCCGTCACAACCTCGGTGCAAATCCGCTCGAATTCGTCACGCATACAACCGGCACGCTGGCTCTGGTCTTCCTGTTGATTTCACTTCTGGTGACGCCGGCGCGAAAGGTTCTCCACCAGCCGTGGCTGATCAAACTAAGGAGAATGTGCGGCCTGTTCGCGTTCTTCTATGGTGTGCTTCATTTGATCACATACGTCTGGTTTGATCGCTTCTTTAACTTCAAGAGCGCGGTCGAGGACATAATCAAGCGGCCGTTTATTGCCGTGGGAATCGCAAGCCTGCTGTTGATGACTCCTCTCGCAATCACGTCGACCAACAAGATGGTCAAGCGGCTCGGTGGGAAGCGATGGAACAGGCTTCATAAACTTGTCTACGCCGCGGCCGTTGGCGGAGTCATTCACTATTTTTTGCTGGTGAAAGCCGACACGCGATTGCCGATTGCCTTTGGCGTCGCGCTCGGCGTGTTATTCGGATACCGCCTCGTCTCGATGATGCTGGAGCGTCTGTCGCGTCCAGAGCCCGCGCCTCGATCCTAACTGCCCTTTCTTTTTTTCTGGTGGTGTCCTATTCCGGTGTTGCTACCGATTTGGGGTAGGCCGTTTCTGGTGCTATTTCCTGTCCCGCGGAGCCGCCAGCCTAGTAGCATTCACACCGCCATGCGTATTGTCCGCCGAGTGCTCGTGGTGCTTGATCACGCCGTGCGCCCGATTCTCCCCGGAGGGCTCGGCTTGCTAAAACATGTCATCGGGATAGGATGGCCGGGGCTGTTCGCTGGAATTTCAAAATGGCTCTCTGGGCATCCCTCATGGCCTGCGTTTGTGGCGATCTCCGTCTGTGGGCCGCTTTTTGTTGCGGCTTACCGATTAGCGACCAAACTAGTGGTGCTTGGCAGAAGTTGTTCGTCCATTTCTATGCGACCAAAGGACGGCCCTTGTAGGTCCATTTGAATGGCTTGGCCATTGTAGAGTTG
>QHVH01000033.1 GCA_003222245.1 Blastocatellia bacterium AA13 | reverse complement strand
TGAATAAGTATTGCTTTCCGTAATCAACCCGCTGGCGAGCTGGTTCGATTCCGCAGTAGCAGTCGGAGTCAAGGAAACGAATGAGCCAATACGCGACGCGGAGACACCCACACCCAATGTCGAGAACCTTCGACTCGGGGGTCAGGCCGTGGCTAAGAAGGCGGACGAGCTGAGCCCGACCACCTGCCTCGAATGTCTCGCGAGGAACGCCGAGGAAACCATGACGCTGCATCATCTCGTCCGCTTGAGTCTGTACCTTCGACACCAATCTTCTCCGATTCTGCGTGCCCGCGTGCGCTACTCTTGATGGAAGCGGTCGAACGTTCGGTTGACCGGGCGCGGGCGGGATGCGAAACACTGGAAGAACAGGACCGCATCATGAGAGGACTGCTGCCCGCGCTCCGCGTCCAACCGGGAGTTATGCGCCGCCCCGAGTGAAATCGCGAAACTCGTTGGCGTTTATTGGTGCGTTGACCACGGCGTTAATCAAGTGATGAAACCAGCCATGAGAAATCTTCAACACGTATTCAGGCGCGCCGCCCGCACGAACGGACATCGTACCCGGGTCGTCGTCCGTCATGAACTGGATGTCGACAGGGATGGCACCTCGATGGACGAGTTCGCAGCGGAGCCATTTGTAAAAGATGTGCTCGACTGGATGACATTCGCCTTGATATTCAACGCTGATTCTGACGGAATGAGCGCCGGTAAGGAATCGCTCGAACGCGTCGCGATCGTTCACAGCTTTCCGATCAGGAAACTGACGCCGCGAAGATCCTGCAACTGCGGCGAGAGCGCTTAGAAAAGCACCTTCGAGACGCGCATTATCCCAAAGGAAGAGAGCATCATCAATTCTTGCGCGAATACTCATATCCTAAATATCCGATAGGCGCATAACGCTCTCGTTCAGCGGGGCCGTGAGCGGCATTCGGAGGACGATGCGAACTGCGCTGCACGGCCTCCGCTGCAACGGGTTGTTAGACGCGGCTCTTGCGACAGAGCACAGCATAATATTGGACTTAGGCAGTTGCCCGACCTTCCAGCCAGCGTTTGAATGAACTCTGACTCTCCCCCGATGGTTTCCCCATGAGCAGGTTCTCGATACTTATATCCTCATCCAGATCTGGCCAATGTATCCCTTCATTATCTCCTATAAAGCGCCAGTTATTTCTTTCCTTCTCCGTGCCGTGCATTAGGCGCGGATACCACACAAGCGGCACCGAAATAGTGCGCCCATCGGTCAGGTCAACTGCCAGTGTATCCTCGGTTATCGTTATATCTTGTGCTTTGGCTTCAGCCGTTAAAGTACTCATTCCAACTCCTTAACAAATCCGGCTTGTTCTCTTCAACCAGTTTCTGTATGCGATTAAGCTCTGTCCTACTGAACCCTCCACTATTTTGCAGCCTTACAGGATCCAGCCAGAACTTAGCTATGTCTTTATCTCTTTCAACATGAACGTGGGGTGGCTCGTCACGATCACCAGCGTAGAAAAAGAATCTATAAGGCCCATTCCGTAGTACAGTCGGCATAACGTTGAGACTCTATGGGATAGGAGAATCTCAGTCAATGCCTGACCAGTTATTCTGATTGCAATCACAGCCGGCTCATTTCGATTGCAAGCGTCTAACGTCCGAGTTGAGCGGGGCCGCGCGGAGCACTGAAAGAAACCATGCGAATTTCGCTTCGCGGCCTCCGCTGCATGCCATTGTTAGCCGGCATCCTGCAGTCATACATCATTCTCTAAAGCAAGAGATTTGGTTCAAAATAATATTACGCGAGCCATTCATCCAAGAATCTAATTGCTTTATGCTTGCGTGATGCTTCCCAACGGCGGCTAAGCAATAAAATTAATTGTTGAGTGTCTTTGCATTGCTTAATCATTTTGCTCAATCCATTCAGCTCTAATATGTGTACTCCTACGTTTAGTTCCTCGCCTAGCTCGACCACCTTTCTAGGTATAGGCGCCAACCCGAATCATTGCAAGCTCCGCGTATAAGAATAAAAGCAGGCACAAGCGGCGATTAATCGGAGTGAAGGTAGAAGGGTCGTGCTGCGCCTGAATGGCGAACCGTAAGGCAATATGCACGCTGCAATAGTAATCGTCCACAGTGCAGAGGTCATCGTCCAGCCTGCAAGAGTAATCGTTCATACTTCAAGGACGAATGATTTTATGGGGCTCCCATTTGTAGGGAGCCTCTCTTTGTTATAAACGCAGCCAACCCACGTAACAAAAATCGATTCCTTGACAATGCCCGTCCCGCTACCTAAGATTTTCCGTTTGGTTTTTTGAGAGTACATAACTGGTGGGCGAACAGGAGGCCGAGCTTGTCTAAACCGCAACGCATCCAACCCGACATTAGAATGATCGCTCGCCTTATTCCCCCAAGCGGGAATCTGGTGCAGGGTCAAAATGAAATGGCGCTCCACCCCGACCTAGCGCGGGCCCTCAATGACGTGGTTGCCGAAGGGCTCAATCAATACAGCTTCTTCGAAGGCGTCGACGAATTACGAAAGGCCGTAGCCGAAAAAGTCCGAACCCTGAATGGAGTTCAACTTGATCCAGAGGCGCGCCCTCTCGAGCTGATCATTACGCCCGGAGCTACCGGAGGGCTGGTCTCCGTAGCGCATACCTACTTGAAAAACGCCTCGGCTCTTGTATTCGAGCCTTATTACCCTTACCACAAACGGACTCTTGAAACCTCGGGCTCTCGCACGATGATTTGCAAACTGAAGGGCGACAATCTCAGCCTCGATGTCGAAGAGTTGAGAAGACTGTGTCGAGCCGGCAAGGATCAGCGCGAGTATCCACTAAAAGCCATCATCGTCAGCTCGCCGGCCAATCCCACCGGCCGCGTGTTCACGCGGGAGGAGCAGCAGTCGATACTGAGCTGCGCCCAGGAATTCGATCTGATGGTCCTTTCCGATGAGGTCTATGAGCACTTCACGCTTGACGCCTCCGATCACATTTCGTTCGCGAGCCTGCCGGGCGCTTTTGAACGCACGATCACTATCAATTCATTCTCAAAATCGTGGGCCGTTTCCGGCTGGCGGCTGGGTTATGCATATGGTCCTGGATCGTTGACCGGCAAGCTCTCGGCAATAGGGAACGTGTTGTACGTATGCACGCCGACGCCGTTGCAGCAGGCGCTGGCGCGGGTGCTGCTCCAATATCCGAACTATTACGACAAGCTCCGAATCGCTTTCGCGAAAAAGCGAGCCGTTCTGAAGGACGCCCTCGAGCAGTCGGGATTCCGCGTCTATCCTTCGCGATCATCGTTCTATCTATGGGCTCGAATACCCGAGCTCTTCAGAGACGCCGCCGAAGCAAACGAATTCCTGATGAAAGAAGCCGGGGCCGCCGGGGTTCCAGGAGCAGCTTTCATCGATGATCCCGAAGAAGATCTCTATATGCGATTTTGCTTCGCGAGAGAAGACGAGATGCTGGAAGCTGCCGCGGAGCGAATCGCTTCAGCCCTTCGTTAAACCTCGCTGACCGAGCTCAGCCGTTTACCTCCGCAAGCGATACCACCGCTTATGAGCGATGCTCTTGACGTTGTCATAATTGGCGCCGGCCATAATGGCCTCGTCACCGCGGCGTATCTGGCGCGGGCCGGACTCAACGTAACGGTTCTGGAAAAGAGACACGTCGTCGGAGGCGCGTGCGTAACCGAAGAGCCCTGGCCGGGATACAAGGTTTCGACGCTTTCATACCTCTGCAGCCTGCTGCAGCCTCGAATAATCCAGGAGCTTGAGCTGGCCCGCTACGGCTTTCATCTCTACCCGAAAGATCCTGCTTTTTTTACCGCGTTTCCCGATGGGAGACATCTCTTCTTCTGGCAGGATATCAAGAAGACTCAATCGGAGCTGGCGAAGTATTCGCCCCTGGACGCGGAACGCTATCCGAGATTCGAACACGACCTTGTCAGGCTGGCGGAGTGGGTCGAGAAGCTGTTGATGACGACTCCGCCGAACATCGTTCGCCGCAGGTTTCAGGATCTGATCGGACTTGGACGGCTGGGTCTCGAAGCCATGAGGTTCCGCGATCCGGAGATCGTGCACCTCGTCAAGATAATGACCCAGAGCGTTCGCGATTACCTAGATGAACGATTCGAGTCCGATCAGGTCAAGGCGACTCTTGCCACTGACGGCGTGATCGGAACAAACGGAGGCCCTTCGACTCCCGGAACCGCTTACATAATGCTCCACCACGTGATGGGCGGCGCGACCGGCGTCCGGGGCCTTTGGGGATTCGTCCGAGGAGGAATGGGCGCGGTGAGCACCGCCATCGCCGATTCCGCAAAGGCGTCGGGAGCGAAGATCAGAACCGGCGTGGAAGTCGCGAAAGTTCTCGTGAAGAACAGAAAGGCTTATGGGGTTGTGCTCGCGGGAGGAGAAGAGCTACACGCGAGACTTGTGATCTCCAATGTCGATCCCAAGATCAGCTTCTTGAAGCTGCTGGATGCGGGCGATCTCGACGGCGACTTTCGAGCGGACATCGAGAAGATCAAGATTCAAGGGTGTTCGTTCAAGATCAATCTCGCTCTCGACCGCCTTCCCAGCTTCAGCGCGTATCCCGGTTCGGAGCTGGGCCCGCAACACAGGACGACGATTCACATCTGTCCGTCGATGGATTATGTAGATCGCGGTTGGGAAGAGGCGGCCGCAGGAAGGCCTTCGGAGAATCCGTTGCTTGAACTCACTATTCCAACCGCATACGACGATTCGATCGCGCCTCCGGGTAAACACATAATGTGCGTGTTCGCCCAGTATGCTCCTTACAAGCTGCGCGACGGACACTGGGACACTGAAAAAGATAGATTCGCCGATCGCTGCATCTCGGCCATCGATGAATATGCGCCGGGGTTCAGCAGCGGAATCATCCACCGTCAGGTGATCTCTCCTCTCGATATGGAGCGCGAGTACTCGCTGACGGGAGGCAATATTTTCCACGGCGATATGACAGTCGATCAGCTCTTTTTCATGAGGCCCATCGCCGGTTGGGCTCAATACCGCACACCGATTCGAGGCTACTATCTTTGTGGTTCCGGAGCGCATCCTGGGGGCGGAGTGATGGGATCACCCGGCTACAACGCCGCGCGCGAAGTCCTGAAGGATGCTCGCGGCCGCGGTCTCTAAAGATTTAATCATCCGCGACGCTTTCGGCTAAGGAACGCTTGAAGTCCGTATAGAATTGCAATTGATAGAGCCGCCAGTACAGGCCTCGCTCCGCCAGAAGCTCCTGATGAGTGCCCGATTCTCTGATCTCGCCCTTGTGCATAACCATGATCTTGTCCACCGACTGAATCGTGGACAATCGATGCGCGATCACAAGCGATGTTCGCCCCTTCATTAGCCGCTCCACGGCATCGCGAATCAACAACTCGGTTTCGGTATCGATCGAGCTCGTCGCCTCATCAAGAATGAGTACCCGAGGATCAAAGGCAAGCGCTCTTGCAAAACTGATCAACTGCTTCTGACCAACCGAGAGCCCCGCTCCTCGCTCAAGAACCTCGGTTCGATAGTCGGAGGGCAGCCTCTTAATGAACCCGTGCGCGTGTACCTCGCTCGACGCCGCCATAAGGCGTTCGTCGCTAATCTCCGAGTTTCCCAATCGTATGTTGGCGGCGATGTCGCCCGAGAAAAGGAATACGTCCTGCAGGACGATGCTGAAATTGGATCGCAGCTCCTGCAAATCGATATCGCGGACGTTTATTCCGTCCAGCAGGATTTCTCCGCGCTGAATGTCGTAGAAGCGCAACAGAAGACTTGTAATTGTAGTCTTCCCTGCCCCCGTATGGCCCACGAAAGCGACTCGCTCGCCCGGCTTGACGGAGAACGATACATCTCGCAGCACCCAATCTTCGTCTTTGTAGGCGAACCACACGTTGCGAAACTCAATGGCTCCGCGAGCGCGGCCGATCTTCACCGGCTTCTCCGGCGACTGAATTGTGACGGGTTCGTCGAGGAGCCGGAAGATGCGCTCGGAAGACGCCATCGCCGATTGGAGAATATTGTACTTCTCGCTGATATCGGAAATCGGCTCATAGAACGCGCGGGCGAGTTGAATGAAGGCGATAACAGTCCCTATCGTCGCGGCCCCCAATAAGACCTGGCCTCCGCCGTACCATACGATCAAGCCGACTCCAATGGCGCCGATTATTTCTACCGCCGGATAAAAGACGGCATAGTAGAAGATCGTATCGATGTTGGCCTTTCGGTGGGCCTGGTTGATCGCCCTGAATTCGGTCAACTCCTGCTCTTCCCGATTGAATAACTGAACCACGGCTATTCCCGTGATGTGTTCCTGGAGAAAGGCATTGATTCGAGCTATGCGAACTCGCACTTCTCGAAACGCGGAGCGCGCGCCGAGTCTGAACCACGTAGTTAGGGCGGCTAACAAGGGCAATATCGCGAACGAGACGAGTGCGAGGCGCCAGTTCACTCGAAACATCCAGATTACTATGTAAAAAATCATCGCGAGATCGCCGAATATCGCGATCACTCCGGCCGTGAACATCTCGTTCAAGGCGTCGACGTCGGTGGTCAGTCTAGTCATCAACCGGCCGACCGGATTCCTATCGTAAAACTGGACGGGCAAGCGCTGCAGATGCGCGAAGACCTCTTTTCGGAGATCGTACATGATCTGCTGCCCCATAGTCTGGAGCATCACCGCCTGTGTGTACTGGACGCCGAAGGCAGCGAGATTCGCGAGCAAGAATATGATCGCTATAAAGGTCACGCCTGCCAGCGGCGTGGCTCCGAACCCAAAGTAGTCCGCGCTGTGCTTAAGAAACATGGCGAATCCCCGCGGCGGGTTATTGGGATTCGGCGCAAGGAAGAGATCTATTGCGGCCTTAGTCAACGGAGGGCCGGCAAGCACGAGGGGCGCGCTCAATATGGTGAGCACGAGCGCCGTCAGCGCATAGACTTTATAAGGTTTGAGGTAGCGCAAGAGACGCCGCATCAATCGTCTGTCATACGCCTTGCCAAGCACCTCTTCTTCGTGTGGTGAATCAGCCATTAGTTAAATGACCTCTCTTTTCTAGCTGGCGGCGAGTTCTTCTTCGAGAAGTTGTTTTTCGTAGAGTTCGGCGTAGAGACCTCCCTGGGAAATTAGTTCTTCGTGAGTTCCTTGTTCGGCGATTCGGCCGCCTTCCAGAACTACTATCAGATCTGCGTGCTTCACCGTGGATATGCGATGCGAGACGAGCAGGCTGGTTCGGTCGCGCATTATGTTTCGGAGATGACCCAGAATCTGCTCTTCGGTATATGTGTCAACCGACGACAACGCGTCATCAAGAATCAATATCGGAGGGCGCCTTATCAGCGCTCGCGCTATGGCCGTGCGCTGCTTCTGTCCTCCGGAGAGCGTTATGCCGCGTTCCCCCACAAGCGTCTCGTAGCCGTTGGGAAACTCACTTATGTCCTGCGCGATTCCGGCCTCTATCGCGGCCTGCTCCACTTCGGCGGCGGTAGTGTTGGACACTCCGAAGGCGATGTTCCTCGTGATGGTGTCGCTGAAGAGAAAAGTCTCCTGTGGAACGTACCCTATGGATGACCTGAGAAGCTTGAGAGGGAGATCCGAAATTGGGATTCCATCGATCAGGACCTGTCCATACGGAGCATCGAGGAGCCGCGGCGCCAGGTTTACCAGCGTCGTCTTACCCGCTCCGACCGCTCCCACGAAGGCCACCGTCCGACCCGGAAGTATTCTCAGGTTTATGTCCTTCAATGAAGGTTCCGCGGCGCCATCGTAGCGAAAGGTCAGGCCTCGAAATTCTATCTCACCGTTGATTCGATCGACCTTGCGAACAGCCGCTGAATCCTTAATCGCCGGCTCGATCGACATAATATGATTCAAGCGCCCCATGGAAGCCATCGCGCGTTGAAAGAGATTTATGACCCATCCGAGCGCAATCATCGGCCAAACCAGATACCCCAGATAGAATGTGAATTGTACGAACTGGCCAGTCGTTATCTTTCCGCTGATGACGAGGCTGCCGCCGTACCAGAGCACCGCGATGAAGCCGAGCCCGATGAAAAACTGCAAGATCGGATGAAAGACCGCGGAGAGCCGAATGAGCCTCATGTTGCGGTTGACGAATTCCTGATTTATCTGTTTGAAGCTCTCAATTTCCGCGTTCTCCTGCGCGTACGCCCTTATGACTCTCACGCCTGACAGGGACTCCTGCGCGCGGCTGGAGACGGCCCCGAAATATTCCTGCACCTGCTCGAACCTATCGTGAATCCGCTTGGCAAAGAAGTGAGTAGCGCCGGCGACGAGCGGCATCGATAGGAATGCCAGAAGCGTCAGGGGCCAACTGATTGCTCCCATCAAGGGAATGCTGAGGACGGTCGCGAACACGGTATTCATCGAATACATCAAAGCGGGTCCGACCACCATTCGCACGGCGGACAGATCGTTCGTCGCGCGGGCCATCAGATCGCCCGTGCGGTGAGTTTGATAGAACTCGAGCGGAAGCCTCTGCAGATGCTCGTAGAAATCATTGCGCAGGTCATATTCAATGTCCCGCGACATATTGATCAGGATTCGCCGCTGCGAGAAAAGAAACACCCCCTGTACCAACGCAATACCTATCAGAAGTCCGCCGTATTGAAGGAGCGCCGCGCGGCTGACGCCGTTCGTCGTCAAATCGTCAACCGCGTTCCCAAGGACCTTCGGCACCCTGAGCCGCGCCGCATTCATTAGCAGAATGCACAGCACTCCGAAGATGAGCTTGCCGATGTATGCTCTGAAATACGCTATGAGCCGCTTCAATGGTGACATAACAATCGCAAGTACCTTTGAGAATGACGAGACCTGCCATTCTATCGATCCGAATATGGTTCGCTCAAATGGCGATTTCCGCGAACATGCATTTTTCCGCGATTAGAGTCGGATGTAGGTGAGAAGTCCTTTCGCGGCCAGTCGGCCCGAGGCATCGTTGACGTCGCATTCGGCCACAATTATGCGGCGGCCGTTCCGAATGAGCTTCGCGTCGGCGGTTATGCGGCCTTCGCTGATAGAGGAGAGATAGTTGACCTTCATTTCGACGGTGGTGAACCTCTCCCCTGGGCCCGAAACGCTGGCGATGGCAAAGGCGACAGCGGTATCAATCAGGCTTGCGATCGCGCCTCCGTGCATCACTCCGGCCAACTGAAGCAACTCCTTTCGAACCGTTACACCCAGCACGGCTCGCTCGGACTCAAGAGTCTCGATTTCGAACCCGAGCATTTTCGGAAACGGATTCGTCTCGAATTTCTTCCTTATGGCGAGCTCTTGTTCGGCTGTTATCGTCATCTACTTTTTCCTTGTTTTTTTTTGCATTGCCTTTTGTTTCCCGCCGGCTTTGCGGTTAGCGGCCTTTTTAGCGGATCGCTCGAATACGTCCTTCAGGAGTTTATTGGGACGGCGTCTCGGCGACCACTGATATTCCGAGAGATCACAACATCCTCGCTCGTTGAATACGACGCCTTCGGCTTCGAGCATAAGCCTCTGTAGATCCGGCTCGTGAAGGAGAACCTTGCCGGTGGAAACCGCTCCGCGAGAGTTTATAACGCGATGCCACGGAATATTGCGTCCATCTTTGGGAGTAGCATGCATCGCCCAACCAACGAGTCGAGGGCTGTACCGGTCTTCGAGCAACCGCGCTATCTGCCCGTACGTCATCACGCGGCCGCGCGGAATTTTCAACACGAGCTTATATATTCTCTCGAATATCTTGTCGAAGGCGGCTCCCGCTGGCTTTTGCGGCGGCTTGTTTTTTTTCGGAGTCGCCATCGTAATTATCGGCCAATTCAAACACACGGCCGCATATTAATGGAGTCGGCAGCGGCGCCATACGAATGAAGTATGCGATTAGATCAATGGCCCGCGGCGAGCGGTGCGTTGAGGACGTCGATAAATCTTGCATCCTTACGGATGTTGTCGAAATCGGGATCTATCCTTGCCCGAGTGCGATTCAATGCGCCGATCAAGCCAAGAGTCTCTTCGAAATATTTAACGGCGGGATCGGGCATATTTCGAAGGGAGTACAGAGCGGCTATATAGTACTTCGTGAACGGATCGTCGGCGCCTTTGGCGAGCCGCTCTTCGAATCCGGAAATCGCCGCCGCGAAGCGCCGCTCGGCTTCGGCGTTATCGCCCAATCTCAAGAAAGCGGCTCCGATCTTCTGATTCAGCTCGATCAGCGTGCGTTCGCGTAGGCCGTGGTCGCTGGATGATAGAAAGGCCACCTCTTTCTGGTATTCCTCGATCGCCTCCTGGTAACGCGCCTGTCTGTAGTAAGCGTATCCCAGCCGCGCGTGCGCGCCGACAATCTGAAGTCCCTCTTTTCCGGATATGTACTTTTCCTGAAGCTCGATCGCCTGCCTCAAGACTTTTTCGGCGCGTTCGTAATCGCCCTTTAGAGTTCTTAGAAATCCGAGTTGCAAAAATGAGTAGCCTGCTTCGGGATTCAGGGCTATGGCATGTTCGAACTCGGTGATGCCTTCGTCGATCATCCCCTTGCCGAGCCAGTATACGCGGCCGAGAGCCGAATGGCCCTGCGCGTTCGAAGGCTCGAGACGTATGGCTTCCTTGATAGATTCGACCGCCGCATCATAGAAGCCCAGGCCGGTATATGAAGAACCGAGCCAGAGATGCGCATGCGAGAGCTTCGGATTCAACTCAATGGCCTTTTTCTCGTAATCGATGGCCTTGTATGACAGCTCGGGAATGCTGAGATACGAGCCCTTCAGATCGCATGCGGCTCCGAGGGCAGCCCACGCAAGGGCGTATCCGGGATCCAGGGCCGTTGCCGTTTCGAATTTCTCGATGGCGCGATCGAGTGAGGCGCGGCTGCCCCGGCGCACGTCGATCATGCCCCGCGAAAAGTTCTCGTAAGCCTCGACGGATTTGGTTTCGCGGCGCTCGATCTCGCTGATCTCGGAGGTGCCGACTTCAAGATGCAGTCCTTGAGTAAGCTCAAAGACGATCCGATCCTGGAGCTCGAATATCTCGGACATTTTGCCGTCGATCTTGACGGTTTTGATAAGAGCTCCGGTTCCGACCACGACTATGCGGGCGGTAATTCGAATCGATTCGGCGACGCGCTGATAGCCGCCGGTGACGATCCACGAAGCTCCAAGCCGCTTGCCTATCTCAATCGCGAGTTTTTCGTCCGCGTCAACCGCGCGCTGTCTTCCGAGGCTGTTGAGGATCTCGTAAACGCGCTCGCTGCCGATTACGGAAATGCCTCGAATATTCTTCAGATCCGCGGTGACGGTTTCGGCGATGCCCGAGCCGATCCACTCGTCCGCCGGCTCTCTTGTGATGTTAGCGAAATTCAGCACGGCGACCGCGTTCGCCAGCCTCGCTCTCTCGGCGGGTTCTGTTTCGGCCTCAGCGCCGTTCAGCAGGGCTGTCGGCCCGCTGTCGTCGCCGAACGGACGGCTGGACCCCGAACGTTCCCTCGCTTCAAGATCGCGGCGCAGATTGTAAAGATCGATGTACATCTCGCGCACGGTTTGGTAGCGGAAGTTAGGATTTTTTTCGAGGCCCTTTCGGAGAATTCTATCGACCTCTTTTGGCGCCTGATAATTGAATCTTGCGACCGCCGGAGGCTCCGAATGAACAATTTTATCTATTATTTCAGTGGTGCTGTCGCCTTCGAACGGCAAGCGCGAAGTAAGGGTCTCGTACAGCACGGCCCCAAGCGAGAAGATGTCCGTGCGGTGATCAACGGGTCTTCCGAGCGCCTGCTCGGGCGACATGTATGCGACGGTTCCCATCACTACACCGGCTATTGTCGCCTGTCCGAGCGGTTCAGTCTCGTCCTCATCATAGTTGTCGTTCTTCGCGACAATAGGACTGATCTTGGCGATGCCGAAGTCCAGCACTTTAGCGAGTCCGCGATCCGTCACGATTATGTTGGCGCTCTTTACATCGCGGTGCACGATTCCTCGCGAATGAGCTTCGTGAAGCGCGTCGGCAACCTGCATGCAAATGTCGACCGATTGCAGCACGGTTAACTGGCCGCTTGCGATCTTGAAGGAGAGCAGATCGCCTTCGACATATTCCATCACGATGAAGTTCGTGCCCTCGTGTTCACCTATGTCGTAAATCGCCGCAATATTTGGAGAGCTCAGCGCTGAAGCGGCGCGGGCTTCTCTCATAAAGCGCGCTCGCCGATCGGCGTCGTATTGATAAGATGCCGGAAGAAATTTCAGGGCGACCTTGCGGCCAAGCCGCGTGTCTTCGGCACGATAAACCTCGCCCATGCCTCCGACGCCGATCTGCTCCGCAATAAGGTAGTGTTGTATGCTGCGCCCTATCATAAAAGGAGTGTGTTTCCGTCGATCACCCGAATAACAACATTATAGACTGGTGAGACGGCAAGCAAGGCAGATGAATTGTTAGCATGAATTGTTAGTATTGACCGGCTGCATACACACACGTAGTATTGAACGGCAACCCGGGAAACGGCTGCGCCCGAAAGAAACTCGAAACGCTCATCTCACCGATATCCCCGAGCACTAGATGCTTTTTCCAATGCGCGTCGAACCCGTCTAACGCGGCATTCCTTCAACCACGACCGTTCGTTTTTTTCGACCCTATAGCAGCACATAGCCGATCAACGGCCCATGAGGTATGAGGAATGAGCAGGCGCCGCGATTCAGATTTCGTCTCACAAACCGAGGTTCAAATGCCCGATCAGGGTTACAGCACCGAAGCTTTCGTGCGATCTCTGATCGAAAGCCTTCCGGTCGAACTCTGGGCAATGGATTCCTCCGGACACTACACGATTCAAAACTCAATATCGCGAACCACATGGGGAGATCACGTCGGCCTCACTCTTGAAGAGGCGTCCGGCTCACCGCGGCTCCTCCGGCAATGGCAGCAGACGAACAAGCGGGCGGCCGAAGGCGAAACCGTGCAAGCCGAGACGGCTTATAAAGTCAACGGCGAGTGGCGCGACTACCTGGCCGTCGTCGCGCCGGTTCGCTCGGGTGCACAGACAATCGGGATCGCCGGCTTGAACATGGACGTCACCAAGAGCAAGCGGCTTGAAGAGGGGCTTCGCGAGGCGCAAGCGAGATATGAAGAACTGGTCGACGCCGTGGACGGCATAGTCTGGGAAGCCGATCCCATAACGCTCGCGTTCACGTTCGTCAGCAAGAAAGCGGAGCGATTGCTTGGATTTCCGACCGACAATTGGATCAACGATACGAGCTTCTGGAGCGATCGGGCGCACGTCGAAGATCGGCAGTTCGTAGTCGATTTCAGCAGCAAGATGACCGCGCAGTGCAAGGATCACGAGATTGAATATCGAATGATCGCCTCAGACGGACGCGTCGTTTGGCTGCGCGACATAGTGACGGTCACCGGAGCGAACGGCGTCCCGACAAAACTGCGCGGAGTGATGGTCGATATATCGGAAAGCAAGAGATCGGAGAGAGTCCAATCCTCAATCTACAGGATCGCCGAAGCGGTTAGCTCGGTTGAGAATCTGGACGAGCTCTTTCCCGCTATTCATGAAATCGTCGGCGGGCTGATGCCGGCGGGAAACTTTGTCATAGCCCTCCTGGATGCCAATGGCGAAAGCATCTCGTTCCCATACTGGCGGCACGAAACCGGTCAGGCTCCGACACCCGAGACTACAGAGTACGCGAGGCAGGTGATTCAAACCGGCGAAGCTCTTCAGTGCAGCCTCGAACAGCTAAACGAGCCGGATAAGGCGGCCCGACTCGAATTGATGGATTCGGCTCCCGCAACCTGGCTCGGAGTTCCGCTGATCGCCAAGAGCCGAACCATCGGCGCAATGGCGGTGCAAAGCTACTCGGAAGGATTTCGATACAGTCCGGAAGAAAAGAACATTCTTCTCCTGATTTCGTGGCAGGTGGCCATGGCGATCGAGCGCAAGGCGGCCGACGACGCTCTGCGTCAAAGCGAGCATCGCTATCGCGTTCTGGTCGAGAACAGCCAGGGCCTTTTATGCACTCACGATCTGACCGGCAAGCTTCTGTCGATCAATATGACCGCGGCTCGGCTGCTCGGTTATCAACCCTCTGAACTGGTCGGGCGAAATCTCGTGGACGCGCTGGCGCCCGCGGCCAGGCCGACGCTTCAGCACTATCTGGATACGATTCAAACCACCGGTAACTACAAGGGTGTCATGCGGGTCGTTACCCGTTCGGGAGAAGAGCGCTTTTTCGCCTACAACAACTCGCTTCAAAAGGAGGCGGGCAGACCTCACTATATTCTCGGAAACGCACAGGACATCACCGACCGGCGGCGGGTCGACAGAGCGCTGAAGGAACGGACCCGAATCTCGGAGCTTATAGCCGAGATCAGCTCATACGTTACCGGCAAGGATAGCCTGGAAAGCATCGTGCGAAAATGCGGTGAGTGTCTGGCGAACCGGCTTACGCTTCCCCTGCTACGAGTATGGACGCGAGAGGCTGCGACCGCTGCGTTGACTCCGCTGGTCACCGCTGGACGGTTGAATACGATGAGCGCGGCGGTAGTCGACGAGATACTGGGCAAGTGCGAGCTGGACAATATCTACTCGATGGAGGGGCCATACTCGACCACTCCAATCGGCGGAGCTCTCACGGCTCATACCGAAGTCGAGATAGGGTATTTCGCGGGATTCCCCCTTCACGCGGAAGGCCGATCGATTGGGCTGATGGCGCTGCTAACCTCTCAACCGCTTCCGGAGAGCATCCTCAGCAGCCTCGTTTCAATAGCGGATACGTTGGCGCAGTTCATCCAGAGTAAGAAAGCGGAGCAAGCGCTCGAGACCAGTCACGGCCTGTTGAGAGCGGTCATCGAAGGCACTACCGACGCTATTTTCGTCAAGGATCGGCAGGGCCGCTATTTAATGATCAACCAGGCGGGCGCAACGGTCTCCGGCAAGGATGCGGATTATCATATCGGACGGCTCGATTCCGATGTCTTTTCACCCGAGTCCACGCAAGCCATTCGCGCCAGCGACGAAACCGTGTTCGAAACCGGCGAAACCCGCACCTTCGAAGAACACCTCGAGATAAACGGCCGGATGAAGATCTTTCAGGCGACGAAAGGCCTGTATAAAGATGCAGCAGGCAATGTGCTCGGCCTCATCGGAATTGCGCGCGATGTCACCAAACGCATACGAACCGAAGAAGCGCTTCGTGAAAGCGAGCACTTGTTCAGAACACTGATGAACACCGTGTCGGCCGGAATCTACATCTACCGCGACAACCGAGTTCTCTATGTGAATTCGGCCGCTGAGCAAATATCCGGTTATTCGCGAGAAGAGGTGCTGGAAAGCGATCTCTTCATCATGGTCGACCCGAGTCATCGGGAGTTTGCAATCAACAATGCGAAAGCGCGCGAAAAGCGAGAGAGCCCGCTCAACGGCTACGACTTGAAGATCATGCGCAAGGACGGCGGCGAGCGCTGGCTCAACGTGAGCGGAGCCTCGATTAAGTTCGAAGGTGAGCCCGCGGTCCTATTGACCGCGTTCGACATCACGCAGTTGAGGCTTGCTTCGGATGCGCTGGCGGCCGAAAAGGAGCGGCTCGCGACCACTCTCAAATCCATAGCCGACGGCGTTATCGCCACCGACACAGCGGGCAAAGTAGTTCTCTTTAACCGCGTGGCCGAAGTTATGACCGGCTGGACACAGGAGGAGGCGACCGGCACGCCTATCGCCGAAATTTTGCGACTGCGGACGCTCAAGAAGCGCCGCGCCAAAGAGAATCCCGTCGAACGGCTTCTGCGCGGAGGCGGCTCCGGCAGATTGAATCAAAGCGTCATCGTTTCCAGGGACGGCGTCGAACGGATCATCGCGGATACGACCGCGCCTATTCGCAGCCAGGACGGAAACTTGATCGGCTTCGTGCTTGTCCTCAGAGACGTGACCGAAGCGAGGAAGCTCGAGGAAGACATGCTGCGAGCGAGCAAGCTCGAATCCGTGGGGCTGCTGGCTGGCGGAATCGCGCATGATTTTAACAATATTCTCACCTCGATCCTGGGCAATGTGTCCTTCGCGAAATCGCTCATCAAGGGTGCGGATCATATCTTGAGCCGACTCGACGCCGCCGAACAGGCCGCGCTGCGCGCTCGAGATTTGACTCAACAGTTGCTGACATTCTCAAAGGGCGGCGCTCCGATAAAGAGGACGGTATACATAGGCGATCTCGTGCGCGAGGCTTCGGGTTTCGCCCTGACCGGCTCAAATCTGCGCTGTGAATACGCTCTTCCAAGAGATCTCTGGGCGCTCGATATCGATGAAGGCCAGATAGGACAGGTAATTCACAATCTGGTGCTGAACGGACAGCAGGCCATGCCGCAAGGAGGCGCCATAATGATCACCGCCGAGAACGTCGAGCTCGGGCATGAGCGCGGCAGCGGAAGGCTTCTACAGCAGGGCCGCTATGTGAAGATCACCGTCGTCGATCACGGTATTGGCATAGCCGAAGAGCACATCGACAAAATATTTGATCCCTATTTCACGACCAAACAGAAAGGCAGCGGCCTCGGTCTCGCCACTTCCTATTCGATAGTTAAAAACCACGGCGGCCAGATAACGGTTCACTCCAGGCAAGGACAAGGCGCCTCTGTATCAGTATACCTGCCGGCGTCGGCGCACCATCCGATTCCATTGGAAATCCCCGCGGAAAGAGCCGGACTCGAAACCGGCCGCGTTCTGGTGATGGATGACGAGGATATAATCAGAGAGCTCCTGCAACAGGTACTAACACACCTCGGCTACGACACCGTGCCGGCCCGGGACGGGGCGGAAGCGCTCGATTTATTCAAGAAAGCCAGGGATATCGGAATGCCCTTTGACGCGGTAATTCTCGATCTGACCATTCCGGGTGGCATGGGCGGAAAGGAAGTGATAAACAAACTAATCGAGATCGACCCGGGCGTCAGGGCTATAGTCTCGAGCGGTTACTCGAATGATCCCGTAATGGCGGATTACAGGAGACACGGTTTTATGGGAGTGATGATAAAGCCCTATAAAGGAAGCGAACTGCGAAAAGCCCTGCTCGATGTATTAAGGAAAGGATGACCCCCAATGGAGAATGGCCTCTTCGAGAATGGACTCCCGTCGGTAGGAGCCACGGCGCTGAATTACATTGATGGAAAATGGGAAGGTGCAACTCAGGAACGATGGTCGGATCGATACGATCCGGCCGATCAATCCGTGCTCGTTGCTCGCTCTCCCGATTCGTCAAAGCAAGACGCAGCTCGCGCGATCGACGCGGCCTCGCGCGCTGCGGACGAATGGCGCACCTGGACGGCCCCGTCGCGCGCTCGACTGCTGTTCGCCTGGCTTCACTGGATCGACGAGCGGCGCGACGAGATTGCGGAGCTGCTGACGCGCGAAGAGGGAAAGATACTGCCGGAGTCAGTTGGCGAGGTTAAAAGAGCGCTCGATATCCTGGAATACACCGCCGGAATCGGACGCCGTCTCGATGGCAAGGTTTATCCATCCGACGAAGCAACGGTCTTTTGCTATTCGACCCCGCAGCCGCTCGGCGTCGTGGGCTTAATCAGCCCGTGGAATTTTCCGGTCGCAATCCCCGTTTGGAAGATCGCTCCGGCGCTTATTGCAGGCAACACGGTTGTGCTGAAGCCGTCGCCTCTAACGCCGCTGACCGCAACCGCTCTTGTCCGCGGGCTCGAAGAGGTAGGCTGCCCGCTGGGTGTAGTCAATTTAGTCCATGGCGACGTCGAGCCTGGCGAGGAGCTGGTGTCCAACGAATCGGTAAACGGCATTTCATTCACGGGCTCCACCAAAGTTGGAAAGGCGATCGCTCGCGCAGCGTCCGAGCGATTGCTTAAACTCCAACTCGAGCTGGGCGGCAAGAATCCGCAGATCGTGCTGGACGACGCCGATCTCGACGACGCCGTCAGCGGAGTGGTTTCCGGGGGCCTCGGCTCGACCGGCCAGCGATGCACTGCAACCAGCCGCGCGCTGGTTACGGAGAAAATCTATGACGCTTTTCTCGATAAGTTGGTAAGCCGGGCTTCGGCAATGAAAGTCGGTCCGGGAATCGAGCCGGGCGTCGATATGGGACCGCTAGTCGACCAGCGCGCATTGAATGGAGTAACCGGCTGGCTAACGGTCGGCGGTTCGGAGGGCGCGCGGCTCCGCACCGGAGGAAGCCGGTCCGAAACCAGCTCCCTCGCTAAAGGCCTATTCTTCCAACCTACAGTCGTCGAAGCTCAACAGGGCATGCAAATAACCCGTGAAGAGATCTTCGGGCCCGTAGTCGCAGTCATCAAGGTCAAAGATTTCGAGGAAGCTATCGGCCTCGCTAATTCGGTGCGATACGGCCTGACTTCAACCGTGTTCACTCGCGACATCGCGCGAGTATTCTCCTTCGCGGAGAGAGCGCGCGCGGGAATGGTCCACGTGAACCGACCGGGGGTCGGCGGTTATCCGCATGTTCCGTTCGGCGGAATCAAAGACAGCGGCTATGGAGGCCGCGAAGTCGGCGACGAAGTTATGTCGTTCTACACCGAAACCAAGGTCGTGTATGTGAATTTCAAATAAGTGACCTTGGATAGCCGTGCTCTGACTCAGCTACAGATCTAATGGGCTCCTGAAAGCGTTGGGTTTCTTGCTTATTCGGGCAAGATATTTTGTTGGTTTTCCCTTGCCATGCATATTATTTGCTTGAAAGGGATTTGTTGTAAAAGGCGGTACCGAGTTCGTGGCTTAAGTAGGCCTGAAAGGCCGACTATTAAATGGCCAGGGGCAAGCGAGTAGCGCGCCGCCCCTGGTTCCAGCCCCAATGCTCTCTAGCGCTGAAGGCGCGACATAACGCTTCGGCGCCGCGCTACGCAAGAAGTAACAATCTTCCTTATTACGAAACGTTCATTTCGCACTTTCAGTGCTCGGATCTTTCGCTTCTCGATTCCCCCAGATAGTTACCTGGCCTTTCTTCTCTCGCGCCTCTTTATGCGCCGCACTGAGACAAATCCGCGCCTCTTGCCTCCAAAATATCCAAATCCCTGCGTTCATATTCGGAAACAAATCTTCCCTCGCACCGGGGGCTGCGCTTCGCTGGCCCCCGGCTATTGACGCGTTCCCTTTCAGGGAACAATCCGAAATTGGCCAAATAATTGTGAATATTCCGCCGCCTTGGGTAAATACTAGCCCTGGCTCTTCTTTGCTTCGGCGATTAAAGCGGGCACTATTTCGAAGAGGTCTCCCACGATGCCGTAGTCGGCTATGTCGAATATCGGCGCTTCGGCGTCCTTATTAATCGCGACGATGGTCTGGGCGTTTTTCATTCCGACCACGTGCTGAATGGCGCCGGAAATTCCGACGGCAAGGTAAAGCTTCGGAGCTACGGTTTGTCCCGAGCTTCCGATTTGTCGATCCATCGGGAGCCACTCGTTGTCACATATCGGACGCGATGCCGCAAGCTCGGCTCCCAGAGCCTCCGCCAGGTCCTTGACGAGTCCCAGGTTCTCTTCGCTTTTGATGCCGCGTCCCACCGAAACGATTCGCTCCGCTTGAGTGAGGTCAACCGCCTGCTTCGCTTCCTGGAACTTCTCCTCGGGTTTCGCGCGCAGCTCCACGCCTGACATATCGAGAGTGAAGTTTTCTATTTGGGCCGTCGATTCGCCCGCCGCGGCCTGATCCGCGCGATATGAACCCGTTTGAAAGCTGATGAAAATCGGAGGCTCCGTTGAAACGCCGACATCGGTGTTGATCTTACCCTGGAATATCTGCCTCGTTAGCAGCAGCGCGCCGCCCTCGAGCTTGTATCCAATGCAGTCGCCGACGAAGGTCTTGCCGAGCGCGGCAGTGAGCCTTGGCGCAAAGTCGCGGACTTGATACGTATGGCTGAATATGACGTATCTCGGATCGAGCTTCTCGATCACCTGTCGAAGCGCCGCCGTGTAACCATCCGGTGTATACTCGGCGAGCTTCGAATCTTCCGCGATGTAGACCTTATCCAATTTCTTAGCCGCGATTTCGGACGCGACCGCCGAGACTCCGCTTCCAAGCACGGCCGCGCTCAAACTTTCGCTCATGCCGGCCGCGAGCTGTTGGGACGCTACGAGCGCCTCAAGCGTCGTCCGGTTCAGCACTCCATCGCGTTGTTCAACAAAAAGCAATATTCCCTGGCTCATAGATGCCTCTCTGTCGTCAGAAGATTCGCGTGTCGGTCAAAATACTCGCGCGTCGAATCGAAGCTTCTCCATCAGCTTTGCCGCCGCTTCAGCCGGTTTACCTTCGATGATTTCCGTTCTCTTTGTTTTTTCGGGGAAGTACGCGCGCTGGATCGACTGAGCCGATATCGCGTCCGATTCAGTGAATCCGATGTCGGCCGCTTTGACCTCTTTTATCTCTTTCTTCTTCGCGGCCATGATCCCCTTCAGTGTCGCGTATCGAAGCTGATTGATGCCGGACTGAATTGTTAGAAGCGCGGGCATCGGCAGTTTCACCCACTGGAACCAGCCGCTTTCGAGCTCGCGCTTTACCCTGACTCCGCTATCTTCGGGCTGCACTTCCATCACGATTGTAGCGCTCGGAAGCCCCAGCATTTCCGCAAGGATCAATCCGACCTGGGCGAAGCCATAATCGTCGGACTGGAGACCCGTGAAGATCAGATCGAATTTCTCGTTCTTGAGCGCGCCGGCCAGTGCGCGCGCGATTACCGCGGGATCGCCCGAATTGAACAATGGATCGGTTAGATGAATAGCGCGATCGGCCCCCTTCGCGAGCGCTTCTTTTATTGATTGACGAACGCGCTCAGGACCGGAGCTGATGACGATCACCTCTCCGCCGTGCTTTTCCTTCTGGCGCAGAGCCTCTTCGAGAGCATAAGCATCCGCCTCGCTCATCTCATAGCTCAGATCCCGCTCGTCTATCCATTTCTGATCGGCCCCGATTCTGAGAATCGAGTCCTTCTTGGGAACCTGTTTCAGACAAACTACGATGTTCATCTTCACTCCCCGTTCTCAATTGATATCGTCGGTGATGCGGACAGCGGCGGTCACCGGTCGCCGTCTTCGTACAGCTTCATCAGCAGCGAAGCATTGGTTCCCCCGAAACCGAACGAGTTCGAGAGTGCATATCGAACGTCCGCCCGGCGAGCGGTATTGGGGACATAGTCAAGGTCACATTCCGGATCCGGCTTCTCGTAGTTAGCGGTCGGCGGGATGATCTGATTCCGGATCGACATCGCCGCAATGCCCGCCTCGACTCCTCCGGCGGCCCCAAGAAGGTGGCCCATCATCGACTTCGTCGAACTGATCGGTATCGAATACGCCGCATCTCCAAATACCCTCTTGATAGCGGCGGTTTCAATTTTATCGTTGTAGTAGGTCGACGTGCCGTGTGCATTGATGTAGCCGACCTCGTGCGGTTGAATGCCGGCGTCTTCGAGGGCATTGGTCATCACTCGAACGGCGCCGTCCCCTTCTTCGGCCGGCTGAGTTATGTGGTAAGCGTCGGAGGACATTCCATAGCCCACCAGTTCGGCGTATATCTTGGCGCCGCGTTTCAAGGCGCTGTCCAGTTCCTCAAGAATAATTACGCCGGCTCCTTCGCCGATGACGAAACCGTCGCGATCGGCGTCAAAAGGACGGCTCGAGCGCTCCGGTTCTTCATTGCGAGTTGAGAGCGCGCGCATAGCGGCGAAGCCGCCGACTCCCATAGGGGTGATAGCCGCTTCGGCGCCGCCGCAGATCATCGCGTCGGCGTCCCCTCGTTGAATGATCTTGAAACTGTCGCCGACCGCGTGCGCGCCCGACGAACAGGCGGTACAGGTCGCCGAATTCGGACCTTTCGCGCCAAACCTGATGGAAACCTGACCGGCTGCGAGATTGACGATCGCCGCCGGTATGAAGAAGGGCGATATCTTTCCGGGCCCGCCCTTCAAGAACTTCTCGTGTTCGCGCTCGATGACGCCGAACCCGCCGATGCCCGAGCCGATGAAACAGCCGATTCGAGTTGCGTTGGACTCGTTGATGCGGAGACCTGAGTCGTCCATCGCCTCCTGCGAAGCCGCAATCGCGTAGTGAATAAAGAGGTCCATCTTCTTGACCTCTTTCTTTTCGATGAACTTCAGAGGATCGAATCCATTGACCTCGCTAGCGATCTTGACCGGAAAGGCCGAGGTGTCGAACTTCGTGATCTGCCCTATGGCGGAACGGCCGGACAGCAGATTGGCCCACACTTCTTTCCGGCTATTGCCAGATCCGCAGATAAGCCCCATTCCGGTAATCACCACGCGACGATTCAACTGTGTCACCTCCAGACGAACTCGTATTACTTCGAGTGCTTCGTTATGTAGTCAATCGCATCGCGTACGCTCGCGATTTTTTCGGCGTCTTCATCGGGAATTTCGATTTCAAACTCTTCCTCGAATCGCATGACCAGCTCCACCGTATCGAGCGAGTCCGCTCCAAGGTCGTCGATGAACCGCGCATTGGCCGTAACTTCCGCCTCGTCGACGCCCAGCTCGTCGACTATTATCTGCTTTACCCTTTCCTCAACAGAACCTTCCGCCATTTGCTAGCTCCTCCTTTTAATAAACTAAGTGTTCAGAAGTGCTCGTAACCGCCGGCGTCATGGAAACGCCTCGAGGGTTGCCGCGAGCGAAGCGCTATTTCCGACATTCAGAATCTTACACTCGCGGCTGATCTGTTTAACAAGACCCGATAGAACCTTACCGGGACCGATTTCAACGAAATGAGTGACTCCCGCTTCGAGCAATTTCCTGACCGAATCCGACCATCGAACCGCCGAAGCTACTTGTTTGACTAACGCCCGCCGGGCTTCAGCGCCGGTCGCAACAATTTCGGCGTCGCAATTCGTCACTATGGGCGCATCCAGATCAGAGAATTCTATGGCGTCCAACAGAGGCGTCAACCGCTCCGCGGCCGGCTGCATCAACTCACAATGAAACGGCGCGCTTACAGCCAGCATCACGGTCTTGCGCGCGCCTCTTTCTCTTGCGAGTTGGACGGCGTGCTCAACCGCCTCCCGTTGACCGGCGATGACTGTTTGCGACGGAGTGTTGATATTGGCCGGAGAGCAGACGCCGTGAGCGCTCGCTTCCCGGCATATCTCCTCCACCGAAGCGGCATCGCATCCCAGAATCGCCGCCATCGCTCCAACGCCCGCCGGTACGGCTTCCTGCATGAACTCGCCGCGGCTTCTGACCAGCCTTACCGCGTCGTCGAATCGCAGGCATCCCGCCGCCACCAGTGCACTATATTCGCCGAGTGAATGCCCCGCAACAAAATCGGGACTCGGGATGCGCCCTTGTAATACTCGCAGCGCCGCTATCGACGTCGTGAGTATCGCAGGCTGCGTATTGGCGGTTAGCTTGAGCGCTTCCTCCGGTCCCTCAAAGCATATCGCCGAGAGGTTCTCTTCAAGGGCCGCATCGGCCTCTTCGAATACGCGACGGGCTCTTTCATCCGAGTCGGCCAATTCCCTTCCCATTCCGACTTCCTGCGAGCCCTGTCCCGGGAAAATGAACGCTAGCTTCATCCTCTTTTTCAATGAACAATCGTCAGCGAGTAGCCGCCGCGCGAGCGCCAATCTCCGCTTCGATCCTGCTATTGATGTTTCCCTGGCAGAAGTCGCGCGCCACCCTTATCGCGTTCCTGATGGCCCGCGAATTCGACCTGCCGTGACATATAACCGTTACTCCGTTTATGCCGAGGAGCGGGGCGCCGCCGTACTCGGCATAGTCGAGCCTCTGCTTGAAGCGCTCAAACGCGGGCTTCGACAAAAATGCGCCCGCCTTTGTTTGAAGCGATGCCTGAAGCTCTTCCTTCAACATACGCATCACCGTTTCTATAAGACCTTCGCTGACCTTCAACGCGACGTTGCCGGTAAAGCCGTCGCAGATGATCACGTCCGCTTCGCCGGTGTACATATCGCGACCTTCGACATTGCCGATAAAATTCAGAGGAGATTTTTTCAGGAGCTTGAACGCTTCCTTCGTAAGGTCGTTGCCCTTGACCTCTTCTTCGCCGATGGAGAGCAGGCCCACCCGGGGATTCGCTACTCCGAGTATAACGTTAGAAAAGAGCGAGCCCATAACCGCGAACTGGTAAAGGTGGAGCGGCTTGCATTCGGCGTTGGCTCCAACGTCGAGTATCACGGTGCCCTGTCCGCTGACGGTCGGCATCACAGCGGCAAGCGCGGGACGGTCGACATTCGAAAGCGTGCCGACAACCAGTTTTGAAGTCATCATCACGGCGCCGGTGTTGCCCGCGCTCACAAGGGCATCGGCGCTGCCGTCGTGAACCAGCTTGGCCGCAACTCGTATCGAGCTGTTTCGCTTTCTGCGGACGGAAGTCGCGACCGGATCGTCCATGGCGATCACTTCCCGCGCATCAACCAGCTCGACATTAGAAGCGCGACCGGGGCGGCTGCGGCCATAGTGCCTTCGCATCTCCGCCTCGATATCTTCAGTTCGCCCAACCAGTATTACCCCGATGCCGAAATCGTGAGCAGCTTCGACGGCGCCGGATACTTCGCTCGTAGGAGCGAAGTCGCCTCCCATTGCGTCCACTGCGATTTTCAACATAGATTGCGGGGCTCACCCGCGATCGAAAGGGTCAAGCTTAGCTTTCTTCCTTTACTGCTATGACGGAGCGGCCCCGGTAGAAGCCGCATTTAGGGCAGACGCGGTGCGGACGGCGAAGCTCGCCGCAATGTGGGCACGGCCCGAACGCCGGAGCGTCGAGGCTGTCGTGAGCCCGACGTTTACCCGTTCGGGATTTGGAGTGTTTTCTTTTCGGATTTGGCATTTATGAAACTCCGTTACGATTCCAAGCAATCTATCTCGGATCATCTCGCAAGCCGAGATCCCTCAGCGCCGCGAGACGAGGATCAACGGCGGCAGTCCGGCAGGAGCATTGTATTTTATTCAAGTTGACGCCGCACTCTGAACAAAGCCCCCGGCAGTCGTCGTCGCACACTTTTGACATCGGCAACACCAGCTCGATCTGTTCCCGCATAATGTCGCCGACGTTTATCGAGTCGTCTTCATAAAAGGATACGGTCAAGTCCTCTTCGGTCAGCTCAGCCTCGTCATTCAGACCGCCTTTTTGGAACGAGGGAATATAGAAGAGATCGAATTCCTCGTCAACGGCGCGGACCACCGATTCGAGACACCGGTCGCAGTTGAATTGGATTTTGGCATGAAGAGTACCGCTGAGTTTGACTTCCGAGCCGCTCCGCTCGGCGAACAAGCCGAGCGAGGATTCGCCTGCCACAGAGCAATCCGGATCGACTAAATCAGGTTTTCCTTCGGGAAACCGATAATCGCGCCTTAAGCCGTCTTTCTCGCTTATCTGACTGACCTGAATCCTCATAGCTCTCTAACTGCCCGATACTGCTCGTGAGAAATAAAAGACTCTAACACACAGAAACAAATTAGAAACAGAGCAAAATCGATAAGAGTCCCGGCTTCCTTAAATCAAACTCTATTCCCCTGGAAAGCAGGTAACAATTCTCGATCTGAAAATTTATTGAACAGAGGTTTCGGGCCGAAACAATTGAGGAGCGCGGGAAGGAATTCAATAACCACGCGCGTCGAATCCGATCCACAACCGGTATTGCAACGAAACTGGGAGGCCGCGGTATTCCGGACCCGTGCGATCACACCGACGACCATGAAGTGAACGTCTCTTCCGCCGAGTCCTCGCCGAACATGGACGAATCGACATTCTCGTTACTTGTGTTATTTAAGCCAGGCCGATGCGATTGCCGTATCCACGGAGACCGGTACGCTTCGAATGAATTCACGCGCAGCCTTGATCATCTCTCTTTCCACTATGGCGGCGCAGGTCTCGGCTTCCGTCTCCGCGGATTCGACTACGATCTCATCGTGAATGCAGTTGACTATCGCGGCGTCGATTCCCCTGAGCCCTTCATAAATCAGCCTCAAAGCGCGTTTGATCATATCCGCGCTGGTTCCTTGAATCGGACTGTTCTTGCCCAACCGCTGCATCGCCGCGACCTGAGCGCGGTCGTTTGCGTCGAAGTTAAAATATATCAATCGCCCGGAGCGCGTCCGCGACTCGTGGTCTCCAATCGCTTTATTCGCGGCTTCTCGAAGCCACGCCGCGACCCCGCTGTACGTAGCAAAATACTTATGCAGCAGTTCTTCGGCTTGTTCTATCGAACAGTCGATTCGGTTCGCCAGACCCTGCGCGCCCAGGCCGTACATTATTCCGTAGTTGAGCTGCTTGGCGGCCGCGCGTTGATCCTTGCTGACCTCCTCGAGTTTTATTCCCAACATCTGGCTCGCGGTCACGCAGTGAAGATCCTCGCCGGATACAAGCGCCTTCACAAGAGCTACGTCCTGAGACCAGTCCGCCAATATGCGTAGCTCGATCTGCGAATAGTCCGCGATCACGAGTTTGCGGCCGGGTTCGGCGCGAAAACATGAGCGGTATTCCGGCGAGTTCGGCACCTGCTGAAGATTCGGATCCGAACAGCTCATGCGGCCGCCGGTCGCGCCGATCTGGTGAAAGTCCGGATGAAGACGGCGCGTCACCGGGTTGACGTGCGACAGCATCGATTCGCCGTAACTGCTCAGCGACTTCTGCAGCGCTCGATACTCGAGCAGTAGGTGAATAACAGGATATCGGACGGCGAACGGCTGCAACTGCCAGTTGCGCGTGCCCTCCAGCTTGATCCCCATTCCCGCCAAGGCTTCCGTGACCTGGGCCGGACTGTCGAGATTGATGTCGGGTTCGCCGAATAAAGAAAGTTGTGCGACGCCCGCCGCGAGCTGAGACTTCAAAGCCGTAGCCGTCAGGGCGTGCGCCCGCCTCACATCCTCGAGCTGCTTCTTCCAGCAATCCGCGTCGATAGACATTCCGGCCAGTTCCAGAGCGGATAACGGCAGCACACATTCAAACTCAATGCGGGCAACCTCATTCAATCCGAGTCTTTCAAGATCACCGGAAAGCTTCTCATGAAGCGGAAGCATGAGGGCCGCATCCTTGGCGGCGTACCGATGTTGTTCTTCGCTGATCTCGCCCGACCAGTCGCTCATCTGCGCCGATTTGTCTACCTCGACGCCGAGGTGCCGGTCCGATACCGCCGCGAGTCCGTGACCCACGTCGCCTCCGGCCGCTACCAGCTTGCTCGCCAGCAACGTATCGAATACTCCGCCGGTCTCCAGCTTGAAATGATGAAGGAGCATCTTCACATCGAACTTTGCATTGTGAAGCACCTTCACCGGCTCGTCGCCGGTAAGCAAGGTTCTGAGACCTGCGTGATCCAGCGCCCTCACTTTAAAGAGATCGATTATGAATACTTGATCCGGAGTTGCGAGCTGAAGCAAGCGAACGCGACTGGTAAACGGATCCAAACCCGTGGTCTCGGTGTCGGCTCCGATAACTCGGCAGCGTGACAGAGCCGCGACCGATTCATCTAATTCAGCAGCAGTCGTAATAAGTTTGTATTGGTCGGATGTCAATGGATTAGGACCTTTGTTTGGATCGCAGTCGTATGAAGCAGCCTATTCTAATACAAATCTCGCGACGCGCCGACCTGATCCAGCATTCGTGACCTGGCATGCGTGATCCGGCATTCTGATCTGGACATCAGTCAAAGCCATTAGAAAACTGAGAAGTAATTCTATTGCCCCTCCTGTGATCACAAGCGCCGATCTACACATCCTTGAGAAAGTCCCCAGGCGTCGATATAGTAGGCGCAAATTCAAACAGATCGAGCGAGGTTAACGATGACTGCCACACCGAGCGCATCGACGGGCGCTTTCAAAGAGAGACGCGAAGAGTTCATGAAAGGGATTCAAGGGGGCGCCGCGCTGTTTGCATCGGCTCCAACCGCCGTTCGCAATATGGATGTCGAATTCGAATATCGCCAGGATTCCGATCTCTACTATTTGACGGGTTTTGAAGAGCCGAGTTGCCTCGCGGTATTAGTTCCCGATCACCCTCAACATCGATTCGTGATGTTCGTTCAGCCCCGAGACGATTCGGCGGAGGTCTGGACCGGCAAGCGTGCCGGAGTCGAAGGCGCGATTAGCGACTACGGCGCCGATGCGGCATTCACAATCGATAAACTTGACCAGGAGCTTCCCGGACTGCTTGCGAAAGCCGATCGCATCTACTATCGCTTCGGAGCCAATTCGGACGCCGACTCCAGAGTCGTCCGACTGATGCGGTATTTTCAGCGAGAACGCCAGCGCAAGGGAGCAGGGCCCGCGGCCGTGATCGACCCCGCCGGATTGCTTCACGAGGCGAGGCTCGTAAAGAGCGCCTCCGAACTTGAGACCTTGAGAAGAGCCGTCGACATCACGTGCAAAGGGCACGCCGCGGCTCGATCGGTCATCAAGCCGGGTGTCTACGAGTACGAAATCGATGCGGAGTTGAGATACGTCTATGCCAAATACGGCAGCCCTCGGCACGCGTTTCCCCCCATAGTAGCTTCCGGAGTCAATTCGACGACGCTGCACTACACCAGCAATCGAAGGCAGCTTCAAAAAGGAGAGCTGCTCCTGATCGATTCCGGCGCCGAATACGGCTACTTCGCGGGTGACGTCACCCGGACATATCCCGCCGACGGCGTCTTCAGCAAAGAACAGGCGGAGCTCTACGAGCTGGTTTTAGCAGCCGAAGAGGCGGGAATCGAAGCCGTGCGGCCCGGCGCTCGGTTCGTAGATCCGCACAATCGCGCAGTTCAAATTCTGACCGAAGGCCTTGTTCGGCTGGGCTTGCTCAAAGGCGAGGTATCGAGCCTTATAGAAAAAGAAGAGTTCAAGCGATTCTACATGCATAGAACCAGTCACTGGCTCGGAATGGACGTCCACGACGTCGGCATGTATACCATCGGAGACGAGTCTCGCAAATTGGAGCCGGGAATGGTGCTGACGATCGAGCCCGGACTATATGTATCCGCCTACGATCAACAGGTAGAGCCTCGCTATCGCGGCATCGGAATCAGAATAGAAGACGATGTTTTGGTCACCGCCGATGGAAGAGACGTACTCTCATCAGGCCTTCCGCGGGCTATCTCAGACATCGAGCGAACCATGCGCGTATGAAGCAAAAAAGCGAAGCTCCCGATCTCAAGCACAGAGCCAAACAGGTAGTAAGCAGGCTCAGAAAAGAATACCCGGACGCCCACTGCAGCCTCATTCACTCCAATCCGCTCGAGCTCCTGATCGCTACGATTCTTTCAGCGCAATGTACGGACGAGCGCGTCAATATCGTCACGGCTGATCTCTTCAGGAAGTATCGAAGCTGCACCGATTTTGTAAACGCTCCGCGAGAAGAGATCGAGAACGATATTCGCTCGACTGGATTCTTTCGGAACAAAGCGAAATCGATTCAAGGCGCCTGCAAAATGATTCTCGAAAATTACGGCGGCAAGGTCCCGGAATCAATGGAAGATCTGCTTGAGCTGCCGGGCGTCGCTCGGAAGACGGCCAACGTCGTAATGGGGAATGCCTTTGGAATAGCTTCAGGGGTTGTGGTGGACACGCACGTCTCACGACTGTCTCAGAGGCTCGGGCTTACAGAGAACACTCAGCCCGAAAAGATCGAGCAGGATTTAATCAAATATGTTCCAAAGAAAGACTGGGTAGATTTCTCTCACCTCTTGATCTACCACGGTCGAAAAATCTGCAAGGCCCGCACCCCTCTGTGCGCCGACTGCGTACTCGAATCGCTCTGCCCTTCGTCAACCTTAAAGTCGAATTTGAGCACCTCGCGCTAACAGAGATAATGAACCAATGCGCTACTCGGGTCGATTTCGCGAAGATTTGTGAAGCTCAGGCTTGAGGATAGAATCAGGAATGCCCTTTGATCTCCAACCCGTCTTGAAAGGCACGATCCTCCAGCTCAGGCCGCTATTGCCGGAGGATTATCGCGCCCTTTATTCCGTCGCCGCGGACCCGCTCATCTGGGAACAGCATCCAGCAACAGATCGCTATAAAGAAGAAGTCTTTCAGGCATTCTTTCGCGAGGCATTGGAATCCGGAGGCGCTCTGATCGCCATCGATTCCAAAGACGGACAGATAATCGGGTCGTCACGATTCCATGCAATTTGATTATTATCAGTAACGATGTATATGCTCAGTAACGACGTATATGCTAATGTTTCCACTGGAGAATCGAGACTCATTGAGCCGCGCTTTCGAGGCACAATGATCTACTGGGAGCTAGACCATGGCAAGTGAACAACTACAGACGAACAGTCAGACGAGTTTACAGATCGTTGTGGCAAAAGACTTTTCCGAAACACCTGGCCCCCGCGCCAGGGGAGAGGACAACTTCTCCGGCGAAAAGTTTAAAGAAAACGTTCTTAGACCTGGTTTTTTGCGCGCGATCACCGACGATAATACAATCCTTTTCGTCGATCTTGACGGTACGGAAGGATATGCTACGTCCTTTCTCGAGGCTGCTTTCGGCGGTCTGGCACGCGAATTCGGCTCTCAGAAGGTGAGAGATCATCTGCGGCTTAAATCTGACGAAGAACCGTACCTAGTAGAAGAGATCCTGCGCTATATTGATGACGCCAAATGAAATGGATATGGTCGGGAGTTTTCTTCATCATTGGATTGACCATTGGTCTCATTGCACGTCAGTTCCTCGATCTAACCTTCAAAAAGGATTTTGATATTGCCCACATACTGACGATTGTCTTCACGTTGGTCGTCGCTGCGTTCCTCCAATATCACGCACTGGGCCGGCGATCTGACATCAGGGCAGAAAAAGATATCGTTATCGATCAAGCAAAGGCGATACTGAAAGGATGCCGCGTATGACTCAGACGGTGAGTGTAGAGGAGGTCCCGAATAAACTGGAGGATTTGCTGGCGCAAACTCTTGCCGGAAACGAAGTAGTTATAACGGAAGACCGCAGGCCGGTGGCGCGTTTGGTTCCAGTAGATCAGTCCAAAAAGAAGCGTGTTGCAGGTCTCAACCGAGGCGCAATCTGGACGAGCGAGGATTTTGATGAACCCTTACCAAACGAGTTCTGGCTTCCACGAGAATGAAACTTTTGCTCGACACTCATATCTTCATCTGGTGGGCACATCAGCCGGAGAAACTTTCGCCGACCGTCCTTTTTTGCTCTCAGGGATGGCGCCAACGAATTGCTCTTGAGCGTCGCCAGTTTGAAAGTCAGCAAGAGATTGATGATTTCAGAACCCGGCCCGTGGCATTAACGGATTGTTCTGGCACTCGACGCCTTACCGGTTCACCACAAAGACCCCTTTGATCGCATGTTGATTGCGCAGAGCATTGAAGAACAGGCTACTCTTGTCAGCACGGATTTGTGACCAAGACTGTTGACTACTTTCGAAGGACAGATTTGTTTTTCTCCGGGTCTAATACTTATAAGGTGTGGGGATACCGCAAGGCCAAAAGCGACTTTCGGATCGTCCAAATCTCCAAGTCTCACATAGCACGAACATCGATAAGAGCGCGTAGGCTTTATACCTTTGGAGGCTTATGACGAAAGACCGTTTTCAAGAGCAAGCCAACAATGCCTATTACTTGGGTAGCGATTGTACCTGCCGCTGACGTGACCGCAGTCCCAGAATATGCCGAAGTATGTACTAAAACATAACAGCATAGGGTGAAGGCGGTTAATATCATCAAGATCGCTAATACTTGCGTGGCCGCCTTGATCAAGAATTGCACGCGATCTTGCCACATTTCATGGTCGAATCTTTCGTGACCCTGGCGATAATCTTCCCATCGCTGCACAGTATTTACTATCTCGTCTGCGACAGGCGCGGATTCATCAACAGCCAACTCATTCCGCTGATGATACTTACTGATCGCGGGAAGTTTGGTATAATCATTGCTATTAATCATTCCCGTAAACCTCCTAGTGTATAAGCCCCAAACATTTTTGGGTGATCAAGGACGGTTTGCAGCCGTGGGACTGTCTGACTTTGCGAGCTGGGCAGTCCCACGAAACTAGCGAGAACACAGATTCTCCGTCAACAATCATTACGCGTGTCCAATTAGCAATTTTAATGCCAATTGTAAATTGGTACGTTTCTGTTCTTGGTAAATAATAACCCCTGTATCTTGCCAGTTTAACTGGCATTAATTACCTACGCTCCTCGCACAATGGGGATCGTTAGAGTTGTGCAAAGACCGACATAGTACGGGTGAGGCGTTGGGAATGATAATATTCGGCAAGTCATTTTACTACCGTTCCAGCGGGCCATAGCGCCGCTCACCAAAGGACCATGTCCTGTATTGATACAAAGGCCACTAGCACTTACCAGCGTTGTGAATAGACAGATGAGCCAGGGACGACGGCGGCGATCGAGAGAGTCTGATCTACGAGATCATAGCTACAGCCGGATAAACCTGCCTGAACCTCGAAGTCGTTGCGAATCGCGATAAGACCAACAGTTTTCGTCGAGAGATGTGTACATTGCCCGCTGCCATAGCTTATGGCACGATTATGGTCGTATGAAGAACCCCCTTGAGATCGACCGATTGCTGGCAACCATGACGCGGGCTGAGAAGGCCGAGCTGCTTCGATGGGTAGCGCAAGATATCGGCGATACGTACGCCGGGATCGATACTATGCCTGGCGTCTGCCCAACAGAACGAGGCAGCCTGACCGCAGCGTTAGTTGTGGAACTTGTTCGTAATAGGCATGCGCCGGTCGCGTCCGAATGCGCGAGGCGTGATTTTGATGCCTGGAGGTGACTGGCGTCGCTTGTACTCGGCGGCATCCACCCTGCGAAACACCCATTTCACGGTTTCAGGGTCGAAGCCGGCCGCGATTATCGATTCGGCGCTGAGATCCCGTTCTACATAAGACTTCAATATCGCATCAAGGACCGCATAAGGCGGCAGAGTGTCTTCATCGCGCTGGTTCTCGCGCAATTCGGCCGACGGAGGCCGCGTGATTATGTACTCTGGAATAACCGGCGAGTTCCCTCTCCGGTTTACATATTCCGCGAGCAAATAAACCGTGGTTTTAAAGACGTCTTTAAGAACATTGAATCCTCCGACCATGTCGCCATAGAGCGTCGAGTATCCAACGCTCAATTCACTCTTGTTGCCTGTAGACAGAACCAGCCCGTGAAACTTATTCGAGAGCGCCATCAAAATATTCGCGCGCACCCTGGCCTGAAGATTTTCCTCGGTTACATCTTCGGCCGCCCCATCAAACGAAGGAGCCAGCATCTTGAGATAATCCTTGAACGTCTCTTCGATCGGGATTGTGACAAGCGAGATGCCTAGATTATCGGCGAGCGCCTTTGCATCTCTGGCGCTCTCGGTCGATGAGAATTTCGTAGGCATGAAGACAGCCTTGACGTTTTCAGGCCCGATCGCATCGGCTGCAATGACCGCCGTGAGCGCCGAATCAATCCCCCCCGACAGGCCGAGATAGACCTTATCGAATCCATTCTTCCTGGTGTAATCGCGGGCGCCCACTACCAACGCGGCGTATATTTCATCCATTGTCCGTTCGGCGCCTCTCTCGGCTGACGCGCGCGCGGGAATCGCCGGACGCTGCCTGGAGTTCGATTCGACGGTCGGAATGGGAATGATCTCAACCTGCTCGTTCGACGCACTATGCCGTTCGCTCCGGCGGCGAGGGTCGTGCAGTCGCTCTGAAAACACGCGCTCGATGTTTATATCGGCCGTCAGCAGGTCTTCCTCAAAGGTCTTTCCGCGAGCGATCACAAGGCCGTCCTCATCGATGACCAGACTGTTGCCGTCGAACACGAGCTCATCCTGCCCTCCAACAAGATTGCAATACGCGAGCGCTACGGCGTTGTCTTCCGCGCGGGTGCACAGCATTCGCTCCCGCACGTGACTCTTCGCCGCATAATAAGGAGAGGATGAAATGTTGACGATCAGGTGAGCATCGCCGATCAAAGCCTGGGCGCGCGCGGGACCACCGGGATTCCAGATGTCTTCGCAGATATTCACGCCTATCCGAGCATCCTTCAACTGGTAGACAGGCGCTCTGACGCCCGATTGAAAATAGCGGGCTTCATCGAATACGCCGTAGTTGGGAAGAAATACCTTGCGATAAATATCGATGAGCCTACGGTCCGAAATAACCGCCGCCGCATTGTAGATATCCGAGCCGTCCGTATCAACAAAGCCCGTGATTACAACGAGGCCGCGCGAGGCTTCGATTACGCGGTCGAGCGCAAGACGATTCTGTCGCGTGAAGTGCGGTTTGAGTAGAAGGTCTTCAGGAGGGTAGCCGGTAATCGCCAGCTCGGGAACCGCTACTATATCGGCGGCCATATCGCGCGCGCGGCCAATATAGTCAATTATTAGATCAGTGTTGCCGCTCAGATCGCCGACTGTGGCGTTGATCTGAGCGAGTGCGATCCGGATAGTATTCATTAATTCAACTACAAGAATTCAACTGCGAGTCGCGCACGTTGAAGTCCGGAATCATCAGCTCTTGTTCCGGTTCACTTCGACGGTGTCCACTATACCGACGACAGCCGCGTCGATCGGACAGTCCTTGCATCCGAAAGCCATCCTCGCGGAGCTGCCCTGGACGATCAGCACCGTTTCAGTTTCTCCGGCGCCGACTGTGTCGACCGCAATCACGTGTCCTTTTTCATACTGGCCGTCCACGGAAACCGGACGAGCCACCAACAGCTTTCGTCCGTGCAGGCGCTCGTCCTTTCGGGTTGCAACCACCGTGCCGACTATTCTGGCTAGTATCATTCTGCTCCGGATTACCGCCGCCAAAGACTCCCGAAACGCGAGGCCTGTGTTATTTTTCGCGGGATTCGTATGTAACGGGCAGGCTCTCATCAACAGACGAATGAGGCCGTGGGATGACGTGAACGCTGACCAGTTCACCGACGCGCCGAGCGGCCGCCGCGCCGGCATCCGTGGCCGCTTTGACGGCTGCTACGTCGCCCCGAACGATCGCGGTAACGAAACCGGCTCCGATTTTCTCATAGCCGATCAGCGTGACATTCGCAGCCTTTACCATGGCGTCCGAGGCTTCGATCATTGCTATAAGACCCTTGGTCTCGATCATTCCGAGAGCTTCCATCTTTTCTCCTTTAACGGCCGCCGACTAATGATGCGAGCCGTGCGGTCCTGACAGTATGTTAGTGCTTCATCTGGTCGGCGACCAGACGGGCCGCCTCGGTTATCAATGCGTTCAGCTCCTGTCGAGTGAGCGTAATCGTATCCCCGCCGTTTGAACGACCCTGCGACCTCGTAGCAGACCCGGCCGCGCACGACGAGGAATGTCCGTTCAGATAACCGCACGCCTGACACCCTCGCGCCTCGGGCGACATATAGCCCGCTCGCTCTCTCACATCCAGCAGCTTTGCGATTGCCTCCGGCGACAATTCCGCGGGCTTTCCCACGAGTCTTGCTATGAGTGTTATCTTCGCGAAGTGCTCGAGCGTTTCCATTCGCCCGTATGCCAGCTCGAGATCGGGTCCGTAAGACACCGCTCCGTGATTGGCGAGCAACAGAGCATCGTGATGCGGAATGTAGGGCGCAAGCGAGTCCACCATTTCATTCGTAGAAGGCGTGCCGTATGCGGTAAGCGGAATGCAGCCCAGTGTCAGAATCACTTCCGAAAGCAGAGGCTTATCGAGAGGGACGTTCGCGACCGCGAATCCTGTTCCGAATGGAGGATGCGCATGCACGACCGCTCTGACATCGGGCCTGAGCCGATAAATCGCGAGATGCATCGGAAGCTCCGATGATGGATTGCGCTCTTCGCTCCGAAGCTTGCGGCCGAATGTATCGACTATGACCAGCATATCTTCGGTCATTCGACCCTTACACACCATGGTCGGCACACGTTACAGGGGACAGGTTACCGGCGAGCGGGAGCGCCAACGGCGGGCGATGTAATAGCTCTGGAGCCCGCGAATCTACGCCCCTGGAAAGTGCGAGCCGTTCAATGTCTGTTCAATCGAGCCCTTGCGAGAACCCTACTCGCCCTTGATCACGCTGCCGGATAGACGTGAGGGGAAGCGGGATGAGTGATAAAGGCGCTGGGCAGCCTTCTGAAAATCCGCTTCCGTAGCCGCGTAGATGTTGACGAACTTCTGAGGATTTCTATCCACCAGCGGAAACCACGTGCTCTGCACCTGAATCATTATCCGATGCCCCTTTTGAAAAGTGTGGTTGATGTCGGGCAACTCAAAAGGGACCTCCGTTGCCTGGCCCGGAACCATCGGCTCAGGCTTATCGAAGGCTTTTCGATATTTGGCTCGCATCGGCTCTCCACGCACGAGCATCTGATATCCTCCGGCTCGAAAACCAGTCGGGTTCGGCCTCGGATCGGGAGTGTTGTTGGGAAAGACGTCAATCAGCTTCACGATAAAATCCGAGTCGGTTCCGGTGGTCGACACGAATAGATCGGCTTTCAAGGGTCCGGCAAACGTGATGTCGTCCGTAAGAACGTCGCTTCGATAGACCAGCACGTCCGGCCGCGTTGCTGCGAAGCGCTGGTCGTCCGTCATGTACTCGCGAGTCATTCCGATTGCGATGTTGTTTATGTACGGCACGGGTTTAGAAGGATCGCTGACATATTCGTCGTAGGCTTTGTCCGATGCATCGGAGGATCGTTCAAACGAAATCTTTCCGTTGGCTTGTAAATACAAGCTCAATTCGGCGGCTCCTTTTGGCGGCCAATGATCGTATTTATGCCATTGATTAATTCCGGTCGCGAAGACGTAGGCTTCCGGAAGATCGGCCTTTCCTTTGTCTTTGAGGAAATAATTAAAAAATGGAAGCTCGATGTTCTCGCGATAAAAAATACTCGTCTTGGCGCCGAATTGCGCGCTTCCAAGCGATTCGCCGTCGCCTCGCGACCAGCATCCGTGACACCACGGACCCATCACAAGAACGTTGAAGATGTTCGGGTTGTTTTTCTCAACGGCCTTGTAAACGTGCAAAGCTCCATAGAGATCTTCGGCGTCGAACCAACCTCCGACCGTCATCACGGCAGGCGTCACGCGAGTAAGATGCCGCGGCACGTTCCGCGCCTTCCAGTAGGCATCGTAATCGCCGTGCTCCATCCATTCATTCCAAAGTCTGATATCGCCGTTCAGGAATTTCTTATTTGCGTTTGCAAGCGGCCCCATTTCGAGAAAGAAGTTGTAGCCATCCTGCGTTCCATGGTTGAAGCCGAAGCCCCCCATTCTGGTGGGACCAGTGCGCGGTCGTCCGAATCCCGCGATAAAATTGAACCCGTGCGGCAAGAAGAAAGCTCCGTTGTGGTGCAGGTCGTCTCCCAGCCAGTTGTCACCCATCGGGGCCTGCGGTGAAGCGGCTTTCAAGGCTGGATGCGCCGCGATGATTCCCTGAGCGGTATAGAACCCCGGGAATGAAATGCCCCACATCCCGACTCTGCCGTTGTTGTTCGGGATCAGCTTGATGAGCTGATCGATCGTGTCGTACGTATCGGTGGTCTCATCGACATCGCCGGCGCTTTTGTTCGGTTTATATGGGGTCATCCATTTGAAGTCGCCTTCGGACATCATTTTTCCGCGGACATCTTGATAGACAAAAATAAAGCCCTCGCTGGCGAAGAGCGGCGAAGGTCCTAGCGACGCCGGATAGTTTTCGTCTCCATATGGCGCGACGCCATACGGCGTCCGGCAGAGCATGATTGGATACTTCTGCGATGCATCCTTCGGCGTGTAGACCGCTGTGAAGAGTCGAACGCCGTCTCGCATCTGGAGCTGATACTCGTGCTTGAGATAGTGATCGCGAATGTTGAATTGATCCTGGCTCGCCGCGCGCATTGGAAAGGCGGTCCAAATCGCGGCCAGGAATATCGCTGTCGAGAGAGCTGCCAGCAGAGACCTCTTCATCAGTGCATTCTCCTATGAAGGCGTTACGGAAACGGTGTTCGCGGTTCACGTTCGCGGCTCGACTTGTGAACCGTCGCCGCAGCGTTGATATATTCGATTCGCGTGATCGAGTCAACCGCTGTGCCGACTAATAACGTGAGTCGCCGGTCTCTTATATCCGGCCTTTGGCGCTCTGAGACGCGGCGACATATCGCGCTTTGCTCTTGATCGCATGTTCGCGCTCAGGGTAAGGCCTGAAAGGCTGACTATTAAATAGCCAGGACAAGCGCGTCGCCCTCGGTCACACCGGCAATGCTCTTTCTCTTGAATAAAACCGCATTCTCTTGAATGATGCGTAACTAAAGGGGGCCCGGCACAGAGGCCGGCCCCCACAGTGACCTTAAGCCAGGAGGCGCAATGTCGGCACGAATCTTGACTCGGCTTCTTTTAACCGGAGGACTCGTCTTAATGTCGTTCAACACTTTCGAAGGCCAATCCGTTGATAAACCCCAGCAATGGACAATTCACGATGAAAAGCGGCCCCAACCCGCCATCGTCGAACCGGGTTCCGCAAGCACTCAAGAAGCATCCGGCCGGCCTCCGTCCGACGCTGTCGTACTGTTCGATGGCAGAGACCTATCGCAATGGCGCAACGATAAAGGCGGGGCCGCGGGCTGGAAGCTCGAGCACGGCTACATCGAAATCGTGAACGGTTCCGGAACCATCAGTACCAAACAGGGATTCGGCGACTGCCAGTTGCACGTTGAATGGGCCGCGCCTTCTCCGGCGGCAGGCGAAGGTCAGGAACGAGGTAACAGCGGCGTATTCCTGATGGGAATCTATGAGATTCAAGTGCTCGATTCCTATCAGAACAAAACATATCCGGATGGGCAGGCTGGCGCGGTCTACGGCCAGTACCCGCCCCTGGTGAATGCGTCGCGGCCTCCCGGCCAGTGGCAGAGCTACGACGTAATCTTTCACCGGCCGCGCTTCGACAAGAATGGAAAAGTCATAAAAGCGGCGCGAATCACGCTGCTTCACAATGGCGTGCTCGCGTTGGACAACGTCGAGTTGACCGGCCCTACCGCACATCGCCGGCGTCCGCCGTATGCAGCTCACGCGGACAGGCTCCCGCTCTCGCTTCAGGATCATCACGATCCGGTTAGATATCGAAACATCTGGATTCGGCAGGCGCCCGAAGATTGATTCTCGACACAAGGATGCAAAGATAACTCGAGTGCGCCCGAAGTATTTCGAGTGAAGGAGACAAACTTGCCGACTGCGAACTCATTGAATGCGATTCCTCGAATAATATCAATTTGTCTGATAATCACGGCTCTTCTTGTGCCTCTATCGACGGTGCGGGGCCAGACAACACAAGGCGCGTTCGACGTGATCATCAGAAGCGGCGTGATCTACGATGGAACCGGCCGAGCTCCGATTCACGCCGATGTTGGCATTCGAGGCGACAGAATCGCTGTTATAGGAAACCTGAAATCCGCCGCGGCGACTACTATCATCGACGCCGCCGGGCTTGCGGTTGCGCCCGGATTCATCAACATGCTGTCGCACTCGGAATCGTCTCTACTGGTCGACGGCCGCTCGCAGGGAGAGCTTCGAGAAGGCGTAACCACTCAGATCTTCGGCGAATCTTCGATGGGTCCGCTCAGCGATGAAATGAAGCGCAGGCGGCAAGCAGCGCAAGGAGACGTCAGATTCGAGATTCCCTGGACGACTCTTTCGGATTACCTGAGATTTCTAGAGAAGCGCGGCATCTCGCAGAACGTCGCATCGTTCATCGGCGCCGGCACGATTCGCGAGTACGTTGTAGGGCTCGAAGACAAGCGGGCGACGCCCGAGCAGATCGCCCGAATGTGCGAGCTCGTTCGTCGCGAGATGGAAGCCGGCGCTCTCGGCATCACAACCGCGCTGATCTATGCTCCAGCCTTCTACGCTTCAACCGAAGAGTTGATAGCGATGTGTAAAGTCGCCGCGATGTACAAAGGCAAATACACGGCTCACATGAGAAATGAAGGCAACGAGCTGCTCGACGGTGTGAAGGAGCTGATTCGCATCAGCCGTGAAGCGCAAATCCCCGCGGAGATATATCACCTGAAAGCGGCTGGCCGCGATAACTGGAACAAGATCGATCAGGCCTTTGCCCTTGTCGAAGCGGCGCGAAAGAACGGATTGAAAATAACGGCGGATATGTACACGTATACCGCGGGAGCTACCGGTCTGACCGCATGCATGCCTCCGTGGGTGCTGGATGGAGGCTTCGACGCGCTGTTGAAACGGCTTCAGGATCCCGCGACTCGCGCTAAGATAGCGACCGCCGTCCGAACCGAAACAAAAGGATGGGAGAATCTATACCTCAATGCGGGCTCTCCGGATGGAATTCTCCTCGTGGGCTTCAGATCGGAAACGTTGAAGCCTCTGATCGGCAAGACGCTGTCTGAAGCAGCCACGATTCGCGGCAAGGACCCGGTAGAGACGATGATGGATCTGATTCTGGAAGATCGTTCGCGAGTTGAGACGGTCTACTTCCTGATCAATGAGGAAAATATTAAAAAGCAGATTCGTAGACCGTGGGTTTCGTTCGGCTCGGATGCGGCATCGATGGCGCCGGAGGGCGTGTTTCTGAAATCGTCCACTCACCCGCGCGCCTACGGGAACTTCGCCCGGCTTCTTGGCAAGTACGTCCGTGAAGAAAAAGTGATCTCGCTGCGGGAAGCGATCCGGCGGCTCAGCGGTTTGCCGGCTGCTAATCTCGGACTCGATCATCGAGGCTTTCTGAAACCCGGCATGTTTGCCGATGTGGTTGTATTCGATCCCAAGGCGATTGCCGATCACGCTACCTTCGAGAAGCCTCATCAGTATTCAACGGGAATGCGGCACGTATTCGTGAACGGAGTTCAGGTATTGAAAGACGGTGAGCATACGGGCGCAAAATCCGGACGCGCCGTTTGGGGGCCCGGCAAGATTAATTGACTCGGCTCATCCGGAACTTCCGCAAGGCCATAATGCAGTCGTCGTCGTCCCGGCAAAATAGCCTCCGACACCCCCCTTGAATTCCTCTGTCGACGTTCAGTTGCGGCTGGCCGGAGCCGGCCTGAATAACAGATCCTGAAAGTCGTAGCTGAAATCGGTGAGCGGCGACACGGGATCCATTCTCATCTGATCGATTGTGCCGTTGGGCTTCAGCGAGAAGGTCACGAACGCATCAGCCGCAAGGCTGCGATCCCGCCAGCGAGCTATGAACGTGTCATACTGCCAGTGTTCGAGATCGCCGACGAGAACAGGCGTGCGGCTGAACTTCATAACCAGCTTGCCGCCTTCCAGGCTGATCGTCACATCGCCATACCACGCATCTTCGTATCGGCCCGCGTAGCCGGAAAGATCGAGATGGGGCTTTGATTCCGCTTTGCGAACGGCGGCCAGCCTCTTTTCGAATTCAGCAGCCATCTTCTGCCCCTGTTCCGCGGATGATCGAAAGCCCGCGATCCAATCCGTGGCGGGCGCGCCAAGGTAGTAATCAAGGATATGATAAGTGAGACACTGAAACGCCCCGCCCGACTCCTGATTCGTTAGAACTACGATTCCGAGATTCAAGTCCGGAACGAGAGTCACGCGCGATACCATTCCCGCTAAGCCGCCTGTGTGCGAGACGACCTTGTGACCGCGATAATCGGTCAAGCCCCAGCCAAGACCATATGACGAAAAGTTCGCTTTCAAAGCCGCGAGCGCTGGAGGCGGATCGCCTACGGGGAGAATCGTCTGAGACGACCACATCTCTCGCGATTGGCGTTCGCTGAACAGTCTCTGCGAGCCGTCGATTGCACCGTGCGCGAGCTGAATCCTCATCCATTTCGCCATATCGGAAACATTTGAATTGATGGCTCCTGCCGGTGCGTTGTTGTCGAGGTTGTTGTACGGAATTGCTTGAACCTTGCCTTCCACCTTCGCGTGCGGCGAAACGAAGTTGCCGCCCGCACGAAGGTCGTTGGTGCTGGTGTTGCTCTCGCTCATGCCGACTCGTGCAAAGATTCGCTCCTTGATGAAATCGTCCCAGCTCTTGCCGGTAACGGCAGGAATTATCTGGCCGGCTACGAGATAGAGAATGTTGTCGTAGGCATAACGGCTTCGAAAACTGCTCGCGGGTTTGATGAAGCGAAGCCGTTGAACAATCTCGTCGCGGGTGAACGTCGTATGCGGCCAGAACATAAGATCACCCGCTCCCAGGCCGAGCCCGCTTCGATGCGTAAGCAGATCCCTGATAGTCATCTCTCGGGTCACATAAGGATCGTACATTTGAAAGCTCGGCATGTGCTTTATGACCGGATCGTCCCACTTGATCTTGCCTTCGTCGACAAGGGTCGCGAGCGCCGCGGCGGTAAACGCTTTTGTGTTGGACGCAATGCCGAAAAGCGTGTGCTCGTCGACGGGCGTTGGCTCACCGATCTTGCGAACCCCGTATCCCTTCGCAAGTATTAGCCGGCCGTCTTTGACAATCCCAACCGCCAGGCCCGGTACTTCAAAGTCCTTTAGGACGCGCGCCGCATATGTGTCGAGATCCGACGGAGCATCTGATTGAGCCGCCGATCGAGCCGTCGCAGGCCGAATACCCGTGAGAGCGATGACCTGTATAGCAATAAGAACGATTAATCGAGATCGCAGTCCGAGCCTCATCATAGTTGCCTCCCTTTTATATGCATTGACCCGCCGCTATGTTAACCGGCCGCCGACCGGCCTGCGATGTTATTCAGCACGCGATGTTATTCAGCACGCGATATATTCGGGATCGCGCCGTTAGAGTCATACACTGCCGGAGCAGCGGAATTTCCGTTCTCATTCACTTTGAACTGCATGATCGCCTGATTGAGCTGATCAGAGAGAGCCGCCATCTGTTTGATTGTCTCCGCTGTCTCGTGAGCTTCAACCGACGTATGCAGCGTGACAGCCGAGATATTTTGCATGGCTTCGGCCACGTTCCTGGTCACGCTCGCCTGACTTTCCGACGCGATCGAAATTTCTTCTATCAACGACGAGGCATCGCGCACCGCAAACGAAATGTCCTGAAGCGCCTGCCGCGCCTGACCAGCCAGTCGAGCGCCTTCTTTGACTTCTCGCATGCCGTTGTCCATTGCCGCCAGGGCCTCGGCCGTTTCCTGTTGAATCGCTTTTATCAGGTCGTTCACGTCTCTGGTAGCGCGCGCGCACCTGTCGGCGAGCCTTCGAATCTCTTCGGCCACGACGCTGAAGCCGACCCCCGCCTCGCCGGCGTGAGCGGCTTCTATGGCCGCGTTGAGAGATAGCAGGTTGGTCTTTGCCGCGATGTCGTCGATCAGATCGATTATGTCCGATATCTCGGAGCTTCGTTTCGATAGACGGCGCATCTTGTCGGCGGTCTGTTCGACCGCGGTGTTAATCCTGATCATCGCTTCGGACGTATTGCTGACGGAGCGATCGCCCATCTCGGCCGTTACCAGCGCGCGTCTCCCCGATTCGGCCGAAGCTTCCGCGTTCTTGGAAACGTGGCTCATCGAAGCCGCCATCGCTTCGACCGCGCTCGACGTTCCGGTTATTCCGTCGGCCTGCCGCCCCGACTCTTCAGCAATCTGACGCGACGCGCGGAGTATCTGAACAGCACTGGAACTGACCGCCAGACCGGTATGCTTTACCTGATTCAGCATAGCGCTGAAGTTGTCCAGCATCGTGTTGACTGATATGACAACCTGCCCAAGCGTGCCGTCGCTGGTGCTGCCTCGCCTGGTCAGGTCGCCTTCCGAAACAGCGGAGACTACATCCAGGAACTCCGCGAGATTGTGCTCGAGATTTTCTTCGGCTTCCTTGCGATCCGTGATGTCTTTTGCAATTCCGATAATGCCGGTGATCCGGCCTTCATTCGATCTTATCGGCACTTTGGTCGAAAGCATCCAGCGCGAAGCGCCGTCCTTTCGCGTGAGCCGATCCGTAGCTCCGACGAGCGCGATGCCCGAGCGGATGATATTGCGCTCGCCGGCCGCGACCTCCATCAGGCTCTCAGCGGTGAAGAAGTCGGCGTCAGTCCTTCCTACCCCGGCGGCGGGGCTGTCGATCCCAAGCCATTCCGCATGCGCCTGATTGACCCGAACAAAGCGGCCAAGCTCATCCTTGAAATAGATTGTGTCGGGAATGTTATCCATAAGCGCGTGCAGAAGGTCGCGCTCGCGAGCGGCTTCCAGCTCCGCCGCCCGCTGACGAGTCACATCCCAGAAGATGCCCTGAACGCCTATCACATCGCCGCTGAAACTGTACTGAGGCGTCTTCACGATCTGCATATAGGATATCTCTCCGTTGGGACTGATGTGCTGCTCGACTACATCCAAGACCTGTTCGGTCTCCACGACAAGCTTGTCATCGCGAGCATACTTTTCAGCAAGTTCGGGCGTGAAGAAGTCTCGATCGGTCCTGCCGACGATTTCTTCCAGCGATTTCGACATCGCTTCGCGGAAAGCGCGGTTGCCGAAGGTGAATCGCCCTTCGTGATCCTTGCAGAAAATCTTCTGCGGCAGGCTGTTCACAAGCGAGTTGAAAAGCGCCTGTGAATCACGAAGCGCTTCCTGAATCAGCTTGGATTCGGTCACGTCTTCGACCGTGCCTTCGTAGTACACGACTGCGCCTTCCGAATCGCGAACCGCCCGCGCATTCTCGCGCAGATAAATTTCAGCGCCGTCCTGGCGCCGCCACATGGATTCCAGACCGGTGACCGATCCATCGCGCTCGATTCGTTCCCTGAATTCATCCCGTTTATACGTCGGGCCGAGATCTTCCTCATTGAGATTTTGCTCGGCTAAATCGGCGAACGATGAGTAGCCGAGCATCTGGAGCAGCTTCGGGTTAGCCATCAATGCGCGCCCGTCAGGAGTCGACCTGTAGATGCCGATAGGCGAATTTTCGAAAAGATTCCGAAATCGATCCTCGCTCTCCTTCAATGTCTCATCGCGCTTCACGTTGTCCGTAACGTCGCTGAAGAACACTGCGGTTCCGCCTTTGAACGGCAACACACGGGCGTCGAGGATTCGTTCGCCTTTCTCGGATTTGAAGACGAGATTGTCGATTTCAGCCGCGGAGGAGGTCTCTCTCGAACTCTCGACGGCGGTCCTAAGGCGTTTTGAATCGAGACCGGGCATTGAATGGCGAAAGACGCGGCCGAGCACCTTTTCACGGGGATTGCCTGTGATTCGCTCCGCTGCCTTGTTCCACAACTCGACCCTTTCGTCCTGACCGATCACGAACATCGCTTCGTGAATTGATTCGATGACTTCGCTCAGCCGCGATTCGGAGCGCTGCACGCTTCGCAGCATCTTGCTCTTCTGCACGATGCGCACCGCAAAAATGGCGGCCAGTTGAGTCAGTCCCAGAATGACAATGAGCCGGAGCAGGGATCGTTTGTATGACGCATCTACCGAGGCCATCTGTTTTTCGGCTTCGTCCTTATGAAGCCGCTTGATCTCTTGAAGATCGTCCCGCACGCGGTTGAATACGGCCACGCCGGAAGCAAGATCGAGAGCGACCGCCTCTCGCGAATCCCCTTGCAACACCAGGACAATCAACTGGTCGCGAATGCCGAGATACGCCGCCCAATCATTTTCGAATTGCGCGAGAGCGCTCGCTTCTTCGTTTTTGCCGCCATGACCTTCGTGACGCTGCGCCTTCGCAAGATCGGCTACGACGGCGTCAGCCGCGCGTGACTGATCCGCGTATTCAACTTGTAGATTGCTGTCGGAGGTCGTGAGCGCGTATTGAATGCTCCTCCGCGCTTCTTGAGTCTGATACTGAAGCTCTCCGATCAGGTCGAGGCCGCGCACAGCCCCGGCGTTCATGTTTCGAACCTCTTCGCCGGCGCGCCGAAGATCCATTACCACAAACGCTCCGACGGCGATCACTACGAGCCCTATTAGAGCGAACGCCAGCCCAATGCCGTGCCTTCCGTATGCCGTCTTCACTCTTGCTGTGATCCCGCGGGAATTGATCATCTTGAGACTGTCCTCATAACGTCGGCCGGCAGCGGCGGTGTTTTACCGCGGAGCCGCTGTGCGCGCGCGTGCTCATTCATCTGATGGCGAGCTTGATTCTGTAAGCCGCCTCGCCGGGCGCATGTCCATCTATTCGAAGAATCTTGACCGACTCGTCCGCTTCGGGCGCCCTCACGTAACCGATCGCTCCCGGAACGTTGAAGACGAATCTGCGCATTCCTGCAGCGGAATCGAGAAGTTTCGGCCCCGACTGCGCCTGGCCGGTAAACGTGCTTTGAAGAGAGTAGCGGCTGTAGTCGCTCTCATTCATCTTATAGATCCAGCGCAGTACAGCTTCTCGCTCAGGCGGGCCGGGAGAACGCATCAACACCGTGATCTTCTTTCCGTTCGGCCAGCTCCCGCGCTCGCCCAGGAAAATCGCGCGCAGATCCGCGAAGCTCAGCGAGTCAACCGGATTAGCCTTGTTGACGATTATCGCGAGGTCTTCCGATACCGGAGCGCGTGAATAGACGGCCGCATGGGGAGGTCGCGAGCCGAATGCCGGCGCCGCCGCCGTGATCAAACCAATAGCGATCGTGAGGATTGTGGTTACTCGCATCGTTCCGTCCCATATTAGAAAGTGAAAGCCAGTTGAAAGCCGATACCATTGATGGCATCCAGGTTTCTGCGAGCCGTGCGATCATACTGTATCTTCAAGGCCGCGAATTCGCTCACGTCGTAACGGAGACCAACCGAAGGTCCGTTGCGCCGTCCAACGTCGCCAATGATCGGATCGTCCCCGGGAGCATTGACGTACTGGTATCGAAAGTACGGCCTCGCCTTTCCAAAGCGTCGCGATAGCTGCGTGTAGAATCCAGGCGTATTGAAGACTCGATTTGACCCGGTCAATGCATGCCTTACCACGAGTGCTTCGTTGAGGAACTCGACTTCAGGAGTTTGATAGACAATGTGACCCGCCATAATCGTCTGCCCGATTCGAGGCAGTCCATCGGGCGTCAAATGGTCTCGATAAACCGTGAATCCCGCCTGAAAGCCGTCGAGCTTGCGAGGGCGACTGATCAATCCGACGTTGAACGCCTTACCGTTGTTCTCATCGATTACGTTTTGAACGGGCTCGTCGAAGCGCGAGCGCGAGGCCCGGCCGTTTCCGACTTCGGCGATATAGTTCAAGCCGAGCGCGCCCGAAGGGATTCGGCCGCTCGCGGAGAGGCCGACGTTGTGGATTGGAAGAATTCCGCCTTCGTCCTCGAAGGTGAACAAGAAGGGACGGCCCGTTGCGGTTTGGAACCAGGTTCCGTGATGAAACGCGGTATTGTAATAGCCGATCGCCGTATGAAAGCGACCAACCGCGAGTTTAAAGTAATCATTCGCGGAGTACTGAAGCAGGAATCGCTCGAGCTCGACTCCAAACGCGTTGCGGTCGTCGGCTTCTATCACCATTTCCGCTAGCGCGCTGAATTTTTCCGACAAACGCGAAGTTATGAAAAGATCGAACTGCCCGAGTGCGAATGAATTCGTCTCGCCTTTCAAATCGCTGGCGTGATAACCGACATCCGCAAAGCCGTGCATTCGCAAGCTGGGAGAATCAGCCGGCAAACCCATGCCGTGGCCGGATTGTGCCTGCTCTCCTGCATCTTCGTGCTTGGGCGCAGGGGCCGCTCCGGTTGCTTCGGCAGGCTGCGCCGATGCGCTGCCCTGCTTCGCTTCCACTGCTTTCAGCCTCGCCTCGAGCTCGTCGATTCGCCGGAGCAACTGGCGTATGGTCTCGCGCTCATCCTGTGGCTGTGCTTGCTGGGCGCAGGCTTGTCGCGAACCGCAGAGGATGAAACAAACGACAATTGCCAGCGCAATTTTTTTTATGAATGAGGAAGGGGTAGTTCTTTTGACCCCAACTGTTGCCATTTCCATGCCTCCAAACAGTCATTGATCGGGCGCATTGGGGCTCGCAAACGCCGGTTTGAGATTCCTACCGGAGCAATTGACAATGTAAATGGGGCAAAGGGACTTTAATTACAGAGGACAAACCATACCAAGATCCAGGAGCCTACTTGAGTATCGCTATTATGCGTATTACGTAGTGAGAGTCAACACTTTTGAGGTTCGCGTGTCTTGCCTTCGCTTAGTTGCGCAAGCCGCCGGGCTTTTGACTTCTTGACCTCCACATCGTCAGGAATCTTCAACCCTCGAACACGACGCGTGCAGTTAGAGCAGAAGGCTCCTCGCCCTCGCAATTTTAGGTTGCGGCTTTCTTCACCAGTTCTACAACTCTTTCAACTCGCCGCTGTTCAGATCAAAAGCCGTCTAAAAGGTTAGGGCTACTCTGAAGCCTGGCGAAACGAGTCGTGTCAGCTTCACTCCGAGCGAGACCGGCGCGTTCAAATTCACTGCGATATGTTCTGTGGCTCCGGCCACGAAGAAATGGAAGGAACGCTCATGGTAAGCGAATGAGCCCTTTCTTCCAACATATCACCGATCGAAACAAGCCAGATTAGGAGCCCGTGCTCGAACGGCTTTTGCGTATCAAGCGCCTATCAAGCGCGTATCAAGCGAGCAATCCATTAAGGCGCCCGAACCGAGGCGCTGGAAGGACATTTGCACCCGCCTCCCTCTTCTCCCGGAGTCTTTGCCGCCAGCGCCGGAGCTCGCTGCAAGGTCAAACGCTTGAGCTTCTCAGGCGTCATGAGGCCCTGTATTCCGCCGGCCGAGGATACATATTCGTAGATGGACGTCTCAGTCTTATCGGCATAGGTGTCCTTTAGACCCTTGAGAATCACTTGTAAGTATGGCCCGCTTGGCGCGCCGCTCGGCAACTCGGTATGCGTCGTCGTGAAAGTGAAGATAGCATGACCGCCCTCGTCACCTACGTAGAGCACCTGATCATAAAGGGCGTCGGGCTTTATCTCTTTCAACGAGAACCCGCGTTTCTTGTCTATAGAATTCGATGAAACAGGAAGACGGTCGGCAAGCTCTTCTCTTTTGCGGAAGTCGTTCTCCTGAAGGACCACATCGTTGAACTGCTGGTAGGTGATCAAGTACATTCGCCCGTTCACGCTCGAGCTCGCGTTTCGCCTGATGAACGCCGGCGCGCCGCCCCAGGATCGCTGGGCTCGTTCATCGTCTGCGAAGTAAAGCTCGAATCCTTTTATGAGTATGCGTCTTGACTCGAGTGGATCGCTGCTATCCCTGCATCCCGGGTTGGACCTCAAAGCTCCGCGCGGCGTGCCGCCTTTGATGTAGCACATGAATCGCTCGCAATCGAGGTTCGATCCATAACTCGCATACCAGACAAGGCTCTTTGAATCGAAACTTGTTTGCGGGACCGCCGAATTTCCCGTCGCCGAGATAACCGCCGGGATCAGAATCAACAGCGCTGACAGGGCGCCGCGGTAGCGCGCCAACTTCATATTCGTTTCTCCTTTTCAGTCTTTCCGATTTGAGCAGAAGGCGTTCGCTTTCGACTCAGAGAACTTGCCGGAGAGCTTCAATCGACTGTCAACTCTGTGATTGCCGGTCTTTTCCAGAAGATCAAGACAGGCTTCCCGAAGAAGGGTTGTCGCGGTGCTTGCGGAAGACCGAATCAGAAGCGCAGCTCATAGCAGATTCTCCTGTCCGCCTGACTGCTAACGCTTCAGCGTCGCGCGAGCGCTTGGCCGCCATGCTTCAGCAAACTTCTGGACGCGATCAAAGACCAGATTCAGCACCTCCGGCTCAGGAAGATAGACAATTCGAAAGTACCCGTCCGCTTTGTTCATGCCAAAGCCTGAGCCATGCACAAAGAGAATCCCTGTCTCACGCAGGAGGGATAGGACAAACTCTTCATCGGTTGCTCCGTCGAGCCGTTCGATCTGGGCCATCACATAGAAAGCTCCGCCGGGCAGAGAGCAGTTCATCCCTTTGATGGCGTTGATTCGCTGGTGCGTAAGGTCGCGGCGATCGCGGAAGCGCCGCATCACGTCTTCGAGATAGCTGTGATCACCTTCGAGCGCGGCTGCGACCGCATACTGCGCGGGACCAGGACTGCACAAGCGAGCATCAGCTAACTTGTTAATGCCGGTTTTCAGGTCACCCATTAAATGGCTGTTTGAGAGCTTCATCCAGCCAAGCCGCCAGCCCGGAGCCAGATAGATCTTCGACAAACTCTCGAACGTGATCACCGGCACGCGGTCATCGACCAGCGAAGCGATCGGCGGCGCCTGTTGCTCGTACGTCAGCCGCCAATAGACTTCGTCGGCGAGCACGACCAGTCCGGCCTCCTCGGCTACCGCCAGCACTTCAAGCAGCTTCTTTCGGCTGTAGACGGCTCCCGTCGGGTTATTGGGGTTTATGATCACGATCGCGCGAGTGCGGGGCGTTATCGCGGCTCGAATATCTTCTACCGAAGGCTCCCAGTTGTTAGTCGGATCCAGACGGTAAGTCCTCTCCTGGCTTCCGAGCTTTGAGACGACTGCGGTGTAGAGCGGATATCCTGGAGTTGGCGCCAGGACTTCGTCTCCGGGCTCGAGCAACGCGCTGAGCACGATGTCTACAGCCTCCGAAGCGCCGGAGGTGATTACCACATCATCAGCGCTGATGTTGATGCCTCGCGAGATCGACTCTCGAGCTACGGCTTCCCGAGCTTCGAGGATTCCTGTTGAAGGCGCGTAGCCGTTTCGCCCATCCCGCAACGCACGTTCGAGAGCCTGCACAACGTGCGGCGGAGTGTTGAACCCGTAGAGCACCGGGTCGCCGATGTTGAGATAGATCACCTCGCGGCCCTCGCGCTCCAGCTTTTTTGCTTCGGCGACTATGTTGCGGATTGCATAGGTGAAGTTTCGAGTGCGTGATGCTGCTTTGATCATACACAACCTGGATGAGAGATTTGAGTGCCGGTGCTCTTATCGGCGACTCACTTTTTTATTCCCCGGCGTCGCTGCAAGTGAACAAGGCCGGTTCTATGTCATGGAGATCACCCCGACTCGAATCGTCGACGGCAGATTCGAGTCGATATCATACACTGCTCCGTTGAATCCGCGAACTTCGCTCACAATTCGCACACGGTGTTTCACTCGATATCTTTTTTGAGGCCGATGTAAGGATTCAATGTGGAACCGGTGTGGAGCAAAAAGCAAAAGCCACTTAGAAAAACCAAGAACGAGAGCTTCGCTCATTTACTGGTGGGGTATGACACAGATCCATACGTGTTTCTGTTCAAAGATGGAAGGAAACTGCCCTCACGAGTGCGCACGCGCTTGGAGCCGATGTGCTTCAATGAAGCCACGCACTCACGCGCGTGGAAACCGCTCCTCGTGCGCGATGGAGCGGGGAGATTTTGTTGCGCTCCAATGGAGCCACGCACTCACGCGCGTGGAAACGATCGTTGCCGGCCTGCTTAAAAATCAGAGATATGTCGCTTCAATGGAGCCACGCACTCACGCGCGTGGAAACGACGAACTCGCCGCGTGGCCCCTTCGCGGGCTATCCGGCTTCAATGGAGCCACGCACTCACGCGCGTGGAAACCCCAGCCGTGCGATGGGCGGCGACGTTATGGCTGAAGGCTTCAATGGAGCCACGCACTCACGCGCGTGGAAACCTGAGCTTTTCGGCGCAGTTGTCATACGCGCCGTGAGGCTTCAATGGAGCCACGCACTCACGCGCGTGGAAACCGCGCTCCTGGCGGCGGCGATCGCGCAAAGCACGGTCGCTTCAATGGAGCCACGCACTCACGCGCGTGGAAACATTACAAAGCGTGCCTCACGAGAGGCCGCGAGCGGGGCTTCATGGAGCCACGCACTCACGCGCGTGGAAACAACTTTAATGTTGATTCAATGCTCCAGAATCTCTCTGGCTTCAATGGAGCCACGCACTCACGCGCGTGGAAACACGTCTGCTTCGGCGCGAGTGTCGCGATCGCCGGAACGCTTCAATGGAGCCACGCACTCACGCGCGTGGAAACAGAACCGGTGTCGCCGGTAATGATCCCGAGGAGTGGGCTTCAATGGAGCCACGCACTCACGCGCGTGGAAACTGATAGAGCATGGGTGCGCGTGGTCTATCGACTCTGCGCTTCAATGGAGCCGCGCACTCACGCGCGTGGAAACCCGCCTCCGGTGCCTGAGACTAAATAAGAGGGAGAATAGCTTCAATGGAGCCACGCACTCACGCGCGTGGAAACCTGAAGAAAAAAACCTCTTCTCCACTCGTGCGCTCGCTTCAATGGAGCCACGCACTCACGCGCGTGGAAACCTACGGTACGACCGTAGGAATTCACGCCTACAACCTGCTTCAATGGAGCCACGCACTCACGCGCGTGGAAACTCGGCTTCGCGAACTGAAGCGGCAGCAACGGCTTTTGCTTCAATGGAGCCACGCACTCACGCGCGTGGAAACGATAGTACCCAGGCGGGTTACATCACTACGTCTCGGCGCTTCAATGGAGCCACGCACTCACGCGCGTGGAAACCTGCATCGCGCCGGGGTCGTCGCTCAGGATGATGTCGGCTTCAATGGAGCCACGCACTCACGCGCGTGGAAACCGCTCCACACGTTTTCCTTAGACGGGCGAGCTGAACGCTTCAATGGAGCCACGCACTCACGCGCGTGGAAACTAACATCAGCACGATCTGGAATGGTTAATAGATGTAAGCTTCAATGGAGCCACGCACTCACGCGCGTGGAAACAGTAGTTCCATTTTCTAGTTCTTCAGCGGTAGATTTGCTTCAATGGAGCCACGCACTCACGCGCGTGGAAACTTGATCGATGTTGGGGGTGGGCTAACGAGGAATCTGCTTCAATGGAGCCACGCACTCACGCGCGTGGAAACAAATTATGGCGTGCTTACAGATATCCAAGCCATAGAGCTTCAATGGAGCCACGCACTCACGCGCGTGGAAACAAGGGAAACGTCGTCGAGCCTGGCTCGGGAAGATCGTCGCTTCAATGGAGCCACGCACTCACGCGCGTGGAAACCCCCGGCATGGGTGCTGAGGCTGCGGCCTGTACGCATGCTTCAATGGAGCCACGCACTCACGCGCGTGGAAACCTCGGAAACGGTAGCTGGAATTCAAGCGGGTAGCGCCGCTTCAATGGAGCCACGCACTCACGCGCGTGGAAACCGCGTGTTTTGGGTCTTTGTGCAGGCGCGAGATGGAGCGCTTCAATGGAGCCACGCACTCACGCGCGTGGAAACAATCTCAAGACCGGTCGCCGAATTGAGATCGAAATGGGCTTCAATGGAGCCACGCACTCACGCGCGTGGAAACATATCTGATTGATGACGCGGGAGTCCTGTGGGCAGGGCTTCAATGGAGCCACGCACTCACGCGCGTGGAAACAGGCATAAGCCCTCCAATAACCGAAGAAAGGGGTTGCTTCAATGGAGCCACGCACTCACGCGCGTGGAAACTTGCCGCCTGGTGATCGGGGTTGCTGAGGAGGGGGCGCTTCAATGGAGCCACGCACTCACGCGCGTGGAAACATTTACAGACTTACGCTCGACCTGGGAGGCAAGCAGCTTCAATGGAGCCACGCACTCACGCGCGTGGAAACCGTCATATTGAGATTGCAGGAAACTTGCGGAGCCTGGCTTCAATGGAGCCACGCACTCACGCGCGTGGAAACCTCAAAGCGCACTCCGCCTATAGGACCTTTGACCTTGCTTCAATGGAGCCACGCACTCACGCGCGTGGAAACAAGCTCGCGCGGCTACAGCCGGCGGCGCCCGTAACTTGCTTCAATGGAGCCACGCACTCACGCGCGTGGAAACCCCGCTTGAGCTGGTTCTGGGCCTGGCCCAGTATCTCGCTTCAATGGAGCCACGCACTCACGCGCGTGGAAACATACTCACGGCTTCTTTCATTTTGTAGCCGTCTAGGAGCTTCAATGGAGCCACGCACTCACGCGCGTGGAAACAGCGAATCCCTGAAGCCCTTCACAAACAGAGCAGAAGCTTCAATGGAGCCACGCACTCACGCGCGTGGAAACTTAATGAGTGGTGTCTACAAAGCTGGAACCGAAATAAGCTTCAATGGAGCCACGCACTCACGCGCGTGGAAACCTATCGTTGATGCGGTGAGCGGGAAAGAGTCAATCAAGGCTTCAATGGAGCCACGCACTCACGCGCGTGGAAACAATGCTGAAGGGAGGGATCAAGGTCGCCGGAGATTTCGCTTCAATGGAGCCACGCACTCACGCGCGTGGAAACAGAGCAGGAGTAGGAGATCGGGATCGTCGTCATTCATCGCTTCAATGGAGCCACGCACTCACGCGCGTGGAAACCTGTCGTTCCCTTGAGGTTTGAAAGCGCGCCTATCGCGCTTCAATGGAGCCACGCACTCACGCGCGTGGAAACGACCACGGGTCGGACTGGCGCGGCAAAGCTTTGCCCGCTTCAATGGAGCCACGCACTCACGCGCGTGGAAACTTCAAATTTTCAACCGAAAGGGGAAGGAAGTATGGGCTTCAATGGAGCCACGCACTCACGCGCGTGGAAACCGGCGAATCGTACCGATAGGAACCTCTGACGGATCGCTTCAATGGAGCCACGCACTCACGCGCGTGGAAACCACCGAAACTGATCGTCTAAATGGAGGACAGGATGGCTTCAATGGAGCCACGCACTCACGCGCGTGGAAACATCCAGTTGAGGGCGCAGTATGGCGAGTCGAGCGGAATGCTTCAATGGAGCCACGCACTCACGCGCGTGGAAACCGGCGTCGACTTGCGCGAGCGAATCGCGCAATCCCGCGCTTCAATGGAGCCACGCACTCACGCGCGTGGAAACGCCAAATCCCGCTTGAGGAGTGGTGCATCATCACTCAGGCTTCAATGGAGCCACGCACTCACGCGCGTGGAAACGAGCCTTAGTAACGGTGACGGAGTCTCGGGAAACCCTAGCTTCAATGGAGCCACGCACTCACGCGCGTGGAAACAAGCTCTGGGCCGGATCAATCGGGTCAGGGTCTTGCGAGCTTCAATGGAGCCACGCACTCACGCGCGTGGAAACGGGAGTATTTGTGCGAAGCGTACAATCCGGTCTACGGCTTCAATGGAGCCACGCACTCACGCGCGTGGAAACTTCGGCACTTGGCCATTCGTCGCGCTTTGATCCGATTGCTTCAATGGAGCCACGCACTCACGCGCGTGGAAACGAAAAGCCAATCAAAACTTCGGGACACAGCAATGGCGCTTCAATGGAGCCACGCACTCACGCGCGTGGAAACGGGAATGATGATCTAGATGGATATCTCACAACCGCTGCTTCAATGGAGCCACGCACTCACGCGCGTGGAAACATGTCTCTCACTTTTAACGTGAGTACATCGATTTACGCTTCAATGGAGCCACGCACTCACGCGCGTGGAAACCTACTGGTGCTGCTGCAGGAAAGGGGAGAAAGATGATGCTTCAATGGAGCCACGCACTCACGCGCGTGGAAACGCCGTGCTCCGTGGCGCAGTTCTCCGGGGCCAGGTAGCTTCAATGGAGCCACGCACTCACGCGCGTGGAAACCACTCATTCGACTCCGCTGCTGCTTGACTCGAAAACGCTTCAATGGAGCCACGCACTCACGCGCGTGGAAACGAGGCACCCGTACGGCCGGCCGTTCACCGTGCAGTTGCTTCAATGGAGCCACGCACTCACGCGCGTGGAAACAATATGTTCAACTGGCTGATAAGCAGGAAGGTGTCGCTTCAATGGAGCCACGCACTCACGCGCGTGGAAACCCGCAGGCCTCCTGAATATAAATGTGAACCTGACGGGCTTCAATGGAGCCACGCACTCACGCGCGTGGAAACTTGTCTTGCACTGCGAAGTACGGAAGTGTCATATCTTGCTTCAATGGAGCCACGCACTCACGCGCGTGGAAACCCGCAGGCGGTAAGATGAGCCTGCGTAGATCGATGTTCGCTTCAATGGAGCCACGCACTCACGCGCGTGGAAACCGGTCAATCCACTACAATCTTCCGCTTCTGCGTAGGTGCTTCAATGGAGCCACGCACTCACGCGCGTGGAAACCGGAGGTGGATCGAGCGCCGGCACCGCGGCGAACGGGCTTCAATGGAGCCACGCACTCACGCGCGTGGAAACAGCCGCACAAGCAATACTAGATTTGAACCCCTGTTATGGCTTCAATGGAGCCACGCACTCACGCGCGTGGAAACCTTAGCGGCTACGGCACTTGGCCCGTACCACTGTGTTGCTTCAATGGAGCCACGCACTCACGCGCGTGGAAACCGAAAAATATTTGGTTGATAATATTCAGGTAATAAGGCTTCAATGGAGCCACGCACTCACGCGCGTGGAAACCTAAGACAATAGTTAGTGCTTCCCCATCTTCGGATGAGCTTCAATGGAGCCACGCACTCACGCGCGTGGAAACGACCCTCAAAGCAATCCTGCACCGTCTTAAGCTCGGGGCTTCAATGGAGCCACGCACTCACGCGCGTGGAAACCGCCGGATCGCCGGCGCGAGATAGCAAGAAAGGCCGCGCTTCAATGGAGCCACGCACTCACGCGCGTGGAAACAGTCCAGGTCGATTTGTGGTTGACGAAGATGATTCAGCTTCAATGGAGCCACGCACTCACGCGCGTGGAAACCGCAGAGCGCTGCAAAACGCATGAATGCAGAATGGATGCTTCAATGGAGCCACGCACTCACGCGCGTGGAAACCGATTGCCTGGATGGTAGTCGGAGGTGAGAGCGGGACGCTTCAATGGAGCCACGCACTCACGCGCGTGGAAACGCTTGTGTAGTCGCGATCTTTTCCGCGCTACCCGCTTGCTTCAATGGAGCCACGCACTCACGCGCGTGGAAACAACATAGCAGGCCACGATCTAACAGCGCGCGAGGTTGCTTCAATGGAGCCACGCACTCACGCGCGTGGAAACATCTCGGAATACCTCCGAAAAGAAAAAGATGACTATCGCTTCAATGGAGCCACGCACTCACGCGCGTGGAAACATATGTGGCACGTCTCAATCGATCCCATACCGGTTTTGGCTTCAATGGAGCCACGCACTCACGCGCGTGGAAACGTGGCCGTTATTGACGTAAACGAGGCGATAAAAGCTGTGCTTCAATGGAGCCACGCACTCACGCGCGTGGAAACTGGCAAACGGGAATGCGATTGTCCTCGATTCCGCGCTGCTTCAATGGAGCCACGCACTCACGCGCGTGGAAACCTGAGCCTTTCAGCTCTCGCTCGCACGACCGCGATTGGCTTCAATGGAGCCACGCACTCACGCGCGTGGAAACCTAGAGACAGATCATATCCACGTCGAGTATGATCCGGCTTCAATGGAGCCACGCACTCACGCGCGTGGAAACATACGACTTCAATTTCAAGGGAGAAAAACAATGCCGCTTCAATGGAGCCACGCACTCACGCGCGTGGAAACCCGGACGTTCCTACGGGTGTTAGACTCGGAGAGTGGAGCTTCAATGGAGCCACGCACTCACGCGCGTGGAAACGTTCCGCTGTTAGAAGAATGCGACGCACCGGAGTATTGCTTCAATGGAGCCACGCACTCACGCGCGTGGAAACCGCGTGATAGGGCATTACCCGAATCCACGAGATTCCGCGCTTCAATGGAGCCACGCACTCACGCGCGTGGAAACAAGGGTTTTCAGACCTACTCCAATTCCAGCTTTCGTCGCTTCAATGGAGCCACGCACTCACGCGCGTGGAAACAAATCTAATTCTCGCTGTTTCCGCGTGATTAAAATAATGCTTCAATGGAGCCACGCACTCACGCGCGTGGAAACGTAAGCGCCTCCAACGCCAGAACCCGTTGGCGAATCGCTTCAATGGAGCCACGCACTCACGCGCGTGGAAACATCCATCATCAGTTTTTCGACAGACGGAATTTTATCGCTTCAATGGAGCCACGCACTCACGCGCGTGGAAACTCGACAAGTACAAAGCAGCGCGCGCCAACGTCGAGGCTTCAATGGAGCCACGCACTCACGCGCGTGGAAACCTCGCGAATCAGTTGAGCGGTCGCTTTGTACTGCTCGCTTCAATGGAGCCACGCACTCACGCGCGTGGAAACAACGGCAGCGGGCGATGGGGCTGGACTACGAGGAAGACGCTTCAATGGAGCCACGCACTCACGCGCGTGGAAACACCACCACGTCTCACGTCGAGACTGCATCGAGCGAAGCTTCAATGGAGCCACGCACTCACGCGCGTGGAAACTATCTCACCGGAGGCGTGCTACAGGACGTTCTCCAGGTGCTTCAATGGAGCCACGCACTCACGCGCGTGGAAACTGGATCAGCGAGGAACAGCCAGATGGCTCGTGGGCGTGCTTCAATGGAGCCACGCACTCACGCGCGTGGAAACGGCACGCTCCGCAGTCACTCGTCAAAATCTTCCAAGCGGCTTCAATGGAGCCACGCACTCACGCGCGTGGAAACGCGGCTGGCCTTGGCTGACATCGACGGAGGTAAGGGCGCTTCAATGGAGCCACGCACTCACGCGCGTGGAAACCTTCACGCCTGCGCCATTCAGAGAGCTCGACAAGAAGCGCTTCAATGGAGCCACGCACTCACGCGCGTGGAAACGGGCGAATCCGCGCTCGACCTAACTTACGGGGAAAAGCTTCAATGGAGCCACGCACTCACGCGCGTGGAAACTCCGGTCTGAATGAAGCGGGAAGAGGAGGAGAAAATTGCTTCAATGGAGCCACGCACTCACGCGCGTGGAAACAAGGCCGAGTTCGACCAGGCCGATTTGGTTTTAAGCGCTTCAATGGAGCCACGCACTCACGCGCGTGGAAACATCGCGAATCTCCTTGTATTGGCCGTCAAGTTGGTCGCTTCAATGGAGCCACGCACTCACGCGCGTGGAAACCGCGGTTTGACTCCCCTGCCGAGTTCAAGGAGTGGTTGCTTCAATGGAGCCACGCACTCACGCGCGTGGAAACCTGTTGGCGATCCGGCCATATCCGATCAGCTTCGGCGGCTTCAATGGAGCCACGCACTCACGCGCGTGGAAACAGGCTCGTCTCCGCTCCATCCATCGGGCCACGTATTGCTTCAATGGAGCCACGCACTCACGCGCGTGGAAACTTTCACGTCCAGCGAAGTAGCGCCCGCGCTCTTCGCTGCTTCAATGGAGCCACGCACTCACGCGCGTGGAAACTGCCGACTCTCAGAAACCGGCTGAAGCAGGAACCGTCGCTTCAATGGAGCCACGCACTCACGCGCGTGGAAACCGGATACTCGGATACTCGGATACCTTTAGCAGCAACGCTTCAATGGAGCCACGCACTCACGCGCGTGGAAACTCAACTGGATGATATAATAAAAAGAGAGCAAGATCAGCTTCAATGGAGCCACGCACTCACGCGCGTGGAAACCATTTCTCCTTTCGTTGCGTGAGCTTGGATTTGCTCGCTTCAATGGAGCCACGCACTCACGCGCGTGGAAACCCGTTATCAGCGCAACTCAACGTCCTACCGACGTACCAGCTTCAATGGAGCCACGCACTCACGCGCGTGGAAACAGCTTAAGTGACGGCAGATATATCCCCGAATATTATGCTTCAATGGAGCCACGCACTCACGCGCGTGGAAACGGCAAGAGCGGCGCTCAACGCGCTGCTGACCAGGCTGGCTTCAATGGAGCCACGCACTCACGCGCGTGGAAACGTCAAAGACCAGACTTATTATGCAATCAATGAAGCCGCTTCAATGGAGCCACGCACTCACGCGCGTGGAAACAGTTGCGTCGGCGAATCAAGGAACGCAACTTCTCAAAGCTTCAATGGAGCCACGCACTCACGCGCGTGGAAACAGCCGCCGCACGGTGCTTCGAGGCCGGCCGCTTGTTAGCTTCAATGGAGCCACGCACTCACGCGCGTGGAAACGAAGTTCGATCCGCAGTTCTTCAGGGTCGCGCGGCACGCTTCAATGGAGCCACGCACTCACGCGCGTGGAAACTCGGCGCTGGCGCGCATCAGCGTGGACGGCGGGATCATGCTTCAATGGAGCCACGCACTCACGCGCGTGGAAACGAGATCGAGATGGCCGGTGACGGATGGGTGGTAATTGCTTCAATGGAGCCACGCACTCACGCGCGTGGAAACCTACCCAAACGATTATCTACGGGATACGCGTATCCGCTTCAATGGAGCCACGCACTCACGCGCGTGGAAACCTAAGAAAGAGGCCCGGAGGAGGGCCGGGTAAGAGGGCTTCAATGGAGCCACGCACTCACGCGCGTGGAAACAAAGCGAAGAGCGAGCGATGCGAAGTAGAAGAACAAGCTTCAATGGAGCCACGCACTCACGCGCGTGGAAACCGCAAGCATGTGGGGGGCAGAACACGGGGCGAGCGTGCTTCAATGGAGCCACGCACTCACGCGCGTGGAAACAGAAGCGCGGAGAGAAGAAGGTATCCCGCGCGATGATGCTTCAATGGAGCCACGCACTCACGCGCGTGGAAACCGGAGTCGACAAGGTTGTGCACACTCTGTTGCACACCGCTTCAATGGAGCCACGCACTCACGCGCGTGGAAACATCAGCTCCCTGCGCGAGGGAAGGGGACTAAACTTGCTTCAATGGAGCCACGCACTCACGCGCGTGGAAACGAGGCTGACTTGGTACCTCTCGTCGGGATCGACTCCGCTTCAATGGAGCCACGCACTCACGCGCGTGGAAACCCCGCAGACATTCCTCGTCTACGACCGTAACTACCAGGCTTCAATGGAGCCACGCACTCACGCGCGTGGAAACCAGGCTGGAGCAGGAATCAATAGGCGCGCGCGAATTGGGCTTCAATGGAGCCACGCACTCACGCGCGTGGAAACTGGCAGTTCTACTTTGCTCAGGATTCCGTCGGTAGAAGCTTCAATGGAGCCACGCACTCACGCGCGTGGAAACTAGCGATAAAGCGCTACATAATCCTAGTCAAAAATTTGCTTCAATGGAGCCACGCACTCACGCGCGTGGAAACAACCTATACGCCGCGATCAACTACGACGACGATAACGCTTCAATGGAGCCACGCACTCACGCGCGTGGAAACTCCCCTGAAAGAAACTCCCTCACAAAAGACTTCCCACGCTTCAATGGAGCCACGCACTCACGCGCGTGGAAACAACGACATAGATCGTCTTGCCGACATCGGCGGTTTTGCTTCAATGGAGCCACGCACTCACGCGCGTGGAAACGTGACTGGAAGGCATATGGCCTCTTCAGAACTCTTGGCTTCAATGGAGCCACGCACTCACGCGCGTGGAAACAAATCGGCCGCTGACTATGTGGTTATGTGTGAAAAAGCTTCAATGGAGCCACGCACTCACGCGCGTGGAAACCCTTTATCTTAGCGCGACCCTGGGCGTCGAGTACTCCGCTTCAATGGAGCCACGCACTCACGCGCGTGGAAACGAGGTCAACGAATTGATTCGAGCCGGGGTGATTAGGGCTTCAATGGAGCCACGCACTCACGCGCGTGGAAACCAGCCCTTCCGAGATCAGGTATTCCGCCTGGCTGATGGCTTCAATGGAGCCACGCACTCACGCGCGTGGAAACGGCTGACCAGGCTCTGGCCAACCCGAAGGGTAATCCGCTTCAATGGAGCCACGCACTCACGCGCGTGGAAACGAGAAGCGCTTTGATCCACCGGAGGCCAAGGCGCAGCTTCAATGGAGCCACGCACTCACGCGCGTGGAAACGAATGCCCGTACCGGACCCATCTTCCAATCGGGCGTGCTTCAATGGAGCCACGCACTCACGCGCGTGGAAACCGCAAACGTCACTTTCGAGCGGATGCGCTTCGAGCTGGCTTCAATGGAGCCACGCACTCACGCGCGTGGAAACCCCACAATCCGCGTTCGTTTCCGCGGATGCGCTTCATGCTTCAATGGAGCCACGCACTCACGCGCGTGGAAACCATATAACCCTTGCGGCAGCACTGCGCCTCCTCGCTGCTTCAATGGAGCCACGCACTCACGCGCGTGGAAACCAGGCGGCGGTTGCCGCCAAGGCTGCCGGCGTGACAGCTTCAATGGAGCCACGCACTCACGCGCGTGGAAACGAAGATCGGCGAGGCGCACGCTTGCGAAGTTCGTGTGGCTTCAATGGAGCCACGCACTCACGCGCGTGGAAACTCAGTTGGGGATAGAGTACGACGTGAACAAGGAGCTGGCTTCAATGGAGCCACGCACTCACGCGCGTGGAAACAAGGCCGCGCGCACTGATGCACGCAAGAAACTTGGGGCTTCAATGGAGCCACGCACTCACGCGCGTGGAAACCTGCTACCTGAATCAGTCCACGTTGAACGACCTGCTTGCTTCAATGGAGCCACGCACTCACGCGCGTGGAAACGTCTCCGTCTCAAGTCCACCCTGCCGGAGTGCAGTGAGCTTCAATGGAGCCACGCACTCACGCGCGTGGAAACTCGCAAACGAAGCTGACCAGCGGCTCGCGGCCGCTTTGCTTCAATGGAGCCACGCACTCACGCGCGTGGAAACCCGAATGGTATCGACTTTCGTTTGCGGATAGCGGCTGGCTTCAATGGAGCCACGCACTCACGCGCGTGGAAACCCCCATGCTTCGCCGGCTGCCTGCGCATCGTCCACAGTGCTTCAATGGAGCCACGCACTCACGCGCGTGGAAACCATCGACGGTGCCCTGCGTTTCCGCCGGGGGATGTATGCTTCAATGGAGCCACGCACTCACGCGCGTGGAAACGGGAGCACTCGACGCGAGCGATACCGGCACAGGCAGCTTCAATGGAGCCACGCACTCACGCGCGTGGAAACCGCTTTGCGATCAAGAAACATCTTCCCGAGTGACGGTGCTTCAATGGAGCCACGCACTCACGCGCGTGGAAACACCGAAACCAAATGAAGCGCACGAACAGAGATAAGATGCTTCAATGGAGCCACGCACTCACGCGCGTGGAAACATTTTTCTGGCGGTCTATTGGCGATGAGCGCCTTAGCTTCAATGGAGCCACGCACTCACGCGCGTGGAAACGGCCTCTGGGGCGATGGTAGTAAATCAGTCGCGTTGATGCTTCAATGGAGCCACGCACTCACGCGCGTGGAAACGCATACCTTGATGGTGCGTTTGATGCGAAGGGAATTGCTTCAATGGAGCCACGCACTCACGCGCGTGGAAACATGCCGTCAAGCGGCAACGGTAAGTATTTCTGCTTGCGCTTCAATGGAGCCACGCACTCACGCGCGTGGAAACGAGCATTTTCACGCCTTCGACTACGACATCCTTGCTGGCTTCAATGGAGCCACGCACTCACGCGCGTGGAAACGGCGGCGCTCCCACACTTCGTGACGGAGTAGGTCTAGGCTTCAATGGAGCCACGCACTCACGCGCGTGGAAACGGCTCTGGTCCCAAACTCAGCAAAGACTATCGTTACAGTAGCCCTTGCGAGCGCCTCTCTTGCGCACCCGATCATCTTACCTCTTGAATGTACTTGCTCCAAGCTATCCCCCACATATTAAAGCATCGAGCGGTCGCCAGTGTTGCTCCCATCGGTAAGGCTCTCGCGAGTTACTCTAAACAATGATTGTGCGACGTTCGAGTCCTTCCGTATTCAACGCGCGACCCACGGTCTCAATGCTCTGGCGTCCTTTCCCATCAGCGGGGCCGATATTGATTAGCATGACTTGATCTTCACGATGGTCCACGATTTCGGTCAAATCCGCGATCAGCATTATACGTTCTGAAGGAGAAAGATCGCAGCAAAAAACCGAATACTGCAGTGGTTCCCCATATCCCATCATCGTCTTGTGGACGAGCCGCAAGCGCTTTGGATCACAAATGTCATAACTCACAATGTATCGGGTTTGCATACAAAGATATCCGGTATTCGAATTTTATCGGAGGACCTAATGCAACGCAGCAACTAAATCCATAAACCGGCCCTTCCTCTCCCGGTATTCGAACTTTATCGGAGGACCTAATGCAACGGCGTCCAGGCCGCATTAATGTTCATCTGATTCATATCCGGGAGTGCCTCATTGTGAAGGGCGGCCGTTAAGTTTACCTCGTGCAAAATGGCTCGTATCCCGCGATCTCGCCCATAAGGAAACGCCCCAACAGCCGCGCCTGCACCTCAAACACGCGGCGGTAACTTATCGAATAACCGAATAGCGGGTGCGTAACTTCGGTATCAAGCCGCCGCTCATATGCTTCAAGAACCCGTTTTCTCCCTTCCGTCTTGAGCGCGAATGAACCCGCCCTCGCAATGAAATCCTTCGGGCGAATCTCGCCGGTATTGATCAATCCGATTACAACCGAATCGGCGATAAGCGGACGGAACTCCTCTATCAGATCGAGCGCCAGCGCCGGCCTTCCGTATCTTGGCTGATGAAAAAAGCCAAGGTACGGATCGAAACCAGCGCCAATCAACGTGACTACCATCTCCTTGGTCAACATCGCGTACAGGAACGACAGCAAGGCGTTCACAGGATCTCGCGGAGGACGGCGATTCCGCGAAGTAAAATCGAACGCCGTGAGTGACTCATCGGTTACCTTGAGCATTTGAGAAAAGCTTGCGAAATAATCTCGAGCAGCACTGCCTTCCATTCCCAGAAGCTGTTCCAAGCTCGCTGCTTTGTCGGCCCGATGACGAGCCTCAGCCATTCGATGAGTGATGTGTGGATGCAGTTGACGAGCATTTCGGCGAAGAAGCGTCCGCGAATTGCGAATCTTTCCTGAAACAAATGCTCGTGCCAAATAGAGACAGATTGCCTTATCCGCTGCAGCCTGAAACTGACGCCGCCGCAATTCGATGTTCTTATGCGGCGGTGGAGTCGTTACCGCCGACAACCAGCCGCCGTATGAAAGGTGCAAGATGGTGACATCACGCGATGCTACCTCGCGCAATGCCTGGGCCGACAACTGAACATTCCCGAACAGGCTAAGCTGAGACACCTGCCTTAAGCGCGCTCTTGCAACGACCTCTTTCCTGTCGCGAACCTCCAATAGCTCGCCCTTCAAGCCAACACTATGGCCCTGGCCTTGAACATAGAGCGCGAGCTTGTCGTCTCGAGCGGGGATCAAATTCCTGACTCGCGGTGTTACCTGTACCTGTTCTTCATCAGAAACCGCTTCCGTCTCGAAAGGCAGAGTCGGTTGAGCTTCGATTCTTAGGAGATTGACTTCATCAGGCAAGCATATCCCGACTAATGAGCAGCGTGGACATTTAGGCGAATCTATTAATGGCGGCGGTATTCGACCGGATTCGGCCGTGCTTCTCGCTTCATCAAGCAGCTCCAACGTACGGGTGGTTAACTCAGCATCGAACAGTACCGTGACCCGCTCCTGTGACTCCGCGTAGTAGATCACGCCCTCGTCGCAATTGTAGCCATTGTCGCGCAGTAACATCCCCTGCAAACATAATTGCACGCGCTCAGGTTCCCACGATCTTTCCGGCACGTCGGGCGCCGAGCCTCGCTTATAATCAATCGGCATAACCCATCCGTTCTCACCTTCGAGCAGATCGATTCGCGCAATCGCGCCCAATCTCTGCGAGCCAACATCTATAGAGCGAGCATGTATGCGGGAATTCTGATCGAGATCATCTGCTGCCGGCGCCTGGCCCGCTTGAGTATCAACCCGCCGATGGACAAACTTGCCTTCGAGTGTGTCAGCGGAGTGATCCCACTCCTGCTGAACATATTCGAGGTAGAATAAGCGGGGACAGTATGAATACTCATTGATCATCCGGGCAGGAAACTGCTCCGGTGAATTCAAACTCGCTACTGCTGACATGACGCGCCTCCTATGCGGCTGAGAAGAACACCTAAAGATGCGAGTGGGCGCCGACGTTTTGGTTGTCCGTAGGTGAAATGCCCTTCGAAACTATTCAGACTTGAGTTAGGGGACCGCTAAAGAACCTGCTTAATAGTGCGTTTGAGGCTTGCACAGAATACGCCAGCCTTCGCGAAAAGTCCATAGTGCGGTTTGAATACCTGCCAATGCCCTTCGCGCGTTACTTTGAAACATTTTTTCTGGTGATATTCAACTTCACCTGCCATCAAGCCAATATTTCCGCGCCAAAGAAGATTAACGAAGATGAATGAAGGGTATGCTCCGAATGGCTTAGGAAAAATCAGTTGCGACACAGAATTCATTTTTATGAGTTCGAGAGCGTTTGCGCGGCTCGATTAGAAGATCGTCGGAACAGAGCGAAAGTGAAGGCGAGCCGGTTTCGAGGTGTTCGATTCTGAACAGAGTGGAATTGTCATTAGTTCGGTTGTTGATCTCGACGATTCGCATTCTGTTGTCTGGAATACTGCTATCCTCGCTCTGTGTTTGGCGCAAACAATCCCAGCCCAAAGTGACAAGCGAATCCGAGCGCGAGCGGTCCGGCTACGGCTTCCGCAAACTCGATTTCAAATCCAGCCAAGCCGTGACCTTCATCGCCTTTGAAGCGTCGTGTATGAAACTCCAGCCAGCGCACCAGCGGACGCCCCTCCGCAGCATAGCCTTCGATGCGTTTGATCGCGACCGGCTCCGGCAATCCACGCGAGCGCAGTTCGCGCTGTAGTTGCGCTTCTGGCAGGTCGCGCGGGCGTGGCCCCTTGCCTCCGCCGCGATTGGAAAACCGCGGCAACGCGAACGGAGTTACGGACCGCCATCGCCTTGAGCAATCGAAGATCGCCAGCTTTGCGAATGCCTCGCGCCCGCCAAGTCCTGTAAGCACCATTCGTACGTCTGGTCTATTGCCTTGTCGAAAAATGCAAGTCAACCGGCCCAGCGCGTCTACGTCGCCGGCATCGAATCCACGCGGAGCATAGACCGTCACGTGATCGAGCCTCCCATCATTGTCTTCATCAGTTGCCAAATAGTGGGCGTGCTCATGTCCTTCGAGCGGCACTCCGTCAGCCGTCTTGCCTGTGATGGCCTCGGAGTGCGAGGTGTCCACGCGATTGCGAATGAGAGCACGACGCACCTGCTCGGCGAAGGGGAGAGCGTCTTGGACGAGCGGGAGATTCCTTGAAGTGAGCGCATAGCCCGCAGCAGTAGTCTGTGGATCAACGGCAAGAGAGGTTAGCGCAAATAGCGAATCTAGAGATTGAATCACACGAGCCATTACTTTTTCTCCTGAAGTAAACTACTCAATTTGGATATTGAGGCGTGCAGATAATTGGCCTTCTTGTGCCAAGGAACTATTCATTCATTCGTGCAAAGAGTCCGAAACCACAGTGCCGCCCAGCACCAATAACGAGCGGACCCATCCAAGGTCGCTCAAATGTAAGCCGTACATGCCAGCGCGGATAATGCGCGAGTTTCTCTCGCGGGTTGTATTCTTGGGCGTGGAGCGAGCCAGTCCAACAGGGAACATGAGAAAGCTCGACATAGGCTGGAATAGCAATCCCGGCATGTCTCAAGGCTTTACACACCAGTTGCTCAGCGCGTGCCAGGCGTTTCTGATGATCGCCGTGGTGCTCTTTGCGGTCGTCGTATCCTGGCAGAAGTACAGGTGTCACTGATGCCCAAACACGGGAAATACCTGTGTAGTAAGGCAAGACCGTATCGCGCCGAGTAATCCGTTCGAGAAAGATGGGCGGGAATCGGTCATCCTCACTGAATGCAGTCAATTCCTGCCCATCAAACAAACGTCCGAGCCGTTCGCAAAGCATTCCGTTGGAGTCATAAGGCTGAGCCAGCATGATTCGGCGAATTCGCCCATCGGTTGGGCCTTTGCGAATCGTCGGCAAAGGTAAGATCGAAACGCGCTCGTTTGTGCTTTCCTTCGGATGGCCTTTGATCTCACGGTCAATGACATCTTGCCCTAGAGACGCAGCCACATCGGAGTGATTAGCTAAGGCGCGCACTAATCCCACCAAAGGCGCAAGCATTTGATGACGAACTGAAATGGTATCCCCATCGGCGTTCACAAGACGAAACGCGACGTTTGGCCGCGTGGCTCCGACAACATAACGACACAGATCGTAGATTGCGCCTGCTGATTCCAGCTTCGTAACGCCCGGCAATTCATAACGCCTGATGAAATCACCGTATGTTCGCTCAAGCGAAAGCAGGCTTTCTTGCCTGGGCACTCGCAAATCCAACCCCCATGAAAAACCTGCGTTAGCTGGGTGGTATTGAATTCGGTGTTCTGGCAATGGCGGCAGAGCTTCGACAATATCACCGTTACCTACAGCTAAATCTATGCCCCAACCTAACGCGTTGATATGGCGAGCCGCGTCCTTGAGCGATTCGGCGTGCTTCACACTGTCGGCATCTGACGCATCAAACTTCCACGCGTACTGAACAAGCCGGTCACCGTTAAGCAGTGTCGGCTGGATGGTCTTGGGTGTGCGACTTCGAGACGAAACGTTGTTGAGCACATAAGTCAGCGAGGTTCGCCCTGTCTGCGCTTGCGGCGCAATTATGTCGGGAGGTTCTTTGAGTGATTCGAGCCATTGCAGCGCATTCTTCAGCGACTCCGAAATTGTCGGTCCGCGAGCGTTGCCAGCTACCAGTGCTTGAAATACGCGAAATGGTGAAGGCGGCCACTCAGGTCTATCGCCGTTGTCGGTCAGGCCGTGATAACGATCATCAAGGAAATAGATCGAAAGAAGAAGGTATCGCGTCACGACTTGCCTCCTTCCTCATCTTTAGTGCTCTTCTTTAACTCATCTTTTGCCAATGTCGGATTGAACTTCTCGTCAATGCGGTCATTGTCTACTCCGAATGCGGCTGCGGCTGATGCAGCGTAAGCCAGAACGCCCTCGGCATCGTCACCAAACGGAGTCTCAGAACCGTCCGCATTAATGAATGTCCGCGTCATCGGCTTTTCTGGAATTGCAACAAGTTGGCATCCCTGGCGAAGGTTGAATATCTTGCCGTCGAAGTAGGTCAGCGCGACAAGCGAGAGGCCGAGGATGTAACGCTGCAACGCGAGTGTCTGGTTCTCATCTGTGCCAGGAATATCGCGCAAGGTGCAGAGATTCAACGACGCATCACGGCAGATGCCGCCGCGGGCTTCAATGCCGCCGTGCTGGAATGTCGCTGGTGCGCCATTCATGCCTACCTCAGACAGTTTCTTGTCGCCTTTGCCCGGCACGACACCGGCAGATTCAAAATCCAGAGCCGCATTGAATTGCGATGAGCGTCGATGCTCTAACACGTCATAAGCTCGGATGATCGAGTTCAACAACCGAGGCACTTTCACGCCGCTCTTGCGCGAGTCCCACATTCCAAACACCAGAGAAGTTGGCGCGAGCTTGGCTAACCGGGTTGCATCTCCATCTCGATAGGCTTTGATAGCTTTCGTGATGTCCTCCCGAAGCGAGGAAAGCTGAACAACGGCATCGGCGGCGCGATGCCCGGCTTCGAGCAAATTCACTTGCTTTTCTTCGCCGTCAACCATCGTTTTGACCACAACTTTGGGCACGAGCCTGATGGCTTTGCCTTCTTTGTCGGTCACTCGCCCAAGAGACGGCTCAATGCGATTAGCTTGGGATGGAATACTATCAATCACGCAGACGGAATGCTTTGCGCTCTCGAAGCGATCAATGTTGTAAACCGGCGGGTCTCCTTTTCTCTGCGATGGATTCGCGTAGGTTGGGGGAAAGAAAACTTCACTACCAACAGGTTTGAGCCATTGCTTGAACACAATAGCGGCTGGACCGGAATCTTTGAGAAGATCATCGTACTTGCTCAATAGTTCAGACATGGGAACTCCTTATAGGTTGAGCGTGACCGAAGAGCTTATAACGTCCCTGCGCATCACGCGCTTTGATGGGGAACTCAAAACAAGTTCCGTTGAGACGAGGAAGCAGCCCCAGCGTTGCTACGGCAGCGACCTCGACTGGCAGTGGCTGGCTCCAAGTGAAATAGCGATTGCGAGTCCACACTTCCACCATTCTTGGGCGAAAGCGTTGCAGCCCAATCAACGTCAAAACATCAATGGCTGGCGAGAAGGCCATTATGCCAATGGAGGTGTGTCCTAGATCGAGAGCATTTTTTCGCGAAAGCCGGCTGTCGTAGGCAAAGTCGCTTGGCTCTTTAATCGGCCAGGTTTCGCGCAGCCAATCATCCGGGCTTCGTTTCACGGCTGCCGCGAAATGATCCCGCATGGAAGGTATGTACGTTAGAACGGTTTGCCCCTTCCGTTTCTGTTTCTTGTGGAAGCCCAGGAGAAGGTCAGTAACACGCATACCCGCCGTCCAAGTCTTCAACCGTTGACCTTGCGCTTCTCTATCATTCCACCAATCAAGCAGCAGATTGAATGGGTCGCCAAGCGTCATTGGGTAAATGCGGCCTCGGTGTGAATTGACCTCATCCTTTTCATCCGCTTCGTCAGCATCGTCGTCACTTTTGACAACGGCTTTCGTGTCTACTTTGACTTTGCAGGCAAAGAAGCGATCAAGCACGGTCTGAACATCACCGGCTACCCAAAATTGGCCGTTCTCGAAATGAGCCATCGCGTATTGATCAATCCGGCTTGCGAGTTCAAGCAGACCACAGCAGGCAAAGAACTGCCCCGGATTCGTTACGTCTACATTGATGCGAATGATGGGCTCAGTATTCGTCATGCTTATTCCTCCTTTCCGGCGGTGTTCGGGTTCGCGCTGGCAATGTAATCAGCCGCGCGTACCAGTGACTCAAGGTATGCCAAGCCCCATCGTCCGTATTTTCGTTGCAGGCGAGCAAAGCGCTGCGGGACTTCAATCGCAAGTTCCTTAGCGGCCGGCTCCTTATGCTTGTGGTCGAAGGCTTCCTCTACAGGAAAATGCGGGCGAGCGCGCCCGTGGTGAGCAGCGATCAAATGTAGAACCAAGTCTTGCATTTCTGGACTCATCTTGATGAACTCCCCGTAGTGCGGTTGGCTTTCATCACCCAAGGCCAAGTCCAGCACTGAGCCGAACTCGTGCCGATAATGATCTCTGAGGAAATCACGTGGGCGCAGTGGGGGCCTACCGTTAAGCGATCCCGATTTGGCGTACACTTCATCGGGGTAGTAGTCGCTGCCGAGGCTACGTTGCCAGCGTTCACGGTTCTTGCCGAGGTCGTGACACCAAGCCGCCAGAATGACTGCTTTCGCAATATCGCTCTCCGCCTCAAACAATCTTCCAACTATGTGGGTCGCACAACCCTTGGCATCATCCAGGTGGGGTTGGAGTTTGTGTGCTTCCTTGCTACGTTCGTTGGCTGCTTCCGGCTTCCTGACGAACCAACGCCAGACCTTTGGCGGCCCGGCATCTTCGTCCTCAAGGTCTTCAAATCTGATCTCGCGTTCAAGCGTCATCCCGGTGGGCTTATTGTCACCCTGCCAAATGCGCTTTCGCAGTGGCCCCTTGTCGTCTTCCCACAGATCGGCCACGTCATAATTATTTCGATGCTCGGGCACGTAGTCCGACCCGTCGAATAAACCCGTCGACCGCCCATCAGTAACCTTCAGGCCACCGGCTTCTGGTGGCAAAATTACAGTACAATTGACCAATGGAAGATCAGCTACCTTCGAAAGCAACGTCACGCTAACAGTTCCGTTAGCGTCCTGAATCCAGACTGGAAGGTCGCCGTGTTTTTCGGCGAGTCTCACGAGCTTGTCTCGGATCCCGCTGTTCTTGCGACAGGTACTGTCACGAAGAAGTTCGTGAGGTTTGAGTGGATAATCTTCAAGAAGCTCGGTTACGAACTCTTGAAACTGCTCTTGATCTTCTTCGTCAGTGAACTCGCGGCGAAGCTCCCACACCTCTTGTCGCCAGGCGACATACGTCTCTGGCGGTTGCCACTCGCTGATGCCGTGCAGGTATGGTTCAACAGCCGGTCGGCCAGGAAGTTTCCCGCGGATGGTAGTCAGGGCCCAAGCGTCGAAGAGTATGTCGGTAACAGGCAAGATGGTGGGAACGGGTGTCAATGCCTCCTCGATTTTGCACGGCAGATCAGTGCGCTGACGCAAATCGCCCAATGCTTTCGGGCTTGCATTTCTGCGGCGCGTGGTTGATTCATCTTCGCCTTCCCGTGATGGCGGCAGTTGCTTCAGCAGCTCCAGTGTCTTTTTACGGACGGGAGATAACTTGTCTTTCTCATCAAAGGCGGCAGAATACACCACGTCAATCGTCGCATTGCCATCGCCGTAGCGGTTCACGCGGCCCAATCGCTGGACCATACTGTCAAAGGGGCTGAGGTCGCAGACCATGTGGTCAGCAGAGATGTCAATGCCCACTTCTCCGGCGCTGGTGCAGATGAGGTACACAGTCTCGCCGGGAGTGGAGTCCTTGAGGAACCGCTTGAAGGATTGCTGATGCACCAACTCGTCTCGCTCCTTGCCCCGCATCGTGCCAGTCAGCAAAATGATCTTACAGGTTGTTTTCTTCTCTAGTTCTTTCTGCACAGCCTCGACATCTTCGAGTGTCCGAACGAAGATCAACACGGTGTTTTGCTTGTCCTGGTAGTCGGCGGCGAAATCAGCAATCCGTTTGGCTACGGCTCCCTTTTCAGTTCCAACAACGTGGAGATCGAGGCATTTCTTCGCCGTTAGCCGCCGCCAGACAAGATGAATGGGTTCAGTCGGGGGATCGGGAATGACTTCAGGCGGATCTTTCTCCTCATCAGTCAAGCCGAACGAATTCTTTTTCTGCCCCTCTGCTCCGTTCTGCCGCGATGTAGCCGTTAATTCCATTACACGAAGCTTGCGCCAAGGCATGGGTTGTGATCGTTCGTCTTCCCATTGTGCTTTCTTGATAGCGATCAGCAAATCCTGAAACGCTGGCTCTAGGTGCGCCTCATCATGCACGACCAAAACATCCTGTCCAAGAAAACCCGCGTGCAGTGGCCTTGCCTTGAACCCGACGCCGTAGCCGTTGAAAAGCAATCGGCTCCCAATCATATCCACCGTGCCGCAAATAACGGCGGGGCATGAAGGATCGGCGGACCATTCTTGATTGTCTGCGAATTGTCCTCTTAGCGTACTGATTTTTAATTCCCGCACGTTGTTAGGGCGGTCTTCCAGATTGCTTAGATTCGCTCGAATGTTCATAACCTCATCTGTCGTTTGGTCTACTACCGTGCGGCGATTTACCACATAGACTAGTCGGCGCGGCACCGATTCAGGGTGATCCATCAAGGCGATAAGCCATATTGCGATAACTGATGTCTTGCCTAGACCAGTTGCCAAATTACAGGATTGGGGAAACTCGCGCTTTGCAACACACGTCGCAAAAAGCTCGATTTGCCAAGGAAAAGGATTGTACCCAGTCAAGGCTCGAAATCTTGCTTGGAATCTCAGGTTATCCATCGAAGTTCCTCTTGATGTGAAAGTCAGGTGTCTCAACGTAGCCGCAGTACAGTGCGGCAGTGGCCGTTAATTTTTTAAGCATCATCTTGCGCAGCACCGCTGGACGCAGCGCTCGCGCGTGTTCGCCATACTGCATCAGCCACCGCGCCATTTGTTCCAGCGCCGCTTCCGTCGTCTCAAACGTCACGCGCAGCCGCCCATCGCTTATTGGTTTGCTTAGTTGCGTTGGATGAAACGGGCGCTCGCGAGCATATCTCCCCTGATATGAGTCGAACTTAACCTCGACCTCCACCGGAGCTCCGCCGCCGAACATTCCAAATCCTCGCGTAAGATATTCGTCGCGATCCCAATTGTTCGGAGTCTGGAAGGTGTGACCCTGTTTGGCGGAGTTCCAAAATCGTCCTGCATGAAAGACACACTTGGGCATGTATTTTTTTGAATCTCGACAACGATTCGGCTGAGTCGCTCATAGGCGTGAACTTGCACGCGATGTCCATTCGGCTTGAGACTTGTCATAACGATTGATGGGAAGCGTATCACTCGCACGCGACATGTTTGTCGCACCGGCCAGCTTGATCGCGGCTTCGCAGTGGAAAGCGCCGGCCGGCATTCGAACCAGGAACGGATTACTCTAATGGAGCTAGGTTATTCGGCAGGGGCTACTGCCGGAAACTCAAATGCCTGACCGCAGCAACATACTACGACTTCGTTCTATGGTCAACATTTATTAATATAAGGGAGAGTGAATGCTCCTAAGGAACCGTTCTCCATTCTGAGCGCGCCCGCAAGGTTTCAGTAATTAAGCATTCGCCTCAGAGCCGAGAATATATCCGTCATCGGACAAGTTCATCAAGAGATCATCTCTTGTTCAGAGGTTATTGCCCATCCTCTTGCGGATCAACCAATTCTTAATGGAATGGCGCCGGGTGCGGTTAATAGGGATCAATCTCGAGAATCTCGATCGCTTCGCGAAAGAGCCCGGTTAACTCGGGGTGGTGTTTGCGAAGCTTTTTGAACTGCCGTTCAAAGTGGGGGGACGTTTGAACGATGAATCGGGCCGTCATGCTCTGGTTCGGCGCCTCGTAACCCTCTTCTTCTCGCCCTGCAGTTCCGCCAAGAACTCTCGTGCGGGCCTGCCTTCACCTTCGCGAAACTCTTGGGTGCTCTTTGCGATGAGTCGATTTAGATCAAGCAGCCACGCCTGATTCGATTAAGATATGGGTGTAGTTCCAGGGCAACGAGACCTCAATCATCGTCTTTGTCGCTACGTCGCAGAATCAAGCTGCCACAAAAACGCAGAGTCGTACGAAACGCCTTCTATACAATCGTGGCTGGACAGATGTGCTGAGCGTTGTGTGGACGCCGCGAACGAACGGAATCGGCAGCGACATGGTGGTTCTGATAAACGATGCGCCGGTCAAAAAGTGATGTCCCTCAATGCTAAAGGCGTAGCCACTATCTTCTGGTCTCTCGACCCACCAGCAATTGCTCCAGCGTCCCCATCGGCATAAACAGCCGAAGTGGCCGATCTGCAAACGGCTTGAAACCATATCGCTGGTAGAATGCCCTTGCTTTCTCATCTTTGGCATCAGCAATGATCGCGTGAACCGCTATGAGTCGGCTCGCCTGCAGAACACGCTCAAAGCAATTCATCAACAGATACTCTCCCAGGTCGTGACCGTGACATGATCGATCGACGGCGAGCCGACCCAGGATCGCTGCCGGAACCGGATAGTGCGGTAGTTTCTTGGCCAATTCCGCGGGAAGAGCGTCCTTGCGAAAACTCGAAGCGCTCAACGTGTAATAACCGCTGATGACCCGCGCGCCGGCTCGACACGCAACAAACACCAGCGAAACGCGCCTCCTTATATCCTGGCCGGCATAGCGACGAATGTAGGTGTCTAAGGCTTCATAACCGCAAGCAAACGAATCGCGGATATGTGAGCTTGAAAAAGGTTCAACAACCAACGGGGGAGACTCCGTCATTTCCCTTGTCGTCTCCGGTACCGTTTGAATGCTGTTGTGAGGGCCTTGTTGGGCTTGGGCGGATGGAGCAGCGCCCTATAGAAAACATCCCAATCTGTTGCCGACAGGATAATCTGATCGTGCTCCTCGAGGATTCTTTCAGCGGCGGCTGTAGCATTGGCAATAACGAACTCGCTCACCGTTTTGTCGGAATACCGGGCAGCGCGCTCAATCTTGCTCTTGGAAGAATCGTCGATACGGATTTGCATTCGCTCGGTCTTAGCTCTCGTGTCAGGCATCTCTTTTGTCTCCGCCTGAAACGTACTCCATTCGGGAGTACGTTACAAGCTTTGAGCGGTCTTGGCAGTTGCAAGCTAGGCAATGAGGTTACTTGCTGTTGCTGACAATTCGCACGATGCGAAGGACCTTTGTATCGGTGTGATGCCCGACGTAACGATTGAATGTGTGAACAAATGCGGGAGTAAAATCAAAAGCCACCTCAAGGGTGGCCGTAAGCCTTTGAAAACTTGGTACCCGCGGCGCGATTCGAACGCGCGACCTTTGGTTCCGGAGACCAACGCTCTAATCCGCTGAGCTACGCGGGCACTCTGTCGAAAATCAAATGTTCAAATGCTTCACGCGCAAGTTCTTTGCGCGACTGCCCGAGAGGATACAGGTTGGAATCGGTCGTGTCAATTTTGGCTCTATTCGGCAGCGGGCTATTACCTCACTACCCTATATTCTTGTCTCATGGCTATGGGCCCAGCGACATATTTTCGTCTCATCGCTATGGCCCGGCGACATGTTCTCAGATTGTTGATTTCATTCCCGATACTATGATTGCCGAAGCCGGAAAGCTCATCCCTGATTCACCGAAGAATTGACTTATCTCTTCTTGAACCTCCGATTCGATCACGGCGAGCTGTGCCGGCGTCATTCTTTGTACTTTATCTCTTAATGTATCCGACAGCTCTACTCGCAACGGCCAGAAGTCGCTCGGCGCTATAGGCGCTTCGATCTTGAAGCTCAGAATTCGTTCTTGCACATTCTCCGCGCCGGCTTCTCTGAACAGAGCTACAAGCGATCCGGGCTCCGCGAATCGAAAGGCGCCGGGCGCGCAGGGATCGGAGGGAGGCGACTCGACATGCCGAGCCATCGCCCTTGTGACCGCGTTAAGAAATGGATTCATTTCGCTCGTGTGCCAGACGGCTAGAACAACGACGCCTCCTGGTTTAGTGACTCTGAGCATTTCTCTGAGTGAGGCAGGCGGATCACTGAACAACATGACTCCGAAGCGGCAGGTGACAACGTCGAATGAATCGTCGGAAAAAGGAAGCCCGTCGGCGCGGCATTCGAGAAAGGAAATATTAGTGATGTTTTGCCGCCCGGCCTCGTTTCGGGCTGTTTCTACCATACCGGATACGGCGTCCGTATAAGTAACAGCTCCGTCGGGACCCACAGCCTCGGCTATCGTTAAAGAAGGCTCGCCTGGTCCACCTGCGACGTCGAGGATATTCTGGCCGCGACGGATTCGAGCCTCTTCAACGATCGCGCTGGTGACCGGCGCAAACATCCGGCGAACGGTCGCGCGATGCTTGCTCCAGTACTCCGCGGACTGGCGCCACGCGTTGAGTAACTCCTCGGATTCGGTACTCACGATAAACGCATTCCTCCCTACTTCGCTTTTACGTCGTAGCAAGTGAGGGTTCCCTGGTTTCGTATGTAGAGCTTGCCTCCACAGACGACCGGATGGGCCCAGCTTGGCCAGCCCTGATCCGTGATATGGAACTTTCCTTTCTCTTTGTAGCCTTCGGGCGTTGCTTCGGCGAGGCCGGCCGTGTTGTTCTCGCCAAGCAGATAAAGATTGCCGTCCGCATACGTGAGCGAGCCCTTGCCGACGCTGCGATCCCTCCACACCACCTTGCCCGTGGCGAAATCCAGACAGGTCAGTATCGAATTCGAAAAGCCGTATAGATACCCATTTATCAGCACCACTCCACCGTGGTGGTTCTGCATATCGCGACTGAAATAAACCTCTTTTGCGGAGACCTCAGCGCCGTTTGCGGTGAGATCCAACAGAGCGCAGCCGGTGTCATACGCCGAGGTGTAGAAGACTTTATTGTCGGAGTAGATTGGAGTGGCTACGTTGGCGACATTGTTTGCGACTCGCCGATATCGCCACATGAGTTTGCCGTCGTTGGCTCGCACGCCAACCGCCGCTTCAGCGGTGAGCGTCATTATGGTGCGAACTCCGTGCACATCGGCTACTACACAAGAGGAATAACCGGCGCCGTCGCTCAACCCCTTTGTCCGCCAGATGAGCTTGCCCGTCATCTTGTCCAGAGCGACTAATCCCGCGTCCTGTCCGCCCGGCGTGATAATCAAATTGGCGCCGTCCACAAGCGGCGATTCGCTTAAGAGCCATTGCGGGTTACCGCCGCCGAAGTCGGTGAGGATATTCTTGGTCCAGACGACAGAACCGTTCTTCGCCGATACACAGGCTAGATCGCCTCGTTCAGTCAAGACGTAGACTCGATCTTCATCTACTGTCGGAGTGCCTCGCGGTCCGTTGCCTCGGTCTTGAGAACCTCGCTTTCCGATTGGCGCGGTCCACAGCGTCTTGCCGTCCGCGCGATTAAGACAGAACAAGACGCTCTGGTTGTTCTTGGCGCCCTGAACGAAGATCTGCGCGCCCTTGATACTGACCGAGCCGTAGCCTTCTCCAATTCCTGAAATGGCCCACGCCACCGGAGGTCCGCTCGCCGGCCATTGTTTCAGCAGACCGGTCTCTTTCGAGATGTTTGTTCGGTCAGGCCCCTGCCACTGCGGCCAATCCGGATCAGCCAACGGCGAGCCAATAGTAATTCCGGTTAGTGTTAACAGAAAGAGAGTGAGGACGATCGACGAACTTCGTTTCATTACGATTCCTCCAAACGCCGGAGCGTTTCTAATAACGCCCAGCGTGGAACTAAAGATCCGGTCTGCCGAGTCGTCCAAGATTCTAATTCAAGCCGCGGCGGCTTAAAAGGGATCGACGAAGAGGCTCGGTCAAAGCTGTCGATGTGCGCGTCGAAATGTCTCCAGTATACGGGTGAGCACTGTATCACCGAGTACTCGCCGACGTGGTTCGATTCATTAGCCGACATCGCCGTAGTTTTGTCTCAACTCGCGGCAAGCGTGACGGCTCATGATGTCGCTCGGGCGACGTAGCCGCTCGCCGATGTACAACGATCAGCGCCCCGAAGTGGGGTGCGGCTCTTCGGGCTGCGCCTCACCCTCATCTTGCCCCGCTGACTAATTTGATTTTCACGAGCCATTCGCATTTTCATGCAGCCCACCAATGGCTGGAGCCGCTGGTTCCATCCTTCCGTCTCGCGGTAACGTTAATCCATGAGTTTAGCTCCGAGAATTGGCATGCATGCCTCGATCGCAGGCGGGCTCGCTAAAGCAGCGCACACTGCGCGAGACAAAAGCTGTGATTGTCTTCAAATCTTCTCGCGCAATCCGCGCGGGTGGAAGACGAATCCCTTACTCGATTCAGACATTTCATCTATGCGTTCGACGCGAGATGACGTGGGCCTTTGGCCGCTGGCAATTCATTCCGTATATTTGATCAATCTGGCGGCAACGGACGAGGTCCTTCTCGCGCGATCCCGCGAAGCATTTCGGGAGGAGATCACGCGAGCCATTTCGATCGGCGCTGATTTTCTGGTGGTTCATCCAGGGAATCCCGTGGGCGCCTCAACTGATTACGGGATAGCAACCGCTATAGAGTCGATCAAGCTTGCGACAAGAGGATTAAAGATAGACCGATTGACTATCTTGATCGAAAACACCGCCGGGCAGGGTTCGTCGATCGGATGCCGCTTCGATCAGGTTGCCGATCTTGCGGCAGGTCTTAACGATTTACCCATTGGTGTCTGTCTCGACACGGCCCACACGCTCGCGGCGGGCTATGATATCTCTACCGAGAAGGGCTTGAAACAGACGATTCGGGAGGTTGAGCGCTCGTTCGGCTTCGACAAAATCAAGCTGATTCATTGCAACGACTCCAAGGCGCCGCTTGGCTCGCGAGTGGATCGACATCAGCACATTGGACTCGGTCATATCGGAGATGAAGGATTTCGGCGCATAATGCATAATTCCAAATTTCAGGGCGTCCCATTCATCCTGGAGACTCCTGTCGATAAGGAGCGGGACTACAACTGGAACTTAAATCGAATAAGAGAACTCGCAGGGCCTGAGGAGGTGAATGCCGCCAGAGAAGAGAGGTAAGCCTCATCCGAATGCATTGAAGGAGAGGATATATTGGAAATGAGAAAAGCACAGCTATTGGACACTGTTGAAGTGAAAGAGGACATTCCAGAGTATGGCGTACGCCAGGGAGAGAAAGGTGTTGTAGTGGATAAGCCTTGGCTGCGTAGAGTTTTCAAGCATATTCCGTGTCGAGCTTTTTCAGTGTTTGGCTTTTTCGGTTGCCTGAATCGAGAGCGACATTTAATATACCCGTTGTGAACGCCAAACCTGAGCCGACCTTCCTCAGACTTACGTCGCCCCTCCTGTGAGGGGCGTCCACACCACATCTCATTCGAAAACACATTCAATCTAACACTTTTCGCGAACTATGGAGTTTGGACGGATACGATCATGAAAGAGAAATATTTTCCAACCGAGATCGAAACCAAATGGCAGAAGCGATGGGCGGATGAGAAGGCCTTTGAGGTCACTGAATACTCCGAACGTCCGAAGTTCTATTGCCTCGAGATGCTGGCCTACACATCCGGCCGCGCTCATATTGGTCACGTCAGCAACTTTGCCATCGGAGATGTGCTCTCCTGGTACAAACGAATGCGCGGATTCAACGTGATTCATCCATTTGGCTGGGACGCGTTCGGACAGCCCGCCGAAACTGCCGCGATCAAAGACGGAACCGATCCGGAGAAATTCACCCGCGACGCAATTGCTTATATGAAGTGGCAGTTTCAACGCATGGGCCTCAGTTACGACTGGTCGCGTGAGATTGCCACTTGCGATCCCGAGTACTACCGATGGAATCAGTGGTTTTTCATTCGAATGTGGGAACGCGGGATGCTCTATCGAAAACTCTCACCGGTGAATTGGTGTCCAAAGGAAGACGTCTCCTTATCCAATGAACAAGCTTCGGGCGGCGTCTGCTGGCGATGCGGAACGCCGGTCATTCAAAAAGAATTGATGCAGTGGTTCGCAAAGATCACCGACTATGCGGATCAGTTGCTGGATGGTCTGGACGCGCTCGAAGGTCAATGGCCCGATCGCGTAATAACAATGCAACGAAACTGGATCGGAAGGAGCCGCGGCGCTCATGTTCGATTTGAAATTCCCGAATGCAATGAATCGGTGACCGTATTCACTACGCGAATCGACACCATTTTCGGAGCGAACGCAATCGTGCTTGCCCCGGAGCACCCATTGGTCGAAAAGGTCATAGCCGGCAGATCCGAAGCCGGCGAGGTTCGTGCCTTCGCTGAAAAACTCAAGCAAGAGCAGCGCGCGGGCCGGCCCGATGAATTGGATAAGCACGCTATTTTCACCGGCGCGTATGCGGTGAATCCGTTCAACAATGAAAAGCTTCCCATCTGGATCGCTAACTTTGTGCTGATCGGCTACGGGACCGGCGCGATAATGTCGGTGCCGTCCGGCGATCAACGAGACTTCGAATTCTCTCGCAAATACGGCTTGCCTTTTCGCCAGATTAAGCTGACCGCCGATGGCCGCGAGATTGAAGCGGAAGCTCTGGAAGAGCCAAACGAAGATTGGACTATTACCGTTAACACGGGCCAGTGGAGCGGGCTCGCTTCCGAAGAAGCCAACCGGCTGATGACCGAATACGCCGAAGAAAAGGGATTCGGAAAGAGCGCTGTAACCTACCGTCTGCGGGATTGGGGCATCTCTCGGCAACGTTATTGGGGCACTCCCGTTCCGATGATTCACTGCGGTTCTTGCGGAACCGTGCCGGTACCCGACGACCAATTGCCGGTTTTGCTGCCAAAAGGAGTGAACTTGAAGGTGCAGGGCGGCTCTCCGCTCGACCACGTTCCTGAATATGTGAACGTGACCTGCCCGAAATGCGGAGGCGCCGCGAGGCGTGATACCGACACGATGGATACGTTCGTGGATTCAAACTGGTATTACTTCCGCTACTGCGATCCACACAACGACAAGCAGCCGTTCGATCCTCGCAAGATCGCTTACTGGCTGCCGGTCGATCAATACATCGGCGGAATCGAGCACGCGGTGATGCATTTGATCTACACGCGCTACTGGAGCAAGGTGATGCGCGATATGGGTCTTGTGAGTTTCGACGAGCCTATCAGCCGGCTGCTCACGCAGGGGATGGTCTGCAAGGAAACGTATCGCTGCCCGAACCCCGATCACGATTGGCTCTTCCCCGAGCAAGTAACACCCGAGAAAACTTGCTCATTGTGTGGACGCGCAGTCGAGATCGGCCGCGTCGAAAAAATGTCCAAGTCTCGAAAGAACGTCGTCGATCCCATCGAGATGATCGATATTCACGGCGCCGACGCTTTGCGCCTGTTCGTGCTTTTCGCGGGCCCGCCGGACAAGGACAAGGAATGGTCGGATACTGGATTGGAAGGAGCCGCTCGCTTTCTTCAGCGAGTATGGCGAGTCGCTCGACGCTGGGCCGATCAACTGCCCGGCGACTTGAATGAAACTACCGAGTTGAATAATCACTCGCGGAAGCTGCGGAGGCGGACTCATCAGATCATCCGCAGCGTGACTGAGAACATGGAAGAGCGGCTGCACTTAAATACCTGCATTTCGTCGTTGATGGAGTTGACTAACGAGATACAGGCCTTCGACACGGAAGTAGAGAAGCAAGGCGCAGCCGCCGAAACAGACGCCGCCGTAGCGCGAGAAGCAGTTGAAGCGTTGATCAGGATGCTAGCCCCGTTTTCACCGCATATCGCGGAGGAGATGTGGGAGGCTTATGGACATCAATCAAGCCTCGTATGTGCGGCGTGGCCGGAATTCAATGACGTACTTGCTCGCGAAGAAGAGATCGAGGTTGCGGTTCAGGTCAATGGAAAGCTTCGAAGTCGCGTTTATGCTTCCGTTGAAGCCACCGAAGACGAGCTTCGTCAAAAGGCGTTGGCCGACGAGAAGGTGAAAGCCGCGGCCGCCGGCAGGGACCCTTTCAAGGTCATAGTAGTTCCGCAGAAGCTCGTGAATGTTGTATTCAAGTGATGTATCGGCCCTCGCGATTCACGCTTTCGCGGGGGCCTCGTTTCCGGCTTCCAGAGCCGCTTTTCGAACATTGACCACGCTGAGCAGTACAAGCCCCGCGAAAAAGAACACGATCAGGGACAGTATTGCCAACCGGTAGCTCGAAGTCATCTGGAAAGCAAGCCCAAATACTAAAGGACCCAGCCAGCTCGTTCCCTTGTCGCTCACTTCGTACAAGCTGAAGTACTCGGCTTCCTGGCCCTTCGGTATCATCAGCGAATACACGGATCTGCTGAGCGCCTGGCTTCCCCCGAGCACGATTGCGATGACAACGCCGAGAACATAAAAGTGAAAGGCCGTCTGAAGGAACTTGAATACATACATCAGAGTTCCGGTCCAGATAACCAGGCTCAGCATGATGGCGCGCTTCGCTCCAATCGCTTTCGCTATATAGTTGAAGAGCATCGCGCCGAAAAAGGCTACGAACTGAACCATCAAAATTACGGTGGTCAGAGTTGAAATCGACAACCCCAACTCCTCCTGACCAAACTGCGTGGAGAGCGCGATGACGGTTTGAATCCCATCATTATATAAAAGGTAGGCGACCAGAAAGATCAGCGTTTGAGGATAGCGCCTTCCGGATCTGATCGTATGAAATAGTTGCTTGAAACCTACAGTGAGAATGCTGTCGCCGGTCGACAGCGACTTAATTGCCTGATGTTTTTTTAGGGTGAACAGCGGAATCAAGGTGAACCCGCCCCACCATAACCCCGCGGAAGCCAGGCTGATTCGAACGGCGTGCCCTTGCGATAATCCAAGGGCTTCCGCTCGCGAGAAGAGCAGCAGATTCAAAGCGAGCAGGATGCCGCCGCCTAAATATCCAATCGCCCATCCCTTTGACGAAACCGCGTCGCGTTCTTCAGGGGCGGCGATGTCCGGCAGATATGCGTTGTAGAAGACGACTGACGCGCCAAAGCTCAGGTTCGCAAGTACAAACAAGCCTCCGCCAAGCATATAGTTCGTACCCTGAAGAAAATACAGCGCCATTGTCGCTAGAGAACCAAGATAGGCAAAAACCGCCATCATCTCTTTCTTGCGATGAGAGTAGTCTGCCATCGCTCCAAGGATTGGTAAGAAAACCACCTGAAGCAACACGGAGAGCGACACCACGTATGAAAAGAACGAACCGTCTTTGACCGCGATTCCCAACGGGTAAATGAAGTGATCACCATCCGCGGCGGCCTTTGCGATTTCAGTAAGGTAGGGTCCGAGAAATACCGTCACGACCGTCGTGTAAAACGCTGAATTTGCCCAGTCGTAGAAGTACCACCCTCTCTGCTCGCGCTTTCGTTCCGATTTCTGGGGTGGAATCTGTTCCGATCGCGCTGCTTCAGTGAGGGCTGATTGTTTTTCGCTGCCGGTATCGAGGTCGAGTTGACTCACATTGACTCCAGTTCGGATAGGGCGGTTCGAAGCGGCCTTCTTCAGGAATGTCGAATAATGCACGACGAATAAACACCGGCCAGGAGCTGAACGTCAAGCTACGGTCTACGCAATGGCCAATCGTTTTCATGAGTAACTTTCAAGGTCCTTGTCGAACTGCGACGCCGACGATAAGATCACTGCCGATGATCAAGCCGCTATTATTTGCCGCGTGTCTTTCCTTGATGCTGGACGTCTGTGGTTATCATCAGGCAGGGCGCGGAAAGAGTCTGCCCAAGAACATCAAGACCATCGCAATCCCTGCATTCAAAAACTCCAGTCTCAAATATCGCGTGGAACAGCGTTTCACTCGCGCGGTTATGGAAGAGATTCTGAGGCGAGCACGAGGAATCAGAGTCACCACTAATCCGGATGATGCGGATGCGGTGCTTTCCGGTGACATTCGAACCTTCAGGGCAGCCGGAACAATTCTCGACGACCGAGGCCGCACGCGTGTCTGGGATGTTACGATCGGCGTCGCAGTCACAATTCGCGACGTCAAGAACCACAAGATTCTCTACGACAATCCGCGTATGAGCTTTGACGGCGAGTATCAGCTCTCCGACGACCCTCAGTCATTTTTTAACGAAGAGAATCCGGCCGTCGAGCGAATCGCCAAAGATTTCGCTCAGTCGTTGGTCTCTACGATACTGGAAGGTTTGTGAGTCGAAGCCCAGGTAAAAAAACCGTCGCCGGCATCTCCTTCAAAGACTACGAGCACCGTATAAGCGATGGTCGCATCGAGAACCTCTATCTATTTACGGGCGGGGAAGATTATCACCACAGTCAGGCGCTTCGGCTCCTGCGCGCGACGCTCGACGAGTCGCTGCGGGATCTGAACTATTCTGTTTTTGAGATCGAGACCGGCGACGGTCCCGCGGCCGCGCTCGACGCGGCAAATGAATTGCCGATGATGATCGCGCGCCGCATCGTTGTCATCAGGGCCTTCGATAAGATTAAGGATGAAGGACTAGATTCAATTGCGGATTATCTAAAGAACCCGTCTCCAACGTCGACCGTGGTATTTCAGGCGCCTTCGCTCGATCAGCGAAGAAAGATCAGCAATCTGCTAAAGCAGTCCTGCACGCATGTTATTTTTGATCTTCTCTCGGATGAAGAAGCCGCGAGTTGGGCCAGAGAATATGCCCGCGGCCTCGGCTGTAAGATAGACAATTTGGCGGTAAAAACTCTGATAACACGGCTCGGCGCCGGCCTTATGCGCCTCTCATCCGAACTCGAGAAATTGGCTTCAAGCGCGGAATCAGGCGCCATTGGAGTTGAGATCGTTGAGTCTCTTGTGCCCGAAGTTCGCGAACACACAAATTGGGAGCTCCAGGATGCGATTGTATCGCGTGATCGCAAGCGCGCGCTCGCGTTAACAATGCGTCTCTTGTCGGACGGAGTAGACGCCGTCCTAATCATCGGAATGCTTGGCTATCTATACAGAAATCTTCTAATTGCGAAGGAAATGTCGGCGCGAAACGCCGCGCCGGACGCGATCGGAAAAGCGACCAACAAATGGAAGAATCGCGATACCGAATTCTACTCTCGGGTAGCGCGAAGCTCGCGGGAAGAGCTTGTCTATGGAGTCAGGCGGATCGCCCAGGTTGATAACGCTGTGAAGAATTCAGAAGCGACGCCTCAATTACAGCTCGAGTATCTGGTGGCTGAGTTGGCGTCGCCTAAAGGTAGAATCGGAGTGTGATCTTAGCGGATTATTTACTTGCCAAGCTCGTTGACGCTCTGAACCAATCTCGACTTGTGCCTGCCGGCGGCGTTCGCGTGAAGCACGCCCTTTTGAGTTGATTTATCGATCAACGAAACCGTTGCCGGAAGAAGCCTGGTTGCGGCCTCCTTGTCGCCGGCGACGACGGCTGCGCGCAACTTCTTGATGGCGGTTCTGAGACTGCTTCGATTTCGCCGGTTGATTTCATTGCGTCGCTCAGACTGCCTGACTCGCTTTTCCGCGGACTTGTGATTGGCCATTCCTTACGCCCTCTCCTGATATTGTTGCATCTTGATCCAAGCAAAAGACACGTAGCATAGCCTTCGCTTTGAGCGCCTGTCAAGATCGATGGCCTTTGCGTACCGTTTGATTTTTGGTGATCTAGCCCGCTGATATTGCATCTTGCTGAATTATTTTTGATAAAGCAAAAATCGTGAACAAATATTGTGATTCAGCCGAGAGATTCAGGTATACTGTCCGCCCTGAAGTTGCCGAGTTGAGGGGCCATATTCGGAACTATGCACCGAATTGGCATTGATTGTTCGTTGGTTAGGCTACTTGGGTTAGGCTACTTGGCCCTGATTTCGGTTTGGCGCCGAGGCGATATTAATCAAACTAAGAAAAAGTATTGAAGCGTTTCTCTGAGGGAGCGTCAGCCAATATATAAGAACATCCAGTAGATAAGAACATCCAGTAGATAAGAACATCCAGTTAGGGAATGCCCTACGGACTTCTATCTGAGAACTGTTGGCTAGGTGCATCCCGCGGAGTGACCAATCACCAATAACAAGTAACCAGTGACCAAATCACCAAAGACAAGTAAGCAGTGACGTTCACGTAAGACTATATGCCCACATCATATCTTGAAACCTCCTCACTTTCAGGTACACGTTCACGTCTGCGAGTTCTTTGCGTTCGGTTGTTGTTGCGGGCGCATGAGGTGAAGGTTCGGCAGGCGGTCGCGCTGTTATTGATCGAAGCTATATGCATAGCGAGCGTTCCAGGCTCGAGCCATCCGTCGGCAGTTGGCGCTGCTACTGCTATCAGTGTGTCAAGACAGGCAGCGTCGTCAGTGCAAGCAGTGGCGTCAGTACAAGCTGCATCAGTGCAAGCGGCTTCGTCAGTACAAGCGGCGTCGTCAGCGGCGGCGTCAGTGGGCGCGGGTTCGTCAGTGCAAGCTGCGTCAGTGCAAGCGACGTCGTCAGTACAAGCAGCGTTAGTACAAGCGACGTCGTCAGCAGTGTCATCAGTAGGCGCGGGTTCGATTGGAGCTTCTTCGGTTCGCAGGGATTCAGCTCAGGCTCGGTTGCTTCGCGCAAGGTCGCTTGAGGAGAAGGTTGCGGAAGTGAATATGGCTTCGGGGAGGGAGGGAGGGTTTGAAAGCGTAGCGGGGATGGGCGGCGGGCGCGGGGATGGGATCGCAACGGCGGCGGGTGGTGATCAGCTTAAGAAAGGCGTTGGCGGTTGGCAGCTTGAGAAGAGTGTTGGCGTGGGTCAGCTTAAGAAGAGCGGTGGCGGTGGGCAGTTTGAAGTGATAGGGGCGGGGGCGGTAGTGAGGCACGGGCCGGTGGTGAACTCGGGGCGAGTGGAGGGGTCGGTGAGGCAGCTAGGCGGGGAGTCCGTAACACTGAACGGAGGGGCGGTGATTACCGGAGACCTGTTGACTCCGGGTTCGCCTCAGCTCACTCTGAACGGAAACCCTATCTTCGGCGGAACGGTTCAAGGCAACGGGAGCGCTCAGCCTTCGAACTACTCGATCACCTTGAACGGCGGAGCCCGGCTCGGGAGGCTGGTCAGTCGGATCGATCCGATCGCGCTGCCGGCGGTATCGGCTCCGCCCGCTTCGACGGGTACTCGCGATGTGACGCTGAACGCGGCGGGTCAGGAGCCGGGCGGCTTCGACACGATTCGGGATCTGACGTTGAACGGGAACGCGGGAATCATCGCCGTCCCGCCCGGCACATATCGGAGCTTCACCGCTAACGGCGGATGCGGGTTCACGCTGGGTGCGGCGGGCGCGGCACAGCCGTCAATCTACAATATGGCGGCCCTGACCTTGAACGGCCAGAGCAGCATTCAGGTAGTCGGGCCGGTCGTGTTGACCATAGGCGGGTCGATGACGGTGAACGGTTCGATGGGCTCGGCGGCGAATCCCCTGTGGCTGACCTTGAGAGTAGCCGCGGGCGGAGTGACGTTGAACGGCGGCAGTTCATTGAGCGGGATTGTCATCGCCCCTTCCGGGACGGTGATCATAAACGGGAACACGACCTTGAGAGGCTCGGTCTTCTGCGATCGATTGACGATCAACGGCGGAGGAGTATTGCAGTCGACGGGCGACAGCACGCCTCCAGTGGTTTCGATTGATAGTCCATGCGAGGGGGCAGTCACAACGGCGGCCTCGGCGACGATTTCGGGAACAGTCAGCGACTCGACCTTGATAATGGTAACGGTGAATGGAGTCGCGGCAACGTTGAACAGGACGGCGAATGCAACGGCCTATAGCGCGTTCGTGCCTTTAGCGGAAGGCGCGAATGTGCTGACCGCAATCGCAACTGATCTGTTCAATAACACGAGCCAGGCTGCTCGGACGGTCACCCGGCGCGCGGGAGCCAACCAGCCGCCTCTGGTAAACGCCGGGCCCGACCTGACCGTGATACTGCCTGCAGCGGCGACATTGAATGGAGTTGTCACTGACGAGGGGCTGCCGACCTGCGCGGCGGTTACGACAAGCTGGTCGACAGCGAGCGGGCCGGGGCCGGTTGCGTTCAGCAATCAAGCAGGGCGGGTTACCGCAGCCGCTTTCACGGCGCCTGGAATCTACGTGTTGAGGCTGTCGGCTTCGGACACGGAGCTGAGTGCAAGCGACGATGTGACGGTGACGGTCGTTCCACCGAATCAGGCTCCGGTGGTCAGCGCCGGAGCAAACCAGACAATCGAGCTTCCCGATTCGGCGGCGTTAAACGGGACAGCAGTCGATGACGGGCTGCCGCCAGGTTCGACCCTGATCATCGCGTGGACGAAGATGAGCGGGCCGGGAACGGTCACTTTCAGCGCTCCGAATCAGGCGCGGACCACGGCGTCGTTTTCGGCTTCGGGAGCCTACGTTCTTCAACTGACTGCAAGCGACACCCAGTACACGGCCGGCTCGACTGTGACAATAACGGTGCTGCCGCCGAACACGCCGCCCGTAGTCAGCGCCGGGCCTGACCAGACGATCACGCTTCCAGCGGCGGCCGTCTTGAATGGTACGGTTACTGATGACGGACTGCCTCCCGGCTCGGCTCTGAGTATTAGCTGGAGCAAGCTGAGCGGCCCTGGGACGGCGACGTTTGCAAACGCGAATCAGGCTGCCACGACCGCGACGTTTTCGACG
>QHVH01000081.1 GCA_003222245.1 Blastocatellia bacterium AA13 | reverse complement strand
CTCATGAGTCTTAATCTTCAAGGCGAGTAGTTCTGGGGGAGGGCTGCTCGGGCGTCCCGAGGCTCGCAAGAGTCTCGGGACGCTCTTTTTGTCGTCTATTTTTCGGCCCTCGGATCCAGAAGCTGCGAAACAGGCACAGAACTGAGCTGCGGTCTTGTCCTGCTCGTCAGTGCTCTCAGCGAGCTGCGATCGCGGTCTTTATGCTTGCTGCAGGCACGCCTCTTGCCCGGCCGTTGCTTTGCGCCTCCACTACGCCAAGGGCGGTGATGTTCACGATGTCTTCCACCTCGGCGCCTCGGGGCAAGACGTATACCGGCTTACTCATCCCCATCAGAATGGGACCTATGGCCTCAGCGCCGCCGATTTTCATAAGCAATTTGTAGGTAATGTTTGCGGAATTGAGGTCGGGGAAGATGAGTACATTGGCTGAACCCTTGAGCGTCGAGAACGGATATTCGCGTTGCAGCAGTTCGGGTGAAACGGCGATGTCGGCCATCATCTCGCCATCCACAATTAGCGAAGGTTCGCGCTGCTTGAGCAATTCGGTTGCTCGTCTCATCTTGTCGCATTGCGGGTGCCTGGTACTGCCGAAATTGGAAAACGACAGCATTGCTACCCGCGGGACAACATCAAACCGTCGAGCGGCTTCTGCCGCACATGCGGCGATCTCGGCCAGTTCCTCCGCGCTGGGCTCCACGTTCACGCTGCAATCAGCAAGGAAGAGCAGGTCTCCTTTACGCGTTACCAGCGTGTATAACCCTGCAACCTTGTGGATGTCTGGTCTCAGCTTGATTACCTGGAGAGCAGGGCGGATCGTATCCGGGTAGTGTTGAGAGATTCCGGATATCAGAATATCTGCGTGTCCTGCGCGGACCATCAGGCAGCCGAACAGGTTGCGATTGCTGATTGCCTCGCGAGCTTCGGAAAAAGTGACTCCGCGGCGTTGCCGGATTTCGTAAAACTCGCAGGCATAAGCGTCCCGTTGCGGAGCATGCTCCACATCAACAAGTTGCATGCGTTCCAGTTCGATACCAAGGTCAGCCGCCTTTGCCTCAATTAGAGCCTTGCTGCCTAGCAAGATCGGTGTAGCTACATTTTCCTCGATCAGGATGTGACACGCACGCAGAACTTTGTCATTATCCCCTTCGGGGAAGACGACTCGCTTGGGATTGCTCTGAGCTTTATGGATCAGGAGCCGCATGACCCCGTGCGCCTTGCCTAAGCGCGTCTCCAGTTGCTCTCGGTAATCTTCAAGTTTTACAGGTTCTTGTGCCACGCCCGTTTCCATAGCGGCACGCGCCACAGCGGATGCCTCCCAAAGCAGAACTCGGGGATCGAAGGGTTTAGGGATGATGTAGTCAGGACCGAAGATCAACCGATCAACTCCGTAGGCCCGACATACCGAGTCCGGAACATCCTCTTTCGCAAGCGATGCCAATGCCCGTGTGGCAGCAAGTTTCATTTCCTCATTGATCGCTGTCGCATGAACATCGAGTGCTCCGCGGAAGATGAAAGGGAATCCGAGTACATTGTTCACCTGGTTAGGGTCATCCGATCGCCCCGTGGCCATGATGATGTCCTGCCGTGCAGCCTTGGCCTCTTCATAGGTGATTTCCGGGTCAGGATTCGCCATCGCGAATACGATCGGCCGAGGCGCCATGGACTTCAGCATCGCGGTAGTGAATGCGCCTTTGATCGATAGTCCCGCGAGCACGTCAGCATCTTTGACAGCTTCTTCCAACGTACGGAACGGCACATCTCGCGCAAAGCGCTCCTTGTACGGATTCATGCCTTCAGTGCGGCTGGCATAGACTACGCCCTTGGTGTCGCAGAGAATAATGTTCTCGCGCTTTACTCCGAGACGCACGTAATGCTCTGCGCAAGCGATGCCTGCAGCTCCAGCGCCATTGAAAACGACCCTGATCTTGCCGATATCTTTGCCGATGATTTCCAGGGCGTTCAGCAGCGCCGCTCCCGAGATGATTGCAGTTCCGTGCTGATCGTCGTGGAATACGGGAATCTTCATTGTCCTCTTGAGTGTTTCTTCGATGTAGAAACATTCTGGTGCTTTGATGTCCTCAAGATTGATGCCGCCGAACGTGGGTTCCAGCAACTGGCAAACCTTGATGACTTCATCCGCGTCATGAGTATCAAGTTCAATGTCGAAGACATCGACGTCAGCGAATCTTTTGAATAAAACCCCTTTACCTTCCATTACAGGCTTGCCCGCCAAGGCACCGATATCGCCCAGGCCGAGTACTGCCGTTCCATTCGACACCACGGCCACCAGATTCCCGCCATGCTTCCTCCGTCGACCCTGTCTTCGAGTCACTCCCCGGAAACAATGCTCGCCATCCGAGCAGGTGGAGTATTCGTCACCCATGCACGACAGGCGCAAATCAGACGAATCCATCCCAATCCGGATTGTTGCTGGGAGCCTAGGCGGAGTATGTGACTCGAATCACGAGGAGGTGTGACCTAGGGGAGTCATCGCGGTGATCTATCTAGGAACTATGCCTGGCGGCTGTACTTGCCAAGCAATTCGCCTTCTCTCGGCAGATGGCCTCGCATCGCCTCTTCCACTTGTTCCTCATTTTCTCCAGGCCTGAGTTGCAGATCGCAAATAATCCAGTGGGTCCCTGTTCCCGAGGGAGCGTCTGGATCGGAACCGTGATGCTCATTTTTTCCAGCCGACTGGCCGAAAGAATATTCGGATAGAAAGCATACGAACACAAGTCCGATAGCCAGATTGACCCTTACGAGCTTGCGATTGCGACCGAGGCCCCGACTTTAGAAGGTTGAGATCGTGAAGTTAACCGTTATTCTTGCCTGGGTCTCGACGGCTTGTCCGTTCTGCAGATATGGTTTGAATCGCCACTGTCGCACAGCTTCTTGAGCAGCCGAAGCAAGAATGCTGGGGCCGCTGAGGATGCGGAGGTCCTGGATTTCGCCGCTGGCGCCTATTAGCGCCTGAATCGCAACCGCACCCTGTACTTTCATCTGTCGGGCAAGTACAGGATACGAAGGTGCGACAGGCGTTTCTAATGCTTTCCTGGCATCTGCGGACATCTTCACACGTTGGGACACATTGATAGAGGGAGGGACAGCGGCTTCAGCAAATTGCAACATCGGAGAAGAATCCGGCTCGCGGCTCTCCTGCATTTCGACCTTCACAGAGTCGTTGTTGGGCCGCAGCGTTCGCGGTTCGCCATCGGAAACGACTTGGACTTCCATCGGCGGCAAAGCTTTGCGATCCGTAACAATCGGTGATTCAATGCCGGACCCGAGGCCGCTGGCAACGGTCACAGGCCCACGTTTTCTCGTTTTTGCCCTCAACTGCACTTGGGCAGGTTTATCGGCTGGGTGATGGGGCTCGATGCTCGCGGCTTCCGTTGTGTCAATTTCTGCGACGTCTGTGTCGGCACGTCCGAACCACAGGTTCCGGTCGCGTATCAGAAGTACTCCAAGAGCAAGCAACAGCAAGAACGCTGCTGCCACCATTCTGCGGCGCTGTTTGCGATGGGAATCGCTGCCAGGCGGCAGCGCGCGGTGTGCGTGCAAGTACAACTTCTTTTCATCAGTGCCCTGTGATTCGGCCGTTTCGTCGGCTTTCCGTACCGTTCCCATGCTTCGCTAGTATGCCCTGAAACAACCCTGATTGCGAGCAGAAGCTGCGCGGCATCAATTTGTGAGCCGTATCACAACAAGTTGTGCCAAAAGTCACAGCATAGGCTTTGGTATCGGGCAGACACTGATGGGGTGATGTACGTCACACGAGATTGGCAATTGCAATACAGGCCGCCAGTGGACGTCACCACAGGGGGTGCGCTGTGCTGTCACCGTACGGGCTAGATATCATTGAAAGTTGTTTGACCTGCAAGATGCGTGCCGACCGGATATTCTGTGACTTGGATACGGCCGCTCTCCAGGCATTTGAGACCATCAAGTACGCAACTGCTTATCCCAAGGGAGCGGTGCTGTTTGTTGAGGGCCAGGCGCCTCGAGGCATTTTCGTCCTCTGCAAAGGTCGCGTTAAGCTGTCCATTTGTGCTACGGATGGGAAAACCCTTATCCTCAAAATCGCCGAACCGGGAGAGGTCCTCGGCCTCAGCGCAACAGTGTCCGGAAAGCCCTACGAGCTGACCGCCGAGACTATCGACCCTTGCCAGGTGAATTTTGTTAAGCGAGAAGACTTCCTGCGTTTCCTGAAGGAACATTCGGACGCTTGCTTCAAGGTTGCGGAGCAGCTCAGCGACAAATATAACAACGCCTGTCATGAAGTTCGCTCCCTGGGATTGTCGCATTCGGCAGGAGAGAAGTTAGCCAAGCTTCTCCTCGAGTGGAGTTCTCGCAATGGTGAATCAGCCAAAGTGGAACCACGGCTCAAACTGGCTCTGACACATGAAGAAATCGCGCAGATGATAGGGACGTCGCGGGAGACCGTGACGCGTCTGTTCGCCGATCTGAAGAAGCGACAGATCGTGCAGTCGAAAGGCTCAACTTTGCTGATTCGCAACAAGGCTGCTTTGAAGACGCTCGCGACCAACGGTTGAACACAGTTCCCCCTGTGCCACGGGTCACCTCGAGGGGTGACTGTAGTCACTGCTGGGAATCCGGCAGAGGACTATCAAAGCAGCATGGAGACCGCGCTACAGCCGAGCTGCTTTGATTGCGTCCTTCGCCCCGACCGGCTCTTCTGCGATCTGCCTGCCGACGCGTTGAAAGCGTTCGATTCTCTGAAGACCGTCGCCTTGTACCCTCGCGGCAGCACGTTGTTCCATGAGGGCCAAAGCGCGCGCGGGATTTTTGTGTTATGTGAGGGCCGGGCCAAACTGTTCATCTGCTCCGAGACGGGCAAGCGTCTGACCTTGCGCATAGCCGCTCCGGGTGAAGTTCTTGGCCTTAGTGCCTCAGTTTCCGGTGGCGGTTATGAAGTAAGCGCCGAGATGCTCGACGACGGCAAAGTTGCCATAGTGCAACGCAAGGAACTGCTCAAATTCCTTCGCAACTATCGGGAAGCCTGCCTGCAGGTCGTGCACCTGCTTAGTCATGATCTGCATACGGCATACGATCGTGTACGTTCTATCGGATTAGCGCGTACACGCCGGCCGCGTGCGCAACACCTTCACTAGAAGGTAAACATCTTCTAATCGTCCGCCTACGCTTATTCGCAAGCATGCCCGGTGAGATGCCTATGCTCTCGTACTCCAGGAGACGAGGTCGAATCCCGCCCGGCAGTTACGCCGTTCCTTGTTCACAGCCCTAAGCACCCCCCATGTGTGATGACCGTCACTTCAGCGGGTGAGTTCTCTCACTGTGGCGCTGCCCTTGCATCCCCAACAATGAAAGTGTTGTCACATGTGTCTGTGAGGTCGGAGGAGGGCGTTGCTGATGTCACAAACTGCAGAGTTCGGGAGGGGACCTTCCCCCCCAGTCTCGGGTTGTCGTTTTGCCCGTCTATTCTTTGGCGTCGGCATTCTGGTGCTAGCTCTCGTCCTTCCACTGTGCGCAAGCGATAACAAGAAACTCATTCCGATCAAGCCCAGCAACGAGGAGTGTCTTGCCTGCCATAGCGATTCCAGCATGACCAAGGAAGTCGCAGGCAAGCAGGTGAGTCTGTTCGTCAGCGAGGCACACTTCAAGAATTCGATCCACAGCATGTTTACGTGCGTAGACTGCCACACTGACGTGAAGACTTCACCTCACGAGAATTCCCCCGCGAAGTTGTCATGCGCGCAGTGCCATGCCGATCAGCAAGCAGCTTATGAGCGCAGTCTTCACGGCCAAGCTCTGAAAAAAGGGGACGGAAATTCTGCCACCTGTGTCTCCTGCCATGGCGGACCACACGAGATTCTTCCTGCGGCTGATCCCAAATCACGCGTCAACCATGCGAATATTGCCGCCACATGCGGCACGTGTCATGGACAGAAATTCGTAATGGAAGCAAGCGGTCACAGCACGCAGCCATTTCTCTCGTATGAAGAGAGTGTGCACGGGCGGGCTGTCGCTGCCGGCTCAGACAAAGCTGCCGTATGTACCGATTGCCACGGTTCCCATGAAATCTTGTCCGCAAGCGATTCCAACTCGCCTATTTTCAAGTTCAACGTTCCTGCAACTTGCGCCAAATGTCACAGCTCCGTGCAAACACAATTTGCACAGAGCATTCATGGCCAGGCGATTGCGCGTGGAAACTGGCAGGCGCCCGTATGCACTGATTGCCACGGTATTCACTCCATAAAGGCTCATTTGGATCCGAATTCGTCAGTCTCTGCGCAGAACCTCGCCAAGGTCACTTGTGCGCGCTGCCATGAAGGGGTGCGCTTATCGCAAGAACTGGGAATACCCGGGGGGCGCGCAACTACTTACCTGCAGAGTTATCACGGCCTGGCTTCGAAACTCGGCTCACAGGTGGTTGCAAACTGCGCCAGCTGTCACGGAGTACACAATATCTTGCCGTCGAGTGATATTCGATCAACCGTCAACAAGGCGAACCTCGTCCAGACGTGCGGCCAATGCCACCCCGGTGTGGGAGAGAAGTTCATCATGGGCAAGGTACACGTGGATACTCCGCTGTCCGCGGATGTTGGCAGCGTCGCTGTGCGATGGATCCGCCGTTTTTACGTCGGTATGATCGCCTTTGTCATCGGCGGTATGCTTCTGCACAATTTCATTATCTGGCGGCGTAAGGCCATTGAGCGGCGCAAGTCGCATTCTCGTCTCGTAACCCGCATGAGCAAAAATCAGCGCTGGCAGCACATCACGTTGTTTGTAAGCTTCATCGTCCTTGTGCTCACTGGATTCGCGCTGAAGTACCCCGATTCATGGTTTGCCGCGTTACTAAGTATGAGCGAGAAGGTTCGCGGAATTGTTCATCGAACGGCAGCCGTGTTTCTAATTTCCGCCGGGGTTTACCACTTGCTTTACGCGTTCCTTACTAGAGATGGGCGACGCCTTGTTCGCGATCTGGCACCCACTGCTAAGGATGCGGGCGACCTTTGGGACACAATGCGCTATTATCTTGGCTTCCACTCCAACAAGCCCGAGTTCGCCCGCTTCACTTACGCTGAGAAGGCGGAGTACTGGGCCTTGGTCTGGGGACTCATCGTGATGGCCGGAACCGGCATTATGCTTTGGGCCAAGATATCGTTCGGCAGTCTGCTACCGCGTTGGTGGCTCGATGTCGCAACCGCTATTCACTTTTACGAGGCAGTGCTGGCCAGCTTGGCCATCGTGGTCTGGCACTTCTATCAAGTCTTCTTCGACCCCGACGTGTATCCGATGAACTGGACCTGGTGGGACGGCAAGATGTCGTTCGAGCATTATCGCGAGGAGCACGCGCTCGATTCGGAAACGCTTCTGCAAGCCGCGCGATCTCATACTGCTGATAATCAGGTCGCTCCCGCTGCCATCCCTGAAAATGAACATGTGGGTACCGCCATTGAGAATGCCACGACACGTGAGGACATCCGGCCCGATGAGGAGGAGGTCGTGTCCGAGCGGCGCTCCTGAGCACGGCCGATTACTCGGTCGGGAACTTGAATTTATAAAGGCTTTTTTTCACGGCGCGCACGGAAGCACGCGGCTAACTTTGAGACAAGCCGGGAGTGACGAATGTCAGAAGATTCGCAATCAAAAGACCAGCAGTCCTCAAGCTCGCTTCGATCGGCCGCAGTCTCCAAGATAAGTGAACTCGTCCGCAACCCGATCTCCCTCGTCGGTGTTGCTCTTGCCGCAGTCAGTCTGATCAACGTCTTCTTTCTGTTCTTGATTGATGCAATGTCCGAACGCGCCAATGCTTACGTCGGCATTCTGGCGTATATGGTGGCCCCAGGTTTCCTGATCCTCGGCTTACTGCTGATTTTTGCGGGCGTGTGGTATCACCGCAGGCGCGAGCGCACCCACCAGCCCTCTGATGCAGGCCGTTACCTGCGCATTGACTTCAGCGATCCTGGACAACGCGGAGCGGTGGCATTTTTCCTCACCTTTGTGCTGGTATTCGTAATGATGAGCGCGGTAGGCAGCTACCGAGCATACGAATACACCGACTCAGTGCAGTTCTGCGGACAGCTCTGCCACAGTGTGATGAATCCGGAGTTTACGGCCTACCAACTCTCGCCGCATGCCCGAGTGGCTTGCGTAGATTGCCACGTCGGTGCTGGCGCGACCTGGTACGTGCGCTCAAAGCTTTCTGGCGCTCGCCAGGTATTTGCCACAGCTTTCAAGACGTTCCCGCGGCCTATTCCTACTCCTGTCCATAACCTGCGTCCCGCGCAGGAAACGTGCGAACAATGCCATTGGCCGCGTAAATTCTACGGAGCGCAGCTAAAAGTATTTACCCATTACGCCAGTGACGAAAAGAACACGCGTCGACAGATCCGAATGCTTATCAAGACTGGTGGCGGCGATCCGGCGACGGGGGCACCGGAGGGCATTCACTGGCACATGAATATCAAAAATGAGATCGCTTATGTTGCCACCGATGAGAAACGTCAGAGCATCCCTTATATCCATGTGAAAGACCTTCAGGGGCGCGTAACCGAGTACTTTGCCAAGGATGCAACGCTTACAAAGGAACAGCTTCAGAAGGCGCCCAAGCATCGCATGGATTGTGTGGACTGTCATAACCGGCCCACCCACATCTATGTGGCTCCCGACCAGGCTGTAGATCAGGCGTTGCTTGCTCACCGGCTCGATGCTTCATTGCCATTTCTAAAACAGACGGCAATTACGGCATTAACCAATTCTTACAAGAGTACCGACGAGGCCATGCAGGGCATTGCTACGGAAATCCACAGGTTTTATTCGAGCAAGTACCCGGCCCTGGAATCGTCGAAGCAGATGGACATGCGGAATTCGATCGCGGAACTCCAGAGGATCTACCGTACGACCACATTTCCAGAGATGAAGCTGGACTGGAGAACTCACAACAACAACGTCGGGCATTTCTATTTTGCGGGATGTTTTCGCTGCCATGATGGCCAGCATGTCAGCGCCGAGGGCAAGGTTGTTTCCAAAGAATGCAACACTTGCCACACCGTGCTGAGTCAGAGTGAAGGGGATACGGCGGTTGTAACCGCGGAAGGCGCACCGTTCAAGCATCCGATCGATCTGGGCGATATGACAGCCGTGAACTGCAGGGACTGCCACACCGGCGGGTCCGGCCCCTAACGCCATTCATCCCATCAGCTTACGCGCGTGACGCACATCACAACTGCGCGTGACTCTGGTCACGGCTCCCATGTTCATCGTCCTCTACTCTTCCGTTCAGGAGTGGCAAACACACTCCAGTCCCGGTGAGGAGACCTCTATGGCAGCGGGCAGCATGGCACCACTTACGGGAGCGGCAAGTGGACAAGCGCGTCTCATTTTCTGGGAGGTTACCAAGGGCTGCAACCTGAGATGCATGCATTGTCGTGCCACCGCCACTCAGCTAAGTTCGCCTACAGACCTTTCCACCTCCAAAGCATTGGGCATCATCGATCAGATCGCTGCCACATGCGCACCCATTCTCGTGTTGAGCGGCGGCGAGCCGCTGTATCGCTCCGACATCTTCCAACTCGCTCGCTACGCCACTGACAAGAACTTGCGAGTGGCGCTGGCCACGAACGGGACGCTGGTCACCAAA
>QHVH01000032.1 GCA_003222245.1 Blastocatellia bacterium AA13 | reverse complement strand
TTACGCGTGATCGCTAATAACACCTCGCGCTCCGCCTCAGTCAGAATCACTTGTCCCTGCGTCGAGTTCACAGCCCCGGACTATATCACTTTACCGTTCGACTGTATAGACATTTAAGAGACGCTACACTAGCAGGAGGTTGATCGCCGACGCTTCCTAGAGGTCTGGCTACTATTGGTCGCCGCCCTTCGAATTCCTCGATCGAATCGACCCACCGCGGGCCTTGCTAAAGGCGCCCTCAGTTAGTGAGAAAACAGCCGTCGCGATGGACAGCACAAGGACCACGTAGATAGCTATTAGATGATTTCTGGCCTTATTCACTGAACCCTCTGGCCACACCTTGTTCTTGTTCTCCAGCCCACCAAATTTTGCCAACAACTGTGACTTGCTGAGGCCGTCATGAGCCCCAAGATACTCTCTCGCTTCAGGCGTGAGTTCTGTACCCGCAATGTATTCAGCATTTTGAGCGCCAGGAGGGTATTCGAACGTTAAACGATCATAGGTAGCCTTATAGTATAGGGCTGCGGCAAACGAAACAATCAACAATGCAAGAGCGGCGAGCGTCCAAACCTTTCGAAATTGCTTACTAGCGACGGCGGCAATGGCAAAGAGAATTATCAGGGCACAGAAGGAACTCAGCCCCACTGCAAACTTCGCGTCCGCCGCCTCCGGTGGCGCGATTCCTGCCAAGAAACCTCCAAACGCCGCAAAGAGGACGCCGATTACTTCAATGCCTTTTGCCAGCAAACGTCTGTTCAAAGCCCGCCTAGCTCCATTTTGCACTATTGGATTACCGTAAGTTCAATATCGACCGCATCCGGGGACTGTAGTCTGACCTCATGACATACGACATTTGAGATCGGAATTACTTTCGGGTCCCGAGCGGCCCAAAAGCAATAATCCGCTTCGAAGAGTCTCTGCACAGCCGGGGAGGAAAGTACGGCGAAAGAATGCGCTTCTTCGGTCTTGTCCTTAAGCGCCTCAGGGGCATAATAGATTCTGAGATTGTTTACAGCGACACCGCTGTGGAGAGTTTTCACTACAACCGCGACCTTCGGCCATGCCCTCGGTACGATTCCACCGGCCACATATGTGAACGCGTCTGCGCGAATTTCCACGTCATTTCTGACTGCATCCACCTGTTGCAGTATGGCCTTCCCGATTGGTCGGTCTGATGAATTAACGTCACTGAGAGTGTCGATCAATAGTTGGATCTCCGAGCTTAGCTGGATCAAAACCGTAGTAGGAATGGGGCGTTCGTAGCGCCCCATTATCCTGTCATCAATCTGACCAAGCCTCACTGAAATCCGCCTCAGCGACTCTGTAAGACTGGTTCTGACTGAGGAGTCAAGAAACCGGAGAGGGTTAAGCGTTGACGTGGTAGCGATGCTGGCCCGGAAGCGCTCAATCCTTACCCCAAACAGGGTCTTCAAATCCTTATCCAAAGTTAAGAGGACGCTGTACCCCTTGGCGAAGTCGTTAGAAAGCATGGCTCCGCCATCGACTTTGGGTATCAAGATGTCCAGTCCTTTTATCAAGTTCAGGTCTTCTCGGTTTGGATTTAAGGCGTAAACGATACCGAAAGCCTCGACGTCGGGGAAGATGTGGTTCTGTGTCAGTATCTCCTGTATCGTTCGTTGGCCTACCGCTACGGACTCGACCTCTAAATTTACTGGCTCGTTCGGCAGCGTTTTGTATTCGCTCCGGTCGTTACGTCGAACTAGGGATATTGTGATGTTCATTCCGTGCGAACGCACCTGCCTCTCCTGTGCAGTGTTGCCATCTCGCTGCTGTGCAGAGAAATGCGGAACAAGCAGGAGAAGAGAAAAAGCTGCGAGCCTCGTAGTCATAGCTTTGCCTCGCGCATAGCCGAGATAAGCAAGCTGTGCACAACTAGCGAGTGGTCGTTCCTGTACGAGCAAAATCGAATAGGGTGGGTTGGAGCTCGCTGGACCCAGGAAACTCTTTCCGGGTCAGTCCGGGCACATTCCTCTCCGCTCGACTCAGCCACTCTCTGAGGTCCCACGCGGCCTGTTGCGGCTGCTCAGTTAGAGCGATAGTCAACAACGATCGATCGTCGCTTCTTATAGCTCCCCTCTCGTATCCGTCAGGCTGACTGGCCGCTAGCACGAGCATCCTCTTGTCGTAGGATAGTTGCCCAAAACCTCTATCACCCATCGGTCCAGGTTTGAAGTTCGAACCGGGGATTGCTCCCGAGTGACACGAGTCCAATATCAACACCATAGATCCAGCATCGATTCCCTGCATCCATTGCGTCAATTCATTGCTGGAGATGCTACTTCGAAGGAAGTCCTCCCCCTCTTGGCAAGCCGCCGATGTCTCGCCAGTTTTCAAGCAACGGTCGAGCAACTGTTCGCTCACCAAGCCAGAACCCCCAACATCCGAGGGGACAACGTAAAATGTCCCGTTCGGATCGGCATAGCCGTGGCTGGCGATGTACAACATGACCAGATCGTCAGGCGTGGCCTGACGCAACTGGGGAAATTCCTCACGTTGGGCCGCACTGCCGTGACCTGATAGGACCAGAAGAGCCCTTTCCAGGTCAGCCTTGGCAGCGTGGTTCTGCCAAATCCTGCTATTACGATACTCCGACAAGAGTGGGACAGTTACCATGTCATATTCTGGAGACAGCTTGTTCCTCAGCAGTTGCTCAATGGCGCGAGCGCCAATCGAGGCGAAGGGCAGGCGCCAGTTAGGGTCGCGAGTTACATCCACGCCCATTGTGATAATGTAGGCCTTAGGCCGGACCGCTGGCCGGACCTTCGGTAATGCGTAGATCACCGGTTGGCTGGTCTCGCTCTTAACTCGGTCTGCATTGAAGGCGTAAGCGGTGAAGGCGACCTGGGAGGCGTTAGAGCGTTGAGGCAGTTGAATGTTGGTAAAAGTAATCTGCTGCGGCCCGGAGGCGACACTGACGGGCGCGCCATCTTCTGTCCTTATCATGCTACTCTCACGCCACGCCTGGACTTGCTCCTGGTGGCTTCGCCCAACAGCATACTGGCTAAAGCTTGCAGACTGAGTAGAGGGCGACTGTCCAACCAAAACGCCGTCGCGGTATAACCGCAGATCATACACACCGCTCTCGCAGGCGACATGCTTGCCGTCTTTCAGACATTGAGCAGTACGAGAGGTAACGCTGACTCTAACCGTCACCAGCTTCCCCTCATTGTCCTGCGGAAGCACCTCGATTTCTTCGACCTTTGGTTGAGCACGGTTCAACTCCAGCACTGAGGGTAACGCAGCAAATCTCTCCCCGCTCAGGATGCGTGCCAACAAACGCGGCTGATAATAGTCGCGCAGAAGGAGTTCGAGTTGTAGCGCGTGCACAGGGTCGTCAGGCATTAGCCAGTGTAGGTCCTTGAGATACTCTAGACTGCTCGCGTCGAACCGACCCTCAGAATCGACTACCACCCAATTTCCGTCTCTAAGAGAAACCAGTTGAGCCAATAACTTCTTCGCCTCAACTGACCATATCCGCGCGGTATTATCGTCACTTCCGCTTACCACGTATCGATTATCTGGCGAGAAAGCTACCGATGTGACCGGCAGATCGTGTCCTTCAAATGCAGAAAGACGCCTTCCGGTTCTCACATCCCAGAGCTCGACAGTCCTGTCGGCGCCAACGGCCATATACCGTCCATGAGGAGAAACTGCGAGGGCCGGGGAAACATCGACGGAACTCAAGGGCACCTCCGATGCCTCAAGTTCCCGCGACAGTTTACCGGTATTACGATCCCAGAATTGCACGGCAGCGTTGGTGTAACTGCGCGTTATTATGTACCTATCGTCTGGAGAGAAGATGGCGGAGTATCCAAACGATTCCTGACCCTTCTTGAGCCGTCGCAGCAATCTGCCAGTTTGAGCCTCTCGCAACTGTGCGTCATCCACGCCGCCAATCAGAAGGTAGCGCCCATCCTTCGAAAAAGCTAATGAATAAAGTAACTTTTGATCTTGATCGAATTCGTACTCGAGTTTTCCATTTTCTACGTTCCATATTCCTATTCTGCCGCCGGTCCTCATTGCCAAGCGCTGAACATCACGAGTGAACGCGGCGGGAGTAAGGAGCGGAGAATCTCTTTCAACCCGTCGTACAAGGGCTCCCGTTTCCGCGTCCCACAATTGGGCCGATTTCCAACCACAGACTAGTACATACCGCCCGTTTGGCGAAAACAGCGCCGATAGATAGCCGAATTCATCCGGTCCCAATCTTGCCTTCTCCTTGCCGGTTCTCAGGTTCCACAGATGTGCGGAAATATCCTGGCCTGCAGTCACTAAGTAAACGCCGTTCGGTGAAAAACCGACGGACCTAATCCGCCCAACATCTCCACCTCTGAGTGAACATACAATTCTAGCCGAGTGCAAGTCCCATATTTGAGCAACGGCTGATCTCTCCCCCGCCATGACGTAATGCTCATCTTGCGAAAAGGCAAAAGAAGTAAAGTCCCTCCCTCCTTGAGCCTTGAATTCCAACAAAACCCTATCACTACTGACATCCCATACCTCTGCAATATGGTCCTTGTTCTGTGTGATGACATAGTGCCCACTAGGCGAAAAGGCTACAGAACCACCTGTCGCCCCTTTTATCTTGACTTGCCTTTTCAGCACGCCGGTACGCGCATCCCAGATCTGCGCACTTCTGCCTTCAGTCCATACTAATACACTCAATCCGTCCGGAGTGAAGATAATCGAGCCGCGAGTTGAAAGCGCAGATGTCTCAAATGTGCGCACGAGGTCGCCCGTTTCTGTGTCCCACATTCTCACTGGAAAACTTCCAGTCAACAAATACTTTCCCTCGGGCGAAAAAACTGCAGACCAGCCGATAACCTGTTGCTTGAAGGTTGGGAGCAACGGTTTGCCCGTTTCAACTTCCCAAATTGTGCCGGAGGTGGGCCCTAGGGTTGCCAAGCGTTTCCCGTCTGGAGAGAAGGCCACGGCTCTAAGTCCCCCGTGCACTTTAATGGCACGCAAGAGGGTACCGGTTTCAATTTCCCACAAGTCCACAGTGCTGTACGAGAGGTCGGGGAGCGAGCTGCCTGTTAAAGCGCACCGCCCGTCTGGCGAGAAGATTGATAAGCCCGACAGATCAGCCTTGAATCTGCGCAGCAACTTTCCGGTTTGGGTTTCCCATAGGCTGGCTCTCTTATCACCATCGGTCAGGGCTAAACGCCCGTCTGGTGAAAAAGCGCAAGAGAAAACAGAGTGATCGAGCCCCAATTGGACGACCAGTTTGGGTTTGTCCCGATGGTCAGCGTTCGGCTGTGAACGACTCGCGTCGTTTATGCTCCGATCCTTCAAACCTGTCTGGGTCAGCTTTGGCTCGTACGGTTGGCCCGTTAGTACATAGAGAACTTGCGGGTTTGGGTCTGCGGCACTCAATCCCTCACTCAAACCTACGACCCGATTCTGCGCCATGGTGATGGTGTTATCGATGCCGGTCTGTTCAGCCACCTCAAAGCGTTTCTCGCTTTTCTCGACCAACCGATCTTGCCGCAACCTTACAGCCCAGTGGAAATCGGACGAAATTGAGGCAACTACACACGCAGCCAACAGCAACTGTAGCGTCTTAGTCATAACGTTCTCAGGCGACTTACCGCAGGTTTTAAGACTTGTACTGCGTCACTGCGTGCGAGAAACTCGATATTCACGATCAGGGCTGGCCAAGCCAAAGTAGACCCCCCGTGAATCATAACAGGCGTCAATCTGCCCTCAACGAAAAGCCCTCCTTACTATTAGGACGAAATATGCGGCGCTCTTAAGTCGCGTGCCGCATTTCTTTTTGTGGGGCGCCAAGAACAGCCTGAAAGATTCTGATAGGCTTTCGCCAAGCGAGTCTTCGATGCCTAATCATTAATCGGTCCGATTCCCATCGATCAAGTAGGCGCCCGTCGCAGGCAGGGAATCATTCAGGCGCCGTCTCTTAAACGGAGAGGGCAAGTCGCTGCGCAGACTACCTGGACCGTTTCTGGTTCCGATGATGCTTTCTTGGCTGATCGAATTGACAGCGGCAGAATCGACAGTGTCATAAAACTCTTTCCCATCTCTTGCGCGAAGCAACTGTCGTCAGGTGATCGAAGTGTCCTCCTTGCCGGCAATGAATCGGATCATCGGTCTTTCATAGAGAATCTCTCGTACATCGATAAGCTGATTTGCCGCGCGCTCGGCGCTGCGTCTCTCACGACCAGCGAGGTATTCAGCCAACGCATCGCGGACTTCAACTCCCTCTTCGATGCTATGAACGAGCAGCCAGTCCTCTGGAAGACAATACGCCACCCATACGCCAGTCGCGCGCGCGGTCGCCGTCGTAGTATTCAACGTCGCCCCGGCCTTTCAGCGTGCAATAGAGCGACCTGGTTGCAATAACGCGCACCGCCAAATCGATAATCACCGTACCCTGGTCCCATTGCTCGAAGTCCTCTCCCGGTTTGAAGGACTGGAATCCTCCGCCCAGATTCTCGCCCCGTCTTATGAATCGCTCGATTGCTGTTTCCAATTCGGTGATAGTCTCAGGTTCTGCCGATAGCGCAGCGATTGCTCCTTCGGCTAAACCGCAATGCACGATTCCATTAACCGCGCCGCGTGCATCAATAATGTTCAGTCTAACTTCATTCACCGGTGTTGCTCTCAGGCGCTCGCGGCTGTCACAGATGTGCCGCCATCCTTCATTTATCGACAGCGCCGCCAGAGGCGATCTGTTGCGAGCCGCCGAAGAAGGACTCGGAGCGCGAGATGTTACGAACGTAACAGACTAGCACCGATGCAGGAAGGCAACAATTTTGGGAACAGATGACAGGTGAGAGGGAACAGGTGATGACGAAGGACAATCTTCATCTGTCTTGCTTTGGATCGAGGCGTTCGCGCAAGCCGTCCCCGATGAAGTTGAACGACAACACGGCGAGCGCAATCATCAGGCCGGGAAAGATGAATAAGTGCGGAGCTGTGAACCAGAATTCCCTTGAATCATCGATCATTTTTCCCCAGGATGGCGTCGGCTCCGGGACACCCAGTCCGAGAAAACTCATTCCAGCCTCAGCCAGAATCGCCCCGGCCATTCCAAGCGACGCTTGCACGATCAGAGGTTGAATAGAATTCGGCAAAATATGCTTGATTATTATGTGGAAATCACCTGCCCCAAGCGCTCGAGCGGCGGTAACAAAGTCGAACTCCCTTACCTTCAGAGCCTGGGCGCGCATCAGCCGCGCATATCCGACCCAGCCGATGACCGACAGCGCGATGATCAGGTTCTTGATGCTCGGACCGAGGAAGGCCACCATCGCTATCGCCAGCAGAATCCCGGGAAACGACATGAATACGTTGAAGAGAAAACCGGAAAAGATTCGATCGGTCCAGCCGCCTTTGTAACCCGAAAATACTCCGATGATCACTCCCAGGACCGAAGAGATGGCTACAACACTGATTCCAACCAGCATCGAAACGCGTGCGCCGTAAATTATTCGAGCAGCCAGATCCCGCCCCAGTTGATCTCGACCGAGAAGGTGGTGAGAGTCCGGAGCCTCCAGTCTGGCGGTCAGCTCCTGACGTTGTACGGTGTCCCACGAGGCGAGCAGCGGCGAGAGCGCGGCAAGCATAACGAGCGAGCCCGCGATAACGAATCCGGCTTTTGTTATCGGCGACATTTCAGTCGAGCTTGATTCTCGGATCAAGGAATCTATACACGAAGTCGGTTGCGGTGTTTACCGCGACGTAGGTCAATGCGATTACGAGAATACAACCCTGCGTGAGCTTGTAATCGCGCTCGTTGATGCTATCGATCAAAAGGCTCCCGACGCCGGGCCACGAAAAAATGCGCTCGGTTATGATCGCGCCGGCCAGCAGCACTCCGAATTGGAGCCCCAGCACCGTTACGACGGGAATGAGACCGTTTTTTAATACGTGTTTGTAAATCACTCGCGACTCGGGAAGCCCTTTTGCTCTGGCGGTCCTTACGTAGTCCTCTCCGAGCTCCTCTATAACGCTGGAACGTATGACTCGCGTGAGTATGGCGGACATTGCAACGGCCAGCGTGACCGCGGGCAGCACAAGTGAAGCAATGCCGCTTGAGCCTGAAACGGGTGTGAATCCGAGTTGTACCGAAAAGACCAGTATCAATAATGGACCGAGCGCGAAGCTCGGGAGCGAGATTCCGAGGAGTGCCGCGAGCGTCGAAATGCCGTCTATCATGCTGCCGCGATGAGTGGCCGCGGTGACCCCCAGCGGAATCGAAATTAGGATGGCCAGCAGGAGCGATGCCGTCGCCAGTTGCAGAGTCGCCGGATACCGAGCGGCTATTCGTGTCAGCGTCTTCTGCCGCGTTACGGGGTTTTCTCCCCAATCTCCTTTGAATAGACCTTGCCAGTAGTTGAGATATTGAGCCCCAAGCGGCTTATCCAATCCCATTTCCCTTCGAACAGCCTGATACTGATCTTCGGTTGCGTTCTCTCCTACAAGCTGTCGGGCAGGATCGCCGGGCACGATGTGAATCAACAGAAAGACTAACGAAGCTACGGCCCAGAGCACGGGGATTGTTATAGCTATCCGACGAAGAGCACCCAGAACCAAGGCTCGCATCGCGGCGGATCATAGCAGAGGGCCGGCTTTACGTTCCAATAGTGATTCGCGCGATCGAAGAATCTACTTTCAAACGTATGCTCTCTCGTGCTGGATGCTTATTCGACTGATTAATCCACGCGGTTATTTGAAGGAATGCTCAGACGTCGATGCGAATTGTGACACGGTTCGGAAGTCTTTCGAGAGGTAAAGACAAAATCGCCACTGAGGCCGCGATCTTACAATATGAGCTTTATCGCGGCCTCAGTGGTATATGCTCCGTTCGTGCCTACGGAGCGACTCAAAGGAGAACCGATTCTAAACGTATGACATCGAGGATTAAGCCTTTGACCTGGGCATCACCACCAGCTCGTTCTTCACGCTCTTTACACCGTCCGTGTTCTTCGCGATGCGTTCGGCCTCAGTCTTCTGTTCCTGGGCTGCCACGCTTCCGCGCAAGGTAACGACTCCCTGTACTACGTCTACATTGATCTTCCGCTCCGGAGTCTTCGAATCTCCGATCAGCTTTCCGACTATCTTCATATGGATCCAGGCATCATCCACCGAGTCTCCTATCTTTTCAGACGAGCCTCGCGCTTTTGCCCTCTCCTCGCGCGCTTGATCTTCGGTGTAACCGCCGCGCGTCGGTTCCATAGGAACGACCTTGATTTCATCGGTTATGAGTAAGCCGGCGTGAGCCGTTTTCGCAAGATCAATGGCGCGAGTCCTCAGAGGTTCTGAGGCGACCGTGCCGGAGATCTCGGCTTTATTCTTGTCCGCATCGGCGCTGACCTTCAGATTGGCCGCGCGGATCGTGGGATCGGAGTTCAATGCGGTTTGAACGTCCTGCTCGAGCTGACTATCGGTTATAGCCGGCGTTGACGAGCCCTGGGCCGTTCGCTCGGTGTTCTTCATGTTGTCACAGGCGGTCGCGCACAGGCCTACCGCAATCAATAGAGTGTAAATAGTTCTGCGCATATTTTTCTCCTTTTTGACGCGCGTCCGACTCTTAGCCTTGCGAGCGCGGATCAGAGGAGCCTACTAACTCCGGTCAACGTCCTCCATCCGATGCAATCGCCACGCGGGCGCTTCCCATCTGTTCGATCCTGCGGCCGAGCGATTCGAGCCGCTCTTCACCTAGAAGCCTTTCGGCGCTAGCCAGGAGATGCGTTTCCTCTTCATGAGCGTGAATACCAAAGCCTTCACTGAGATCGGCGAGGATCTGATCGTCCTTCTCAGTCCAGCGCTCGGTCGAAATCCGAGCGATCAGCTCCTGGATCAAGTGGTGATCGCGCCTGGCTTGCTCGATCAGGTTGTCCAACTCCCTGAACTCCGCCAAAGCCGGATAAAATACTCCCGCTTCCCTCCAGGCATGCAGCCTCAGCGAACGCCTGAGCTGGTCCACAAGGTCGCGTTTGAGAGCCTTGGCTTTCGGCGAATCGTCGTTCAGAAACTCGATTCTCTGCATCAACTCCAGCGCTTCCTGGTGTCCCGCTTTCAATTGCTCTATTGCGTTCATAAGCTGCTTCTCGACTCTTAACGCTTCATTTCTCGACTATCTCTGCCACGTTTCATTGGGCCTCTGGCATGTTTTCATTGGGCACTCGCATTCGCAGAGCAATTCATAATCGCAGTGCATTTCGCAATCGTTATGCCGTCTGTAGCCGACCCGACTAAACGATGCGAATCAATACCATCTGTATGACTACCTGTCGCTATTCATCGTGATCCCCGTGCAGGAACCGCCGTTCCAGGTGATCTAAACTGGCACACTGTGTGCTGTCTTCGTTCACGTCTCGTTTGTTAGATGGACAGCCCTGCCCTTGCCGGCGAGCAATTGAATCCCCTTACCGCAATCGATCTTCTCAGGAAATCGGATTCTTCCTGCTCGAGATATTTTGCGGAATCGGCTTCTTTGAGACGGGCTCACGGCGGACGGCTGTACGTTACGGCGGACCAATCCACATTGGTGAAAGGGGACCGAGAAAAATGAAAGTTGAAGAAATAATGAGCAGCAATGTAAAAGCGTGCGGGCGGGGTACGAGCCTGGCAGAGGCCGTAAGCATTCTGTGGAAAAATGACTGCGGTGTGCTGCCGGTAGTCGACGATGAAGGGAGGCTCATCGGTACGATTACCGACCGCGACATCGCCATTGCTCTGGGTACAAAGAACCGCCTCGCTTCGGAGGTTACTGTCGGGGAGGTGATGACCAATCATGTCGCGACCACGGCTCCGCCGGAAGATGTAAGATCCGCCTTGCAGCGAATGGGCGATGCACGGGTAAGGCGATTGCCCGTCATCAGCGACGGGATGTTGATTGGAATGCTATCGATTAACGATATCGTGCTTCGAGCGGGAGGAGGCCGGACCGATCTCTCTCACGAAGATATAGCGGAAACCTTGAAGGCGATCTGCCAACATCGCGCTACGGGCGCCGTAGCCGGATGACTTCCGGTGGACATAAGTGATCCCAGGCCGCGGGCAGCGTAGTGTTCCGCGGCCTTTTTCGCGACTGATTGTGAGAGTCGCGTCGGGCGGCAAGGTACATAAAACAAATCTACGAGAGGGAGAGCACGGAGCGAATGGCTGCGACGAATTCCGGAGATGAAGGCCGAAAGGTCAAGGTTGTCGTAGCCACCACCGTGATGCTCTCGTTCATCTCGTTCTGGCGGGCCGCGGCGATCGTTCTGAATGATCTGGGCTCGTCCGCTTTTTATGTCGGCGGAATTGCCGAGCAGGCGATTGGACGATCGGCGCCATGGTTTATCCTTGCGGTGATGCTGCTCAGTTACGGAGTGCGCGCGATCTACATCGAATCGAGTTCGATGTTTACTCGCGGCGGCGTCTATCGAGTGGTGAGAGAGTCGATGGGCGGAGCGATGGCCAAGGTGAGCGTATCGGCGTTGATGTTCGATTATATTCTCACGGGACCGATTTCCGGTGTTTCGGCCGGGCTGTATCTGGCTGGGTTGATCAACGACGTATCGGCGCGGCAAGGGTGGGGGATTCGCCTGCCTTCGAACTTCACGGCGATGCTGTTTGCCGCCGCGATCACAGTATATTTTTGGCAGCGCAATATTCGCGGCATACCGAAGTCAAGCGAGGATGCCCTCCGAATAATGTACGTCGCCACCGTGATGGTGCTGATCGTGATTGTATGGGGCTTCGTCACGATTTTTCATACCGGCGGGCGCCTCGCGCCAATACCACGGCTGGCAAACTTGAGCTTTGCCGAGAATGCCCTGGGTTGGCTGAGGTCCTGGCGCTGGTTCGAGCCGCGGGGAACACGCTATAACATCGTCGACTCAGCGCCCCGCATTGTCGGTGTTGTAGGAATTCTCATCGCGCTGGGCCAGTCGGTGCTTGCTATGAGCGGTGAAGAGACGCTCGCGCAGGTGAACCGCGAACTGGAGAATCCCAAGCTCAAGAATCTGAAACGAACAGGATTGGTGATCTTTATCTACTCGCTCTTGTTTACGTCACTGGTTTCTTTTCTGGCGGTCGCCATTATCCCGGATGCTGTGCGACATCGTTATTTAGACAACCTGATCTCAGGGCTCGCGATGAGCTTCGTCGGACCCACAATTCTCAAGCTATCGTTTCAGGCGTTCGTAGTCATCGTAGGCTTTCTGATGCTGGCCGGAGCCGTCAATACAGCCATCGTCGGATCGAACGGCGTGCTAAACCGCGTTTCCGAAGATGGGGTGCTTGCCGCGTGGTTTAGAACGCCTCATCGCAGGTTTGGAACGACTCACCGAATAATAGATTTGATCGTGATATTGCAGCTCGTGACGATCGTCATTTCGCGGGGCAACATCCTGATCTTGGGTGAAGCGTATGCCTTTGGCGTCATCTGGAGCTTTACGTTCATCGCGCTTGGCACGCTGATTCTACGGTTCAAGAAGCGCGACTGGAGAGAATGGAAAGTTCCCGGAAATCTCGAAATCGGCGGGATCGAAATACCGCTCGGAATCGCGTTCATCACCGGCGTCCTGCTCGCTATTGCACTGACGAACCTGTTCACCAAAGAGGCCGCTACGATTTCGGGTCTCTCGTGCACGGCAATTTTCTTTGCAATCTTCACAATTTCAGAGCGCATGAATTCGAAAAGGTATGGCGAGACGCCCATGCTGGACGAATTCAACCTGACCCCGGAGCCCGAGTTGAGCATGGCTACCGTGGAAGTCCGCCCAGGGAACGTGCTGGTTGCGCTGCGGGATCACAAACGGCTCGACTGCCTCGCGCGGTTATTGGAGCGAACAGACCCCAGAAAACAGGACATTGTGGCGGTAACCGTCCGAATGGTGAGTCGAGACGAGCCGGCCGGAGAGCTGCAAGAGGCGGCGACCTTAACCGAGTCTGAGCAGCGATTGTTCTCCGAGATTGTGAGACTCGCCGAGAAACAGGGCAAGCCTGTCAGATTGATAGTCGTTCCTTCTGTAAATGTGTTCGACGCCCTGGTGCAGACGGCGCAACGTCTTTCCGCGGCCGACATCGTTGTCGGCCAGTCTGCCTCGATGAAGATCAGACAACAGGCACACTGGTTTATTCGCGCGTGGAAACGTTCTCGGGTGAAACCGCTAATCTATCCTCGGCTCACCATAATCGGAAGCAATGGCGCAACGCACAGCTTCGATCTTCGAGACTAGTGAAGGCCGCTTTCCATGAGCAACTTCAAACGATCTTATATTTAATGGGCTGTCGCTACACTGCGTATATCTACTACATCTGAGTCTCAATCTGTGGAGTTGGGTAACAGATTAGAATACATGACCAGAGGCATCAACTTTGCGCGATGAGATAAACTCCAAGTGTTGTAGGCCATTCCGCTGCGTCCCAAACTGTACTGCTACAATCCGGTCGAACTCCGACTCTATGAAGGAAATGGGACTACTCTTGAAAACTTCATAACCGACAGTGTTGGACGGTGTTTGATTCCCTCCGTCACATCAATGGTGGTTACTAGATCCTCGAAGGCACAGGCGTTGCAATCACTAAGGCCCTGGTTAGTGCATATGTCATACGGCCCTGTTCGCCAATCGTGAGCACGCCGGCTAGGAAACGGGATTGAGTTACCGTGAGTCCGCGTGTGTGTATTCGCACCGCCTCCTTTAACGGACATAGCGCCCGTGTGTCCGTCTGAAACCCGCCCCTTGTTCGAACCAACTGCCCTCTCATTCTTTCACTCACGGAACAACTCAGCGAGAATCAAAGATGACCATAATAAAAAGATCGGCCTGCCATGCTTTGACGGCCCTCCTTCTTTCAACAGCAGCTTTCGGAGCATTGTCGTTCGTGCCCCCTGCCGGAATCGGGAGTCTTGTGCTGGCTCAGGTGACAAGCGCTCCCACGCCTCCTCAGACATATTTTTCCGGTTACACATCGCCGACCGGCGCTACCATTGGCGTGCACGCTGGAGACAATCTGCAGAGCGCATTGGACCGCGCGCGTCCCGGTGACGAGGTCGTACTCGATGCAGGCGCGGCGTTCAGCGGGAACTTCACGGTGGGAGGCGCGACGGGTAGCGGCTGGATCACCGTGCGTACTTCAAACCTCGCCGGCATCGGTCCTGAGGGCTCGCGGGTAGGTCCGTCCAACGCAGCTTCGATGCCCAGGATCGTAACGCCGAATTCGTCCGCTGCGTTATCGGCGTTGTCGAAAACCCCCACGGCGATGGAAGCCCACAATTATCGATTCATCGGAATTGAATTCACCGCGGCTGCCGACGCGATGAACCTGATCAAGCTCGGTTATGGCAACGAAACCGATTCTGCTTCGTTGTCGCACGATTTCATCATCGATCGCTGTTATATCCACGGATCCCCGTCTCGAACCCTTCGCCGCGGGATCATGCTCAACAACGCGAGGACGGCCATTGTCGATTCGTATATCTCGGACTGTCATGAGGTCGGAGCCGACTCGCAGGCGATATGCGGCTGGAACGGTCCGGGTCCGTTCAGCATGATCAATAACTATCTCGAAGCTTCCGGTGAAAACGTAATGTTCGGCGGCGCCGACCCGGCGATATCCGGCCTGATTCCATCGGACATCGAATTCCGGCGCAATCACTGCTTCAAACCGCTCACATGGAAAGTGGATAATCCGAGCTACGCGGGCATACCGTGGTCGGTCAAGAATATTTTCGAGCTGAAAAACGCTCAGCGGGTCCTCATCGACGGCAACGTATTCGAGAACAACTGGGTTGACGGCCAGACCGGCTACGCCATACTGCTGAAATGCCAGAATCAGGATGGGGGCGCTCCATGGAGCGTGACGCAGGATGTGCAGTTCACGAACAACATCGTTCGACACGCGTCTTCGGCGCTGAATCTTCTCGGACGAGACCCCTATAACCCAAGCGGCCAGATGAAGCGGGTCAGCATCAACAATAATCTGTTTAACGACATAGGCGGCGGCTGGGGCGGCGAAGGGACCTTTCTAAAGATGACTGAAGCGGTGGACGTCGCGCTCGATCACAACACGGTCGTTCAAACCGGCAACGCGATTACTGCATACGGCGCGCCTACCGTAGGATTCTCGCTTACGAATTGCATCGTTAATAACAACCTGTACGGCGTCAAAGGCGATGGCACTGCGAGCGGCTCCGCCACATTAGGCGCGTTCTTTTTATCGTACGCGTTCATCAGGAACGCAGTGATCGGCGGCGCCGCGCAGTCTTATCCGACCGGCAATTTCTTTCCAGCCCTGATTACCGACGTCGGTTTCACGGACAGCACGCACGACAATTATCGGCTGCTCGATACCAGCCCCTATAGAAGGCTGGCCTTTGATGGCGCCGATCTGGGCGTGGATACGTCGAAGATCGGAGCCGCGGATGGCGGCAGCGGCGGCAGTCCCTCACCGGGCCCGACGGAGGTTGTCCTCTACACCGGTGACGCTCCGGTTAGAGTGGGAAACTGGTTTGTAGTGCCGGATTCAACCGCCGCGGGAGGAGCCCGCCTCGCAAATTTCGATCGGGGAGCTGCAAAGCTGGCGACGGCGCTCGCGAGCCCGCTCGATTACTTCGAGATGACCTTTAACGCAACGGCTGGAATTCCATACCGTCTGTGGGTTCGAGGTCGCGCTGAAAGCGATTCACCTTATAACGATTCGGTTCACGTCCAGTTCTCGGGCAGCGTGGATGCGGCGGGAGCGCCGGCTTTTCGGATTGGTTCCACAAACTCAACAGTGATCAATCTCGAGGACTATTTGAATCAGGGTGTCCACGGGTGGGGATGGCAGGACAACGGTTGGGGAATAGGGGTGCTCGGACCCGTGATCTATTTTCAGAATACCGGGCCGCAGACGATGCGAATTCAGATTCGCGAGGACGGCTTCTCAATCGATCAAATAGTGCTGTCGCCGCAGCGTTACATGTTGAAGTCTCCGGGAGCATTGAAGGATGACGGCGTGATCCTGGCCCGGTGAAGGAAGAGGTAACAGCGCCGAGCCCGCCCCGTTGGGCGAGTTGGAAGAACCAGTAACTTGGCCTTGTTCCCTGCAGGGGAACGCGTCAATAGCCGGGGGCCAGCGAAGCGCGGCCCCCGGTGCGAGGGGAGGATATGGTTCCAGACGAGAACGTTTCGGGGGAAACGAGAACATTGAGATTTCAGACGAGAATGGTCCGGAAAAGTATTAACTTTTATCAGCGTAGCAACGAAGCGGCTCTGTCGCACCTTCGGCGCTTGAAGGCACGGAGGCTGGAACCAGCGGCGCCGCGCCGCGCGCTTGCCCCAGGCTCATCTCGCTGATCCTGAAACCATACCTGGCCAGCATTGGCGAGTCATCGAAGACGTCTGCGTACATTCGAGCGACGTTACGGCATCCCTTGAAATTCTTCTTCGCGGTGTGGCAAGTTCTAATAGCCGATCCTACGATGCCGTTCTCTTCTAATGATCGACGTGAGACGGAAAGGCCAGTTAGGCGCGGCTATTAAGGCTATCAGGTAATGATCAAAGGTCAGCAAGCGTGGATTAGAATCAGAGGTGCGCCGAATGACCCCGAATCTTTCGACCTGGCAGCCTGGAATGGCATCTGTTGGCAGATCGAGCGAGTCAATTCACTGGGAATGACGATCTATATTCAGATTGCCGAGTATCTTGTCAGTGAGAGCTTATCCGCGACAACCGAACCGAAGAACCTGTATCACGACTGATAAATAACTTCCCCGTGTTCAATCCGCCCGTCAACGCAACAGACGTCAAGCCGATGCCCGGAGACATTGTCGTGTATGAGTTCTCCCATACCGGCATCGTCGCTCGCGAAAGCGACTCCAATCACGACTTCTATCGATAGGGAAAGCAAACGCGGCCTGGAAGATTGTGATCTTTAAAAATAGAATAAGGCTCCTTGAAAGGAGCTCTTCATGCTTGCAAACGGTAAGATCTGCTATATCGAGATTCCCGCTATCGACGTCAGTCAATCTGTTGCTTTTTACGAAAGCGTCTTCGGCTGGAATATCCGACGACGAGGCGATGGTAGCATCGCGTTCGATGATGGCGTGGAGGTGAGCGGCGCCTGGGTGACGGGACGGCCGGCATCGGCCGAGCCCGGTCTGTTGATCTATGTAATGGTGGACAGCGTCGCCAAGACGATTGACGCAGTCGTCGCTCACGGAGGCGAGATCGTGCAGCCTCTCGGTGTTGATGCGCCTGAGATCACCGCGAGATTCCGAGATCCTGCCGGCAACGTCCTGGGCCTCTATCAACAACCAGGCGAATCATAGAGGCAAGCAAAAAACAGCAGGCCGGTTGGTCAATGGCGACGACGATTTTGCCCTCTCTTGTATCTATAAGTCGGTGTTCAGCGCCATAGCAAAGCGCTGAACACGGCGACGAGTCGGAGATTCCCATCGCGAAACGAAAGCTCACTCGCGCCGAGAAAGAAGCGAAAGCCCGCCGCAAGGCGGAGTTTGTGACTATCTTTTTGAACGCTAAACAGAAGCGAGTGCACAGAGAGCCAATGATTGATGGACTGCCCGTGGAAGAGTTCATCAGAAGAAATTCAAATTCTCTCTGGTTGCACGAGCATGAAATGTGGGAGTACATCGAGCCGGAGCGGTCTTACGAAGGACTCAAGTCGGGATGACGGAGAATTGCCTTAAAGCACCGTTTCAAGTGAGTCAAAAGGGCATTACGACGATTCTGATGCCGCGCATCGTACTGCTGGCGCTAATATTCGCGGCGATCAATACGGGAAGCTGTGACGAAAAAGCGAACGCGGAGATAATGCAGAGACTGGCGGCCATTCTAACCCGGAATGCGCCGCCAAAACTGAGCTGGCATTATGAACAGATGCTGGAAGAACAACATTCCACGATCTTTCATCCGGCCGCGCTCAAGGCCTTTCGAACCGTTTTCAAGCCGGCCGTAGAAACGCGTTAGACCAGAGTGAGATGTAAGCGATGCAGCTTCTCTCTTCGTAGATGCAGCTTCTCTCTTCGTAATAGATCGCTCAAACTTGCTCGTTGTAACCTCCTGCGATAGTATCGTGCTCCACTCAGGGCCAGTACATCGGTAAGGCGAATCAGCTATTAGTAACAGTGGCCAACGGACAGATTGGAAGCGTCCATTGATCACCACTTGCAGCTAGTTCTATGCACGTTGGAGTAGACAGTTGCAGGGAACAGGTTGCAGGCAATGGGGAAGATGCCTTAGGAGACACCTTGAAGACGAAGAATACACCTACGTTGAAGCCGCGAGACGGATTATCCCGACGGAACTTTGCCAAAGGAGCTTTGCTGGCAACTGCCGCGGCGGTTGCACCGCGCGAAGCAGCGGCAAGAACGAGTACCCTCGGGGGCGGCCAATCAAATCAGCAGGGACCGGTTCCGCCGGTGGTCGAGGCGCAAATGCAAGCGTTGCTCGGCAAGTATGGAAGCCGCCTGTCCGAAGAGCAGAAGGCTGATTGCAAGAGGCTGCTGGTTCAAGCTCAAAAAGGCGCGGAGGCAATTCGTGCTTTTCCTCTGGACAATGCCGACGCCCCGGCGGCGAGCTTCCGAGTCTACAGAAAAGACAGAGCTTGATAGAGGAGATCTGAATGATCGCCGAAGAGATGCTCTATAGTTCGGTGCGCGACCTGAGCAAATTGATTCGCTCGGGACAACTCAATCCGGTCGAGTTAACCGAAACCTACCTGGAGCGGAGCGCGCGTATCGGAACTCGCCTGAATGCTTACGCTGCCCTCACGCGAGACCTCGCGCTGAAAGAAGCGAAGGCGGCGGAGCGCGAGATTAAACAGGGAAAGTATCGCGGACCGTTGCACGGCATTCCTTATGCAGCCAAGGATCTCCTGGCCGTCAAGGGTTATCCTACGACCTGGGGCGCAAGCCCTTTCCAGGGTCAGACCTTCGATTACGATGCGACCGTAATAAAAAAACTCCGAGAGGCGGGGGCCGTTCTGATAGGGAAGGCGGCGATGATCGAACTCGCCGGCGGGATGGGCTACAGATTCGGAACCGCGTCGATCAGCGGAGGCGCCAGGAATCCATGGAATGAAACGTGTTGGACCTGCGGTTCTTCGAGCGGCTCCGGAGCGATAATGGCCGCCGGACTGGCCGCCTTTGCAATAGGCACGGAAACCTGGGGCTCGATCGTATGTCCTTCGTCGTATTGCGGGGTATCCGGGTTGCGCCCAACCTTCGGCAGAGTGAGCCGTCACGGCGCGATGGCGCTTTCGTATTCGATGGACAAGATTGGACCGATGTGCAGAACCGCGGACGACTGCGGCGTCGTGCTGGCCGCAATAGCCGGCCACGATGAAAACGACTTATCCAGTTTGACTGACGCCCAGTTCGCATATAACGCCGTTTCGGCATCCGCGCCGCTGAGGATCGGCTGGTTGACTAACGCATGGCAAAAACCCGCCGCCGATGTGAGCGCCGCTTCGAAGGCGGCAATTGAAGTTCTAAAATCACACGGAGCCAAGGTGAGCGATGTAGCTTTGCCTGAAGGTCCGTGGGAACAAGCGGCGGGAACCGTGATCTCGGTCGAATGCGCGGCGGCGTTCAGCTCGCTCATAGAATCCGGAAAGGTCGCTAATCTGACCGATCCGCTTGGCAAGATCGGAGGCTACGTAGCCCAGCAGATACCGGCGTCAGACTACGCTACAGCGCTTCGGATTCGCGGCGTGCTCCAAAAGAGGGTCGATGGTTTGTTCGATCGCGTCGACGTGTTGGCGGCCGCGTCATTGCCGGTCGTTGCGACTCCGATGAGCGCGAATCTCGAGACCGATCTCGATTTTTCCGATCCGCTCGGAGGAATAGGTAATTTCTGCGGTCTGCCCGCGGTCAGCGTTCCTTGCGGTTTCAGCAATAATCTGCCGATCGGTATTCAGTTTGTAGGCCGGGCCTACGACGACAACAAAGTCATCGCGGCCGCGCGCCTGTTTCAACAGCACACTCAGTGGCACCGAAAGCATCCCTCCCTGTGAGGCCGATATGATTCGAAGAGACTTCCTCAAAACGGTCGGCGCGGTTACAACCGGCGCATTGCTCGAGAAAGAAGCCCGCGCACAAAAGCCCACGCCAGGACGAAAACTCGATCTTCATACGCATTATTATCCGGAGAGTTTTTTTCAGAAGATTCGCGAGACGCTGTCCGAGTTCTCTTTCGACAAAGATCCAACCGGCCGCACGATCATCAAGTATCGCGGGGCAAGGTTCTTTGGAATCACTCCACCGATGACCGATGTCGCGAAAAGAATCGAAGATATGGATCGCGTCGGCATAGACGTGGAGGTCGTATCGCTATCGACTCCGAACGTATTTTTCGCGGACGAGACTCGCCAGCCGGAAGTCGCGCGGATGGTTAACGACTCATACGCTGGGCTGGTCGCGAGCCATCCTAAGCGGTTCAAGGGCTTCGCTTCTATTCCGATGGACGCTCCCGATGCCGCGCTGAAGGAACTTCACCGTTCGATCAACGAGTTGAAGCTGAACGGCGTGATATTGCTAAGCAATATTCGGGGGAGGGCGCTGACCGATCCGATCTACAGGCCATTCTTTAAAGAAGCCGATCGGATGAAACTCTGCATACTGCTTCATCCCATGCTGCCGGTCAACTCGGAGCCGTTTCGCGAGTACGTGCTGGGTCCGATCATCGGCTTTCCGTTCGATACGACGCTGGCCGTCGCAAGAATGTGTTATGACGGGCTCCTTCGCGATTTTCCAAACATAAAGTGGATTATCGCGCACGTCGGAGGAGGCGTTCCTTATCTGATGGAACGTATGGACAACGGCTTTCGGGATTTCGCGGAGTGCCGCATTAAGATAGATGAATTGCCGAGCACGTATTTGAAGCGGCTCTACTATGATACGGTTTCGTTTAGCCCCTACACGCTGAATATGGTACGCGATATGGTCGGCGTCGACCATATGGTGATGGGCAGCGATTATCCTCACATGTTGGGATCGATCGAGAGATCGGTTTCATCCATCGAGAACCTCAACATCCCTCAGCATGAGAAGCAGAAGATCTTCGAGGGTACGGCGATGACGATCCTCAACAATGTGTGATTCCGTGCGTGACGCTGATCACGCTTTTTTTAACCGCCCTTCTTGCGAGCCAATTCATTTAGAGCCTGCTTCAATTGATCGAGTTTCTCTCCGGCCTCGCGATGCTTTCCTTCCGAAGTGAGCCGCTCGTAGTCCGCTAACAATTGCCTTGCCTGCCCGGCGAGCGCATCCGCATCGGGCTTTCCGGCCGGCGGCGGCTGTACATTCGGCGAAACCTGGCCCGGGTTTGTAGTCTCAGGAGTTGAATCTCTCGCCGTCTGAGTGCTCGTGATCGATTGAATGGAGGTTTCGGGATAGAGCTTGCTCAATGCTTCGTCGAAGGTGCGTCCAGTCGCAAGCCGATCTTGTGTCGCAAGCGCGACCTGCCGAAGTTCCGGCAGCGGGCTATTCGTCGCTTGCAGGAAAAACGGTTCGACGTACAGAAGCGAATCGGCTATGGGGATGACCAGCAGGTTTCCGCGCAGCAGCTTCGACCCTTTCTGATCCCATAGGGTCATCTGCTGCGACAGAGTAGGATCTTGATTGAAGCGCGCTCGAATCTGGGCGGGTCCGTTTACGGTTACGTTTTTTGGAAAGTCGAATACAAGAGTCTGGCCGTATTTGTCTCCATCGCTGCGCGCCGCCATCCAGCCGATCATATTATTCCTGCCCGCTCCGGCCGGAGTGAACGGAAGCACGTCGGCGAACTCGAGAGGCCGCTCCTTCCCCTCGGGAATCTGCAAGAGAATGTGATACGGCTCCATCGCCTGCGGTTCGGAGCCCTGCTCCGCCGGCGTGTCGATAGTGGGAAACGCCCACAGATCTTCGTGATTAAAGAATGTCTGCGGGTTCTGCATGTGATATTGCAGATAGGCGCGCGCTTGCGTGTTCAAAAACAGGCTCGGATAACGCACGTGGCGCGCGAGGTCCTCGGGCATCTCGCTCCGCGGATGATATAGCGCCGGAAAGATACTCTGATACGCCCTTATAATGGGATCGTCGGGCTCGAATACGTATAGCTTAACCTCTCCCGTGTAAGCGTCGACAACCGCTTTAACCGAATTCCGAATATAGTTGACATTCAGATTGCCGACCGGATAACTGGCCGAATATGGAAAGCTGTTGGAGTACGTAAATCCATCGATCATCCAAAACAACTTTCCGGCCGAGTCGATTACGAGATAAGGGTCGTTGTCGAATAACAGATACGGCGCCAGTTGGCTGACGCGGTCACGCACGTTGCGGCGCATCAACAAGCGGCTGTCGGGATTTATATAGTCTGAAAAGAGCAGGCTTGTTCCATCGCCGAGATAGAAGGCCAGCGCGCTCTTTCGAAGGAACCCGCCGACAGCTATTCCCGCCGTTCCCTCGTACTCGGAATAGGAATCCGTGTTGTCAGGCGCGGGATAGTTGAACTCAGGCGCGGTTTTGCCTTGCGGGCGCGTGTGAACATAGACGTGAGAATTGGTCGTTTCGCCGAAGTATAGTTCCGGCCTTGTGACCTTCACCTCGGGCGCGTCGCTCTGAACCGGCATGTCCTTCAACACAAGATGGGGCTGTCCTTCGGGCGTGAACTCGCTGACCGTGTTCATCGCCACACCGTAGCCGTGCGTGTAGACGACGTGCTGGTTGATCCAGTTTTTGGATTGTTCGGGCAGATGATCGACGTTGATTTCGCGGGCGCTCAGCATGACCTGCCGCAATCGGCCGTTAATTACGTAGCGATCCACATCAGGAACGCGAAACTCGTAGTAGTTCCTGATCTCCTGGATCTGGCCGAGCGCCGATTGAAGGACTCTTCGATCCCAGAGCCTGACGTTGTCCATCGTATCCTTACTGGATTGAAGCTGCTGAGGAGTCAGACCAGGAACAGGCGTGAAAGGCCTCTCTTCGAATCTATCCAGGCCGTACGCGAAGCGAGTCATCTTTATGTTGTTCTCGATGTAGGGCGATTCCTTGGCGAGAAGATTCGGCCGCACTGAAAACGAGTAGACCGACTGTGGTATGAACACCAGCCCGAGGAGCCATACAATCCCAACCGCCGCCGCGCTCCATACAAGTATGAGCAGGCGTTTCGCCCCGAATGCATTAATTACGAAAACGATGGAGGAGGCGAGCAGCACTATGACGAGAACCTGCAGCGCCGCCAGCTTCACGTGATGATCGGTATAAGAAATACCGCTGAAAATCTCGTGCTGTTGCTGAAGCAGATCGAAGCGATCCAGATAGGCTCCAGCGGCCAGTATCACGGCTAGAAACGCGGCGGCGATGCTAACCGCCGCGGTCCCGCGACGGCGCGCGGCCTGTCCGCCGAGTCCGCGAGCTTGATCGAGGTACCATGCATACAGGGAACATCCGGCTGCCGAAAAAAATAAGATGACCGCAATCGTCAACGCCCAACCCTTCACAAGGTCGAGCACCGGAAGCGTGAACAAGTAGAAGCTCACGTCTCGATTGAATATCGGGTCGGCAAACCCGGCGGGTACGGAGTTCAAGTACAAAGCAAATTGCGACCACTCCTGGCTCATGCTGCTGCCCGAGATCAACGCAACAATCGCTGAAAGGATCCAGGTCGCGGGACGATAGACCCGCGGCAGCACGTTGATGTCCCTCAGATCTTCGACGGAAGCGAGCCTCAGGCGCGCGCCTTCCATTATCTGTGGAAACGCGCGTCCCAGCAGAACGAATGAGGTCTTGAGGATGACAAAGGTGACGACCGCGAAAGTCAAAAAGAGCAATCCGCCAAGCCTGAACTTGTACCAGTATATGCTTGAAAATCCGAGGGAGGAGAACCACAACGCGTCGATATAGATGCCGAGAAACTGCGATCCGAATAGGATGATCGCTGCAACGATGACAACAGCTACGATAAGCCAGAATTTGCGCTTGCGTCTTCCTGAGGGCACGTCGAATACCGGGTGATCTTCCATAGCGCCATCATATCACGGAGCTTGGTCAAATACGCGAACCAGCGCAGTTGGTCAGGCAAAGGCGTCTTATTTTCAAGCCGTAGAAGAATTAACAACCTACGGTGAAAGCTCGCGAATGATCCGACCTTGTAAGTGCTTAATATACTTGGGCACACAATTTAAGAGCGTTTGCCCTGGCAGTTGGGTAGCGGGATATTAGTGTGTTGCTGGCCTATAATACCGAATGATAGGCTTCCGCGATGGATTGGCTTCGCTATCGCTTGGCCTTCTGGAAGCTCTCTCTATGGTCATCCGTTGAGGCCAAATGGCGGAGGGCCTATATGACTCTCTCCGTCCTTCTCAACCTAGTCACGTTCCTTGGGATATTTTTCAATCCGCTCCATGTGTCATTGCCCGAATCCGGGCAAGTTCGTCTAATTATCTTTTTGGCCGTCCTTATTCTGACTCTCCTATTCATGATCGAAAGTGCCTATAGGCTACACCGAAGGACTACACAAGAACATAAGAAGATGGTAACCGATTTAGAGGCCGATCACGGCCGATCATTCCAAAGCCCTTTTCGAACTAAGGCAGATCATTTTGTTCTTTTCGGCATTAGAAGCCATGATCGCTTCCGGAAAAATCCTATGTAGGGATGTTGATACTAAGGGGCTTCAGTCGCCAGCGGCCCTTAGTACTTGGTGCAAGGATGTAGCTACCGAGGTTCTTAGGAAGCATCACAGTACGGAAGTCGCTACTCAGTTCTATTCGAATTGTGAGAATGCAACGGTGCCAGACTCCATATCTGGTCAGCACCAATGGCTCGTACAGCGTCTAAATATCCTGAATGATCTTAAAAGCGAACTTATTAAGAAGCTCTCTTAGGTATTAACTCCGTCTTCGGGTTGTTTTCCTTTTGGCTGGTCTGCCTGCGGGTTTTGATTGATAGTTATCAAGCTCGTGCCTGAAGAGTAACACCGGCCCCGCTACAGTTAAGGGCGGCAACACACTAATACCTAGTACCCGCAGTTGGTCCTGCTGTCACGCGGGGAGGCAAGGCCGCGAGGCCGCAAGTCTTAATCCGCTGCAAGTCTTGATCCAATGATCGTGTCTCCGTTAACTTTCAACGGCGATCTTCTTCGCAGAGGGCGTATGACGAATTCATTAACTTGGCTTAAGCGGCCAGGAACCTTAAGCGGCCAGGAACATTGACAGCCCTGAATACCAGAGGATCGTGAATGCAATAATAGCGGCGCCGCCTTACCGCCCGCCCGCCGCCCACGATCGTGTTTGCTGAGTTGTTGGAAGCGCGAGCCATCTTGACTTTGCGGTTCCTTCGTGAAATAAGCAGAGTCGTCCATAGGCAGAATCGTCCAAAAAATTCGCGTCCTATTCGATAGGACGTTTGTCACAATCAATAAGAGAAGGAGGAAAGTCCACATGAGAAAGGTGGTAGTTTCCCTGGTTTTGGCTGCAATCGGCCTGATCGCCAGTCCATCATTGCTCGTGAATGGCGCAGGCGCAAATAGCTTCTCGACTACTTCGGCTGCTTCTACTCAAACATCTCAAGTCCCCAGGCTTGAGGTCACGCTGCTCGCCAACGCCGGCGAGGCGGACAGCGGATTTGATATCGCAACGAGTCAGGAGTTCCAACTCATCGAATCGTTTTTAAGCGGGCTGCCGGAGGTTCCGCCTCCGAACTGGAACAGTCTCGGTTGGCGCGGCTACCAGTTGTTGAACAACGGAGTTCCGAACCTGCCGGAGCAGATTCGGGTCTTCGAGGGTGTTATTCGCACAATGGCAGCGGATCAGACCCACTACTTCGTGGATCAACACGGCTTCGAAGGCTGGCTTGCCGTGCGCGCCGCTCAGCAAGGGTTTACGTCTGGTCTCGATGAGTTGACCAGCGTGAGCCAAAGCGCTCTCGCTCTTGATCGCGTCGATGAAAAGGCGGCGGTTCCCGTCGTCGCCAAAGACCTGCCCACAAGTGGATCAGAGCCGCCATACGAGCCCGACAAATGGAACAAGCCCGGCGTTCAAGACAAGAACAATTGCTATAACTACGCGCGAAACAAGATTCTCGATAAGTTTGGCCGACCCGGACGCGGGACGACGAGCGAGCCTCCGGCGCCGGGCGACCCCGGATACAATTGCGCGAACTTTGTGGCGGCGGCGAAGGCCGACGGAATGAGCGCGGTCGATTGCGACAAGGCATGTCCGGAGGGCTCCTACAAAGTAGCGTTGGTTCTTGATCCGGATGGCAGCGGTGGCAAGCTCTCGCCGGATTATCACTGGTATCGACAGGACAAGGGTGGAAAGTGGTCCCACAAACCCGGCGCGGGCGACGTGACGGACAAGGATTCATCCGGCAAGCCGATAACTGATCCGCGAACCGCGGATCGCAAACGAAAAACCAAGGACGGCTGGGTTGCAGGCTACAAGGATTTTTGCGGCTGCTTCTGCGTAAAGGCTTCGTGAGAAGTCTTGCTGAATCATACGACGATGAACGCCGACTCGGCGCGGCCGCATTCTCTCAACGCGCGGTCGCTGACTCGTGTTAGCGGCAGCGGCTTCGCCGTCCGGCGAAAGCCTGGTACAAGTCTTATGCGGATGACCAACAAAATTCTGATTGCAATATGTCTTCTTACGCTGGCGCCGTCGGCGGCTCCAGCGTCGCGTATGGAAGATTCAGGAGAGCGGACCGATTCCATGGTCGAGAAAAAGATTCGCGTGCTTGTGTTAGTCAATGCGGGTGAGCCTGATCCATCCTGGGAAATTTCGGATGATGGCGACTTGAGTTATGTAAGAAAGTCGCTGAATAACCTTCGCTCAGCCAGGGAACCGGTTTGGCCGAGTCTTGGCTGGCGCGGCTTCCAACTGGTGAATGAAGGTGTGTCGGGCTTTCCGGACGCGGTTCAGGTGTTCAAGGGCGTCATTCGCATCAGGGATGGCGCGAAAACCTCATATTTTCGAGATGACCATGGTCTCGAGAAATGGCTCGAGCAACAGGCGAAGAAGCACGGAATCTCCGTAGGATGACGTATACCGATGCGTCGATCAGGCCTTCGGAAAAGAGAGATCCGCCCTTCGGGGCTCGTAGCAATTAGAAACAAATTGGGCGGCCCGAAGGCCGCCCTAAGGGAGGTTCCGACTGCACGTCAGAACTTGTACAGAATCGGTCTGAAAATCTAGAAGCTATACCGAACCTGGAAGCGCCCGTATCTTCCCACCGGATTGCCTGTCGGACCGGCGATTCCACCGTCGTTCAATTTCACATTGTTGAAGAACGGATTCAGCACGTCGCCGTTGCTGTTGTCGCTCGTGAGAATGCCCCAGGTATAGTTCGCATGGTTGAACACGTTGAAGACATCGAAACGAACCTCGAGCCTCTGACCTTCAAACGGAAGCTTGAACGCCTTATTCAAGCTCAGATCCATCTGATTGAATCGGTTTCCGCGGAGAATGTTGCGGCCCGCCAGCCCCGTCCGTCTGTTCGGATCGACTATGAAGCGCGCGTTGGCCGGATCTACGGGATTTCCGTTCGCATCGATGTAACCGGTCGGAGACGGTATGCCGAAGATGTCTCCGAGGATGGCAACCGAATTCGCCGGAGCATTCGGGTTTCCTATCGCCGGCCTGTCATTGAAGCTCTCAGTGTCTCCGTTCAGATCGAGACCGCCGACGAATGGTGTTTCGACGTTGCCCGATTGAATGCGGTAAACACCCGAAAGCCTCCAATCGCCGATCACACCTCCTATCAAACCCTTCTTAGGCCCGGGTAGATCGTAGATAAAGGTCCACGCGAACCGGTGAGGAACGTCGAAGCTTGCGACGCTGCGGTCGATTCTGCGATCGAATGGGTTCGAAGCGCGGCTTGCTCCGCCGGTCGTGACAAAGACCTCGCTGTTCACGTCGTCGATGGCCTTCGAATACGTGTAGGCGAAGCGGAACATCAATCCGTTCTTCATCCCGCGTTCGACTCTCGTCTGCAATGAATGGTAGATCGAATCGCCGCCGTTGGTGCGCGCGACAACCGAGCCCCTCGTTGGATGAATGCGAACTTCATCGATGCCCGGGTTCAACTGTTCGTTGATCGGCAGCCGCTCGGCTCTCGTACCGACGTAAGCGGTGTCCAACAAGACTCCCCACGGAAGCTCTCGCTGGATTCCAAAATTCCATGTGTGAATCAGAGGGTTCACGAAATTCGGCAGAACCGTTGTAATGCTGACGAACGGATCGGGCGGAGGCGCGGTAACCGGAAGCGAATTCACTCCGGCGTTCGCGAAGCCGCGTCCACCCGCGGCGCTGCCGAATGTGTTGACGCCGACGACGTTCGGAGACGAGGCGGCAGTGTTGCTGAGGACGTTGTTGAAAAACACGTCATAGCTCATGCCGTAGCCCGCTCGAATCACGGTCTTGTCTTCGCCGAACAACCGCTTCCAGATTCGCGGTGTATACGCGAAGCTCAGCCGGGGCGCGAAGTTGTTGTTGTCGCGCTGCTGATCAACCTTCGCATCGATGGGCACGTCGAAGCCGGCGAAAGCCGGGAAGGGCACTACGTTAAACGGCGTTCCGTAATTCTCGTATCGCAGACCCAGGGTCAGAGTCAGATTCTGCTTCACGCGCCACGTGTCGTTGACGAAGTAGGCTTGTTGAAACGCGTCCGGATGAGTGACGGCGCTGCCGAACACCTTGGCCGCGAAGGTTCCCTGCGTACCCGAGAAGCCGTCTACAAAATTCCCAAAGGTCGGCGAGCCTCCGCCGCTCGAAAAGGTCAGGGTTCCCTGGCCGTTGAATGGCACGATCTGAGAAGCGATTTGCTTGACCAAATCGGCCCCCGCGCGAATTGTGTGCGTGCCGCGTGTGTAGGTCGCCGTATCCTGAAATTGATAGTTGTTGAAGTTCCGTCCCTGGGGGAAGGTCGACGATATTCCGCCAATCTGGCCCACGCCGGAAATCGGTATTCCAGAAAAGAGGAATTCCGGCCCGAAGGCGATCGCCGCTTGATCGCGCGCGCCGAACAACAGGTCGAATTTGCCGTACGAGAAGCGAAACTCGTTCACCCATCGATTGGAAAGTACTCGAGTGTAGCTTCCAAAGAAGTTTTGCACGGCGGCGTTCACATCTACCGCGAATCCGTCGAAGGCCGTCGGAAACTGATTCGTGAACGTTTGATCGTTGCGGATATATCTGGCCGCGTAGCTGTCTCGAGCGTTCGGGGTCCAGTCCACCCGAACCAGCGTGTCGTATGTGTTAACCGGTTGAGACTGAGACGTGGTCACGGTTCCGAACTGAACGTCGGGCCGCCCCCCGCCCAGCGGAACATTGAATGGATTGGTCGCGCCTCGAAGAGAGCCTAGCACTCCGAGATAGCGATCAACATTGGCGCTTGCTCCCTGATGAAACAGACTTCTCAACGTGTTGAAGCCCGCGTCCGTAGGTATTACGGCCGAGGTGTTGACGCTCGAACGCGTGAGAGTCGGCTGAAATGTACCGAAGAAGAAAAGCTTGTCCTTTTTAATTGGCCCGCCGAATGAAAATCCGAAACTGTTTTGGGTATAGACCGGAACCGAAACCAGCCCCTGATTTACTTTCTGCCCGGGGCTCAGCGACGCGAGCGCGCTGGTATCGATCACATCGTATACAGAGCCGTGATACTGGTTTGATCCGCTTCGAGTAACCACGTTGATAACGGCGCCGCCCGCCCTGCCGTATTCCGCGGAGTTGTCGCCGCCGAGAACGGCTACTTCTCTGAATCCGTCTCGCAGAACCGGCTGAAGCTGCTGGCCGGTTATCGAGTTGTCGTTGTTGTCAGTTCCGTCAATCAACTGATTGTTGGATCGAGCGCGAAGACCGTTGATGTTGAATTCGGTGCCTTGAACGAAGCCGCCCGCGAGGACGCCGGGATTGGTAACGCCGGGCAGCGTGAATACAAGCCCGACCGGATTCAAACCGGCGATCGGAAGATCTACAATCTGACGCTGTTCAAGCGTATTCGTTCGAGCGCCGTCCTGCTTCTGAAGCGTGACCGCGCCTTCGCCGACGATGTTGACGACTTCGCTTTGAGCTCCGACTTCGAGCGCGAAATCTATTGTTCCCGTTTGCGCGGCCTCGACGACGATGTTTTCACGCGCCGCTTTCTTGAAGCCGTCCGCCATTACGTCGAGCCTGTAAGTTCCCGGGTCGAGCGCTTCGAGCCGATAACCGCCGTCGGTCGTAGCGGTCTCGCGCGACACGCCGGTGGCGCTATTCGTGACTTTCACGGTAGCGCCGGCGACTACTGCTCCCGTCGGATCTTTGACCGTTCCGACAAGAACCCCCTTGCTTGATTGCGCGAACGTCGTTGCCCGGAACACAGGCAACACCGATGCACTGATCAAGAACAGTGCCGCGGCGTATGAGAGCCTCTTTTTGAAGTGCCTCATCTTTTACTCCTATCTTTGAGTCAGTCTTTATTTTTTTGAGCAGGATGGACTGGAGCGGAATACCTCTTTCTAAAAAACATTCACGGGGCCATCCGCCTCCGCTCACAATAGTCCGGCAGACTGCTTGGAGACGAACACCCCGTGAAACCTGCGCGTATCCTATTATGAAGAGTGAATCCTTAAAACGATTATGGGATGAACCGGACTCCCGCAGGGACAAAGCGGCCTGCAAGGTTGATCGAATTTCCTGAAATCCAGCGCGGATATGAACGATTCCTCGTTTCGAATATCGGCCGCTACGTTCCGCGTGCTCCGCTGATAAGCCTGACGGGGCCGCTACTTCACCAAAGTGATCGCAGGTCCGACACCCATCAGGCCAAGCGTCGTTATCATGTACTCGATTTACTCGCGCGCGGCGCGCGCAACACGAAGCAGGCTCGACGCTGAGCGGATCCGCGTTCTGCACGCCGCGGAGCGGGTCTGGCTCTGTTTGTAGGAAGGGCCTTGCGGCTTCGGATATCAGTCTCATCATCCGCTTACACCTCTGTACAGGTAATCCGCCAATATCAGGAATGCTGATAGCTGCGCGCTGACCTCTGGTCGCCGACAGCCGATCGCTGACCGCTGATCGCTGGTCGCTCTTCACTGAATCTCATCGGCTAAACCCGAGCTTTCTGAATTCCCGAAAGGCATCTCGGGAAACCTGGACCGATCGAGCCAGTCAAGTCCATCCATAACCTTGTAGGTCTGTCTGAGGAACGGATCAAACACATACATCCCGGATATGGTTAGCGTGAATATCGGCACTCCGTATTTGATCGCGACCAGTTCGTCCTCTTCAGAGGGCTCCGGCGGTCGATTATTCGGATGCGTATGAACGATGGCGATAGCGTTTGGAACCCACTTGAAAGTGAATTTCAATCTTTCTCTGGTTGCGCCAAGCACGCGGCCTTCGTAGCCGCCCGTCGTCAGTCGGAATACAAGCACTACCCCTTCTTCTCCTGTAGTGCCGTTCGAGGAAACGCGCCATGCCTTCTCGAACTCGCCGCACAGACCTGTATCTATTCGTCCGAGATCGAAGGCGCCGATCCTCGAGCGCATCGGAGCAACGGTCGCATCGCTTCTCTCGCTCAGCGGCCGGATCGTAATGAGCTTCGCGGACATATTGCTGTTTGCCAGAAGTGATAGCGGCGTAAGCATAATCGTCAGGGCCGAGATGAGAATTGCGCGACATAACGCCTTCATTGTCGACCTCCAGTATTGCGAAAACTTCAGACGCACTCTTGCAAGAGAGCCTGGCGCCGAGAGCTGAGGGTTGAGCGCGATCCCAGTTTAAGCAGTAACACCAACGGCCGATATATTTTTGGGATGAACGTGGAGGTATTTGTGATGAGCCGACTGTTGAGCGTGATCAGCTTGCGTGAGGATATCGCTAAAATCACTGCAGGGGCGGGCAAGGGAGGCCCGCTCCTCTCCGTGTGACAGTGACCTTTAGAGACTACGGATGTTGCGAGAGGGGCGGGCCTCTGTGCAGCCATGGAGGGCCCCGCCCATACATTGTTTTTTGAGTCGGGCGCCGCCTCACAATGGCACGGCAGCGGAGACCTCAATATAATCGACCGACGCCGGGCCGGGGTTGCATCGACTCCACGATGAAAGAGACCAAAGACAGATCCTTTCTCCTGATTACGCCAGCCGCAATGTGGCTTGTTGTTTTCTTCATCGGCCCGCTGGTCGTAATCCTCGTAGTCAGCTTTGCTTCACGCGGAGCCTTCGGCCGGATTATTTATGACTATACGCTTGGAAATTACGCTCGAGCGTTCGACTCTCTCTACGTATCCGCCTACTGGCGAACTGTTTGGATTGCTACTCTGACTACCTTGCTCTGCATCGTGATGAGTTATCCCGCGGCTTATTACCTCGCTTTTCGCGCATCAGGCCGATGGAAACCGCTGCTGCTGGTGCTAACCGTAGTTCCATTTTGGACGAGTTTTTTGATCCGCACTTACGCGTGGATGGTTCTGCTTCGAAGCGAGGGCCTCATAAACTCGGGCCTTGTTCACGCCGGAATTATCAAGGAGCCGCTCGGTCTGCTCTACAACAATTTTGCGGTAATGGTAGGACAGGTTTATGGAGAATTGCCTTTTATGATCCTTCCGATATTCGTGGCGTTGGATCATATCGACAAGCGTTTGATCGAGGCCGCGCACGATCTGGGAGCAAACAGAATTTCTACATTTACCAGGGTGACGCTTCCGCTCTCACGGCCGGGACTGATCGCGGGTTCGGTTCTCGTCTTTATTCCATCGCTTGGAGCATTTGTAACGCCCGATCTGCTCGGAGGAGCAAAATCCGCGATGATCGGCAATCTCATTCAGAACCAGTTCACCCTGCTGAATCAGCCGTTCGGATCGGCGCTTTCGATTCTATTGGGGATCGCGGTCCTGGTGCTGCTCGCGGCAGCGCTCAAGATGGGATTGAAGCCGGACGAGCTTGCCTAGAAGCACGCGTTTTTATTGCCTGCCTCTAATCCGAATGATAATTTCTGGATGCACTGCGAGTCGTTTGTGACACGGAAGTCATCTCGCAATGGAATTCTCGCAATGGAATTCTCGCGATGATAAAGGTCCTTCGGAGAGTTGATGAATATACTGGGCATCTCAGGTCAGGAGCGCGACGCGGCGGCGGCCCTGATACGCGACGGTGTTGTAGTTGCCGCGATTGAAGAAGAAAAGCTCGCGCGCGTGCGTCACGTGGGAATGACCTATTCCGGCGGGCTGCCCTTCAGGGCAATCGAATTCTGTCTTGAACAGGCCGGTATCGAGTTCGCTGACGTCGACTATGTGACTTATTATCTGGAGCCGTCGAAACTGTTCCGCCGGAGCTTGCGCTTTCGAGCGGGCCGAATGCTTCGTTCGCCGGGCCTCTCGTCCATTCAGGCCTTCACCTATCATCTCGTAGAGAGTTTGAACAATCTCAGGCAGAGGCTCAGAACAACGCGCTTGGCGCAATCCAATATAAGCAGCGGGGGTCGCTGCGTAACCGTGAACCATCAGCTCGCTCACGGCGCAGGCGCTTTCTATTCCTCCGGATTTGAAAGATCGGCCGTTATGGCGGCCGGCGGCATGGGTGATATGACTTCGTTCGCACTGCTGCGGGGAGCCGGGGCCGGTCTGACTCTCGATTCCGAAGCCCCCTTTCCGGATTCGCTCGGGATGGTCTACGACGCGGTAACGGAGGCGCTGGGCTTTTCATTAGAGGGCGAAGAGCACAAGACGATGTGGCTTGCGCCGACCGGTGAAAACGAATTCGACGGCTTGTTCAAAGATATCATCGGCGTTACGCGAGACGGACTGCCAAAGATCAACCTCGACTATTTCGACCCCTCGTTTAGCGCGCCTTCACTGTCGCCTCTCTTTTTTGAAAAGACCGGTTTGAAACCCAGAGCAAAAGACGGCGCTTTGACTCGCGTTCACAGGAATACGGCCGCCAGCCTTCAGACGCGGCTCGAAGACGTGATGGTCGAGATTGCATCTCTTTATAGGGAGCGCACCGGCGAAGAGAACCTGTGCATATCCGGAGGCGTCGCGCTGAACAGTCTGGCTAACTCGGCTATAGAGCGAAGGGCCGGATTCAAACAGGTGTTCGTCCAGACGGCTCCGGGCAACGCCGGCTGCGCGGTCGGAGCGGCGCTTTATCACTGGCATCACACGCTGGGAAATCAGAAGAGATCGCTCGAAAAGCAGCAGGTATTTCTCGGTCCAAAATTCGGCGAAGAAGATATAAAGAAGGTACTGGATAACTGTAAGCTGAGCTACGAATACTTTCTGACCGAAGACAAACTGATTGCCGAAGTCGCGCAAGCCTTGAAACAGGGTTGGATCGCCGGCTGGTTCAACGGCGCTATGGAATTCGGGCCGAGAACCCTGGGCGCTCGCAGCATTCTGGCATCTCCTTTGCTGGAGATGATGGGCGACAACTTGAATACATACATAAAGCACCGTGAGGAGTTCAGGCCTTTTTCCGCGTCCGTTCCCGAAGAACGGGCGCTGGAATATTTTGAGGCCAGTAACCTCACGGAGTTTCTTCAGGGAGTAAGCCGTATCAAACAGGGGAAGCGTGATCTGATGCCGGCAGCGATCTTCGGCGACGGACTTGTACGAGTACACACGGTTAGTAGAACCAAGAACCCCGTCTTCTGGAAGCTGCTGTCGAAGTTCGGCGAATTGACCGGAGTGCCGGTGCTCCTGAACACTTCCTTCAACCTGTTTGGCGAACCCGTGGTATCGAATCCGCGCGAGGCAGTTCGGGGCTTCTATTGTTCAGGTATAGATTGCCTGGCGCTCGGAAACTTTCTTGTCAAAAAGTGAGGGGGATCGATGTCGAAGCGGCTCTACCTGGTGACTGGCGGCGCCGGGTTTATAGGCAGTCACATCGCGACGCGTCTCATTAGAGACGGCCATCGCGTCCGAGTACTGGATAACTTCAGCTCGGGCAAGCTTAAAAACCTGTCGGAAATCAAAGACGAAATTGAGATCATTCGCGGAGACATTCGCGATGCGGCAGCGGTGAGAGATGCGATCGGCGGAGTGGAAATAGTATTCCACGAAGCCGCGCTCGGCTCGGTTCCTCGCTCGGTGGCCGATCCGCTTACTACTCACGAAACAAACATAACGGGTACGCTGAACGTTCTGCTCGCGGCGCGCGACGCCGGAGTTCGTCGTGTCGTTTATGCGTCGAGCTCGTCCGTATACGGCGAGACGCCGGTGCTGCCGAAAATAGAGGATATGCATCCGCATCCGCTGTCGCCGTATGCTCTTTCAAAATTGACCGGCGAGCATTATCTTTCCGTGTTCAACAAGGTCTACGGTCTTGAATCGGTTTCGCTTCGATACTTCAATATTTTTGGGCCGCGCCAGGATCCCGAATCTGAATATGCCGCTGTAATTCCAAAGTTCGTCACGGCTTTGCTCGAAGGCAGGTCGCCCACGATTTATGGCGATGGACTTCAATCGCGCGACTTCACGTATGTCGACAACGTGGTTGAGGCGAATCTGCTGGCCAGCGAATCCAGCGCAGCGCCTGGGGGCATATTCAACGTAGCGTGCGGAGGCCGCTATTCACTTCTGGAGCTCCTTACAAAATTGAATGAGATAACAGGAGGGAGCGTCAGACCTATACACGAAGCGGCGCGTTCAGGGGACGTACGTGATTCACAGGCCTCCATCGAAGCCATGGCGGCTATCGGCTATCGCGTAACGACCGATTTCGACGAAGGGCTCAAGCGCACCGTGGAATGGTATCGCAAGAATCCGCGGCCGACCTGATCGAATGAGCGAGGACATCAGACAGCTCGAGGCGAGGCTGGCGGCGGTAGATCTCGCCGGCGAGAACACCGCCGCCAGGATTGATATTTTGAATGATCTTGCGTGGCGACTCCGCGTGACCGACACAACGCGCGCCGCCGCGCTGGCTCGCGAAGCACGCCGATTGGCTGAGGCCGAGAGCAATGAAACGGCTCTTGCTCATGCGCTTCGCACCGAAGGGTTCTGCAGCTATCTCTCATCCAGCTTCGAAACGGCGATGGCCCGCTCGAACGAGGCTCTAAAGCTCTTCGAAAAGCTTCAAGACCCGAGCGGTCAGGCGAGCGCGATAAACACGATCGGAAACGTCTACTTCCGTCTGAGCGATTATCCCGCCGCTCTCGAATTCCACTTCAGGAGCGCCAAAATCTGCGAGGATATCGCCGACCGCAGAGGGCTCGCATACGCCTTTAACAATATTGGAAACGTCTACTTCGGCTTGTCGGAATATTCGAGCGCGATCGAGAGTTATTCCAAGAGCCTGAGGCTTTCAGAAGAACTGGGAGACGTGACTGGCGTTCCGAGCATACTCAACAACATCGGCAACGTTTATCAGAAGCTCGACGAGAGCGCCAACGCAATCGACTCCTATAAGAAAAGCCTCGAAACAAGCGCCCGCATCGGAGACCGGGCGAGCGAGTCCGCGGCGCTGTCGAATCTCGGCTTCGTCTACGGGAGTCTCGGCGATTACGAAAGCTCCCTCGACTATTATCTTAAGGGGCTCGCGGTAGCCCAGGAGTTGCGCGACCGATACGTTGAATCAACGACGCTCGCACAGATCGGCATACTCAACACAAAGGACGGTCACCCTGACAAAGCTCTTGTTTATCTGCGGCGGGCGCTGTCAATGGCCGAAGAGATCGGGTCCAAGGAATGGGTCTACGAATCGCATCGCGCGCTCGCCGACACCTACGAAGCGACCGGTGATCTGTCCCGGGCGCTCCATCATCAGAAACTCTTCAATCGAATAAAAGAAGAAGTGTTCAACAGCGAGACCGATCAACGCGTCAAGCAGTTAGTCATCAAGTTTGAAGTCGAGAGGTCGGAACGCGAGGCGGAGATTTACCGGCTCAAGAACGTTGAGTTGGCCAATGCATATCAGGATCTGCAGAGGCTCAACGGCGCGCTGCAAGAAGCAAACGAGCAGAAGTCACGGCTCGTGGAGCAGCTTCAACAACAGGCCGAAGAGCTCGAACGCAAGACATATGAAGACAGCCTGACCGGCCTGTTCAACCGCCGCTATCTCGATCTGCGGCTGCCGCTCGAATTCGAGAGGGGGCGGCGCTTCGGGCACGCGCTCACGGTTGCGCTCGCCGATTTAGATTTCTTCAAAAAGGTCAACGACCGATTCTCTCACCAGACCGGCGATCAGGTGCTCAAGGCTATTGCCGGCATCTTCAAATCGAATTGCCGCGCGATTGATATCGTAGTTCGCTACGGCGGCGAAGAGTTTGTGCTGGTGCTGGTCGAGACCCCGCTGTCAAAAGCCGCCGCCTTGTGCGAGAGAATCCGCAATTCCGTAGCGCGTTACGATTGGAAATCCATTCAGTCGGGACTTAGCCTCACTGTCAGCTTCGGTCTGGCCGGAAACCTCCGTCTCGGAGCCTCGGAGAAGCTGCTCGCCGCAGCCGACGCAAAGCTTTACGAAGCCAAGCAGGGCGGCCGAAATCAAGTCCGCTGGTAGCGAAGCACTCCTCGTGCATAAATCCGGGCAATCCCACATTTTTTGATCTTTTTTCTTGTCACGTTTGGAACATCGTAGTAGAGTACTACTTAACTCAAAAACACGAAACGGAGTAGAGTGATGCTAGACGAAAAAGGATTCTATAAACGGGTTTGTCAGGTAATGGAAACCGAGTCGGCCAATGAAATAGCGTGTCGGCTAAGCTTAACAAAGCACGCGATTTATCTGTGGAAAGAGGGGGCGATGCCGGGCGGAAGAGTAAACCGCGTGGTCGCTCAGATCTCGGAATTGACCGGCACTTCGATACACTGGCTTTTGACGGGAGAGGGGCCGCGAGCCCGACCGCATTCAACACAAAAAGATTGAGGAACCCCTTTATACCGAGTCGCTTAGAGTCAGCGTGACGCGTGAGAGGAGTCGACTGTTATCGGAGATGGGTCCAATGCGTTCGCAACAATTGTGTGAGCTTCCAGAGCAAGCGACCGAGCTAGCCTTTTAAGCTCAACATTTGTCGTCTCATCGGCTACTCGCTCGACCGGTATCCGCGGATGAAAAATGACTCGAACCTTCCCGAATCTGGGAAGAATTTTTCCTGTCGGCCATATTTCGTAGCCTCCGCTGATAGTGACGGGCACGATCGGCGCACCATGAACAAGCGCCAGTCGAAATGCGCCCAACTTAAAAGGTGTTACGTTTGGAGTGTGAGAACGTCCGCCTTCGGGAAAAATGATCAATGCCCTATCCTGGCTCAGGAGATCCGTGGACTTGCGCTGGGCCGAAGCATCCGGAGCCGCTTCGAGTCTTACCGGAAACGCCCCGAAGATCCGCATCATCTGTCCAAGCACCGGGATCTTAAAAGGCTTGTCCCACGCCATGTAATAAACCCGTCGCTTAATCGGTATCGTAATCCAGATTGGATCGAGGTAGGTAAAGTGGTTTGGGGTAATCAAACAAGCTCCCGTAGGCGGAATATTGTCGGCGCCCTGAAACTCAATTCTGAACAGGATTCGGCACGCGGCCCAAACCAACGGCTTCAGCAGTGTAATGATCAGGCCCATCGTCTTTGTGCGCGTCGTATCCTAACAATATTCTGAGAGCAATTCTAAAAGGCGCTCGCGTCGATCCGTTGCACGCTGAGAATATCATAGCTCCTTACTGATCGAACTCTTTTCACAAAGCTAGCCGATCGCGCGGTACCCAAGGTTGGCGAGGCCAACTTCATAGATGGGCTCTGGTTTGCAACGTCGTTGAGGTTGTCCGCTTGAAGTTGTAGCACGCCCGTTTGCATCACCGGCGCATCCGCGAATACTCTAACCACACCCATTTCCTTCGGCGGCGATTGCGCGCACACTGCCATAGCGTTATCCTGTTCCTCTTTCATATCACCCTGGAGCTAGAGAATGAATAAGCAATATGTCGCCTACGGTATCGTCGGCGTTCTGATAGGTCTGTTTCTCGGATTCACCGTCGCCAATATGTCGTACACCCCTGGCTCGAGCACACAGGCGGCGCGCAAAGGCGAGACGGAATCGGTGAACAGCGGTCGAGACTCGCAGCTTCCAGCGAATCATCCGGACATCAACAGCGCCGAGCCCAAGCCCGACTCCGCGGGCCCCCTTCCAGCCGATCATCCGCCGGTCACCGGAGACAGCTCAGGCGCCGGCGCTGGTTCCGGCGCTGTAGCAACCTCGGCGCCTTCCGAGCTTCCGTCGCTCGATCCCCTGCCTTCATCAAGCAAAGAAAAGCGCACCGAACAGGAGTACAAAAACATCCAGCTCCTATCCGGTCTGCCCGCGGAACGCCTGATGAAAGTGATGTTCGCCTTCAAGGATTCCCTTGGCGTCGACTGCACCTTCTGCCACGTGAAGGATCAATGGGAGAAGGATGACAAACAGAACAAGCAGACCGCGCGCAAGATGATCAAGATGACTCGCGATCTGAACAACATTTATGTCGGAGGGATCGGCCGAGTTAGCTGTTTCACCTGCCATCGCGGTCAACAGCGGCCGCCCGCCTAATTCTTCGCTGAGCTTCAAGTGAGCTGCTAAGAGAGGAGTGTCCCCTATGATCTTTAGCAGAAAGGCGTTCCTTACAATCGCCTCGGTGCTGTTGACAGTCGCACCCCTGGTTAAGACTACGGCCGGCCTGAATCGGAGTCCCAATATGACCAATACTGAAAGGCCTACGCGCTCGATCGTCCGGGCCGAGCACGGAATGGTTGCCACGAGTCAGCCGCTCGCATCTCAAGTTGGGCTGGACATCCTGAAGCGCGGCGGCAACGCGGTCGATGCCGCGATCGCGATGGCCGCCATGCTCAACGTCACCGAACCGATGATGACGGGTATCGGCGGCGACGCGTTTATGATGGTCTACTGGTCGAAGACCGGGGAGTTGAAGGGGCTCAACGCCAGCGGACGCGCTCCTCGTTCATTGAATCTCGAATACTTCAAGAAGCGCGGTATAACCGAGATGCCGATCGAGGGAATGGAGAGCATCACGGTCCCGGGCGCTTTCGACGGCTGGGTCACTCTGCTCGAAAAATACGGCTCAATGAAGCTTCCCGATCTGCTTGCGCCGGCAATCGAATATGCCGATAACGGATTTCCAGTGATGGAAAAGGCCGCGAGCGATTGGGAGCCGGAAGCGCCAAAGCTAAAAAAGACTGCCGCGGCCGCGAATAATTACCTGATCGACGGACGCGCGCCGCGAGCAGGCGAGATATTTCGTCAAAAGAACCTCGCCAATACCTTCAGAGTGCTGGCCAGGGGCGGACGCGACGCTTTCTATAAAGGCGAGATAGCCCACGCAATCGCGGATTACTGCGCCAAACATGGCGGGTTCATTACCCTCGACGATCTCGCCGCCCAGCGCTCCGAATGGATTGATCCGATCTCAACCACCTACCGCGGCTATACAGTCTACGAGATTCCTCCGAACGGGCAGGGACTGACCGCGCTGATCGCGTTGAACATTCTGGAAGGCATCGATCTCGCCGCGCTCAAGTCGAAACCCGCGCAGTACGAACACGAATTGATTGAAGCAATGAAGCTGGCGTTCGCCGATCGGAACCGCTACATCGCCGACCCCGCCTTTTCGAAGATACCGGTCAAGCAGCTCCTCTCCAGGAAGTATGCCGACGCGCGACGCGCGCTCATCGATCCCGATAAAGCGATCCAGTCGCCCCTGCCCGGCGTGATTGAAATGAACAACGGGGACACAACCTACTTCACGGTGATCGACAAAGACCGCAACGCGGTTTCGTTCATCAACAGCCTCTTCGAGGCGTTCGGTTCCGGCATAGTCGCGGGCGGCACTGGAATCGTCCTTCAAGACCGCGGAGCCGGGTTCTCGCTCGATCCTAATCATCCAAATCGTCTCGAACCCGGCAAGCGCCCGTTCCACACGATCATTCCTGCGATGGTGTTCAAGGACGGCAAGCTCTTCATGTCGTTTGGCGTGATGGGGGGCGCGATGCAGCCGCAAGGACACGTGCAGGTTCTATCGAATCTGTTCGATCTCGGGATGGGCCTGCAGCAAGCGATCGACGCTCCACGATTCCGCTACGTCGGGGGCAATCGCGTGTTGATCGAAGACGAGATGCTTGAATCCGTGATAAAGCAACTGATCCGGAAAGGTCATGCGCGAGCCGATCACACAAATGAATCATTCGGGGGCGGCCAGGCCATCATGATCGATCCCGCAAGCGGGACGCTGATGGGAGGATCGGATCCCCGCAAGGACGGACTGGCGCTCGGCTATTAAATGCTGCTCTGGGTCCAGTAACAATGCGGCCGGAGCTTCAAGCCGGAGCTCAAGATTGTCGCCGCATCAAGAGCAATACACTGAGAGGAAATTCAATGAGCGATGTTCAGCTTGTTTCGCTCGACACAGGGGTCGGCGGCATGCCTTTCGGCCGCGACGAGCTGCTGACCGAGGAGCAGGCGGCTCGAAAGCGAGAGGCGCTGCGGCAATTTCAACTTGCCTACGAAGCACAAATGCGCGGCGACCTGGACGAAGCGGTCGATTTATACAGGCGCTCAATTGACGAGTACCCGACGGCTGAAGCGCATACGTTTCTCGGCTGGACCTACAGCTTCATGGATCTTACCGATCAGGCTATCGAAGAGTGTCACAAGGCAATCGCGGTTGATCCCGACTTTGGCAATCCTTATAACGACATCGGCGCCTACCTGATTGAAAAGAAGGATCTGGACGGCGCGGTAAAGTGGCTTAAGCTGGCCATGGAGGCTTCGCGGTATCAATGTTATTTCTATCCTCACTTCAACCTCGGTCGTGTCTATCAGGCCCGGGGATACCTCTTCGAAGCGCTCAAGGAATACAAATCGGCGATCGATCTCAAACCCGATTACCAACTAGCGTTGACTTCGTTTAGGAGAGTTCAGGCGAGGTTGAATTGATCAAGGCCGCCTGTCAGAATACTGCTCTCGTTTTAAGCTGCGACGGCAATCGTCGCGGCAAAAAGGAGCGGATCAAGAATGGATGGCTTAAGTCCACGCGGTGGATGGATAGAAGTAATTACCGGCGGAATGTTCAGCGGAAAAAGTGAAGAGTTGATTCGACGAATCCGCCGAGCCGAAATAGCCCGACAACGAACTCAAATATTCAAACCTGCAATAGACAATAGATTCGATGCGAAACGGATCATTTCCCGCGATAACCGCGGAGTTGACGCGATTGTGGCGCGTGATTCAGTCGATCTGCGCTCGCGGCTCGAATTCGGCGTTCGAGTGGTCGGCGTCGACGAAGTACAGTTTTTCGATCAGAACATCGTCGATGTCTGCATGGAGCTTGCGGACGCGGGCGTCCGCGTTATTGTAGCCGGGCTCGATCAGGATTATCTGCGGCGGCCGTTCGGTCCTATGCCTGCCCTGCTGGCGGTCGCTGAATACGTTTCAAAAATGCACGCCATATGCGTGCGCTGCGGGAGTCCCGCCCATTACACACAGCGCACCGCGGGAGGCGACTCTCAGATCGAAGTTGGAGACGGGTCCTACGAAGCGCGATGTCGAATGTGCTATGAGCCCTATCGCGCCCCCAGCGACTCGACGATGGATAAGATAAAGACTGCCTGACTTCACATCGGCTCGCTGATCTTCCGTCCGACTTCTGACAAGACTCTTCGACCAAAGCTGATCACTTCTATGAACGCACTTGAGCTAACTTCGCGGTTGATTTCAATCCCCTCCATAAGCGGCGACGAAAGAGCTGTCGCCGAGTTCCTTGGAGACTATCTTTCCCACGCGGGTTTCGAGGTGGATTTGCCGGACGCTGAACCCGGCCGCCCAAATGTCTACGCGCGGATGGGCAATCCGGACGTCGTGCTCTCGAGCCATATCGACACCGTGCCTCCATATGTCGAGTTTCGCGAAGACGAAGACTTCATATATGGCCGCGGCGCCTGCGACGCGAAAGGCATAATCGCGGCAATGATCGAAGCCGCCGAACAAATCGCGGCAGCCGGCGTGAAAGACTTCGGACTGCTCTTCGTGGTCGGCGAAGAGTCCGGAAGCGCCGGGGCCCGTGCGGCAAACACGATTCCAAATAGAAGCCGTTTTCTTATTAACGGCGAGCCGACGCAGTCCAGGCTCGCGCTGGGCTCCAAGGGATCGCTAAAGGTCACCGTCAAGACCAGCGGCCGTGCCGCCCATTCGGCTTATCCGGAGATCGGCGAATCGGCTATCGAAAAGCTGCTCGACGTGCTCGAAGATTTCAGGCGCGCTCCGCTGCCTATCCACGAAGCGCTCGGCGAAGGAACCATGAATATCGGCATGATTCGAGGCGGCGTCGCTCATAACGTCATCCCTCCGGCCGCGGAAGCCGATCTGATGTTCCGCATCGTAACCGATACGCGCTCCATTAAAGACATCATCCGGACGATCACGGCCGGCAGGGCGGAAGTAAGCTATATCTTTGAATGCGAGCCGGTATTCATGGAGAAAATAGCCGGATTCGACACCGACGTGGTCAGGTTCACAACAGACATTCCTCTTCTTACAAACTGGGGCAAGCCTCTTTTATTCGGTCCGGGCTCGATCCTGGACGCGCACACTCCTCACGAGAAAATATCAAAGCTCGAGCTCGCGCATGCCGTGGGCGCCTATTCGGAAATGGTAGTCAGGCTGAAGGAGATGCTGAGCGCCGAGTCTTAAGGCCGTACATTTCGTGCAATGGAGAAGATGACATGCCAGCTAAAATCGCCGTAGGAGTCCTTGGCGCGACCGGCGCGGTCGGCCAGAAATTCGTAAAGCTGCTAGAGAATCATCCGTGGTTCGAGCTGACTGAAGTCGCGGCTTCCGACCGTTCGGCGGGCAAGCCATACAAAGAAGCAACCAATTGGCGGCAATACAGCCCCATCCCGAACTCAATCGCGGATAAGCTTGTAAAACCATGCGAGCCGAATCTCGAATGTCGCGTTGTTTTCTCCGGGCTGGATTCATCGGTTGCGGGTGAGGTCGAGGAGCAGTTCGCGCGCGCCGGCTATATCGTCGTGACCAATTCCAAGAATCATCGTATGGACGAGGATGTGCCGTTGTTGATACCCGAGGTCAATCCCGAGCACCTTGGAATGATCGAAACGCAGCGAAAACAGCGCGACTGGAAAGGCGCGATAGTGACGAATCCGAATTGCGCGACCATTGGGCTGGTGATGCCGCTTGCTCCAATCCATCGCTCGTTCGGCGCGACGAGACTCATCGTCACGACTATGCAGGCGCTTTCCGGCGCGGGCTATCCCGGACCCTCCGCCATCGATCTTCTCGGGAACGTCATTCCATACATCGGCGGCGAAGAAGATAAACTGGAGACAGAGCCGCAGAAGCTGCTCGGGAAGCTGGAAGCAGGCCGCTTTCATCCCGCGGAGATTAGAATTTCTTCACACACGAATCGGGTATTTGTTGAAGACGGGCACCTGGAATGCGTCTCAATAGAGCTTGCGAAGAAGGCGTCTCCTCAAGAGATCGCGGAGGTCCTCTCGAACTTTACCTCGCTGCCGCAGGAGCTCAAGCTGCCATCCGCGCCCGCTCGGCCTATCATCGTGAGCGACGAGCGTGAAAGGCCGCAGCCTCGCTTCGACAGGGATGCGGGCGCCGCGATGAGCGCGGTAGTAGGCCGTATTAGAACCTGCCCCGTGTTCGACATCAGATTCGTAGTCCTCTCTCACAACACCATACGAGGCGCCGCGGGCGCGGCGATCCTTAACGCGGAACTGATGAAGGCGCGCGGGTATCTCGACTGAGGATGCGATGATCGTCATGAAATTCGGCGGAGCTTCGCTCCAGGATGCCGAAGCAATCGAGCGAGTCATCGAGATAATCCGCGGTAGACTGGAACGCCGTCCCGTCGTAGTGGTCTCCGCCATCGGCAAGACCACTCAGGGGCTGCTTGATGCCGCGGAAGGCTCAGCCGCGCAAAACAGCAAATCCGCACTCCGGGCAGTCTCGGCGCTTGAACGGCGTCATCAGGATGAAGTTGCGAAGCTCCTCAAAGGATCGGCGCTGGCAGCCGTTTCCAAGGCCATCAACCACAACTTTCGTGAGCTCGAAAAGCTGCTCGAAGGGCTCGTGATTCTCGGCACGGTGCCGCCCCGCGGCCTGGATAGAATCCTTTCCTACGGCGAGATCCTTTCCTCGATCATCGTGTCCGGCGCAATGGTCGACCGAGGCCTTCCCGCATCGCAGATCGATGCCCGCCGGTTCATGATCACCAACGATAAATTCGGCGCTGCTTCTCCGCTGTTCGAAGATACAAAAGGGCTGCTCTCGACCCGCGTTCGCCCGCTGCTCGACGAAGGGCTCTTACCTGTAACGCAGGGCTTTATCGGCGCCACTCGCGGTGGAGCGACTACGACTCTCGGATTCGAAGGATCCGATTACAGCGCGACCATAATCGGGGCCGCCCTCGACGCTGAGGATGTTGAAATCTGGAAGAATGTTTCGGGTCTGATGACCACCGATCCGGCAATTTTTGCGGGCGCGCGAACCGTGCCGCGTTGCAGCTACGCCGAAGCGGCCGAGCTGACCAGACTCGGAGCCAAGGTTCTACATTACAAGGCAATTCATCCAGCCGCCGCCGCCAACATCCCGGTCCATATCCTAAATTCCAGAAAACCCGCCGAAGCGGGGACGGCGGTTGGAATTAAAGGCGCCGAGGCAATCACTCCGTTCAAGTCGATCACCTACATCCGACCCGTCACGTTGCTGAACATATTCTTTGACGATCAAGCTGGAACGGCGTCACTTTTAGAGGCGTCCAAACTACGCGAGCTGACTGCATTGCTCGAACGACGAGAGGTCTCGCCGCTCATAACCATTGTCTCAGGAATGAGAGCCCTTCTCGCTATTGAGGCTAAATATCTGGAAGCCGCGAGCACGGCGCTCATGGAAGAACTCGCGCGAATCGGCCGCATCGAAACCGAGCGTCGGAGGGCAATTGTCACGCTCGTCGGCGAAGGATCGAACGGCCGAATCGATATTGCGGCTCGGGTGTTCACAGCGATAAAGGAAATCGAGGTCGGCCTAATATTGCGCGAAAGCTCCTCGACGGCTACGAGCATCGTGATCGATCAGGCTGATGTTGAGCGCGTGATTGCTCTCCTGCATGCGGAATTCTTCGATCGGGCCGAGTCATGAGATTGATTTGTTCGGTAGTTTTCTGAGAATCGGTTGGCTCGTTTGATCGGCTCGCGTATGATTACTCTCTCATTGATCATGAAAATGCGATTTCTAACTGCTCTGGCTCCCCTCGCTCTCTTATTTTTCTTTGGCGCGGCGCTCGTTCCGGCTGATCCGAACAAGCCCGTAGCGGGGAATTCCTGGCGCGGAATCGTGCCGCTCCGCTCCACGGCCGCGGATGTAGCTCGAGTACTGGGCCTTGACGGCGATCCGGGCGATCATGACCTCACGGGCCCGTTTCCGGTGGACGGAGGAGAGGTTACTTTTTCCTATCTCTCGGCCAGTCTCGCCGATATGTTCAGGGCGCCGAAGTCGATGACCGGGAGAGTTTTCACCGTATATTTCAAGCCTACCTCGGGCCTGGCTCGCCAGGATTTGAAGCTGACCCCTGATTTCAAACGATGCGCTGAAGACATGGACAAGACCTTCTACTACTTTGTAACCGAAGGAGGTCTCGCGTATCGCTTCGTTCGCGGAAGCGATATGGTGGATGTGATCATTTATCAGCCGTCGCGCTCGGAAGTGCGAAGGCTTGCCGTCAACACCACGTGCGTTTTCTGAGAGCCCTCGATGAAAATCGCCTTGCTCGGTTATGGAAAGATGGGCCGCATGGTCGAACAGGCGGCGGCGCGATCATCAATCGACGTAGTATGCGTGATCGATCCGTTTGCCGGCTCGCGCGGCAGCCTCCCGGATGCCGATGTATGCGTGGATTTCTCACAGCCGGATGCCGTGCTCTCGAATATTGCGCTGGCCGCCGGCGAAGGCCGCCCAATCGTAGTCGGCACGACAGGTTGGTATGAACGACTGGACGAGGCAAAGCGGATAGTCGAAGAGGGCGGTATCGGCCTTGTTTACGGCTCGAACTTCAGCGTAGGCGTCAATCTGATGTTCAAGATCGCTTGCTATAGCGCCGAGCTGTTCAGACGGTTCTCTTCCTACGATCCGTTTATCGAAGAAGCTCACCACAAATTCAAAAAAGACGCTCCTTCCGGCACCGCCTTTTTTCTGAAGCGAATTGTAGACGACGCCTATGGGCGCGCCACTCCTACAGCAAGCACGCGCGCGGGCTACATGCCGGGTTCGCACACGCTTGGATTCGATTCCGAAGTAGATTCGCTGACGATTTCGCATACTGCCAGGAATCGCGAAGGCTTTGCGGAGGGCGCTCTGCTGGCAGCTCAGTGGATACGAAACAAGCAAGGGTTTCACGAGTTTTCCTCGATCATCGATGAAATAGAAAAATAACTGGATCGGAGGACGCGATGGCTGAGCTTTCAAATTTGCGAGGGTGCGGCACCGCTCTGGTAACGCCGTTCAACGAAGATGGTTCAATTGACGATGGCGCGCTTCGCGATTTCGTCGAGTTTCAAATCTCGGAAGGCATCGATTTCCTGGTGCCGTGCGGAACGACCGGCGAAAGCGTAACGCTGAGCTTCGACGAGCAGGTTCACGTCGTAGAAGAAGTACATAAGGCAGCGCGAGGCAGGGTTCCGGTTGTCGCGGGCGCCGGCGGAAACAACACGACAAATGTCATCAAGCTCGCTCGTACGTTCGAAGCGATCGGCGTCGAGGGCTTGCTCTCCGTGACTCCATATTACAACAAGCCGATTCAAGAAGGACTCTTTCAACATTTCAAAGCCATAGCGGAAGCGACCCGCCTCCCCATCATCTTGTACAACGTGCCTCCCAGAACCAACGTGAATATGCTGCCCGATACAGTCGTGCGGCTCTCCGGTATACAGAACATTATTGGGGTCAAGGAAGCATCGGGCGACATATCGCAGATCGCGGAGATCATCACGCGTGTGCCGCAATCGTTCAGGGTATTCTCCGGCGACGATTCAATCACACTGCCTCTGGTATCGCTTGGCGGCGTTGGGTTGATTTCGGTTGCTTCAAACGAAGCGCCCCGGCAGATGACCGCGCTTACCCGGGCGTGTCTTGAAAACAACTGGGATGAAGCCCGTAGATTGAATCGCGCGTTGATGCCGCTGATGAAGGTGAACTTCATCGAAACAAGCCCGGGACCCGTTAAGGCGGCTCTGGCGATGATGGGCAAGATCACGGAATCGTATCGGCTTCCAATCGTTCCGGTCAGGCCGGAAACAAAAGACAAGCTTCGCACGATTCTAAGCGAACTCGGATTGCTCCAGGGAAAGAGCTCCGCCGATCACGTTTGAGCCATGACACTCCAAGAAAAGATTCAAAAACTGGCGGAGCATCCTCCGGATAAGTTCGGCGACGAGCACTACGAACTATTCGCCGAATTCAAGAGGCAGCTTAATAGCGGCGTAGCCCGAGCCGCCGAAAAGATCGACGGCCGGTGGCGAGTCAATCACTGGGTCAAGCACGGGATTCTGTTGGGATTCAAGCTCGGTCATATTGAGAATCTCTCCGCGGGCTACACCCCGTTTTTTGACAAGCACACCTTTCCGTTGAAAGGCATCTCGATTGAAGATGGCGTGCGAATCGTACCAGGCGGCTCATCGATTCGCGACGGCTGCTACATCGGCCGAGGGGTGACCTGCATGCCTCCGATGTTTGTAAACGCGGGCGCCTATGTCGACGACAACACGATGATCGACTCGCATGCGCTGGTTGGATCCTGCGCGCAGATCGGCAAACGCGTTCACATATCCGCTGCCGCTCAGATCGGCGGCGTGCTCGAACCGGTCGGAGCTATGCCGGTTATCATCGAGGATGATGTACTCATCGGAGGTAATTGCGGTGTATACGAAGGAACGATAGTGGGCGAGCGTGCGGTGCTGGCGGCGGGAACCATTCTGACCGGAGGCACTCCGGTCTACGATCTCGTTCGAGACGAGATCTATCGCAAAGAGGCCTACCGCCCTTTGACGATTCCGGCGGGGGCGGTCGTAGTGCCCGGATCGCGCAACATAACCTCCGGCAAGGGCGCCGAACTGGGTTTGTCTGTATACACGCCGATCATCGTAAAGTACCGCGATGAGAAGACCGATGCTTCAGTGCAGTTGGAAGAGATTCTGAGATAACGTTCTAAGGCATTGAATCACTTCAAGCGATTCCTCATATATCTCTGGGCGCCATTCGCCAACCTTCTCTGGTACACCCATACGGTCGTAATGGCGACGATATCGCTGATCCTGTGGCCTTTCGATCGCACAGGGGCCATGCAGCATTGGTGCGCTCAATGGTGGTGCAGACTTGTCGCCTGGAGTATCTTCGCGAGAATTCATATAAGCGGGACCGAAAACATCCTGCCGGACCGCCCATATGTTTATATGGCGAATCATTCGAGTCTGATCGATACACCGGCCCTATTCGCTTGTTTGCCGTATCAGTTTCGAATAATGGCTAAAAAAGGTCTGTTCCGCGTGCCGTTCATGGGGTGGCATCTCAAGACTGCCGGCAATTTTCCCGTGGATCGAAGCAATCCCAGGAAGACAGCGCTCAGCATACGATTGGTGATCGAGGGAGTGCGCGCCGGAAAATCATTGGCGGTCTTTCCTGAAGGAACACGCTCCTCTGACGGCAAGCTGCAGGAATTTAAGTCGGGCGCCTTCAAAATTGCTTTGAGAGCGGGCGTTCCGATAGTACCGGTCGCGATTCGCGGCACAAGCAAGTTATTACCAAAAGGCTCGTTGGCGCCGAGACCCGGTCGAGTCGAGGTCATTATCGGTAAACCTATCGACACTTCGGCTTTCAGCGAAAAGAGGCTCGAAGACCTTATGCGCCAGACTCGAAGCGCCATCGAATCAAATCTCGAAGGCGGAGCGATGCGGCCGGCCGGCGCGGCCCCTGAGACGAGGGCCATCACGTCTGCCTGAATCGGGTGGAAGAAAGCAAGAATGACTAATAAATTCTGTGACAAATGCGGAAGTCCGTTGACGATGGACGCAACTCCCTACTGCAGCGTATGCAACTTCGAAAGTTCTCAATCAGGTGAAGCCGTTCAACTGGAGCCGACCAAAACGGAGTTGCTGCCGCCCGACGAAATAGTCCAAGCTGAGCCGCTCGAGTACGCGGCCGCGGAAGGTGATTCCGGCGACGGCCTTCCAGATCCCGATTCGCCGCCGTGGAGCGTTCCCGGCGCTATTGGTGTATGGCTCTTTAGCGTCGCGGCGATCTTCGTATTGCCGATTCTAGTCGTTGGAATCATGTTGGGACTGCGAAGCGCGTCAGGCGAAGGACTGCCGCTTACCGCCGATGGAATGCAGAAGCTTCTGCTTTCGCCTCCTTACATCCTGGGCCAGGTAGCGGCGACTTATCCGGCGCACCTACTGACGCTGGCCGTGTGTTGGCTGGTCGTGACCGGCTTTAATAAGCGGCCATTCCTCGACGCTCTAGGCTGGGAATGGCAAGGCCCGCCGCTGCTTATAAAGGCCGCTCTGGTTCCGAGCGTATGCATCGGAGTTTTCGCGATAGCCGTCATACTGGATAAAATCTTACCCAATTCCAACGATACCACCTTCGAACAGATCATCAACTCTTCCGCTCAGGTCCGTTACGCCCTGGCGGCGCTCGCCGTATTTAGCGCGCCTTTCGTCGAGGAATTTGTCTATCGTGGCGTTCTTTTTGGAGCTCTGCGAAAACGAGTCGGGGCGCCCGCATCGATCATCGTGGTGACGCTTCTCTTCTGGGGTGTTCACGTGCCTCAATACTTTCGCGCGTGGGCGGGTCTCGCAAGCCTGCTCGTTCTCAGCTTCATCCTTACTCTAATCCGAGCGGCAACTAAATCGATAAAACCCTGCGTAGCCATTCACCTTTTGTTTAATGCGGTTCAGGCGCTGGTGCTGGTTACGAGGGCCGGCAAATAGCATCAGAACATCCAGCAGTCTCGTTTAGGGTAAATATCGACCGGGCCTGCCGGATTGAGCTTGCGAAATTCGATATAACGCCGATGCCATTTTCTATAGCGCGCGTCGGATGATTTGATGGGCGTGTGCTCGATTGCCTGGAGATAACGCTCGACCTTCCAGACGTTTTCGCGCGAGAACCGCCAATCGTAGTTACCCAGGTCTCTCAGGTCGGCTACCGCATAGCCTGTAATGCGTCCGGTCATGTCGCAATAAGGATCAAAGTAGCTCATGACCAGGTCACGTACCCTCCGGAAAACCGGCCGGCGTCCATGCAGTCCGAAGTCGCGGGATCGCGCAACGGCCCCATATCTCTCCTTCCGCCGAAAGAGAAACAAAACGTGATCGAGTTTGTCCTGGGATTCTATGCTGACCACCAGCGGCGGATACCCGTGCTGTTCGAGAATGACGGCCGCGGTTATCGCGGCTTCAAGACAATGGGCCTTGCCGCTCGCGACAACTCCGCGAAAAGAGCGGCAGGTTTCACCCTCGGATTCGTTGTTGTACAAGAGATGCGTAAGGAACCGCTGCGCCTGGAGGGGTGTCCCGCGGCTCTGAATTATCCGCCATTCTTTTTTGGTGAACTGTGAGCGTGACGGCAGCATTGTCATTTCGGAACGCGCCTGACTTTCAAAGCGGACGATTGGGCGATCGAGCTACATCATACGGTCGGATGTGTTATAAATTTGTCCGGCGGCTTCGCGGTTCATACACTGCGAGCGGCGAATTCAAGAGATCAATCGGACTAAAAATGGCACAGCAAAATTCATTCGACGTAGTATCCAAGGTGGATATGGCCGAGGTCAAGAACGCGGTCAACCAGGCAACAAAAGAAATAGACCAGCGCTTTGATTTTAAGGGGACTCATTCCGCGATAACGCTCGACGAGAAGGAGCATAAGCTGATTCTCGCAACCGCAAGCGAGTTTACGCTGAAATCGATGAACGATGTATTGCAGCAGAAACTCGTGCGTCGCGGAGTATCGCTGAAAGCGCTCTCTTATGGAAACATTGAGCCTGCCGCTAAGGACAGCGTGCGTCAGACGGTTTCGCTGCAACAGGGGATACCGATCGAAAAGGCTCGCGAGATAGTGAAATACATCAAAGACACGAAGCTTAAGGTTCAGGCGGCGATTAACGGCGACTTCATTCGCGTGACGGGGCGGGATCGGGACACGCTCCAACAGATTATCGCTTCGCTGAAGGAGAAAGACTTCGGCATCGATACGCAGTATACGAACTACAGAACGAATTGATACGACGTTTCGTGTTAGTGCATTTCACTTTTCCGGTTTCTTGTAATCGCCGACGAGACCTGAAACCACCTGCGTCATGCTCATTCTTACCAAACAAGATTTGAAATCGCTGCTCAAGATGAGCGACGTAATCCGCGCGGTCGAAGACGGGTTTCGGGCCCTGGCTGCTGGAGCAACTCGAATACCGAACCGCCTGGGCCTGTCGCTGCCCGAAGATCGCGCTACCGTTCTGATGATGCCGGCTTATGCAGAGCCAATCTCGAATGCTGCTGATCCCAAGCTCGGCGCGAAGATAGTCTCGGTCTTTCCCGCAAACGCGGAGCGCGGACTCGACGTCGTTCAGGCTCTATACCTGCTTCTCGACGGCGAAACAGGCGCGCCGCTTTCAGTAATGGATGGGCGGCTAATCACCGGAATACGAACCGCCGCTGCATCCGCGGCAGCGACTCGATACATGTCGAATCCGGGTAAGAAAGTGCTCGCGGTTTTCGGAGCCGGCGTACAAGCTGCCTTCCACATTGAGGCAATGAGAGAAGCAGCCGAGACAAATCGAATATTGATCGCCTCTCGCGGAGCTGGCCGCGCTGAACGGCTGCGGTCGAGTGTGCGCGATCGATTCGGCATCGAGTGCGAGCTTGTTTCTCATAACGAAGCCGCGGCATCCGCCGATCTCATCTGCACCTGTTCCAGCGCATCCGAGCCGCTATTTGACGGCTCGCTGTTAAAACCGGGAACGCACATAAATGCGGTAGGCGCTTTCACGCCGACAGCACGCGAACTTGATACGGCAACGATGACGAGATCAAGAGTAATCATCGATGCCGAGGGCGCGGCCGGCAGCGAAGCCGGCGAAATCCTGATTCCTGCGTCACAAGGGATCAGAGGATTCGTTAAAGGAACACTCGCGGACGTGATCACAGGCACAATTCAAGGACGGCGGAGCCCTGAGGAGATCACCGTGTTCAAATCGTGCGGTCTTGCAATAGAAGATCTCGTGACCGCGAGGCTCGCGTATGACCTCGCTTTGGATGCGGGCATCGGGATAGAAGTCCCGATGTGATCAGAGGCAGATGGCTTCAGTCATCGGCGAAAACGGTTGAGGCCGGCGAACCGCGGGATCCCGCCCCCTAAAAGGATCCGTAAATCCGCCGGCCTCAAGCTGAGAAGCTGGTTCAGGCCAGGGTTACCCATCCCTGTTTGTATGTGCAAAGCTCACCAAGATACTCCAACGAAACTTATGTTGAGGTCAGGAATTTTGGCGAAGACCCATCCCCCAGTCAAAGGCCCTGGCAACTCCTGACCTCATTCTTAAATCCTCAATCTTTGCTCGATGCGAACATGCCGGCATCGTCAGAACGAGACAATTCCTCGATTGACGAATCAGTTATATTATCGCTTTCGACTATTTACTAACCTGATAGGGGAGCCCATTACACCACGAATAACAGTGTGACATCAATGTGCGATTATCCCCATTTATGCCGTACATGCCGACTTTTTTTCGATTATCGGAGTGAATTACTTGCTGAGCGATGGATGAATTCCCGACTGCCGGTGAGCCGCTTCTCTTTGCGGAGACAGCGTGGTGTTCAGTTTTTTCTACGATCAGTTTTTGAGCTTGGCCAGCACCGCGGCCACGATTTTGTCGTGGTCGAACGCGAGTTCCGGGAGCGCATCGACGGAATGCCATGCTACTTCTTTGGCATCATCGCCTGCCGCTGCATTGGCCGAATGATCGGTCCATCCAACAAACACGATGCTGACCGTGTGACCTCGCGGATCGCGGCCGGGATCGCTAAACGCGGCGACGATCTCCAGCCCTTCGGCGCTCAACCCGGTTTCCTCGTTTAGTTCTCGCATTGCTGCGCTCTCGAGCGCCTCTTCTTTGTCGACAAATCCACCGGGCAACGCCCATCGATCCTTGAATGGCTCGCTCTTGCGCTTGATCAGCAGCACTTCAGTCAATGCGGGCTCCTCTTTGGCCCGCAACAAGACCACGTCGACGGTAACGGCCGGTCTTGGATAATCATAACAATATTTCTGTTGAGTATTTTCGACCATAGAGTTGCGATCAGGCTGGCTGAACGGGCGCTCCCTTCAGAAGCCGGAGCAGCATTCTCCGTTAGCGCCTATTTGCTCTTGCCGTTAAGCACGGCGCGCAGCTCGTGTCCGGTATAGGATCGTCTTACGCGCGCGACTTCTTCGGGCGTGCCTTCGGCGATAATCCTGCCTCCATCTTCTCCGCCTTCAGGACCGAGATCGATTATCCAGTCGGCGTTTTTCATCACGTCAAGATGATGCTCGACGACGATGACCGTATTGCCAAGCGTAACGAGCTGCTGCAAGACGTCCAACAGGCGGCGCACATCTTCGAAGTGAAGCCCTGTCGTCGGCTCGTCCAGTATATACACGGTTCGTCCCGTCGCCCGCTTGGATAATTCCTTAGCGAGCTTTATTCTCTGCGCCTCCCCCCCTGAAAGCGTGGTCGCCGATTGTCCCAGCTTGATATAGCCGAGACCGACATCGATCAATGTCTGAATCTTTATCTTTATTTGCGGAATATTTTCGAGTAGAGGAAGCGCTTCTTCGACCGTGGAATCCAGAAGCTCCGCTATGGATTGTCCCTTGTATCGAACCGACAACGTCTCGCGGTTGTATCTCGCTCCCCGGCAGACCTCGCACAACACATAGACATCAGGGAGAAAATTCATCTCGATGCGCTTGAGCCCATCACCCTGACACGTCTCGCACCTGCCTCCCTTGACGTTGAATGAGAACCGGCCGGGCTTGTAGCCTCGCTCTCGAGATTCCGGAAGCATCGCATAGAGTTCTCGAATCGGGGTGAATACGCCCGTGTATGTAGCCGGATTAGATCTGGGCGTGCGGCCGATCGGAGATTGATCAATCTCGATGACCTTGTCTATATGTTCGAGACCGAGGATTTCGCGGTGTTCGCCCGGCTCTTGAACACTCCGATACAGCTTTCGAGCAAGGCCGCGGTACAAGACGTCTTCGATGAGAGTCGACTTACCGGACCCTGAAACTCCCGTGACAACGATGAACAGTCCAAGAGGGAAAGCTACATCCACGTTCTTGAGATTATTTGCTCGGACGCCAAGAAGCTGCAGCGCTTTTCCGTTGGAACTCCGTCGGATCTCCGGCCACGGAATTCGCTCGCGTCCTGAAATATACCGCCCTGTTACCGAGTTCGGAGATGATCCGATTTCGTCGGGCGTTCCGTGCGCCACCAGCAGCCCTCCGTGGGCGCCCGCACCCGGTCCGAGGTCGAGTACGTAGTCGGCTCGTCTAATCGTCTCTTCATCATGCTCTACCACCAGCACCGTGTTGCCCAGGTCCCGCAAATGCTCAAGCGTTTGCAGCAGCTTGTCGTTGTCGCGCGGATGGAGCCCAATGGAAGGCTCGTCGAGAACGTACAAGACTCCGCGGAGCTGTGAGCCAATCTGCGTGGCAAGCCGTATTCGCTGGCTCTCGCCTCCGGACAATGTGGACGAGCTTCGGTCGAGCGTTATGTAGCCCAGACCTACCTTCACGAGAAACTTCAATCGCTCCGTAATCTCGCGAAGAATAAGACTCGCGACTCGCTCGTCGCGTCCCGTCAGCTTAATCTCGGAGAATACCTGCGCCGCGCTGAAAAGCGGCATCGCGGTATATTCCGCTATCGTGCGCTCGGCGACTCTGACGGCAAGCGAAGCAGGCTGAAGGCGCCGGCCTTCGCATTCCGAACAGGTAGTCGATGAGATCAGAGACTCGAAGGCGGCGACGGCCTGCTCGCTTCGCATCTCCAGCGAGCGTTTCGCAAGATAGGCCACGGCGCCTTTCCATTCGCTCTTGTACTCATATGCTCCGTATTTGAGCGTGAGACGCTCTTTCGTGCCGTGAAAGAACGCATCTTGAACCTTCTGCGGCAGCTCATCAAACGGCTTCTCGTCCGATATGCCCGCTTGCCTTGCGAGGGCCGCCATTATTCCGCGAAGGTATTCGCTCGTGGCCGCGTCGGCCGGAAATGGGTCCTGATTCTTAACGGCGATCGTCGGATCGCTCACGATCTTCGCCGGGTCAATCTCCGCGCGAGTTCCAATGCCCTGACAGGTCGCGCACGCGCCGTAGGCGCTGTTGAAAGAAAAGGAGCGAGGCTCGAGCGCCGGCACCGAGATGCCGCAATCGGGGCAGGCCATCTTTTCCGAATAGAGCCTCTCTTCTCCGTCGACGATTGAAACCAGCACCAATCCGTCGGTGAGTTTCGCGGCGGCGGCTACGGATTCTTCGAGGCGCTTGTGCACTCCGGCCTTTATCAGCAAACGGTCGACGACCACCTCGATCGTATGGTTTCGCCGCTTATCAAGCTTGATCTCGTCGTCGAGTTGCTTGATCTCGTCGTCAATGCGGGCGCGGGTGAAACCAGACCGCGCCAGTTTCTCTATTTCCTTGCGGAATTCCCCTTTTCGGCCTCGAACGATCGGCGCAAGAACCATCACCCGCTCGCCTTCCGCCAGATGAGAAAGCTGTTGGACTATCTGATCGGTCGACTGCCGAGAGATTGGCCGGCCGCACTGATGGCAATGCGGCTGCCCTATGGAAGAGAAAAGCAGCCGCAGATAATCATAAATCTCGGTAACGGTGCCGACCGTGGAACGCGGACTTCGACTGGTCGTCTTTTGCTCGATGGAGATAGCTGGAGAGAGACCCTCGATGGCGTCCACATCCGGCTTCTCCAGTTGATCGAGGAACTGCCTGGCGTATGCTGAAAGCGATTCAACATAGCGGCGCTGGCCTTCGGCGTAGATTGTGTCGAATGCCAGGCTCGACTTGCCGGACCCCGAGAGACCGGTTACGACGGTCAATTTATTTCGTGGGATATCGAGATTGAGGTCTTTGAGATTGTGTTGCCGCGCACCGCGAACGCTAATCTTGTCTATTGCCATACTGCCTGACCGGATAGATGCGAATCCGAGCGAAAACAGAACCAACCATTCTAACCGAGGCTTCTCAACGGGTGTCAAGCGCGCTAGTTCTGACCGTCATTCCGGCCGCCTTCCAGCCTCTTTACAGAGTCGTAGAGAGGTTTAGGGTCAATGAAAATCATGAGACTCTCCGACAGGAGTTGCGAAAGGCAGCGGTGAGACCTTACGCGCTTGAACAGTTAAAGCTCCCTCCTGATCCTGAAGCAACCCCTCTATAAGAAGATAGGGATATTCCAATAAGATAAATCGATTGTTATCGAAAAAGCTCGGCGAAGCTACGGCGTTAGCCAGGCCGGTTTCGTCTTCCAGGCTCATAAACAAAACCCCTTTTGCGGTGCCCGGCCGCTGGCGAGCGATGACGCAGCCCGCAATCTTGACCTTGCTCTTTTTGGACCATCTAAGATCGGCGGCGCACGTGACTCCGATCTTGTCCAACTCCTCGCGAAAGTGGGCCATTGGATGGCGGCCTACCGTAACTCTGGTCAACTCTATGTCCGAGCTCACCCGTTCCAGAACAGTCATCGGATCAAGAGGACAGTCCATCTCGGCTTCAATCTTTTCGAACAACGGACCGGCTTGCCGCAAGGCTCGCTCCACCTGCCAAAGCGCGGAGCGCCGGTGAAGCCTCTCTCCGTTGCTTGATTGGATTTCATTCAGCGCGCCGGTTTCCGCCAATGACCGCAGCTCGGATTTACGCAGCTCAGGTACTCTCAGCGATAACTCATCTATGCTCGAGAAAGGCGCTCGGTCTCGCTCGCGCACGATGGCAAGCGCGGCTTCTTCTCTTAATCCTTTGACGTAGCGCATCCCCAGACGCAACTGCTTCTCGCCGTTTTCCTTTTCAACCATACAGAGCCAGTTGGAGCACATAATATCTATCGGTTTGACTTTCAACCCGTGGCGCTGCGCATCTTTTACAATAGTGAGCGGACTATAGAATCCCATGGGCTGATTGTTTAATGTCGCGGCAATGAAGGCAGCGAGATAGTTGCATTTGAGATAGGCGCTTGCATATGCGAGCAGCGCGAAAGAAGCGGCGTGCGACTCCGGAAATCCGTACAACGCGAACGCCGTTATCGCCTGTACGATTTTTTCCTGGGTTGTTCCGACAATTCCCTTGCGGGTCATACCTCGCCGCAGTTTGACTTCGATTTCACGCATGCGAGCTTCCGAACGTTTGAATCCCATCGCCCGCCTGAGCTCTTCGGCCTCTCCTCCGCTGAAGTCGGCGCAAATCATAGCCATGCGCAATAACTGCTCCTGAAACAAGGGGACTCCAAGAGTCCGCTTCAAAATGGATTCGAGCCATGGATGAAGGCAGTTTGGGGATTCAAGTCCCTGGCGCCGTCTTATGAATGGGTGCACCATTCCGCCTTGAATCGGGCCGGGCCGAATAATCGCTACCTGTACCACCAGATCATAAAACTTTTCGGGTCGAATGCGCGGCAGACAGGACATCTGCGCCCGGCTTTCAATCTGGAACATACCGATTGTGTCAGCCTTCTGTATCGCTGAATAAACTTTGTCGTCTTGCGGAAGGCGCGCCAGATCTACCTTTTCATGATACGCATCTTCTATTAGCGTGAGGGAGTCCTGAATGACGGCCATCATACCCAGGCCCAGCAGGTCTATCTTGATCAGTTTCAGACTGGCGCAATCATCTTTGTCCCATTGCAGGACGACCCGTCCTTCCATCGTGCTTGGCTCCAGGGGAACTACTGAATCGAGCGAGTTGGCGGCAATAACCATTCCCCCAGGGTGTTGGCTCAAATGACGAGGAAGATTTTGAATCGAACAATAAAGACTCAAAAATTTGTTGATTCTATGATCGTCTGGATCAAGACCAATGCTGGCAAAGCGATTCCGGGCCGTATCAAAGGGGTCGACCCACTCCCACGAACCGGAGAGCTTGGATAGCCTTTTTAGAATTGCCTCATCAAACCCGAGTACTTTCCCTATCTCCTGGATGGCCGAGCGGCTTCTATAGGTAATTACTTCCGCGGTCATCGCCGCCGCCATCCCATACTTTTCATATAAATACTGAATGACCCTTTCGCGGCGATCTCCGCTCGGCAAATCCAGATCGATATCCGGCATCTCGCCTCGTTCCTCCGAAAGAAACCGCTCGAACAATAATTCGCCTCCCACCGGATCGACGGCGGTTATACCCAGGGCATAACACACCGCGCTGTTGGCTGCTGACCCGCGTCCTTGCACCAGAATATCGTTGTTGCGACAAAACTTGACGATGTCCCATACGATCAAGAAGTAACCCGGCAGCTCCAACTTCTCGATTACCGCCAGCTCGTGCTCGATTTGTCGCCAGGCTTCCGGCGAGCCGCCGTTATACCGCGAGCGAACCCCCTCCTCGGTCAGCTTGCGAAGGAACGAGGCCATTGTTTCTCCATCAGGCACGGGATAATCCGGGAACCGGTATCCCAAATCTTTAAGAGTGAACTCAAGGCGAGATGAAAGCTCCAGCGTGTTTGCTATCGCTTCCGGCAAATCAGAAAAAAGCTCGGTCATTTGCGAAGCCGACTTCAAGTACCGCTCCGAATTTTTGGCAAGTAGTCGTCCTGCATCGGACAGGCCTATTCGATTGCGAATGCATGTAAGGACGTCCAGCAGCTCGCGCTGGCATGGCATGGCGCTGGAAGCCTCATTCGTGGCAAGCAACGGCAGCCTGTGCTTTCGGGCTATTTCAATAGCAGCCTGATTGCGCCGTTCTTCAGCGCGGTCGCAGTGGCGCTGCAGCTCAACATAGACATTTTCTTTGCCGAAGATTCCGACGAGCCGCGAGACACAATCAGCACCGGATTCAAAGCCGTTTCTCAAGGAGCCTGCGAGCGGGCCCTCGTCTCCGCCGGTCAGGCAGACCAATCCTTCCGCGCTTTGAGCAAGCTCTTCAAAGGCGACCGCTCCTTTGCCTTTTTCAGAGCGAAGCTTCATTCGCGTGATTAAACCGCAGAGATTCTGATAGCCGGCTCTGTTTCGGACGAGCACGGGACACGCCGTGCCATTCGATAAGGTGATTTCCGCGCCAATATGGGCCGTGATTTCATTCTTCTCCGCCGCGAGGTGCGCTTGAGGCGCGCCATAAATTCCATCCCGGTCCAGGAGCGCCAGCGCCTGCCCGCCGAGATCATGCCAAACGCAGACCATTTCTTGAGGGAGCGCAGCGCCTCGCAAGAAGTTGAAGGCGGATCTGGCATGCAGTTCGACATAGTCAGTCATATACGCCTTCTACAAACCATGCCGAACGCCTCAGATCAAAATAGACGCGGTATACGGCTCCATTATTGAGCGCGATATCCCACTCCTCTCGTTCCCAGGCAATTTCATTCCACCAGTCTCCCGAACTTCGCCACGGCCCGGCGAGTTTCTCTACTTTTCCATTCAGGTCCAGCCCGCGCGCGCTGAGCGATACAGGCAGCCCCGACGATTCCTCGACCATGGCAAGCACAGGCGGGCGAAACATCCGGATAGCTAACCGAAGCCGATCCGCGGCAAGCGCCCTGCCCTCACTCAGTTTTTTTGTAGTCGAACGGGGGCTCGGCGCTTTAAAGCGCTCCATGCAAAAAGCGTCGGGCCGGTGGGTGTCCAAAAGTTTTGGCGAGCCCACGTTATCAGGGCCGACAAGCGTTGCAATACGAGCTAATGTGATTTCCAGCTTTTCGGGTTCAGGCGCGGCGCGCTCGAATAATTCATTCTGAGTCGATCGCGGCCTTGTCACTGAAACCGCGATTCCCACCTGAAGGATTGCCGATGCGGGCGGATGCGATTCTATATTGAGCATCAGAAGTTTAAACAACGTTCTTTCATTCACCATGGGAAACGGAAGAGAAATAGTTCTGTGATAATCGGGTCTGTCTTCCAGCTTCATTCGAAGCCGTATTTCCTGTACTGCCCGCGCGTACGATTTGACGAGCGAGCACACTTTTCCAATTAGTTTATCGATCACCGGTGAAAGCAGCGCCAAGGAGTCTATCGGGTAATCAAATTCCATAGATTCTTCAAAGAGGGGTTCCGGCTTTGAGACTAAAAGCGGACGGGTCAGTCTTCCTTGCGCAAAACGCTGCAAAAGGACGCCCTCGCGTCCAAACCGCTCGCACACGCTTACCTCCGGGAGCATTGCGAAATCCCGAAAGTTGCTAAGACCCCAACGCTTCAACATGTCGATGATTTCCAACCTGCGTTTAAAGTTGTAGAGCAGTAGATTCATCTCAAAGGCCGGGAAAGAGAAGCCGAGTGCGTCAAGGGAAACGTTCCCTATAAATTCCAGTTCTTTTCCGGCTGTTATGACTGTAAGCCCATCAATGTGCATGGCCGCGCAAAGTGAAAGATCGGGGTTTGCGGCAATCGCGACATTGATCTTCAAGCCGGCTTCTTCGGCGCTTCGTAATATTGTTTCACCGACCTCTTCTTTAAGGGTAAGTCCGGCAACATCCAGGATCACTTTATCCGCCGCGACTCTTTCAATCAGAGGTGAGAATAGGCTTGCAAGCGATTCCAAGGCGCCGGCTTCGGCAAGTTTTTTATTGTAGATACTCGCGAACATAAACAGACTCAACTAAATTTGTCGACGATAGCGTTAAAACGAAAATCGTTAGAGAAAATTCGCGGTTTCCTATGTTCTATGGAGAAGGTCAGCCCTTGAAATAGGCTTGATTCTCGGGGTTCTGTATACAAATCTCGGTTCTTTTCCGCCCATCGCAGGCCTTGATTGTTGAGCTTTAACACAGCGGTTGAAAACGAGCCTGTGCTGGAAATTTGCTCGAGCACGAGGAAGATAGTTCTGTTCTTTTCCACGGCTCGACGCAGGCGCATCCAGCAGGCGGACGGTATACCTCCGAGTTGACGAGGTGAGAGATCCGCGATATCAAACACGACCATCCCGAAACTGCCGCACCGCAGCAGCAGCTCGGCGGCTTTCATCGCATGCTCGACGGCTCCTGAGCAGCGGACCCATAACAATTTATCGAGATCGACACCGGCTTCGACGGCCGAATGAATATCCAGTCTTTCGTTAGTATCCACGAGGGCAACGGGTGCTTCGCGGGAAGCTTTAGCAAGAGCCGCAAGCATCAGCGCGGTTTTACCGCAGGATGCATAGCCGCTAACGAGCGTGATTGCTCCCGTGGGAAGGGCGCGGAGCAGACGATTCAACTCGTTAGTTTCCGTTTTCGTTGAAAGAAAGTGCGTACTGCCGTTCAACACGGCAGCGGCTCCGGAGCTCATATCGACCTCACTAAAATTTAGGTATGGTTGCTACTACTATCCCTTGAACCTGGAAATCACCGTGCAGAATTATCGGCTGGTGCTCCTTGGAGCTGGATTTTGGCTTAAGAACGACCGTAGTCGGGAATCGATGAAACTCTTTGATGACCGCGTGGTCGTCGATCAGCGCCACGACGATATCGCCGTTTGTAGCCGTGGATTGTTGGCGGACAAGCACGAGGTCGCCGTCTTTTATGCCCGCCTTGTCCATAGATGTTCCCCTGGCCTTGAGCAAAAAATAGCGGTGACCCGGCCGGGCTATGCTCTTTGACACCGGAATCACCGCTTCAATATTTTCTTGAGCTAATACCGGCAAGCCGCACGGCGCGCTTCCGACAAGCGGAATATCGACGGTGCGCCCGTGATGCTCGCGTTCGGGAAGGTCCTTGATAATTCGCAAGCCGCCGTTTTCGCGCCGGTCGACGAACCCTTTCTCTATCAGACTATTTATAATGACGGCAGCGGAGCGGGGGGAGCTGTATCCAAGAGCAGTCTGAATATCTCGAATCGAAGGCGGTTTGCCGGCGTGAATAATAGCGGTTCTTATATGCCGCAGTGCTTCACTTTCTCTCTGAGTCAACTGCTCTTTCCGCATTGCATACTTACTGTATGCCGCTGTATGCCTTCCGTCAAGGGGATGCCATACGAACAGGAAAATGCCATATCGGCGTCGCCATGGGCTGCTATACTTCGCGCCTGTCGCTCTGACGGATCAGCGGATATTGCTGCTCCGGCATCGCCCGCGTGCTACGGAGATTTGGGCCAGGGCCATCAATATGAGACGAATACTCGCGAGCCATATCCTTATCCTGCTTGTTGGAATCGCCGCGCCCGCTAACTACGGAATCAGATCGATCCGGAACACTGTTGCATCGCCGCAGTCGGCGCGAATCTCCAAGACCGACTTTGATGTCATCGAAGGCATTTTTCATGATGGACTCGGAACCTTCGCGGAAGTCATGCTAGCCAATGAACTGATAACTCAGGCTGAAATTGTTCAGCCGCTGTTCAATTCCGCGCGCAGCCGCGAGAAAATGTCCGACGCCTTGAACCGGCTGCCTTCGGATGACTCGCGCCGTTTAATCCTTTTTCATGAAATCGCAAACATTGAGCTTGCCGTGAAGGAAGGGGCGCGAGAATTATTAGCCGCAACCAGACCCGCTCGTCTTTCGCGTGTGAAGCATACGCCGCGCGAATACGCGGACGCTCACGCCGCCGACCTCGTGTTGGAGATGGAAAGCGGCTCAACCGTTCCAGTATCGGTAAAGACGGATAAATCGCACAAAGTAGCAATCGCGGAGGGTCAGACTCCCGACATAGGTGAAAAGTGGGCAAAACGTTTCTTCCGAGTTTCAGATTCCGAATTGAACGAGATGATCGGCGCTCTTGGGTTTTCAACCATGCACGAGCTGAAAGCCGATTATCTGAATGTCGCTCGACTGGCGGCGGAAATCATAAAACGCAAGCTTGGTCTGACGCCGAACGACGCCGCGGATTTCCAGCACGCCAAAATTACCGACGTGAGCGCGGTGAAGTTTCTTTTTAATCAACTACGGTTATTCAAGGGCGGTAAAGATCACAGCAGGGTAATAATTTTTAGTCGCTCGACGGGAGCTGTAGAGTGGGAATCGCTCCTGGATGAAATCGACGTCGAATCGCTAGCCCCTGAAAGGCTCACATTGCTGCCGTCGCGAGCGAGAAAAGGACATCCAATCGCCTCCGAATTCGGCCTGAAAATCGACGGAAGAACGGTGGTAACGTTTCAGGTCAAACACAAGCGCGGGCGGAATCGGACTACGGTTCACCGGCAGGAGTTCTCAGACATTACAACCCGGCTGGCAATCGGAACCGAACGACGCACATCTCGCTGAATGCTTATTTCTCGGTAGAAGCAAACTCGCGCCCTGCGAAGAGACTCTAAGCCTACGACTGATTTGCGATTCAGCAAATAATCAGCGGGGCTTCGTTGACTCAGTGATAAAGCGGCTGGTAGCCTTTCGGCTTCCTTTTAACTGGAAATTTCCATGCAGTTCGTATCGCCTGCTTGACTCTGTAAGACTGTCGGTGCGGAGGTGTTGATGACGCGATTCCTATGTCAGCGGTTGTTATGGTCCCTGGTTGTCTTTGCCATTTCATCATCTGGTTTCGCACAACAAAAGCGCTTCTCTCAGCCGCAGCCGCCAGCCAGACCTTTTACGATCGATGACCTGCTAAAAATACGCCGGGTAGCAGAACCGCAGCTTTCACCGGACGGTCGCACAATCGCCTATTCAATTGCCGATACGGACAAAGACGCCAATAAGCGCGACTCACAGATCTACGTCATTTCCGCCGAGGGCGGCGAGCCGCGCCAGTTGACCAGAGGCGCATCCTCCAGTTCTCCGCGATGGTCGCCGGATGGCAAGAAGATCGCCTTTATTTCGGCGCGAGACGGCGAACCTCAGATTTGGATCATTGATGCGGCAAGCGGCCAGATGAGAATGGTCACCTCAATTTCTACAGGAGCCGCCGGGCCGGTCTGGTCGCCGGACGGGAAATGGCTGGCCTTCACGTCGGATGTTTATCCTGAGTGCCCTAACGACGAGTGCAATAACAGGCGAGAGAAACAGGCAGCGGAGAGCAAGGTCAAAGCTAAGCTAGTCAACCGGCTGCTGTTCCGCCACTGGAAATCGTGGAAAGATGGAAAGCGATCTCACGTGTTCATTGCGGCCAGCCAGGGCGGCCCCTCGCGCGATGTGACTCCCGGTGATTATGATGCACCGCCGTTCAGCCTGGGAGGACCTGACGATTACGCTTTTTCGCCTGATTCAAAAGAGCTGGCATTCGCAAGAAATACCGACCGCGTTGAAGCCCTCTCGACGAACGGCGATATCTTTGTGGCTCCGGTCAACGGCGGCGAAGTCCGAAGGATAACCGGGGACAATCCGGCCAATGATCTTTCTCCGCAGTACTCACCCGATGGTCAGTACATTGCCTATAGAGCTCAATCCAAGCCTGGGTTCGAATCCGACCGATGGCGGCTGATGCTCTATCATCGCCGGACAGGGCAAACCCATCCGCTTGCGAACCAGCTTGATTCAAGCATCGAAAGCTTCGCATTCTCGCGAGACGGTCAGAGGATTTACTTTGTGGCCTCGGATCGCGGCCGACAGCCGATTTACGAGGTCTTAATAGCGCACGGAACTTATAAGAAGCTGATCAATGAGTCATTCAACGACGACGTAAGCGTCTCTTCAGACGGAAAGACGCTTGTCTTTAGCCGCCAGAGCATGACCAGGCCCAGCGAGATTTATCGCGCGAACTCCGATGGAACCGGAGTGAAACAGCTCACCCGAACAAACGATGCTTATCTCGGCGATTTTGGTTTAAAGCCGGCCGAGGACGTGAACTGGGATGGAGCCGCTGGAGCAAAGGTGCATGGTTTTCTGGTAAAGCCGCCTAACTTCACGCCCTCCAAGAAGTGGCCGTTGATAGTGTTGATTCACGGCGGCCCACAGGGGGCGTGGGAGGACGCATGGAGTTATCGCTGGAATCCTGAAGTGTTCGCCGCGGCGGGCTATATTGTGTTTACTCCGAACCCTCGGGGATCGACCGGCTACGGGCAAAAATTCGTGGATGAAATATCGGGAGACTGGGCCGGAAAGGTGTTTACCGATATAACGAACGGCGTGGCTTATCTGGCGGCTCTGCCGTTTATTGATCGAGACCGAATGGGTGCGGCAGGCGGGAGCTACGGCGGGTATATGATCGACTGGATCGAGGGTCACAACGAAGACCCGCGATTTCAGTTCAAAGCGCTTGTCTCGCACGCGGGCATCTATAATCTGACGTCTATGTATGGAGCAACCGAAGAGCTATGGTTTCCCGAGTGGGAGTTCAAGGGAACGCCCTGGACCAACCCCGAGATGTATCGGCTCTGGTCGCCGCATATGCACGCAAAGAACTTCAAGACGCCTATGCTGGTTGTGCACGGAGAACTGGACTATCGAGTGCCCGTCGGAGAGGGGCTGCAGCTCTTTACAACGCTCCAGCGGCAAGGCGTCGAATCGAAGCTTCTCTACTTTCCGGATGAAGGTCACTGGGTGCTGAAGCCGCAAAACTCCGAGCTATGGTACAACACGGTTCTGGGCTGGTTCGATTCTCACTTAAAGGCCAAGGCGCAGCCCTGATTTAACTCGGTCAGCCCTATCTAACTCGATTTGAGAAACCGTCAGTGCTGCTTCAGTTTTTCAAGCAGCATTCGAGCCTGGACGGCCTTCTCACCTTCGGGCGCCGCTTGAATATAGGTCTTTAGCTCAGCTACGGCTGCCTCACGGTTGCCCTGCTTCATCCGTAAACGGCCGAGATAGAAATGCGCGATCGCATAGTCGACATCTCCAAGCGTAATCGCTTTGGAAAGTTCGCGCTCCGCCGTAGGCAGCTCGTCTATTTCCAGTGAGGCAATGCCAAAATAGAGATGCGCGGACGGCCTCGAGCTATCAATGGCTAAAGCTTGCGTGAGATTGTCGATGGCTTCCAGGAATCTCTTTTGTTCGACACGCACGATCGCCAGATTGAGCCTGGGATTAAAGACCTTTGAGTCAATCTCGAGCGCTGCCTCGAACTGGTCTGACGCTTCCGTCCACTGTTTGAGTTTCAGGTACTGAACCCCGAGATCGTTATGCGCCATAAGATAACTCGGATATAGCGCAATGGCGCGGTTGTAGTGATCGATGGCCTCGGCGGAGCTTCCGCTGCCGGCGAGGTTAGTGGCTTTTTCAAATTCTTTCCTGGCAGGACCAGGTACCTGTTGATCGAGCTCGGTAGTTGAGACCACCTCGCCGGCAGGCCTATCTCGGCTAGTCTTCTCTCGGAGGTTTATCGTAAGACTCATCTGCATGCCGCGAATCAGCCGCACTGTTTCCACCACCGGCTCGTAGATTTTGTAGTCGCCCCATACCTCGAGCGTGTAGCTGCCTTCTCTCAGATTTCTAAAACCAAAGCCGCCGTTGTTGTCGGTGTAAGAAACCATGCCGGGGTTATCGATCGTGCTGAGCGTAATTCGCACGCGCCCGTTGACAGGATGCCCGGACGGCAGTACAACGCGTCCCGAAATGACGCCGGTACCGCTGCCGGTTCCCGCAACCGGTTGCGGCGGCGGCATCGAATCTTCCTGCCCAATTGCTATCGATGTAAAAGCTGGAATGAGCGCCACAAGCAAGCAAAGCTGAAAGCATCTAAGGTTCATGTCCATCTCCTCCGTCAATTCTCAAGGCCCAGACTGCACTGGTCGGGTCCTTTTGGCCTTACACAATTACAACCCGTGGAAGACGACATTCGCTGGAAATATTTTTCTTGTGTGGGCGAAATTCTACACCAATCGAATGATCAATGGAACACGTGATTCTAATTCCAACATGAGTGATTTCAATTCCACCTGAAGGATTCCTGAGAGCAACTCCTGGGAGAGCACGCATCTTGCGCGCTCTGTTTTAGAAAGAGCTGTGCGTTAGAAAAAGGCGTCGCGCGGCGCCTCAGCGAACTCCCAGGAGTTGCACGCTGGGCCGCTCGCTCGTGGATCTCATTGTTAAAATAAAATTGAGGTCGCTACCGTGCCCGGGTAGCGACCTCTCCAAGTTCAGAACAGAATGGTAGAGATTCTAAGGATGTGCGCTTAGCAGCATTGCAAGATCGATACCGAAGATATGTCGCGAGGGCAAGTTATAGTTGAACAAGCTCTTACTTTGAATCGACAGCAAATGACACGAGGCGGGTTCTCCAAGATTCTGGAATTGTCTACGAAAAATTGGGAATGAAAAGCATCGAGCTAAACAACCATCCATTCTTCCGGTATGCTGAGTGATCCAAATTATCATTGGAGGAAAGCTATGGATCTCGGGTTGAAAGGAAAGGTCGCGATTGTCGCGGCCGCCTCAAGCGGACTAGGCAAAGCAACGGCAATGGAACTCGCCGCCGAGGGCGCGAAGGTCACAATAAATGCCCGCAACAGCGAGCAGCTCCAAAGGGCGGCGGCTGAGATCAAATCAGCTACGAACGCAGAAGTTCTTGCGATTCCCGGCGACGTTACCAACGAAGAAGACATTCGCGGTCTGATCGCTGAAACCAAAGAGCGGTTCGGCTCGGTCGATATACTCGTCACCAATGCCGGAGGTCCGCCCTCCGGTTCCTATACGGACTTCACGGCGGCCGATTATCGAAAGGCGGTCGAGCTCAATCTGATCAGCACGATCACTCTCTGCCAGGAAGCTATTCCGCTGATGAAAGAGAAAGGATGGGGACGCATAGTCGGCGTGACCTCGATTTCAGCCAAACAACCCGTCGAGTATCTCATACTTTCAAACACCGCCCGCGCGGGCGCTCTCGGATATTTGAAGACCCTTTCCCAGCAGATAGGAGCGTTTGGAATCACCGTGAATGCGGTATGTCCCGGATTCCATGTGACAGAGCGCTTGAGACAGCTCGCCGCATCCTCGGCGGACAAAGAGGGGATTTCAGTAGAGGCGGTGCTTTCCCGAAACGCCGCGTCACTGCCGCTGAAGCGGTTGGGACAACCGGAGGAATTCGCCGCGCTCGTTGCATTCCTCTGTTCGGAACGAGCGGGTTATGTGACCGGCACGGCCATCCAGATTGATGGCGGACAATATAAAGGACTTTTCTGATGATTGGGCGGCCGCGCGAGTACTGAATAATCGCGCCGTGAAAGTGACCTTCGAAGTCTGGTACTGATGTACAAGCGCCCGAAAATTTACATGTTCTAAAATCACTCTGTTCGTAAATAACTGTTGCCTGCCGGAAGCGCGCGGCTTAATCTTTGCGAAGTACCTCTGCCCTCACGGATCAAACTCTCAGCCAATATCAAGGAGCCATCCGTGCGCCACTACCGCATTCTCTTCTGTATTTTTCTGCTTGGGTCGATCGGCGCCTTTTCCGCGTTCGGCCAGCAATCAAATGAACGTCGTCCGGTTCCAAAGCTCACGACAGACGATGTCGTCAGGTCAAC
>QHVH01000104.1 GCA_003222245.1 Blastocatellia bacterium AA13 | reverse complement strand
AGATCTTCGCGGTTTTTGAATCGCCGGTAAACTGCCGGAGTATTGGTGCCCGCTGCCTGCGCGACCGCGCGCATGGTAAGAGCCTGCTCGCCGCCTCGGCGCCAGAGCACATCCGCGGCATGCAGAATGCGCCCTTCCAGTTCGGGGTCGGGTTGCCGGGGCATCTCTCCACCTCCAGGTTCGCGATATTACACCGCCGCGATTACGATTACAATGTGAACATAACACTGTACAAGTGCGCGCCAAGCTCGGGTCGCCTTGCGAAAGAGCGCCCTTCCCCCAATGTGGCATTCTTGCCTCATCCCGATCCACATAATCAACTGTTCCTGTTTTTATTTCGTTGACATCGTTAATGAAACGATGTATAACCACTCTACTGGTCAGGCATACCCCTGCAAATCTCCGCGCCTTACCGATTCAGGAGTGTAAGAGATGTGTGTAAATTCCAGCGACGCGGTTCAGCAGATGAACTCCGAGTTGCAGCACGCGCAACTGGAGCTGCTGAGCGCGCACTGCGCCGTGCACCAGCTTCGGCTGCATTACTCGGTCAACGAACTGGCCCGCTTTGGCCGGCGCGATGTGGTGCGCAAATCCGCCGAGGCTGCCAGTGCTTTGCATGATTTCTATTCGCGTATCGAGAGCAGCAGTTCGCAGTGTGAACCGCCGGCCAGTGTGCCCGAGCCTACGCCGGAACAGCTGGCCCAAGCCGTCGAGTGGCTTGCTTCCTACTTGCAGCAGCAGCGGGATTTACACTTGCCGGTGTGCAGTGGGCTGACGCCGCAGCACAAGTCCATGCTGCGCCCGCATTTTTCTTATCTCCTGCTGGAGAAGACTCGCGTGCTGGAGTTGCACGGTGCGCGCCTCTCTCCCCCGGAATTCTTCGCGCAAATCCGTGCGGCCGGCTTCGAACCGCCGGCGATCAGCCATATGGACTCGGTCACCTTTGGAGACGTGATTGTCTTCAATCAGCATGTGACGTTGCGCGCGTTATTTCACGCGCTGGTGCACTCCGCGCAAATACAGATTCTGGGATTGCGCCGTTACGCCGAATTGTGGGTGCAGAGCTTCGCTAAAACGAGAACGCATTTTACGGTGCCTCTGGAGGTCCATGCGTTTACGCTCTCTTCCAAGTTCCTGAGCCCGCTGACGGAAAAGTTTTCCGTCGAAGAACAGATTTTGCGCTGGAAAGACGAGGGACGCTACTAGCTCGCGAGATCTGTGAGCCATAGCGAATTTCCCCACGGCTTTGAGTTGCCCTCCCCATCGCGGCAACGCGTAGGGACAATCCTTCGGGATTGTCCCTACGCGATAAAGCAGCGCGGCGCGCATCAGCCTCATCTAAAATCGAAGCAGGCGGATTTCATGGCTGACGACTCCATCACCATTTCTCCCGGGCCTCAATTCAAGACTGCGATGCTGCTGGCCATCGCTGCCGACGTGCTGCAACTCGCCGTGTTTCCCCTGTTCGTCGAGGGTGCGCTGTCGCCCGCTGACGATATTCTTGACCTGGGCATGGCTGCCCTACTGACCAATCTTCTCGGATGGCATTGGGAGTTTCTCCCGACGTTCTTCGCCAAACTCGTGCCAGGAGTGGACCTCGTTCCTTTCTGGACGATTGCCGTCGTGAATGTCTGGCGAAAGGCCAAGCGCGATGCGGTCGCTATCGACCAGCACATGGGCGAACTGCCTCCCGCGCACCTGCCGCAGAAGTGAGCGCGTAAAAAGCCCCACGCCTTGCGATCCGCAAAACGTGGGGCGACCCGGGTGCTGCTCATCATGCTGCTGTTATGCCGCTCGTCGCCGCCGTCCTTGTCTCGGCATACCCGCATCCCAATCGGTGGTGGCGATCACACCCAGTTCGTTGGGGCCTTTGCCGCGGACCGCAAACCATACACCCAGTCCCAGGAAATACGTGGTCACCGCCACATCGAGCCAGGCATGAACCCGGGGCGAGATCAGTTTTGGAGCACCGCGGAAGGCGTCCGGAATCGTGGTCTCATCAATGTCCATATCGTCGATCCGGGATTGCACCTGTCGCCCAATCTCTTTTACGTTTCCGGCAACCCGCGATCCCATATCGCTGACCCGGTCTGCGGCCTCGCGGGCATAGTCGGCTGCCTGATTTAAAGTGCTGTTCGCTTCTTGATTTTTTGTGTTCGCCATAGAGTTATCCACCTTAGGTCCGTGATAACAATCGCCGCCTATCACTGTCGATAGGGCGAAGCATGTAAGGAAATCACGCGTAAGGCGCAGTTCCCGGTCCGTCTATTCCTGACACTCGATACGGTCGCGCTTGGCCGTCCGTCGGCTGCAAAACAATCGAGCCGCAGTTCCACAACTCCACACCTGTAACAATTTGCTCCGATCTGCATTTGTTCTCACGCGGGGTCAAGCCGGGCACGATTTAGAATAGGGAGCAGAGTGCCGATCTACGAATATCAATGCCGCCAATGCGGCCATGGCTTTGAAATGCTGCGGCGCATGAAGGATGCGGACGCGGAGGTGGAATGCCCGAAGTGCCGGTCGACCGACGTTGAGCGGGAATTTTCGACGTTCGCGGCGGGCGGATGCGGGCCTTCCGGTTCGCGCGGCTTTACCTGAGCGCGCTAGAGGCGACCGGTCTGGTCGTTATAACAGCCTCAGACTCACCTGCTGGACTCGCGCCAAATCATTCACAACAGGGGACACAGAGGTACACAGGGTTCGCTGCTTTCGTTCTTCTAGACCGGTCCCTGGCGGCGCCGCAACTGCATTGCGGCGAAAAGGAATAGCGCGGTGAGGATCAGGCCGATCCAGAGCCCGGGGCTGCTCAGGGTAGGGCTGTCGGCGATCATCGCGAGCATGCCTGTCGCTTTGCCGGAAGTCGCTGAGCCGCCTATACCGAAGCGATCGCCGATCAGATCACCAAAATGCGAGGTGTTGAACAGAATCTTCTCCAAGACACCGATCGCCAACGGTGGCAAAACCGCCCACAGAAATGTCCCGCGGCGCGCCCATGCCGAGACCAACAAAAACCAGCCATAGAACGGCGCATAGTAGAGCCCGTGTCCCACCACGAGATGGTTCAGCAGCGCGATCCACGTAATGCCCAAATTTAGATGCGAGAGCATAGCCAGGCTCTGGCCACCGGCCAGCAGGATCGCAGCACTGAGCAGCAGCATACAAATCTGCAGAGCCACCGTGATCAGGAATGTGAGGAGGGGCAGCAGGAACAGCGGAATGGTCGCCTTCGAGAGCACGGTCATTGAATCTGATACTGGCAGCGACTTCCAGAAAAGGATGCTGCGGTCGCGCCTTTCCCCATGCAGCGCATCGAGACAGTAAAAAGCGGCGACCACCAGGGTGGTCGCCATCAAGGCCATTGCCGCAGTGCCGAACGTCTGCGCAAACATATCGCCCTGAGCCATGGGTGTCATCCCCGAGGCCTCACGCATTCTTGCCGGCAGGGAGATCGCGCTTACGAAGTAGCCCAGCAGGATTACGGCGGCGACGGCCAGCGGCGCAATATAAATGGAACGGCTCTCCCACACTTCGCGCTTTACCAACCAGTAGAAACGACGCGCGACTGAGATCTCGTTGTACCTGCCTGCGCCGGATGCCAGCGCCGACTCAGGTATCGCATTGGATTGAGTGCTCATCATGCTGCTCCTTGCGCCTGGCCTGCCTGTTTGCCGATTACGGCAACAAACAAGTCGGCAATACTTGGACTGCGCACCTCTCCCAGCGCGCTCAATGTGTCCCGCCCGATTCCGTCGAATAGCAGGATGCTTCGGCCGAGGCCTTGCCGCTCGTGGAGCGGCTTGAGCGCGCGGGCCGCGTCCAGTTGCTCGGGACGGACCATCACCTCCAGGTAGCGGCCCTCGAACTCTTCCATACTGCACTGGAGGATGATGCGACCGCGGTCCATAAACATCAGGTCGGTGAGCACGTGCTCGATCTCTTCCACCTGATGGGTAGTGACAACGATCGTGCGGCTGCGGTCGAAGTAGTCGTTCAGCAGCGAATCGTAAAACTGCTTGCGGTAGAGAATGTCGAGGCCAAGGGTTGGCTCATCCAGCACCAGCAGTCTGGCATCGATGGCGAGGATGAGTGCCAGGTGCAGTTGCGCAGCCATGCCCTTGGATAATTCCCGGACTTTGCTGGTCTGGCGAATCGTGGTCTTGGCGAGGAAGCCTTCCGCTTTCGCGCGATCGAATCGCGGATGCACGCCCGCAACGTAGTCCAGCACCTGCCAAACCCGTATCCAACGCGGCAGCACGG
>QHVH01000031.1 GCA_003222245.1 Blastocatellia bacterium AA13 | reverse complement strand
GACCTGAGATTCGAAGGTAATGACTCAGGGCTAGCGGCGGCGATCCAGACGAGGCAGCAAGACCGGAACCGAGGTCGAGTATGCTTCTTCGGGACGACGTGCCAATTGCCGCCCAATCCGATCTGCCTGGCAGTGTTGCCGACGTTGCCGGTAGCGGTAGCGACTGGCGATGCGGCAGTGGGCAGCGCGGCAGCGGCAACGCCGAACGGAGCAGGTCAGAAGCTGGCGTCGCCTACCTCTGGAATCATCAACGGGCTGTGCAACGTTCAATTGAACGTGGTGGGATGCGGATTTGTCCCGAACCTGGTAACGACTATCTGCCAGGGCTTCGCGGATCAGACAGGAATCCCGCTGCAGCGGCCTGGCAAGACGGTAACAACAGCGTTGACGGTTAACTGCGACACTAACGGAGACGGAGTGCCTGATCTGGCGATTCCGTTGACGGCGGTGACGCCTGTTAGCCCGAACCTGGTGCGTGGAACATTGCAGTCGCTGGTGCCGCAACTGCCGGGTACAGCCTTCCCGCTGACCTGCTGCGGCGGCTTCGCGACGATGAACGCCACGGTTACGTTTACCGCGGGCAACAACAACATCTTCAACCTGCTGACGACCGGAGGGTTCACGCGTACGACGACGTGCGTACTGGATCTCGGCCTGAGAGCGCCGGTAGTAATCTCGGCGTCGCCGTCAGGGCCGGTGGATTGCGCGAATCCGCAGGACATCATCATAACGGGCGCGTGCTTCATTCTTCCGAATGGGACAGCAAACGTAACGTCGGTGTTCGCGGTAGACGCGGCGAATCCGAACAACGTGATACAGGCGCAGAGGTTCGTGATACTGAGCCCGAACCTGATCGACGCGTTGTTCAGCTTCGGAACAGCAAACGCGGGACATACGTTCCTGATCTTCGCCAGCGGGCCGAATGGAACGAGCCGGAACCTGTCCACATTGCCGGCGGGATCACCAGCAGGGTGCCCGACTGGAAATGAGCAGGGGATTCTGGTGAGCTTCCAGTGTCAGGCTCCGCCTCCGCCTCCAATCACCATCCAGGTGCTGAGCTGCTCGATAGATAGACCCGCGGGCGGCGGATTCACGCTGACGGTGCTGGGAAGCGGATTCAAGTCAGGAATTACGGTGAAGATCGGCGGAAACACCGTAAACAAGGTGAAGTTCAAGAACGACAGCAAGCTTGTACTGAAGGGAGTATGCGGCTTCCTGCCGGGTGCAATAGTAGTGCAGAACCCGGGAGAGACTGCATCCAACCCGTTCCAGTGTAACCAGACTTGTAACTAGACCGTGTTACGGCAAGGAGCGATGATGCTCATTCGCTCCTTGCCGTCTCAAAGTCTGCTCTAGAAAAGAGGAGAGCCTTTTCGGACTCTCCTCTTTTCGCGTTCAAAGGAGTAGTCTGTAACCTCTTGTTCGGAGCTAGCGATGATTACCGATAAGCCGAAAGACAACAGCGCGGAAGAATTAAAGACTCGCGAGGCCACACGTCGCGGAACCGTGCATCCTGCTACCAGCCTGGACGCGCGGAGAAATGGGTTTGGTATAGGCGGCGGGTACGAAAAACCGCGCAGTAAACGGCTTGAAAGCAAGACCTCGAGTGTATACGGGCCGGTGCCGCATTCCGGGTATTACGGCAGCGGATCCGCCGCTAGACGGTTTAGCGTCGGCCAGGCCGGCTTTACAGCAGAAGCTCCATGGTTTGAGTCTCAGTTTGGTGTGAATACGTCAGGCGATAAGAAAAATCGCTAGAGACTGGGAAGGCGCAGAGCTTCATTTCTTTCCCTCGAGTAACTCTCGCGCCTTGGTTTTGTCTTCAGTGAATTGAACATTCCTCGATATCTTCCACGCCTCGCCTTCCTTCTTCAGTATATAACCGAGAGACTCTTTCTGGAGCTCGCCCTTCGCATCGGCAAAATTCCAGGTAGCGACGACGGTTACATACGCTTCGTCGGGTAAGTCCGGACGCGTGACAAAAATGCCTGTTTTAACCTCGCGAGCGCCGGCCCTCTTGAGAAAGTCCTCGACGGATTTGAAAGCTTCTTTTTCCTGCCGGGAACATGAAGCGAGAAAGCTCAATGCGAGAATGAAAACGAAAGAAAATCTATATAAGCGTGCGCTTTTAGCCCTGAACATAGATAATGTTTTTATCGGAACGCGAGCCTAATTTCAAGAAGGGAGAAGCGCACATCGTGCCGATATATTTTCGTCAACTGCTGGCGGGCCGCGACTTCGCCTCGGGCGATCCGTTTGCCTCTCAAATGGCCAATTTCATTTATCTGATCGGGGATACAGAAACCCGCAAGTGCGTGGTTGTCGATCCCGCCTGGGATATTCAAGGCATCCTGGATTATGTCCGCAATGACGACATGAAACTTATCGGTGCGCTGGTGACGCATTACCACCCGGATCACGTCGGCGGAACTATATTCGGCTATTCAATCAAGGGGTTGACCGACTTGCTTGCGAGCGCGTCCGTCAAATGCCACGTCAACGAAGAGGAAGCGGAAGGACTCAAGATAGTAACGGGTCTATCGAACAGCGATATGGTCAAACATCGGGGCGGCGATATTATTCCGGTAGGCGCGGTTTCAATTACGGCGCTCCATACCCCGGGGCATACGCCAGGCAGCCAGTGTTTTCTTGTGAACTCTACGCTCGTATCCGGAGACACGTTGTTCATCGGCGGATGCGGCAGGGTTGACCTCCCAGGCGGAGATTCCAGGCAAATGTACTATTCGCTTACGCAAGTGCTCGGGAATCTCCCCGACGAAGTTGCGCTCTTTCCCGGCCACAACTATGGAAGCAGAATGAGCAGCACAATGGGTGATGAAAAACGTGAAAACCGCTTCATGAGAATGAAAAGCCTAAACGATTGGTTAAGCCTCATGTAATTCGACTCGAAATAAGGAACGCGACACCGTAAAAAGTATTGACGGCGCCGCCCCGTTGAGGATAATAGGGCTTAATTGTTTCTCGGTCTGTCTTGCTCCTGAACCCCGCACCCCCGCAGTTTTCTTGCCCTCTCTTTATTCTTCGTTCTCGAGTTTTCGTAACCTTATGGCCATTTCCAGCCTAAAGTCAGCTCTGCTCGTTGAATCAGACCCTGCGCAGGCTGCCGCTATTAAATCATATCTTCTCAAATCCGATTTTACCGTTGATCACATCGGCGACCACGCGCGAGCGTTCGAAGTAGTATCCGCCGGTAATTATGATGTTGCGATTGTCGAGCTGCTTGGGGGACGTGCGTGCGACCTCGAGCTTATTCAGTACATCTCGCGGAAGCTGATCCGAACTGCCACAATCGCGACGACGTGGGGCGAAGCTTCGAAATTGGGCGCCGTGGCGTTGGAGATGGGAGCTAGAACTTTTCTTATCAAGCCGTTCGCTCCCGACGACCTCGCTCACTATGTGAAGCGCGCGATTGAAGACAATCGCCACGCGGAAGAGGCATTTCGCCTTACACGGCTTCGCGAGCAAGAGCGACAGGAGCGAAAGATCGTTGGATCCAGCGTGATAATGCGCTCGATCATGGAGCTAGTGGCCTCTCTGGCCGACGCGCCCGATACCACTGTACTGATCAAGGGAGAGTCAGGCACCGGGAAGGATCTGGTGGCGAATGCTATACACGACGCGACGGTGGGTGAACGCGGACCGTTTACGGCGATTAATTGCGCGGCGCTCCCGAACGAACTGATCGAATCGGAGTTGTTCGGATACGAGAAGGGGGCTTTTACAGGCGCGTCTCAGACGAAGCGGGGAACGATCGAACTCAGCGATGGCGGGACTCTTTATCTAGATGAGATCGCGGAAATGCCGATGAGCCTGCAGGCCAAGCTCCTGCGGTTTTTGGATGAAAAGAGCTTCCGGCGGGTGGGCGGGTCAACGGTGCTGAAAGTATCTTTGCGCGTGATCGCAGCGACAAATCGAAATATCGAGGAAATGGTTCAGCGAGGCGCGTTCCGCAGGGATCTCTATTTCCGCTTGAGCGGCTTTCCGATAAGTCTGCCGCCGCTCCGAGACCGCGGCGCTGATGTGCTCGATGTAACCCGACATCTGATTGAGCGCTTCACCCGAAGGCACGGAAAACAGATTTGTGGAATAACTCCGCAGCTTGAAAAACTGTTCTTATCCTACGATTGGCCTGGAAATGTCCGGGAGCTTAAGAACCTGATCGAACGAGCCGTAATCATCTCGAACGACGTATGGCTGGACACTCGTCACGTGAGATTCGATGGCGGCCCGGATGGGATTCATGAGTCTTCACGGGGTGATGGGCTCCTGGATATATCGCTTCCGCTTGGACGGTCATATTTAAAAGAGGTGGCCTTCTACGAAAAGGAACTGGTCGAACGAGCAATAAGAGAAGCGGGGGGCGTTAAAACGACGGCCGCGAAGCTGCTCGGTATTTCACGTCACGCCTTCGACAGGGTGCTCAAGCGGGTAGATAGGCTAACGGGAGAAAAGCCACTACCGGATTGCGCGGATTCCGCGCACTGGGCCGCGCTTGTAACGCGCGTTCCGGATTGATGAACAGTGCCTCGGCGGTGTATTTGGCTCGTAAGAAGTGTTAATAGTTCGTTTGCGCGTCAGAGTCGGAGCCCTCTTTGCCATAGCGTACAAGCGGGAATAACACTTGCTATTAGTTGCTCGGATTTCCAGCTTGCCCCTCCAACAAATCACCAATCGGCCGTTGGTTGTAAAGGTCAATCCCGTGCCCAGGCACAGGTGAGTCTATTCGGCGCCCCGTAACCAATCATTCTGATTGCCCACATTCGGGCAAACAGACGTGCTAGCCCGACGTTCTCAGGTGATGCTCAATCCCCTCGGATTCGAGCAGACCGCACGTGCTAAACGGGAATGAGTTATGAGCAATAACGATAAACTGAACATCGACAATGAGCGGGGCACGGAGCGCGCCTCTTTCGATCTCCTTCGCTTGCTGGCAAAGGCCGGGTTAAAGAGCCTGCGCGCAAAAGTATTCGCGGGAGGGCTGTTTCAGGTTCTCTTGTCAATTATCATCATCGGCGCGATCGCCTACCTCAGCTTTCTTTCCGCTATAGATTCGGACGGCCAGCTAAAGAGATCAGCGCAATCCGCGGCGGAGACGATAGACCTGCTGATTTCTGAGAATACCCAGTTCGCGAGATCAATCGCCACCGATCCGCTTGTGATCGAGAAGACCGAGCGGGCGGCAGGCGCGGCGGAACAGGCCGGAATCAAGACGATTCCGAACGCGGACAAAATCGCGCAACTCGAGACCGCCTATGCCAGGACAAAAGTGCTTTCAGTCGATCCCGAGTTGAACCAGTTCCTTCGCGACAAACAGGCCGTCAAACAAGGCGTGTTCGAAAGGATGTTCTTTACCGATCGATATGGGCTCAATGTAGGCGTCACGACAGATACCGAAGATTTCGTGCAGAGTGATGAGGCCTGGTGGCAAGAGGCCATGAAGAATGGGACCTATGTAGACGATGTCGGATTCGACAAGCCAAGCAAGACCTGGGCAATAGAAGTATGCGTCGCGATCCCCAGCGCTCGAACCGGGCAGCCGAACGGCGTACTGAAGGTAAAGTACAACCTGCGAGACGCTGAAGACTATGTGACCCATTTCGGAATGTACGACACGGGCTACGCGTATGCGATCTCGAGCAACGGGCTATTCGCGTTGCATCCCGATCCTGAAGTTAGAAATACACCTCTATCGGAATCCATCAAGAAGGCGGGACTGCTGGAGCGGGCCGCGCGAGAAGAATCGGGAATCATCTATTACAACGGCCTGAATCCCAAGACGAAGTCCTTTGAGCCGCGAATTATTTCATTCAGAAGAACGAAAGGGCAGGGCAAGAACGGCGGCTGGATTACCGTGGCGGATAATAGCGTTAGCGAAGTTCGCGCCCCGGCGTACAGAATGCTCCTGACCATTGCAGGCGCGGGCGCTGTGCTCTTCCTGGTCCTTGCCCTGTGTTCGAACCTGTTCGCCCGAAGTGTTTCTAACGCTGTTAGAAAGCTCACCAGCGCTACTGAACGCGTCGGGATGGGTGATCTCACTACCGTTGTTCAGGTACAGACGGGCGATGAGCTTCAGCGGGTCGCTGAAGGATTCAACCGGATGACGGCCAGATTGGCCGAGACCGCACGCGTCGAAAGCGAGCAGAAACAGGCCCTCCTTTATATCAATCAGGCGATTGAGAGCTCGGGAGACGCGATCGTAATAAGAGACAACATCCACGGGACAGCCTACTACAATAAGAAATTCGGCGAACTCTTCGAATACACCGCCGATGAACTGGATAAGCGCGGGGGCGCGCACGCGATTTATAAAGATCCTGTCCTGGCTCGCGAAGTCATCGAGACTATTGAGAATGGCGAAAGCTGGTCCGGAGAGATCGAAGTTCAAACGCGAAGCGGCAGGATGATCCCGGCCCTTTTGAGAGCCAACCCGATAAAAGACGAAAGCGGCAAGATCATCGGCCGAATCGGAATTCACAGCGACATCACGGAACGGAAGAGAATGGAAGCGGCGCTCAGAAGCGATCTCGCGGAGCGCAAGCGAATGGAGGAAGCGATCAGGAGCTCCGAACGCGAATATCGCCAGCTCTTTGAAGGCGCGAATGATCCGATACTGATATTCGATCCGCAAACTGAAGGCGTTCTGGAAGCGAATAGCAAAGCCTGCGAAACCTACGGGCTGAAGAAGGATCAGTTCATAGGGACCAGTTTGAGGCAGCTTTCCAGGGATGCCCTGGCCGGGGAGCGGCTCAAACAGGGTCTTCAAACCGAAAAAGGTGAGAGCTTTGAGACGGTTCATCTGAAGAGTGACGGCACTCCGTTGTATCTTCTGGCCAGCACCTCTTCTATTGAATACGGCGGTAAGCCCGCGGTCCTGAGCATTCATCGAGACATTAGCGATAGGAAGCGTGCGGAAGAAGAGATTCAAAGCGGCCTTGATGAGTTCATGCGCTTTGTCTCGCCGGTATCCGAAGGAGACCTGACTCAGCGCGGCGTTGAGAGTAATCGAGCCATAGGCACCGTGACTCAGTCTGTAAATCGCATGCTGGATAGTTTCAGCGCGATGCTCACTCGCGTAAAGCAGATCGGCCTTTCAGTTTCTTCAAGCGCGACCGAAATCCTCGCGGCGTCGGAGCAAATCGCCGTGGGAGCGCAACGGCAGGCGGACGAGATTACGAACACCTCTAGCGCCGTCGAAGAGATGGCGGCATCGATGAGTCAGGTTTCACGCAACGCGGAAGGCACTGCCGAAGCCGCGCGCCGGGCGCTCGATATGGCTGAACGCGGCGAGCGATGCGTCAGGGATACGTCGGAGGCGATGAACCGAATTGATCTCTCTGTAGTTGGAACCGCCGAGAAGATGAGAGGGCTCGCGAATAGAAGCCGCGAGATCGAGGAGATCATCGATCTCATCGACGAGATAGCGTCGCAGACCAATCTCCTCGCCCTGAACGCGGCTATAGAAGCCGCTCACGCGGGAGAAGCAGGCGTCGGCTTCAGCGTCGTCGCCGAAGAGATCAGGAAGCTTGCGGAACGGAGCGCGCGAGCGACTCGTGACATAGGAGGCTTGATCAAGGGCATCCAGCAGGAGACCGAAGCGGCCCTGTCCGCGATGGAAAAGGGCATGGTCGAGGTGAAGGGCGGCAGCGCCCTCGCCGAAGAAGCGAGACAGGCGCTCGAAGACATATCGCGAGTAGTCAAGCAGAGCGCGGAGTTGATTGAAGAAATCACGGCAGCGTCCGAAGAGCAGGCGCGCGTCACTCGGAACGTAGCCAGCGCGATGCAGACCGTCTCCAGCATAACACTGGAAACGAGCGCGGGGGCTCATGAGACAGCGCAGACGATTCAGGGAATGGTCGATTTGTCGGAGCAACTGAATCAGGCCATTTCTCAGTTCAAGGTGAAGGATGACTACGTGCATCCATTCTCCTACGACGGCGCTCCACATTCCGGCACGGGAGGAAACGGTTCGAGACTTCAGGGATATTAAGCTGCATCGGAGAGGCTGGTATGGCTATTAAGAGACAGGTAGTCGTGTTTCGCATAGGCCCGGAAGAATTCGCGATGGACATAGGCTTGGCGAGGGAGATCGTAGAGATGCGACCGGTAACGCCCGTGCCCGAGACGAGGGATTACGTTGAAGGCGTGATGAATCTCCGGGGAAATCTCATTCCAGTGCTTGATCTTCGGAAGCGCCTTCGGGCGGGAGACCGCCTAAAAGGGGGATCGAGCGGACGCATGTCCGAAAAACGCATCATTATTGTGACCCTCGACGGCAAGCAGCTCGGGTTGATTGTCGATGCAGCGTCCGAGGTCATCCGTATAACCGACGATATGATAGAGCCTCCGCCGGAAGTGATTGCTGAAATCGGGGTCGAATATATCGCGGGTCTACTTAATGTTTCCGGCCGTTTTATTACGATGCTGGACACTGCCAAGGCGTTACAGGGCGAAGTCGCTCTGGAGCTCGGCGAAGTAATGAGCTTGCTCGCGAGTAGAGCTCAGGCATCGCTGTGAATCAGAACAAAGAGGGTTGATCAAGAAACGATGCCTGAACGAGTGAACAAACGCGTCGAGCCGGCCGAGTCGGCGCAACAGGAGGATGGATTCGCGGCATTGACCGTGCCGGATCGATTCCTCTTGACGATCATCTGTTTCGAATTTCTGGTGCTCGCGATCGCAGCGATGTTCGGCGGTTTGGCGCCCGACCGCGGCCCAATCTCAGCGAGGAGCATTTTGGAGTTGGGGCTCGGCGCGGCGACAGTGGCCGCCGCAACGATGCCGGTCTTGAGAAATTGGCGCTCAATTCCAATAGGACTGATTCTCGGAGGAGGCCAGATAGTAATGGCGTGCCTCTTAATTCAGGCAACCGCCGGACACTTGGGCGCGCTCCTGCTGGGCATCGCTTCGGTGGCGGCCCTTTCAATTTACAAAGACTGGCGAGTGTTTGTTCCGGCCGTCGCGATCATAACGGTGTACTCATTGCTCAGCGCGATGTTCGGAGGCGCTTCACGAACAACGCCGGTCTGGCCTTCGCTCTGGTATACAGCTTTTGGATTGGGCGTAGGGCTCTTGCTGATAAGTTACTACCGAGTTGAGGAGCGACAATCGAATGCTCGCGGGGAAGCAGAGCGAGAGAAGCTCGCGAGAGATCTATTGCATATCGCGATTATTGACCGCGTAGCCGACGGCTTTTTCGTGGTTGAACGTAAATCCGGCCGAGTTACGGAGGCAAACAGCCGGTTCCGGAATCTCGCCGACCTTGGAGAAGGGCCTCTCAGTCTAAACATAAGCGATCTATTTGGAACGCGACTGTCGCTTGAGTCTGACGCGCCTACGGATTCGGTTGAAACCTCGATGGTGCGCGGCGACGGAGCTTCTTTAGCGGTTGAGGCCGCCTTAGTTTCGGCGCCGGAGTCCGCGGGGACGATGATGGCGGTCGTAGTGCGCGATATCTCCGTGAGAAAGGCCCGGGAACGGAAGCTCGCTGAAAGTGAAACGCGTCTTCGCAGCGTGATGGATCACGTCGACGAGATTCACTACGTTCTCGATGGAAGCTCGATGGAATTCACCTACGTGAGCCCATCGATGGCGCGAATGACCGGCTATTCAAGCGAAGACATTCGGCAAATGGGCGGCTGGCGGAGCTTTCTTCCCAAGGTAATGTCCGGCGGCAAGCAGCTCAAAAAGGCGATTGACCTGAACGCGATGATCGACGGCCAGTTGGACAAAATCGCGGGACGCAACGAGACATGGTGGCTTTGCAAGGACGGCTCCAAGAAGTGTTTCGAGGACCAGTGGCACCCGATTTATGACGGTCACCGGATAGTGAGAACGCACGGCGTGTTGCGCGAGGTGACTGCTCGAAAGGAAGCTGAATCGTCGCTGGCCGGCACGCGAGATCTGCTGAACGCTTTGATGGACAGCATCCCCGATATCATCTACATCAAGGACGCCGAGCGCAAATATACGCGGGTCAACAAAGCGTTGGCCGAGAACCTCGGAATAGAGGATTTGCGAGACGCTCTCGGAAAAACCGACAACGACTTTGCCGCTCAGCCTCAACTTGCGAGTCAGTTCGCGGACGAAGAGAGCATCCTCAGGACGGGCGAGCCTGTGATAGGAAAACTGGAAGAGATCACGAGACCGGATGGCTCCACGCGCTGGATGCTGGCGACGCGAGTGCCGATCAAGGACAAACGGGGCGTTGTTAGCGGAATCGTCGGCGTCTCGCGAGATATCACGGAGCGGAAAATTACTGAAGAGGTGCTGGAGCAGGGCCTCGCCACCTTCCTCAGCGTAGTGTCAACGGTGTCCGACGGTGATCTTACGATGCGGGGATTCGAAGGCGGCGATACGCTCGGTCGAATCGCGGGAGCCGTTAATCGGATGCTGGATAATTTCACGGCTATGCTCAGTCATGTGAAGCAGATTGGGCTCTCTGTTTCCTCGAGTGCGACTCAGATATTGGCTGCATCCTCGGAAATGGCTGTGGGAGCACAACGCCAGGCCGATGAGATCACGAATACGTCGAGCGCCGTCGAAGAGATGGCTGCCTCAATGAGCCAGGTTTCGAGGAATGCGGAGGGCACCGCTGAAGCCGCGCGGCGCGCTTTAGACATGGCCGAACGGGGCGAGCGCCGTGTCCGGGATACGTCTGAGGCAATGATTCGCATTGATTCGTCGGTTGCAAGCACCGCCGCGAAGATGAAGGGTCTTGGAAATCGCAGCAGGGAGATCGAGGAGATCATCGACCTCATCGATGAGATCGCCTCGCAAACCAACCTTCTGGCGCTTAACGCCGCGATTGAGGCCGCACATGCGGGCGAGGCCGGCGTCGGCTTCAGCGTAGTCGCGGAGGAGATAAGAAAACTCGCGGAAAGAAGCGCCCGCGCGACTCGCGATGTCGGCGGATTGATCAAGGGCATTCAGATGGAGACCGGTGAGGCCCTCTCCGCAATGGCAAAGGGTCTCGTGGAAGTAAAAGAGGGCAGCTCGCGCGCGGAAGAAGCACGCCAGGCGTTGGAAGATATTTCCAGAGTTGTGCGACAGAGCGCGGAACTGATCGAAGAAATCACCGCGGCGTCGGAGGAACAAGCGCGGGTCACAAGGAATGTCGCCGGTGCTATGCAGACGGTGTCCACGATAACGCTGGAGACCAGCGCCGGGGCTCACGAGACCGCGCAGACAATCCAGGGAATGGTCGAGTTATCGGATCAACTGAATCAGGCGATCTCGCGATTCAGGGTGAAGGAATACCATGGCGAGTTATTCTCATTCGAAGGCGCGGGTCGGATTTTAGGCGGCGCAAGCGGTTCCGCCGGTCCCCGACACCGACGAGAAGAGGAGCGCATCTGACGCGCGCGGACGGCCCAGGACATAGCTATATGCTCACAGAGAGCGAGTTCAGATTATTCAAGGAGCTCATCTACGAAGAGTGTGGAATAAACTTCGTGGAAGAAAAGCGAGCGTTTCTTGAGTCGCGGCTTCGGAAGAGAATGGAAAGTCAGGGCATCAAGACGGCCTATGAGTATTACTATGTCATAAAGCATTCGCCTCAGAAGGGGCAGGAGCTTCCCGCTCTGCTTGACGCATTGATGATCTGCGAGACTTCATTCTTCAGGAACCTCCCGCAATTCGAGCTTCTGCGAGATGAAGTTCTGCCGGAGTTGATCTCGCGTAAGCGTAAAATGGGCTCGCGAACGATAAGAATCTGGAGCGCGGGCTGCTCGACCGGTCAGGAGCCCTATAGCGCGGTTATGCTTCTCCTAAACGCTATGCCCGATGCGAATCTATGGTCGATCCGCGTATTCGCGTCCGATCTTTCATTCACCGCGCTGGAACGGGCGCAAAGCGGTCTCTATCGCCCCGAACAACTGAAAGGCGTGGATCGCGGCTCCATCGACAGATTTTTCACTCAAGACAACGGCCACTATGTGCTGTCGGACGCGGTCAAGCGCCACGTGATATTCGATTATCACAATCTGAAACATGACAACGGTCTGCGTGGGCTCGACATTGTATTCTGCCGGAACGTTCTCATTTATTTTGATGCGGAGGAACAACGGCGGCTTATTACGCGATTCACGAATAGCCTTGTGCCGGGAGGCTTTCTTTTTCTCGGGCACGCGGAAAGCCTGCAGAGCATAACGGGCCGATTCGCGATGCTGCACAAGAACAAGGGTATCGCTTACAGACTCGAGAGCTGAATTTGAACCGCTGAGCTTTAATCATGGATGAACTGTCGCGCGAAGAACTCGATCAATTGATGTCGGTCTTTCGAGACCAGGCGCTTGGCATCATCGAAGAGATGATCCAGGACCTGCTATTGCTCGAAGGCGATCGGATTGACAACGGCTCGCCAAGCTGCTGATCGGGGTGCGTGAGGTCGAGGATCTCCACGGCGCGGGGCTCGTCGGCGGAGCGGCGGATCACGAAGGGATTGCCGACGAGCATACGGCAGCCGACCGGCCTTCCTGGGAGACGACTGCTGATCGGCGAGGCCTGGTCAGCGAGAGACGCGCGGGAGATCGCGTCGGAAAGCAGGGACGTGATTATGTTCGGGTCGAAGCCGCGAGAATCGATGCCTTGCTGAATCTTGCCGGTGAGATGGTGATCGCTCGATCGACCCTGACTCAGGTTGCGGGTGAGCTCGAGCAAAGTATTCCGAAGAGCGAGCTCACTGACAGGTTCATGATCGCGAGTTCGCAGATGGGCAAGTTCATAGGCGAGCTCCAGAAGAGCGTGCTCAAGATGAGAATGGTCACAATCGATCAAGTCTTTCGCCGGTTCGGCATGCCTATGCGCGAACTGGCCGCGGAGCGCGGAAAGCAGGTCGAGCTTGAGATGAGGGGCGGTGAGACCGAGCTTGATCGCACACTGGTCGACTTGATCTATGAGCCCTTGCTCCACCTTCTGCGAAACGCCGTCGATCACGGACTCGAAACTCCCGATGAGCGTGCTGCCGCGGGTAAGCCTCGCGTGGGAAAGATCACGATGCGCGCTTACCACGAAGGCAATCAGGTGGTAGTCGAGGTGAGCGACGACGGCAGAGGCGTGGACATTGAAGCATTGAAGGCGAAAGCCGTCGATGCCGGCGAGATATCGCTCGAAGCCGCCCGTGAGATGAGCGATGAAGATGCGCTCGATCTGATGTTCGTTCAGGGAGTGTCCACGGCTAAAGAGATCAGCATGGTGTCCGGCAGGGGCATCGGAGCGGCGGCGGTGAAGAGCGTTGTTGAAGAACTGCGTGGAACCATAAGCGTCAGAAGCGAGTTTGGAAGCGGCGCGACCTTTGTGCTCAGGATGCCGCTGACTCTCGCGATAATCAAAGCGCTCCTGTTCTATGCTGGAGGGCAGTTACTGGCGCTTCCCCTGCTGGTCGTTGGAGAGGTCTGCCGCGCATTGACGACTGATATAGTCACCTTCGATGGGCACGAGAGCTTCAGGATGCGCGACAGGTTCATCTCGGTCGTCAGGCCCGGCAGAGTCCTGGATTATCGGGAGCGGCCAAGCCAGCACCTCGGCGGAATAAAACTCGGGGCCGGTGAGTTCTTCGTCATCGTAGCCAACGTGACTGGAAAGAAGTTCGGCATCATCGCTGAAACGCTGCTTGGCGAGCAGGAGCTCGTTATCAAGCCGCTCGACAGCCAGTGGGTTGAGAATGAAACACTCGCCGGAGCTTCGGTGCTTGGGGATGGAAGCGTGGTATTGATCCTCGATGCGGGCGTGCTGTTCCGTAAGGCTGTCAAATATGAGCAGGGTCCGTCCAGGGAAGCGGCGGCGGTCTGATCGAATGCGATTGTGAGTATGGCGGCAGGAAAGAAAATAAAGGTGCTGGTGGTGGATGACTCGGCGGTCATGCGAAAGCTGATACCTCGGCTGCTGGATGCGGACAGCGAATTAGAGGTGATCGGAACCGCCATTGACGGAGATTTCGCGCTGAACAAAATCGAGCAGATGAAACCGGACGTGATAACACTTGACGTCGATATGCCGCGGATGGACGGCATCACAGCGCTGACTGAGATTGTTTCGAAGCATCGGATACCGACTTTGATGTTGAGCTCGCTGACGACGCGAGGGGCGTCGCTGACGATGAAGGCGCTCGAGATCGGCGCCGTCGACTTCATCTGCAAGCCGAGCGCTTCGGCTCGGGTCGAAGAGATGGCCGGCGAGCTTATCGCGAAGATCAAAGCGGCCGCCCGAAGCAAGCCTGTCACTCACGCGGCTCCGCCGGCGATGCAGTCGCAGTCCAAGAAACGCGCGGGTCATCAGAACGGTTTCCCGGGGGCGGAGCACATTGTAGCCATCGGCGCTTCATCAGGAGGCCCGCACGCTCTGAGATTTCTGCTGCCGCGATTGCCGGCCGATTTCGGCGCCGGAATCGTGATCGTCCAGCATATGCCCGAGAGCTTCACGTCCGTGATGGCGCGTTGGCTCGACGATATCTGCGAGATCGAGGTGAAAGAAGCAAGCGAAGGCGACTTGATCGCGCCGGGCCGGGCGCTGATTGCACCCGGAAACCAGCATCTGCGCGTGAGGCGAAGCGCGCTCGGCGGGGTGGCGATGCTGCAGCGCAGCAGTCCGGTCAATGGACACATGCCTTCCGTCGAAGTGCTGTTCGATTCCGTGGCGCGTGAATACGGCAAGAATTCGACCGGTGTGATCCTGACCGGAATGGGAACCGATGGCGCTGAAGCTATCGGCGAGATCAAGAAATCCGGAGGACTGGCCCTGGCTCAGGACAGGGATAGCTGCGCGGTGTTCGGTATGCCCAAAGCAGCGATAGAGAAGGGAAACATTGACGAGATCATTCCATTAACCGATTTGCCGTCGAAGCTGATTTCGGCGGTGGGCCGGTGCGGGAGCATGGAGGTAACTCACGATGCAGAGGCTAGAAGAGCGTAGCAACGGATCAGATGTCCCTTTGACGTGCCTTATAGTCGACGATTCGGCATTTGCGCGGCTTCATCTGAAGCGGCTCATCGATTCGATCGAAAACGTGCTGGCAAGCGAGGCCGCCAACGGTAATGAAGCGATCACGGAATACCGGCGGCTGAAGCCGGACTTCGTGCTGATGGACATCATCATGCCGGGACTCGAAGGGGTGGAAACGGTCAAGCGCATCTGCCAGTCTGACCCGGGCGCCAGAGTAATCATGGTCAGCTCGCTGAGCCATCGCGACAAGGTGGCGGAAGCAATGGCGGCCGGCGCGAAGTACTTTATCCCGAAACCCGTGACCACGGTTGAGCTGCGGAAGGCCATCGACTCCGTGCTTGGTTCGGCGAAGAACTGATTGGAGGCATTAACATGAGACTCGATTTCGTCCGGATATTCGTGGACTCCACGACCGATCTCTTTCAGGAGGTCGTCGGGCCGGTCGCAACCGTCAACTCGCTGTCGGTGAAGGCAAGTCCGGTCGCGGGAAGAGACGTGCTGACGATCATCGGCCTCGTGGGCGAATCAGAAGGACGCGTCATATTCGATATGGATTTGTTCACCGCCGTTCAGCTTGCGGGATGCATGCTCGGCGAGCCGTCTCCGGGAATGACGCCCCTGGTCAGATCGTCGATAGCGGAGCTTGCATCGATGGCCATCGGACAGGCGATCTCGAAGATAAACGACAACGGAATACAGCTTTCGATGAGCCCTCCGATAGTGATAACGGGAACGAATCTGGTGAGCTACGACAAGTGTTTCGAGACCTTGGTCGCCCCAATAACGACCGCTTACGGCGAGGTGCGGATGAACATTACGATTCAGGATCTTAATTGAGAGGGGAGCGAAGTATGGCGGAAAAGCCCGAAGAGATTCTTAAACTATTTTCGAAGAGCGAGGAGTTGCTCGACATGTTCAGAAAGGGTAAGGCATTCACCGAGGAGCTGATGTATGAGAACGAGCGTCTTCGCTATCGCATCGTTCAGCTCGAGAAGGAAAAGATTGACCTCTCTGACACCTTAATGAGGGAGATCGAGCGCTTTCGGCTGGAGAACAGCCAGCTTTCAGGAAAGGTCGAGTTTCTGGACAGCAGATTCCAGGAGATCGAAGCCGAAAACAAGGACTTCGCGCTGCGCTACGTTGAAGTAGAAGAGCAGAATGAAAGCCTCGCGAATCTTTATGTCGCGAGCTATCGGCTTCACTCGACGCTCGATCCGGTTGAAGTCGTCCAGTGCATCAATGAAATTCTGATGAACATGATCGGATCGGAAGAGTTCGGTCTGTTTGTCGTCGATGAAGAGACCAATGAGCTCGTGCTGGCCGGCTATGAAGGCGAGATCGCGCAGCGGCTCGAACGAGGCCGCGTGAGCTTCGGCGAAGGCCTGGAAGGAATGGTCGCGCAGACCGGCGAGCCGTTCTTCACCGAGGACGCCGGAGACCGCGGAGAAGTATGCGCCGCAATACCGCTCAAGATAAAAGAGCGAGTCGTTGGGGTCATCGCAATATACCGGCTGCTGGGCCACAAGATGGGCCTGAGCGGGCTGGATCATAAGCTATTGGAGCTGCTCGCCGGCCACGCCGCCACCGCGCTGGTCAGCTCAAAGCTCTATGCGGCCGCCGACAGAAAGTTGAAGACCATAGAAGGCTTCATGAGCCTCTTGCGCGTTAAATGATGGAGGACAAGATGGGTGCTAAATCGTTTCTAGTTGTGGATGACTCGGCCACCTTCCGACAGCTTCTCTGCATGAGCCTGACGCGGCTCGACGGCGTGGCCGATTCCGATATAACCGAGGCGGTCGATGGTGAGGACGCGCTCGGCAAGCTCAAGGATGGAAAATTCGACCTCGTGTTAACTGACATCCGGATGCCCAATATGGATGGACTGGAATTCGTGCGGCGAGTCAGAAACGATCTCAACCGCAAGGATATTCCTATAATCATAATCAGCACAAAGGGCGCTGATGAAGACATTCAGTTGGGAATGAGCCTCGGTGCAAGCGGCTACTTGTCAAAGCCGATCTCGATGGTTAAGCTGCGGGAATTGGTGACTGGATATCTCGCTGGATGAGAGTTCTCCCATGGAACTGACCGGAAACCTAAGCGACTTCGCGTTAACCGACATACTTCAGATTCTTGCGCTCAGCAGGAAGAGCGGTACTCTTTCGCTCGAGTCTGGAGGCGTACACGGCAGGATTATCGTCGATCAAGGGCGAATAATTCAGGCCTCGATGAGGCCGGGCTCGCCCTTCTCAGAGCGCCTTCTGCACGAGGATCACATCACGCCCGAAAACTTGAGCACTCTGAAACAGTTTGCGAGCAAGATGGAAGGCGTATGGGGCCTGAAGGAATTGCTGCTCGAAAGCGGATTGATGGACATTGAGGCGCTCGAATCCGCGGCGCGGCGGCACATCCACGACACGGTTGGGGCTCTGGTGAACCTCGAGAAGGGCCGGTTCGGAATCGAACTCAACTATCTCGAGCCCGTCGATGTCCTGGATGAAGTCGTGCTGTTGTATGGACTCGACGTGGGCGAGGTGCTGCTCGGAGCGGCGAAAGAAATAGACGAGTCCAAGCGTGATGAGCTGCTGATGGCGTCCAAGAGCGTCGCCGCCATGTCGGACAACGGCTTGAACGCCTGGCGCCAGAGCGCCGTCGCCGAGGAACGCGTGCAGGAGGAACCGCGAAGATCGCAGCCGGTCGAAGAAGTAAAAGAGGAGGCAAGGGAACTCGTTGCCGAGGGCCAGGACCGCGCCTCCAGACTCTGCTCGCTGCTCGCTGAGTTACGGTCTCATTCGTTTGAAGCCGAAGTCAGCCTTCTAATAATGCGGTATGCAAGCGAGGTAGCCACCCGAGGCGTTCTCTTCGTCGTCAAGGATGATGAAGTCTGCGGCCTAGGGCAGTTCGGAGTCACCGCGACCGACAATGGCCAGGCGCCGGACGATCGAGTGCGAGGCATTCGAATACCGATAGGTCAGCAGACGATATTCGATCAGGTGATAAGGACCGGCCAGCCTTTTATTGGACACATGCCGAATAATCACTGGCACGCGGAGATGTTGAAGAAGATCGGAGGAAATGGAGCGCCTCTGTCGGCGTTCGCGCTTCCGCTGGTCTGCAACGATCAACCGATCTTCGTATTTTACGGCGACAACTATCCCGGTAAGAGCGAGCTGAACGGGATCGATGAGCTGGTGGCCCTTGTGAATCAGGCCAGCATCGTGCTCGAAAAACTCGTGCTCGAGCGAATGATTAACGAGCTTCGCCAAAGACGACCCTAGCATCAACCAATCCCATCACTGCCCCCGCAATTCGATACCTTCTTCACGACTCTGTCATTCCCAGATTGTAAGTACGCGCGCGATCCTTGTTAGTAAGCACGCGATCCCGATTATTGCGAGCCATCCTTTTGTAATAGCGGACTCCTAGTTCTCACCCTATTGAGTTACTTGTGCCAAAGGGACCTTCGTCTTGACCTTCGTGCGCTCAATTCCATCTTGGGTCTAAAGGACATGGATAAGTTGACTGAACTTGTTGTCCGTCCGCTCTGACCTCTATACTGCGGCGTCAGGGCTTGGCCGAATATCTTCGTAGTGGTCACGCGATTGTGATACCGATCTGAATCTGGTCGATCAGAGCAGCAGTTAGACTGAAGCGCGGAGTCTATTAGTGCAATGAATAAAATCTCCTTGCAACAAACCAAGTGACATCTTGCCGGCCGTCGCGTTCGTGATTTGATTAATTCACTTTCGAAATAAAATGTTGAACTGGGATAAATTCGTCAACTTTATTCACATACTCAAGGGCCGGAGGCGCGAGCAAGCGGCATTTGCCATCGCAGCGGTGTGTCTCCCGGCGGGCTATGCAATCGGCGGCAAAAGCATGCTACCCGACTTCAAAGACGGTCTCAACTGGGAGGAGATCGTTCAACTCACTCTGTATGCCGCCGGCTTAGCCTGTCTGGGCTACACTGCATTTCGCGTCTGGAGACTGGCTCATCCGCCTGAGTTACTGCCCGTGAAAGATCGCCCAACAGCGATCAAAGGGCCGATGGCATTCACCGAAGCCGACGGCGAGCTGTTTCGTAAGCTGGGACGCGAAAACGAATTGCGAAAGCTGTTGGGCCTGGTATTGGATAATCAAGTCTCGCTGATCGTGGTCCGGGGCGCTTCGGGCGCCGGGAAATCCTCGCTGCTCCGCGCGGGGTTGAAACATATTCTGAACAACAGCGCGGACGGCAAAGACGTGAAATTCCATTACTGGGAGGCGGTGCCTACCGAATCGGACAAGGGATTGTTGCGAGCCGTTCAGGAAAAATGGCCGGAAGGCGCTTCGAAACCTGAATCGTTGGGCGAACTGGTCAATCCTACCGATGCGCTCGGACGTCAATTGCATGTCATTGTGTTGGACCAGTTTGAACAGTTGCGCGGCAGCCGGAAGATATTCCAACTGCTGCGCCGCATCGTTCGCGAATCCAGACCGCCGCACCGCATCACCTGGGTGATCGCGTTCCGGCGTGAGTTCAGCGCGGATTGGATGGATTTCGTCAGCCCTGAATTGGAGCGGGGCGCTCGCCCGCCGCTGGATGTATCGCTGCGATTCTTCACCGCCGATCAGGCGCGCGAGGTGATCGGCCAATTGGTAAACGAATACAACCTGAAGGAATCCATCGAACAGGACGTCATCGAGAATCTGGTCGAAGCCGCTACCGTCGACGGCGAGGTCTCGCCGGTGGATATAGGCATTGGCCTGCTGGTGCTGACCGAACTGCACGAACGGCAGATAGGCAAGACAGTCACCATCCGCGATTACCAGTTTGCGGGCGGCGCGGAAGGATTGCTTACCCAATACATCAACCGCTGCCTGGAACTCTTTCCCAAAGAAGATCAAGAAGTTCTTCTGAAAGCTATGCTCGCGCTGCGCGATCCTGACACCAATCAGCGCCTTGCAGAGGGACTGACTATCGAATACCTGGCCAATGAAACGGGCGGAGAGCCGCGGCTGCTTAAGACCCAGATCAATCGCCTGTCGGATCGAGACGTCCGCCTGCTTGAAACCGTCACGCCGGAGGATGGCGCGCCGGCTCGTTACCGCTTGCCGCACGAACGTCTGATTCCGGCGCTGTATCGGCTGACCGGTAAACTGTTGGCGGAAGTGGATCAGGCCAGGCTGAAATTCCAAAATGCCTTTCAAGCGTGGAAAATCAACGACAAGCGCCGCCATTACTTTTTGAAGGCGAAGGAACTGCGCCTAGTAGAACGCTACGAAGCGCAGATTCCCTGGGGGGCGGACGAGGAAGAAAAGAAGAGTTTCTTGTATCTAAGTAAACGCCGCCGCCGCTTTGTTCGATCGGCTGCAGCGGTGCTGGGTTTGATGTTGATTGCGCTCGCCTGGGCGTCGGCGCTCCAATACCAGAGAATTGAGAGCAAGAAATACCTGCGCGACGAAAGTGGATATCCGCCAGAGTTAATCGATTTCCAGCATCGACTGAAGAAACTGGAGATGGTTGAACCGCTCAATCTTGACCGATTCACCTGGCTTATTTCTAATTCGATTGAAGAGCTTTCGCTCAAGGCGGCCATCTCATCGAATTCGATTGCGGGGCTCGAATCGCTATCGCAGTGTGCTTCGTTGAAGAAATTGACGCTCGGCCTCAGCGAAAGTCAGGTGAGCAATTTGGAACCGCTGTCGAAGCTAGGCAATCTGACGAAAATGACGCTCGACCTCCGCTCAAGCCAGGCGAGCAATTTGGAGTCGCTGTCGAAGCTGAGAAATCTGACGCAACTGACGCTCGATCTCAGCTCAAGCCAGGTGAGCGATTTGGAGCCGCTGTCTAAGCTGAGCAATCTGACGCAATTGACGCTCGACCTCCGCTCAAGCCAGGTGAGCAATTTGGAGCCGCTGTCGAAGCTGAGCAATCGGACCCAACTGACGCTCTCCCTCGACTTGAGAGGAGTGAGAGATTTGGAGCCGCTGTCGAAGCTGAGCAATCTGACGCAACTGACGCTCGACCTCCGCTCAAGCCAAGTGAGCAATTTGGAGTCGCTGTCGAAGCTGAGCAATCTGACGCAACTGACGCTCGACCTCAACTTTAGCCAAGTGAGCAATTTGGAGTCGCTGTCGAAGCTGAGCAATCTGACGCAACTGACGCTCTCCGTCGGCTCAAGCCAAGCGAGCAATTTGGAGTCGCTGTCGAAGCTGAGAAATCTGACGCAACTGACGCTCGATCTCAGCTCAAGCCAGGTGAGCGATTTGGAGTCGCTGTCGAAGCTGAGCAATCTGACGCAACTGACGCTCGACCTCAACTTTAGCCAAGTGAGCAATTTGGAGTCGCTGTCGAAGCTGAGCAATCTGACGCAACTGACGCTCAACCCTAGCCGAAGCCGAGTGAGCAATTTGGAGTCGCTGTCGAGGCTGAGCAATCTGACGCAACTGAGGCTCTTCCTCAGCTATAGCCAAGTGAGAGATTTGGAGCCGCTGTGGAACCTGAGCAATCTGACGCAACTGACGCTCGACCTCAGCCATAGCCACGTGAGAGATTTCGAGCCGCTGACGAAGCTGAGCAATCTGACGCAACTGACGCTCGACCTCCGCTTTAGCCAAGTGAGCAATCTGGAGCCGCTGTCTAAGCTGAGCAATCTGACCAAATTGACACTCGACCTCCACTTTAGCCAAGTGAGCAATTTGGAGTCGCTGTCAAAGCTGAGCAGTCTGACGCAACTGACGCTCGACCTCAGCTATAGCCATGTGAGCAATTTGGAGCCGTTGACGAAGCTGAGCAATCTGACGCAACTGACGCTCAACCTCAGAGGAAGCCAAGTGAGCAATTTGGAGCCGCTGACGAAACTGAGTAATCTGACTCAACTAACGCTCAATCTCATTGATAGCTCGGTGAGCGAACTGGAGCCGCTGACGAAGCTGATGCAATTGAAGAGACTTTCGATTGAAGGCGCTACGAGGGCGCAGCGGATGTCTTTGCGGAAGATCCCCGCGAGTTTGAAAGAATTGAAGTTTTAGGCACGCGGCGTTGTCGAGCATGCGTATACAAGGAGCATCCGCGATTCTACTTGCGGCGCCTCGGAGAGGCTGTGAAAAACCGTCGAAACTCGATAACCATTTTGTCGCTCGCGCAGCCGTTTTGATTCGCCCGGAGCTGCGCTCCAGCTTACAACGCAGCGTTTCACAGCGTTCATGATTGATTGCAACTTATCACTTACCGGAGGCGTAATCTCCTTACGATAACAACCGTAAGGAGGTCAAGATGTTAACCGACAAGAATTCAGGGGGTTTGAGTGATCCCGACGGCCGGCCGCCGCTGGCTCTAAGGCGAATCGAAGAGGAGCAAGATCAGTCCTCATCATCCATAAACAATATCGCATCATCCGTTTCATCTTCAGTAAAAGAGGTCGCACAAAAGACCGGCGAAGCCTTCACCAAAGCGACCGAATCAATCAGCAAAGCAATAGAATCAGCCCTGGCCGCAAGAGACCATGTCGTGATGGTGCGCGTCAACGACGACTCCATAAAGAAATTGGATGCCCTGGTTCAGTCCGGTATCTTCAAGAGCCGATCCGAATCGGCGGCATTCCTGATCTCCGAAGGCATCAAGGCGCAGGAACCCTTGTTCGATCGAATATCGGAGAAGATCGAAGAAATTGAGCGGCTCCGGTCGGAGCTCAAGAGCATCGTTCAACCCGACGAGTAAATCGGGCTCAGCCGTCCACTCCGAACATTATCGTTTTCTGCGCGGTCTGTTTGGAGCCGGGGTCTTTTACCGTGATTCTCAATTCATATGCGCCGGGCTGCAGGGCCAGATTCAACTGGCCTGCAGCTTCGGTTCTCTTCTCATCTTTTGACAAAGTTCTTGAAGCCAGCGCGCTCCAACCGCTGTTGAATACCGCGGTCCCGTCCTGAAATATTTCCGTCTGAATTACCGGCTCCGCGCGATTATGATTGGCGCTCAGGTTGTACGCCATGAGCGAGTAAACAAGCCGGCTGCCTCGCCTATAGATTTTGAACCCTCGTTCGAGGCTCAGGCCTGACAATCGGGCGATTTCAGCTTCGTCGACGGACGCACTTGTTTCGTCGCCGATAATAATGCTGCTGAGGGCCATCTTCCCGCGCTTCAAGTCGGGCACTTCGACCCAGCCCGTGCTTACACCTATTTTCTCGGATGCTTGATCCATAATGCCCACTCGGATCTGATAAGCGCCGGCTTCAGAGCGAGCCTCTTCGAGTAAGTGAATCCCGTTCGCTTCGCGAGATCGGCCCGCTCGGGCATGAGGTCGCCATGGGCCTTGTCTGAGAATGTATTCACGACTTTTCCGCTTCGATCATAAACCACGGTTAGTACATCCAGCGCGAAGGCAAACCGCTTTTCGTGCTCGCTGAATGTGAGATGCTCAGCGCCGATCTGCGCCGCGAATGAGACATTCGAATTGTCGGAGCCTGTTTCAAAATAGGCAGCCGATGCCGCGACTCGAATACCGGTGACGGGAAGCGGCGCCGCTATTGATTGAATGAGCCTCTGTTGCGGCGAAGCGGTCTTGTCCGCGCTTTCGGCCGTAAGCTCGGGCGAGGCGTATCCTCTCTGGGCGCGCACCTGATATTCGGGATGGGTTTTGACGCGGACGGAGATGCGGCGAAACTCCTTTTCATCTTTGAAATCCGCCGCGTGGAAAGCGAGGACGTAGTACATGCTGTTTTTTTGAACGCTCTTTTCCATCACGGCGCCTAGCTCGTTGGAGTGAAAGAACGCCTCACCGCCCGTGTCGGCGGCGAGCGCATTCATACCGTTTTGCAGCTCGTGCTCCGAGTCCGCAAGGTAGGAATGGAGATTCGCGCCTCCAGCCGAAGCCGTACTCAAAGTGACGCTGGTAACGTCGAAGCCGGGCGGCGGCGCCAGTCCCTTCGTATCCAGCGAGTATATGACGACCCCCGAGCGCACGGCGCTTCCGATTGCCAACTGCACTTCGTTTGTGTCGACGCCGCCTCCCACATCCATCATGCTGAAGCCGTCCGACAGGAAGAATACGAGCCGTTGTCCCGGCATCTCGGCCATTCTCTGAGACATTGCCTTCAAGCGGCCCAGAACGCATCGTCGTCTGAAAGCCGCTTCCGCGAGGATTCCGAGGGCAGTTGATTGCGCAAGCCGCTCCAAAATGTTCAGAGGCCCGTCTATGTGATCTCTTTCAATCAGTATCTGAATTGCGAGGCTGATGGCAGTGGGATCGCCCTGCGCCACGCGGGCGGCTATGAACGGAGTGAACAATGGATCAGGTCCACTGTCTTGTGTACCTAATCTATCGATGGCGAAGCGCAGCATCTGGCGATCCTTCGTCATCTGCTCCAAAAAACCGAGGGCGCCGCTGCTCGTCAGGAGCCAAAAAGTATCTCGATCCGATGACTGATGGTCGATAAATTTCCTGAGGCTCTGTTTGGCATATAACAGACTTGTAGGCGAGAGATTGAAAGTGTCGACAAAGAAAGCAATCGTGCGCGCGGGCCGAATCGACGCGGAGCCAGGGTCCATCGGCTTGGCAGTCCGATCACCCGCGGGCTGTTTGTCTGGTTCGCCGATGTTTTCCAGCGAGAAAAAGCTGATGCTCCGCGGTTTACCCTTCTCGGAAACCTCGAAATCATCTTTGGTTAGATTGTCTATCGCATTGCCCAGTTTATCTGTAACAACCGCCCGAACCTCTACGAGGTTGGTCTTGAGCCGCAGCGGGTCGTCCGAGTCTTTTTTAGTCTGTTGAGCCCATAAGGGCGCATTCAGTCCGATCGCATTCAACAGCAATAGACCGGCTATAAGACGGGCGGCAATTTTCATAGAGGTCTCCAAATGCTCTTGGGAACTTGTTGAAGCGGCTTATCTCCGTTCGCTTCGCACCGGAACAATCGAATTAGTATACTGCTTCTCCGGCATTCCGCCAGGAACCCGCGAAAATAGCTCGAGAGTTAGTGCTCTGCGGTGGATGGTCCCGCAGGCGTTAGGGTCCAGGTTTGATTTAGTCTCTCAACCTTGGATATTCTCACTCCGCATATTAGCCCAATGTTTTGCTTTCAAGAATCAGTGAATCGGTATTCTTCAGCGTCACTCAAGAGCCCCTTTGAGAACTGTTTCCAATAACAATACTCAGACACAGCCCGGCACGGGCGGAGAACCGAACCCTAGTTTCGAGCGAAACGATAGGTCTCGCGCGTTAATTCATCTCTTATTCACGATTGCCGCCGGAGGCGCTGTTTACGGCCTATTCTTCAATCGCGGAATATGGCTTTCGGTTGTTGGATACAGCGTCGCTCCAGCGGAACGAGTTCTATACGGCGAGGTTCCATATAGAGACTTTCTCTTCAACTACACGCCCGGCATTCTGTGGCTGAACGGATTGCTCATGAAGCTGTTCGGCGTGGGCCTGATGCCGATCCAGGTTGGATTACTTGTATTCAAGCTATTGACGCTGTTGATGCTGTCCGTCCTCTCGCTAAAACTGATGCGCGGTTGGTATGCGATTCTTCCGGTGGCGCTCACATTAGTGTGGCTTGGCCATCGGTTCATCTTCAACGTGCATCCGACTCAGTATTCAATGTTGTTCGTACTGATCGGCTTGAGTTGCATGCTCAAATATGACGAGCAAGGCAAGGTGCGATGGCTGTTGTTGTGCGGGCTCTCGATCGGAATCGTATTTCTCTTAAAGTACAACGTGGGCGTCGCGATACTTGGCCTTTCACTCATAGGCGTTCTTCTTTTGGAATTCATTAAGGGCGGCGGCGATCAGATGAGAGCAGGTTTGTTCAGCCGCGCCGTCGCGCGATTAGCGATTTTGCTAAGTGGGTTCGGGATAGTAGTCGTTCCCGTCTTTCTTTATCTTGCCTCGAAAGGCGCTCTCGGAGCGATGATCGGGCACTTCCTGCATCATGCATCGGACTATAGCGATGAGAGAGCGATCCCATTGCCGTCGATCAGACTCGTAGTACCGTTCGCGCTTTTGTTAGGTTTGTCTGCTGCCGTCGTCGCGATAGTTTCCAGAAAAGCCCCTCGCCTTGCCGGCGCTTTTGTCCTGGCGATACTGACGGCGATTTCAGTGTGCATTTTAATTCCAGAACGAATGCCCTTACTTAAGGAATCGGCATCCGCCGCCGTAGCGTATCTTCCGCCCATACTATTCGCCGTTATTGGAATCTCGCTCGGCGTTAGCGCAATGCAAACACTGAGACGGGAAAAGCAGCTTCGCGGCTGGTGGTCAACAAATGGACCGATCGCGCTTGTTCTATTGTTTGCTCTGGGAGCCTATCTGGAGGTCTATCCACGCGCGGACTACTATCATCTGATCAGGGTGTTGCCTCCCGTATTCCTCTTGGTCGCGCTGGCGGCGGATCGGATCAATGCGCTCCTAACAGAACGAGCAGGATCGCGGCCGCCCTGGAGAATCGCCTCGCTTTCGACAGTCGCCTCACTCGCGCTCCTTGCCGTAGTTGGAGTGCAGGACACATGGATCCCGCAGTTTGATGGTCTGCGTCTGAATGACCGGATACCGGTTCAGCTTGAGCGCGCGCGAGGCATCTATACGAGCGAGCGCGATAGCCGCTTCATAGATGAACTGACCGATCTCATCGCGTCCAACAGCACCGAGAACGACAAGATGTTTTCCTTTGCGAGACGCGGAGGAGGGTTTTACTTTTTTGCGAACCGCCGAAATCCTACAAAGCTATTGTGGTGGGATTCGGTAGGCATCGACGCTCAGGCTCGCGAAGAGGTCTTTAGGCTCATCGCCGAAAAGGACTTGAAACTCATTCTGGTTCAGGACAACTTTGCCGACATCCGTGCCCGGCGGCTGCTCGATGCAAACTATCACGAAGTCGGAAGAGCATCCGACATAGTCGTATTCGATCGTAATCAGTGACATCGGCTGCCGTGGCTTAAGAAGAAGTGACTCGATTAAACAATGAAGCATTGAAAGACGTGCTTGCGGCGACCGCGGTACTGGTTATCACCGCGGTTGTCTACGGCTTGCTGTTCAACCGCGAGACGACCCTTTCCTACTCTATCGGGTATAACCTCTACGGCGCCGAGCGAGTATTGTCCGGAGAAATCCCTTATCTCGATTTCCACACTCTCTATCCTCCCGGAACGGTTTATCTGAACGCGCTGTTATTCAAGATCATCGGTATCGGGTTGTTTTCAGCGCTATTCGGGGTATTGCTCTTCAAGGTCGGGACCATACTCGTAATCTATGCCTGCTCGAGAATGGCAATGCCGCGAGCGTGGTCAGTCTTTACAACCTTCTCCGCCGTCTTGTGGCTCAGGCCCAACGGTCCCTTCAAAGCGGCGCCGATGCACTACGGCGCATTGTTTCTTGCTCTTGCATTATATTTCACGCTTGAGGGTGAACGGCGGGAAAGCGCGCGTTGCAGCTTCGCGGCCGGGTTTTCGATCGGCCTCCTGGCTCTCTTCAAGCACAACATCGGAGCATACGCATTGGCGGGGATCATCGCGCTGCAGCTCGCGCCTTACCTCATGAGTCTTTATCGGCGCTCGGAAGCAAAGCGCTTTGATAGACGTTTGCTTTGGGTGATAGGCGGATTCTGTTTGCCGGTCCTGCCGGTGATTCTGTTCTTCTGGTCCAAGGGCGCTTTGGATGCGATGATTCGAAGCCTCCTGTTTGGATCGGGCGAGTTTTTGGTGAGCAGGCTTGCCGCATCTCCTTCTCCAGTAGCCCCGGCAGCTCTCGTGGTGATCGCAACTGGAGCGGTCTGGCTGGGGAGGCGACTGGAGGAAGCGCAGATGCTTTACTGGAGCGCCTTGCTTCTTCTGGTTGTTGTGTTCGCGTTCTTTGGTCCGCAAAGCGCGATCGATCAATTGATTTTTTATGGACCCATCCTGGTCATAATTTCCGGTTTTGCTGTGTGCCTGACCGCGAGGGAGATTTCGACTGAGCAGAGGCGCATGCTGGCTGCTTTCGTGATCGTTGCGCTCGCATCGTTTCTGGAGGCCTTTCCAAGGTTTGCTCGTGAGCAGGCCATCGCATCAATGCCCTTCGTACTGCCGGCGCTCTTCCTCCAGGTTTATCTGATAAGGAATTGGCTTGAACGCGCTCCTGGTATTGCGCGAGGCGCCGCGATAGCACTTGCAATAACGCCCGTGCTATTTGCCTGTCTCGGAATTCGCGTTTTCACGTCCAGCTTCCTGGCGGGCGCTGCGTTCAAGAGCGATACGCCGCTCTCGATAGAGCGCGGCCGACGGGTCTATTTCCCCGAGAATACCGCTCGTGAAATCGACGATGTGGTCTCTTTTATTAAAGAGCGAGTTCCGCCGGGAGGATACTTCTTCGCCGAATCATACGCCGGTTCTTCTTTTCTCTTTCTTGCCGAAAGGAACAATCCGTCGGGAGCGCAGTTCTGGGGAGGGGTCGGCGTTACTCCGACGGAGCGCGAGAGGACGCTCAATGCGATCAAGGATAGATCGGTGAATTTGATCGTAACGAGTGACCGCGACCGCGAGGCCGAGAAATACAGGCCGATGCGTGACTACATCGATGATAACTTTCGCGAGACTCGGCGGTTTGGCGAGGTGGTGATTCTCGAGAGAAGGTGAAGACAGCGAGACCCATGGAACGCCTTGTGTTCAAGCGAGCGCCGGAGATGTACCTGATGTAACGAGTCTATGGCTTCGGCAGTTGCGAGACATTCCAGCCGCCGCCTACCGCCATGATCAGTTGAACGCTTGCGACCATCTGCTCGGTGCGAATCGTAAGCGCCGTTCGCTGATTCGTGTAGAGTGTGGTCTGAGCGTTGATGACGTTCAGATAGCTATCGATACCTGCGCGGTAACGTTCGGTCGCAAGGGCCAGGTTCCGTTCGGATGCTCGCACGGCGATCTCTTGTTGATCTCGCTCCTGAGAAAGTATTCGAAGCGTGGCAAGATTGTCTTCGACATTTTGGAAGGCGGTCAGGACCGTTTGTCTGTAGGTTGCCACGGTCTCGTCATAGGCGGCCCGAGCCTGTTCCGAAATGGCTTTGCGCAGACCTCCGTCAAATAGCGTTTGACTCAGCGCCGCGCCAAGCGACCAGAAGCGGCTCGGCCAGGTCAAGAGGGTTCCTATCATGTTGCTTTGGAAGCCGGCCCCGCCTGTTATTGAGAGGGAAGGGAAGTAAGCCGCCCTTGCTACGCCGATCTGCTCGTTGGCGGCGGCGACTCTTCGCTCGGTCCCCGCGATGTCAGGCCGGCGCTCGAGAAGCTCGGATGGTACGCCAAATGGGATCGCGGGGGGATTTGATTGGAGAGGGCCTCGCGCGACCGAGAACGATGAAGCGGGCGTGCCGGCCAGCACCGCTATCGCGTGCTCGAATTGAGCCCGCTGTATTCCAAGATCGATGAGCTGCGCCCTTGCGGTCTCGAGCTGAGTTTCGGCTTGCACTACGTCCTGCTCAGAGACGATGCCGGTATGGAAGAGAACATTGGTGAGCTCGAGGGCCTTTCGATAGGCCTCAACCGTCGATTCCAACAACTGAGTTTGCGAATCCAAACCTCGAAGCTGAAAGTAATCGACCGCGAGCTCCGCGTGCATCAACAACCGCACGTTCTCGATATCGGCTGCCGCGGCCTGGGCTTGATATGCGCTCGAAGCAACCGTATGCCGTACGCGGCCCCATAGGTCGGGCTCCCACGCGACATTAAACGGCAGCGAAAAATTCGTGATCGTATTTGACCTTCCGGTCGATGCTGTCGAACCCGTCGACGAGGGCTGAGAATTTCCCGGCTGACCGGTTCCGGCCGCGACGCTGTTGGCGCCTCGTCCGGAATTAGTCGGAAACTGAGAGACCGAGGCGGAAGGATTGGTTGTGACGGTCGGGAAATACTGAGACCGTCCTTCTCTCACTACCGCGCGCGCCAGGCGATATGTAGCTTCAGCAAGAGCGATGTTCTGGTTCGAGGTGTTGACCCGATCCTCGATAGTATTCAACTCCGAATCGTTGAACATCTCCCACCACGCGCCGCGAAGTACATCATCCTTAGGCGAAGCGGTCTTCCAGCCATCGACCTCTTTGAATTGATCGGGCTTCAATTCTTTGTAGGCGGGATCGACCTGGACTGTAGGCTTGCGATACTTCGGTCCGACCGAACACCCATTCAGGATCAACGCGAGTGTAGTCAGGCAGACGATTGCCGCCGCTGCAATGCCTCGGACAGGAGTCGAGTCTCTAGAGAGGGCGAGTCTGGTGATGTTGAGCCTCCTTTTCACGCTATGCTTCATCCGCGTTTTCTCGCAGTGAGGGGCGTCGATGTCTATCGCGAAAGCGCTGCCATCCCATGCGCATTCGATCCAAATAGAGATAAACGACCGGAGTTGTATACAGGGTCAGCATCTGACTGACGATCAATCCGCCCGCGATTGCAATTCCAAGCGGGCGCCGGAGCTCGGAGCCGGTTCCACGCCCGAGGACGAGCGGCATCGCTCCGAGCAGCGCGGCCATGGTAGTCATCAGGATCGGCCGAAAGCGCAGCAGGCACGCTTCAAAGATTGCATCTCTCGGACTCTTGCCCTCATCGCGTTCGGCCGCGAGAGCGAAGTCGATCATCATAATGGCGTTCTTCTTGACGATACCGATCAACAGGACGATTCCGATGAGCGCGATGATCGTCAGCTCCGCGTGATACAGGAGCAGAGCCAGTACCGCGCCGACGCCGGCGGATGGCAGCGTCGAGAGGATCGTGATCGGGTGAACATAGCTCTCGTAGAGAACTCCAAGCACTATGTAGACCGCCACCAGGGCGGCGGCGATGAGCACCGGTTCGTTCGCGAGCGATGTCTGGTAGGCTTCCGCGGTTCCGGAGAACCTGCCGTGAATCGTAGCCGGCATCCCTACCCGCGATTCCATTTCGCCGATCAGTCGAACGGCATCGCTCAAAGCGACTCCTGGAGCCAGATTGAACGACATCGTCACGGAAGGAAACTGGCCGGAATGATTAACCGATAAAGGCGCCGTCCTGGGCGCGTAATGAGTAAACGCACTGAGTGGAACCTCGCCGCCGCCGGGCGGATGGACGTATATGTTTCGCAGCCCTTCAGGCGTTTGCCAGTATCGTGGAGCGATCTCCATTATGACGTGATATTGGTTCTGCTGACGGAACATGGTCGAAACCTGCCGCTGACCAAAAGCGTCGTAGAGCGTCTGATCTATGATCTGCGTAGAGATCCCCATTCGCGCCGCCGTAAGGCGATCATACGTCAACGATGCTTCCAATCCTCCGTTCTGCTGGTCGCTGTTCACATCCGCGAATCCCGGAAGAGCTTTCATCTGCTGCAGGAGCACCGGGGACCAGTGATTCAAATCGGAGAGGTTGTCGGCCTGAAGGGTGTACTGGTACTGCGCGTTTGCCTGCCTACCGCCGATGCGCACGTCCTGAGTGGCCTGCAAGAAGAGCGACGCTCCAGGCACGCGCGCGAGCCGCGGCCGAAGCCGCCCGATTAGTTCGCCGGCGCTGATCTTGCGCTCATTAAGCGGCTTCAACGAGACGAACATCCTTCCTGTATTGGTCGCTCCGCCGCCGCCTGTGAATGCAATCACGGCATCGACGGCCGGATCCGACTTCACTATGTCGACGAATTCCGCGACTCTCCGGCGCATGGCCTGATAGGACGACGATTGCGCCCCTTGAATTCCTCCAGCAAGCCGGCCCGTGTCCTGCTGGGGGAAGAATCCCTTCGGCACGATTGCGACGAGATAGATGTTCAGCCCGATGGTTATGAGCAGAACTACGAGTACGAATGCGGGAACCCTCAGGACGGCTCTAAGCGTTCGTTCGTAAACGCGAACCATCCAGGCAAAGGCCTTCTCGCTGGCGCGATAAAGTCTGCCGTGCTCTTCGGGCCTCTGATGTTTTAGCAGAGCGGCGCACATCATCGGCGTCGTAGTCAGAGAAACCATCAGCGAAACAATAATCGCGACCGATAGCGTTACCGCGAACTCGCGAAAGAGGCGTCCGATGATGCCTCCCATTAAAAGTATCGGTATGAATACCGCTACGAGAGACACGCTGATCGACAAGACGGTGAAGCCGATTTCAGCCGCTCCTTTCAGGGCTGCTTCGACCGGGCGCATGCCCTGTTCGAGATAACGAGTGATGTTTTCGATCACTACGATGGCGTCATCTACTACGAATCCTGTCGAGATCGTTAGCGCCATCAGCGAGAGGTTATCCAGGCTGTAACCGGCCAGGTACATCACGCCGAATGTGCCGATCAGCGAAATCGGCACGGCGATGCTTGGAATGATTGTGGCGCGGACGCTTCGCAGAAAGGCGAATACGACCAGTACGACCAGACCGATCGCGATCAACAGTGTGATCTCGACGTCGCGAACCGACGCCCGAATGGTGACCGTCTGGTCAAGCACGACTTTCATGTCGGTAGCCGCGGGAAGCACGGCCTGCATTTGTGGAAGGGCTTCACGTATCCGCTGGACGGTATCGATTATGTTCGCGCCGGGCTGCCGAAAGAGAATGACCAGGACGGCGGGCTTGCCGTTCATCAGGCCGCCCGCCCTTAAGTCTTCTACTGAGTCGTTGACATCGGAGAAGTCCGACAGCCTTACCGCCGCGCCGTTGTGATACCCGACAACGAGCGGTCTATACAATTCGGCTTTGAGCAACTGGTCGTTGGTCGCAAGCTGGGAGGTAGTAGTTTCGTTTGCGACCTGCCCCTTTGGAGTATTTGCATTCTGCTGTCCCAGAATTGCGCGAACGTCTTCGAGACCGAGTCCGTATGCGTTCAATCTTGTCGGATCAACTTCCACGCGAACCGCGGGAAGCGAGCCGCCTCCGACCACCACCTGTCCGACGCCTTCAATCTGTGAGAGCTTCTGCTGCATTACGGTGGAAGCGGCGTCGTATAGCTCGGAGGTTTCGTGAATATCAGAAGTCAACGCCACGATCATTATCGGAGCATCGGCGGGGTTGACCTTTCGATAACGAGGATTGGAAGGCAGATTCGCGGGCAAGTTTCCGCGAGCCGCGTTTATGGCGGCTTGAACGTCTCTTGCGGCGGCGTTGATGTCTCGATTGAGCTCAAACTGCAGTGTGACGCTCGTAGAACCGAGCGTACTTGTAGAAGTCATCTCGGTAACGCCGGCTATGCGCGCGAACTGGCGCTCGAGCGGCGTCGCCACCGACGAAGCCATCACATCCGGACTTGCTCCGGGCAATCCTGCCTGAACCGATATCGTCGGAAAATCGACTTGCGGGAGGGGTGAGACGGGCAGCAGCTTGAACGCTACGGCTCCGGCCAGGGCGATGGCCACGGTCAGGAGCGTAGTCGCGACTCTTCGGTGAATGAAGGGCGCGGAAATATTCATCGTGGTTTGCCGGTATCCTCCTCACCCTCATCTTTGGATCTAGCCTTGTCGGAATTATGCTGGGTATTTTTAGCTTCAGGTTGAGCCGAAGCATTGGCGGTTTCCTGGGTACGATGCTTGCCTTTATTGCCTTTCCTTCGCGCCAACCGACCGCCTAAACGATCGAAGAAGATATAGATGACGGGAGTGGTGTAGAGGGTGAGGAGTTGACTCAATATCAATCCGCCTACGATCGCGATGCCTAGAGGCTTGCGGAGCTCCGAACCCGTTCCGGATCCAAGCGCCAATGGAAGCCCTCCCAGTAGAGCCGCCATCGTCGTCATCATGATCGGGCGGAAGCGCAGCAGAGAGGCTTGATAGATCGCTTCTTCCGCTTTCATTCCTTCGTTGCGCTGCGCGTCTAGCGCAAAGTCGATCATCATGATCGCGTTCTTCTTGACTATGCCGATCAGCAAGATGATTCCGATGATGGCTACGACCCCCAACTCGGTTCCGAACAGCATCAACGCGAGAATCGCTCCGACTCCCGCCGAAGGAAGCGTCGAGAGAATTGTGATCGGATGAATGTAGCTCTCGTAGAGGATTCCCAGGACAAGATAGACCGTCACGAGCGCGGCAAGAATCAGAATGGGCTCATTCGTAAGCGATGCCTTGAAGGCGGCGGCCGTGCCTTGAAACGCCGCCTGCACGCCTTCGGGCATATTCATTTCCTTATGGGTGGTTTCGATGGCGGCAGAGGCTTCGCCCAGCGATGTATTGGGAGCGACGTTGAAAGAAATCGTCACGACCGGAAACTGGCCTTGATGATTGATCGATAGAGGAGCCATGCGCGACTCCATATGAGTGAACGTACTCAGGGGAACGGGAGCGCCCGTGGCCACCGTCGTCACTGGCCCGACCGGCGCCACTGCCCTTGAAGCTGCTCCTCCCGCCGCCCCACCCGCGCCGGCGTTCTGCGCTGCAGCCGAGGTAAGCGATGGCAGCGAAGCCGTCGTGAGCGGCCGCGCCGGTGCTTGAGCCGTTGCCGCGCGCGTCGATGTTCCGGCGCTGTTGTTTAATGCGGTCGCCCCGGCAGCCGGCTGACTCCGCTGCGCCCCAGGGACCGACGGGTTCCCCGCGGTGGTGCTCGTGTTGGCCGGCCGTACTACAGGAGCAACGGGGCTGGACACTTGAGCTACTACGGCCGTGCCGCCTCCCGAAGGCGTCTGCGCGGTCGCTCCGGTTCGAACGTAAACATCCTTCAGACTGGATGGACTCCGCTGAAACTCGGGTATGGTTTCCAGCACCACGTGGTACTGATTCAACTGCGTGAACAGCGTCGTGATCTGTCGTTGGCCGAATGCATCGTAAAGAGTGTTGTCGATCTGCTGCGGAGTGATGCCGAGCCGGGACGCGGTCTGGCGGTCAATCATCAACGCGGTCTGAAGCCCCTGACTCTGCTGGTCGGTCGCAACATCCCGCAGCTCAGGAAGCTTCTCGAGCTTGTCCACGAATCGCTTTGTCCATATTCGAAGCTCATCCGGATCGGGGTCTTCCAGCGTGTACTGATATTGCGTCCTGCTGACGCGGTTCTCGACGGTCAGATCCTGCACCGGTTGCATATAGAGCTTGATGTTCTCGATCTTCGCGAGTTCCTGCTGCAGGCGCCGAATCACTTCGACGGCGCCCGTCTTTCGCTCGTCGAGAGGCTTGAGATTTATGAGAATTCGGCCGCTATTGAGCGTTGTGTTCGCGCCTTCGATGCCGATGAACGAAGAGAGGCTTTCGACCGCGGGATCTCCGAGAATGATCGCCGTCAGCTTCTGTTGTAATGAAGCCATTGCCGGAAACGAGACTTTCTCCGACGCCTGCGAAATGCCTTGAATGACTCCAGTGTCCTGAACAGGGAAGAAGCCCTTGGGCACTATTATGTAAAGTATGATGGTCAGGATCAGTGTGGCGACGGCTACAAGCAAAGTGAGTCCCTGGAATCTGAGAACCCACTTGAGTGTCCGCCCATAGAAGGCGATCACTCCTTCGAATACTCTCTCGGAAATCGTATAGAACCGGCCGCGCTTGTTTTCGGATTGCGGCTTCAACAGCTTCGCGCACATCATCGGGGTCAATGTCAGCGAAACGACCGCCGAGATCAGAATCGTGATGCTGAGCGTGATCGCAAATTCTCTGAACAGCCTGCCGACTATATCGCCCATGAACAACAGCGGGATCAGCACGGCTATCAATGAAACCGTCAACGACAGGATAGTGAAGCCAATCTGCTCCGAGCCCTTCAATGCGGCGGCGAGCGGCTTGTCGCCTTCCTCGATGTAGCGAACGATGTTCTCGATCATCACGATTGCATCGTCGACTACGAAGCCCGTGGAAATGGTCAACGCCATTAGAGTGAGATTGTTCAAGCTGTATCCAAGTAGGTACATCACTCCAAAGGTTCCGACTAGGGAGAGCGGGACCGCGACGGCGGGAATGATCGTCGCCGACAAAGTTCTCAGGAACAGGAAGATGACCATTACCACCAGAGCGACGGTTAGCATCAACTCGAATTCGACGTCTTTCACTGAAGCGCGAATAGTTACCGTCCGATCGGTCAGGACGGATACGTTTATAGACGAAGGTAGAGTGCTGCTGAGCTGAGGCAGCAGCGCTTTTACGCGATCGACCACCTGAATGATGTTCGCGCCGGGCTGTCGCTGGATGTTCAGGATCACAGCGGGAACCTCATTCATCCACGCCGCCTGCCGCGCGTTCTCCGCGGAGTCGACGATTCTCGCCACATCGGACAGGAGCACGGGAGAGCCGTTTCGAAACGCAACTATGGTCGAGCTGAAGTCCTTGCTTGTCAGGATCTGATCGTTCGCGCCTATTGAATAAGACTGCTGAGGCCCGTCAAAACTCCCTTTCGGCTGATTAACGCTTGTCTGCTGAATCGCGCCGCGCAGATCTTCGAGACTGATTTCGTGGGCGGCCAGCGCCACAGGATTCGCCTGAATACGAACCGCCGGTCTCTGACCTCCGCTTATGCTCACTAGTCCCACGCCCGGAAGTTGTGAAATCCGCTGCGCAAGCCGGGTGTCGGCCAGATCCTCGACGTTTGTGAGCGGGACCGTTTTAGAAATGAGTGCAAGCGTCAGGATGGGCGCGTCGGCGGGATTGGTCTTGCTGTAGATCGGCGGCGCGGGCAGATCGGGTGGAAGAAAGGTCTGGCCCGCGTTGATTGCAGCTTGTATCTCCTGCTCCGCGACATCGAGGTCGAGATCGAGCGAGAACTGCAGGGTTATCGAGGAGAGTCCCGCCGAGCTGGTTGAAGTCATCTGGGTAAGGCCAGGTACCTGACCGAATTGTCTCTCGAGGGGCGCGGTCACCGCGGACGCCATTACTTCGGGGCTGGCTCCGGGATAAAAGGTCTGAATTTGGATCGTAGGATAATCGACTTCGGGGAGGGCGGAGACAGGCAGTTGTCTGAAACCGACTATACCGGCCAGGAGTATGGCAGCCATCAAGAGCGAAGTCGCGACCGGCCTCACAATAAATGTGCGAGAGGGATTCACTTCGCGCTCCCCTGCTCGTCACCGCGTTTTTCCTGTGCTTTGCCTCCTTGATCTGATCGGTTCTCGCTTTCGTTTCCGTTGCGAATCGCCACCTTGACGCCGTCTTGCAGCTTGTCGAATCCATCGGTTGCGACAACGTCACCGGGCTGCAATCCCTCGACGACGGTTACCTCGCCTTCGGTCGTCCCGGTAGTGACGTCGTGCATCTCGACGGTCTGATTCGGTTTGACGAGATAGACAAAAGATCTGTCTCCGTTACGCTGTATCGCCGCGGTCGGAATCAGAGTCACGCCGTGCTCGATTCTTATAAGCAGCTTTGCGTTGACAAACTGATTGGCGAACAGAATGTTGTCCTTGTTTTGAAAGAGCGCTCGCAGGCGCACTGTTCCGGTGGTCGCGTCCACCTGATTGTCCAGGGCAGTGACCGATCCGCTAGCAAGCTTCTTTTGTTGAGTGCGGTCGAGTGCGTCGACGTTTAGAATCTGCTTGCGGCGCAACTGCTGCTGAATCTGCGGAAGATAGTCTTCGGCAACCGAGAAAACAACCGTGATAGGTTGAAGCTGCGTGATCACCACGAGACCGTTCGAGTCTCCGGCATGAACGATGTTACCGGCATCAACCTGCCGCAATCCCACGCGGCCGGTGATCGGCGCTCGAATGGTCGTGTAAAGGAGATTGGTTCTGGCGCTGGCGATCTGACCCTCGTCGATCTTGACCGTGCCCTCCTCCTGCCGCACGGTGGCTTGCTGAACGTCGACTTGCTGACCCGGGATTGCATTCTTTGCGTACGCTTCCTTGTAGCGATTCAGGTCGACTCGGGCCTGATCGAGGAGGGCCTTGTCGCGGTCGTATTGTCCCTGAGCCTGGGTTAACTGCGCTTGAAACAATGCCGGATCGATTTGGGCAAGTATCTGGTCTTTTTGAACAATCTCGCCTTCTCGATAATTGAGTTTCAGCAGCTCTCCATCCACGCGAGTCCGTATCGTCACTGTATTAAGCGGAGTCACATAGCCGAGGGCGCTCACATAATCGCCAATGTCGCCCTTTTGCGCGGTGGCAACGGTAATCGGCATCGCCTGCGGCGCCGCCTGTCTTCGCGATCCGCCTCCAGAGTCTGTGTTGCTGGGGCGCTGAAAAAAGAAAAAGCCTACGGCTCCAAGGATGCCGATTCCGAGTAGCCATACCGGTTGATAGGTCCTTCGCCGAACGGGCAGCGATGGATTTGAATCTGAGGATTCGACAATTTCTTCTGAATTCATTGCTGAAATGCGCTCAACTGCGAGTGGATCATCGCAGCCGGACTCATAGACAATCTCGCTCCACTGTTCTATGTCGTTTCGCCTCGCGATCGGGTTCACTACTCGACAGAAAATTCCCCGGAGGCGCCGGACCAAACGCATCGTGTCGGAAGGCTCTACGCAAACGCAGTGCCGATAAGCGAGTGAGAAGGAACCAGGAAAGACCGTTGTATTCCAACGGGAGCAGTCCTATCATTGAGAAATTACTTTGATTGACGCTTTGTGGAACGCTTCTCCTCGCCGATGGGAGGCACTGATTTTGGCAGGTTCGATAGTATTCGCAGGAATAGCGCCGCACCCTCCCTTGTTGATACCTGAAATCGGGGGCTCGCGGCTCGCCGACGTCGCGAATTCGCAGCTAGCTCTTCGCGAGTTCTCGCACAGGCTTATTGCGGCCAAGCCGGACACGATTGTGTTGATATCACCTCATTCTCCGATCGATGCGGCGGCATTCACTACGCGATCCACGCCCGACCTCTATGGAGACTTTCGGCAATTTGGCGCGCCCGAAACCGAGCTCAGATTCCAAAACGACTACGAGATCGTCGATGCTATTGTGGCCTCCGCTCGAATCGAGAGCGTGAGACTGAACGATCTTTCTCAGGAATACCATCTCGATCACGGCGCTCTTGTGCCGCTCTACTACCTTCACGAGGCGGGCTGGAAAGGCCCGGTTGCCGTTATCGGCTTTACGATGCAGTCGATTGATCACCACCTCGCATTCGGCCGCGCGATTCGAGGAGCGGCGGCAGCCAGCGGCAAGCGAGTCGCGGTCGTCGCGAGCGGCGATTTGAGTCATCGCCTTAAGGTTGACGGACCTTACAAGTACGAGCCTACGGCCCATCTGTTTGACGAGCAGATTGTCAGCGGCATTGCGAGCGGAAATGCGAGGGCAATTGTCGAAATCGATCCGGCTCTGCGCGAACGCGCGGGAGAGTGCGGCTATAGATCGATAATCGTAGCGCTCGGAGCCGCGGGCGAGTCGCTTCACGATCAACAAGTCTTGAGCTACGAGGGCCCGTTCGGCGTAGGATATATGGTCGCGATTCTTGTCGACGAAAATACCCGTTCGAGAGCGGCTGAAACTATTGGCTGAAGATAGATGAGCGTAGATTTTCCTCCCGACAACATTTCCCCGACCGACCTTGCCAGGATTTCGGTTGAATCATTCGTCAGAGATCATGTCGTTATAGAGCCGCCGCGTAATCCTCAAGGAATACTTGCCGGGCGGGCGGGAGCGTTTGTCACATTGCGAATGCGCGATGGAGATCTGCGAGGCTGTATTGGAACTATTCTTCCCCTAAAACCAACGGTCGCCGCCGAGATTATTGAAAATGCTATAGGAGCAGCATGCCGCGATCATCGGTTTTCAAGAGTCCTTCCTGAAGAGCTTGTCGACATAGTCTATGGCGTGGATGTGCTCTCGGCTCCTGAGCCGGTCAGCGGACCTGAGGAGCTGGACCCCTTGCGATTCGGCATAATCATCAGCAGCGTGGATGGATTTCGGCGGGGCGTACTACTGCCGGGAATATCGGGCATTCAAACAGTTGAGCAGCAATGGCAGGCGGTTCACTCGAAGGCGGGCATTTCGATTGGCGAGAAGGTGTTGATCCAACGCTTCACAGTCACACGCTTCGGCAAAGACTGACCGCCATGCTCATCTCCCCATAACCTGTCGCCTACCATGGCACTGGGAACAAAACGAGAGAGATCAACAAGCCGACTCCGATAAACCAGGCGAATACTTTGAGTCCGTGAATGAATCGCTCGCGCAGTGTTTCAGGCTTGGAATCGATCGCGCCGAACACGATGGCGGTCGCCGCCGCGTAAAGAAACATCATCAATAGATGCATCAGCGCTTTCTCCCCTGGGCGATATCGAAGGCATCGTGAACGACCAGATAATTCAACAGGCCGGCAAGAAACATGAACGTGTTGCCATAATCAAATGTAGTCGCTTCCGGATGAGGAGTAACACCTATGCCGAGCGCGTACGCCAGACCGTAGCACAATCCGGATCCCACCTGGGCGAAAGACCACAAGACGGTTATCAAATCGTAATGGAACATCGATGGGGGATCCGCTGCTTCGGGCCAGAAGAGTTTCCCGTGGAGATAAAGTCCGAAGCAAAAAGAGCCCGCGATTACCGCCAGAAAAATCAGCCCTCGCCAGTAACGGCCCAGTACGAGATGGCCCGCCCCGGGCGCCAGCCAGGCTACAATAACGGCGAAAACGCGCCGCGCGATCGGGAATGGTTGTATTGATTCTGAATGAATGGCTCGATCGGAGTAATCGGCCGCGAGGTTGTCCGCCATTCTTCTCCCGGTGACAAGAAACTCAGCAAGAGCAGCGATCTAACAAAGATTTTGATTCTAGGCGCCGGTCAGCGGAGGTGTCAAGCATGGGCATTCGTCAGTCTATTTCTGACCGAATGGTTTCTGTTTTCCCTCGATAGCTTCCTTGTAAGCGCCGCCCTGTACTTCTCCGAGGGCTATTGCTTTTTCATATTCCGCGATGGCGTCTATCCTGAACTCTTGGAAATCGAGGATCCTTCCAATGAAGACGTGACTCCATTGAATCATCCATCGCTCCGATTCGGATGATGCGGATTCAATAGCGCGTCGGTACAGCTTTATCGCTCTCTCGAGTCGATCGTGTTGCGCCTCGATCTTGTCGTTCTCCTCGGCTTTCGGATCGCTCTCAGCCGCGCTGGGAATCTGATTAATGACTTGAGCCATTCCGTACAAGGCTCGTGCGTTGCGTGGGTCGGCTCGAAGAATATCGTCGAGTATCGGCCTGGCATCCGAGAATTTGCGCTGGCGAATCAGATCGTCGGACTGAATAATCTTGCGAGTGATCGCGGCCTCGGCATTCGGAGCCCTTTCCGAGCCGGTTTTGGCGGCCGCGCTTCTTATTGCCGAGACCTTCGCGACCGTCGACTCGAAGTCGGCGGCGCGCTTGGACTCGCGTTCGAAGTTGGACGTGGCAAGCATCTGATCGAAGAAGTCCTCGATGCTTATACCCACTTTTTCCAGCCCAATGAGAGACTCATAGAAGTGAAACACAAGCGAGGCCCCGCGCAGGTATGCCTGGGCGAGATCGTAGGTTGCGTCGTCCTCCGAATACGAACCTCCTCCGTGGTTCGCCTCGATGCGCTTCATTCGAGCTTCGGCAGCCTGCGCCAGCGATTCACGCATCACCAGATAGACGCTGGCCCCAAACGGCCCCTGCGCGCTGGCGATTGATCCGGTCAATTTCGTGATCTGATCTTTGTATGCAAGCGAAGTCTTTAGATGGCGCTCGAGAAGCGGGTCGATGACGAATCTGATCAAGGCCCTTCTAATCGCTTCAGTGTTCGGCGTATTCGAGGGACCGACCAGCACGATGTAGTCGTCGCCTATGCGCCGCGAAAGAAGATCGTCCTTTTGATTGAGAATGTCGTCGCGAACCGTAGCGGTCCCAATCGGGGCCAGCGGATCCATGATGATGAATACCTGGCGCGTCCTGTTCCGCTCTACTATTCGTTGTTTCGGTCCGGCCGCTTTGTGGCCCGGCTCGCCGGTGCTGATGACCAGCGGCCTCATGTTAATGATCGTCTCGGCGTTGGTATGAAAATAATCGAGGGTTTCGAAAATCGCCTCGCCGACCGGCTGGCGATACGCGGCCGCATACACATCGGCGACGCCCAGGTATTTTTGCGCGAGCTGCCGCAGTCCCGCCTTCGAATAGAGCTGACCTATGAGCGCAGGCGATTCCGAGCCGCCTCCGCGCGTAAAAGGCAAAAGCGGTTTGAGGTCCTCAGGAATCGAATCATCCTTCACGTTTATCGAAAAGAGAGGCGGCGGGGTCATCAGCAGACTCAACGCCGCATAACGGAGAGCATCCGAGGCTTCATCAATACCGGCGCGCCGATGGGAGTTGTAGAAGGTCCTCAATTCCTCCCTGAGCTTTGGATCGAGCGAGCTCAGGTCCTTTCGCAATTCGGCGCGAGCCGGAGAGAGCGGCTGACCTGCGCTCTCATAATCGAATCCCGCCATGTTGACCGCCGCCATCGCGACAAAAGTCCTGACATCGCTTTCGATATGGACATTGACTTCGGACGGAGAAATAAAGCCGCGCGAAGATCGTTGGGGCGCCGCTTGCTTCGGAGCGGGCTTCTGCTCAGATTTGGACTGTCGCGCAAAGGCGCCCAGACATAGCGATAAGAGGAGTAAGAGAACAATCACTGATTTATGCATGGCGTAGAAGATAACGGCGCTTCAAAACTCAGGTCAACTCGGGCCGGCGGCAATCTCAACGACGACATAATGGCGAAACCCGCCCAAAGAACAATAATAGTCCGGCTGGGGGGCTACAACCCAAATAATACAGCGCCATCCTCCAGTGTGGACTCGGGGGGGACTCGGCATGCTGCTAGTAACCTCAATGGATTTCTAGTACACTACGAAATCGAAGTTCTCTATAAATCTTGTTGATTGAGTGGGGTAGCATGGCCACTCCAAACCTTCAGACTGAATTTGTCTCGACCGATAATCTTGATCTCTTACTCAATGTTTTGCCTCCCGACGTCAGAAATGCCCTGCATGCCGCGGGTGAGCTTGAGACCCTGATCGAGATTGTGCTCGACCTGGGTCGCAGACCCGAAGCCCGCTATCCAAATCGCGCTCACTATCTGACGGAATCGTTAGTCAGCCGCGAAGAAATCCAATATGTCGCCAGCCGAGTCGGCCGCTTCACCCGGGATAATCGAGCCGGGATCGAGCGCACCCTCCATCGCATATCCGCAATTCGAAATCGCCTCGGAGAAATCGTCGGGCTGACCTGCCGAGTGGGCCGCGCCATCTTCGGAACGGTGGACATCGTTCGCGACTATGTTGAAAGCGGCCGGAGCTTGCTCTTAATGGGCCGGCCTGGGGTAGGGAAGACGACGCTGCTCCGCGAAGCCGCTCGCGTGCTCGCAGACGATCTTGAAAAACGCGTAGTCGTAGTAGACACCTCGAACGAAATAGCCGGCGACGGAGACGTTCCGCATCCCGGAATCGGCCGCGCCCGCCGAATGCAAGTTCCCGAGCCCGATCACCAGCATGCCGCTGTCGGACGAAGAAGCTCGGCGTAGACGAACTCAGAAGACCGTCCTCGAGCGAAAAGCGCCTCCTACATTCGACGCGTTGATCGAGATTCAAAACAAGGACCGATTTCAGATTCACCAGGATGTCGCCGAGGCCGTCGACTTGATGCTGCGAGGCTATATTCCGAAGACCGAGATTCGCGAAAGGCACGAGGAAGGCAGAGTTACGATCCATCAATCAGAGGTGGAGCAAAGGCCGCCGCGCGAAACCATCAAAGCCGGCTCAAAACCGAGCGAAGATATCGAAGAACCCGAGGCCCCGCCTAGAAAGCGCAAGCGAGAGCACCATGGCTCCAGTGGGTCGGCGGCGCTGACGCGCATCTTTCCTTATGGCATCAGCCGAGAACGTTTGGAACGCGCTATTCACGAGCTTGGCGTACCGGCGGCCATAACCAACGATCTCGAAGAAGCGGACATGCTCCTGACGCTGAAGTCCCACGCGAAGCGGCAGTCTCAGAAGCTGCGCGAGGCAAGAGGCGAGCAGGTTGAAGTGCAGATCATTCGAAGCAACACCTTGAAGCAGATGGAACATTTCCTGGAAGCGCTCTTCGGCGTTTCATCCCAGTTCGGCAGCGAGGCGGCGGCGTTGCAGGAAGTTGAAGATGCCGCCGTCGAAGCGTTGGAGAGCGATCGCCCGATTGAATTGACGCCTCAACCGAGACACATCAGGAGGCTTCAACATCTCTATGCCGAACGGAGCGGATTGAGATCCCAGAGCAAAGGCACCGAGCCGCTTCGCCGAGTGGTTATCCATTCTCATCGCTAATCGTCCCGCGAGCTATTCCCGTCAGCTAATACTCTCAATATCTCATTTACAATTGTATTCTGTTCACTCGGGCTGGAATCGACGGTGAAATCGGCGGCCTCATAGGATGAGATCCGACTCGTTAGCAATCGCTCCATCTCTTCGCGCGCGCCTAGCAGCGGCCGGGAGCGGTCGCGAGCAGCTCTCGCCAGACAAATTTCGATCGGGCATCGCAGCCAGATCGTCTTGCCAACCTCGCGGCAAAAATCTCGGTTTGCTGATTTAATGAATGCGCCGCCGCCAAGCGCCACTACTGTGTGCGCGAGTCCCCGGCATGATTGCAGTGTTTCGCTCTCAATATCTCTGAAGTACTCTTCGCCTTCAGCCGCGAAGATATTGCGGATCTTTCTGCCGGTTCGTTTCTCAATCAGGTTATCGAGATCTAAGAATGAATAGCCGATCCTTTTCGCCAGCAGCTTTCCCGTAGTGCTCTTTCCGGAACCCATGAAGCCGACGAGAAAGATTAGACTGATCGACGGTGTGTTCTTGTGACCATCCATCTCGTCTCTCGAACAATCGCGTGAAGAATAATGTAAGTGCGGGCCTCCCCCTTACAGGTATTTCTAATCGGGCGTTCTCAACAACCGGGTGTTCTCAACAATCGAATGTTGAGCCGCATATGCGGCGAGGATTCATGAGTCACCGTATCTCACCACTGATCTTCTCGATCACTCCTTCGTTGCTGACCGACGCCAACGTCTCGAAGAACTGTGGGAACGAAACAGCCGCGCATTCGGCGCCGCGTATCTCGGTCACGCCGCGCGCGAGAAGTCCCGCGATGCTAAAAGCCATTGCGATGCGATGATCGCCGGCAGACTCCACGACCCCTCCAATCAACCGTTGCGGCCCGCTCACGGCGAGACCATCTTCAAATTCCTCGACCTCGGCGCCGAGAGCCCTCAGTCCAGCAGCGACTGACTTGATTCGATCGCTCTCTTTGACTCGCAACTCTTCGGCGTGCCTGATCTCCACCCGGCCTTCAACCTGTGTAGCGATCACCGCCAGCACCGGTATTTCATCTATGAGAGCCGGAATCATCTCGCGCGGAAAACGGCAGCCGCCAGGCGCGGACATCAGAGATCGTCCGGTGACGATGAGATCGCCAATCTTCTCGCCGTGAGCGAGCGCTGCATTGTCGACGACAATATCCGCGCCGAGCATTTGAAGAGCTTCGACAAAAGCAATTCGAGTTGGGTTCAAATTTACGTTCTGGACGACGAGTCTCGATCCAGGTGTCGCTGCCGCGGCGGCGCAGAAGAACGCCGCCGAGGAGGGATCGCCGGGTACGGTATATCGGACCGGCTTTAGCTCCTGTCCTCCCTGAATTCGCAACTGATGTCCCGGGCCGTCAAGGCTCTCAGAGAACCGTGCGCCGAATTCGGGCAGCATCAACTCGGTATGATTTCGCGAAAGGATCGGTTCGCCGAAAGCGGCAGCGCCCTCGGCGCTCAGTCCGGCAAATAACACGGCGGTCTTTACTTGAGCGCTTGCTATAGGGCTCTGGTAGTCGATTCCCTGAAGCGTGGTTCCGCTGATCTTCAATGGAGGGAAATTGTCCTGGACCGCATCGATGCGCGCTCCCATCCTGGTGAGAGGCTCTATGATCCGGCGCATCGGACGTCTCCGGAGACTGTTGTCGCCGTCAAAGACCGTTTCAAGCTTTCGTGAGGCCAGCAGTCCCGTCAGCATCCTCATCGTGGAACCCGAATTTCCCGCATCGAGGACGATCGGATCTTCTCGATACCGGTAACCGCGCGATCCCCGGCCGTGAATCACGACCCTGGAATTTTCCCGTTCAACTTCGATCCCGAGCCTCGTTACACAGTCGAGCGTGGCTGCGCAATCGACGCTCGATGCGAAGCCGTCGATCACTGAATTGCCTTCCGCAAGGGAGGCGAGCATTGCGACGCGGTGTGAGATCGACTTATCACCCGGCATGGCAATCTTTCCCTTTATAATGCCGGGTCCGTGGAATCTTACGGTGCTTGACATGTCAACTTTCGCTATGTTACACAATTGCGCGCAACGTGACCACCTTGCGGCAAATAACGCTTGCTCGATCGAGGCATAAGCCAACATTAAAACGAAAGGCATCCCCGGCGCCCATGAGCGAGACGATTGAGCTTAGCATAGAAAGCAAGTATGAATTCGTAGATATGGTCGCCTCGATTTCCAGAGATGCAGCGGGACGCATAGGCTTCGACGAAGATACGTCCGGTTGGATCGAGCTCGCGGTGCGGGAGGCGCTGATCAATGCCATTAAGCACGGCAACAAGGGCGACGAGGGAAAACCGGTCGACGTGAGATTCGTCATCGAGAAGGAGGCATTGAGCGTCTATGTACGCGATCGCGGAGAAGGCTTTGATCACGCTCTGCTGCCCGACCCGCTCGATCCCGGCAACTTGCTCAATCCTACCGGCCGCGGCATTTTTTTCATGCGAACATTCATGGATGAAGTCGAGTACTTATCCCATCCAGAAGGCGGAAGCGTCGTGCGCATGTACAAAGGAAAACATGCTTCCTAAACAGCACAAAGGAGAAGTGACAAGATGGCCCAGTTAAGCATCAAGGAACGCGAGTCAGGCAATGTTACGATTTTGGACCTTTCCGGAAAGATTACGATAGGCGAAGGAAGCGTTCAGCTCCGCGATGAGGTCAGAAAACTGCTCTTGGCCGAAAAGAAGAGTATTCTGCTCAATCTCGGCGATGTCTCATATGTCGACAGCTCAGGGATCGGTGAGCTCGTCAGTTCTTATACCACCACGAGCAATCAAGGAGGCCATCTGAAGCTCCTTAACCTGACCAAGAAAATTCAGGATCTGCTCATGATCACAAAGCTGCTCACCGTGTTCGAGACGTTCGATAAGGAAGACGCCGCTATCGCGAGCTTCCAATAATTTATTAACCTCGGTTGATGCGCGCGGTCTCGCGCGAGCCGCCGGCGATTTGATATTCTCGGAGGGGCGCAAGCCGCCACAGAGTGCGGCCGCGCCCTTTTCACTTTTTACCATGCGCTTTATAAAGCTCTATTTTGCACTTGTGCTCTTTGGATGGGTGTTTCTCGCGCCCGTCCGCGCTCAGAACGATGCCGCGCCGAAAAAATGGGCAGTGATCGTCGGTGTTGCGAAGTATGCGCGGCTTCCCGGCGGCCAGCAGCTTCAGTTCGCCGAGAGAGATGCGGTCGTGTTCGCGAATCTGCTTCGCCAGTCCGGTTTCAATGAATCGAACCTCAAGCTCCTGGTTGGACCTCAAGCGACGATCGCGGGTATTAAAAGCGCGATCGGAGATTGGCTGCCTCGCTCAGCCGGAGCAAACGACACGGTCTATCTGTACTTCTCCGGCCACGGGTTTTTCGAGCGCGAGTTTTCAGAAGGCTACTTCCTTGCTTACGATACCGATCCGCAATCTCTGTACGGCTCGGCGCTGTCGATCAGCGATCTAAAGCTCGCGCTCGGCCGCCGCGTCAAAGCGAAGAACATCGTGTTCATAGCCGATGCGATACGAAAGGACTTCTTCGATCCTGACTCGAGACCGGCCTCGGACTCTACCGCCTTCTTTCATTCACTCGAAGATCTTGCGTTCGCGAAACCGTCGGTAACCGTGTTGATGGCGAGCAGCCCCGGCCAATTCTCTTGGGAAGGGCAGCGCTGGGGCGGTCAGGGCGCGTTTACGAAGCTTCTGGCCGAGGCGATTTCTTCGGCCGACCGCGACAACGACGGAATCGTGAGCGGTGACGAGATCTTCGACTTCGTGCGCGAAAAGCTGGCTCAGGAGACCTCTAATAAACAATTGCCGTGGCGTTCGGGAGCTTCCCTGGCTAAAGTCGGAGTATTCTCCACGGGCCAGCTTGCCCGCTCTACGACTCAGAAGCCGGTCGAACAAGCATCGATCGGAAGCAATGACAAGCGACCCGCACCGGCTGCGGATACCAGGGCCAACCCAGCCTCAGCCACGCAAAGCCCGAACACCTCCGCGGTCCAAGCTCAAAGCACCGCCAGGGCTAACCCTGCTGCTCCTTCAGGCCGGACTAACTCTGGAGCCTCGCAGCCGACTCAAATCGCAAAGTCGAACGTCGAACGGCCGCGGCCATCCGTCGTATCTCCGGTTGACTCAGGCCCGGTTGGGGCTGCCTTCAAGGCAAGCGGAAGCGAGGTTGCTGCGAATACTCCGGCGGCGCCCAAGCCTGCAATCAGACCGCCGGATCAACCTGCCGTAAGCACCGAAGCCATTGATTCGAAGAACAGGCCGGCTTCGGCCCCGCTGCCGGTTTCCGGAGCGACCGGCGCTCCTTCGCCGCTCGATGAGTTCAGGCGAGCGGGCCAAATGCTCGCTCGCTCGCGCGCATTGCGACCCGAAGACGGCCGTATTGCACCGCTCGAAAAGATGAGCGCTGTTCACGCGCTCATCGCGCTGCAATTTTATGACGAGGCTGATAAGTCCCTGGCGACCTTGCAGGGCGCTGCGCGGGATGCCGTCGTGGAAAACGCCGCCGGCATTATTCAGCAGGGCCTCTTGAACGAGTATCAGGCCGAACGTGCATACAAGCGGGCCGCGGATCTGGATACGAAATGGGCTTCACCTCATTACAATCTCGCGATCCTATATAAAGGCTCAAAGAAAGCTCTCGCGCTCGCGGAATTCCAGCGGGCCGCCGAACTTGATCCGAAAAACGCGGTTCTTTTTATGGCCCTCGGCGACGAGTACTTTGAGCTGGAGCAGTGGTCCAAAGCGGCCGACTCCTACCGAAAGGCGCTCGCCATCGCGCCTAACGATGATTCGCTCCACACAAAACTCGGGCACTCTCTTTACAGCCAGGGTCTCCGCGACGAAGCGACCAGGGAGTATCAGAGAGCACGCGATCTCAAAACCAAGCAATAAACCCGCGTCGCGTCCCTAAGTGTTCAATGTTAGTTCTGCTTCCGCGACTCGCTTCAACTCGGTATTCGATTTCCAGATTTCGTACAGGGCGGGATACACCGCAAGCTCGAGAATGAAGGATGTGAAGATACCGCCTATCATTGGAGCCGCGATTCGCTTCATAACGTCGGCGCCTGCTCCGACCGACCACATAATCGGAATCAAGCCAACGAACATCGTTGTGACGGTCATGAACTTCGGCCGAATCCTCTTAACGGCTCCGTGAGCAATCGCCTCGCGCAGATCGGAGACGTTTCGCATCAATCCCTGCTTCTTACGCTCCTCGAATGCAAGATCGAGATACAGGAGCATGAATACGCCGGTCTCGGCGTCTACGCCCATCAGAGCTATCAGGCCGACCCATGTTCCAATGCTCATGTTGTAGCCGAGCGCATAGAGGAACCATATCGCTCCCACGGCCGAGAATGGCACCGCCAGGAGAATCAGGATCGTTTTTGCAGCCGACCTGGTGTTTAGATAGAGAAGAAACAAGATGAGGAAGAGCGTTATGGGAAGAACGACCTTCAGCCGTTCCTTCACTCGCAGGATGGATTCGTACTGGCCGCTCCAGGTCAGAGCATATCCGGCCGGAAGATTCAGCTCTTCGTGAATGAGATGCTTCGCCTTGTCGACATAGCCCCCTATATCACTGCCGGCAACGTCAATGAACACGTAGCCTGTCAGCATACCGTTTTCATCGCGCAGCATGGATGGCCCGCTGACAATCTTTATGTCGGCTATTTGCGCCATCGGAATCTGCTGCTGCCCTCCCATCGTGGGCACGAGAACCCGTTGAAGCTGGTCCAGATTGCTCCGAAAATCGCGCATATAACGGACGTTGACCGGATACCGCTCGCGCCCTTCCACAGTCGTAGTGACGTTCTCGCCGCCGATTGCGTTCAAGACGATCATCTGGGCTTCGTCCACGGTGAGGCCGTACCGGGCGAGTTGATCGCGCTTGAGATCGAAATCGAGGAAGTATCCTCCGCCCGTCCGCTCCGCGAACACGGATCTCGTTTCGCTCATCCGCGGCAGGATTGCTTCGATTTTCTTTCCGATATCTTCGATCTCTTTTGGATCGGCGCCGGAGACCTTGACGCCTACAGGCGTTCGAATGCCCGTCGTCTGCATGTCGATCCGCGCTTTGATCGGCATCGTCCAGGCATTGGAGACTCCCGGCAGATCGAGCTTTTCATTCAACTCGCCGACCATCTCTTCGGTCGAAATATGATCCGATTTTATTCGACGGAAGATGGGTTTTATCCAACCGGGCCAGCGATCGTACCAGGTGTCGACTTTGCGCCAGTCGCTCTTCGGCTTTAACAGGACAACCGTTTCCATCATCGAAAGCGGCGCGGGATCGGTTGCGGTTTCGGCGCGTCCGGCTTTGCCCATAACGCCGGCTACTTCCGGAACCTCCATCAAAATCCGATCCTGAACCCGGAGCAGCTTCTGCGCTTCGCCTACTGAGATTCCGGGCACTGTCGTCGGCATAAAAAACAGCGCGCCTTCGTCAAACGGCGGCATGAACTCGGAGCCGAGCTTCATGTAAACGGGAATCGTGATTGCGACCAGCACGAGCGCGCCTAAGATGACGGTCCATTTCCATCTGAGGCTCCAGTTGACTACGGGCTGATAGAGTCGAATCAACAACCGGCTGATCGGGTGCTTTTCCTCCGGTCGAATCTTGCCGACCAGCAGAGCGTTGGAGACGCGAGCAAGCCATCGCGGCCGAAACTCGAAACCCTTCATGCGAGTGAAGAGCAGTCGCAGAGCCGGGTCCAGGGTAATGGCCAGGACGGCGGCGGCAATCATCGCGAGGTTCTTCGTGTACGCAAGCGGCTTGAAGAGCCTGCCTTCTTGCGCTTCGAGCGTGAGCACTGGAAGGAAAGAGACCGCGATCACGAGCAGCGCGAAGAAGCTTGGGCCGCCGACTTCTTTTACCGCCTGAACGACGACGCTGCTGTAAGACTGTAGGCGGTCGCCTCGCTGCCACTCTTCGAGTTTCTTATGTGTTTGCTCGACTACGACGATGGCGGCGTCCACCATCGCGCCTACGGCTATGGCGATCCCTCCGAGCGACATCACGTTCGAGCTGACCCCCATCATCCGAAGCGGTATGAACGAAATGATGACGGCTATTGGGATTGTTAGGATCGGTATGACCGCGCTCGGAGGATGCCACAGGAATATGAGTATGATTATCGAAACGACGATCAGCTCTTCGATTAGAGTCGACTTGAGATTCTGAACCGACGCCAGTATCAGTTCGGAGCGGTCATAAGCGGTTACTACTTCAACACCCTTTGGAAGGCCCGGCTCTATCTCCTTCAACTTGGCCTTAACGCGGTCGATGACCGCAAGAGCGTTATCGCCCTGCCGCATGACGATAATACCGGAGACGGCTTCGCCGGTTCCGTCAAGATCCGAGACCCCTCGCCGAATATCGGGTCCTAAGACGACGCTGCCGACGTCTCGCACGGTGACCGGAGTGCCTGCCTGATTCGTGGCAAGCACTATCTTCTCGATGTCCGAAGCCGATTTGATATATCCGTGGCCGCGTACCATGTATTCGCGGCCCGTGAATTCGACTACGCGTCCTCCGACTTCGCTGTTGCCTCCTCTTACAGCGGAAACAAGTTTGTCGATGGTGATGTTGTAGGTCTGAAGCCGGTTCGGATCGACGTTGACCTGATACTGTCTGACGAATCCGCCGAGCGGCGCGACCTCGGCGACGCCCGGAACGGTTTGAAGGTGATATCTGAGATAGTAGTCCTCGAGCGAGCGCAGCTCGGCCAGATTGTGCTTGCCGGTTCGATCGACGAGCGCGTACTGGAACACCCACCCGACTCCGGTTGCGTCGGGACCGAGCTCGGTCTTAACTTCTTTCGGCAGAGAGGCGAGTGATTTCGACAGATATTCGAGAGTTCGCGAGCGCGCCCAGTAAATATCGACGCCTTCTTCAAAGATCACATAGACGTATGAGTAGCCGAAGTCGGAGATTCCTCTGACGTCCTTGACCTTTGGCGCGCCCAACAGCGACGTAACGATGGGATAGGTGACCTGGGCTTCGATGATGTCGGGACTGCGATCCCAGCGTGAATAGACGATTACCTGGGTGTCGCTCAGATCCGGTATCGCATCGAGCGGCGTGTTTCTTACCGACCATATGCCGGCGATTACCGCGGCTCCGGTGAACATCAGGATGATGAACCGGTTTCGGGCCGAGAACTCAATAATTCTATCGATCATGACCGGCGCGGCTCGCCTTCAACTGACTTTCGGAGTCGATGAGAAAATTGCCCGAGGTGACGATTCGCTCGCCGGCCTTTAGGCCGCTGAGCACCTCGATTCTATCTCCGAAGCGGCGGCCGGTCTTGACGTCCCTTGGCTCGAAGTAGCCGTTGCCGCGATCTACGAATACGACTTGCCGGAGACCGGAGTCTAGAACCGCGCTTTGCGCAACCATAAGCCGTTTCATACCGCCGACTCGCAACTCAACGTCGCCGTACATTTCAGGCATGAGTGCATTGTTCAAATTGTCGAAGACGAGTCGAACTTTCAGCGTCCTCGTCGTCGGGTCGATAGCGGGCAGAATCGAATCGACTTTTCCCTTAAAGCGCTTACCGGGCATAAACGGCATGGAAAGGACAGCGCTCTGGCCTGCCTGGATCGCTCCTGCTTCATACTCGAAGAGATCAGCGGTGACCCAAACCGTCGATAGATCCACGATCGTGTACATGGTGTCCGGCGTTACCCTTTGCTTCGGAAACGCGTTGCGTTCTACTACGACGCCGTTGATCGGCGAGTAAACGGTCAGACTCCTTACCGGAGTCCGTGTCTTTGCTATTGTCGCAAGCACCTCGTCGTCGAATCCCATCTGCTGAAGCCGGTAGCGATCGCCGGCAAGCAGGGCCTCATAGTCAAGACCGGCGTTGGGATCTGTAGTTGATGCGGCGGCCGGCGCGGCGCCTTGTTTGACTCCCTGGGCGGTCTGTGAATCGGGTTGAGAATCACTTGCTTTGACCTGGGCCGGCTGCGGCGTCGCCATGTTCGACTGCCCGCGCATCTGAGGCGCCGCCGGCATAAGCCGTCTATTGGCATGCCTGATGAAGTCCATCTGGGCCTCAGTAGACATCGGGTTATAGACCGTAGCTAACGGTTGGCGCTTCCGCACTCGAGCGCCTACCAGGTTGACAAATATCTCGTCGATCCAACCGTCGTACTTCACTTGCACCCTGGCGACCTTGTTCTCGTCCCACCCGACCTTGGCGGCGGCTCTTACCGTTTGAAAGGCCGGGCCGTACTCGACGCTGCCGTACTCAACCCCGATCAGTTGTTGTTTTTCCGGGCTTATGTGAACGGCATCCACCGGTGCATTGTCGTCAGCCGCCCCATCCATATCGCGCTCTTCTTGAGCGTAAACCGGCTCGAGCTTCATGTTGCAATCGGGCGCTATCCCCGGTTTATCGGAGCGATAGGAAGGATGCATCGGATCGACGTAGTAGAGAATTTTGCGTTCTTTCTTCCGTGCCGCCGCCGGTTTGGCCTCAGCTTCCTCGGCGTACTTTGGAACCAGATCCATTTCGCAATCAGGCGCAATTCCGGGTTTGTCCGATGTGTAGGACGGATGCATGGGATCGTAGTAGTACAGGATTTTGCGGCCGTTTTTCTTGTCAGCTACGGCCTGAGTGTCGCCCTTATAAAAGTGGGAGAACGCGATGCCCGCCGCGAAAGCGAGCCCGGTGACCGACAGGATCAGAAGCCTCTTGCCCATAACGAGCACCTCTTTTCGATAGGACCGGCCGGATATGATTATCCCAGGACGAAGCCGGCGTCAACTGGGGCAGCGGAAGGGTGGGGTGTTCCCCTGAATGGAATAGAGGATGGAGCCGCGAGGCATGCACCTGGCAGCCCCACCCCTTACACCTTGTACCCAATCACTCTAGTTAGAACAGACACTAGAGTGTTAGAGGAAGCGAGCCCTGACTCGGCGGCAAGCGCTGCCGGCAGGACATCGTATTTCTCTATCTCTGTCCACCAGCGCCAACGCCATGTTGTCGCGCAGTACGTTTGCGGTTTGGTAACACCGCCTTGGTGCTGGCTACAGTCGGTGGAGCCGTGGTGAACTTCATCGGCCGCATCATGTCGTTGTCTTCGTGATCGAGAATATGGCAGTGCCATACGTAGCCCGGCCCAATGGTCGGGTCAAACGGGAAAGCATTCTTTCCTGGGAACAGATCCGATTCCTTCGAGGTCTGCGGCGCGATGCGTAGCAGCACTCGAGTGACCTTTCCGGGCGGAGCGATGAATACGTCCTTCCACCCGCTCTCTTGCGGCGAGGGCGGCTCCGAAGGTCCGGTCAGGAAGTCATGTGTCGTTCCCGTAGCAGGATCGAATACCGGTGTTTCAACGTTGGCTCTGACGGTGGGATGGTTGAGCGGGAGTGTATCGCCGTTCAGGCTTTGCCAATAAGCCGTGAACCGCGCCACGTCTATATCCTGCCGATCCTCCAATTGAAACTCGACCAGATGAATGTGAATGGGATGCGCGTCCTCCGTGAGGTTCTGGAAATACCACGCCTCGGTCGTGCCGACCCTGGGGACCTCGGTGATGTCCGCATCGAAGTGCTGTCCGTCGATGAGAACTGCTACCGGCTCGCCAACGTCGCTTTCCTGCTCGTTGAGCGTGAAGAGTTTCGGATTTCCGATGCCTTCGGTTTCAATGAGCGTCGGAATGGTGATCAAGGTGGCAGGCAAGGCACGCGGATGAACGGCCGTTGTATTCAGCACTTCAAAGCGCATGACCTGACCTGTTGTGTTGGGATCGTTAGGATCGCCGCCTGGGAAGGGCTGATTGGCGGTGTTAAGGAGGATGATCTTCGTGCCGGCCGGCACGTTCGAGAAGTCGATCAGGATGTCGGCTCTCTCACAAGGCGCCAAAAGCGCTTCCGTCTCGGTTACGGGCTTCGGCAAGTAGCTGCCATCCGCTCCGACCTGAATAAAGGACTGGCCGTTTGAAAGCTTCAGGTTGTAAAAGCGAGCATTGGAGCCATTCACGATGCGAAAACGGTACTGGCGGCGTTCGACCTTGAAATTAGGCCATACTTTTCCGTTCACCAGGATCGTATCGCCGAAGTACTCGGGATCCCAATAAGGGTGGATGTCGGGGTTGTCGCCTACTTGCGTGAAATGGATCGAGCCGTCGGTGTTGAAGGCCTTATCCGTTATCATAAGCGGAACCTCGAACTTGCCCGAGGGAAGCAGCGGCGCAACGGTGTCGTTAGGGTCGCGGATGATGTACGTGCCTTCGAGCCCCGCGGCCACATTCAGGCGCGTCATACCCAGAGCATGATCGTGATACCACAGCGTTGTCGGCAACTGTCCGTTGAAGTACTCAAAAGTAGTGCCGTTGAACGTTGGGCCCTTCCTCGTCAGGCCCTTCGTAAACCAGGACTCGGGAAAACCGTCTGAATCGGACGGGGTGACGCCTCCGTGCAAATGCGGCACGGTCGCAACCGGGCTCTGAAACTGTGCGTAGCCCGGAGGGAACGGCTGAAAAGGAGGCGTGGGTATCGGCGAGTTGTTGACATTCGCCGCCATGATTGTTGGATCGACTGGGAACATGTGAGGACCACTGATGTTGTTTATGTAGTGAACAAAAATGCGCTGATTACGAACGGCCTCGAACGTCGGACCCGGCACGGAGAACGCCGTTTGAATGTTCGCGGGCTCGCCCGGATCGGCCAGATTCACTTTACCGCCGTAAGCATAGGACTTGGTCGTAGGAAATCCCGGCGGCAACAGAGGAATCTGAACATCCTGTTCAGTGACCTCATAGAGGGGAAGGTTTTTGCCGGTCGACGGCTCCCGTTGAGTTCCCACGGGAACGAAGGTCGGCAACCTGATCAGTTGGTTCTTCCACTTCGGAATGGTATTGGGATCCAGCGGGAATACACCGGCGGCTCCTGTCGGCTCCGCTGCCCAATTCTTCATATGCATGTGCTTGCGGTCTTGGTGTGGTTTTACTTGCTGGCTCTTTGCGGCCATGGCCACCGTAGCGCGCTGAGCAGAAACAGTTCTCATCAACCGCGAAATCCATAGTGGTGAACTGAGCGTCGCGGCTAATAGCAGCAATCCGAGAATCTTCACACTTCTAGTCATGTGAGTTTTTCCTCCTTGGGAAAAGACTGTGGAATGAAGCGGCTCGTCCAATAGAGGTTCGCCTAATGTAGGCACGTCTCCTCATTCGACGGATCCTTTCTATTAGATCGCCCGCTTAATTCCAGCCCTTGTTCTCTAGCGACAGTAAGACTCCAACAGTGCGAGTGGAGTTCCTCGGCATTCCGGCATATGACGTTTTGAAATGAACCCGAGGCGGCCCCATTATATACTCTTTAGAAGTGATGGCAAGCACATTTTCAAAAGGACGCAATCACCCATTGGGGGACTTTTTCTACAAAACCGTGGTATATCGCCGCATATTCCAAATCGCGCCTTAGAAAAAAAAATTACATGTTTGGGCGCGCCGAGTCATTCTCGAACTCGTTGTCGAACCCATCGATTGGCGTTACGTCGCAACCTGACGATTGGCGTTACGTCGCAAACTGAAACGTTAGATACAAACTAAAACATGCGGCGCGCGGTTTACTATATTTGAACCGTTCCGGTAATTGAGTCAGGGCATGATCTTCCATCATGGCGCGGAGCCTCAGCATAGTTCGAGCTTCCAATGACCGCTATAGGCGGCGAAAAATACAACCCAGGAAATTATTTTTGATTGCTTTTGAATCAGGTTGAACATCTCTCGGATCTTTGTCTTCTACTGAGCGTCCATTCTCATTCGCCATCGTTACACCCGGATATTTATCAAATCGACTGGCGTTTGGAAGGCGGATGGAACATCATGCCGCTGATCCGGCCAGACAATATCTTTGTTGTTGCGGCTGTCGAGGTGACTAGATGGAGACGATTTGGCGTGACCTTTGTTATGGCCTTCGCACGTTGGCTCGAAAACCCGGTTTCACCGTTGTGGCAATTCTTTCGCTCGCCATTGGCATCGGCGCGAACAGCGCTATTTTCAGCGTAATAAATTCTCTCCTATTTAGACCGTTGCCTTTTTCCGACGCGGACCGGCTGGTGATTCTGTGGAATCGTTCGCCCGGGCTGAACATTGCTCAGGACTGGCTTTCACCGGGCGAGTATGTAGACATCAAAAACGAGAATCAGGTATTTGAAGAAGTCGCCTGCACCATAGACGGCAGTTTCAATCTAACGGGCGACGGCCTTCCGGAGCACGTCGACGGAGCCCGCGTCTCTTCTTCGCTCTTTCCGCTTCTCGGCGCCAATGCCGCCGAGGGAAGAGTGTTCTTGACGGAAGAGGACGAGCCCGGAAAGCCCCAGACGGTTATCTTGAGCCATGGGTTTTGGGAGCGCCGGTTTGGTTCGGATCGCGATGTGATAGGCAGGGCTCTGAACCTGAACGGTAACAACTTCACTATTGTTGGAATCATGCCCCGCGAGTTTTCGTTGAGCAAAGAAGTAATGCCGACGGTGAATGGCATTAAGAACGCGGAGATATTGCTGCCGCTGCCCATGAGTCAGGCGCTTCGCGCTACGAGAACTCATGAGGACTACAATATTTTCGGCAAGCTGAAGCCGAGCGTTACAGTAGCGCAAGCCCAGGCCGATCTCGATGCAATCGTCGAACGTATGAAAGAGCGCTACCCCGAGAGCTATCCTCCTAACAGCGGATTCACCATCAGCGCCGTCCCGCTGCTCCAACAGGTCGTCGGAGACATTCGACGAGCGCTCGTCGTGCTTCTGGGAGCAGTCACCTTTGTTCTCCTGATCGCCTGCGCGAATGTCGCCAACCTACTCTTGTCCCGCGCCTCGATTCGCGAGAAGGAAATTGCGATTCGCACCGCGGTCGGCGCGAGCAGACGCCGGATTCTGGGTCAGTTGTTGACCGAGAGCGTGTTGCTCTCGCTATTCGGAGGAATTGCCGGGCTTGCGGTCGCGTTTGTCGCGGTGAAAGCTCTCCGGATTTTCGGCCCTCAGAGCGTTCCCAGATTAAATGAGATTGGAATCGATTTGCGGGTGGCGGCATTTACGTTTCTTGTTTCTCTTATCACGGGCGTGATTTTTGGACTCGTTCCAGCCTTGCGCGCTTCACGAGTCGACCTCAACGAAGTGCTTAAAGATGGAGGACGCGGGTCCGTCGGGGCCGGCGTCTTCGCCGGCGGACATCACCGGGTTCGCAATCTGCTGGTGATTGCGGAAGTAGCCCTTTCCCTGATCCTTTTGATCGGCGCCGGACTGCTCATTAGAAGCTACCAGCGGATTCAGGATGCGAATCCCGGATTCAATCCGCACAACGTCCTGTCGTTGCGCCTGTCGTTGCCGGCGGTGCGGTATTCGAAACCAGAGGCGGTGTCGGCCTTCTATAAGCAGCTCTGCGAGCGGGTCAAGGCGCTCCCTGGAGTCGAATCGGTGGGCACGAATTATTCTCTTCCGATGAGCTCTGTTGCCCTTGCCTGGGGCCCGATTACGGTCGAAGGCTACGTGTCCCAAACGGCCCAGGACTCGATTATCGCCAACGAGAGATTTGTTAGTCCGGAATACTTCAACGTCATGAGAGTGCCGCTCGTAAGCGGAAGATATTTCGACGAACGCGATGTGAAAGGCGCGATGGAGACGGTGATTGTGAATGAAGAGATGGCCGAGCGCTTCTGGCCCGGCGAGAGCCCGCTCGGAAAGCATGTGAGGCCGGGGAGCTCGGGGCCGTGGCGAACCGTAGTCGGAGTGATTCGGGATACAAAGCACTTCAGCGTCGACAATGAGCCTTCGATAACAATCTATCTGTCATCCGGGCAGTTTCCTATCGGGACTCTGTACCTGGTAGTGCGAACGACTTCGGACCCCGCTCGAATGACCGAAGCGATTACCGGCGAGCTGAGGACGATGGATGCCGAGCTTCCGGTTTACGACGTGCGAACAATGGATCAACGCCTCTTCGATTCTCTCGCGAGGCGGCGATTTTCAATGTTGTTGCTCGGCGCGTTCGCGGCTTTCGCTTTGATACTCGCGGCGATCGGCGTTTATGGAGTAATCAGCTACTCGGTCAACCAGCGAACACACGAGTTCGGCATTCGGATGGCGCTTGGAGCGCGGCAGTCAAACATCTTGAGATTGGTAATTCGGAACGCCTTGATGCTTATTTCAGTTGGGGTCAGTTTAGGATTGGCCGGCGCCTTCGCTCTGACGCGGCTCATGTCGAGCTTGCTCTTCAACACCGGCGCGGCTGACCCGTTTACCTTCGCGGCTGTATCGACGTGGCTTGTTCTCGTAGCGATACTGGCGAGCTATCTGCCGGCTCGCCGTGCCGCGCGAGTCGATCCGATGATAGCGTTGCGATATGAATAAAGATCAGTGCAGTAAGAAAACAACCGAGGAGCCGACAATGACAAAACGTGCGCAGATCGGGCTGTTCCTTTTATTGATTGCGGCTGCCGCCGTGATTCCTGTAAGCGGTCAATCACAGCCGGCCAGGATTACCGCAATAAGAGCGGGCCGCCTTATTGATCCCGAAACAGGGACGGCGGCCGCGAACCAGATCATCCTCGTCGAAGGCGAGAAGATCACCGGTGTGGGTTCTAATCTCGCGATTCCGGCCGGAGCATCCGTGATTGATCTATCCAGGCTCACCGTGATGCCGGGGCTGGTCGACGCGCACACTCATATGGCGATCACTTATAAGGAACAGCCTGAAAACAACTACTACTATCTGACATTTGTGATGGAGTCGACCCCTTTGCGAGCGATTCAGGCCGCGTCGAATGGAATTCAAATGCTTAGCTCCGGGTTCACCGTAGTGCGTGACGTCGGGAACAACGCGCTGTATGCGGATACCGCGTTGCGACAAGCCATCGAGCAAGGCTGGCTCCCCGGCCCTACAGTGATTCCGTCGGGACCGATAATCGGCGCGACGGGCGGCCAGTTCTGGCCCACGCCGGAGATGTACAAGTATCACAATATGATGTTCCCCGAATACATCGACGCTAACAGCCCCGACGAGATCGTTCGAGCGATACGCGAGAACATGTTGTTCGGCGCCCGAACCATCAAGCTCTGCGTTGACTGCAAGCCCTGGGGATATTCGGTGGACGACATCAAGCTGGCCATCAGGGAGGCAGCAAAAGGCGGCTGTAAAGTCGAAGGTCACGTGCAGACACCCGAAGGCGCTCAACGCGCCATCGACGCCGGAATTTATATAATCGCTCACGGAAACGCTCTGACACCCGAACATCATCGGCAGATGGCGGAGAAGGGAATCTTCCTGGCCGGCACCGATACTCCGTTCACCAACTATCGAGGCGCAGACGCCGCTTTCAAACAGACGGTTGCGAAGTTGAAGGATGCCTGGGAGAAGAAAGTCCCGCTGACGTTCTCAACCGACTTCGATTATTGGAACGAACGGATGAAAGATCAAAAGACTGGTGAGTGGCTCACGCGAGGCGACTTGTCGATCGCGTTCATTGAGACGTGGAAAGCCGCCGGCATTCCGGCCGCCGACATCTTGCGAGCGATGACGATCAACGGTTATAAAGCCGCCGATGTAATAAACGAAAGAGGCCCGATCAAAGCGGGAATGTATGCGGATCTGATCGCTGTCTCGGGCGATCCTCTCAGCAACATCGATGCTTTGCGCAATGTTCAGTTCGTGATGAAGAATGGCATGGTTTTCAAGAAAGACGGCGTGATGACTCCGGAGAGCTTCTTTCATCCGGGGCCGGTAAAGACGCCAAGCGGAAGGTGGACGAGGTGATTCGCCTTCTGGTCATTGTCGTTTGATTTAGCAAAATTGGAAAAATAGATTGCCGCACCTTGCGGCTCATGGAGCAAAGTAATGAAAGTGATGCCGAGTCGATTTTTGAATTCCAGCGGGCGAGCGGTGGTTGTATTGGTCCTTCTGAGCTTGTTTTTGATGAGCCCGGTCATGTCCAGCCAGGCACGCCAAAAAGAAGATAAAGGAAAGCCGCAGGAAGACATCTCGACCCTTAAGAAGCAGGTACACGATCTTCAAGAAGCTCAGCAGCAAATTTTGACCGAGCTGAAAGAACTGAAGCGGCTGCTTATGGAAATGCAGGCAGCCCGCCCCGCCGAACAGCCGCCGCAGTTCGTCACGTTTAATGTGCACGGCGAGCCATTCAACGGAGATGCGGCCGCTCGCGTTGCGATAATTGAGTACTCCGATTTCGAGTGCCCTTATTGCGGCCAGTACTCGAGAGAGACTTATTCAAAATTAGTCGAGAGCTACGTGAAGACCGGAAAGGTGAAATATTACTTCCGCGATTTGCCCCTGTCGGGACACCCGAACGCGCTGCCGGCCGCTCGCGCTGCTCGCTGCGCCGCTGAACAGGGAAAATTCTGGGAGATGCACGACAGCCTCTTCGCGAATCAGGCGGCCCTTTCGCCAAAAGACTTTGTGGAACGCGCGAAGAAGCTGGGCCTGGACGAAGCCAAATTCAGCGAGTGTCTCAGCGGCGACAGACATACCGACGAAATCAGGAGGAGTATCTCGAGCGCGCAGCGACTTGGGATAAACGGAACACCCGCCTTCGCCATCGGAACCGTGACCACGGATGGTGAGGTCGTCAGAGCGACGAGCGCCTTTGTAGGCGGCGGCTCTTACGAGGAGTTCAAGGCGATTATCGATGAGCTTCTCTCCCAGCAAAAGAAGTAGGCCCTGGTATTCAGACTTCCAAGTTCATTCACTAAACGGCGTCGAAGCCGATCTTCGACAAGCAGAGACAAGAAAACCACCGGAAATCCGGTGGTTTCTGTATAGTGCGTCTTGTCAGGCGCTCGCAAAACTTTGTGCGGCGCTCTTTTTTAATTGGAAATTCTCAATTCTGAGTCGAGCTCATCATGCAATGATCATTGGTCGACGTGTGCAAGATCAGACGCTGAACCAGGTAATTCTTGCCGCCGACTGTCAAATTGGCGAATGATCCGTTGGAAGTCTGGAACTGAGCATGGCCAAAAGTGAAGTTGCACAGATCGCCATTTTCAGCGCCGCTGCGCGAGAACCAGCCGTTGCCGGCATCCGGATCGGTTACGGTTTCCGCCAGCTCGTGGGAGATTACCGATATAGTTGCGTCGATACCGGCATTACCGTTGGGGCTCGTCGTTTGAACGGCGCAGCCGTTCAAACAGCGGTTCGCGTTTCCAACAAATGACCAGCGAATGTGACCTACGCCCGTATTTGAAGCCGTGTGGAATCCGCAGTACTGTGAGCAGAACCCGGAAGTCTCGGCGACATTCGTCGCGCTGATCAGAAAGTAAACGCCATTCGGGTCGTTCGGAAGTTTACCCGCGCTGATAGAATTGGTGATAGCTGTGAGGACAGAGGTATCGCTTAACGATAGGCCCAGCGAACCTGTGTCGGTCGTATCACCGCCATAAGTTACGTTCCCGCTGATCGGCTGGCCGCTGGCTGCCAGCGTCGAATTCAAGCGGAAGTAGGGGGAACCGCCTACGTTGTGAAGATAATCTCGAATGAGTTGTTGGCCGGCCGCGGTGTCCGAGCCATTTGTCTGATTCCAATTTCCGTAAAACACGATGTAAACAACCGGCGTGTTCATCAGCGGACCGTTGTGATATCGAAGCGGGCCAACCGTTCCCGTGCCTCCGGTCGGAGCCGCGAATCCAGTCGCCGAAACCTCGGAGCCGACTTTGTCAAAGCTGTCGGCACCGCGCAGGTTGATGCGATGAATGACCTTCGGAAGGATCTCACTATCCTGAGGAAGCGTGCGATCTCCTCGATCCATGTTCGGATCAATTTCGCGCTCCTGTGCGTATGCGGAACTGGCGAAACCCGCCACTGTAAGCAGAACTACGGCGGCGAGTAATAGCTGCAAATATCTTCTCATCGCTAATCCTCCAAAATTGATTTTTTCTGTTACTGGAAGCTATTCGTAACGGCCTTTTTAGAAATCGACAGATACTGCCGCCTATCTGCGCGGACAGACCTATCCTGATTCCACCAAAAGCAGTTATCGAAAAACAAACTAACGATTGTGACGAAAACGACCGTGCAGCCGAGCGGCATTACGGTTTACCGGGTTTCTGTGCCTACGCCTGAATCTTGTTTTGGACTCCCCTTTTCTTCTCTGAGAAGCTGCACGAGTGCGAAACACAATGCAACTCCCCTATTCAGGTGGAGCGAGACTAGCAGCACTCGTGGGGAATGTCAATAACATTCGTTCCTAAAAACGTGCTCAGCATCACATTTTCTATGCCGGCATAATAGAGAGCCTTCAGCGGCGGTTGTAGCTTTGCGCACGCTTTTGTATGCTTCGACAAATCAGCGAAAAAAGGAGCGGCCCCGATGCTTGAATTGCACCGAATTCATTTGCGTAGCTCGCGGTTCTTAGGATTGTTTTTCGTACTTGCTGCATACCTCTTCTCGTTGCACGCGCCGGCAAATGCTCAGCAGTATCCCGCGAGCACTTATTCCGAATTGCACTGGAGAATGATCGGCCCGTTCCGCGCCGGCCGCGTGAACGCCGTAAGCGGAGTGCCTGGTCAGCCCACGCACTTTTATTTCGGATCGGTCGGCGGAGGCGTATGGAAGTCGACGAACTCAGGAAGGACCTGGGCCCCGATCTTCGACTCACAGCCAGTCGCGTCGATCGGCGCGATAGCGGTGGCGCCTTCGGCGACAAACATCGTCTACGTGGGAACCGGCGAAGCCGATATGCGATCGCAGATTTCCTACGGCAACGGAATGTACAAATCCACGGACTCGGGCAGGACCTGGTCTCATATAGGGCTCGACAACACGCGACAAATCGGAAAGATCGCGATCGACCCTCGGAATCCGAACATTGTATTCGTCGCGGCGCTCGGACATGTCTACGGTGCGAATCCGGATCGAGGCATCTATCGTTCACGCGACGGCGGCGTGACCTGGCAAAAGGTGCTCTTCAAGAATGACAATACAGGCGCAATCGATCTCGCATTTGATTCTCAAAACTCTCAGATTATTTATGCGTCGCTATGGAATACTCGCAGGCCGCCGTGGAGTATCTATCCTCCCTCATACGGACCCGGCAGCGGCCTATTTAAGTCCACCGACGGCGGCGCAACGTGGCAGCAGTTGACTGATGGAATGCCAACCGAAGGGCTTGGTCATATCGGAATTGCAACAGCCCCGACGAATCACAATCGTGTTTATGCGATCGTAGACGCCAAAGAGGGCGGTCTGTATAGCTCGAGCGACGGCGGCGCAAACTGGACGAAGATCTCGGGAGATGCCAGGATTTTTGGAAGAGGCTGGTATTTCTGCAAAGTCACCGTAGATCCCAAGAACCCCGATGTAATTTATGTATCCAACACCTCGCTCTATCGATCGAGCGATGCGGGCAAGAGCTGGACTGCGATTAAAGGCGCTCCGGGCGGAGACGATTATCATCAACTCTGGATTTATCCGGATGATCCCAATCGAATGGTACTCGGGAGCGATCAGGGCGCAATCGTCACTGAAGACGGAGCGCAGACGTGGAGCTCCTGGTACAACCAGCCGACAGCCGAGATCTATCACGTCGCGGCCGATAATCGATTTCCGTACTGGGTTACCGGCTCGCAGCAGGACAGCGGCTCGGTCGGCGTGCCGACTCGCAGCATCCGGGCTGAAATTTCAACGCACGATTGGATTCCTGTAGGCGCCGGAGGCGAATCTGATTACACCGCTCCCGATCCGTTGCATCCCGATATTCTATTCGGAGGCCGGGTTGATCGATGGAATTCCGTGACCGGCGAAACCAGGAATGTCTCGCCCGAACGAACGATGACGGTTCCAGCAAGACACACCTGGACTCTTCCTCTTGTCTTCTCTCAAGCCGATCCACGCTCGCTTTATTTCAGCAATCAGTTCTTGTTCAAGACTACTAATGGCGGCGAGAGCTGGACTCAGATAAGCCAGGATCTGACGCGGGAGGATCCCGGTGTTCCTCCTAATCTCGACGAAGCAACGGCCGCGGATGCGCCCAAAGAAAAAAGACGGGGCGTCATCTACACAATTGCGCCCTCGCCGCTCCACCCGGCTACGATCTGGGTCGGCAGCGACGACGGCCTGATTCATCTCACGAAGGACGATGGGAAAACCTGGCAGAATGTGACTCCGCCGGAGCTCACGGCCTGGAGCAAGATAGTGATGATGGATGCGTCGCGCTTTGACGCCAATGAAGCTTATGCCGCCGTTGATCGTCACCGGCTCGAAGACAACGAGCCCTATATCTACCGAACAAAAGACAGCGGGAAGACCTGGCGGAAGATTACGAACGGGCTTCCAGCCGGCGTATACATGCAAACGGTTAAATCCGACCTGAAGAGACCGGGTTTGCTCTTCGCGGGAACCGAGCTCGGCGTGTTCGTCTCATTTGACGATGGAGAGCACTGGCAATCTCTGCAACTCAACCTGCCTCCCTGCTCGATGCGTGATTTGGCCATTCACGAGGACGACCTGATCGTAGCCACTCACGGCCGCGGATTCTGGGTCCTCGACAATATTACTCCGCTGCGCCAGATCAATGACGAGATCGCAAGAGCCGGAGCATATCTCTTCCGGCCCGCCGATGCGTTCAACATCCCGCCCGGGTCCGAAGACGGAACACCACAGCCCCGCGATGAGCCGTTAGCGGAGAATCCTCCGTCAGGAGCGATGATCGACTACTATTTGAAGGACGACGCTTCTGGTCCCGTGGTGATCGAAGTGCTGGATTCGGCGGGCTCGGTTATTCGCCGCTACTCCAGTGAAGACCGCATACCTCCCGTAAATCCGGATACGTTGAACATCCCAATCTCGTGGAGACCGACGCCTCGCAGCCTGCCGGCCGCGGCAGGAATGCATCGGTGGGTGTGGGATCTTCGTCCGACTCCCGCGGATCGCGGAGCGCGGGGAGCGGGTGGAGGAGGCGGCCTCGGAGGGCGCGGACTAATTCAGCTTGCGATTCCAGGGCAGTATACGGTGAAGCTCACGGTGGGCGGCCGCGGCTTTACTCAGCCGCTGCTGGTGAGGATGGATCCAAGATCGAAATGATTTTGAGAAGAGCGGGCTGACTGCGCACGCGCACGTAAGGAAAGAGCAGCCCGATGCATCAACCATATCTTGATAGCGTATCTGGCTCTACCTATAATCGGGGCCGTTGAGAGCGAGGAAACTTCATGCCGATCACACAAAGCGACGTCGAGAAGATCGCGGAGCTAGCGAGGCTGGAATTGACCGCGGATGAGACGGAGTCATTCACGAAACAACTCGGGTCGATTCTTTCATATGTCGAGAAGCTGAATGAGGTCGATACAACCGGCGTGCTGCCGATGTCTTATTGCCGGATTTCCGGCGAGGATTCTAATGACGCTCTTCGCGACGATGTAGTTAGGCCAGGAATAGGTCAACAGGCGGCGACCGCTAATGCTCCCGATCCCGAAGCCGGATTCTTCAAAGTTCCGAAGATCATAGGCGGTTAACTCTCGCTCGACTCTCTTTGCTTTTCAAACGCCTGCCCGCTCCAGTTAAAGCCGCATATCGAGGGTGCTGAATGAATATCAAAGCCGCGGCGGTGCAAGCCGAGCCTGTATATCTCAATCTCGAAGCTTCCCTTGAAAAGGCTATATCGCTGATTGCCCAAGCTGCCTCTATGGGCGCGGAGTTGATCGCGTTTCCCGAAACATGGCTGCCGGGTTATCCAGCGTGGCTGGATTGCTGCAGAGACGTAGCTCTGTGGGATCATGCACCGGTAAAGAAGATCTACGCGCGATTGATGGAAAACAGCGTGATCGTGCCGAGTCCGGTCACCGAGGCGCTTGGCGCGGCCGCGCGCGAACACGGAGTCGTACTCAATATCAGCGTTCACGAGCGTGTAGTGGATGGTCCCGGGAGGGGCACCCTCTATAACACTATGCTGACGTTTGGGAGCGATGGATCGCTGCTGAACAGTCATAGAAAAATCATGCCTACTTACACCGAGCGAATGATCTGGGGTAAGGGAGACGGCAAGAGCCTTCATGCCGTTACAACCAAAGCTGGACGCGTCGGAGGCTTGATATGTTGGGAGCACTGGATGCCCCTCGCGCGACAGGTGCTTCACTGCTCGGGCGAAGATATTCACATAGCCGCGTGGCCGCGGGTCAAGGAGATGAATCTGATCGCGAGCCGGCATTATGCTTTCGAAGGACGCTGCTTCGTTATTGCGACCGGCGCGATTCTGCGCGCTCGTGATCTTCCAGGCGAGCTCGAGCTGATCGATAAATTGGCTCAGGATCCGAACGCCCTTGTACTGAACGGAGGGAGCGCCATCATCGGTCCAAACGGGACTCTTTTGGCCGGGCCGGTCTATGAAGAAGAAACAATATTGACGGCGGATCTGGACCTTTCGCTTATCGCGGAGGAGAGCCTTACTCTCGATGTTACGGGACACTATTCGCGTCCGGACTTGTTCGAGGCTGGAAGATAGAACAAGCAGTTTCGGGCGGCGTTTGCCGAACTTGGGTTTATCAATTCAGGCGTAACTATCTATGCCTATGTCGCACCGGAATATATGAATCTCAATCTGTAGACAGAACTCCGGGCGGCGATTCGTCAGCGAACCTGCCGCCCGGAGTGCCGATTCCGCCTCTGAGCCTCTTCATCTCATAAGGCTGATACATTTTTCGAGTTACTTTCCAGCAAGCATGCTGCCGTTGTCCGATGTTGGCGATCCCGTGATCTTTTCGCGGAAGAGATTCAACAGCAGCAGCGTCCCGAGCCCGCCTGTTCCGTCTCCCGAGCCGCCTCCCGACGCCAATACGTCAGGAGTTATGCGAACGTTTTTCTCGCCGATGACTCGAAGCGTTTCGATCACCGAAACACCTTGCGCGCCGAGAGCCGCGACCTGTTCGCGATATGCGACACCCTGCGCCTCTCCCATCAGCCTTACCTTTTCGGCTTCCGCCTTGCCGGTAGCAAGAATGTAGTGGGCCTCGCCATCACCCTCGGCCTTGCGCTGCTCCGCGCGTTTGCCTGCGATCTCGACGCCCACGGTTGCCGCCATTAAGTCACGCTGGTTGTCGGCGTGAGCGCGAGTCTTTTCGAGCTCGATGCGCTTCTGTTCCGCTTCGCGTTGAGCGTTGAACATGTTCTGTCGCTGCTCGGCGAGAATCTTCTCGGTCTGAGTCTTCATCAACTCTTCCGGAAGATGTATGTGACAGATTAAGACGTTTACCACGTCGACGTGGTACTTGAGCAGATGAGCGCGAACCCGAGCCTCAGCCCGCTCCTGCTCTTCGTGTCGATTTTGCAGATAGGCCATCGCGGACGATTCAGAAGCCTGGTTGCGGAAAATCGAATCGATCAGCGGATGCATCACGTTTTGAATAAGGCGGTCGATCGAGCCGATCTTCGCCACCATGAACGGAGCGTCTTCGGGCTTCACCCGGAATACGACGCGTACCTCGAGCTGCATCGAGAAGCCGTCCTTGGAGATGACTTCAAACGGATTGAAGGTGTTGGCGACCTCTCCGGAGGTCCATTCAACGGTCTGATTGGTAGTCGGAATGATTATCGGCGTGATCGCGAGAGTGTTGACGTAGTACCGGCCCGGCCCGACTACGGTTTCCTGTATGCCTCTGTAGCCGTCGGGAACGACATAGGCCTCGTGCGCGCCTTCATCAAGCCGCCGATCGGCCGGATCGGTCGACATAATCTCTTCTTCGATCTCCTTCATTGTGCGATCGTCTTCGCCGAGCTTATCCAGGCGTTTGGCGGCTTCAGCCGCGGGACCGCGCTGCCCTCCGCGAGCGATGAACTCGTGCCCGTCCTGAAAATTGTCATGGCCGTCGAGCGTCGCCGCAACGTAGTCGCGCGGGTTGAGCGGCGAGCCATCGACAGCTTCGACAAGCGCCACCTGATTCTCGCCGATGACCGTTGCCTCGTACAGGCGCACCGTGAAGAGCCCCGGCTTGCGCTCGCCCTGACTGGCGTCGATGGGAATCGAGTCCGTCAGGATTCGATATGTGCCGGGGGTCAATATCTCGACCTGAGACCCTTTCTGTCCGCCGCCCGAAATGAATTGTTCCGCGTCCTGAAAATTGAGATGTCCCGGCGCAGCCTTGCCCAGCAGCCGCCCGGCATCCAGCGGAGCGCCGTCGGCGGTGGTGACTACTCCGATTTTTCCGGGAGGGATCATAGTCACTTTGGATATCGAAAGCCTGAACAGATAAGGGTGAATCGGCCATAAGCCCGGCGGGAGCGTTCTCAACTGAATGCCTTTTACGCCGCCCCTTTTGATAAAAGCAATGGGGTCCTGGAAGTTATTGTGAGCGTTTTGCGCTCGATCGGGGGCGAACACCCGGCCCGGGGGAAGGGGATCGCCGTCAACCGCTTCGACCACGCCTATTTCATCGGTTCTGATTTCGATGAGCGGCACTTTGCGCACGACGCGCTCGAAAGGATATTTGATGACGTGAAGACCGGGTTTCAGCACGTCTGCCTGAATACCCACCTCGCCTTCAGTGGCGACGACTCGGCCGGGCGGCATCCGCCTGCCAAAGTAGCGCCGCTCTTTAATAGCGATCTCTCTCGCGCCTACGTTGACTAGAATTTTGCGCAGTATGTAGACCAGGATTACGAATGCGATGAATCCCAGCATGATTACGGGGAGAAAATTTGAAGCGTCTCTGTTCATAGATCCTTTCTTGTAGAGATCATCAAGATCTCAGCCTTCGACATGCGAAGCATTCTTTTCGGCCTCGCGCCGAATCGCGGCGATTTCCTCCTTCAGCAAAAAGCCGGCGGGAGATCGGCGGGCGTCCGACGACAGTACCCAGTACTCGCTCTCGATCAGAGCACGCAATTTGTCGTAGGGAAGAAACGGCCGGACGCGATGATACGAAAGCAATTCCTTCATCGCGTCTTGAAATGTAGATGCGTCGTCCGAAAGAGCGGAGATGTGGAGTACGTCGGGCGCCGATATAGCTTCGGGAGAGTCTTGCCATTGTTTCAATACAGCCTGTGCGAGCCTTGGTGTCGCCCGCAATTCCTTACTCTGTACGATGCAGCAGACGAGAGGTTTCAGCCCGCCCTGACGCTGTTGAAATATTTCGATGGCCGCATCGGCTGCATTCTCGTAAATGGAACGATCCGCCAGACGGTTAGCTTCTTCGAGCGCCGTCACATCCCCAGCCCGCAGCCTTTCGACAAGCGCCTCTTTTAACTTTAAGCGTGCTGATTTCGCGTCCTCTATTTCGGCGGCTGGCGGCTCTTGATCTCCGAATAAGCCCGAGTAAGGCGGGGCTGCGTCGAGCAGCGGCTGTTCCGAATCGAGATGACGGTTCCGCCGGAAAAAGGCGATGCCCCCGAAGCTGATCAAGAGGATGCTCGCTACTAGAAGGGCGGTCATGACTCTCCAATCCGGAGAAACGGGCGGCTACGATCGGGCTCTGGTTTTCTTTCTCGTTCCTCCGGCGGCCGGGGAAGCTGTCACTCGCGCGCGGCCTGAAGCCGGTTTCGCGCCGCGAGCGCGGGTTGATTTCGACTTCGCTGCCGTCGAGGGCGCTTTGACGGCCTTGGCCATTTTTTTCTGACCGTCGAAGAGATCCCAGAGCTTCTCATCGTCTTTGAGGTCGTCAAAACCTTCGGCGGGCTCTTTAAAGTGAAGGAGGGCGCAATAGAGATGGTTAATGGAAAAGTCCTCTTCTTCGAGGAGCTCGCTCATTATCTTTTCCATTCGTTTCGGGTGCTTTTCTGCGACCCGCTCGAAGGCTGCCGTCGGAATGGCTGGATCTTTTATGTAAGCCCAAACGAGCTCACGCCACGCGGGTACGAGCGAGTTGGGATTCGGTGTCTCAAAAACTCTTTTAAAGAGCGAGTACTCCGGAAGGAACATTATCCCGTCAAACTCGTCACAGAGGATTGTAACTTCGCTGGCATTCGAGATCTCGGGCGGCATTGGGCCCAGCGCGGGAATCCACAGGTCTTCATTGAACTGGGATTTGAAGGATTCCGCCATCGTCGTGTCGGTTTCCGGGTCGAGGCGGACGAAGAACATGTATTTGATAAACCCTTGGATCGTCTCGGAGAGCGCCTCTGGAGTGACCGTTGTCTCGTCCGATCCGAAATACTCGCAGAACGCTTCGCGAATCTCCCCGATCATCTCTTCGTGAACCTCGGGCGAGTTCAGGGAGTTGTAAATGCGATTTCTCTGAACGGCTTCGATAGCCGCGCTTCGATTGGGCATGAGCATTGGCGGATACGAGAAAATGAAGCGATCACCCAGTAGCAGCAACCGTGCGTTAACAAACTGTCCATGTCTGAGCGACGATGTATCGGTCGTCGCATCGGGAATAATCTCGTAGAGATCTCCGGTCTCGAGATCCCGCACGCGAATCGAGCTGCGAGTGGCGACCTGTACTTCAAAGACTCCGGAGAACGAGTCAACCCAATCCAGAAGCAAGTCATTCTCGTCCGTGGACAGGTTGCCTTCGCTTATAAAGCGATCAATCACGCCGTTGTCGTCGTCGTCCAACCATTCGAAGGTGAACCAATCCCGCAAGGCTTCCGTCTCGTGCATGTCAGGAGGCTGATCGATATCCAGTGAATCGCTAAGCGATAGTTCAAACTCTTTTCTCAGTTCCCCGGACATGGCGAACCGTTTGAGAGCGGTGAGGAGCTCCCTTGCTTTATTCAACTCAGATTCAGTAATCAACTGCGGCTGTAGCATTCGGCCTCCGTATCCACTCAGAGCCGGGAAGATTCTATTCTCTGACTCGAATACCGTCAATCAACACGCTACCGGGACTAGCGGGATAGCAGCGGGCCAGCGAAGCGCAGCCCCCGGTACGAAGGAGAATTTATTTCCAGAACGAGAAACATCGAAGGTTGGATAATTTCAGATTGTTCCCTGAACGGGAACGCGTCAGTAGCCGGGGGCGAGCGAAGCGCAGCCCCCGGTGCGAGGGAGCATTTGGTTCCAGAACGAACGCAGGGATTTGAATCTTTTTCTTGGGATTGTTCCCTGAAAGGGAACGCGCCAGTAGCCGGGGGTCAGCGAAGCGCAGCCCCCGGTGCGAGGGAGGATTTGATTCCCCGCCCAAGCCGTTCTCAGGCATAGGGTGGCGAGCACTCGGAGCAAAGTCCGACGATACGATAGTGTGGTTCTGGATAGACACCCATGCGGAATACGACCGGATACTGTCGCAATTGTGGACAGATGCCCAACTCCGCGTGCACCGGAGCCGCGCGCAGGTAGTTTTCCCATTACGCCGATTCGTTTCCCTGATTATCTTGGTATGCGCGGCCCGGTGACGCTGGCGTTATGCTACTTTGATGTCTCCTGGCTTGACACGCATCACGTGACAGATCAGAGTTGACCAGTGATCAAGACGTTCGCGAACCGCCAAACGCAAGAGCTGTATGCAACTGGCGAGTCGCGACGGTTTCCTCCGGATATCGCGAGGCGTGCGACGCGCAAGCTCGAATACCTTGACCTCGCGACCCACTTGGGCGACTTGAAGGTTCCTCCTAGCAACCGCCTTCATGAACTCAAGCAGGAGCGGAAGGGACAACATTCCATTGCTGTCAACGATCAGTGGCGCATCTGCTTTCGGTTCGTCGACGGTGATGCTTACGATGTGGAACTGACCGACTACCATTGAGACGAGGTGTTGCATGAGCATTGTGAACGTTGGAGAGAGGCAGGTTCGTCCGACGCATCCGGGCGAGATGCTTCGTGAGGACTTCATGCCGGACTTCGGCCTGACGGTCTCGGCCCTTGCTGAAGCACTGGGGGTCTCTCGCCAAACAATCAACGAGTTGCTTCGCGAGCGGCGGGCTGTCAGCCCGGAAATGGCCCTCCGCCTCTCGCGGTTGTTCGGTAATTCGCCTGAATTCTGGCTCAATGCCCAGCGCGCGCTGGACCTTTGGGAAGCGACTCGATCCGCCAAGAGGAAGATTGACCGAATCAAGCCACTGAACGTCGCATAACTCACGGTTGGAACTGGAGCGCGGGCAGTAGTCCTGTTCATGATGCGGCCCTTTTCTTTCCGTGTTCCGCATACCGCCCGCTGCGGCTCATTCCAACGTTGTGCAATCTCTGAATCGATGGTGCTCGACGCCAAAAGTTCGATAAGTTTCTGATTCAAGTTGCCGGCGAGGTGATAAGACAAATGACCAAACTTCTGGAGAAGGCATTCGAAGAAGCGTCCCGACTCCCAGGGCGAGGATCAGGATGCGTTTGCCGAAATGCTGCTGAGTGATCTTGCCTCAGAGGGGCGTTGGGCGGACGCATTCGCTAATTCACAGGACAAGCTAGCATTCCTTGCGAAGGAAGCCTTGGCCGAATTCAAACAAGGCAAAACGAAACTTATAGAAGAGAATAGTGACCTCTCACACAACTGAGAGATTTAGGAACGAGCCGCGCAGGTAGTTTTCCCATTACGCCGATTCGTTCCCCTGGTTGTCTTGGCATGCGCGGCCCGGTGACGCAAGTCGGTTGGCCGCTCAGGTTGACATCTCTTTCGAATGAGAGAAAATGTCGGTGGAGGAACCATGACACCTGATGAGATATTGCGCGAGATACGTTCTTTGCCACAAGAAGCCCTACGGGAGGTGGAAGGATTTGTTGCATACTTGCATCAGCGGTATGGTGGACGCCGGCCCGCCACGCAACCGGCGGGCTCTGAATTACACGATGAACGGTTCATAGGGATGTGGCAAGATCGCGACGACATGCGGGACAGCACCGCATGGGTCCGGAACCTGCGTGAATCCGAGGGGGTAAAGTAACTTGATCTCCACCCTCATAGACACTGACATCCGACACGATCGGAGGCCTTAGATGAGTCAGTTTCGTTCTGCAAAGCGTCGTATGAAGGTGTCAGTGGGCGAATCTGTGCGGATCATTAGAGAGCTTCAGTATCTGAGTCAGAATCAACTCGCCGAGCTAACCGGCATACCACAGTCGACTATCTCGGCAATCGAGAATGATCGCGTAAGACTAGGGTTGGAGCGGGCCAAGATTCTGGCTCGCGCGCTCAAGTGCCATCCGGCGGTGCTTGTATTTCCTGGCTGGGAAATCGATCAGCAGTCGGCGGCATAACTCTCCGTCAGTTGACACCCGAGATCAGCGTCCCAGATCAGTGGATATACCAGATCGATTGGCATCCCAAAGGGATGCTCGATTAATAGCCCACCGATTCATCGGTGGGGGAAGCAGGCAAGATGCCTGCGCTCCCAGGTCCGCCATTGTCCAAGCTCGAGCCCGCCGATTCATCGGTGGCTGGAGTTTGGCCATTAGAGATTTTTGGCGCAGAGACGTCAATCCCGTAGGGATCGTCTGAAAGTAGCCCACCGATTCATCGGTGGGTCCCAGAGCGCTGCGGCGATCTAGTCCCGAAGGGACGGCTGATGTAGTTCGTATGTGGAGGCTTTGAACCACATCGGAAATCTGCAATATGTGCGTGGTCCTCTTGCGGCGCTCTGAAACAACAAGTCAGCCGTGCCTTCGGCACTTCTCGATCAAATTACCCGACGAACCCACCAGTGAACTGGTGGGCTATTGCCGATTGTCCCTTCGGGACAACCATCAGCGGCTTCGTCGCTCGCCAGCCCGAATGGGCAAGTTCGCACGTCGTCGCGGTCCCTTGGGCGCCATCTCGCACTTACCGCGAGCTGTCCGACGTACTCGCCACGAAGTTGGATCGTGCTCCCGATGTCTTGATTGCCGAATCCTTCTCAGGCCCCGCAGCCGTGCTCCAAGATGGAAACCTCGACGTGTGAGGACTTTGATTCAATGCAACCAGCCGGCTTTATCCCGGCATCGGAAGAATCAATTATGAAAGAACTTACGTGTCTAACATTCACTCTCCTATCGCTCCTTCTTAATCAGGCGTTTGCCTGCACGACGTTCTGCCTGCACGGTAAGGGCGAGGTTCTGTTCGGACGAAATTATGATTGGACGATTGGTGACGCGCTGGTACTAGTCAACAAACGCGGGGTCGCTAAGACCGCAACGATCATTGACTCTGACAACGGCGCGAAATGGCTCTCAAAATACGGCAGCGTAACTTTTAATCAATACGGACGCGAGAATCCAACCGGCGGCATGAATGAGGCGGGCCTGGTTGTCGAACAAATGTGGCTCAGCGATACAGCGTATCCGAAAGTCGACGCGCGATCCGCCGTGGGCACACAGGAATGGATTCAGTATTTGCTCGACAACTCCGCCACAACCGCCGAGGCCATCAAGAATGCCGAAGGTCTGCGCATCGAGTCCGACGTCAAAGTCCATTACCTGATCAATGACAAGGCCGGGAACACGGCCTCGATCGAATTTCTCAAAGGCATGATGATTGTGCATACGGGGGCAAGCCTTGCCACGCCGACTTTGACCAACGACACCTACGATAATTCCCTGAATTACGCGAAGCACACCGATGTTGCGAAAGCCAACTCAAACGAGTCGCTTGATCGCTTCACGCGGGCTGTCAAGAAAACGAAAGAGTTCGAGAAGCGGCCATTAACCGACGAGCAAGCGGTCGCCTATGCTTTCGAAGTCTTGAGTGATGTCGCGCAGACGAATCGGAGCGACACGTGGACGCAATGGAGCATTGTCTACGATCAGAAGCGCAGCCGCATTTACTTTCGCACGTTGCAGAGTCCGCAAATCAAGTCGGTCGACATCAAAGCGTTTGATTACTCCTGCGGTACTCCGGTGAAAATGTTTGACATGAACGCCAAAGAAAGCGGCGATGTGACCGCGAAGTTTATCGACTACACACTCAAAGCAAACCGTGATCTAATCGAGCGTTCATTCAATGGGACCAGTTTCTTAAAGGATACTCCCCCGATGGCTAGATTCTATGTGGCTTCGTATCCGGCATCTTTCAAGTGTAGTTCGATCAAGTAAACCAGGTGTCGTTGTGACAACATAGCTTGAATGAATTTTGGGATTGTTCCCTGAAAGGGAACGCGTCAGTAGCCGCGGGCCAGCGAAGCGCAGCCCCCGGTACGAAGAGAGAAGGTGTTTCCGAGGGAACCCGGGAGTTTAAATATTTTCGGATACCAAGGCGCAGGTTTTATAGGCGCGCGAGCGAATGAAGGCCCAGTAATTATCCTCGGAAATAGATGAGGGCTCGGAGCACTGAAAGGTGCGAAGTGAACGTTTCGCAAGAAATGGTTAATTTTTGCGCAGCGCGGCAATGAAGCGCTTATGTCGCGCCTTCAGCGCTAGAGGGGTGTGGGGGCCGTGACCAGGGGCGGCGCGCTACGCGCTTGCCCCTGATGGCTATTTTATAGTCGGCCCGTCAGGCCTACATCTCGAGACTGGTCGTTTGGTGCTGCCGGACTGCGTGGACGTGCTTGAGCGCTCGGTCGCGGGGGCAATCCTTATTGACCCCTCCTGTCGTTCTTGCTCTTTCTCTTCGAGATTGACGGCGAGCCCAGCCGCGCGTCGGGCGGCTACCACCGCTACGCGGTCATAGAGAACGACTACGCGGTGCGCCATTTGTGAGAGTTCGCGAACGGGATAAATAAGAAAAGTGACGACCATGCCCGAGCCCATTTGCGCGATGATGGAGGCAGCGGGACCCGTAGAAGAACTCGCTGCGGGAGGTGAAACACAGTTACTTCCTGCTCTGAAGACGAAGAAGTGATCGTTTTGTTTTGTGGGGGACTCGTCGATCGTAACCACCATCTCAGAGTTGCCCGGATGGAGAGCGAAGAATCTGTCAGCGGCGGGAAACTCCACAAGAGTCACGCCGGACGTTGCCAGGCCGAGACGGATGATGGGATTCTCGTTTCCTTTGACAGTGACATTGGCCTCCCCCGAAAGATACTCCGGCGTTCCAGAGACGAGGGAAACCGAAGGGATTGAAAGCTCATCGGTGCTGCTCGTTCGCGCCGGCGAGTGTTTCAACCTCTGCGATCTGCTTTTGTTCTGCGTGAGCGCGAGGGTCGGACACGCAATGAGCGCAAGAAGAATCAAAGTCGTTGCGTCCTTGGCGGAATGCATAAGTCTCCTTTTCGGTTCTACTGGATTTCCTTGTACTCAAAACTGGAAATGAGAAAGCCAGAGCGGAGATTGCGGTCCGCCCTGCCTTTGGGGTCTGCAATGAGCTTGAGTGAAAGGCTGAGCTGGCGAGGCTCATCAAGCGTGCCGCCGTTATCCAATCGGTGGATGTCTTGTCGACCGAGAACCCTTAGCTAAGCTAGGGTGTAGCGGTCTTTGGAATCGACGGTGATGTCTTGGGCGGTCCAAGTCCCTTGCCAGCTTTCTTGGAGCTGCTTGTCGAGGATGTTGTCCTGCTTCAATAGCGTGCGAATTTCAAAGCAGAGTCGGGGAGCATCATCCTGAGGGCACGCTCGATGTCTTTAGATCTGGTGGCTGGATCGATCTGGTAGAGGGAGCGAACGAACTCGGAAGCGATGTACTTCTTGTCGGCGTCCGTCAGGTGCTCGGGGCCGAGTTGGACAGCTTCGGTTTCGCCGTAGTAACGGTCATTGATTTCAACAACGCGGCCACTCGATCTATCGACTACTATGCGGTCCGGCCTGCGATAGTACTGATAGAAATTGCCGACACTGCTTATGAGCAGCAGGAGAGTGAGAACGATGCCGTTGCGCGCGAGGTGAATAACAGTGCGAACATCTTGAGGGTCCCGGTAAATGGAAGCGAGTCGCAGCGCATCACGCTTGGTGCTGGAATTAGAAGCGGTCGCGATAGCGGGTTGTCGTTCTCGATTTGAGATCTGTTCAACACAGCGAGTTCTCCTTGTGAGTCAGTGGACTACATCATCAGTGATGAATACGGTGAGATATCCTGGACAAGGCAACCGGTGCGGAGTGAGTTCGGGAAAGAGCTTGCGTAAGAAGTCGTCGGCGACAGCAAAGTATTGTTTGCTGGTACGATGACTATCTCGGCCGGGTCCCAGCGAGAGAAGGCTGAGATTGTTGCTAAAGCGAAAGCCGCTCATTGGCCAGGTGAGAGGGCAAGCTACGTTCCAATCACAATCGAGACATACTGAGCATGAACGGAGACGTCCTTTCTGTTGTCGTCTCGGGGCGTGCGTGACTAGGAATGATCAATACGACTTTTTGGATGACCAGAGGTCTCGAGACGGATTAGGGCAAGTCACTTTACTAGCGATGATGCTCGACGACAGCCTTTTCAGCGGCCGAGGTACGAGGTCAGCTGGAAGCCAAAGTTAAGCGCGTGAGGCGGACAAGGCGGATAGCGGTTGACCAATCTCACGTCAGAGAATGCCGCCATAACCCGCATCCGTGCGTGGCGGCATACAAGTACTGGCCATAAATGAAGACAGACACCACGTGTACATCTGGCAGTCCCACACCAAACTGCCGCCACCTGCCACCCTCGTCCGTAGAGATGTAAATGCCGAAAGTGGTCGCGAGAATCAGCGTACGCGCTGCGTTTGGGTGTGGCAGGATGGAGTTGTAGTTCGAGCCCGCCGGGAAGGGCCCGCTGTCGGGCGGCGCAATCACCTCGAAAGTTCCTCCGCCGCCCTCTGTAGACCGCGCCACGCCAGCATTCCAAGCAACGATATAAATCCGCTGCGGGTCGTACACGTTCACAGCGATCTCACGCGCATCTGCGCCTGGCCATTGCCCGCGGCGTTCCCAAGTTCCGCCGCCATCCACGTTCATGTTGCGATATACAACAGCGCGTGCTGACAGGACATAAGCAATGGGCGGGCCACCAGACTGGGGCGTCGAGTAGGCGATGGAGACGATGCTATCGCCGGAATCGAGGGTAAGGCTTTCGAGCGTCCATATTGGAGCTTGTCCGGTGTACTCGATGCGATTGACGGTCCGATACAAACCTGTACGGCCCCCCGCAAGCATGGTGTAGACACCCGGTCGGGGATCCATCGCAGCCGCGGCTGTGTTAAAGGTTACTCGAGGATCTGTGGCCGTAGCACCTGGAAGAGTTGCCCATTCCAGATCTAGTTCCAGTGTTACGGATGTGCTGTGCGGCATCCGCCTTAACGTCGCGCGCGGCATCCCGCTCCTCGGCTCCTGGGTATTGAAGACGTAAAACGTGCCGGGGCGTTGCGCGTCGGAAACCGCAGAAGAGAACTCCCAAGCTCCGCCGCTGAGCACTTGCCAGTTCGGATTCTCGGGACGCGCGGCCCCAATCAACCCGTGATGATAAGCGCCGCCCAGAAGCGCACCGCCGGATATTCCGGTATGAAACCAGAACTGGAGCGTGTTCAAGCCGTCTGCAAGGGACCTCCACGTGCCTCCGTGATCGTCGGAGCGGTATACGCCACCGTCGTTGGCAACGTAGACAACACCTTCCTGGGCCGGGTCAAAGGTGATCCCGTGGTAATCTGCATGGCCTTGTTCAAGCGGCGTGAAATAGTGGATCGCAATTTCCCAACCTGCATTGGAATCCGCTCGCCGACGATACAACATGTCCTGCGCGGCAAGGATCAAGTTCTCATCAAACGGATCTATGGCGATGCCGTGAGCCCAGTCACCCTGCCCGAAGTCGTACCCTGCTCCGTGCAGGGGCTGCGGTCCCCCCACCATACCTAGCGACACCCACGCGCCGTTACCGCCTGACGAATTGTAGAAAACTTCTTGACCAAACTTTGCAACAATCCGTCGGGCCGACGGCGGGCCTGATACGCCGAGCGCGATGCGCATCGCGGTAGTCATACGTGCGGGATCGGTCCAGTACGCATGCCCTGAGTCCCAAGCGATAACGGTGGACCAACTGTCCGGCCGCCCGCGCACAAACGACCTACGCAGTCCGACGCCACGGACTGCAACATAGATCACGTCCGGATTAACCGGGTCGAGGGCGACATCAGTTGCGTCGCCGGGTGTGAGCGGGCCACCCGTCGCCCATGTCCTGCCTCCGTTATCCGAGCGCCACAACCCGGTTGTCGTCGCTACGTAGACGCGGTCGGCGGTATTAGGATCGACAAGGATTCGCCAGGCATTGCCGATAGCATCTCGATTGACTATAGACCACGTGGCGCTGAGACTGTCGTGGCGGTATAGCCAACCGTTATTCATCTGCACGTACCACACTCCGACGTCGGACGTGGCTACTGCAAAAGCCTGAGTGCGCTGAGACGGAAGCCCATCGGTAACAAGCTCCCAGAACGAGCTTGGATGGTCGGAGACACTGCTAAGACGCCGGACGCCGCCACTGGATGTGGCCGTGTAGATCTGGTCTGGCTCGTTCGGGTCGAGGACTACCGAAAGAGACATGCCTCCGATATTCTGTGGACCTACAAATTCCCATCGGTCTTGAAGGCGGGTAATCGTGGACGGATTGGCAAGGATCTGGTACTCCGGCGGTCGCGGACTGTGGCCAAGCGCATCGATGACAGTCCCCGGATTCACGCGTTTGTCTGTGTGCGAGTAAGTCGGCAGGTCAGGGTTTGGCGCACCCGGCCCGCGGAGTTTGGGGATCTGATCGAGATCTTGCAAGACAGGTTCTAGACCTTTGAACAGCGCTGACCCAATCTCCTTCAACAGATCACCAGGAAGCATTTCCTGCCGGGTGCTTGCAAGATCACTAAGAATCCAACCTATCTTCAGGAGCCGGGAGGCGATTGGATCGCGTGGCAGCCCGATAGGAACGTAGATCCCGGGAGTGGAGATCTCGGCCCAGGCCCAGACATCGTCGCGCGAACCGGAGCGCAGGACGATTTGGAACGCCTTCATCTCCGGCACCCAACGGAAGACACGGATGGTATCAGCGGCGATCCCCTTTTCCTCCGCACCGTCGGTTGGAATGAACAGATGCCCTTCGACAAGTGTGCTCTGGCTTTCCACAACAACGGCCGACCCCGCAAACCCGACGCTGGCCGCGAAGTCAGGATTTGGAGCCTCGTAGACCGCAACGCGCTGCTCGTCCGCGCCAATGAACCAAGGCCCTTCAAGCTTCTTTGTTGGCGCCCCGGGAGCGCCGTAACCGGGTACGTGAGTCCCCACCGATCGGCGTTGTGCGACCGCTATGGCCCAGGTCTTAGGGTCGAACTGATCAGCCTTTATCCATTCACCCTCCAGTTCAACACCCGGGAAAGCCCCTTGATTTGGTTGGGTCGACATGTCTCCTCCTTAGCCGATGCCTATCTTCGTTTCCGACTCCATATCGTTGCGGGCGGGCGCTTAATTTCAAATGATCGCAATAAAAGCGGCGGAGAATCGTACCGCTGTTAGTACACCTAATCAAGGTGACAAAGTGGCCCAGACTACCCAGTCCATCAGTTAGTCGAGCTGCTCGACGAGATACCAGCACGAAGTCCGAAGAGCTATTGCGCGAGACTACGAAGAAGAGTTCGTCAGCGATGCGGAACGACGTGAGTAAGCGAGATGCGAGTCCAGCCGAGCGCGTTCGCGACGATGGCATTTTGACGAGCGCGAGGTGCGGTGCTGGCGGCGAACTCTCTCGGTCTTTGGACGGAGAACATGGAGCCGGGGTAACAGAAATAGACCCCCGGGTCGAAAAATGTACCCTCTGGATACGAAAAATGTAGCCCTCGTTTGCTCCCAGTACCGCTGGCCTGTTGAGGACTGAATAGAGTGCTGCTCTTGCTCGCGGTGATGTATCTGGGAAGTGGCCTTAGTTAAGTTCGGCTTACTGACGAAAATAAATACAGCGGGTGGACTGGGTTCCCGAGGGAGCAGGCTGATACCGTAGTGCAGAAGGATTGGTGGAGGAGACAGTCTGTTTGGCTTGGGACGTTTGAACCTGCAGACCTGGCTCGAGAGACAAGATGTTCGACCGAGCTAGTCGCTTGAAGACCGATACTCCTCGCGTAACGTGACTTCGAGTTTCGCAGTAGCGCGGCAATCTATAGCCCGAGTTAAGCATTCAATGCATGCGACTTCTCTTTGACATCAACCTTCGAGAACTGGGAACTCGATGGATAGACTATTATGTGCCGCGAAAGCTTGACGCGCATCGTTCATTCATGAGCGATGCCTGTTCATGAGCGATGCCTTGCCGTTATTTGTTGCGCTGTGTTAGCTTTCAGGTGCTCTTTGAAACTCTTTCGATGGGGAACGAATAAACATGGACAAAAATGCACAACAACAAAACACAATTCAGGACGGTTTCCTAAATAGTGCCCGCAGGGATCGCAGCAACGTCACGATCTACTTGATGAGCGGAGTCAAACTAACCGGAAGGATTAAGAGCTTCGACAAGTTCTCGGTCGTTCTTGAAGCAGGTTCGCAGGAACAATTGATCTTCAAACACGCAATCTCGACCGTCTCTCTTCCCCGCGGCGGGGGACGGGACTTTCATTACTCGCGGAGCAATACATCGGTAGACTCCGAACGGCAGCAGGATCATTCGTCAGAGCATGCAGTGTCACACGCTGCGCCCGATAATCAATAGCAAAACCATCAGCGCCTGCGCGCAAATCGATCGAGAAAAAATCGGGCTGCCGTTTATCGGCGGCCCGATTGCTTGATGAACCAAATGCGAGGACTGTTCATAACATTCGAGGGTATCGACGGCTGCGGCAAGAGCACCCACTTGCGATTGTTGGCTGAGAGTCTCAGGCAACGAGGCCTCGACCCCGTATGCACCCTCGAGCCGGGCGGCACCGCCATCGGCGGTCGAATCCGCGAAGTGGTGCTTTCAAACAAGAGCGCCGGCCTGTCCTCCCTCGCCGAACTCATGCTATATGCGGCCGATCGCGCTCAACACGTGATCGAAGTGATCAAACCGGCTCTGGATGCCGGACGCATAGTAATCTCAGACCGCCACACGGATTCAACCAGGGCATTTCAGGGCTACGGCCGCGGACTCGATCTCGGGCTCATCGACGAGCTGAATGGCCTTGCAACCGGCGGCATTCAACCGGAGCTCACAATACTCTTCGAAATTACTCCGGAAATAGCACAGAGCCGATTCCAAACGCGGACCGGTGAGCAGAAGGACCGAATGACCCGCTTTGAAGATGAGGCGCGCGAATTCCACCGGAGCGTTTGCGACGGATATTCTCGAATCGCAAAGGAGAATCCGGATCGCATCCGCGTCATCGACGCCTCGGGCTCAGTCGAGGAGACCCAATCGAAATTGCTTGCGATCCTGAACCCCATACTCGACGCTAGAATTCTGGAAATATGACTTTGGAAGCTCGTGAAGACGGTCTATGTTGGACGATGAGCTCATAATAGAGACGCCCGAGCGAGTAGAGCTTCATTACGTTCTGGCTAACGTCGGCAATCGATTTCTGGCCGCCGCCATAGATCATATTATTCAGATCGTCGTACTGACCGCCCTGCTTCTTGGGGCGGCCTGGCTGACGAGGTGGGGGTTCTTCAGCAGGATGAATAGCTGGATAGCAGCGGGGTCGGTACTCGGAGTATTTGCTTTATATTGGGGATATTTCGTCGTGTTCGAGACCTTTTGGAGCGGACAGACACCCGGAAAGCGAATAATGAAGTTGAGAGTCGTGCGCGAGGACGGAAGGCCTGTCCGCTTCTTCGAAGTCTTTGTAAGAAACATCCTCCGCCTGGCGATTGATTTCATGCCGCTCCCGTCTTATGCGATCGGCGTCGCATCGATAATCTTCAGCGCCCGGTCCAAACGGATCGGCGATTTCGTGGCCGGAACCGTAGTGGTCAAAGAGCGAGCGACCGAGGCCCCTTCGCTCGACGACATTGTGCGAATAGCCGAAATAGAAAGGCTGAAGGACGAACAGGCCGTCGCCGTAACACTGAAAGCCGATATAAGACGGCTCTCGGTCAAAGAACTGCGTGCACTGGAGACTTTTCTGATGCGGCGTTTCGAGCTGCAGGAACCGAATCGTTCCATACTCGCCGTCAGAATCGCGGCCTCGATCTCAGAAAAGCTCGGAATAACCAGGCCCGAGCTCCAACCTGAAACTCTCCTGGAAGAGATCCATCGTCAGCATAATTTGCAGTCTCGGTATGGCGACGGGAGTTAACGGATTATGAGTAAGATTGCCGTAGGCATTATTGGGCTCGGCACCGTCGGAACCGGCGTGTTGAAGCTATTAATGGACGATCCGCGCCTCCGCGTGAAGTGGGTCGCCGTGCGTGAGATCAAGCGGCCGAGGGATATTGATCTCAGCCGCACTCGCGTCACCGATAACCCTCTTGATGTAGTGAACGATCCCGAAGTGGAGATACTGATCGAGGTCGCCGGAGGGGTTGGGCCGATATTCGAGCTCATGAGAACGGCAATCGAACGCGGCAAGCACATCGTTACCGCCAACAAGGAGCTGATCGCCAAACACGGCGCTGAAATATTTCAACTGGCCCAACGGAATAATGTGACCGTGCTGTTCGAGGCGGCGGTTGGCGGAGGCATCCCGCTGATCTCCACCCTTCAACGCGGGCTTCAGGCGAATCGGATTTCGAGGGTTGCGGGAATCCTGAATGGAACTACGAACTACATACTGACGGCTATGGAAGATCGACGGATCGGATTCGAAGAGGCGCTCGCCGAAGCACAGCGGCTCGGGTTTGCGGAGGCGAATCCGCGAGACGACATTGAAGGGTTCGACGTCGCTTACAAGACGACGATTCTTGCCTCGCTCGCTTTCGGTAGGTTCGTAGATGTTGAGTCGGTCTACAGGCAAGGCATAAGCGATATCACCGATCTGGACATATCAATCGCAAAGGAATTCGGCTACAGGATCAAGATGATCGGTCTGGCGGAGCGGCGGCCGGAAGGGCTCGATGTTCGCGCGCATCCGATGCTATTGCCCGTCCACCATCTGCTCGCGTCCGTCGAAGGCGCCAACAACGCGATCTTCATCAGCGGCAGCGCCGTCGGCGACGTAATGCTCGTAGGACCGGGCGCCGGTCAGATGCCGACCGCGAGCGCGGTTGTAGGCGATGTGATAAACCTCGCGAGCGCGCTGCACCTTCCCGATTTTGCTCCCTACTTTCAGCCTGCCATTGATTGCGAGCATTCGAGAGCCTGTCCAATAGAGGACAGCGAGAGCGCGTTTTATCTTCGATTCGAAGCTTCCGATACACCCGGAGTCATCGGCAATCTCGGGCGCGCGTTCGAAACCCACAACGTAAGCCTGCATAGCCTGTTGCAGAGGGGCGTCACTCGCGATGGCGCGGCCACGATCGTTCTCCTGACCCATCCAACTCGCGAAGCCGGCTTCGCGGGGGCTTTGAGAGAGATCGAATCGCAGCCGACTACAAGGCGAATCGGCATTGCGCTTCGGGTATTCAGGCAGCCGGCATGATAGTTCAGAAATTCGGCGGCACGTCGGTCAAGTCGGCTGCTCGAATCAACAACGTCGCCGGCATAATCTCAGACGCGGCGCGGGCCGGACCCGTAGTCGCCGTCGTCTCCGCAATGGGCGATACCACCGACTATCTGCTCAAGCTCTCGAAGCAGATCAGTCCAAAACCTCCCGCGCGCGAGCTCGACGCGCTGCTCGCAACCGGCGAACAGATTTCCATAGCGCTGGTCGCAATGGCCTTGAATCAGATGGGCGCCCGGGCCATCTCGCTCACCGGATCTCAGTTGGGCATATTGACGGAGAGCGTCCACTCCGCGGCCCGAATAGTCGATATCAACACCGATAGAATAACCAGGTATCTGGACGAAGGTCTTGTCGTCGTGGCCGCGGGATTCCAGGGGGTCAGCTCCGAAGGACATGTCACGACTCTTGGACGCGGCGGCTCCGACACTACCGCTGTAGCTCTGGCGGCGGCGCTTGGAGCGGAGACGTGCGACATCTATACGGATGTTAACGGCGTTTATTCGGCCGATCCTAATATGGTCGCGACCGCTCGTTTGCTCGATCGTATATCGTACGAAGAGATGCTCGAGATGGCGCGTGTAGGCGCCCAGGTCCTTCATCCGCGCGCGGTGGAGCTCGCAAGAAAGAATCGGCTGCGCGTTAGAGTAAGGAATACGTTCGATCGCAACAACACTGGAACTCTTCTGACAGGAGCCGGCGAAATGGAGATTTATCGACCCGTGAGCGGAGTCGTTTTAGACCGCGACCAGGCCCGTCTTGCCATCTTCAAGGCACCGGATCAGCCCGGAGTGGCTGGCCTGATTTTTGGGGCGCTCGCGGAGCGGCGCATAGGCGTCGATATGATAATTCAGGCTTTCCACGAAGATAGATCGGTCAACGACATCACGTTTACCGTCCGACGTGATGATGCGCAATCCGCTTTTGAAGCGCTCGAGGCCGCCGCGAAGGAGCTGAGCGCGGAGGGCGTCAGCGTGGATGAAGATGTCGCCAAAGTCAGCATAGTCGGCGCCGGGCTGATGGATCGGCCTGACGTAGCGTCGAAGATGTTCACCGCGCTCGGCAGGGCTGGTATCAACATCAAGATGATCTCTACATCCGAGATTCGCATCAGTGCCATCGTGAGCGAGAAGGATGCGGAGCGAGCGGTTAAAGTCATCCACGATCTGTTTCATCTGGACGAGTGATGATGGAGAGCGCTCCTTAATCCGGCATGAGGGCCCGCGCCTATTGTTCTTGCCCGCGAGTGACGGTTCGTTATACTTTGACCTTGACCAGCGACTCTAGCCTTATGGTTTTGAACCCAGGGTATGAAACTAGCAGCGATTGATATAGGCTCCAATTCCATTCATCTTGTCATCGTTCGGGCCGCTGAAGGCCAGAACCTCGAAATAATAGACCGCGAGAAAGAGATGGTGAGGCTGGGCGCCGGAACGCTCCGGCTGCACGTCCTGCCGAAGGAAACAATGGATCGCGCCATGGTCGCGCTCTCTCGCTACCGTAAGATGGCGGAAGCCAACGGCGTCGAACGAATCATTACTACCGCCACCGCGGCCGTCCGCGAAGCCTACAATGCCGATACATTCATAGAACGCGTTCGCAAAGAGGTCGGCCTCGAAGTCGAGGTGCTTCCCGGCGTCGAAGAAGCGCGACTGATTGCGCTCGCGGTTTCGGAGGTTACTGATTTTCACGGTAAGCGCGCGCTCATCATCGACATCGGAGGCGGCTCGACCGAATTTATCATCACACGGGGCTCGGAACCGGAACTCCTCCAATCGATGCGACTCGGCGCCGTTCGGCTGACCGAAAAATTCATCACTACGGATCCTGCTTCAAGGGACGAGCTCCAACGTCTCAGCACGAGCATACGCGCGGATCTCAGCCGCGTTGTTTCAGAAGTGCATCAGGTCGGGTTCGATTTCGCCATCGGAACCTCGGGCACGGTCCTAAATCTCGTTCGAGCAGCCATCCAAGCCCATTCATTCGGCGAAGAAGATACTTCGGGCTTCGAGTCATTCAATCAGTCGGTGACGCTCGACCAATTGAAGCGCCTCAACAGACGGCTTGCAAAGATGAACCTCCGTGAAAGGGCGAAGGTTCCGGGGCTCGAAAAACAGCGGGCCGACATCATCGTGGCCGGAGGCGTTCTTTTAGAAACCATACTGACCGAAGTGGGCGCGGAGTCGATAACGACTTGTGACTGGTCGCTGAGAGAGGGCGTCGTGCTGGATTTTCTTCGCCAGATCGCGCCGGTACGGGAGGACGCCGCGCCTGTGCAATTGCTCGACGTGCGCACCCGGTCGGTGCTGTCGGTCGCGCGTCGATATGAATACGACGAGAAGCATTCGCATCTGGTTGCGCGCCTGGCGCAGAGAATCTTCGACGATACGCTCGATCTGCACGGCATGACTTCGCAGGATCGAAAGCTTCTCGAGTATGCCGCGCTGCTTCACGATATCGGTTATCACATCGCTCCTAACAACCATCATCGACACTCCGTTTATTTGATCAAGAATTCGGAGATGCCTGGCTTTACCGGAAACGAGATTGCGGTCCTGGCCGCGGTAGTGAGATATCATCGCGGCTCGATGCCGGGAAAGGCTCGCGATAACCGAAGTCGGCGCGAGCACGAAGACTTTCGAGCCCTGGATCGCGCCCACCGTTCGACCGTGCTGAGGCTGGCGGCGATTCTTCAAATAGCCGACGGGCTCGATCGAACGCACCGCCAGTCTATTAGCGATGTTCGCTGCGAAGTCGAAGGCTCGTCGGTAAGGTTCATCGTCGCGGCGACCTCGGAATGCGACGTCGAGCTCTGGTCGGGCGACCGAAAGGCTGACTGGTTTCGCGAAATCTTTCGAGTCGAGGTCACCTTTGAACGCGAGCGGGAGGCTGAAGTTCCGGGAGCAAAGCCATCGGTCGCTAGGAGCCTGGGATGATGGATTCGCCGATTCACCTGGCCGCTGCGTCGGCCAGCGGCTGCGTAGCTTGAAAGCGCCGGCCTTCTGAAACGGACGGGCGCCCTTACGCAGGAGCTGGATAAATTAATCAAATTTACACTCGAGGAAACAATGCGACTTCTAATTCCAGTGATTTTGGTTCTTACATTCGCGGGCTTCGCCGGCAGTACGGAAGCGGCGGATACGAGCTATCTCTACAAGGCGAGCTTTATTCAAGCCGCTCCAGGAAAGATTCTCGATCTGATTGAGCTGTACAAGTCGAGGCAGGCTGCATACAAAACGATCGGAGATGAAGCTCCGATGTGGTGCCGGCACAGCCAGGGAGATAAGTGGGATCTATTGATGCTTTTCCCGATGGGCGATTACGTCGACTATTATCAATCGGCCAGGATCTCTCGCAGACGCGCCGCCGAAAGCGCTCAGTTTCTTGAGAAGCTCAAGGAATACATCGCGTGGCAGGAAGACATATTTGTGCACGGGCCGCCTCTGGATGAAACGAGACGGGCGTTTGGACGGGCGGGCTTTTTTCACCTCGAAATATTTCAGGCATTGCCTGGCAAACATTCCGAGTTGCTGAAGGAACGCGAGATGGAGAACGCCTATCAGAAACTGCTCAAGCGGCCCGAAAACCTCATCTTTGTTCGCGATCAGGGCGCTGGGTGGGACATATTCACTATCGGAATGTATCGGGACATCAAGCACTACGCGGAGAGCGCCGACTTTACTGAGAAGGATCAGGAGGCCGCCGCCAAAGCATCGGGCTTTGGAGCCGCGAATAAGATCGGCCCTTACCTACGGACTCTAATCAGCGCGCATCACGACACGCTGGCAATCGCCATAAAATAGATGGGCTCTTCCCGTGAATGTTGAGGCTGGCCCGGAGCCCTTATTGAAGGCAAGAGTTTGATGTCTGCTGCAAAGACTCGCCTTTGCTTCCGCTTATGGCGGTGAGTTCAGAGAGAAAGTAACCGCGGTTAAAGGGAGATTGAATGAAGAGAGATCAGAGGTCGGACCTGCGCCGTGATGCGCGGTAACAGGAAGGGTCCTCCATTATTCGAGCCGTAGATACACCGTTAGGTTTCTTTTTCTCTTTCTGTGATCGCGTGCAATCGAGGAGTGAAGCCTTGATCGACGCGTGAAATGAGCGCGACAACTCAAGGCCGATTGCTGACGCTCATCTCAATGTAACTGCACCGCTTTTATTGTGAAGGAAACGGTAGTCAGCGTGTCGCCGTGCAGAAACTGAGTCCATATCTTGTATACATCGGGGCGGGGTAATAGCCCTTCGAACGTCACATCCGGTCCTCCCCTGAGCTTTGTGCGGTCGACATCCTCCGGAATCGCTTCCGCCGGGTGCGAATGGACGTACTCGGTCTGATCTTCGCTGAGGACCAGCGTGTGGCCCCACGCGCCCAGGTACGGTTTAAGCATACGCAGCGGCGCGCCGGTTTTCTCATCCGTGAGGTGATATTTGAGCGTCATCGGCTTGCCGGCGATGGGCTCGGCGGGATCAAGCTTGAGCTCGATCTTTATCCCATCGAGTGTCTTTGTAAGCACAGTGTCAGCGCTAAGGTGAGGAACACTGGCGTGGAGGTCGCTCTTATAGCCTACAGTCGAAATGTCTCGCTGAAGGACCTGAGGCGTTCCTTCGATTGGATAAATGTCCGAGTACACCTTGTAGTGGCCGGGCTTGGGCAGAACGGTTTCGATGGTGAAACTCCCGTCGGATTCGAGCATCGGATGAATATGCTGAAACTGCGAAAGATCCTGACTGACGATGAACAGGTGAAAGAGCTTGTCGTGCATGATCGCGAATTGCTTTACCTGTTTGCCGGTGTTTGGATCCGATATGACGAATCTGAGCTTCACCTTCTCATCCGGTTTGACGGCCGCCGGCGTGGCTTGCATCTGCAAGTCGAATTCGCCCGGCACTCCCGGATTCGCGGCGACGAGAGTCATGCCGCACTTGGAACATTTCCCAGGAGCGGGGTTTCTGATTTCGGGATGCATAGCGCAGGTGTACGCTTCCGCTGACTGCGGCTCTTTTTTCGGCGGCGCCTGAACGATAAGCTTCATCTTGCATTTGGGACAACTTCCCGGCGAGGATGATTGAACCTCCGGATGCATCGAACATACATAGACCGTCGATTCCTGAGTGCGAGTCGCCGAATGTGCGATAAAGGACGGAGCGATCGCGAGAAGCGCGATGAGAAATACTACCCGTTTCATCCTTAACCCTCCGTTAGTAATTCGAGAGCCTTGCATGAAGATTGAACAACTTCCGGGAGCAAATGTCGATGTCTGCTCGGCTCTTCTATTCCGTCCCGCTCGCGATGAATTCTCCGCTGCGTTGTGCAGCGATCGCGATGCGCGGAACGATTCAGGTCGCAGCGATTGCCTCGTTTGGTTCGGCTTGCCGGTCTTCGCTCAATTCCTCGACTACGGCGACGCCTTTGACCGATGCCCGCACGCAAACCATCGCAATCAGATAGAGCGCCGAGCCTGCCGCAAGCGCTTGATTGAACCCGCTCAAGATCGCGATCACGAGCGCCGCGACCGTGCCCATCACCGACGCCGCTCCATTTACTCCCCAGGCCCACGGTATTATCTCGGCCGCATGCTCCGAGAGAATTTTGATTCCTGTCGGCATAGGCATGCCCATTAGCACTGCAAGCGGAGCGATCAGAAAAACCGCTATGACGATTCTGAGCCAGAGGGCCAGATGGACCAGTCCGTAGAAAATCGGCGGCAACACGAGGATGTATACGATTACGAGTGCAACCAGCAGCAGCAGCACCTTGGTCAGCGTTCCGCCAAGTTCCCGTTCGTTGAACCGGCCCGTTAACTGACTCCCAATCGCGCTGAAAGTGAGAATAGAGAAGAGGACTACCGCCAGAGCGTACACCGGGTGACCAAGAAACAATATGAACTTCTGCACCATTGCCATCTCGACGATGATGAATCCAGCGCCCAGGCATGCGAAGTAGAGCAGATATCCGAGCTTGGTCTTGGTGCGAGTCGCCAGAGCTCTTCTCCTGAACACGAGCGGCCCCAGGATAAAGACAATCACGAGGACGGAAGTCACTCCGAATAGCGAAAACAAGACGAGAGTTCCTAGATTTGTCTTCTGCCATTCGCCCGTGCCGCCAAGCGCGCGGCCGAGATTCGAAAGCCGAAGCGAATTAAAGAAGAATGGGTTGTTATCGCGAACCGGTTCGATGTTGGTCTCGAACGGCCCCCAGACGTCCGCGGCGTTAGAGGCGGTAATCATCGTCGTAAACAGATTATCGGGCCTGGTCAGCGGGGTGTAGAGCAGCTCGAATCCGATCGCCTCGGCGACCTTCTCAATGGCTTTCACTTCGTCGTCGCTCAGCTCGCTCTTCTTGAAGATGAAAGTAGCCGGAGTCCGCTCGTCTTTGCTGCGAGGATCGCGGATCAGCATTATGTGCCGTTCGGGATTGCTTATGCCGAGATCCTTCATCATCGCCCGCGTGAGCGAAACGAGCCTCAGAAGCTGGTCCGGAGGCTCGAAATACCATCGCGTCATTGTCAGGACGCCGTCGTCAGTGAGGTGATTGACATAATCGTCGAACGCCTCGACGGTGTAGAGGTTGTTCTCGGTTAATGCGAAAGCTCCGGCCGCCGTGGCTGCCCACGTATCGACCATCGTCGCCTGGATCAGATCGTATTTCTTCGCGGAGCTTCGGATGAAGCTTCTTCCTTCATCGACTACCACCCGCACGTCAGGCTGGTGATAAAGACCTTCGGAGAAGTTGAGAAAACGCTCGCTCGACATAACGTCGCGCGCGATTATCGGGTTCACTTCGACGGCGGTAATCGAATTGACGTGAAAGACCCGAGCGCCCATCACATCCATCCCGCCTCCCGGCCCGATGATCAATGCGGTCGAGGCCGGTCTGACGTGATAGGCCAGCGCTTCGATCCTGCCAAACTGATAAGAATGAGCCCTGATGTTGTTTGATCTTGGAACGATCCTCGTAGCCGCATCCGAGTCGATCTTGATTTCATAGCCGGTGCGCTCGTCTCCTTCCACGGTAATTCGCGAGAACGAGTTCCATTTTGAAAAGACCACGTTCCGTTCGGCGAATCCTTTCGCCATTCGTATTTCGATGCGCCCGGTGATCAGGTTAAATCCAAGCAGGCCTAATAAACCCGCGGCGACAACTCCGCACGCGACTCTCTGAAAGAGCCTGACGGCAGGGTCGAACGAAAAGAGCACCGCGGCGCCTGATGCCAGAGCGGCCACAAGCAAAACTGTGTTGATGGCTCCAATCCAATTCAGGATGGGGATGAGCAACAGGCAGCCCGCGGCCGCTCCCGCGAGATCGAATAGATAAAGCCTGCTGATTTCCCGGGCGAATCTGCTGATGGCTACGGTGACCGCGGCGCCTGCGAAAAAGAACGGCAGACCGCAGGCGATATAAATAGCGATCAGACGATACTGATTCGCCATTCCGGGCTCGAACGTGAGCGGGTTGGAGAGAATTACGATCAACGCTACGACCGTCGACACACCGAAGAAACTCGAGGCCGTAGCAAGGGCCGCGGGCGTGCTAACCGCGGACAGCTTCTTCTGAAATATATAAACAAACACTCCGCTGGCTCCCGACCCGAATAGCGCAAGCGAGATGGCCATGAAGGCGAAGTGATAGTACATCGTAGCCGAAAAAAGACGCGTGAGGCCGAGTTCCAGCACCAGCACCGATAGGCTGACGAGAGAGATCCCGAAGAAGGCGAGTTTTCGATTCATTTTCAATCCTTGGTGTGCGCCGATGACTTCTTCAATAGCTCCTCAATGTCCTCCGATACCATCGAAGCGCGCGAGTCCCAGGTCAACTCACGCACCGTCTCCTGTCGGGCTGTTCGAGCTGCTTTCGTGTCCCGTTCGAGCGCGTCTTCCACCTTGGCGATGAAGTCATCGTAGCCGCGAGAGATGCGCAGTATACCATCGAGATGCTCGTACTCGTAAAGAGGGGTGATTACAACCGGCTTTCCCGTTGCCAGGTACTCGCGGACCTTGATCGCGCTCCCGTACTGAACCCACTTATTGTCAGCCGTCCAGGGCAATACACACACGTCGAATTGCGAAGCGTATCGCGGCATATCCGAGTAAGGTTTCGATCCGAGATAGTAAACATTGGGCAGCCGTTCGATCTCGAGCGGCGCGGCCCTCAGACCCACAAAGACCCATTGCCATTGCGGCCGCCGTTCGCTCACATATCGAATAAGGGATTGATCGATCAGCCAGGATTCAACAGCTCCGAAGTAGCCGAGGCGCGGATGCGGAACATTACCGAGTTCGGCGGGCTCCTCCCACTCGCGAGACGTGGCCCGCGCGAAATGATCGAAGTCTACGCCGTGTTCCAGCAGCCTGGACTTAAGAGCGATCTCGCTGCTTGTGGAGGTCTCTTCGTTGAAAAGCTTTCTTCCGGAGAAATAGATGAGATCGGCTTGGGCCAGGAGCGCCTGATGCATCTCCGATATCACGGTTGCTGAGGTCGCGTGATCCATCTGGTTCAGGTCGTACTTGTCGGAGATGTGATAGATCAGCGCCCGCTCTCCAAGCTTTCCAACTACTTGAAACGCGGTCGGAATTGCGATCCATAGTATCGGCCTGTCGAGTCCAAACGCGATCATCAGCAATTTGAGTTGGACCGTGAGCAACATCCGATTTATCGCTCTCGCGAGTGCATTGGAGTAAAAGGGAATCGTCAATGGCGAGACTACGATCACGCCGTCCTCTGTCTTCCTGACGAATTTGGCGTAGCTCTTCAGTTTTCGTTTGAGCTTGGCCCAGAGGTCGCTGCTGCCCAACGACGGCAGCCCCATCGAAATTGAATTGACGAAGATGACTCTGTTGCCGGCTCGCGCAAGCCTGCGCATGATGTGGTTCTTGGAATGCTGATGGTGATACCACCAGTCTTCACCGGCAAAACAGATTATCGATTCGCCTTTCAACATAGGGTCATAGCTCGCGCCCTTTGGCGCTACGTTCAGGGAACACCGAATTGGGAAGTTTCGACCATACCGGGGGCTGCGCTGCGCTTCACCCCCGGCTATTGACTCGTTCCCCTTCAGGAACAATAACCTGCATCGTTTCAACCACGCGCGACGCGTTCGCTTTCCACGTGTATTGGGTCTCGACTACGTCTCTGGCATTGGCTCCTAGAGCCATTCGAAACTCCTTGTCATTCGAGAGTCGCTCGATTGCGCCCGCCAGCGCGGCGACGTCTCCCGGCTCTACAAGTAAACCGCTCTTGCCGTCTTCGATAATGTCGGCGATCTGGCCTAGACGGCTGGCGACGATAGCGCGAGCCATAGCCATATATTCGAATAACTTTGTCGGCGATCCGAAGAACTCGCTTCCATCGGCCAACGGCACATGCGGCGAGACCAGAATGTCACACGCGTCAAGATATGACGGAACCCTGTCATGTGGAATGCGCCCGGTGAAAGTAAACGCGCCGATTCGGAGCTGTGACAATATTCGTTCGGCAGCAGGGCGCTCGTCTCCATCACCGACGAAAAGAAAATGGCAGCGCGCTTGCCGGGCTACGAGTCGCGCTGCCTCGGCGAATACCGGAGCGCCATGCCAGGGTCCGAAAGTTCCGACGAAACCGGCTACCACCTGATCATCGATTGCGAGCTCTTCACGAATCATCCGCCCTCCGCAATCAGGCCGGAATATCTCCGTGTTGACACCGTTCGGATTGACGATGATTCGAGCGTCGTCGACGCCTTCCGCCGTCAAAGAGTTCTTCATGGCCTCTGATACAACAAAGACGGCGTCAGCGGCTTTCAAATTCAGCCTTTCGAATTGCCGTAACAGCGGCATCTGCCCAATTGAATCCCAGTGCTTGCTCACCCAAACTTCGGAGCCGTTGAATTCGAGCGCAAGCGGAAGCCCCGTCGTTAGACTCAGCAATACGCCGGTCAAGTTGAACCTGCTGTAGCGCTGATATATGAAATCGAAGTCGCGCGGCGAGTCAAATAATCGAAACGCTGCAACGCTGAACACCAGATTATTCCAAAGCTCGAACAGTGCCTTGGTTGCCCCGACCAATGCCGAGGGAGCAATGCGCACTCTATCCGAGATGTTGCCGACCGCCGCGCCGGAAACTTCGGGCGTTCCGTTTGGGCGTCCTACTTCCACGTGTGTCAACGTATGGCCCAGCGCGAGCATACCGCCCTGAAAGCCCTCGACGTGTGTCGACATGCCGCCTTCTTGCAAGACTGAAAGAGTCGCACGAATGTAGAGGATGTTGCATGAGCCTGATTGATCGACGGTCCTTCTTTGAATTGCGTGGTCTGTTCGAATAATTTCGCGAAATCTCATGGCTAGCCCGAGCACGGCTGCCAGCAGCCACGAAAATGGAAGGACCAGTGCATATCCGCACAGCATCTCAATCGCGAGGCGAGGCGCTTCAACCAGGGCCGCGCCGATCCGCGATCTGCGAACCACGCGCCCGGAGCTGTCCGCCAAAACGATCTCGCGAGCGCCTGACAAGAGTGCCAGGAGCATCAACGATCCGCGAGCGCTCTGCATGTCGAGATCGGAAGTGAACACCACAAATGTGTGAGGGTTCAGCGCTCTCACACAGGCCAGCATCTCGCGAGCGGCTCCGCCCTTGAGATCGGCCTTGTTGATGTATTGAATCGCCCGCGGATTGAATTCCGACTCGGCCCACGCCGCTGCGCGCTCTTTGTTTCCGGACAGGTCGAGGAGGGCTACGACCTGCTTCGGAGAATTCTTGTCATCCGAATTCGACTTGTTCGCGCGAACGGCAGAACCGGTTCGCGTGTCGTTATGAATAGGATCGAGGCGAGTCATTGAGGCGAACGGGCAGGGATCACTTCGTAGCCTTAATAATAAGATTCCAGCCGAATGCGCGGGCGAGCCGTCGAAACAGATTATCGGGCAACAATCCGCCAAACGGCCGCAGCTCCCGCCGGGTCAACTGATCGACTATTATTTCGCACCCACTGAATGCGCTGAACATTCCGCGAGCCTCGGCGCGTGTATAGGCTTTGACCAACGGCCGCGCGTGATCGGAGCCGTGTTCAACGCGGCGGCTCATGATATCGGCAATGCTCGAGTGAAACAGCTCGCGGTGAAGCAGCCCGTGTTTGAAAACGAGTCCCGCCCAATAGTGCAGCGAGCTTTTGTGGTAAAGCATCACGATTGCGCGGCCGCCGGGGCGGAGAACTCGATATACCTCTTCAACGGCTCGGGCGGTTCGCGGAGTGTGGTGAAGAACTCCGAACGAGTACACAGCGTCGAAGGACGCGTCGGGAAATGCCAGATTTTCCGCGTCGCCTATTCCAAAACTGCCCTGCAGGCCATACACCTCGAATCGCCGCCGCGCGATTTCAATGCTGCGAGGCGTGAGATCAAGCCCGGTCACGCTCGCGCCGCCTCGAGCGAACTGCAACAAATCCGTTCCGGTTCCACAGCCGATCTCCAGCAGGCTCTTGCCCGCGAATTCGTCGAAGCCAATCACGCGTTTCATCCACGGCGCGTACACTTCGTAGCGATACTTCTCGATCGCCTCAAAGTAATCACGTGAGCCGTATTCAAATCCATCAGCGGCGTTCGCGCCGCATGGATTGGCGCTCCACTGATCGCGAGCCCTCTGCTTGAACTCGTTTCTCAAATCCGGCGGAGCTATTGATGATGTAGTGCTTTCAGCCATCGATTGCATGTTCGGCGCGATGAAGATCGAGTTCCGCTTTCTTTTCGAATTTCCGATAGTAGTGAAGATGAAGAAGGTAGTCTAGAGCCATCGCAACCGCGCCGGTCCACGCGGCTCCGGTTATTCCAAAGCGCGGGACCGTAATTGCCAATCCAACCACACTCGTAATGGTCACGGCTACCGCGACGTTCCTCAACGCCGCTCCCTGGCCATGCGATGCAAGAAAGCTGTTGTAGGGCTGAAAGAGTCCGGCGAAGAAGTTCAGAACGCTGAATGGGATTAGAAGCGGTGCGGCCTCTCGATACTTTGGAAACAGGTAATAGAGCACGACGGGCCCAGCGGAAGCCATGCCGATAGATCCGATGAGCAATAATCCCGCGTTCCATTTTAGTATTCGCGCGGGAATCCGAGGCAAGCCCGCGAAAGCCCGAAATCTGGTGACTCCAACCGCGCGCGACAACGTTGCGATGGGAGCGGCCAGGCGCTGAGGTATTGAGTACAAAGCCAGCAGCGCGTCGCTCAGCGATGCTCGTCCGAGAAAGTAGCCGATGATGAGATTATCGAGTCGCGATGAGGCCGCTCCGGTGAGTCTGGCGAGATAGATGTTGAATCCATAACTCTTCGTCTCAGCCATCGTGAGCCGCACGAACGGACCGAGCCCGCGAAAGCGCGGACGCAGCCGCGAAAGTATCCACAGTGAGGCGATACCGAGGCCTCCAAGATAACTGAGCAGCGCGGCGCTGGCTGTAAGCCGATCCGTCAGCGCCAGCACCGCAAGGATCAACAGATTGGCGGCGGCTGCGAGGAGCTGAAACGCGGACAGCCTTTGAATTTGATTGAGGCCGGTACAACTCTGCTCGATCATCAGTTGAAACGGCTGAAAAAAAGCAAGGGCCGCCGCTCCCATCAACAGCGCTCGATCGTTTCTATGGAAGATCAGATCGAGTGGATAAGAGGCAGCGGCTATGAACACAGCGAAGAGAATTCCAATCACGAGCGCCGCCGCTACCAGGGCTCCAACGGCGCGCTTCTGCTCCTCCGGCTCTTTGACAAGAGCGAGAACCCTGGCTCCAGCCGAAAAGATACCAACCTCAAAGAAGAGTCCCGCCATCAACACCACTGATTGACAAAAGACAAACCGCCCGAGTTCCGTCTGGATCATGGCGTTTCCCAGAATCAGGTTAGCGAGCACGCCTATGACCAGCGACAGCATCTGGGCGGAAAAAAGTATGCCTGCCTGTTTAGGGGTTTCGCGCAATAACGCGCGCCCGAAGTCGGTTGAAACGGCCGGGGAGATGGATGCAGCGCGTCGAGTGTCCGGTTTCAAAATAAACGGCCCCGTTTACTTCGAGGTGAATGCCAATTGCGGCGAGCATTCCCGGCGACCGGCAGGGGAGGGAACTCGGGGATCGATCCAATGCTCGTACCACAGGCTCAGATTGAGCAAGCTCCACAACAGGAATGAGTGATTCGCTCGGCCCGAGCGATGCTCGTTCACAAGGCCGGCAATGTAGTCATAGTCGAACAGGTCGCGCCTGCGCAGCGGAGAGTTCAAAACAGTGTGTTCGACGAAAGCGCCGAGACGATCGAGCATCCACTCGTTGATCGGCGCGGCGAAACCCTGTTTTCTACGATTGAGCACGCGGTCGGGTACTACATTGCGGAGCGCTCGTTTGAGGATATGTTTCGTCTCGCCGTTTTGATACTTCATCCAGGAAGGAAGCGACATCGCGAACTCGACAAGCGCGTGATCGAGAAACGGCACCCGTGCTTCTACCGACGTTGCCATCGTGATCTTGTCGACTCGCATTAGGAGCAGCTCGGGCAGCCGCAGCTTTAGCTCTTTGTAAATCATGCGCTCAAGCTCGTCCGCCTTGGGCTTCGCGGCAAGCAAGCGATCCAGGTCCTCCATTACTACCGAATGCGAAGACAGCTCGTTTGAGTCGAGTCCTGCCATCTCGGCGATTCTCTGTCGCGCGGAACCCGACAGCAGACTTCGCTTGTCCGTTTCCGAAAAGACCAGAGCGCCGGTGAGGAATAGCTCTTCACCCGCACCGAGCCTTCGCATAAGATCCGGACCGAACCTCCCGAGTTTTGAAGGGCGTCCAGAAGTCAGCGCGCTGATCGCGAGCCCGCCTGCCGCGGCGACCGTTCGGCGTGCGGCCGAAGGAAGGCTCGACAAAAACCGCCAGAGGTAACGGTGGAGGTCCAGGTAGTTCGCGTAATGGCGATATCCGCAGAAGAGCTCGTCCGAGCCTTCGCCTACCTGAACGACCGTCGTGCCCGATTCTTTCGCGAGCCTGGACACATAGTAAAGCGGCACGCATACCGGATCGGCTATCGGCTCGTCCTGATGAAACACAAGGTCAGGGAGAAAGTTGATGAGATCATCCTGGTCGATGATGACTTCGTGATGATCGGTTCTATACTCGCGCGCGACGAACCTCGCTTCTTCAAGCTCGTTGTAAGAAGCGTGGTCTCGGAATCCGACCGTGAATGTTCTAACCGGCTGGGTCATCAGCCGCGCCATCAATGCGACATTGGCGCTCGAGTCGACTCCGCCGGAGAGAAACACGCCGAACGGCACATCGCTCATCATTCGCTTGTCTATGGATTCCGTAAGCAGGCGAAGGAGCTCGTCGGCGCATTCGCGCTCGTCACGTTGGCGGTCTCCTGACATTTCACGCGGCTGCGTGACGGCGTCCCAGTATCTGGTCACCTTCAGGTCGCCGCGCAGGTCGCAAGTCAGCATGCAGCCAGCGGGAAGTTTCTTGATGTTCGCGAAAAGAGTTTGAGGAGCCGGAGTAGTCAAGAAGGTGAGGTAATGATAGAGAGCCTGCTCGTCCATTTCGCGGCTCATCGCCGGGTGCGCGAGAATGGCTTTGATCTCCGACCCAAAGATCAGCCGGCCGCCGCATAGCGCGTAATAGAGCGGCTTTACTCCGATTCGGTCGCGCGCAAGAACGAGCCGCCCGAGCTTCTCATCCCAGAGACCGATCGCAAAGTCGCCTTCGATGTCTTGAACAAAATCGAGGCCTTTCTCTTCATAAAGGTGGATGATCGATTCGGTGTCGGTCCGGGATCGATAGACATGACCGCGTTCCACAAGCCAGGGCCTGATCTTCTGATGGTTATAGATCTCGCCGTTGAAGGTTATCCAGACCGAACCATCTTCATTTGACATCGGGTTTCGGCCCGCGGGAGAGAGATCGACGATTGAGAGCCGCCTGTGGCCAAGCCCGACGCGGCGATTCGGGTTGATGTAGAGTCCTGAGTCATCGGGTCCGCGGTGGGTCATTACGTCGCGCATCGAAGCAACAAGCGGCTCGCTTATTTGCGGCTGGTTCGCGCTATATTCAAATACACCGCATATCCCGCACATCTACATCGCACCCCGCGCACTACTTCGTTTTGAGAATTATTCAGCGCCGGCTTTGTCGAGGCCTCGCGCGTTGAGTATTCGAATTAACTTGCCGCTATCGGTGTAGCTGTATGGAATCAACAGCATCGTGTTTGACCAGGGCGTGTCTGCCGTAAGACGAAATACTATACCAGAAGCGGCGAGCCGCGTCCCGTACGACGGCGATATCCATCGTTCGGTCTCTTCCAAGTCAAAAGCCGCTTCGGATACTGGAGTAATCGCCAGCGATGCATTTGGGCCATGCAGAATGACGCGATTCTCTTGCTCTATTGCGACTTTGACACCGTGGTCGAAATTGAAATAGAACTCGAATAGATGCCGTCCGCTTCCGGTGAACCGGTCGTCAACCGACCAGTAGCCTTCCAGCTTATGAAACGTGATTATCCTCCGATGAACCAGCGGTTCGCCGAGCCTTTCATAGGCGTGGTGCTCGGCATCGAGAACGTCTTCAGATCTTGTGCTCTCCCATCGATTTATTCGAGGCCGGACGTTTGGTCCCAGCGTGAAGAGGCTGCCTCCGACGATGGTAGAGATTTCTGTTCGATCGATCTTCACCGTGTTGTGATAGGCGGTGGAGCGAAACGTGTTTCGCCAGGTTTCGCTGCCCGTATAAATGTACGTGCCGGGGTCTCGCAGAAACGTGTCGCCATAGGCCTGCAGCTCGAAAGACAGTGCGTCCGAATGAGCGTGTGATCCGCGTCCTCTCGCTCCGTGATCGCCGCAATCGGCTATTAGATACAAGTCGCCGGAGCGCTGAATGAATATCTGGGCGTCTTCGAATGAGGCGGATTCTTGCGATTGGGCGCCCGTATTCGCGAGATGGTCATAGTCCGAAGCGCCTCCCGCTCCTAGCTGCCACAGCGTTTCTTCGTCGATCAACTCGTCCGATTTGAACTTACTTTTACGAAAAATCGCGGCCGCCATTGAGAGCAGATAGCTATGATCGTCCGGGGCGCGCTGCGTGAACCGTATCAACCGCCCGTCGTCGGAGTCTCCTATCGCGGGGGCCGTTCCGTCGGGTTTCAGATACGCCCGCGCGAAGCCGTACATATTCTCGAGGTCCTCTTCGAACCACGACGGCAATTCGACGCCGGTTTCGCGATTCAACAGATGGAACAGCGTGAATATCTCGACGACAAACCGGTGATACGCGATCGAGCCTTCGTAGTCGACGCCATCCGAGAGAACTTGAATGTCCATCTCTCCCACGAGCGCGCGGCGAGCAAACTCCGTCCACGCGGCGGTCTCTCGGCCGGGAGGAAGCGTCACACCGAGCACGAATAGCCCGATCAGATCCGAGAGGTAGTGATTGCTCGTTTTCCGCAGCGAGAATTCAAGATTGCTTTGAATAAAGCGGCCATGCGCCAGCAAAGTCTTCATCAATGATAAAACGAATTCGTCGTCGAGAGCCGGTGAGAAACGGAAGAGTTGAAAAGCTACGATCAGGTTGACGGCCCGAATGGCGGCCTCCATCGCGACGGTCCAGTTGGGCCCGAATCGCGGCGGATTCATCTCGCACCATCTCACCACCTGTTCTCGAAATTCCTCCGTGTAGCGTTCGTCGCCGGTCAGCGCGTAGGCGCGGCCAAGGTCCGTCAGGTGCTGAAGCCGGTTCAACTCCCAGAGCACGCGTATATCGGACCCGTTTCCAAGAATCAGCGGAATGGTTGTGAAGTGCGTGCGCGGCCAGATCGTCTCAGTAAAAGGATCGGAGTGCCACGCAATCGGCTTGCGAAGCTGAATCTGGCGCCCGAACACGCGCACGCGCTTGTTCAGGATTTCATCGGCTATTGATGTCGTACGCGAAATCGCATCCGGGAATCGACTCTTTATGAGTGAGACGGTTCGATCCAGGTCACGCAGACCCGGAACCGCGAAAGCGCCTGGAGTGCGCATCCGTTGGACAATATCCGCGCGATTATCACAATCGAACGCCTGCAGCAGGCCGGTGTCGGAGATCGTCGTTGTGTGCGGTTTGTCTGAGAGATACTGGAGCTTGTGATTGACGAAGCGCTTGAGGCGAAAGAAGAACTCGGCTGCGATCTCGCCCGCGCTCATGCCGCGAGCTCGTTCACGAATCGATTTGAGGCTTTCGATCTTCAAAAGATCACGCCCGCTCTATCGCGTCCACTATTCGAACGGCCGCGTGGCCGTCCCAGAGCTCGGGAATACGTCCGGCCGGCGTTATGCCATCTAATATCGCGAACACTTCTCGCTTTATGACTTCGGGATCACTGCCGGCCAGTCGATTGGTTCCTTCGGTCACCGTGATCGGCCGTTCGGTGTTCTCGCGCAGGGTAATACACGGGATGCCGAGAGCCGTGGTCTCTTCCTGAATTCCGCCGCTGTCGGTCAGTACGAGCCTGCTGTTGCTGTAGAGCTGCAGGAAGTCCAGGTAGCCAAGCGGTTCGGTCAGGATTAACTTTTCCATCGAGCGCAGCATTGCCGTAAGCCCAAATTCTTCAAGGCGATTTCGCGTGCGCGGATGAACCGAAAAGACCACGGGGATGCGTTCTTGAATCGCCGATATAGCGCTCAAGACTCCCGCGAGGATCTCTTTGTCATCGACATTCGAAGGTCGATGCAGAGTCATCGCGCAATATTTGCCGCGCTGCAAGACCAGTCTGTCGAGAATCGTCGAGTCGTTGGCGCGCGAGAGATTGCGATGGAGCGTGTCGATCATCACGTTTCCGACGAAGCATATCTTTTCCGGATCGACGCCTTCGTTTATGAGGTTGCGATCCGCGTCTCGCGATGGAGTAAGCAACAGATCGGCTACGGCATCAGTAACTATTCGATTGATCTCTTCCGGCATGCCGCGGTCACGGCTTCGAAGTCCGGCTTCGACGTGAGCGACGGGAATATGCAATTTCACGGCTACAAGAGCCGCTGCCATCGTCGAATTCACATCTCCGGCGACGATGACCCAATCGGGCTTGATTTCCGACATCACTTCTTGCAGAGCAATCATGATCCGGCCCGTTTGCTCCGCGTGTGAGCCCGAGCCGACGCCGAGGTTGATATCGGGTGCTGGAATCCCAAGCTCTTCAAAGAAAGCCCCGCTCATCGATTCGTCGTAGTGTTGTCCTGTGTGAACGAGGATCGGCTCGAAGCAATCCGGGCGCAGCCGCATTTCGGCGATGACCGGCGCCATCTTCATCAGGTTCGGACGGGCCCCGACGATGTTAAGCGCCTTCAACATCGCTCTGTTGCGTCGCCTGCTCGGTTTCAACGCGTGAATCGAGAAAGTATCCAGCGATCAAGGCGGCAGCGATCAGGAAGAGAGCTACGATGAGAGCGGCGGTCGCGGCGCTGCGAAGGACCTCGGGCCGTTCGACTTTGCCTTTGGAGACGTCTGAAATCAAACGGGTCTTTTCGGTTTCGGTCGGAGATGTGTTGGAGGCTCGAACATCGTCGAGCTCACGCTCGATTCGGAGCAACATCTCGGCGGATGAGGCTCCCTGCTTAGACAGCTCGTCGCGCCGGGCTTCCAGGCGCTTCTGATGATCGAGATGGGGCGCGAGGGCTTCGTCGAATACCTTTTCGTGGAGCGCAAGCAAATGGTCCGCGGCCCCTTTTGCAAGCTTAACCGAATCGTCCGCGGATTCAGTCCTGGCAGTGATCCTGACTAGAATTGTGTATTGAGCACGCGGCGGCCCGGCGGTGACGGCCTCGGCGTGTATGCTGTGTTTGATACGGCCTCGGCTTGGACCGATCTTGCCCGCAAGCTGATCGGCGAATCCATCGCTGTTTACTATTTCAGCGGCCACGTTTGGGTCATCGATAGGCGCTTTCCATACTCGGCCGACCTGAAGATTGGCAATGGCCGAGTAGAGGACAGGTTGTCGATTTACGTTCCAAGCGGCGATGCCTGCCGCCAGTATGGCGCCGGCCAGAACGATCCATTTTGCGCGCCAAACGTATGATAGGTATCTGTCGAGTCTTAATTCGTCGGTTGCCATCTGCCAGTGTTAAGCGACGACGGAGTGTACAAGCTTGAGCGCGACAAGCACAAGCTATCGGTAAACTCTAACTCTAACCGTATTCTTGACACCACCATGCGGCAATTCTATAATGGCAACCCTTTTAGAAGGCGATTGAAATCGCTTCGACAATTGATAACATAAAAGAAAAACTGGAGGAGGCGGAAGTGATAAAGCTCGACATCGTTAACCACGTTGCTGATAAAACAGGCGTCCCAAAAGCAAAGGCCGAAACCGCGGTCGAATCACTCTTCGAAGCGATGAAGACCGCATTGCAACGCGGAGAACGAATTGAGCTTCGAGGCTTTGGAGTCTTCGTCGTCAAGCCTCGCAAGCGAGGCGTCGGACGCAATCCCAGAACCGGAGAGGTAACGAAGATTCCCGCGGGCAAAACAATCCGCTTCAAACCAGGCAAAGAACTTCAGTCATAATCAACTACTCGGGTTTGCGAATATATATCTTCGTGTGTTTCAAGCCTTCGAGCTTGTCGTAGTGCTGCTGAACCCATTGCTCAAGCTCTTGATGATGTCGCACGCCCGCCAGACGTGAGAGCGCCACGAGTTTCGGCTTCCGCGCTTCCATTTCATCAATCACATCGCTGAACCCGCCGGGCCTGCCGGCGGAGATGAAAAGATCCGCGCCCTGTCCAAATGAGATATAGGGATTCAGGTTCTGTCTGTGAGTCAGAACAAGCAGATCAGCCGCCACGTGAACATACATCGTGTCGCCCGGGCCGAGATAACCGGATATAACCGCGGCCTCCTGACGCTGATCCGCGAGAGTCACCCCTTCGAGCTTATAGCGCGCCGCCCTCGTCAGAGCTACCGCCGCGAGCAAAGCTACAGTAAGGAGCGCATATACGGTCTGAAACCGCTTCCGATCCCATTTCCCGCTCGACGGCAACTTCGGTATCAGCGCCCTGCCGAGACCGGCGATGAAATATCCTGAAAAGATTCCGATGAACGGAAAGAACGGGATGAGATCCGGCTTGTTCTGAAAATTAATAAGACAAAATATCAAGTACACAAGCGGCGGGAATAACAGTGCGTCTCGATAACGCTCCGGTGATGAGATGAATCCTGTCTCGCCACGTGAACGGATTCGCCTGAAGGCGTATACAGCGATTCCGATTCCGGCCATAGCCAGAAGCGCAAGGTCGTAGTGAAAGACAAAGGAGACGATATTCCAGAAATGATTGAACGCTTCCGGCAGCGGCTTAGCGCCTTCGCGCGCGAACACCGAAGAGGTGAATCTTATCGTCCAGGACCACATGTCCGTGAGCGCGCCCTTGAATTGAAAGTACGCAAAAGTGACCGCGAGCGGAGCGGCGGCCCCCGCGACAACCTTGATCGCCTTCATATCGCGCCAACTCGTCAGATATCGGGAGAAGATCAACACAGCGGTTCCGACAAACATCAGTCCCGGCTGCCAGCATAAACAGGACAACATTCCAAAGAAGCCGGACCACACGGGCTTATTCAGCGCGATCATTTCCAAGGCGATCAGGCCGAAGATCATCATCGGGAGCTTCGGCTGTCCGCCCGTGTTCATCATCAATGGGAATTGTCCCGCGAAAAGCAAAAACAGAAACGCAATGGACGCGGCATGGCGATCGCGCAGATAAGCGTAAGCCGTCTTGAACGTCACCGCTGAAAGAATACCCATCAATATGACATTCAGGAGTCGCACCGAGATGACGTCGTTGATGCCGAACAAGCCGCCCACAGCCATCGCCGCGGCGCTCAGGTACATCTGGCCGGGACCCTTCGGATCTATCACGTCGCGATAAGGCATCAGCCCTTTGACTATGCATTGTGCTATGTAGTCGTAGATCGCCGGATCGCCTCCTTCGGGCTGACTGAGCGTCTTGTACATCAGCATCACGATCACCGCGAGCACAAAGGCGCCGACGGCAATAAGGGTGTTTGCCGACAGTCTCAAGCGCGAAAATAGTCGAGCGCCGTCAGCCGGGCCTGTTTCCATGCCTTGATCGATTGCGTCAGCGGGCGACGATCCGCGCTCTTGAGTTTCTGCGTTTATTATCGTCACTCCGGCGACCCGGGAATTGACCAGAGATTTTGCGGCTCGGATTCAATCCGTCTATACCCGCGCTGCGTACCGTGGAATTCATACAGCGTTGGAACCAGCGATTGATATCGAGAATTTACTCCGAGGTAATAGATCACGAAATCGCCGTAGGGCGTATTTCTGGCTTCGCCGAGCACGTGATACTCCTCGAGCGGCTTCTTGGTCCACTCTTCAGGCTTATGACCGATGGTGAAAAGCGCGAACTCTTTTCCTTCAATATCTACCTCGTCCAGCATTCGGCCTTCGATGCTCGCGTAACAGCGATCGGATTCAGGGAACGCCAGCCACACTACGGGCCTGAGAACGGATACCGGGCAGACACCGTCGGGCACTATGCTCTGAAGCGCAGCCTTCAACTCTTCGAACGACGCGGTGTTGGGGTCGCGCACGGCTCGAAGGTATTGGCGAGATTGGCGCGCGAGCAAGAGGGCGAACGCGGTCGTGGCGAGGATGACGGCGACGGCAGTCGCGATACGATAGATCTTCACGAATCGCCATCGGCCATAAAAGAGTGTCTTGGCGCGTTGAAGCAGGTCACGCCCAAGGGCGCCGACACAGAGGGCAAACCAGGGGCTCAGATAGACTACATAGATTACGCTCTTTCGCTTTGGGCCGGTCGCAAGCGCAAAGAACAGGACCGCGACAAGAGTCACGATAAAGATTCGCACGCGCGCGTCGGCCATCGCACCGCCTGACCTGATTCTTCGGACCGCGGTTACGAGCAAGTACAGGACGGCGGCGACGATTAGAGCTTGAAACACGTGCAGCAGTGTTGGAGAGACGCTCGAGAGCGGAAAGACTTCGGCGCCGGCAAACCAGCGCTGGTATCTGTTGGGTTCGGTCGACAGACTCCGCCAGATTCCGTCGATGGAAAACAGATTGAAGTGAGCCCGATCGCCTCTGTATTGGAGCGCCACGTTAGCGAGATCAGTAAGGTCGGAGATGATCTCATACGCCATTGCCAATACTGCTCCGGCCGAAAAAAGATATAGCGGAAGGCTCGATATTGCTCGCCGACCTCGGCGAAGGAGCATCAATAGCAGCACGGCCGCGAGCAGGTACAACACATTCGTGTGAGTCATCACGCCCGCGCCTGCTGCGACGCCCGAAGCCAGAAAGAGTTTCCGGTTCTCTTTCTCTTCGGCCCGCTCGTATAAGTAAAACGCAGCCATCGCGAACATCATCGCGACGTGCTCGTTGCGAACCATTCGGGCGCGTTCCAGAAACGTGGGATCGCAAACCAGCGCTACGACCGCAATGAAGCCCGTTCGCCAATCGAAGAGCCGTCGACCCACGATATACACGAACACGAGCAATAGGCAGGCGCCGATCAAAGTGAATACTCGTCCCTGCGCCAGACCCCATCCGAATACCTTGAAGAAGCCGGTCATCAGCCAGTAGTAGACCGGCCTGAAAGAATGCCACGTCTCGTCAATGCCGCCGCCCAGAAATCGATACATCGGCCACGCGAATTTTCCGTGGTGCATTATCTCGTACGGCACCTGCAGGATCATCGACTCGTCGCCGTCGTCGGGCACGGGAACCGCGCCGATTCGCTGCGCGGATGCGGCAGCGAACAGCCCAATGACTATTGCCGGCAGAACGAAGTCCGCGCGCCGCTTCAGGCCGCTTTTATTTCTCTCAGACAAGCTTTCCTCCGCTCGGCCGGCGATTCACACGCGGGGAGCGCTCTCGCTTCTGACAAATATGTGGTAGTCGCCTACGACTCGCCTCTCATAGTGCTCCGAGGCCCATTGCTCGAGATCCTGAGCGTGTCTGACCGCTTTGAGCCGCGACAGAATCACGACTCTTGGAGCCTGGCTCTCCATCTCGTCGATCACGTTCTGGAAGGAACCTCCGTGCCACTTTGAAGCTACGAAGTCGTCCATCCCCCAATCGATGAATACGTAAGGATTCAGATTTGGGCGATTCAATAAAACCAGGATCTCCGCTGATCCGTGAACATAGATCTTTCCGTCCGGACCGAGTATTCTCGCGATCTCGGCGGCGTCGGATCGCTGTGCTTGCAGCGACGCGGCATCGATTCGATAGCGCGCGCACCTGACGCCGATGCCGAGGACTGCGATTGCCAGCGCTCCGGCATACAGAAGCTTATCAAGTGAAAGCCGCGCGGTAGATTTGGCGAATCGCTCGAGTAAGAGCGATATAACTCTGACCGCGAAGAATCCGGCGAACAGTGCGATAAACGGCATGAAAGGAATAAGGTCCGGCCCGGACTGAAAGTTGATCTGGCAAAACGCGAAGTAGACAAGGGGCGGTATCAGAATGGCATCTCTGAAGAGATCGCCGGTCGATATGAGCTTCCGAATACCAAACCGTCCCTTGAGCCTCGCGACTACGAACAGCGCGAAGCCGCCGAGGCTTGCATATACCACTATCACGTCCAGGCGATAAACCCTTCTGACAACCCTCCAAAAGTGTCCCAAGGAGTCGAGAATCGAATGCTTGGCCTCCGGCGCGAATACGCTGTAGTTGTACTCCATGGCACATGCCCAGAAGTAAGCGAGACCTCCCTTGAGATAAAAGTACCCGACAAATAGAACCAGCGGTATGAGCGCGCCGACAGCAACCTTAATCGCGCGTCCGTCGCGCCATCTCGTGAGATACCTGGAGAAAATCAGGAACGCTACTCCCGCGAACATGAGCCCCGGCTGCCAGCACAATGCCGACAACATTCCGAGAGCTCCCGACAGAACCGGCCGTTCTTTGGCTACGGCCAGCAGTGAGAGCATTCCGAACAGCATCATCGGCAGCTTCGGCTGGCCTCCGCTCACGGTCCAGCCGGTGAAGTAATCGGAAAGGAGCAGCAGGAGCGCTCCGAGAAAGGCCGCCCTGTGATTCCTGAAGTAGATCACGCCGACCTGATAGAGCGTTGCCACAAGCGCGCAGGCGAATGCGATGTGCAGGAGCCTTCCCGAATAAATATCGTTTATGCCGATTAACTTGCCGACCCACATTGCTGCCGCCGTCAGATAGCAGCTCAGCGGGCTTTTGATATCGACAACATCCCTGTACGGTAGCTGCCCGCGAAGTATGGCCTGCGAAATGTAGTTGTAGATCGTCGCGTCGCCGGTTTCTACCTGGCTGAAGGGCCGATAAAGGAAAAGCACTATGGCGCTGATTCCGACAAGGCCCAGCGTCAACATACGACTGGGCATCAGTGTACCGTCGCCGTTGGCTCTCGTCTGATCGGCCCCAAGCAATTGTCGGAGGCTCTTCATCAGATGCGGGAAGCGTTGCGCTCGGATCGAGCCGTTCCGGATTGAGTGTATGATGAGCTTACTTGCAAGATAGGTCTCGGGCTTCGATTTTCAGGCCGCAATTCTACAATTGGCTTCAGCGCGATGTCGAGTTCAGTCGGATGAGTTCAGCACTAGGAGTTTGGCCAAATCGGGAGGGGGAATATATTGGCATGACGACTGCAGAGAATATCCCGAACGAGCAGCCGCCGTAGTGTAGCGGCGCTCGAATTGAGACGGGCGTTTCGACGTCCGGTTAGTCAGGCTGCGCTCTCGGATGAGCGAAAATGTGCATACGATGTGGCCGGGGACATTCCGCTCGATTTGAGTCTATCGAGCGGAGGCCGCCGCAGCCGTGTCCTATTCATGGAGAGTCGCGATGACTTCTTTTACACCTTTTTCGCCGCCGTGCCTAAGAAGCCGGCCAAATAAGTGCTTAATGCTTCGCGACCTTATTCATATGGATGACTTCGCTTACCGAGGTCGAAGGAGACCTTAGTTCGAAGCTGGCGTCGGTTTCCGACTTACGTTCCACAAGCCTATATTGACGCCGTCTCGCTTCCGTTGGCATCGATTCGCTTTTTGCGGACAAAAAAGCGCGCGCTGCATCGATGCTGGGAACAACACTCTTCTGTTCAACGGCGCCGCTCGCCTGAAGCGATAATGATCGAAGGAGCTTTGGCCAGTAGTGCCGGAACAGAGCTTCATTGGCGAACGCATCTCCAGAGATGATTTCACCGTTGATCGCAGCGACGACTCCGACGGAGCCCTGGGGCAAGCGTCCTGTGAACGCGCTCTCGTAGGCATTAAGTCGCGCCTTTACCTTTGAGTCTTCAAAGACGCGGTTCAGCGAGCCGGTAGAAGACTCGGCGTTGAGTTGAACTGCGAGAGCGGACACGCTCGCCCAGACTGTCATTTGATCCTCCTCCACCTGTGCTTTTTCTCTGACGGCGGGAGCGGCCATCGCTTCCTTGGCGGCAACGAAGAACTGGCCACCGGCCGCGTCTTCTTGAACAACTCCGCGAGGATGGCGGCGGCGCTCGTTTCGATATGAACTGGTGTCACGGGCTATCACGGTATCTTCGCGGGTCTCGCCGAACGTGGGATTCTCGCTCCAGCGGCCGTGCTCCACGCAGAACACATCGACTGGAATATGACGAGAGCGGGAAGCGACCAGGCAGTCGTGGCCGATGATGCGATCCTGGTTGCCTCCGACTATGAGTTCGCCGGCGATGAGCAAGAGAGTCTTACCGGATTTGTTTGTCACGAGCAGCCGATTTACTTCGGCGTCATTGCTGGCGGCCTGTCCCCTCCGCAACCTGTGCGCGCGACCGGTCGCTCCGATCTCGCTGACAAGCACGAGTCCCTTCTTCAGACCGTCATCAAGAGTTATGTAGGAACCGGTGCGAACGAGGTTTGTGGATCTGGTGGATCTGGAGGTCGTAATCGGATAGATGACGAGATTCTCGTGTTGGATTGGCTTGGACAGTTTCCAGGCGCCGTTAGCAGCCGGGGTGGACTGGGTAGCAGCCGGGGTGGACTGGGACTCTTCGTGGCTGATTGATCGGCCTGCGGCCGGGCTCATTGCGTGGTAAAGGGGGAGAAGCAGTAGCAACAGACCCAAAGCGGGTTTGACATGGGCACTCATAGCGGCCCTCCAAGAATTTGATTTGAGTTGTTCAGACCGGCTGGAGCTCGACTCGATGATTGAACGCCAACGCGGGATAGCCTTGCAGATGCAATCGCTACGCTCCGCGGGCCATGGTTGAGGCAGAACACATCGATCAGGACGCGTTGCGAGGAACATGCGACTCGGCGGTAGTGGCTGCAGATTTTGAGTAACCCTCGAAAGCAGCGTAGTCTTGCCGGCCTTGTTGTTCACCCGAGGAGATAGTTCACCCCGTGATTACAGGCAACCCATCCTCTTCGCAACCTGTGCTCCGCAATCTGGCTTTCCGGATTGATCGTCCGTTCTTTTGGACAGTACCCGACGAAACTTGCGTGCCTTGGCGCCTAATCGCAGCAAAGAACTCGTTAACAAGGTTCCTGAGGACTGATACGTTGAGAGCTGCTGTAGGAGTTTTTGTCCCCTGGGTGTCACCATGGCTTCCAGGACCTTGGCATTCTTCGGGAAACATAAGAACGATTTTGCTGCATGATCACTCCCTAGAATTGCATCTGCTGATCTAGCAGCCAGCAGGAAGCGGCCGCGTTCTGGGTACCTCAAAGACACCAGTGTTACACGTCAAAGTAGAGCGCAAATTCCAGCGGTGTGGGCCTCAATCTGACCTGGTCGACTTCATGTTGTCGTTTGTAGGCGATCCACCTCTCTATGAGCGGCTCCGTGAATACATTTCCCTTCAGAAGAAACGCGTGATCCTGTTCAAGCGCCTCGAGCGCGCGGTCGAGTGAACCCGGCAGTGTAGGCACTGAACCGAGTTCTTCCGGTGAGAGATCGTAGATATCTTTGTCGAGCGGTTGGCCCGGATCTATGCTGTTCTGAATTCCGTCGAGTCCCGCCATCAACATCGCGGCAAACGCCAGATACGGATTGCAGGATGGATCAGGAAACCTGACTTCAAGCCGCTTGGCCGAAGGCGATTGAGAGTACATCGGAATCCGAATGGCCGCCGACCGGTTGCGCCTCGAGTAAGCCAGGTTCACCGGCGCTTCATAGCCGGGCACCAGGCGCTTGTAGCTGTTTGTCGTGGGAGCGGCGAATGCCGCAATGGCCGCCGCGTGCTTCAAAATTCCTCCGGCGTAATTCAATCCCAACTGTGACAATCCGGCGTAGCCGTCTCCTGAAAACAGAGGACTGTCGCCCTTCCAGAGGCTCTGGTGGCAATGCATCCCGCTTCCGTTGTCGCCGAACATAGGCTTCGGCATGAAGGTGGCCGCCTTGCCGTAGTAGAACGCCGTGTTCTTAACGACGTATTTGAACAACATTACGTTGTCGGCCGTGCTGAGAAGATTCGAGAACCTGAAATCGATTTCGCACTGGCCGCCGCTCGCCACTTCGTGATGGTGCATCTCCGGCATCAGGCCGACGGACTGCAGATTCTGAACTATGTCCGATCGAAGATCCTGGAGCGAATCCACCGGGGGCACCGGAACATAGCCTTCCTTCGTGCGAACGCGATAGCTGACGCCGGTATCGTTCTGGCCGGTGTTCCACATGCCCTCCGACGATTCAAACCTGTATCCCGCGCTGTTGACTTCGTTGTGATAGCTCACATGATCGAATACAAAGAACTCGGCTTCTGGACCGAAATAGCAGACGTCGGCGATTCCCGTGAAGCGGAGATAACTCTCTGCTCTTGCCGCAACGAGGCGCGGATCGAATTCATAGCCTTCTTTGGTGATGGGGTCCACGACGTTCGCGAATATGCACAGCGTCGGTTCTTCATAGAAGGTGTCCCGCCAGAACCGCTCGGCGTCGGGAATCAACAGCATGTCGGATTCATTTATGGAGGCCCATCCGCGCAGCGACGAGGCGTCGAAGCCGATTCCGGAATCGAATGCATCCTCTTTGAACTGGTTTATGGGAATCGTCAGGTGGTGCCAGGAGCCTGGGAGATCGGTGAATCGAAGATCGACGAATTTGACTTGCTCGTCTACGGCATAACGCAACACGGTCTTGGGATCCATCTACGGGAAACCTCCGATATTGGTGAATCACTTTGGACAATATAGACGGGCTTATAACGTGTCAAGGAATCGGATTGAGGAGAAGGATCGGGCAGGCGCGGGCAAGTATAAAAAATAAAAGCCGCCGGTTTCCCGGCGGCCTTTGCAAGTCCCAGTGAAGAACCATGCCCCCGTATGCTTCTTCTCCAGAACTCGATTATCGTTATGTCTGTCGCTTCTCTCAGTGTTGCTCAAACTAAGTTACTTCTTCGAAACGTGCATTGAATGGAAGGCAGGGCCCCCATCCTCCCTTCCATTCTCCGCACCAGTTCTGCATCCCGCAGTTGCTCTGAGCAGAAGAGTTTTTTTCAAACTGTTGAACTGCTAGAACCGGTAGTTCGTTTCGCAACACTTGTGCCAGAAATGCGCTGCTTCCGCGCAATTTGCCACTATGCCTATTGAAGTGGAAGTTTAAGTGCTCTCTCTTGAGAAAAAAGATTCACATCGCACCATGAGCTTAACCTCCTAAGGCTAACAAAACACGTCAAGGGTCGCTGACAGAATGCGTCACATCGCCTCAAAGAATATAACCCGAATCTGTGACTATAATCATCATTGAGCGATTAACTTGCTATCGATGAGATTGACCGATGACCCTGAGTGCTGATTTGTGCAACTCGCCTCACAATCTTTGACAGGTAATCAAGCAGCCCAAATGCGCGTATTCCGCCCGTGTAGACCATTTCCACAATGGGCGTATTGGGCGAGGCCGTTGAGACGCCGTTCAATTGTCGCTGTCGCCAAGCGTCCACTGGATTGCACGGGCGGGAGGTTGGCCAATTTCGGATTGTTGCCTGAAGGCGAACGCCTCAATAGCCGGGCGCCAGCGAAGCGCAGCCCCCGGTGCGAGGGAGGGTTTGTTTTCCGAAGGGGAGCGCGGAGTTTGATATTTCGGGTTGTTCCCTGAAGGGGAACGCGTCAATAGCCGGGGCCAGCGAAGCGCAGCCCCGGTGCGAGCGAGGATTTGTTCCCTGAAGGGGAACGCGTCAATAGCCGGGGGCCAGCGCAGCGCAGCCCCCGGTGTCAGGGAGGATTTTCTGGGCTTCGTAGGAAGATTGTTAGCTGTTTGCGCAAGGGGCAGGGAAAGCGCTTATGTCACGCCTTCAGCGCTTAAAGGCATTGGGGCTGGAACCAGGGGCGAAGCGCTATGCGCTTGCCCTCGGCTATTTATCTAGTCGGCCTTTCAGGGCCTCTATGAGCGGATATTTGATCTATTTCATCAACTCGATTAAGTCGCCGATGTTTACTTCCGCGGTTGTGCGGGTGATTTTAGCGACGGCAGTCGAGTTGTCGACCTTAACGACAACCAGCTCTCCAAGGACTTTGCGGGGCAGCTTCGGCCTTGTACTCAGTACCTCTTCGTGGGTCTGGTAGGCGCCTTCAAGTGAGTATTCGCCGCCTCGATAGCGCTTGCTGCCGAAGTCGCTGTTCATATTGGTAGACACGTTGTCGTCTTTGTATTGGGTAGGCCCTTCCGTTTTTCCTATTGTTCGATAGATCGTGAAGTGATCGCCGGGCCGAACCCCCTGCCTGTAGCCAAGGTCAATGTAGACAATCTGGTTGGCGCTGAGATACTCGTGCTGGTTCGGCGACATTATGAGCTGACCTCGAGTTCCGTTTGTTCCCTCGGAATAGCGAGGAAGAGGCTGCCAGCCCGACTGCTGCGGAGAAGGAACTTCTTCGTAGAGCCTGACTGGATCTCCAAAGGTGATCAAGTCGCAGGAAATCGTTATCTGAGCAGTCGCGGTCTTATCCTGAACCTCGATCACGCGGAGCATGCCGAGTTCTTTCACATAGTAGCCCATGCTCTTTCGTGTAAATGGGTGAGTGAATTTTCCAGCGGGCCTGATGATGTAGTAGACGGCTCCCGATTGAACGCCAGCGTCGCGGCCCTTGTTTAGATAGACGATGTCTCCCTGGCTGAAGAGATCCTTCTGATTTTCTTTTTCGCCTCCGATCAACTGCAAGTCCACGCGCGGAGGAAGCTCGCTTATGAAGCCCGTGCAGTACAGGTCGGCTCGGCGTGCGATGGGTTCCTGGCCGCTTGTCGGGCCCTGACCTTCGCGCTGCGCCATCGTTTTTATCGAGCCCACGAGCAGGCATACAGCGGCAGCAACAATGAGCGCAAAACGTCCAGTGAGTTTCATCGTGACTCCTTACAAGGTGGGGAACTTGGTCCAAGAGAAGGGGCAGCGCAGATGCGATGTAAGCTGACGCTATCAAAGGAAGATCACTAAGTCAATAATTAAAAAAAGGAGCGATTCTGAATTACATACAGGTTCGGATTCGGTATGTTTGACGGCATACAGACCCTCTGATAGATTCTGCTCGTCCGGATCAACTGTTAAGAACATTTCAATCGAGAAGAGGAGATGAACGTGATAAGAAAGTCTATGGTTATTGTCTCGATGCTACTGCTGGCGTCGATCGCTCTGGCGGCCGAGAACGTAAAGCTCAACGGCTACATAATCGACAATATGTGCGGCGGGATGCACGCCAAGGACGCCAACGCCGAAGAGGTAGTCAAGCACCACAAGAAATCCTGTGCATTGATGGACGGCTGCAAGGAATCGGGTTATGCGGTGTTTGCCAACGGCAAGCTCTACAAACTCGACGAAGGCGGAAACCAGAAGGTGGTTGAGCTGCTTAAGAAATCCAAGAGCGAGAGAGGCTTTGCGGTTCAAGTCGAAGGATCGGTCGAAGGCGACACCATCACGGTGAGCTCTATTTCAGAGACCGCTCCAGAGAAGAAGTGAGCGGGTTATCGAAAAACATCCGCAGGATCCCCAGTCTTTGTTTGTCTTTGCTCAGGCGGCGCCGACGCGCCCATTTCGCGGCGTCGGCGCTAAAAGGGTAGTGGGATTGAATCAGGGGCGATGCGCTATGCGCTTGCCCCTGGCAATTCACCTCCGGCCTTTTTCAGGCCCGCGCCCGCCGTTCGAGGCGCGGAATGCGATTTCGAGCGGAATGAATCAGTCTTAGCCAGAGGCTAGAGCCTAGTGTGCAGATCTTCCAAGCGCTTTCGATCAAAGCTCAATCAAATAGCTGTCTCACTCTTTCTCGCAGTCTGCATATCTCCGACCGCAGAACCCGCAACAATAATCGGCCGAGTCTCGAACAAGACTCAGCACGAATCGGAGGCAAGGCCCGGCGGAATCTCTGAATCGCTCGACTCGCTTCGATCTCGAATAAGCGCTCACGTCAACCAGTCTCGATTTAGCGCGGCGCGGTGGGGCATCAAGATATCCTCTCTCGACACAGGCAAGACCCTCTTCGATCTCAACTCGCGGAAATATTTTTATCCCGCGTCTAACGCGAAGCTATTCAGCGCGGCCGTTGCGCTGGATCGACTGGGGCCCGACTTTCGAATAAAGACCTCGCTTTTCGCCGCAAGCAAGCCGGATGGACGAGGCGTGCTTAAAGGCGACCTTATTGTCTACGGTCGCGGCGATCCGAGCTTTGCGGCAAGTCTCAACGACGGCGACTACTACAAAGCGTTGGAACCGGTTATTGAAGCGCTCAGGAAGGCCGGAATCAGGCGAATTCAAGGCGATGTTATCGCCGATGAGAGTTTTTTCAGAGGCCCCCCGTTTGGCTCCGGATGGGAATGGGACGACCTGCAATGGTACTACGGAGCGGAGGTGTCCGCGCTCTCTATCAACGACAACGCCGTCGACCTGATGATCAAACCAGCCGCGCGGACGGGGATTCCTTGCAGAGTCACAACCGGCCCCGAGACATCGTTTGTAACGATAATCAATCGGACTACTACAATTCCGAAGGGCTCGCCGAGATCTCTTAATGTGTACCGTCCCATCGGCGAAAACGTGATCTACGTGACAGGCCAATTCCCAGTCGACGATCCGGGCTACACCGGATACGTTGCGGTTCACAAACCCGCCGGCATGTTCGCGGCGCTCTTGACGGGAATGCTTACAAAGAGCGGCATCGCCGTAGCCGGAAAGCCTCGCTCCGTGGACTGGAAATATCGCGAAGCAATACCTCTGTTCGATAGCAACCTGGTCGAGCTTTGCTCGATTGAATCGCCGCCGCTGAGCGAAATACTCAGCGACACAATGAAGCCTTCGCAGAACCTGTACGCGCAGCTCCTGCTCTTGCAGATTGGCGCCGCGGTCCCGCGACTGAGAGCCCAGAGGGAACGGCATGCGGAGCCGGTGGTAACAATGAGCTCGATTACCGGTTCGCGGTCCCAACGCTCCCAATCGACGACGCAGGATCAATTGGAAAAGCCCGACGCGATCGGCAATCAAACAACCGAAGAGGCGGGGCTTGACGAGCTGCGGCTTTTTCTCGCCGAGGCAGGCGCAAGAAGAGGAGAGGTGCTTCTGGAAGAGGGAGCGGGCCTGTCGAGGCGGAACCTTGTGACTCCGGATGCTGCCATCGCGCTCCTGTCGTATATGTCGCGTCACAAATACGCGGCGGCGTTTCGAGATGCGCTGCCCGTTGGAGGCATTGACGGCACATTGAAAAACCGTATGAAGGGCACCGCAGCCGCTTCCAACGTTCGGGCCAAGACCGGAACATTGAGATACGTGAATGCACTGTCCGGCTACTTGACCACGGCCGCGGGCGAGCGGCTGGTCTTTTCAATAATGCTCAATGACAACTACAGCTCCGATGGCGCGGGCTCTTCGCGCGAAGACGTGGACCCGATAGTGGTGATGCTGGCCGCATTCACCGGACACACCTGAAGCGTAGGCGTCCTTGAGCCGTTCGACTTTGTGAATACTTCTCCTGGCGAGGTGGATATGACCGATGAGATCTGCGCGATTAACATTGGCCCGAACGAGCGGGCCAAGCGCACGCGAACCGGCTGGATAATGCTTATCTTGAGCGGCGCGATTACGGCGGCGCTATTGTTGCTGCACGCGCCACGGTGGTGGAGCGCCCTGATCTTTCTGCCGCTTTTTATGTCGGGGCTCGGATTTTTTCAGGCTCGTGAGAAGACCTGAGTGGTCCTTGCGGCGCGCGGTACGCGCAATCTCGATGCGGGCGACGAGCCGGTCAATGACAGGGCTCTCGAAGAGCAGCTTCGCAAACAAGCTCGCAAAGTCTATATCGAGTCCGCAGCAATGGCTTTTGTCCTGACGGCGATCGTTTTGTTTATTCCGAGGTGATTCTAGCGAACGCCCCATTCCCACTGGCCGTAGGCGATCTTTTTATCGAGAGGATGGCCGGCTTGCTTGAGCGTTAATGCTATCTGGCCTCGATGATATAATTCATGGAATGTCCCACGCTTCGACAAATGTCTCGTCCATACACGTCTTTCAATGCTGAAAAGCTAAAAGGGCAGGGAGGTTATTGAGAGAAGCGCCGGCCTCGCTTACTCTGAATGATCTTGCGGTAATCCGACTCGCGGTCCTCTTCACCCTCCATAAGAATCTGCCTGCACATTTCGTGAAGCCGTGATCTGATGCGCACTCCGATTCTGTCCGTCAGAAGCTCGCTGTATTGAGTTCCGATCGACATATCCAGGTAGTTCGTAGTGAAGATGGTGATTCGTCTTTCGTTATATCGCCTGTTGATGATGTGCGTGATCGTTTCCTGAACCCATTCGGTAGGTTTGCTGGCGCCCAGTTCGTCCAAAACCAGAATTTCCGCTTCCAGAACCGGAGTTAAGATCTTGAGCTCCGATGTATGAGTGTTCGGGTTAAAGCTGTCCTGAATCTCTTTCAACAAATCGCGGAAGTCATAAAACAGGCCTGGGATGCCCTTCTTGATCAAGGCCTTTAGCATCGATATGGCAAGGTGCGTTTTTCCGACGCCGCAACTGCCCTGATAGAGGATGCCGACGTCGACCAACGGATATTCGTCGACAAACTTGCGAGAGAACATCAGCGCGCGCTGCATCGACTGGCAATACGCTTCGAAGTTCTCAAAGCTGCAGGATTGAAATCGGCGCGGAATGTGCGCTTGTGCGAGCAGATTGTCGTATCTGAGATCGGCGCGGCAGCGGCAGGGCCGCACGCCCTTGCCTTCGATGGATTCCCACCCTGAACCGCCGCAAAAGGTGCAAGGCGCCAGATCCAGATTTGGAGATCGTGGGAGCATTCAGAGGCTTCCGTAAATACTCAAATGTTATGTTGTGAGGTCGCGACTTGCCGGCTACGCGCCGAACCGGGCTTCTTTCCGTTTGCCGCGGCGATTATAAGTAACGCTCTTCTGAAAATCAACGAGCATGCAGAGAAAACCCAGAGAAAACGAAGGTGACGTTCAGAAAAGAATCCGACAGTACCTGTGCGGTCATTGGTCAACACCGGTTCTCATCGCGACAGCCGTTTGAGCGCACGCCTGAGAACGGCTTCGATGTTGGCTTCGCCCGGCTCGGCAATCGCCGCGCCGACCGCGCGCTCGGCAATCGCCTTCGGATACCCGAGGTTTGTCAATGCTGCTACGGTGTCATCTTTCAAATCGGACGACGCCGAGTAGGATTGGCCGAATGCGGTGGGAGATGCATCACCGCGGTCAATTTGAATCGAAGCAATCTTGTCTCTGAGCTCGATCACTAAACGCTCGGCGGTTTTCTTTCCGACGCCGGGAATCGCCGTGAGTTTTTCAAGGTTGTTCGTCATTATTGCGGGCGCAAGGTCGGCCACGCTCACACCCGAGAGAATTGTTATGGCGAGCTTCGGGCCCACGCCGCTCACGCTCGTGAGCTTCGAAAACATCTCTTTTTCCGCAGCCGTCTTGAATCCGAAAAGCTGTAAAGCGTCCTCACGAACGTGAGTGTGGATCCTGAGAGCCGTCGACGAGCCCACTTCTCCGAGCTCGTAGAATGTCGACAGCGGAATCGTCACTTCGTAACCGACGCCTCCGACATCTATGACTACCGAACTTGGCTGTTTGTGCGTCAACTTTCCGGTTAGATTTGCTATCACGTTTTTGCCTGAGCTATTGGTGGACTGGAGTCAATCTCGATTCGAAGCGTCCGAAGCTTGTCGTCTTTAGAAATGGACCCCTTTGATCTTCGACGGAAAAACTGACGATCAATGTCGGGGCGGGTCTCCTGCCTGCCGCTCTTGCAGAACCGTCAACTTGAAGAAACTCGACGATCGGCGCCGGATCTTCCACGGCACACGTTTCGTCGAGGATCTCCGTAATCCAGAGAGGGGCGGGCATAGCGACCCGCCCGACATTAATTCTGGAGCGCGCGGTTATTCTCAAAAGCGCATGATTCGCAGCAGCTTTGAATAAATCCAATCCGCGCGATCAACCCGGACGGCGATTACTTCTTCTTTCCCTGTACTGTGTTCCAGTCCTCCAGGAACTTCTTGTTGCCGATATCCGTCAAAGGATGCTTGATCATCTGGCTTATCACGCTAAACGGCATCGTAGCAATGTCCGCGCCCATTCGCGCCGACTCGATCAGATGAAGCGGGTTTCGAATGCTCGCGACAAGTATCTCCGTATCGAAATCATAGTTGTCGAATATTTCGACAAGCTCTTGAATGAGTTCCATTCCGTCCGTGCCGATGTCGTCCAACCGGCCGACAAACGGGCTCACGAACGAAGCGCCTGCCTTGGCCGCCATCATGGCTTGAGGAGCCGAGAATATCAGGGTGACGTTGACGTGAACCCCTTCGCTGCTAAGAGCGTGGCAGGCTTTGAGTCCGTCCACGGTGCACGGAACCTTCACATATACATTCGGATGAATCCGGGCGTTCTCTCGACCCTCTTTCAGCATCGACTCGAAGTCCTGCCCAACTACTTCGGCGCTGACCGGGCCGTTGACGATCTCGCAAATGGTCCGTATGTGTTCGCGAAAATCTACATTGCCTTCCTTGGCGACGAGCGAGGGATTGGTGGTGACTCCATCCAGAATGCCAAAGCTCGCAGCCTCGCGAATCTCTTTCAAGCTAGCCGTATCTATAAAAAACTTCATATGCCCTCCATCAGGAATGTGGTCTACGGATTGGCGGTTTCGCTGACAATCTTCGACCGCTTGCTCTCGTTTTCAAACTTATCTACAGCGGTAACATAATAATAATACCGCCGGCCCGAAATTACCTGCTCGTCCCGAAAGGTGACCGCGGCAGCCAGGCGCGGATTGAGCTTGACCCAGTCCTGATCCGGCGCATCCTCGCTCTCGGCGCGATACACGTTATATCCGGCGACGTCGGGCTCGGAGCTGCTTGGCCAGAAGAGGCTGATTACGTTGTTTGCCGAAGCTATCGTGACCGGACCGGGAGCGGCAGGCGGATACGTGTCCACCGGTTTGATCTGAAAAGGCTCGCTGTCGGCGCTTTCAATTAAACCGTTCAGCCCCTGGGACAGCGCGCGAACCGTGTAAACATAATTCGCGCCGTATTGAAACTTTCGATCGTCGAACGTCGTGCCCGTCAGCGGCTCCGAATTCAACGGATCCCCTCTCGCGAACACGCGCCGCGCGAGCCTTCTGTAGATGTTGTATCCGACGATGGAAGGAGGCCGGGCGCCGTCGACGTTCGCGTCCGGCGGAGTCCATTCAAGCTTGATTAGATCCTGATCGTCGGCGAGCTTTGTGAGACCGCGCGGCGGCGCCGCAACAGAGGCGAACGGCTCCAGCGCTACGGTATTTGAAAAGAGCGCCTTCTGCTCGCTGCCGTTCACGTAGCGCACGGCGTACCTCAGGCGTTTGTTCGCCGCGCCGGCGAGGCTCAGTTGATCCGTATATTGGAGCCTCCCAAATGTCTTTATCTGTTCTTCGATTCCAGCCCGATCCATGAATGCTATTACGCCAGCGGCTGCTTCGTAATCATCGGCGAAGAGCACGGGTTCCTGGTCGCGGGCCTCGGTCAAACGATAAATATCGACGCGCGCGACATACGACCGGCTCGATTTCTCTTTTGCGAGCGGCGGCGCGGGCCAGCTCAACAGCACTGCCGATCCGCGTTGAATGGCTTCGAGTTCGGTTGTGCGGAGCTTGATCCGCTCGGGTGCGCGCGGCGGAGCCATCTTCCCGCAGGCCGCGCACGCCGCAAGTAACAGCGCGAAGGCGGGTATTGAGATTAGTTGAGAAATACTGGCGAGCCCGCGGTGCTTGATCACAGAATGTACCGGCTCAGGTCTTCGTTCTTGACGATCTCCGCGAGTTGCTTGCTGACGTAAGCGGAATCGATATTGACGGTCTTGTTTTCCAGATCGGGACCCTCGAACGACACTTCGTCCAGCAGCGTTTCCATTATCGTATGCAGCCGCCTGGCGCCGATGTCTTCGGTCTGCTCGTTGACTGAAAACGCGAATCGCGCGATTCCATCGATGGATTCGTCATTGAAGCTCAACTCGATCCCCTCGGTGCCCAGAAGGGCTACATACTGGCGGACGAGCGAGTTCTTAGGCTCGGTGAGTATGCGTTTGAAATCGTCGACGGTAAGCGGCTGGAGCTCTACTCGAATTGGAAATCGTCCCTGAAGCTCGGGTATCAGGTCGGACGGCTTTGAGACATGAAAGGCGCCGGCCGCGATAAAGAGTATGTGATCGGTCTTGACCATTCCGTACCGGGTGCTGACGGTTGTGCCTTCAATAATCGGCAGAATGTCGCGTTGGACGCCTTCGCGAGAGACATCCGGCCCGGCGCCGCCCGATTCGCGGCCGGCGATTTTATCGATCTCATCAAGGAATACTATTCCGGTCGATTCGACGCGTTCGATGGCCGTGCGCGCCACCAGTTCCATGTCGATCAACTTGTTCTCTTCTTCCTGAGTCAGGTATTCCATCGCCTCGTCGACTCGAAGCTTCTTCATCTTCGCGCGCGACCCGAACATATTGGGGAACATCTCCTTGATGTTGATGTCCATCTCCTCCATGCCCTGCGGCGTGTATATCTCGAAGTGGCCCGGGAAATTCCGCTCCTGCACTTCGAGCTCGACCATTCGCGAGTTTAGCCTGCCTTCGCGAAGCTGCTGTCTCAGTTTTTCACGGGTCTTTTCGAATTGTTCGAGGGATGTGTCGCCGTCTTTTGCGTCGTCTACCTGACGTGATCTCGGCAGCAAAAGATCGAGCAGTCGTTCTTCCGCGTTTTGCTCGGCTTTTTCAGCTATTTCGGCGATTTTTTCTTCGCGGACAAGATCGATGCCGACCTCAACAAGGTCTCGTATAAGCGACTCGACGTCTCTGCCTACATAGCCTACTTCGGTGAACTTCGAAGCTTCTACCTTTATGAACGGAGAGTTCGAGAGGCGGGCGAGCCTGCGAGCGATCTCGGTTTTACCAACGCCGGTAGGCCCGATCATTATGATGTTTTTCGGGATGACGTCCTGCGCCAACTCGGCCGGCAGTTTCTGCCTTCGAATGCGGTTTCGCAGCGCGATCGCGACCGCTCGCTTGGCGGCATCCTGGCCTACGACATATTTATCGAGTTCCTTGACGATCTGGCGCGGCGTCAATTCGTCGAGAGCGGGTTGCTGTTTCACTTCTCCTGTCAGATATATGACCATTTATCGATGTTAGAAATTGTTTGTTTACCGCCGCGGTTGTGATGCGCCGCGGCGATTTCAGATTTCCTCGATGACAAGGTTTGCATTCGTGTAGATGCATATGTCGGCGGCCAGCCTCATCGCTTCTTCGGCGATTTGCCGCGCGCCCATCTCGGTGTGCGCGACCAGAGCCCGCGCCGCGGCGACGGCGTAAGGGCCTCCCGATCCGATTGCAACGACGCCGTCATCGGGTTCTATGACGTCGCCTCCGCCGGAGATCACCAACGATGTAGTTTCATCGGCGACGAGCAGGAGCGCTTCGAGATGTCTGAGATACTTGTCGGTGCGCCAGTCTTTTCCCAGCTCGACGGCGGCGCGCTGCAACTGGCCCCGGTACTGTTCGAGTTTCGATTCGAATCTGGCGAAGAGAGAAAAGGCGTCGGCAGTCGAGCCCGCGAATCCGGCTATTACTCTGTCGTTGTAAAGCCTTCTGACCTTGCGGGCATTGGCCTTCATGACGGTTTTGTCGAATGTAACCTGTCCGTCTCCGGCCACGGCGACGTGTCCGCCTCGGCGAACCGCGATAACGGTAGTACTGCGGATTTCGGGTCGAGTTGGATGATACGACGCAGCTTGTTGACGGGGCTTCCGCATAGAACCCGACTATATGCTTCGCTGTTTTCCATTGTCAAGAAATGCGACTTTTCTCGTTCCCGGTTTATCAGCCGACCCCCGCCGCCTGCTGAGCGCTCACTTTTTCGAAGGTATGGCTCATAAGAAGCTCCCAAAGATTCTTTAAAATCTCTGACGCAAATATTCTCCGATTGTCGTCATTTATACATGACGCCATCCTCAACATTGAGCTGAAGGCGTTACCATTTTGGCCCAACGCAATAGACGAAAAGAAATTAGTAAAGGTCGAGCTTGTAGCATAATGGAGGGGAAAAGATGAAGAAGGCGTCTGGCATTAGTCGCCACAAGCTGAAAAGACTCCACAAGCTGAAAGGAGTCCCAAGAATATCGCGTAAATCGCTCGCGTTAGTCGGCTCGCTAATTGTTCTTCTTGCTCTCACAGGTGTTCTGGCTCAGTGGACCTCTCTACAACGGCCCGCTCCGGTTTCTAAAACCGTAGCCGCCGTGCCTACAGCAGGACAAGCCTCCAAAATAACCAGCGCCGCATTCGATGCTAGTTCGCCTTCGAAGGAATACGTGTATGCCGGAGGGCGGATGGTTGCTACTGGAGAGCCGGGCGGCGGAGGGAGCGGCGGAGGCGGAAGTTGCAGCGGACAGGCGAATCCACGAGCCGATTTCGATCAGGATCATAAGAGCGAAATGACCTACTACCACAACGGAGTGTTCGGGATTCTGAAGTCGTCGATCCAGTACAGCTACTCCAGCGGCTTGTTCTTCGGGTGGGGAGCGGCTGGATCGCCGCCGCTTGTAGCCGATTTTGATGGAGACGGAAAAGCCGATCCCACATACATCACTCCATCAGGAAGCGGACAGATTTAAGCGATACTGTTGTCGAGTACGGGCTATAACGTAACGCAGGGCCTGTTTGTATC
>QHVH01000030.1 GCA_003222245.1 Blastocatellia bacterium AA13 | reverse complement strand
CGCAGGCGAACAAGTTGAGCCCGCTCTTGGTCTGACATACCTTCGTGCGCGATACCTGAACCCGGCTACGGGCCGTTTCCTGACAATGGATCTCGCGCAAGGAACTACCTCTGATCCTGCGTCTCTTCATAAGTATCTCTACACGGCGAATAACCCCGTGAACTTCATCGATCCCAGCGGCAACGAGGAAATCAGCCTCGTCACCCAAACCGAAGCCGTGGCTTTGGGCGAACAGATCGCCGCTTTCAACAGCGAATTGCTTGTGTTCGCCGAAGCTGAAGGCATCGCGCTCAATCTATCAGAGGCCGTGGGGATCGAAGGCGCCGAAGATGCCGTTCTCACCCTGACCGGCTTATCACAAGCCGAAGAGACCTTCATCGGAGCTCTTATCGGCGCCTATGTGAGCGTCGGAGGTATCTCGGTTGCAACCGCCATAAAAGGCGGCCCTGAAGAAGAGGAACGAGATATCTTGTTCGGACAAGCCAAGGCAAGTGCAAAAATATCGTTCACTGACAAAGCAGATCCTCGAATAAGAGGAAAAGAGTTGATGGAGGTCGCGGCTATGCTCTCTTCGGGATCTCTAAAGCAAGGGCTCAACCTCATGGCGTGGGACCGCAGTGGTACGCTGATCTCACTCAACACGCGAGGCCGCGCGATCTACGCGTTAGCCGGTATGAAACCCAGAAAGAGAAACGTTCTCATTGCCAGCCGACTTCCGAGCATAAGAATCGCTTAGAAGAAAAGACGGCCTATGGTGAATCCCTGCCTTCACGGCGAATTACTATTTCGCCTAACAGAAGGAGCTTTGTATGTCTCTATGGGGTTTCGATAGATTCTGGCGAGATTCCGTGTCCGAATAAATAGGGCAGGCTACGATTAGGGAGATTACATGGCGCATAGAATAATAGAAATTCCAGGTGGACGTACAACAAACGATGACGCTCCCGAAGTTAAGATCGTCGCGCCAAGCGATCACCCTGTAACGCTTATAATCATGTATTATGCTGGTGGCACCGCAGAAAACAGAGTTTTTGGCGAGCTCTCTTTTGAGCATGTTCTCGAGTATCGCTGGAAAGCCGATTTCGTTTGTTACGAGGATCATCCAGAGCACGAAGAAGATGCGAAGCTTGGATTGATCGAGATTATTGATTCTCGCTACGTGGCTGATATGGCAACCAAAGGCCAGCTACGTGATTACCCAGGTAAACGCTTTGGTCTGGGCCTAAATGAAACCCAAGTAAGACATTTTCGAATATCTTTTGATGATCACGGCCGCTATGACATCATCGCGTTGGAGGTCTCCGTTAGAGAGATAGTCGAAGACGACTGATCTATTTCAGGGAACGAGCGCCCTCTCAAAGAGCAGAGCGAGCGTCCCAGCCCGATCTGAATGACCAAAGCTCCATCGACGATAAATTTGTCTTTTGAGCCGAAGCGGCGACCCTGTATAATCCGATGACTTCCAAGGGACAAGACACACAATCAATCATAGGAGTTTGAATGGCTGATTCTTCGACTGGCTCGACAGTAGCCGCCCCAAAGCAAGAGCGGAGCAAGCAAACAAAAGAGAAGATCGTCCAGGCCGCCATAAAACTCTTCCAGGAACGTGGCTACGAAAAAACAACTTCCAACGAAATCGCCGCCGAAGCCGGAGTCAGCGTTGGCTCGTTCTACGTCTACTTTACCGACAAGCGCAGCTTGCTTCTAACCATCTTTGACCGGCTGGCGGATGACCTCTACAAGGTTGTATTCGATGGTCTCGAGCCGGAACACCTGTTCGACTCCGATCTCAGACCGAAGATAAGGCATGCGATCGCGAATAGCATCGAGGACAAGAAGAAAAAGTCTGGACTCCACAAGGTGATTTATGAACTCGTACTCAAGGATCCCGAGTTCTCCGCACGTCACAAGGCCATAATGGAGCGATCCAATACCAAGCTAAGAGAGTTGATCTCACTCGCACGAGTAGCCGACCTTACCTGGGATCTCGACGTTGAAGCGGCGGCATTTCTTGTTCAACGAGTCGTTTTTGATTTATCTCAAGACTTCGTGATCGGGTGCGTAGAGTTCGATCTTGACCGCGCGATCGACAGCTTGACCGACCTCATACAGCGCTTTCTCTTCCGCCCCCTAAACCCCTGAGCGATGCCGACAATCATCCGTGCCTTGCCGCCTCTTTACTACAGAATTCTTCCTGTAACTGTCTTTTACAACGGCTGAAATCGGCCCCATTCGATGGCTGCGATTAGTCTTGACAGATCAGTCAAATTGACTTAAATTCGGCGCAGTCTTTATACGTGCAAAGCCCCTAGATTTTCGTCGCCCTCCTACTTTTTTTGAAGCAGGCAAGTACATGTCTAGCTTGGACGTGTCTTCGGACCGTATTCTCGTATTAGGAGACGAAGCGAAGTCCGCTCGGGCGATCGAGCGGCTGCTTCATTCCGGCGGTTATCGCACCAGCGTAGCCAGTTCGTTCGAGAGCGCCCGCGCGCAGGTCGAGTCGGGTGCAACCTCGCTCGTCATCGCGGATCTCGCCGCATCTAGAATCACAGGTCCTCTCGCCCAGCCGTCCGACGGCGACTCTGGAGACAGCCTGAGAAGACAGCTATGGGCAATCGAGGCTCTCGATTTTTGTAAGGCTGTCCGAGCAAACGCCGACACCGCGGAAGTTCCCATCCTCTTCGTTTCGAAAAGCCAGCGCGCGCAGGACAAAGTCGCTTCGCTCAACGCCGGCGCAACCGACTACGTAATTAAGCCGTGCCCGAAGGGCGAGTTGCTTTCGCGAGTCAAGGTGCACCTGCGGTCGTGGCGATACGAGCGGGAAATAACTGATCGCTTCGCCGAGTTGAACCTGCTTCACGCCGTATCGTCCGTGCTCGCAAGCTCGCTTGATCCCGAAATCCTTCTTAGAGGTACTCTTACGGTTTTGATCCAGCGGCTCGCCGCGGACGCGGGAGCCGTCTACCTTCAAAACTCGGACACGTTGGTGATGAATCTAGTCGCGGCTGAAGGCCTCAACGGCGATGTTGATTCAGAAAACGGCCTGTTGGGATTTTATGAGAAGGCGGCGCCTATGCTGAATGGAAAGCCGCTCAGGCTGGGACCGTATTCTGAGCTGGTCAAGGCCGGTCTTGCGCAAGTGGTTCCGCGCGGTGTGACCGGTCTCGTATGCTCTCCACTGGGACTCAAAGGAAAAACGACGGGTGCCATCTGTGTATTTTCGAAGAAGCCCGCGCCGATGCTCGGAAGGCTTCAGGACCTCCTCTCGACGGTCTGCAATCAACTGAGCATCGCCTTAGAGAATGCGCGCCTATACGTCGAAACAAGAAAGAGCGCTGCTCAGCTCTCATATCTATATAACCTCGGCAACAACTTGATGACGTCGCTCGAGATGGATGAGCTACTCGGCTACGCGGTATTTACCGTTGGCCGAAGTCTCGAGAGCGACGTGTGTGCGGTACTGGTCAGAACTTCGAGTGACTCTAACAGCCTCGCTTCGGGAGTCTACACGCGAGTCCAATCCGATAAACGCGGACCCACGCCGGAGTGGTGCCAGCTCGACCGTGTGTTTGAGTACATTGATGGGGACAGGGTCACCGCTCAAATGGGGATCGAGCTTCGGACCAGCGACCGATTTCTTCGCGATCCGAATGTCGTAGCTGAAACGATTGTGCCGCTGATTTTTGATGACGCCGTCCTTGGGTTGATGATCTGCGCCAATTACGCGCCGCGCGCATTCAGCGAGGACGAGTACAAACTGCTCGGCGCCGTGGCGCAACAACTCAGCCTTGCGATCAGAAACACAAAGCTATTTCAGAGATCAAAGGACACATCGATTAATCTCGCCGTCGAGGTTTCGCGGCGCACCCAGGAGATCGAAGAGCAGAAGCGGTTCACCGAAAAGATCATCGATTCGCTGCCTGTATCGCTCTACGTGGTAGACCGTGATATGCGAATCGTCGCATGGAACCGCAATCGCGAAGTGGGAGGCGGCGGCATCTCCCGCAGTCAGGTTCTGGGACGAAGCGTATTCAACGTTTTCGGCCGTCATCCCCGGCGCAAGCTGGAAGATGAGTTCCTGGATGTCTTTCGCACCGGCGACCTTGTTCGAATGGAGCAGGAATCCCTTGTAGACGGTCAGAAAAAAATCTGGCGCATCAGCAAAATTCCGATGCGTGTCGACAACGCCGAGGTGACTCACGTGATCACGGTGGGCGAGGATATAACGGAGCAGAAGAAGATGAACGACGCCGTGATTCATGCGGAAAAACTTGCCTCGATCGGCAGGCTGGCGGCGGGTGTCGTTCACGAGCTTAACAATCCGTTGGCAACGATCGCCGCCTGCGCGGAGGCGCTGACGGCTCGCCTGACCGACATAGATAATAAAGAGCTGAATGTAGATTTCGCGGAATACCTCCAGATTGTTCGCGAAGAGGCATTCCGCTGCAAGACAATTACCAACAGCCTGCTTGACTTTTCGCACCAACGGCAGGCCGAGAAGATGTCCGGTGACATCAATCAAATAATCGATCAGACGCTCCAACTGATTAAACATCATCCAAAGCTGGGAAAAATGAATGTGGTGAAACAACTCGAGCCGTCGTTGCTGCCCGTCTACGTGAATGAGGGCCAGATGAAGCAGATTTTCATCGCACTCATCTCGAATGCGTTCGACGCGATGGACGGAAACGGCGACGGCACCCTCACTATAACTACAGGATGGGCCGGGTCGGGAGACTTGCGCGAAATATGCGCTGAATTCACCGACACCGGTTGCGGCATACCAGCCTCCTATCTGCAAAAGATATTCGACCCCTTCTTTACAACAAAACCGCTGGGCCGGGGCACGGGATTGGGTCTTTCCGTCTGCTACGGAATCGTGTCCGAACACGGTGGAAAAATCGAGGTCGACTCTACCGAGGGTCAAGGGTCCACTTTTAGAGTGTTGCTGCCTGTCTCCGCAGGCAACACACTGGAGATAACGTTATGACACATGCCCGAATAAAACTGCTGATAGCGGAAGACGAGAAAAATCTCGGGCTCGTTCTTCAAAAGGAGCTCTCCAGGCTCGGCCACGACGTGACGCTGGTTCACGACGGTACAGGCGCATTGCAGGTTGCCCGCGAGATCGACTTCGACGTAGCCATTCTGGACATAATGATGCCGGGCGCAAGCGGCATAGAAGTGCTGCGCGAGATTCGCAAGCAGGACCAACCGCCGGAAGTCCTGATCATGACCGGCCACGCAACTGTTGAAACCGCGCTGCAGGCGATGAAGCTCGGCGCCTATGACTATCTGACTAAACCCTGTCACATTCAGGAGCTTGAAGCCGTAGTCACCAAAGCTTATGAGAAGCGACAGCTTCGACGTGAGAATCTGATCCTCCAAACCAGACTCGATTACAAGGACAAGACTCCTGACATTGTAGTAAGCAGCAAGCCTATGTCGGACGTGATGTCGCTTGTGCGAAAGGTAGCGTCGTCTAATGCGGTAGTGCTGGTTACGGGAGAATCCGGAACCGGCAAGGAACTGGTTGCCCACGCGGTTCATCACTTTTCGCAGCGCTTCGCCGGGCCGTTTATCGATATAAGCTGCGCCGCGATTCAAGAGACGCTTCTTGAATCAGAGTTGTTCGGCTACGAGGCCGGAGCATTCACCGGCGCGCGCAAGCGCAAGATGGGTCTGCTGGAGCTGGCCACCGGCGGCACGCTCTTTCTCGACGAGATAGGCGAGATGAGCTTGACCCTGCAATCCAAGCTGCTTCGTGTTCTGGAAACACAGACCTTTTATCGCGTGGGCGGAACCAAGAAAGTAGAAGTAGATGTGAGATTCATTGCCGCGACCAACAGGGATCTGGATATCTACGTTGGAGAAGGAAAGTTTCGCAGCGATCTTCTGTTCCGCATCAACAACTTCACGATAAAGCTACCTCCATTGCGCGACCGGGCCGAGGACATACCGTCGCTTACCGAGCACTTTCTCGCCAGAGTCAGCGGTGCGTCTGGAATCTGCTTCGCACCCGAGGCCACGGAAGTAATGATGCAATACGGCTGGCCGGGCAACGTCCGCGAGCTTCGCAACGTTATAGAACGAGCGGTAATCCTAGCTTCGAAGCCCGAGATTGGAATCGAGGACCTGCCGATCGAGATATGCAGCAGCAGCAGGATCGAAAAGAAGGCCAGCACGAACGGGCACGCCGATCCGGCGATAAGCCTGGATGAGATCAAGAAGCAGCAGATTTTGAAAGTACTCGAGCAAACCGGCTGGCACCAGGGCAGGGCCGCGGAAATACTCGGCATTTCGCCGAGCACACTGTACCGGCAGTTGAGGTCATACGGCCTGACGAGATCTCGGCGCGTCTCGGAATTGATGTTCTAAACGATGCGGCCGGACCGGGTATTTAGAAGTTGTGTTCACTGAAGTCTCTCGTGTAGTCCGAAACCATTTACAGGGGCGGGATTCCTCGCCCCTGCTTTATTGCTCAAACACGCCGCCGACATAATCTGCATAGTTCTTTCTTCTTAAAGCGTCGATAATTGACACGAGTCGGTGCGTCGTCGATCGTCCATTCCAAAGTGGAATCGTCCGTGGCTAACTGATTGTGAGATGATCGGCTGATTGCACGATCATCGGTGATTGGATAATCTTCTAAGAGGTCCGACATCTGACCAGAGGTGATGATCATGCAAGATACTCATTCTGACGCGCGTCCAACGCCAAGCCCGTCGAAGCGGCGCAGGCCGCAGGGATTATGGATCGCGCTGGCGCTCTTTATAGGCGGATTGATCATAATGGGCGCTGTTGTGCAGGCCTCATTAAGCCGAACCAAGGCGGGAGGCTCTGGAGAGCTGCCTCAGCCTCGCGCCGTGGAGCCGGCCGCGGCTCCCTCCCCCGCCGAACTCTCCAACTCGTTCCGACAGGTCGCCAAGGATGTTAAACCGGCGGTGGTGAATATCAACATCGTCGAAGCCGTGCGTCGCACTCCATTCTTTCCAGGACTCGGCATACCCGACGATGATGGATACGGCAAGCAGCGCGGAACGGGCTCAGGCGCAATCGTCACAGCGGACGGTTATATCATCACGAACAACCACGTAGTCGGAAAAGCTGAAAAGATTGAAGTCACCCTAGCCGACGGTCGCAAGTTCAAGGGTGAACGCGTGGGAACCGATCCGGAAACCGATATCGCCGTTATTAAAATCGATGCCTCCGCACTGCCCACAGCCGTGCTTGGTAATTCCGATTCGGTGGAGCAGGGCGATTGGGTGCTCGCAATAGGAAGCCCCTTCGGACTTCAACAAACAATTACCGCGGGCATAATAAGCGCCACCGGACGCGACATACCGCGAGCGTCGCAATTCAATCGATATCTGCAAACCGACGCGTCGATAAACCCCGGCAATTCCGGCGGCCCGCTTGTAAATATGCGAGGCGAGGTGATCGGTATTAACACGCTGATCTATTCGAACTCGGGTGGAAACGAAGGCGTCGGGTTCGCCATTCCTTCGAACCTCGCACGCAGAATTTACGGCGAGCTGCTGCAGAACGGAAAAATGACCCGAGGATACCTCGGCGTTGGAATCAGGGATCTGGATTCAGCGACCGCCGACGCGATAGGACTTGAAGTAGGAGCAGGCGTCCTGGTTGGTGATGTCCGAGCCGATGGACCGGCTGCAAAGGGCGGCATCAAAACCGGCGACGTCATAACCGCGATCGACGGAAACCACGTAGGCACGGCGGCTGAGTTAACCAACACAGTTTCGTCCACGCTTGTAGGCAAATCCGTACGAGTCGACTACGTGCGCGAAGGCAAGAAACTTTCGACGACCGTCGTGCTTGCGGAACGGCCTCCGCTCGAAAGGCAGGCGAACGGCGAGCCAGGAGGCGGAGAGGCAAGACCTTCGCGACTCGGATTGAGCGTTCAAACCGTCACACCCGCATTAGCTGAGCAACTCAATCTCGATATAAAGAGCGGCGCGATGGTGGTCAGAATTAGGCCTGGAAGTTCGGCGGCCGAGGTTCTAAACAGCGGCGACGTTATTCACCAGGTCGGACGAGATAGGATTCAGACGGCGGATGATCTGGTTCGAGCGACAGAATCGCTTAAGGGCGGTCAGGAGATCGCTCTTAGAATAGAACGAAGCGGATCGTTGTTGTGGGTCACGATCTCCGTAGACTGAACTTCGAGAGAATATTGATCAGTAGGACCGCTCGAATCATTCGGGCGGTCCTTTGCTTTCGCCCAGCTCCGGCCGATTTTTCCGCCTAAATCGCCAGTCCGCCGTCCGCTTGCACAACCTGTCCGGTAATATATTTGGCGTCGTCTGATAGCAGGAACGCGGCGATCTTCGCGACTTCTTCCACGGCGCCGTACCGTCCCAATGGAATCTGTTCGATCATCTTCTGCTTATACTCGTCTGAAAGAGCGCCGCTCATCTCAGTTTCAATCAACCCGAGCGCGAGTGCGTTGACGTTTATGTTTCTGCGCGCGATCTCCTTCGCAAGCGCTTTCGTGAAGCCAATCAAGCCCGCCTTTGATGCCGAGTAGTTGGTCTGGCCCGCCATTCCAACTACTCCGCTGATCGAGCTGATGTTCAGAATCGCGCCGCGTTTCTGTCTCACCATCAAAGAAACGACGGGTTTGGTGATATTAAATACCCCCTTCAAGTTCGTATCGAGAACGGCATCCCAGTCGTCCTGAGACATCATCAATATCAATTTATCGCGCGTGATACCGGCATTGTTAACCAGATAATCCACGGAGCCGAACTTGGCTTTAACCTCGCGAACCATCTCGTCGGCGGCCTTAAAATCCGACACATCGGCTTGAAATGCGGCCGCGCGACTTCCCTTCCCTTCAAGCTCGACTACCAACTCGTTTGCAATATCCGCGTTCTTTGTATAACTGAATGCAACCGAAGCCCCTCTGGAGGAGAGCTCCTTCACTATGGCCCGACCGATACCCCTTGATCCACCGGTCACTATTGCCGTTCTTCCATCGAACTCCGACATTTACCACTCCCCTCTTTTAGAGCTTGATCTCTTCACGCCTCACAACCAGAGCCTCTACTCGTTTTTCGTTAACCTCATAGCCTATGCCCGGCCCCCGCGGCGGCGTAATCGTGCCGCGTGGACTTACCGTAACTGGCGGATCAATGATGTCCTCATCCCAATAGCGTTCAGACGCCGAAACATCGCCCGGCAACGTAAAGCCGTCCAGAGTCGACATTGCGATATTGTGAGCCCTGCCGACACCGGATTCGAGCATTCCTCCGCACCAGACAGGGATGCCTTTGGCCAGCGCAAACTCCTGAACTGATCGAGCTTCCTTATGGCCGCCAACCCGCCCGAGCTTGACGTTGATGATTCGGCACGCGCCGATTTCGTGCGCTTGTCTGGCATCCGACAACGATAGAATCGACTCGTCCAGGCAGATGGGCGCGCGCAGTTGGCGCTGCAATTTCGCGTGGTCGATTAGGTCTCCCGGCGTCAGGGGCTGTTCGATCATCATCAGGTTCGAGGCGTCCATTTGTTCGAAGAGTTCCGCGTCGTTCAATGTGTATGCCGAATTCGCATCCACCATAAGAGGGATCGTCGGGAATTCCGCGCGAACCGCTTTAACCAGCTCGATATCGCTGCCGGGTTTTATCTTTATCTTGATGCGTTGATAACCGCGCTCGACTTCGCGCCTGATCTTTTCGATGAGTTGCGCCGTGGTGCTCTGAAGCCCGATCGAAACGCCGCAGGCCAGCTCGGTTTGTGTTCCGCCAAGGTGCTTCCACAACGGCCTGTCAGCCATCTTAGCTTCGAGGTCCCAGATCGCCGCCTCGACGCCGCCCTTGGCCATCAGATTTCCGCGGATTCGAGCAAGCGCGCCGCTCGTCTCCGCGGCGTCGGAGATTCCAGCGTCCTTCAACATTGGGATGACAAAGCCGGTAATAATCAGCCAGGCCGTGTCTATCGTCTCGTGGTTGTAAAATGGATCCTCTCCGGCCGTACATTCTCCATAGCCGATCGCACCCGATCGATCGTACACACGGACGATGAGAATGCGACGGTTCGTAGTCCTTCCAAAACTCGTTTCGAAGGGCCAGCGCAGCGTCATATCGATTTCCCGGAGGTCGATTCGATCCAGTTGCAGCATGTCGTTATCCTCGCGCGCGTGCCCCTATCGTCAATCAAACCTGATCATCAAAATCTAAACTGATCTTCGTCGGAACCGAAAAGATATGAACCCTGAGCGGTCTCGCGGTTCCGCTCAAATCCTCGAGCGATAAGGCCTCTGCCAAGAGCATCCTGAAACTCTTCGCGATTTTTTAACCGCCATCTCAGATGTTCTTCTGTCGAACGAGCGCGAATCGCGCCTATATCGTCCGGTATAATTACCATCGCACGCACATCATCGACTCCTGGCCTAATACCGGCAAGCGTATTTTCGACGTGTGCTGATGCAAGCCACCATTCGACGATGACGCGATCCGAAGGAATGTCGGGGTCAAACACCGTTGAAACATTTTGACCGTAGTAGTTGACGCCGTATCGCCGTATCACGACTCCAAGCTTGTTTATATTGAAGTGAGCGTTTCTCGATTGAAGCGGGTCAAAAGTCCAGAACATCATCTTGACCCCGGCCGCGGTCGCCCGCTCGCGCTGCGCCAGCTTTATCCGATATCCGATCTCTCTATCGCGAAATTCTTCCTTGACCGAGAGCAGGTGCGAATGAAATGCGATGTGCTTTCCAATCAAGGCGGGCGCCAGATGGCCAACGCCGACAAGCCGCTCGTGCTCATCGAATGCCCCGATAGTCGGACCTCCACAGTTGCGCGAGATCATGTACATTCGCACCGGCATGATGTCGATGTCCTCGTCTCCCCAGACCTCGCGTTCGAGCGCTATGCACTGTCGATAGTCGTCGTGAGTCTCACACTCGCGAATCACTATTCCGGGCTCGGGCATAACGGGGCAGTATAGACACCGCTTCAGACACATTCAAGACATCGGTCTGGTATAATCCGGGAACTTCGGAAAAGGGAGGGTCCAGAGCAATGCGAATCTTGACAGCGAATCTGTTAGTCGCCGCTGTTGCTTTTTCGATCTGCGCCGGCGCTCCAGCATCAGCTCTTAAAAGCAAGCTCTACGTCACAAACTCCGCGGGCGACGACGTCACCATAATCGATACCGCTACATTGAAAGTAGTCGGTTCGTTGAAGGTCGGGGAAAGTCGTCAAACGGCTTCCCGCGCCCGCTTGGCCTCACAATATGTATACCTCACCTGATGGAAAGCGTATTTACCTGGGCTCCATCAACGGTGAGAAGATAACGGTCATCGATCCGGCGTCACAAACAGTAGTCGACGAAATTCCGATGGGGGCGGGTGTCAGGCCGATGGCAATTCCGAAATCCGGCTCGCCGATGTACATCGCGCTGTCGCGCCTTCACGGTTTCGCGGTCTTCGATCCGGCGCAAAAAAAGATTCTAAGACGAGTCGAGATGCCTCCGCTGCCGCCGGACACGCCGCCGCCTTTCCTCAACACATATACTCACGGCTTGCTGTTGGTAAATAATGAACGCGAGCTGTGGGTTACCAGTTGTCCCGGCAACGCGCTTTACGTCTTCTCCGTACCGGAGCTCAAGCAGCTCGCGAAGATCGACGTAGGCGAATCTCCGAACTGGCTGACCTCGACCGCTGACGAGCGAACCGTCTTCGTAAGCAATGCTTCGGCGGATACGGTCAGCGCCGTCGATGCTCAGACCAGGAGAGTGGTCGCGACCATTCCGGTCGGCCGCGCTCCTAAACGATTACTCGTAGTCACTCGCAAAGCCGCAGCTTAGCCAAAAACTGGAGAACGAATATGATCAACCGCGCATCTCAAAGCCGCTGTTTCAGCAGTAGTTCTATTTTCGCAGCGCCAGCCTTGCTGTTTATCTCGCTATTGTTAATTTCGCCATCCGCCTCCGCTCAAACGTGTGAGAAATTAGCGGATCTAAAACTTCCAAACACGACGATCACCTCGGCTGAATCGGTGGCAGCCGGAGCATTCACTCAGCGTTCGGTCCCCTCTGCTCCCTTCAAGGAGTTACCCGCGTTCTGCCGTGTCACTGGAGTAATCAAGCCGACCGCCGATTCCGACATCAAGTTCGAGGTATGGATGCCGGCGTCAGGATGGAACGGAAAATTCCAGGGGATCGGCAACGGCGGCTTTGCCGGATCGATCACTTATGCGGGTTTGGCGGGCGCGGTCTCGCGAGGCTACGCAACCGCATCGACCGACACCGGTCACGCGACTACCGATGCCTCTTGGGCGCTCGGACATCCCGAAAAAATCGTCGATTACGGCTATCGCGCCGTCCACGAGATGACCGAGAAAGCGAAAGCAATCGTCAACGCATTCTATGGCGCCGCGCCCAAGCATTCTTATTTTTCAAGCTGCTCAAATGGCGGCCGGCAGGCCTTAATGGAAGCTCAACGTTATCCAAACGACTACGACGGGTTGATAGCCGGAGCTCCGGCGAACCAGTTCACACGAGTCCTCAGCGGATTCGCGTTTAATCTTCAAGCCATGCTCAACGATCCCGCGAGCTTCATCCCGGCTGCCAAATTGAAGGCCATCGAATCAGCCGCTCTGGCTGCGTGCGACAGCAAAGACGGTGTCGCGGACGGCGTTCTAGATGATCCAACAAAATGCCACTTCGATCCGTCGGTCCTTCTATGCAAAGGCGCGGAGTCCGACGCCTGTCTGACTGAAAAACAGATCACGGCATTAAAGAAGATTTACAGCGGCCCCAAAAACGCCAAAGGCGAGCAGATCATTCCCGGCTTCATGCCTGGAGGCGAGACTGGCGGAGGCGGCTGGGCAAGCTGGATTACCGGAATGGGCTCGAACCGAGGGCTGCAGTTCTTCTTTGCCACTCAGGTGTTCGCTAATATGGTCTACAACAATCCTGCGTGGGACTTTAAGAGCTTCGATCTCGAAAAAGATACGCGTCTCGCCAACGAGAAGGTCGGACCTCAGCTGAATGCGACAGATCCGAATTTGAAAGCGTTCAAAGCCCGAGGCGGCAAGCTGATTCTCTATCACGGCTGGAGCGATGCGGCTCTTCCACCCGTAAACACGATCAACTATTTTGAAAGCGTCGTGTCGAAGCTTGGAAGGCGCGATGCCGAAGCTTTCGTGCGCCTCTATATGGTTCCCGGCATGCAACACTGCGGAGGCGGTCCGGGTCCCAACAGTTTTGGCGCCGCCGTTACAAGCACCCAATCAGATCCGGAACACGATATGACAATGGCTCTCGAACGCTGGGTCGAGCAAGGCGTAACGCCTGCCTACATCGTTGCCGCCAAACGCCAGGGCGCAGACCCAAAGGCCGCACCCGTTCGAACTCGCCCTCTCTGCCCTTACCCGCAGGTGGCTCGATACAAGGGCAGCGGCAGTACGGATGACGCCGCTAATTTTGTCTGCATGACTGAAAAAAGATGAAGTAGGTCGGATAAAAAACAAGCCAGGAACCCGAGCAGTTTAGAACATAAAAACAAGTGGAAGATTTCTGCGTGGCCACGCGTCTAAGCACGCGCACGTAAGAAAAGAGCTTTCAATTTCCGGGGAAACATGACGCCCACTGCAGGGGCGGGTCTCGTGCCGGCCCCTCCGTATATCGTTCAAATCCAGAAGGGGCGTGATCCGTCATTGTAATCCAACACGGAACGCGACTCTTTGTATGCGCCCGCTTAAATACAAAGAGATTTACTCTGGGAAGCAGCCTCTTACAAGCCATGATTAAAATCTTGCAATGAAAGGACGTGCTATGAAGATTCACCGCCTGTTTATCGTTCTCACCATCGCCAACCTCGGATTACTGATTTTCCTGTTGTCGGAGATTCGCCGAGTTGATGCAGTCGCGCCCGCCTCGAACCCAACATCAAGCGTCGCGCCAGTGCTGCGAGGGAGCGCCCTCGAAATAGTGGACGATCAAGGACGCGTTCGAGCCAGCATTAAACTCCATCCCGCTGATCCAAACTTCAAGATGCCCGACGGTAAGGTCGGCTATCCTGAAACCGTGATGTTTCGATTGATCGATGGGAAAGGACGCCCCGAGGTAAAAATTGGAGGGTCAGAGCAAGGTGGAGGGCTCGGCCTGATCGGCGAGACAGATTCGACGCACGTCATTTTGGAAGCCCAGGGAGCGACCAGCCTTCTGAAGCTCTCCAATAAGGATGGCCGGCAACAACAGATCAAACCCTCATCGGAGCGATGAGAGGTACACAACGTTAACGCGATGAGATCACTTCACTATAAGTGTTCGAGCGCGCTGATTCGCTCCTGCATTGCGCGAATGAGGGTGGTTATCTCGGAGTCCTTGTATCCGCCCGAGCTAAACGCATCTCGCAATTGCTTATCGGAGAGCCGCGCAAGCATTTCGCCCATCCACCTGGCATTCTCAACGCTAACCTCTTTCAAAACGGAGGGATCTTTGCCCCTATAGTGAAACCGCACCATTCCGTTGCGAATACCTTCGATGAAGTCCTGGTGCGCATACTGGCTCGGCTTGTCCTTGCTTCCGGCTGGAGGATCACCTGGAAGATGCAGCCCGCTCGCAAGCGAGCCGGTTTTGCCAAAGGTCGCGCCGAGATCCGAAATATAGTAAATCCGCTCGTCCGGGTCTTCACCGCTCTTCTTACTGGGGCGCACCACCTTGTTATTGATGGTCTTCAGATCCCAGTTGTTCAACAACACCATCAGAACCTTCAGTCCGTCCAGCTCGCGAGTACCGACGAAGGGATTCTTTTCCCACGTCCAGAGTCCCACGTTTTTGAAACCGTCATCGCGACGCTCAAAGCGCACGTTTCGCACATCTCCTCCGGATATGCCTTCAATATGAACTCGTTCGACAAAATAATCCTGATCCGTGTGATAACCCATGGCCCACACAAGGCGAGTGGCCGACGTTTCAGATCTCGCTTCCGATCCGAATTTGACGGTCCACTCCCGGCCCTGGTCGTCCTTAACGTAGACTTTCTTTTGCGTGCCTTTGATGTCCTCACCGGTGAAGGCAAATTTGCCCGTCAGATCGGGAGCGCCTTCCTTCCCTCCCGCGCCATAAAAGAGATCCAGGCTCTCTACTGACTGTTCTCTCCGCAGTAATGCGGAGCCATCGTCGACTTCAATGACCTTCCGCTTTTCCTTGTCCGCCTTCTTTTTACCCGACTGCTCCTGAGCACCCACGCCATCAAGCACTGAAGGATTGAAATCCGGCGCGATTATGGCGCAACACAGAAATGCAATGGAGAACGTCTTTCTGAGAATCATATGTCTTGCTCCTATTTCCTAATCGGCGCGACGCGAATGCTGTAGGCGATTAGTACGCAACGGTAATCGCATTACGCCGCGGCGGGCTAATTTTCGGCTTCAGGCAGTGAAGAGACGAAATTAGCGGACAGCTTTCTTCCGAGCAATGAGAATACCATGATTATCTCGCTTGTATGGCGGTGATGAAACGCTTCTTTCAGGATATCGCTTCAGGCCTTGGTATAAATCTCGGCTCCCGCTTGTTTGAACTCCTCGGCCTTCTCGCGCATTCCGACGCCGAGCGCGGTCTGCTCTTCGATCTGTTTTGTCGCCGCGTAGTCTCTCACCTCTTGCGTGATCTTCATCGAGCAGAAATGCGGGCCGCACATGGAACAGAAATGAGCGACCTTCGCGCCTTCCTGTGGCAGCGTCTCGTCGTGAAACTCCCGAGCCAGCTCAGGATCGAGCGCCAGATTGAATTGATCCTCCCACCTGAATTCGAACCGCGCCTTTGAGAGCGCGTTATCCTGAACCTGCGCGCCGGGATGTCCCTTGGCAAGATCGGCCGCGTGCGCCGCGATCTTATAGGCAATAACGCCATCCTTGACGTCTTGCTTGTCCGGAAGCCCGAGATGCTCCTTCGGAGTCACGTAGCATAGCATCGCCGTTCCGTACCACCCAATCATCGCCGCCCCGATCGCTGAAGTTATGTGGTCATATCCAGGCGCTATGTCGGTCACTAGCGGACCCAACGTGTAGAACGGCGCTTCACCGCAGACCGTGAGCTGGCGGTCGATGTTCTCCTTGATCAGGTGCATTGGAACGTGGCCGGGGCCTTCGATCATTACCTGGCAATCCATATCCCAGGCAATCTTAGTCAACTCTCCGAGCGTATCGAGCTCCGCAAACTGCGCGTCATCGTTTGCATCCGCGATTGAGCCCGGCCTCAACCCGTCGCCCAGGCTGAACGACACGTCGTACGCCCGCATTATTTCGCATATCTCATGGAAGCGCGTGTAGAGAAAGGTCTCCTCGTGATGAGCCAGACACCACTTGGCCATGATCGAGCCGCCGCGCGAGACAATCCCCGTGGTTCGCCTTGCCGTCAGCGGAATATACCTGAGCAGAACCCCTGCGTGAATCGTGAAGTAATCGACCCCCTGCTCCGCCTGTTCGATCAACGTGTCTCGATAGATTTCCCATGTCAGATCTTCGGCCTTGCCTCCGCATTTTTCGAGAGCCTGATAAATCGGAACCGTTCCTATTGGGACCGGAGAGTTTCGCAGTATCCATTCGCGCGTCTCGTGAATGTTCTTGCCGGTCGATAAATCCATCACCGTGTCGGAGCCCCACTTGATGGCCCAGCGCATCTTCTCGACCTCTTCCTCAATCGAGGACGCAACCGCCGAGTTGCCGATATTGGCATTGATCTTTACGAGAAAATTGCGGCCGATCGCCATCGGCTCGCTTTCCGGGTGATTGATATTAGCCGGGATGATTGCTCGTCCTCGCGCCACTTCATCGCGAACGAATTCCGGCGTCACGTGACGTGGAATGCTTGCTCCGAAGGACTCACCCCGATGTTGAAAGGCCAGCGAGCTTCGATCGGCCTCTGGCTGGTCGAAGAGGGTGCGCCTTCCCATGTTCTCTCTGATGGCTACGAACTCCATCTCCGGAGTGACGACTCCGCGTTTGGCATATGCCATTTGAGTCACGGCCGCGCCCGGCTTTGCCTTGAGAGGCAGCCGGCGCTTTCCCGGAAACGGCTCGTGGCGTCCTCTCTTTCCCGTTTGAGCGTACTCTCGAGCGCCTTCGGTCAGATAGCCATCATCCTGAGGAAGCACGGTGCGGCCTTCGTATTCTTCCACGTCGCCGCGATCGATTATCCATTGCCGTCGTCGCGGCTCCAGTCCGTCGTGAACGTCGCATTGTATTTCCGGATCGCCCCACGGGCCGCTGGTGTCGTAGATTCGCACCGGAGCATTCATTTCGATCGCATCGTTTGCCGACCTGGTAACATTGAGCGACACGTCTCGAAATGGAACTCGCAAATCCTCCGTTGTGCCGCCGACATAAACCCTTCGCGATCCGGCAAATTGAAATCCGCTGTCCTTGTGATCGGCCGAACTGTTTGTATTCGCCATGACTGCTCCTGTTCTCTGCTTGAAATTAAAAAAACCGTTCCGCCCATCCGGGAAGAACGGTTCTTTACTGGTCCGCTTCTCCCTTCGACGGCATTACCCGTATCAGGTTCAAGGGGTCTCCTTTCGGACTCTCAGCCTCGCCTTTTCAGCGAAGCTCCCCCGAATATACTCTGCGCCGGCCGCCGGCATACTCCAAACCGACTGGCCGTTGCGCTCTACACTATCAACTAAGCAAACAAACCACCAACCGCGGAAAAGACTCGGAATTCAGTATCAACCGCCGATGAATGACATCGTTCGAGCCGGCTGAATGAAGTCGGCTTCGTTGATTCGATGGCCCTCTTCTTTTTTCAGCACGGTATCGATCAGGAATTCTCGTATCGCGGCCTCATCGTCCCCGCGGCGAATGCGGTCCTTGATGTTGTGATCGACCATTGAAAACAGGCACGTACGCAAATTGCCGTCGGCCGTCAATCGCAGGCGCGAGCACGCGCCGCAGAATGGCATTGTGACCGGCGCTATTATCCCGATTTCTCCCGCGGCGCCGTTCGAAAAGACATAACGCAGCGCGGTCTCGCTTGGTGAATCGCGATTAATCGGCGTGATTGAGTGACGTTCTGAAATCTTCGAGAGAATCTCACGCCCGCCGACAAGCAGGCTGCGATCCCACTGATGTCCGTTATCGAGAGGCATATATTCGATGAACCGCATTCGAACACCCGTCTTTTGCGCAAAGTCCGCGAAATCTGCTATCTCGTGATCGTTCAGCCCTCTGATCACGACGCAATTGACCTTCGGCGGCTCGAACCCGGCATTCACGACTGCCTCGATTCCATCGAGCACCTCGCCGAGGCCGTCCCTGCGAGTGATTGTCTTGAACGTCTCCGCATTCAGGGAATCGCAGCTTATCGTGATGCGATTCAGTCCAGCTTCGCGCAAGCCCGCTGCCCTCTCTTTCAACCCGAACGCATTAGTTGTGAGCGCCAGATCGCGGACTCCCGGTATTCGAGCCAGGCGTTCGATCAAATATTCAATGTCGCGCCTCACGAGCGGCTCCCCACCCGTGAGCCTGAGTTTCTCAATGCCGAGGCCCACGCCGATTTTCGCGACGAGGATAATCTCTTCGTATGTGAGTAGTTCCTGTTTACGCTTCCAGACAATGTCTTCGTCTGGAATGCAGTAGAAGCATCGAAAATTGCAGCGGTCGGTGACCGAGATTCTGAGATCTCGGATGGTTCGGGAGAACTTGTCTTTTAGGAGTGCTTCAGACATTTTTGGGCACTTCAATCGGAACTGTTGATTGTATCAACCGGTCGGTTAGCGCGGCAATTGTTCCGAGGGATAAAAGAAATGAACGAAATTCCCACGTTCTACAGATTTATGAGGCGATTGCAGAAGGATGCGATCTGCGTCAAGCGACTGCTGAGGAAGCCTTTTGAAGCTTAACGATTTCGTTGAGAATACGATCCGCCGCTTCTCGCTTCGACATCAGCGGAAGCTCCGTTGTTTCATCGACGGATACAAGGGTCACTATATTAGTGGGAACATCAAAACCCGCATCGTCCGCTGAAACGTCGTTGGCCACGATCAGATCGCAGCCCTTTGCAACCAGCTTCGCCCGCGCATTCACGATTACGTTTTCGGTTTCAGCGGCGAATCCAACGACTATGCGGTCGCCTTTTGTCCGGCACACCTCGGCGAGAATGTCTTCAGTTCTTTCGAGCTCGAGGACTAGATTGCCGGCGTTCTTCTTAATCTTCTGATTGTTGGATTGAACGGGTCTATAGTCGGCTACGGCCGCAGCCATCACAAATACGGTTGTGTTCGTCATGCCGGCCCGAACCGCCTCGAGCATTTCGGCGGCCGAACGAACTCTGACTGTATTAGCTCGCGCGGGTGGATCGAGTCTGACTGGCCCGGTCACTAGGGTGACCTCCGCGCCTCGATCGAGCGCTGCATCGGCCACCGCATAACCCATTCTGCCGGATGATCGATTCGTTATCCCTCTGACCGGATCGATGGCTTCATAGGTAGGCCCGGCGGTTATCAGAACTCTTTCTCCGAGAAGGTCCCGAGTCCCAGCATTGCGCCGAGATGACGCCGGCGAAATTCGTTCACCGATGATCCCCACGGCTCGTTCTACGACTTTTGCGGATTCGGCGAGCCGTCCCGGGCCCACGGTCTGACAGGCCAGATAACCGTCCTCGGGATCGACAAACTCGACGCCCCGTTCGCGCAAGATACGCACGTTCACTTGAGTCGCCGGATGCCGCCACATTTCGGCGTTCATTGCCGGAGCAACCAGCACGGGCGCCGTTGTCGAGATGTAAAGAGTTGAAAGAAAATCGTCCGCGATTCCATGGGCCATCTTCGCGAGAATGTTAGCCGTGGCGGGCGCGATCACAAGAAGCTCAATCTCCTGTGCGAGCGAGATGTGCTTAATCTGAGGATCATCCGTCGGCGCGAACATCTCAGAGACTACCGGATTGCCGGAGATCGCTTGAAAAGTGCGCGGCGCGACAAAGTTCGCCGCGTTCCGCGTCATCACGACTTCTACGGACACACCGGTCTTCTGAAGCCCTCTGAGGACCTCGACAGCCTTATATGCCCCAATGCATCCGGTCACTCCCAGCGCGACCTTCATTGCCCACTACCTCAGGACCGCTACTCCTCTTCTTCGGCGGCGACCTTCTTTTCTATGGTCTCGTATCGAACCATGCCCTGTTGAACTTCTTCCAGCGCGATGCTGGTCAATTTCTTTTTTGTTGAATGGATACGCGGTTTGGCGCCCTTTTGAAGTTGTTTGCTTCTGCGGGCGGCTACGATTACTAGACGGTACTTGCTATCGATGCTGGTTTTCCAAGGTATGGTCGTGATTGTTTCAGGCATTGCCTGTTTGTCCTCCAAATGTCGCCAGAATTGGTTCAATCTGGCCAGTTAATCTCTGGGGCTCGTGGCGTACCGCGGTGATAATTGCTTCTAAAGCCGCCGAAGCGGCATTCAGATCGTCGTTTATTATAACGTAATCGAACTCAAGATACCGCCTGACTTCCGTATCGGAGTTCTTCAGCCTGCGCTCGAAGTCTTCCGCTGAATTTGTGTTTCGGCTCCGTAGTCTATTCGCCAATGCATCCTTTGATGGAGGCAGCACAAAGATCGTCGTAGCCTCGGGAACTTTCTCACGTATCGCCCGAGCGCCCTGAACGTCGATGTCGAGTATACAATCTTTCCCGGCGGCGAGACTGGCATCGATAAAGGATTTCGAAGTCGCGTACATATAGTTGTGCACTTCGGCCCACTCCAAAAACTCACATCTGTCTCGCCTTGCCTTAAACTCTTCAACTGAAATGAAGTGATAATCGACGCCTTGCGCCTCGGTTCCGCGGGCCTCCCGCGTTGTAAAAGATATTGACTCGCACAATCCATTCATCTTCTGAAGCACGCGACGAACCAGCGAAGACTTTCCCGCCCCGGAAGGCGCCGAAACTACTATGAGGTTTCCGCGTTCAACCATCCCGTTGTAGGAACCGATCCTCTCTCACTCCACGTTTTGAACCTGCTCCCGGAGCTTCTCGACTTCGGTCTTTATTACAATGGCGGCATCGCTAATGGCAAGATCATTGGACTTCGAGAGTATAGTATTTGCCTCGCGATTCATCTCCTGAAGAATGAAGTCCAGCCGCTTGCCGACTTCCGTATCGCCGGTGACTACTTCGCGAACCTGAAGCACGTGACTCTTGAGCCGAGCGATCTCCTCGCTGATGTCGCTTCGGTCTGCCAGCAAAACGGCTTCCTGGGCTATACGGCTCTCGTCCATTTGCACGCTGCCTTGAATCTCCAGCATGCGTCGGGCAAGCCGCTCCCGGTAAATTGATGGAAGCTTCGCGGCTTCGGTTTCAATTCCCGGCAATTGCTCCGCGATGGCGTCGAGCCGATTCGTAAGCTCGGCCGCAAGCTGCTGCCCTTCGGCCAAACGCATGTCTCTTAGCGAATAAAGCGCCTGCGCAACAGCAGAAGAGACTCCCTCGACAAGAGACTCATTGAGATTGCTCGAATCCTGCGACACCTGAACGGCGCCGGGCAACTTAGCCACCAATTCGAGGGAAGGCGTGCCTTCCAGCCCGAATTCGTTCTTCAGATCGGCCAAAGCTGCCAGATAACCCGATACCAGAGGCCTGTTGAGAACAAATTCAGCGCGGCGCATCTGCTCGACGACTATGGTCAAGTCCACGCGGCCGCGGCTCAATGCGGCTTGTATTTGCTTCTTCAAGGAAATCTCGAGACTCGAAATCTCCTGCGGCAGCCTCATGTGAATATCGAGGAAGCGGTTATTAACGGTGCGCACGTCGGCACGAATCTTAAAGTCCTTCCCTTCGGCGCTCCCTTGTCCAAATCCAGTCATGCTTCGAATCATAGATTAGCTCTCAGTCTCATTAGCTTTCAGCGCTCGGCAATATCTCGCCTTTGGCGCTTGTGAGCGGCAGCGACACGAAGCCGTGCTTTGCTGCCGAATGCTTAAACTCCACGTTCCCCCTTCAGTAACCGTGCGGGCATTGATTGCCTGCCTGATCCATTCGCGGCTATGCGGCGGCGTCGCCGACAAGCGGTCCATCACGATCACTAATCCCTGCCATCATCGACGATGCTGATTCCGGCGCCTAATTGCCAATCGCCGAAAGCTGACCGCTGACAGCTAATCAATGACCGCTGATCGCTGAGCCCTGAAAGCCGATGCTGACGACTGGTCACTTATCGCTTCGGAGAACTGAAGGTCGTAAAGATCACGATAAATGCCGCCTCGCGACATCAGCTCCTGATGCGTTCCCACATCTACGATCTGACCTCTATCCAGCACGACGATCTTGTCCGCTCTGTGAATCGTCGTTAGCCGGTGCGCAATAACGATCGTAGTGCGGCCCTGCATCAAGTTCGACAATGCTCGTTGAACCAGCCGCTCCGAATGCGTATCGAGCGATGAAGTCGCCTCGTCAAGAATGAGAATCGGCGCGTTCTTCAATATCGCGCGAGCTATGGCAACTCGCTGCCGCTCTCCGCCCGAAAGCTTCAATCCCCGCTCTCCGACGATCGTTCCGTAGTCGCCGCGCTCCATTATGAAGTCATGCGCATACGCAGCGGAGGCCGCCGCCTCTATGCTCGCGTCGTCGTACTCCGGACTTCCGTAGGCGATATTGTTCTTGAAAGAGTCGTTAAACAAAATCACATCCTGAGTCACAAGTCCTATCTGCTTCCTGAGGCTGCCAAGACGCACCTTTCGGACATCAATGCCGTCGATCAAAATTCGGCCCGTCGTCGGATCGTAGAATCTCATGAGAAGATTCGAGAGCGTTGTCTTTCCCGCTCCGGACAGGCCCACAAGCGCGACGACCTCTCCTCGATTCACGGTTAAATTGACGCCTTTCAAGATCCAATCGGCGGAGTCGCGATACTTGAACGATATATTCTCGATTTCAATCTTGTCTTTGAGCGTGGTTATAGCGAGGGCATCTTCCGCGTCTTTGATCTCGGTATGCGTGTCCAGCAGAGCATAGATTCGCGCACTTGCCGCAAATGACTGCTGAAAATAGTTCTGAATCCGCGAGAGTTTTCTGAGCGGATCGTACATCTGGAGCAGCGCCACTATATAAGCAGCGAAGTCTCCGACCGTCATTACGCCGCGGCTGATCATCTTTTGCGAGGCCAGCAAAAAGGACGCGGCAATCACGACCCCCAACATTTCCAGTATCGGAGACGACAGGTAGACAACTCGCGCCGCCTTCACCTGAGTTCCGGCGAGATCCGTCAGCGCACGCAGGAATCGGCGCTGTTCAAAGCGCTCCATCCCGAATGCCTTGACGATTCGGCTTCCGGATATCGTCTCCTGCGCGATATCGAGCACTTCTTCCGTATTCACCTGAGTGTGATGCGCGATGCGCCGGAGCCTTTTCCCAAATCTGACCGTGAGAAGATAGACAATCGGACCGATTACCAGCATCAACAGAGTCAGGCGCCAGTTCAACAAGAGCACGAGTGCAAACAGCGAGAGAAACGTCAACCCTTCGCGAAGCAGATCCGCGAGAAGCGACGAAACAGCCGTCTGCACGCGCTCGGAATCGCTGATTATATGCGAGGTCAATGAATTCGTTGGATGATCGGTGAAGAACTCGCTCGACTGATGAAGAATATGCTCGTAGAGCCGCCGCCGCAGATCGACGACCACGTTGATTCCGACCCGCCACATCAAGACGTTGGAGATGTATTCGGAAAAACCTCGGATCGCCGTGAACACCACGAGGAGCGCTGCTATGACCGGCCACGCATTGGTTCCTTCAGGCAGGTAACGATGCACATCCAGCCTGGAAAAAGCATGCTCCGAGCCGTTGCCGGGCAACAGATCTATGATGGATTTGAGGAGCGCTGTCCGCCCGGCTTCGAACACGCCGACCAGCGTCATCAGAAAGAACGCCAAAGCAAACAAACCGGCGTAGGGCCGTACGTGCTTCAGCAGTATGCGGAAATCTTTCATCAGATCAATGATCGGAACGATTCGCCCGTTCGGTAAAACTGTTCATTATACGCTACCGGGTATTCGAGACAAAGCTCGAACCCGCGGCAGGTTGCCCGCTTTGCCGGCTGCCGGAAAGCGGTGCGTTTTGACGATCGACTAATTGAGCGACATAACCCGGCGCTGTAGAATCACCCTGCATGCAATTAACCGACAACGCCTCGCGTGTTCTTGCGAAGCGAATCCTCACAAGAGACGATCAGGACAGGGTCATCGAAACGCCCGAGGAGATGTTTCGGCGCGTAGCTCGATCGATCGCCTCCGCCGAGCTCCAACACGGCCGTTCCACCCGAGAGGCCGCCGCCGTCGAAGCCGATTTCTTTGAAGTCATGCAATCTCTCGAATTCCTGCCGAACTCCCCCACGTTGATGAATGCCGGACGCGACCTTGCCCAGCTTTCAGCCTGCTTCGTGCTGCCGATTGAAGACTCGATGGACAGCATTTTTGAAACGCTGCGGGAAACAGCCCTCGTGCAGAAGAGCGGAGGAGGCACGGGATTCTCATTCTCGCGCCTTCGGCCAAGCGAAGACTACATAAAGTCGACCCAGGGACAATCGAGCGGGCCGGTATCGTTCATGCGGTTGTATAACTTCGCGACCGAGGTGACAAAGCTGGGCGGCAAACGCCGAGGCGCAAACATGGCCGTCCTTCGAGTGGATCATCCCGATATCGTAGAGTTCATAGGTTCAAAAACTAATCCGCTTGAATTGAATACGTTCAACATCTCGGTGGCCGTGACCGACGAGTTCATGTCGCGGGTGAAATCGCGAGAGCAATACGATCTGGTGAATCCTCGAACAGGAGCCGTCAGCGGCAGGCTGGATGCCTATACAGTATTCGACCAGATCTGTGAGCACGCCTGGAGCAACGGCGAGCCGGGCGTCATCTTCATAGATCGGATCAATCGAGACAATCCGACGCCGGAACTCGGCCGGATCGAGAGCACTAATCCATGCGGAGAGCAGCCGCTCCTTCCCTATGAATCGTGCGTGCTCGGCTCCGTGAATCTGGCTGCGTTCGCTCCAAACGGCAAGGTCGAATATGAGCGCCTGAAGCGCGTAGTACAGATCGGCGTCCGCTTTCTCGATAACATCATCGATGTCAGCCAGTACCCTGTTCCAAAGATCGGCGAAATCACGCGCCTAAATCGCAAGATCGGATTGGGAGTGATGGGCTGGGCCGATCTGCTCATCACATTGGGCGTGCCTTACGATTCGGACGAAGCCGTTGCTCTCGCGGAAGAGTTGATGGGCTTCATTTCGCGCGAAGCCCTCGCAGCCTCGCTCCGTTTAGCTTCCGAACGCGGGCCGTTTCCGCGTTGGTTTAATGAAAACATCTACAAGTCGCGCAACGAGCCGCCGCGCCGCAATGCTACGGTGACGACCGTGGCCCCTACAGGAACCTTGAGTCTGATCGCGAATTGCTCCAGCGGAATCGAACCGCTATATGCACTGGCCTATGAGCGGCTCTCGTTCGAATCCGAGCGAATGACTTTTGTTCATTCGCTATTCGAACGCTACGCTCGAAAGCATGGCTTCTACAGTGAAGCGCTGATCAAGCGAATAGCGGCGACAGGCGCGGTATCACACGATGACAGCGTTCCGATAGAAGCGCGTCGCTTGTTTGTCACTACTCACGAAATCGCGCCTGAATGGCATGTCAGGATGCAAGCAGCTTTTCAACATCACATCGACGCGGCCGTGTCGAAGACGATTAACTTCCCGTCCTCGGCAAGCGTCGACGAGGTAAAGCAGGCCTACCTCCTTGCCTATGAGCTCGGTTGTAAAGGGATCACCGTATATCGTGACAGATCGCGGGAGAAACAGGTTCTGAGCACTCGAGCGGAAGATATGAAGCAGCCGGCCACGCTGGCGGCCGCGGAAAAGATGGAGATTGAGCGGCCGGAGAACCAGCTTCTGGCGAAGAATCTCTGCCCGGATTGCGGCTCCGCGTTACGGCACAACGGCGGATGCCTGTATTGCATGTGCGGCTATTCGGTATGCATTCAAAACTGACGCGCGATCAATTTCGCGCATCAACCAACATCTGAAATCCATGGAGGGGCCGGGCGTTCTCCGCCGCTCTGGGAGGGAGTTAACGCCTATGGCGTTTATTTTCCTCTTTGCCAACCATCCCGTGGTACTATTTCTTCGCATTGCAGGCGACGCCCAAAAACGTGAGCGGTTGTTATTCGGAATACATAAACGGTCTTAGATAAAATGAATGCAAGCGTAACCGCGGCTCTCTCACTCGGATTCATCTACGGATTAAGACATGCCCTCGACGCGGATCACCTTGTCGCGGTCTCCACAATTGTCAGCGAGCATAAGAGTGTTCTGCGATCGTCTCTGATCGGAACCTTCTGGGGGATCGGTCACACGGCTTCGCTCTTTGTGGTCGGGTTGGTCGTCGTCCTGCTCAGAGCGGCGATACCTCCCCACGTCGGCACGGCAATGGAGATGGCCGTCGCGCTGATGCTGGTCGTACTCGGAATAAACGTATTGTGGAAACTTGGAAAAGAACGCGGCCTGGCCGTTCACGCTCATTCACATTTACATGAAGACGGCGCTCCGCATACTCACCTTCATCTACACACGGAAAAAAGTCACGACCACCCTCACTATCTCTTTAGGATTGGCCGAAGGCCGTTTCTTGTGGGCCTGGTCCACGGAATGGCCGGCAGCGCCGCCTTGACCCTTGCCGTTCTGACTACCATTCCTTCAGTGCTGCTCGGCCTGACATATATCGTTGTCTTTGGAGCCGGATCGGTCGGAGGGATGTTGTTGATGAGCGCGATGATCAGCCTGCCGTTCGCGACTACAGCCCGCCGGTTCTCCAAAATAAACTGGTGGATCAGGCTGACCGCCGGCGTCGCGAGCATCGCCTTCGGTTTGGTGCTGGGATGGGGCTTATTGTCTGAGTTGAGATCCTGAAGGCCGGTACTCTTTCCGTTCACCGCTAATAATCAGCCTCTTTCTCACCGCTATCAAAAGAATAGTTCAGCGAGATAGAACAGCGCTACGCCTGCGAACACCATAAGCGACGCTCTCAATCCGCCTTCTCGCTTATTGACTTCGGGAATCAGATCGGATGCGGCTACGTAAAGAGTGACCCCGGCCGACAACGGCAAGGCATAAGCTGAAAGCGGGCGTGACCAAATAGAGACCTGGCCAAAAGCGAGCGCCGAGCAGGAGCCCGCCAATGTTGCGACGCCGAGCAGCAACGACGCCATTCTCGCATCGTTTCGGGTTCGGCCCGCGGCTAAAACCATCGAGGCGACGGTGAAGCCTTCGGGAAGCTTATGCAGAAGGATCGCGAAGAATAGAAGCAGGCCGAGATGAGTGTTCACCAGAAACCCTATCGTTATAGACACGCCGTCAAAGAAGGCGTGAATCATAAGGGCTCCGACACCGGTCAACGCCGCGTGATGAGCGATCATCGCGTCTTCATGCGTCTCCTCGCCAAAGTGAAAATGCGGTGCAATCGTGTGCTCGAACAACTGCAACATCAGGTAGCCCGCCAGCAGCCATGCCATCGGATGTAGATGCGGCTTCTCCCAGAGGGCGACCGCTTCGGGAACGACCGCTAGAAACACAGTCGCCAGCATGAAACCGGCGCCGAGGCCGATCAGATATTTCAAGGCTGTTCGACCGATTCGCGGCGACGAGACAAGCACGCCGCCCGCTATATTCGCGCAGGAAGCCGCCAGACCGTAGACGATGAGCATGGTAGCGCCCATTTGAAGTCCCGGAATATAACATAAAGACCGACTGGCGAACGAAGAGCTAATGCGCCGAGTGGCCGGCATCCCACAATTGGCGGTTTGCTCCACATCTTTCCTGCCGCGGCCCACATATTTCCACCGGCGGGCCAAAACAAAGCAAGCTCCCGGTCCGCTCAAATTTCTTGGCGCGACTAGCCCCGATCCACACAATCTAGTGGGCTCGACGCAGAGGTTCCACAACATAGTACAATTGCCCGATCACGGCGCACCCATTGCCGCGAGAGCGAACTAACCCCTTATTTTTTATAGCTTGACACGACTTTTTATCTAAAGTACGATACCGCGGAAGTGGAATAAAGTGGACTTATCTGGATTGTAAGGAACTGAGGTGGTTCGCGAGATAAGGGCGGTGGGATTGGTTAACTGAATGCTGAGGGGAAACTCAAAAGTCAGGATCGATGAAAAAGGCCGGATCAAGATTCCCACCTCATACCGGCGTCATATTGAAGAGAATTACGGAAATGAATTTTATGTAACCAGCCTGACCGGCGACTCGGCTCGAATCTACCCGATGAAAGAATGGCTCCTTATAGAGGAGAAGCTTCGAGCAAAGGGAACTATGGACAAAGCGGTCAGGAAATTTCTCGACCGCACCAACTATTACGGGCAGGTTGTGGAAATGGACTCACAGGGGCGCGTGCTGATACATCCGCTTCTTCGCACCAGCGCTCATCTGGTCTCGGATGTCGCCGTGCTCGGCTATCTCCATTATCTGGAAGTCTGGAGTATGGATCACTTCAAGCAGCGGCTCGAAAGCGAGCCTTATACGGAAGAGGACGAGGCGAGTATCGCTCAACTGGGAATCTGACGGAGTCTTTAGATCGGCGGGATGAAGATTGGAATCTATACAACCGACAGATCGCCTCTCACAGGAACCACATCAGCCCGTGCTGCTGACAGAGGTTCTGGAATGGCTGAAACCAGGCGAGGGCGCATTGATCGTCGATTGCACGCTGGGGATGGGAGGGCACTCGGAAGCGCTGCTCAAAGAGAACCCAACCGCGCGGGTGATCGGACTGGATCGCGACTCCGAGAGCCTCGAATTGGCCCAAGCTCGATTGAGCGAATTTGGCGACCGATTTCTGGCTGTTCATTCGGATTATGAGGATCTTTCTCAAGTACTGGAAGAGCGTGGAATCATTGCCGTGGATTGCATTCTCGCGGATCTCGGCATCTCGTCCTTCCAACTCGAAGCACCGGAACGCGGGTTCAGCTTCCTGAAGGACGAGCCTCTCGATATGAGAATGGACAGACTCGGCGGCTTAACGGCGGCCGACCTTGTAAACGACCTCGGCGAGAAAGAACTCGCGGATTTGATATTTGAAAAAGGTGAGGAACGGGGTTCCCGCGGAATCGCGAGAGCGATAGTGAAGGAACGGACGCGGCAGCGCATCGAATCCACAAAGCAGCTTGCGGACATCGTGATTCGAGCGCTTCATCAGCGCGGTAAATGGCGCATTCACCCGGCTACGCGGACGTTTCAAGCATTGAGAATTGCCGTGAACGGCGAACTGGAGCGGTTGAACGAGTTCATTTCGACTGCTATTTCAATGCTGCGAATCGGGGGGCGGCTCTCGATTATCTCCTTCCACTCTTTGGAGGACCGCATCGTCAAGAACGCGTACAGGCGTGAGTCGGGACGCTGCATATGTGAGGGGCGGGAGGCGCGGCCGGTATCAGGGGACGGCTCAGTTGTCTGTTTGACATGCGGGGCCGCGCGCCGCGTCGCGATTCTGACTCGAAAGGCTATTCGGCCTTCCGAGCAGGAAATGGATCGGAACCCGAGATCTAGAAGCGCTCGCATGCGCATTTGCGAGCGAACACATCAATGAGTTTTAGCCCTGTCTGTAAAGTAGGATGAGCAGGCGGCTTTGAAGGCTCGAATAGGCTCTGGACGCCAGTCCTGGCGCTAAAAGCGGGCCGGAGAAGATCGGAACATCCTAAAACCCTTCGCAGGAGGACAGGATCATGTCAGCTCTCTTCTATCATGGCGCCAGTGTAGACAATTCACGCGTAATCAGACCGGTCAGCAGGCGAGTATTCGCCTGGTTGGCAACCATCGCGGTTGTCGGTTCCATCGTCTCGACCGGTTTCGTTATCAGCGCCCGCCAACATTTTGAAGCCGTAACCATCGGTTATCAAAGCGAACAGATGCGCCAGCAGTCCACAGAGCTGGATGAGAAGCTTCGTACGCTCGAAGTCGAGCGCGCCCGAGCTTCTTCACCCGGTGAGATAGAGCGCAGGGCAAAAACCCTGGGTCTGGACAGGGCTGGAGCCGGAATCAACATCAAGCGTCCGGCCTCTCGAAACAACTAGCGGCAAGCTCCGGATTTCCTTCGAGGAAATCGACAGCCTGCTCGGATCGTTTGGTCGAATCACTGATCGCAGGGGTGTAATGGCAAGGCACATTTCAGCGGATCGCCGTTTTGTCGTCGTTCTAATTTGCGTGGTCGCGTGGGGGCTCGCGGTCGGCGGCAAACTGGTTAAGCTTCAGGTTCGGGAGCACGATAAGCTCTTGGAACGGGCTGAACACCAGCAGCAGTTCAATATCGACCTCAGTCCTATGCGCGGCGTCATCTATGATCGGAGCGGTCATGAATTGGCGCGATCCGCCCTGGTGAAATCGCTGTACGCACAACCTTCGAAAATCGTCGATCCGGCCGCTGCCGCCGACAAGCTAGCGACGGTTCTGGACGACATAGATCGCGATGCCCTCTTAAAGAGACTCAAATCGAGCGCGGTTATGGTGGTGGTGAAGCGCAAGCTGACGCGGGAAGAAACTGCCGCGATTGAAAAGACTGATATCCCTGGGCTGCGATTGATCAACGAAATGAAGCGCTTCTATGTCAACGGGGCCGCGGCCAGCCACGCCATCGGTTTCGTAGACATAGATGAGCGCGGAATGGGCGGCGTCGAGCTCGTCTATGATAAGGTTGTCAGAGGCCAGGGCGGCAAAATTCTGTTGGATGTGGATGCATTCAAAAACCCGTACGATCACTCCGTGGAAGATGCGGTACCGGGCGCCGGGTTGACTCTCACACTCGACACGATGCTCCAGCAGGATGCTGAAAAAGCGCTAGCCGAGGCGATTCGTACAACCGGCGCGAAGGGCGGAGCCATCGTCATTCTAAGACCAGCAACCGGGGAGATTCTGGCAATCGCCAACTCGCCGACATTCGACGCAAACAAGCTCGCGGACTCTTCGGACGAGCAGCGCAGCAACCGCGCCATTGAAACGGCGTTCGAGCCCGGATCCATCTTCAAGGCGATCACTTATGCGGCCGCTCTCGACGAGGGCCTCATAAAGCCTTCCTCCCTGATCGACTGCGGAAGGGGCGAAATCAAAATCGGCGATCACATAATCCACGACGGCCACGCAGGCGTTATGACAGCCCGCGACGCGCTGGCGAAATCCTCCAACGTTGCAGCCATCAAGATGGGCGAGAAACTCGGCAAAGCAAGGCTCGCGAAATATATCGAGAAATTCGGATTCGGCCGCCGCACCGGGATCGAGCTGCCGGGCGAATCCCGCGGTCTGCTGCGCGACTACAAAGAGTGGGAGGCCACTTCCCTCGGCGCCATACCGATGGGTCACGAGATTGGAGTCACGGCCGTTCAGGCCGTTGCAGCGTTCGCGGCAATCGCCAACGGCGGAGAATGGGTTCAGCCGCATCTGGTGAGCCAGATCGGCTCTTCATCCGACGAGCCGCCGACCGAACATAAGGCTGAAAGAAGGCGGGTCATAAGCGAATCAACCGCGAATTCTCTGAAGGAAATGCTCGAAGCCGTCGTCATCCACGGAACCGGAAAACTGGCGGGAATCTCCGGATATCGAGCCGCGGGCAAAACCGGAACGGCTCAAAAGGTGGACCCGGCTACCGGCCGTTATTCCAAGACTCGCTATGTTTCCTCCTTTGCGGGTTTCGCTCCGGTAGAAAACCCTCAGATCGCGTGCATTGTTTCGATCGACGAACCGCGCGGCGTGCACCTCGCGGCCGCAGTCGCGGCGCCGGTGTTCGCAAAAGTTGTTGCGGATGCTTTGCGCACCCTTGGAGTTCAACCGGCGGTAGCGGCTTCGAACGAGATTGCCTCGAACGGCGGCCACATATTCGACATTTCCAATACGGCCGGATACCCCTACCTCAATTCAACCAGCCCCGCGGCAGCTTTCGATTCTGCCCCCGCGGCGCCGTATCAGGTTTCCGAAACCCGCGCGACGGAACTCAGCGCCGTACCTAATCTCATTGGCCGCGGCATCCGCGAAGCCGCTGATATGTGCGCCGCGCGAGGCATAAGGTTGAATGTCACCGGCGAAGGTCTTGTTTGCCTCCAGTCACCCGATGCAGGCGCGCTGATTCGAGAAGGAACCGTTTGTTACGTAACCCTCTCTAAACGGCTCCTAACAGGATACCGATCTATGCAAGCCGCGCTTGAATCAGGCGGCGCGCAGGCGCGAGGACGATGAATCTCGAGGCTTTGAGCCGGAGCGTCGAGGCGATAAAGGCCGCGGGACCGCTCGATCGCGAAGCAATCGGCGTAGCTCACGACTCTCGTGAATGCGCGCCCGGTTCGGTATTCGCGGCAATTGAAGGCGAGCGCTTCGATGGACATAAGTTCATTCCCCAAGCGCTTGAAAAAGGATGCATTGCGGTTATATCCGAGCGAGCGAAGCCTGTCGAATTTGCCGCGGCCTGGATTCAAGTCGGAAACGCGAGATCGGCTCTGGCAGCCGCCGCGGCGGTCATATACGGCGATCCGTCAAACCGTCTGAAGCTGGTCGGCATCACCGGCACGAACGGGAAAACTACTACGGAATACCTGGTTGATTCGATCATACGAGCGGCCGAAGGAACTTCAGCGATGATTGGAACGATCTGTCAGAGAATAGGAGACGCGGTAGTGGATTCGCATCATACGACTCCGGAAGCGTCCGATATTCAGCGAATCCTTGCAACCGCCGTTGAACAGGGTTGCCGCTCCGCCGTTATTGAAGTGTCGTCGCACGCCATCGAGCTCCATCGCGCCGACGGGCTCCATTTCGCGGCGGCAATATTCACGAACCTCACTCGCGATCATCTCGACTATCACCACGATATGGAGAGCTACTTTGCCGCGAAGCGAAAGCTGTTTGACGGAAGCCTTGGAAGCTCACCTCGAGCGTGCGCGATAAACATCGACGATCAATATGGGAAAAGGCTGCTGCAATCAGCGGAAGGCGAGATCATAACCTACGGGTTTTCGTCGGAGGCGGATGTAAAGACAAGCAACTTTTCCTGCGATGCGAGAGGGGTCCGGTTTGTCGCCGAGACTCCATCCGGAGAGATCGACATCGATTCGCCGCTTGTCGGCCGGCCTCATGTCTATAATATTCTCGCGGCGACAGCGGCAGGATTGGCTCTGGGGTTTGATTTGAAGGCCATTGCCGACGGAGTCCGAGATTGTAAAAGCGTGCCGGGGAGATTCGAGCAGGTCTATCTGAATGAGGATCAGACATTCACGGTTGTCGTCGACTATGCGCATACCGACGACGCATTGAAGAATGTGCTTGGGGCGGCGCGCGAAGTCGCGGGCCCATCGTCCAAAGTGATCACCGTGTTCGGCTGCGGTGGCGACCGAGATCGAACGAAGCGGTCGCCGATGGGTGAAGCAGCAGCCCTCTTGAGCGATGCGGTTATCGTCACCTCGGATAATCCACGGAGTGAAGACCCCGAGGCAATCCTGGACGACGTAGAAAAAGGCATCCAAAAGATTACGACTGACTATCGACGAATCGCCGATCGGCGCGAAGCCATTTTTGAAGCTACAAACATCGCCGGTCCTGGAGACATTGTAGTCATTGCCGGAAAAGGGCACGAGACTTATCAAATTCAGGGCGCGAGGACGATTCACTTCGACGATCGCGAAGTAGCTCTGGAAGCCCTTAGCGAGAGATTCACAGCAGGAACATAAGCATATCCAATGAAGCTTGGTGAAATCATGAGCTTATTGACTAGCGCGGAAGCCGCAACCAGACTGCAACCCAGGATACGAAGCCAGGAGCCGATGGGATTCTCCATCGATTCGCGCACTATCAAGCCGGGCGAGCTATTCTTCGCCGTCCGCGGCGAGATTCACGACGGACACAACTTTGTCAAACAGGCCCTTGATAGAGGCGCCCTTGCCGCTGTCGTCGAATGGGGTTACAGAGCCGAAAACATTGACGAATCAAGCCTGATTAGAACAAGCGATACTCTGAGGTCGCTTCAGAGCCTGGCTTCGACGGTGCTCCGAACGTGGCAGGGCTTCGAGATTGCGATAACCGGCAGTTCGGGAAAAACCACGACCAAGGAAATCACTGCCGCGGTGCTTTCGAGAACGGCTCGGGTGATCAAGTCCAGCGGTAATCTCAACAATGCCTACGGCGTGCCTCTTTCAGTATTGAAGATGGAATCGGACGGAGCTCACGCCTCGGACTTCGATTTTGGCGTTTTCGAAATGGGAATGAATCACGCGGGAGAGATATCCGAGCTGACGCGAATCGCTCCGCCGGATCTCGGAGTCGTAACGAACGTTGCGGCGGTGCATCTGGAATTCTTCGAATCCGTCGATGAAATCGCCGAAGCCAAGGCCGAGATGGTGTCCGGCATAAAGCCTGGCGGGGCCGCGGTGCTCAACGCGGACGACGATAGAGTAGCTCGAATGAGATCGCGCCGGCGCGATGTAGAATTCAGAACGTTCGGAATCGAACGGAATGCCGACGTCATGGCTCGCGAAATAAAAGCCGATGGCTTGCGCGGCAGCAGCTTCATTCTCGCGACGCCTCACGGCGAAGTTGCGGCCAAATTACCATTGACGGGCCGGCACAATCTGCTCAACGCGCTTGCTGCGGCCGCGATAGGTGATTTCTATGGCGTACCCGTTTCGGAAATCGCCTCGGCGCTTGCAACGTGCACTCCGCCGAAGATGCGCGGTCAACTTGTGAAGCTCGCAAATGATATAACCGTGATCAACGACTCATATAACTCCAATCCGAATGCGCTGGACGAGATGATCGCGACATTACGTTCGACCGAGTGCAAGAGAAGAATAGTCGTCGCCGGCGAGATGCTGGAGCTTGGCGCTTCAGGTCCAGAGCTGCACCGCGCATCCGGCAGACGCATTTCATCAGCCGACATCGGCCTTCTCATCGGCGTTAGAGGCATGGCGAACGAAATCGTCAAAGGGGCTCGGGAAGCCGGATTCACGGCGGATAACGCCGTTTTTTGCGAGACCGTTGAAGATGCGGCGGAGTTGTTGCTGGGGCGGCTAGATGCGGGGGATTGCGTGCTGGTGAAGGGATCGCGCGGAGTCAGAATGGAAATCGTGGTTGAAAGACTGAGGAAGCAGTTGGGTGAAGCGCCCGAATAGGAGGAGAATCGCGGATTGTTCTACTATCTAAGACTGCTTCAAAACGTTCATGAGAGCCTGTCTTTCCTGCGAATTTTTCAGCAAGTGACCTGGCGTTCAGCCTGGGCCGCCATTACCGCCCTATTAATCAGCCTGGTCCTGGGTCCGAAGATGATCAGGAAGTTGAAGCAGTTTCAGATAGGCCAGCAGATCCGCGAAGAGGGGCCGAGCGCTCACCAATCCAAGCGCGGCACCCCGACTATGGGCGGCGTCCTGATCGTATTCGCGGTCACCGCGGCCACTATTTTATGGGCGGATCTCTCAATCTCGTACGTGTGGATCGCGGTTTTTTCGATCCTCGCCTACGGCGCAATCGGGTTCGCGGACGACTACTTGAAAGTGAAGCGTCGACATAATCTCGGTCTGACGGGCAAGCAGAAACTCGCGCTCCAGTTTCTGGCCGCGATGATAATGACGCTGGCGCTTAAATATCTCGCTTCTTACAGCACGCGTTTGAGCGTGCCGTTCGTCAAGACATTCACGCCCGAGATATGGTGGCCGATCTATCTGCTTATCTTCGCGCCGCTGGTGCTCGTGGGAACCTCGAACGCCGTCAACCTGACGGATGGACTGGACGGCCTTGCGATATCGGTCACGGTGGTCACCTCCGGCGCGTTGACCGCATTCGTCTACGTCTCGGGACACAGTCAACTGGCGGTTTATCTCGGGCTGGCGCACAACCCCGAGATTCACGAGCTGACGATTTTCTGTGCGGCATTGGTGGGGGCAAGCCTGGGCTTCCTCTGGTTCAATGCGCCTCCCGCGGAAGTTTTCATGGGTGACGTTGGAGCACTGGGAATCGGCGGGGCGATCGGAGCCGTAGCCGTGATGATCAAGCAGGAATTTCTACTGGTAATGATCGGAGGCGTTTTTTTTATCGAAGCAGTCTCCGTGATCATGCAGGTGACTTCGTTCAAGCTGCTGCGCAAGCGCATCTTCAGAATGACCCCCCTGCACCATCACTTCGAGCTTGCGTATCCACCGGAAGTATCGCGGCGCATGGAGCCGAAGATCGTTTTTCGATTTCTTATAATCGCGATTCTGTTCGCGCTTCTCAGTCTTTCAACGCTGAAGCTCAGATAGAGTGCGTGTAAGTAGGTCGGTCTAGTCGTAAACAAGATGGAGTTCGGGGGAAAAAGAGTTCTTGTCGTGGGGGCGGCCCGTAGCGGGATGGCGGCCGCGCGTCTACTTCAGTCGCGCGGCGCCATCGTTACGGTTAATGACTCACAAGGCGAAGATCATTTGAGCTCGCAGGCGCGAGAACTGCGCGAGCTCGGAATCTCGTTCGCTTTCGGAGCACACAACCCATCGCTCTTCATCAATGCCGATCTGATCGTGCTGAGCCCCGGCGTTCCCGCCAATCTCGCCGAGCTCGAAGCGGCTCGCAGAGCCGGGATCAAGACAATAAGCGAAGTAGAGTTGTCTGGGCTCCTGTTGAAAGGCCGATTAATCGGGATCACCGGCTCGAACGGCAAGACGACGACTACAACGTTGACCGGAGAGCTCATGCGATCGGCGGGGGCAAGAGTCCTCGTCGGAGGCAACATCGGCGCTCCACTCGCCGCACTCCTGGACGACTCCACGGACGAGACATGGACCGTCGCTGAGTTATCCAGTTTTCAGCTCGAGACGATCGATACAATGCGGGTCAACGTCGCCGTAGTCACCAACATTTCACCCGATCATCTTGACCGCCATGCCTCATTCGACGACTACGTAGCGGCAAAGAAGAAGATATTCCTGAATCAAAAGCCCGATGACTGGGCGGTGTTGAACGCGAAGGATCCAGTGGTGACTCGAATGTTCTCTTCCGATGCGCGCAAGGTTCTCTTCGACTCTCGAGGAATGGGACAAGCCGATGTCTATTTAAAGAATGACCGCATCTTCACGACGCTTTTCAAGGGAGGCGAGGCCGAAGTCATATCGAGGGCCGATATTCCGCTTCGCGGAATGCACAATGTAGAGAACATTATGGCTTCTCTCGGTGCAACGATCTGTGCGTTGGGACTGGATCGAGAGGCCCTTCCGACACTGCGTGATGCAATCAAGAGCTTCTCGGGGGTCGAGCATCGAATCGAGTTCGTAGCGGAGATCAACGGCGTCAGGTATTACAACGACTCAAAGGCGACGAATGTTGATTCGACAATCAAAGCCCTCGAAGCATTCGACGGCGGAATCGTGTTGATCCTGGGGGGCAAAGACAAGGGCAGCGATTACTCGGTTCTGACGCCGTTGATTCGCGAACGCGTAAAGAAAGTTATTTTGATCGGAGCTGCAAGCTCGAAGATCGAATCACAGCTTCAAGGCGCATGCTCGATGTCGAGGGCGGATTCAATGGAGCACGCGGTGAGATTAGGCAAGCAGTCGGCTCAACCAGGAGATACCGTCCTTCTGGCGCCCGCATGCGCCAGCTTCGATATGTTTGAGAATTATGAGCACCGGGGCCGAGTGTTCAAGGAAGCTGTTCGATCTCTGGTGAAGGAGAATTAAATCCGTTGGCATTGCTGATTCGGAATTTCAACCGAAGCATAACAATCAAGGTAGGGCGAGCCTCCGTGCCCGCCCGCACAGGGGTTTTGACGTCGGGTGTTTTGCCGCTAGTCGAAGAGTTGATCACGTCGATTGAGGAAGATCGCAGATGGAAGAGAGCATAAGAATCACGACCCCGAGCTGGAAGCGCGATCACGAGAATCGCGAGGCCAGGCTGATCTCGCGGCGCGCCGCCGCCGCGCGCGAGATGTCAGTAGACAAGGTGCTTCTGTTCGTTATCCTGGCGCTCACGTTGTTCGGCCTCGTTATGGTCTACAGCGCTTCGGCAATGCTCGCCCAAAAACGATACGGCAGCCAGTTCTACTTTCTGATCCGGCAGTCAGTGTGGGCGTTGGTGGGATTGGTTGGGATGGCCGCGGCGATTCGAATCGACTACCGGCAATACAAGCGGCCGGGAGTCGCTCTCGGGCTGCTCGTCATCTCGATCGTGATGCTTCTTGTCGTGTTCTTCTGCCCGGTCGTGAACGGCACTCACCGATGGTTTAGATACGGAGCGGCGTCGCTCCAGCCTTCGGAGATCACCAAACCCGCACTGGTGCTGATCCTCGCTTATTTCCTGGAGCGGCAGGCCGACCGCATCAGCGAATTCCGAGTGACCTTTCTTCCCGCGGCGTGCGTCGCGGGCATGATGATGGGGCTCGTCGCATTGGAGCCGGATCTCGGAACCTCGTTGTCGATGGGTTTGATCTTCACGGTCGTCATATTTGTAGCCGGGGCAAAGTTGAGGCATCTCGCGACCATGGTGATTCCGGCCATTCCCGCGCTTGCTTATATGCTCATGGTTCCGTGGCGATTTCAGCGATTGATGGATTTTCTCGATCCATGGAAAAACCAGACGACTTCGAGCTTCCAGACTGTTCAGTCGCTGATTTCAATAGGAAGCGGCGGCCTGACCGGCCTCGGATTCGCGCAGGGCAAGCAGAAGCTGTTTTATCTTCCGTCTCCGCACACCGACTTCATCTTCGCGGTGATCGGTGAAGAGTTAGGTTTGATCGGGGCCGGACTTATCATCATTGCATTCGGCGCGGTGGCATGGCGCGGCCTCCGAGCGGCGCGCATGGCCCCGGATCAGTTCGGTCAGTTACTGGCGATGGGGCTGACGGTTATGATCGCGGCGCAAGCCTTCTTCAACATCAGCGTTGCTCTTTCGCTTCTGCCGGCAAAGGGGATTCCTCTTCCCTTCATAAGCTGCGGAGGCTCTTCGCTGGCGATCAATCTTGTCGCCGCCGGCGTGCTGATGAACATTTCGAAGCACTCGAGTGAGTACCGGGTTTGAAAGCGCTGATCGCGGCAGGAGGAACCGGGGGCCACATTTATCCCGGCGTCGCGGTCGCGCGCGAGATCAAGCGGCGTGAGCCCGCGGCCGAGATATTGTTCGTAGGCACACCGCGCGGTCTTGAATCGAGGATCATTCCCAGAGAAGGGTTCAAACTCGAGTTGATGAAGGTGAGCGCGCTTAAGGGCGTCTCGCTCTTTGAAAGGATTAAGTCGCTGGCGCAACTGCCCTGCGGCTTTATCGCGGCGCGGAGAATTCTCAAATGGTTCAAGCCCGATGTCGTGATCGGAGTCGGCGGGTATTCTTCAGGCCCGATGCTCTTAATGGCCGCGCTTCGGCGCCTGCCCACTCTGATCGTGGAGCCTAATGCTCTGCCGGGTTTCACCAATCGAGTGCTCGCGAGATTCGTTACCGCGGCCGCTGTCAGCTTCGACGAGTCGCTTAAGTATTTTCGCCGACGAGGGCGAGTCACCGGTAATCCGGTTCGAGCCGACTTCGCGAATCTTCGGCCAAAGCAGCGGGGCGAGAAGTTCACGGTCTTGATTTTCGGCGGAAGCCAGGGAGCGCGCGCGATAAACACGGCGATGATCTCGGCGATTAAATTACTCGGCGACCGTGGAGAATCAATGCTCGTGATTCATCAGACCGGCGAAAGCGATTTTGAAGCAGTGGAAAAAGCATATGCGGCTGCCCGCTTCGAAAATGTTGAAGTAATGAAATACATCAACGACATGCCCGCGTACTTCGAGCGCGCCGACATCGTGATCTCACGCGCGGGCGCAACGTCGGTCGCGGAGATCGCGGTCAGCGGAAAAGCCGCTTTGTTTATCCCCTTCCCTTTCGCGACCGACGATCATCAGCGTCGAAACGCGGAAGTGTTCACCGAGGCGGGAGCGGGCCGAATGATTCTTCAAAAGGAGCTGACGCCGGAGCGTCTGGCAGCCGAATTAAGAGAGTTGATTGACGATCCGAAGCAGGTGAGCGGAATGGAAGAAGCCAGCCGTAAGCTGGGCAAGCCCGACGCCGCCAGCCGCGTCGTCGATCTTGTCTATGAGTTAGCAGGTTCGAATCGTGGTGTTTAGAGGAGTCAGACATATTCATTTTGTGGGGATCGGCGGCATCGGCATGAGCGGTATCGCCGAGGTCCTGCTGTCGCTGGGACAGAACTTCGTAGTAAGCGGTTCCGATCTCAAACGGTCTGAGATAACAAGCAGGTTGGAAACCTTGGGGGCCAGAGTGTTCGAAGGCCATCAGAGCGAGTATGTAACCGGAGCCGATGTGGTCGTAGTCTCGTCGGCGATTCGCGAGGACAATCCGGAAGCGGCGGCGGCGCGGCAGCGCCAGATTCCGGTAATACCCCGCGCGGAGATGCTTGCTGAATTGATGCGCTTGTACCGGAACGGGATCGCGGTGGCAGGCACTCACGGAAAGACTACGACTACCTCGATGATCGCTCACGTGATGACGGCTACGCACCTCGATCCGACCGTTGTTGTCGGCGGCCGTGTAGCGCCGCTTGGATCCAATGCACGGCTCGGCCGCGGAGAATACATAGTCGTCGAAGCGGATGAATCGGACGGGTCGCTGCTGCTCCTGACGCCTACAATCGCCGTCCTTACAAACATCGATCGTGATCACCTCGATCATTTTTCCGGCGGAATTGACGAGATCAAACAGTGCTTCGCTCGTTTCGTGAATCGAGTTCCCTTCTATGGCTCAATCGTTCTGTGTCTTGACGATCAGAACGTTCAGGCGATTATTCCTTCGATAACGCGACGGGCCATCAGCTATGGAATGGCGACTCAGGTCGATATTTCGGCCGTACAAATTGAATTCGACCGGGCGTTCGGTTCGGAATTCATCGTGCGCGGGTTTGGAAAAGAGCTCGGAAGAATGAAGTTGGCGATTCCCGGTCTACACAACGTGTATAACGCGCTGGCTGCTGTCGGGGTTGGTCTCGATCTTGGATTGAAGTTCGACCAGATAGCCGAAGCAATGAGCGAGTTCAAGGGGGCGGATCGAAGATTCCAGATAAAGGGTGAGAGGCACGGCATCATCGTCGTGGACGACTACGGGCATCATCCCACTGAGATACAGGCGACGCTATCCGCGGCGCGCGCTTCAGGACGGAGATTGCTTGTGCTGTTCCAACCTCATCGCTTCACTCGCACACGCGATCTGATGGAAGAGTTCGCGCGCTCGTTTTACGACGCTGATATTCTCCTGATCGCCGATATATATCCGGCCAGCGAGAACCCCATAGAAGGAATCAGCAGCGAGGCGCTGGCGGAGAAAGTGGAGAGGTTTGGCCACCGTCACGTGGAATACGTCGGCGCTCTTAGCCGCGCGGCAAACCGCGTCGTCGAACTCGCCCGCGAAGGCGATCTGATATTGACGCTCGGCGCCGGGAACGTTGTGCAGGCCGGAGAAGAAGTTCTAAGGCAGCTCTAAGGTGCTTCGATGGGCGATTCAAAAAAACGGAGCCAGGTTGTGACGCCAAGAAAACGGCGGCCTAAGGCCGGAGCCTCGCGTCGAAGCGGAGCTATGAATGCTAACTACTTCTTCGCCTCACCCGCTTTACTCATGAAAATCGGCGGAGTACTCGCGCTGATACTCATCGCCTTCATTGGCTATCGCTGGCTTGTGGGCTCCGGGACGTTCTCGCTGCATCGCGTACGCGTGACGGGTGCATCCGCGGGACTCACCGCGGAGATCGAACAAACCGTAAGGAAGGCAAGCGCTCAGACGAGCGTCGCCGATCTCGACCTCACCTCGTTGAGGCAAAAGGTGGAGGCGCTGCCCAAGGTGCAAGCCGCATCGGTGCGGCGCGCCCTTCCGGACGAGCTCAGGATCGACGTCACCGAGCGGCAGCCAGCGGTATTGGTGCGGCGCGAAAACGGGAATCTCGCCTGGCTGGATTCGGAAGGGATCGAGCTTGGCGATCTGAACAGCATGAAGATCGGTGGATCGGCGACGCTCCCACCCGTTGCGCGTGGTTTTTCGGAGGGCGCGCGCAGTCCCGCCGCCGGAGCCGATGATCGCGACCGCATTGCAATATACAAACAAATAGAAAAAGAGTTCGGCCAGGATCCCGGAGCCGTCCTGGATATGGTCGACGAGATAGACCTCACCTATACGAAGGACGTCAATCTGCGCATCGCGGGAACCGCCGTGATGGTGCACGTGGGTAGCCGGGATTTCAGGAATAGGTTCGAGACCGGACTGGCCGTACTCGACGCCGCAAGACGAGGCAATGAAGACCTGTTGCGCAGGTACAAAGTGCCCGACGCCGCGAGCGTGATCAAAAATTCCGATCGCATCAACTACATCGAGGCCGCCAGATCCGATCGAGTCGTATTGAGCTTCTCTTCACCCGGCGCGGAAAAGAAGGACAAACAAGACAGGCAGGAAACAACTAAGAGGTGAGGTTCGGCATAGGCGAGATCAGCCCCGATATCGGCAATCGAGATATCCGGAATCGCGATATCAGGAATCGCCCAAACGACGCCGGAGGACGATAAAACAATGGCTAAAGGACAGAGACACATTGCGGCAATAGACATCGGCACCACGGAAGTCCGCACCATCGTGGGCGAGATGACGGACGCCGACCGGCTCGAGGTTGTCGGCATCGGCAGGCAGCCTTCTCGCGGCGTCAGAAAAGGCGTTGTAGTAAACATCGAGGCCACGGTTGACGCCATAAGGCAGTCGGTTGAAGAGGCCGAGCTTATGTCGGGACTCCCGATCGATTCCGCTTACGTCGGAATCGGCGGAGTTCAGCTTCGAGGTATGAATTCCCGGGGTGTCATCGCGATAAGCCGCCGCAATCGAGAGATCAACGAAGAAGACGTGTTCCGGGTGATCGATCAGGCGAGGTCTGTCAGCATTCCAACCGATCGCGAAATTGTCGACGTGCTGCCTCAGGAGTTCACCGTCGACGGCCAGGATGGAATCGGCAATCCCATCGGCTTTCTCGGTATGAGGCTCGAAGCCGCCGTCCACGTAGTATCGTCTCCAATAACGGCCAGACAGAACGTTATAACTTCGGTGAATCGCGCCGGGATGATCGTCATCGACACGGTGGTCAATCACGTAGCTGTCGCCGAATCGACCCTCGCCGCGGACGAGAAAGAATTCGGCGCGGCCGTTGTAGATATCGGCTCGGAGATTACAAGTCTAACCATAGTCTATCGCGATGCGATTCGGCACACGGCGGTGTTCCCTATTGGAGGAGCCCACTTCACCAACGACATAGCCGTCGGGGTACGGACGCCGGTTCCCGAAGCCGAGCGCATCAAGCGAACTGAAGGATGCGCCCTGGCGGGGTTGATGGGCGACCACGAACGCGGTCACGTAGTCGAAGTGCCCTCGGTCGGCGCCAAGCAGCCAAGGATGCTGAGCCGGCAGCTCCTCTGCGAGATCCTCCAGCCTCGCGCGGAAGAATTGTTCACTCACGTGTATGACGAAATCCAGCGCGCGGGTTTCGATCGCCAGATATTGTCGAGCGTGGTGCTTGTCGGCGGCGGCTCGATGATGGAAGGGATGGTCGATGTGGCGGAACAAATCCTGGACCTTCCGGCGAGATGCGGGTTACCGGATTTCGTGGGCGGATTAACCGGTGAAGTCAGCAGTCCGGCGCTGGCGGCGGCGGTTGGAGTGATGTTGTTTGGGTTCCATAAGCAGATCAACCTGAAGAAGATACATTCATTGAAGGATGGCGCGCCGAGACAAGCGGGCTTTTTCAAGCGATTGTTTCAGCAAAGGTGACTCTGAAGCGAAATAAAAAGAGGCTGGTTCGCAAATATTTGTTGTTCGGGTGATTTTCATGTGCTACTATTTGGCGGGTCTTCAGAAATCAGGTCTACCATATATTGTAGCTATAAGCTGCCAGCCTCACAGGCACTGTAATGGAGAACCCCCGTTAACCGATGGTCGCGCCTCTGGCGCGAGAGGGGGTTCTGTGCTGCAACCCCGGCGCACAGGGCAGTGTTTGAATTCACATAGGATTTACATTATTGTAAGCGCCACCGATCCGGTCGGCGCTTGTCTAGGTAGAGTTCTAGTTATCAAGGTTAGGAGGCCCCACGATGGCAGCGGAAGAACGCAGGGAAACTCGCGGCATCATCACATTTGAACCGGATCCTTCGACAAATGGAGCGTGTATTAAAGTCATAGGGATCGGGGGCGGCGGCGGCAACGCGATCAACAGGATGATCGAAGCCGGCATCGAAGGAGTCGAATTCCTGGTCGCGAATACGGATTTACAAGCGCTCAAAAATTCAAGGGCATCTGTCAAACTTCAAATCGGGGAGAAACTCACCAAGGGACTTGGCGCTGGCGGCGACCCCGAGGTTGGAAGACAGTCCGCTCTTGAAGACACTGAAAAGATTATCGAGGCCATAGAAGGCGCCGATATGGTCTTTATAACAACCGGGCTTGGCGGCGGTACCGGAACGGGCGCCGCTCCTATCATCGCAAGCCTTGCCACCGAGCTTGGAGCTCTTACCGTCGCGGTGGTTACCAAACCATTTCGATTCGAAGGCAATCGACGCATGCGCCAGAGCGAGCAGGGTCTGAACGAATTGCGAGAATGCGTCGATACGGTGATCACTATTCCGAACGAAAGATTAATGAACGCCGTCTCAAAAGGAACCCCGTTCCTGGAGTCGTTCAAGCTCGCGGATGACGTCCTGCGACAGGCCGTACAGGGCATTTCAGACATCATCACCGTTCCCGGGTTGATCAACGTCGACTTTGCGGACGTCAAGACAATCATGGCCGGAATGGGAATGGCTCTCATGGGAACCGGCGCCGCTTCGGGCGACAATCGGGCGCTGGAATCAACGCAGCGCGCGATCTCCAGCCCTCTGCTCGAAGAGGCGTCCATAGAAGGCGCGAAGGGCTTGCTGGTCAACATCTCAGGCGGGCAAAACTTAACGCTCTTCGAAGTGAACGAGGCGATGTCGATCATTCACGATTCGGCTGACGAAGATGCGAACATTATCTTCGGAGCCGTGCTCGATGAACGTTTGAATGACGAGATGAAGATCACCGTAATCGCCACCGGATTTGATAAGACCTTTGTTGCGGCCGAGCCGGTTCGTACCATTTCAACGCAATCCGCCGATCGGTCGACGCTTGCCGACTCTCGCGTCGCGCCGGCCGGCGACCGCCGAACCGATTTGGACGTTCCGGCGTTCATGCGAAAGAAAGCGGATTGACGACACTTATCTACTGAGTGATCCTCCTTAGCCACGAGCCGCTGCGGTTTCCCGCAGCGGTTTTTTTACGTAGCGCTGAAAGAAATCTTCCCTCCTGATAGCGCTGATCGATTAGTTATACTCGTGGGCGAGTGATACCCAGCTTTCGGAGTCTATTATTCAAGGTAGTCCGGTTTAGTCCCAATCTCGCGGCCGCGCCCGCCGGGCCGCCGATAACCCAACCAGCCTCCCCAAGCATTTTTAGAATATGCTCGCGTTCTACATCTTCAAGCCTTCCCCCTTTATGGCCGCGAAGATCCTTATCAGAGCGCTTGAGATTAGCGACGGGGATCTCCAGAACCGGGCCGCGTGAATGAATAACCGCGCGCTCGATGAGATTCTGCAGCTCGCGAATGTTACCCGGCCAGCCATAGTTCACGAGAACAGCCATCGTTTCGCTCTGAATCCTCTCGATCGGCTTTCGCATCCGCTGCGCGAACTTATTAGCGAAGAAGTTCACAAGCAGGGGAATGTCTTCGCGGCGCTCGCGCAAGGGCGGCAGGCATATCGGAAATACGTTTAATCGATAATAGAGATCCCCGCGAAACTTTTTCTCGGCCACCATCTGGCCAAGATCCGAGTTCGTCGCGGCGACCACGCGCGCGTCTACTCGAATCGTGCGCGAGCTCCCCAGGCGTTCGAACTCCTGTTCCTGGAGCACGCGAAGCAGCTTCGGTTGTAACTCGAGCGGAATGTCCCCGACTTCATCTAGAAAAATCGTGCCCTCGTGCGCGAGCTCAAATCGGCCCACGCGTCGCTCAATCGCTCCCGTGAAAGCGCCCTTCTCATGCCCGAACATCTCGCTCTCAAGAAGTCCGGAAGGGATCGAAGCGCAATTCACTTTTACCAGAGTACGTTCTCGCCGGGCGCCGAGGTTGTGAATCGCCCGAGCGATTAACTCCTTCCCTGTCCCAGTCTCTCCATAAATCAAGACCGTCGAATCGGTGCGAGCCACGGTTTCAACATCCTGCAACACTCGTTTGAGCGCGGGGCTGCCGCCTATCATTTCTTCGAAGTTATATTCGGTCCTGATCTCCTCTTCCAGATAAAGCTTCTCTTCGGCCAGCTTGTTCTTGAGCGAATCGATTTCGCGAAATGCAATAGCGTTTTCGACCGCGATCGCGACTTGTTTGGCGATCTCACTCAGCAAATCCGCGTCGTCCGATGCAAACCCATTCTCGCCCAGACTCGCCACGCCAAGGATTCCGAGCGCTCGCCCGCGCGAGATCAGCGGCGCCAGACAGCCGGATTTCACTCCGGCATTCGCCAGGCGCGGTCTCAACCGAACTCCGTCCGGAAATGTCGCGCCGTGAACGACCGCGCGCTGCTCTGTGAATGCAACTCCGGCCGGGCTGTTATCAAGCGGCAGAATTTCTCCTTCTATAAAAAGGCTCTCGTCGCTTGGGAAATCCATTGCTACGACCCGAAGCTTCTCTATCGCGGGATCATAGAGCGCCAGTCCGGCCAGATCGTGCGGCAGGACTCGACGGAGACACACGGACACGGCCGACAAGAGCTCCCGCAGATTGAGATTGGAAACCAGCATATTATTGATTTTCAGCAACAGATCAGATCGGTCTCGCTCTCGGGCCAATTGCTGCTGATAGCGTTGAGTCTCGACTGCCACCGCTATTTGAGTGGCGACCTGCTGGGCAAACTGCAAGTCTATGCCGTCATACGCGCCGATCTTGTCGCTGGCGATGCTCATCACTCCAAGCCGCTCGTGCGCCGTGGTCAGCGGCAGCGTGCACACCGATCTTACGGGCAGCCTCTGGATCAAATTGATGGTAGTGAACCGGGACTCGCGCTTAAGATCGGCTGAAACAAACGGCTGCTGGCTTTTCCACACAAGTCCCGCGAGCGACCCTTCGATCGGCACCTCCGTGGGCGCTTCTCGCATCGCAGGTTCGCTTGTCTCGAGGATATAGAGCCGCATCAAGTTGTTCGGCTCATCGTGCAGCATTATTGATAGATTGTGAAACTCGAAAAGCTGATGGAGATCGTTAGCAAGCTCGTGAAAAAGCTCGGACAGATTGCGATGAGACGCGATGGCTTTTGTGAGATCCAATAAAAGAAGGTACTTCTCAGGAGCCAATTCAACCGCGGCGGTGGCCGAATTCTGGATCACTCGTCCTCCTTCCTCAAGTAATACAAGTCTGTTACGTGCTTAACGTCAAGTCCGCCGGCGACTGAACGCCATTTTCCAAAGTCCGAAAGCAGTTCTTGCCAGCCATCACTTGCTCATCGACCGGCACAAATCTCTCCCGCAAGAGCTTCGTAGCGTGACCGTTTATGGCCACGTGACCATATGCGGTCGCCCTTCCACGACGCTCTATCACTACCCGATCGAGAATGCCAAGGGGAAAGTCCCAATGACTCACGCAGGTTGTGTGGACCCTCATTTGCGATAGTCTCACTCCATTTGCTTGCGTTCTGTAGCGGAGTGGTATGCTGAGAATCGGTATTAAACGTGATGCCGAATCGATCGATCTGAACGTCGAAGGCCGTCTCATGGGACCATGGGTCCGCGAGCTTGAGAAGTGCTGGCAGGCCGAATCTCTTTCGGGACGCGAGCGGCCTATAGTTGTCAATCTGACGTCGGTCACTTTCGTGGATTCAGGGGGAAGAGCCCTCCTGACTGAAATGCGGCGAGCCGGCGTGATACTCGTGCCGACCGGCTGCCTGATGAACTTGATCGTTGACGAGATTGAAGCACAGGTCGAGAATGCGAGACCCAATTGATGCAGGCTCTGGCTGTGGAGCATCGGACGGCCGGCGATTTCGGCCCGAGAGAAGCATGAAAATTTTCTTCAGATCTATCCTGCTTACGCTGCTGGCTTCAGCGCTGCTGGCTTCAGTGCTGCCGGGAATCGGCTGCTCGAAGCCAAAGCAGTCAAATCAAGCGCCCGCTCCTGTCGAAGTCGAGACCACGAAGGTCGAACAAAGGGATGTACCGATATACGGCGAGTGGATCGGAACGCTTGATGGAATGGTAAACGCCCAGATAAAAGCGCAGGCGATGGGCTATCTGCGGAGCAAGAACTATACGGAAGGCTCCTTTGTAAGGAAAGGCCAGTTGCTGTTTGAAATCGACCGGAGACCTCTCGAGGCCGCCGCTGAACAGGCCAAAGGAGACCTCGCCAAAGCACAGGGACAAGTCGCGCAGGCAAATGGGCAGTTGCTGCAAGCGCAGGCGCAGCTTTCACAGGCCAAGGCCAATCAGGGAAAGACTAAACTCGACGTCGAGCGCTACACTCCGCTGGCTAAAGAAAGAGCGATCACCGAACAGGAACTGCAGAACGCCATTCAGTTCAATCTTGCCGCGAAAGCTCAGGTTGAGGCCGCCGCCGCTGCTGTAGAGACCGCCAGAGCCGCTCTTGTTGCAGCCAGGGCAGGCGTCGAGGCTTCTACCGCCAACTTGAAGAGCGCGCAATTGAACCTTGGCTTCACCAGCATTACATCGCCCATCGACGGAATTGCCGGAATCGCGCAGGCGCAGGTTGGCGACCTGGTCAGCCCATCAAGCCAGCCGCTGACTACGGTTTCTACCGTCGATCCGATCAAGGTCTACTTTACGCTCCCCGAACAGGAATACCTGCACTATGTGCGCCGCAATATCACGAAGAGCGACAAAGGCGCTATAGGACGCGAAACGGAATTGGAACTGGTCCTCGCCGATGGAACAACGTACCCTCACAAAGGCAAGTTTTTTGTAGGTGATCGAGAAGTAAACGAGAAGACCGGCACGATCAGACTGGCGGGCACATTTCCGAATCCGGGAAACACGCTTCGTCCCGGTCAGTACGGCCGTGTTCGCGCGATGACCAGCACCCGTGAAGCAGCGCTGCTGGTTCCTCAGCGCGCGGTCACGGAAATGCAGGGCAGTTATCAAGCAGCGGTCGTCGATAATGAGAACAAGGTTGAGATCAGAACGGTGAAGGTCGGCGAGCGAACCGGCTCGATGTGGATAATCGACGAAGGCTTGAAGGCAGGCGAGACGATCGTGGTGGAAGGCACGCAGCGAGTCAGGGCGGGCACAACTATAACTCCCAAACCTTATACCCCTTTGAACGGAGGCCCTACGCCGTAAGAGTATCCCTTCGGAACTTTGTTGTTCGCGGCTTCATAAACGAGCGATGATATCGAGATTCTTCATCAACCGCCCGATCGTTGCGATGGTGATCGCCATCCTCACTATCATCGGCGGGCTCGTGTCTATGCGTTCACTTCCTCTGGCGCAATTTCCTCAAATAGTGCCGCCTCAGATAATCGCGTCGACTACTTTCACGGGCGCGGATGCGGTAACCATCGAACAATCGGTGTCGACTCCGCTCGAACAGCAGATGAACGGCGTCGACAATCTCACATACATGCAGTCGACGAACGCGAATGACGGCACGGAACAGTTGACCGTCACGTTCGATCTCGACACAGACGTCAACACCGATCAAGTCAATGTCCAAAACCGAATCGCCCAGGCGCAGCCGAATCTGCCTTCGGACGTGAATCAATTCGGAATAAGCCTTCGAAAGTCGACCGGCATACCGATGCTGGTAGTCTCGCTCCTTTCTCCGCGCAACACATACGACTCACTCTTCCTCGCCAACTACGCGAACATCAATATAAACGACGTGCTCTACCGCGTGCCCGGCGTCGGCGAAGTGAGGCTCTTCGGCGCCAGTGACTACGCGATGAGGATATGGGTGAAGCCCGATCTTCTGGCGAAACTTGGACTCGCCGTTCCCGATCTGGTTCGAGCCGTACAGCAACAAAGCGCGGTAAATCCCTCGGGTCAGGTCGGCGCGGAGCCGGCGCCTAAAGGAAAGGAGATGACGTACACGGTTCGAGCGCAGGGCCGTCTCCGCACTCCGGAAGAGTTCGCCGAAATAGTCGTTCGCTCGAACCCCAATGGCTCCGCGGTCAGGATGAAAGACGTCGCCCGCGTGGAACTTGGCGCACTGAATTATCAACAAAAGGCCAGAGTCAACGGGCAACCCGGCTGCATCATCGCGATCTTTCAAGCTCCGGGCTCGAATTCACTCGCGGTCGGAGACGGCGTCAAGAAGACGATGGAAGAGCTGAAGACTCGCTTCCCTGCCGATCTCGATTACGCAATAACACTCGACACCACGCTGCCGGTCATCGAAGGCATTCGCGAAATAGTCAAGACTCTTGTCGAAGCGATGATCCTGGTCATCCTTGTAGTCTTTTTGTTTTTGCAGAACTGGCGGGCCACGCTCATTCCAATGATCGCGGTGCCGGTCTCGCTGATCGGCACGTTTGCCGTATTCCCGCTTCTCGGCTTTTCGATAAACACACTGTCGTTGTTCGGACTCGTGCTGGCCATCGGACTGGTTGTAGACGATGCGATCGTCGTCGTCGAAGCCGTGGAGCATCACATTGAAGAAGGCATGACGCCTCGCGATGCAACGCTCCAGGCCATGAAAGAGGTGTCGGGTCCGGTCATCGGGATTGCGCTCATACTTGCCTCGGTATTCGTCCCGGTAGCCTTGATAAGCGGAATTCAGGGCCGGTTGAACAAACAATTCGCGGTCACGATCGCAATCTCGGTCCTAATCTCCGCCTTTAACGCCTTGACGCTGTCGCCCGCGCTGTCGGCGCTGTTGTTGAAGCCCCGCAAACAATCGCGAGGGATCTTCGGCAGATTCTTTGGCGCCTTCAACAGGGCCTTTGAGAAAACGACTAACGGTTACGTCAACTGGAGCCACGCGCTTATTCGCAAGTCGCTGGTAGGGATTTTGATTCTCGTAGTGTTCGCAGGCGTCGATCTTTTTCTGGGCAAGCGGCTGCCCAGCAGCTTTCTTCCCGAAGAAGACTATGGCTACCTGTTTTTGAACTGCCAGCTTCCGGCCGCCGCTTCATTGGAAAGAACCGACCAGGCGTTGCGCAAGATCGAAGACATTCTCGGAAGGACCGAAGGCGTACAGTTCTACAATGCGGTCGGTGGATTCAGCTTGTTGACCAGGGTGTCGGCCAGCTATCAAGGCTTCTTCTTTGTGGGCCTGAAACCATGGGATGAGCGCGGATCGGATAAGCTCCAGGCGCGCGGGATCATGGAAACGCTGAACCGCGCCCTGGTAGCCGAGGTTCCGGAGGCGACCGCGTTCGCTTTCATGCCGCCATCCATTCCCGGCCTTGGAAGCTCGGGCGGCTTCTCGTTCTGGCTTCAGGATCGAAGCGGCGGCTCTGTAGAATTTCTCGATCAAAACTTACAGAAATTCCTCACCGCCTGTCGAAAACGGCCGGAGCTCACCGGCGTCAATTCGCCATTCTCGGCCTCGATTCCACAGGTGTTCGCCGATGTCGACCGCGACAAAGTTCTCAAGCAAGGCGTTGCGGTAAGCGATGTCTATCAGACAATGCAGGCGTTTCTCGGAGGCCTCTATATAAATCAGTTCAATCGATTCGGCCGGCAATGGCGCGTGTTTCTACAAGCCGAAGGCGAAGAACGAATGACCGATCGCGACATCGGGCAGTTCTACGTTAAAAACAACGACGGCGCCATGGTTCCGATTTCGGCCGTCGCGACCACGAAACGAATCAGCGGTCCGGAATATACGAATCGCTTCAACTTATATCGCGCCGCCCAGGTTCTCGGATCGGCCGCGCCCGGCTACAGCTCGGGCCAGGCGCTTGATGCTCTTGAGGCGGTTGCAAAAGAAACGCTCCCGCGCGAAATGGGTTATGACTGGGCTGACCTTTCATATCAGGAGAAGAAGGCCTCCGGCACGAGCGGAACCGTATTCGCGCTCTCGCTGGTTTTCGTATTTCTGATTCTCGCGGCGCTGTATGAGAGCTGGTCTCTTCCCTTCTCCGTACTTCTGACCGTTCCAGTCGCCGTGTTCGGCGCCTTTGTCGGAATAATGTTGCGGGGTTATGACTTCGATCTGTACGCGCAAATCGGGTTGATTGTATTGATCGGACTCGCCGCCAAGAACGCGATTCTAATCGTTGAATTCGCCAAAGCCGAGCTCGAAAAAGGAAGCAATTTAGTGGACGCGGCGCTTCGAGGCGCTCGGCTGCGATTGCGGCCCATTCTGATGACGTCTTTCGCATTCATCTTTGGCTGCATACCTCTATGGATTGCTTCCGGCTCGGGCGCCGCCTCGCGGAAAATACTGGGCACGGTTGTTATCGTAGGCATGCTCGCGGCAACGGGTATCGCAATTTTCATCATTCCCGTCAGCTTCTATGTCGTCGAGAGAATGTCCGGCGCCGCGAAGAAGCGCCCTCATCCGGCAGCCCCGGAAACAGCCGTGCACAGCGAAGGAGACTAGATGACGAACCCGGTCGCCCGCGAGGTTGTAGCGCGATGAGAAAACTGATTGCGGCGGGCGCCGCGGCCCTGCTTCTGTTGTCGGGTTGTACCGTCGGTCCAAAGTACCGGAGACCCGCCGTCAAAACTCCCGATGTGTTCCGAGGCGCGGATGCCAACACGGCCGCCGATCCTGCTTCACTAGCCGAATTGAAGTGGTTCGAGGTATTCAAGGACGCGGAGCTTCAGAAGCTCATACGCACCGCGCTGGTAAGCAATTACGATCTTCGAGAAGCCGTGGCTCGCGTGAGCGCGGCCCGCGCGAATCTCGGTATCGTCCGCTCCGATCAATTTCCCAGCATCGTTCCCAGCGTCGGCATAACCACTATCGAGAATTCCAAAGGCGGAGCCATACCGCTTCCCGAAGGCGTGGCGCGAGGACACACGTTCGGCTCGGTCCTGATAAATCTCCTTTCATTCGAAGTCGACGTCTGGGGAAGGCTGCGCCGCGCTACCGAAGCCGCGCGAGCGAACTTGTTATCTACGGAAGAGACTCGGAAAGCAGTAATCACGACGCTAGTAGGCGATGTTGCAACCGCCTACTTCAACCTGATCGAGCTTGACGCCGAGCTGGAAATCGATAAACGCACGCTCGCGGGCCGCGAGGATTCATTGCGGCTCATAAGATCTCGGGAACAAGGCGGCGTCGCGACGATGCTGGACGTTCGTCAAGCGGAACAGTTGGTGTACACGGCTTCCATAGCCATTCCCGAGACCGAAAGAAGGATCGACCAAACGGAAAATCAGATCAGTTTTCTTGTCGGCAATAACCCAGGTCCTGTTCAGAGAGGCAGCAGTCTCAACGACCAGGAAAAACCCGCCGCAGTCCCACCCGGTCTTCCCTCATCGCTGCTCGAAAGGCGTCCGGATATCCGCGCTGCCGAGGAGAATTTGATCGCCGCGAACGCAACAATCGGCGTGGCTCGAGCTGCGTACTTTCCGCAAATTAGTCTGACCGGCTTTCTTGGATTCGAAAGCAATCAGCTTTCGAACCTCTTCAGCGGATCACGAAGCGCCTGGAACTTCGCGCCGCGGATAGCCCAGCCGATCTTTAGCGGGGGACGGCTCAAATCAAACGTGAAGCTTGCCAAAGCGCAAAGAGACATCCTGCTGGTTCAGTACGAAAGAACGATTCAGACTGCGTTCAGGGAGGTGTCGGACGCGCTCGTGCAGTATGCAAGGATCAAAGAGATTCGAACGCAGCAGGAATTGCTCGTAGCGACGCTGCAGGACCGCGCGCGATTGTCTTATTTGCGATATCGCGGCGGCGTAGACACGCTTCTGAACGCGCTCGATGCCGATCGCGATCTTTTCTCGGCCGAGCTCTCACTCTCTCAAATAAAACGCGACGAGCTTCTCGCGTTGGTTCAACTCTACAAAGCGCTCGGCGGAGGTTGGAAGGAATAGCAATGATTCGCGGCCGCCGATGAGTTCGCGGTCTGAGCCGCGAAGCACCGGCGGCCGCATTCGAGAGGTATACCAAGCTTGGCTCTCTACGCTCTCAGTAGTCTCTTATAGTCAGTTCCTACAACTCGGACTGCAGCCGTGAAGACAGGGCAGTGGAGGGTTCTCCACGTCGCAAGCTGAACAGCAAATGAGGGCGCGGTTATTTGCCGCTGCTGATTGCGTTCCTCCGGTGAACACAAGCCCTCCAAGAAACACCAACATCGCGGACAACAAAATTAACTTTCGAGCGATTTTAGAAGGAACCATAGTAGACATTTCATTGCCTCCTTTTGTTATGCGCAGGCTTTTTTCTCCTGGCTTGGATAAGCCTGCTAGGACTTTAATTCGGTGATCCAGCCCCGCTCGCCTCAGGTCACTCCGCGAGGCGAGCGCACTGTCATCTTCTTAAGAGCGTTGGCTGCGCCGCCCCTCGGAGCGCCGTGCCAACAATCAGTAGTTTAGATTACTTCTATTGTCGGATCAAAGTATCGACTGGCGGCGGGAGTTTCGCTCGAAGAATGAGCGATATTCTTGCCGGAATAAATCGACTTCGCGGGAGTGGGCCTCATCGATTAAGCCAGGAGCGGACGCTGAGCAGCAGAGCAATCAAGCCGGCCAGCATCGCTATCGTCATCATGGCTACTGAGTACTTATGCAGGTCATCGAACTGGAGTCGAAGCGGATCGTTGGCTGAGACCGTGTCGATAACTCCGCCCATTGCCGAGCGGAGCGATTCAAGTTTCGGAGCCAATATCATTCGTGAAACACCGGCGCACATGGTCATGAGCGCCAGCAGCGACAGGTGAAGAATCTTTGCGAAGCTGGATCCTCTGACGCCGTTTATCAATCGAAGAACGATAAGAATCGGACCGAGTACGAGGCCGATAATTTCCAGAGCGGAAAGAGAGCTCGAAACCAACTGCCCGGCGAGATGACGCGACGGCAGCACAGCGAAGGCCCGAGGCGCGACTACAAAACTGAAGAAGATCATCGAGCCTAGCCACAATCCAAGTAGAAGCGTTTCTAAATATGCTATGAGCGTTTGCCCGATTCCTATTCGCTTCACTTTCGCCTCCATGCGCAGGTCCCAAGTGTTAGGTTCCAGGCGCCAGGTCCCATATGCAGGTGTCAGGTTCCAGGTGTCGTGTCGGGAAGGCAGCAGATTACAGGGAACAGGTTATAGACAACAGACGTCATGCCTTCAGTGAGTTATTGAATCGTCGAGGCCGAGTTTCTGGTTCTTCCAACCCACCCGTTGGGAGCGTTGGCCGCTGTAACCTGGCCGCCATTCCCTCGCTGACACCTACTCCTTAAGTCCCTTGTGCTTCAGATGAGTTATATATTTTTCGGCTGCCAGAGCCGCCACGGTTGCGTCACCGACTGCGTTCGTGATTTGGCGTACCAGTTGCGCCCTTAGATCGCCGGCGGCGAAGAGGCCGGGCACATTGGTTTCCATTCGATCGTTCGTGATCAAATGGCCGCTCTCGTCATGCGCCGGGTGATCGTCCAGAAAGTACGTATTGGGTTTAAATCCGATGAAGATGAATACGCCTTGCGTAGGATGTTCTCGCGTGTCGCCGGTCTTCAAGTTCTTGAACAAAACCCGATCGACCTCGCGGTCTCCCTTGATCTCCTCGACGACTGTATCCCAGATGACTTCGATTTTTGGATTCTGAAACAACTGGTCCTGGAGAATTTTCTGCGCGCGAAACTCGTTTCTGCGATGAACGAGATACACTTTCGAGCCGAACCGGGTCAGATAATTGGCCTCTTCCACGGCGGCGTCTCCTCCGCCGACGACGGTGATGACCTGCCCGTTGAAAAACGCGCCGTCGCACACTGCGCAGTAGCTGACCCCTCGTCCGGCGAACTCTTCTTCTCCGACTACACCCAGCTTCTGGGCGGTGCCGCCCGCGGTCGCCACAATCGTAATCGCCCTGTAGGCGCTTTCATCCGTAGTCACTTCGAATAAATCGCCTGAGCGCCGGATCGATTTAACTTCTTCGCCGGTTTTTATCTCGACTCCGAATTTCCGCGCGTGAGCTTCCATTTTTTGGGCGAGCTCGATTCCCGTGACGTGCTCGAATCCGGTGTAGTCCTCGATTATTTCAGTGTTCAGAAGCTGCCCGCCCGGCAGGCCCTTTTCGATAATCAGCGTTCTTAGATTGGATCGAGAACCGTAGAGTCCGGCGGTGAGCCCGGCAGGTCCCGCTCCTATGATTATTATTTCGTAAAGCTCTTTCATTATTCCTCCACCGTTATTTCGACGCCCGGTTGATGACGAAGCTAGCCAGAGTCCTGGCCCCGAACCCAGTCGCGCCCTTAGCCATATATGGCATGGCTTTGGTAATCCAGGCAGTACCGGCTACATCCAAATGAGCCCAGGAAACGGAGCCGCCGAACTGCTTCAAGAACATGGCGGCCGTTATGGCTCCGGCGACTCGTCCACCCGCGTTCTTCATGTCGGCTATATCGCTGCGTATCAAATCCCGGTATTCCTTATCCAGGGGCATCTGCCAGAGCCGCTCACCGCATTGGTCGGCCGCCCCAAGCAGATCCTGAATCAGGGCTTCATCGTTACCCATGACGGCCGCGCGAACTTCTCCCAGAGCTACCACGCAGGCGCCGGTCAGAGTCGCTATATCGATGACGTGGGTGGCTCCCCTGTTAATGGCCCACGTAATTGCGTCGGCCAGTATAAGCCTGCCTTCGGCGTCGGTGTTTATCACTTCAATCGTTTTGCCGCTGTAGCTTCTCAGCACGTCGCCCGGTTTATAAGCGCGGCCCGACGGCAAATTCTCCGACGAAGGCACGACCCCTAAAACCTTGATCCTCGGCTTCAACCGCGCGATGATTATCATCGCGCCTAACACCGCCGCTCCGCCGCACATATCGAACTTCATCTCATCCATATCGTCGGCGGGCTTGATCGATATGCCTCCGGAATCAAAGGTGAGTCCTTTACCAACCAGAGCTATCACGTCATCGCAGGAAGGGTTTTCAGGTTGATAGCTGAGAGCCATTAGACGCGCCGGTTCCGCGCTTCCTCTGGAGACCGCCAGGAGCGCGCCCATACCGAGCTCCTTCATCTCGTCTTCGTCGAGCTCTTCGTACCCAAGCCCTTCGCGCTCGGCCATCTCCTTAGCCCGTCGGGCCAGCTCAATGGGCGTCATCCGATTACCAGCCTCGTTGCCCAGTTCCCTCGCGAAGTTCGTCGCCTCCGCGAAGATAGAGGCTGAGCTAATAGCCTCCGCGAAGTCCGCCGTGCCGCTCTCGGAAACGACCGTCAGGCGCTCGCAACGCGGGCGGGGCTTGTCATTCGAGCTATAGATCGAGCTGTCGAGCTGGCCGAGCAACGCTCCTTCGACGACAGCCCTTGCGTCGCGCTTGGTATCGCCGGAGTCTCGCACAACCAGCGCGATCGAACGAATCGCCTGAGATACGAAGCTTCTCAGAATAGAGCCGCTGATCCGCTGCAGATCCAGAAGTCCGAGCTTGTCTCGATCACCCGCTCCGTACAGAGCCAACCGGCTTGCTTTCAGACCTTCGCAGCGGTGCAACAGGACAGACTTGTTCCGCTCGCTTGAGGCTTCTCCGGATTCCAGGGCTGTTTTCACCCAGCCATTGGTCAACTCATTGAGAGCAGCAAGAAGGCCTGAATCGGCCCTCTCATCTTTAAAAATAGGGACTATTAAGAGATCGGCGTCAATCTTCCGAAAATCGCCTTCCGCGCGGATTATTTCCAAAAGCGTCTACCTCCGATGAGCAACGGATACAGGCACGTTAGAGCGAGCGAATGATAGCTTCGGTAAACTCGCTGGTTGTGGAACGGCCGCCAAGATCTCGAGTGCGGACCGATCCCTCCGCGAGAATTTTCTCGAGAGCGGATTGAATCCGAAGCGCAGCGTCTCGTTCACCTATATGTTTGAGCATAAGAACGCCGGTCTGGAGTAAAGCGGTCGGATTCGCGATTCCGCGGCCGGCTATATTCGGCGCCGAACCGTGTACGGCTTCAAACACGGCTATTTCGTCTCCGATGTTGGCGCCCGGTACTACTCCCAATCCTCCGACAAGCCCCGCGCCAAGATCCGAGATTATGTCTCCGTAGAGATTCTCCAACAGCAGCACGTCGAACTGGTTCGGATCCATGACAAGCTGCATACAAGCGTTGTCTACAATCAGATCGTCGGCCTGAATGTCAGGATAGTCCTGGGACACCTTCCTGAAGCACTTGAGAAACAAGCCGTCGGACAGCTTCATTATGTTGGCTTTGTGAATTGCCGTTACTCGCTTGCGCCCTTCCCTCCGCGCGTATTCAAACGCAAAGCGCGCGATCCTGGTCGAAGCGTACTCGGTTATTATTTTGAGGCTTTCGATCACCCCGGGCACAACTTCGTGTTCCAGACCTGAGTAGAGATCTTCGGTGTTTTCGCGAACCACTATGAGGTCGACGTTCTGATAACGGCTCGGCACCCCGGTGAGGGATTTTATCGGTCTTAGGTTCGCGTAAAGATCAAGAGCCCTTCGCAGGCGGACGTTGGAGCTGACAAAGCCTTCTCCGACAGGCGTCATCACCGGACCCTTTAATGCGACTTTGTTTCGCTTTATTGATTCGAGAAGATCGGCGGGCAGAGCGTCACCGAATCGGGTGAGCGCTTCGCTTCCTGCTACGCGGGATTCCCATTCGAGATTGACTCCGGCGGCGCGAATAATCGATACGGCTGCGCCCGCCACTTCGGGGCCGATACCGTCGCCTGGAATCAGCGTAACTCTTTGGGTCATCAAGGGCTCCCCTGCATGTGAATGGGGGCGGCGGAATAAAGTTCACAATGATACAGGAGGGTTCGTGACCGGACAACCTGATGATTCTGGGCATCCGAAATCACCGCGGGCAAACCACAATTTGACAAACCGAAATCTGTCTCTTAGGCTTCGTTCACCAAGGTTACTAGGGAATGCGATGTACGAAGTAATGATCGAGGAAGAGTTCTCCGCCGCGCATGCCTTGCGAGGATATCGAGGTAAATGCGAAAACCTCCACGGCCATAATTGGAAGGTCGAGATTTACGTGCGAGGCGAGCGTTTGGACGACATCGGCATGCTGGTTGACTTCACTCATCTGAAAAAAGTCACTCGCGATGTGATGCGATTGCTTGACCATCAGAACCTGAACGAGATCAAGCCATTCGACGTCGAGTTGAACCCGTCGTCCGAACATCTGGCAGGCTTTATCCTCGATAAGGTAGCTAATCAGATCAACGATGGTCGCGTGCAGGTATACAAGGTCCGAGTCTGGGAGACTCCGTCGACAAGCGCAACCTATCAGCCTGCGCCTTAAGTGTTCAGCATCTACCCGGCCTGCCCGTTCTATTGAGGCCCGCTCGAGTTTTTGTTGTAGACAACCGCCGCTTGCGATGAGGCCCCGGCTCGGTTCAGCCGCATGCCCGATCGCGCAGCTCGTAAACGACACGCGACCTGCTTGGTTCTAGTTGCCGCCCGATTCGATGGTGCGCCGGGGCAATAGATTCAACGGGCCGCTAATAACCGGCGGATTCCGAGGATTGAATTGACCAGGACGCACGACAAATCTCAGGAGGAAAAACAATGCAATTCGGCAGCACTCTCGACACGATAATCGCGGTGGTTGTAATCCTGCTCGTGCTCAGTCTCATCGTGCAGTCGATTCAAACGGCATTCAAAAAACTGATTAAGATAAAGTCGAGGCAGATAGAGGACTCACTTCTCGATCTGTTTCAGACGGTTCTCAACCAACCGCCCGGAGCCGTGACTGGATGGTTTTCAAGGCTCCGAAACTCTTCACCTGTCTTTGGAGCCATCTTCAGCAAACCCAAGGCGGATGCTTCACCGGTCAATCATTCCGCAGAGGCCGGAAACGACGCCGCTTCGCAGCCCAACGCCGCCTCCGTTACCTCGGAGGTGATCGGCCGATTCAAGGAGATTGGGCGATTCGCGGCGTCGGGCAAGCCGATGCTCGATTCTCTTTCGCGCGACGATCTGCTCAAGGTGCTCGAGAGGATCGCCCCGGATCAGCTCGTCGGCGATCTAAGAAACCGCGTCAAAGATGTGATTGGAAAATACGATTCGCTCTGCGCCGCGATAGGCGAAATAAAATCGCTGGAAGGCAGCCTGAGCGGCGACTCGAGCGCGACGCTTGCCCGAATGCAACAGGCATTGGCCCCGCTGTTGAATGATCTCGCTTCTCTGAAGAACAAAGGGCTCTCAGTTGTAATCGGCGACCTTCTCAGACTCCGAGAAGTAAAACTCGACGATGTGCTGAAGCTGCTAGGCGATTTGCAAAGCAGAGTCGAGGCGGATCAAAAGACCGCTCCGGAAGAATCCAAACAAGGTCTCGCCAGTCTTGCGGAGGCTTTGAAAACGGTCGCGGCCCGATTGACCTCATTGCGCGAAGACCTCGATAAAGCCGTTGCTCCGATCAAGGGAAAGGTCGAGCAGGTCGGAGCGTGGTACGACGCGGTTATGCAGAGCTTCGAAGAACGATATAACCGGGGAATGAAAACAGCCGCAATCGTCATCGGCTTTGTCGTCGTCATCCTGCTCAACGCAAACTTCTTTCAAATCTGCCAAACCCTCTCAACGAATCCTTTCGCCCGAAACAAAATCGTGAGCTACGGTGAAGAGATTCAGCGCAAAAAGAATGAGAAGAGAGTAACTGAAGCCGCGAATGATTCGGCGGGAGCGGCTAAAATTGACGCAGTAATAAAAGACCTGCAGCATCAATACGACGCCGAAACAGCCGCTTACACCAGCCTTGGGTTTGACCGCCTTCACCTGTCGGATGTGAGCCAGTGGTGGCGCGGATGGTCGACGGATGACACGCTGGACAAAATTAAGCGAGACATTATCGGCGTAATTGGATGGATCATTACCGGCTTGCTGCTAAGCGTGGGCGCGCCGTTCTGGCAGGATACGCTGGAGTCTCTCTTTGGCGTCAAGAACCTGCTTCGCAAGAAGGGCGGTCAGGACGGCTCGAATGACAAGATGCTGAGCGCGAACGCGAAGGGCGACGGCGATGATAAATGAGCGCTCTCGCCCGCGGCCGAGCCATACAACTTCGAATAGATATCCGAAGCATCTGCGTCAATTCTGATGAGAACACCTTTTTCAGGATTACGAGAGCTGTGATTCCAGAAGCAGGAAGCGATTTTGAGTCAACCCTGGTTCCTGGGCTGTGATACTTTCCCGGATTCGACCATTACTGGTAGTGACCAGAACCGAGCAGGCCCGCTCGAGCTGGCATCCGAGCTTTAAGGCGATCTAAGCGCGGAGGTGCGCAAAATGTCCGACTCACGTCTGGATCTTTATCAGATACTGGAAGGCGAATACGAGGTCTTACACGGCAAGACTCCTCCCCAGTATAAGAAATTTAGAGATGAGTTGTTGGCGAACGACGACAGGCTGATCGCCAACGGTGAGAACGCGGAGGAAGCTCGAGCCAAAACTAACGAAAAGCTTGTTCGCGAGCTGAACAAGCTAGTGCACAGCCTGCCGGACGGACAAAGGCGAGCCGCCCTGTGTATGTCCGGCGGCGGAATTCGCAGCGCTACCTTCGCCCTCGGAGTCATTCAGAAACTCGCCGCGTTGAAGCTCCTCGACAAATTTCACTATCTCTCCACGGTATCGGGCGGCGGATACATTGGAAGCTGGCTGACTTCGTGGATTCACAATGAAGGCAACGACCCTCAAAAAGTCGCCGAGAAACTCGATCCGGCGAATGCATCGTCTCCGCTCAAACCCGAGCCGGAGCCTATTCATCATCTTCGCGACTACAGCAGGTATTTAAGCCCGAGGCTCGGACTCCTTTCCGCCGACACCTGGACTCTCGTCGCGGTTTATATAAGAAACCTGCTGCTCAATTGGCTCGTGCTGCTCCCTCTTCTGACCTCGGTCCTGATGATCCCCCGGTTTTACGCCTACACCGTCCGTTGCATTGATGCGGAGAATTGGGCTCCTTTGGAATGGCACATGCTATTGTTGCTGGGCGGTGCAATCGCACTGGGCGGTATCGCGATCGGCTACATAGGCCTGAACCGGCCGTCTACGAGTAGAAAGAACAATTCTCAGAAGAAGTTCCTTTGGTGTTGTCTCGCGCCGCTGGTTGTATCGGCGGTACTGGTCACAATCTACTGGGGAGGTCTGGCTTCAGATGTCGTCGTACCGATCTGGATATTCCTCGCGTTCGGATCAGTAGTCACGCTCTTAGGATTTGTTTTCCGCATAGCTACATCATTGACGAGCGGTAAGAAGCCGGGAGAAAAGGGCGGCGAGGACGAGCAACGGGATAAGCAAAAAGATGGAGGGGTCCGCTGGTTTTGGGATTTCGTCGCTTCATTAATCTCGGGAGCGGTCGGCGGAGGACTTTTATACCTGGTTGCTTCGGCTCCATTCCTTATCGTCAACGGTGGTAGGGGCGAGGCGGCCAATCTCCCAAACTTTGTGTGCTTTGCTCTGCCTCTGGTGCTGGCTTCGTTTCTCATCTCAGGGATGCTCTATGTTGGATTCATCAGCTTCATAACAAGCGATGACGATAGGGAATGGTTTTCACGGTCGGACGCGTGGATCTTGATTGTGATCATAATGTGGGCAGCCGTTTGTGTGCTCGTGCTCTATGGTCCCATCGCCTTCCACACAATAGTGTCCCGCAAAGCGCTGGCCTGGATTTACTATTCCATCGGCTGCGTATCGGGACTCATCACGTTATTCGCGGGTCACAGCTCGCAAACGCCAAGCAACGGAAAACCGAATGATCCCGGGCTTTTTTCCAAGATAATGAGCAAGGCGCTTGTCCTTGCCGGCCCGCTCTTCATAGTTTTCACTTTGACCATGCTGACCCTGGCGGCGAACGGATTATTGGGTCTCTTCCCGGATGCATACCTTACTACAACCAATCCCGAGCAGGCCTGGCGCCACTTGACGGTAGTGTTCGGAGCGCCAATCTGGGAAGATGCCCTGGTCGCCGGAGGTCTCTTCTCACTGAGCGCATTGATGGCGCTGGTCGTCAATATCAACAGATTCTCGCTTCATGCCATGTATCGAAACAGGCTTATCAGGGCCTATCTCGGCGCGTCGAACCTGAACTCACAACCGAATAAGTTTACAGGCTTCGACTCCGCCGACAACATGGATATGTATAAGCTATGGCCCGCCAATCCTGATCCAAAGCGCAACAGTCTGCTCCACGTCGTAAACATGGCCTTGAATCTCGTAAGCGGCGATAACCTGGCGTGGCAGGATCGGAAGGCGGAATCATTCACTGTTACCGCCCTGCACTCGGGCAGCGCGCGGCTGGGGTACCGCGTGTCGAAGGAGTATGGAAAAGGTATATCGCTTGGCACCGCTATGGCGATTTCCGGCGCGGCTGCCAGTCCGAATATGGGCTATCACTCATCGAAGGTCCTTGCTTTTATCATGACTCTTTTCAATCTTCGGCTTGGATGGTGGCTCGGAAATCCGGGTGATGCAGGCGAGAGGACTTACAAAAAGCCGGGGCCATTCTGGGCGATCAAGCCTTTGATCGCCGAAGTCTTTGGTCTCACTACCGATCGTCACAAGTACGTATATTTGTCCGACGGCGGTCATTTTGAAAATCTCGGGCTTTATGAAATGGTGCGCCGTCGATGCCACCTCATCGTGGTGAGCGACGGCGGCCAGGATCAGGAATGCGCATTCCAGGACCTTGGAGCAGCGATTAGAAAGATCCGCATCGATTTCGGGATACCGATCGACTTCACCCATGGTATTCCAATCTTCATGAGATCCGCCGACGAACGGAGCAATCTTGAAGGGCGATACTGCGCTGTGGGCACGATCAAGTACAGCAATGTTGATGGCGGCGGAGCGCCGCCCGGAGTGCTGATCTACATCAAACCGGCGTTCTACGGCCGTGGAGGAATCGCCAAAGGCGAGCCTCGTGATGTGTATCAATACGCCCTGTCCAGCCTGCTCTTTCCGCACGAGAGCACGGGGGATCAATTTTTTAGCGAGTCGCAATTCGAGAGCTACCGGGCGCTCGGGTCCCATTCCGTGGAGCTGATATGCGGAACTCCTTTTAACGTCGCGAGCCTGGCGGAATTTGCAAAGAAAGCACAAGAGCATATGAGCTCATAGTTCGTATTAGTCAGCGTTTCGACGAGCGCTAACAAAGAAGAAAGGGAACAAATGGGCGAACCGATCAACGTAGTCATCGATGTCTCACATCACAACGGCGAAGTAGACTTCCAGCAGGCCGCTGCCGCGGGAATTGTGGGAGTGATACACAAAGCAACCGAAGGACTGACCTTCGAAGACCCGATGTATCTTTCAAACCGGCAGAAGGCGCTCGATGCAGGCCTGTTGTGGGGCGCATATCATTTCGGCACATCCGACGATGGCGCGGCTCAGGCGGACTACTTCCTTCAATTCGTCAGCCCTGGACCCGACACTCTGCTTGTGCTGGACTACGAGCCCAATAGCGACTCGACTATGTCGCTGGATCAGGCTCGCGCTTTTGTCGAAGAGATCAACGCAAAGATCGGCAGGTATCCGGGCCTCTACTCCGGAAGCCTGATCAAAGAGACGCTCGGCGACAACAAAGATGAAACGCTGGCGCGGTGTTTTCTATGGCTGGCCGAATACAGCTCGACGGCAATAGCGCCTCCGAACTGGCCTACATGGACGCTCTGGCAATACACCGATGGAACGGACGGGCCGGAGCCTCATTCCGTAACCGGCATTGGTGATTGCGACCGAGACAAATTCAACGGCGACATCGACGGGCTAAAGCGGCTCTGGGGAGCGGCGACATAAGATCTTCTCTCTAATATTTATTGTCAGCAACAGGACGCGACCATTAGACAAGTATTGTCAGCGTCGGAAAGGTATAGGTTAAACATGTCATTCTCTCTAACCTGGTTAGCAGATGTTTTGCGGAACGCAGGCTTAAACGTCAAAACGATCGACGGCTGGGAAGGCCGCGGCCGCGGCGAGGTGGGCGAAATTATGGGAGTCCTCTGTCATCACACGGCCGGACCCAAGAACGGAAACATGCCCAGCCTGGATATCATCATCAAGGGAAGACCCGATCTTCCCGGCCCGCTTTCACAGCTTGGTCTCGGCCGTGACGGAACATATTTCGTGATCGCCGCCGGAAGATGCAATCACGCGGGCAAGGGAAACTTCAAAGGCATTACCAACGGCAATGCCAACCTCATAGGCATTGAAGCCGAGAACACCGGGCTCGATAACGATTCTCCATGGCCGGCCGTCCAGGTCGACGCTTATCACAGAGGAGTAGCCGCCATTCTTAAACATATCGGCCGCGGCTCGGAATTTTGCGCCGGGCACAAAGAATATGCGCCCGGCCGCAAAAGCGATCCGACGCTTGATATGGTTGCGTTTCGATCATCCGTAGCAGCCATCATGGCCGGTTCGGCGGACGCTGCCGTTGTCGCATCGACTGTTGAGCCTGAAGCCGACTCAACAGAGTAAACGGCAGCGCGTCCGACTCCGCGGCGTGGTTCAGTCGGAGAGCTCGTCAAGCAAGTTCAAACAAAAGTTGGAGTGGATTCGGACGGCTCGTTCGGCGCCAAAACAGAAACAGCGGTGCGCGCCTTCCAACGAGATCATAACCTTGACTTGAATTACTCCGTGCGCTCGACCGGATAGTCCATCGAACACCATTCCTTCCATCCGCCATCCATGGAAATGACGTTCGTGTACCCCATCCGCTGAAGAGCGTCCGCTGCAAGCGCGGAGCGATAGCCGCCTCCGCAATAGAGCACTATTTCGGCTCCGTGATCCGGGATCGTCGCCTCAATATCACGCTCGATAATGCCTTTTCCGAGATGAATCGCTCCCGCGGCGTGCCCCCGCTCCCATTCGCAATCCTCGCGCACATCGACAAAAAAGAAGCGCGCGCCATCCTCCTGTTTTTTTCGTACGGCTTCGGGTACTGTCTCGCGAATCCGGCTCTTGGCGTCGTTTACAAGCTCTAGAAATCCACTCGAGTGTTGCATTAGATTCTCCGATTAAAGTAATTCAGATGAGGCGCCGCGTACCCGCTCGCTGCATAGCTAAAGCGGATAGTCGGCGCCTCAATTGACTGCCGGATAGCGAAGATAACTCAAATCGAGTTTTGTTGCGCTCTCTCGCTATTGATCTTTGTGCCTGATCCGGTAGTCCGGCCAGCAAACCCGTGGGTTGAACCACGGATCATCTTCATCGTCGCCGTCGATTCCACGCCTCCCTTGCGGAGCCGCGGCGGCTGCTGCCGCCGCCGGAGGCGCGAACTTCGGATCGAGGGCTTTGGCGATCTGATCGGTTGAGTCGTCAAGATGCAGTCGAGTAGTTCGATCGGCCGCCTTCGCCTTGGCCGCCGCCAGCGAGAGCTCCAGCGCGCGCAATTCGCCGCGAAGGAGCGAGCGAGAGTCGTCGGAAGCCACGCCGCGCGCGTTAATCTTCTCCGACAACAATTCGATATAAGCTCGCTGAAGATTTCGCCGATATGCGTCGATCTTCACCCGAGGAGCTTCAACCTCGTGCCAGATCGACCGCCGAACGTCCGAGAGAAAATCGGTAAGGTGATAGGCGGCGGCGCCGTCGATGGCTTCCTGCTCCGCGAGTCTGGACATCCTTACGTTCGAAAGCACATTGTTCAGCACGCGCTGTTGGCTCGTTCTGACCAGGTCGAGTACGCCGACTGGTTCGATCCGGCGGAGGATTTCGGGCTTGATCGCCCAAGTCGGAGTGGCAAAGCCGTTTTCACCCAAGAACCGTACAGCGGCCTGCTGGCGCTCCCTGGGAACCGGGGTAAACCGAACGCCCTCCTGCCCCCAGTATTTCTCCTGCGAGTCGAACCCGCCGATGATAGCGGCGACATGATTCAACTCCAGAACCCACTGGCCGAGCATTCGGTCGTACATCTCGTTGAGGTCATCATACGGCTCACCGGGTTTCTCGACGGCCGTCAGCAGCATATCGGCGACTCGCTTGAGGTTCTTGAGTCCCATTGCCGTGGACTTAACGGCGTCGGCATCGCCTACGGCTTCGGTGTTCTCGCCCGGATCAGATCCTCTGGCGCCGTTCGTCGAAAATCGAAGCCACGGAGTTTTGTCCTGCTGGCGAGCCCAGTCATCCAGCGTCTTCCTCTCCTCTTCGGCGGTATGCGCGCCGGCGATGGGTTTGTAGCCCCACATCGTCGCGAACTTGTCGTAAGGTCCGATCTTGGGAATCAGATCGATCGGATCAATCTTGTCTTCGGGCTGCGCCACATAATTGAATCTCGAGTAATCCATCAGCGTCGGAGTATGACTCATCTTCTTGAGCCACTCGCGATCGTGCATTTTTTCAGCCGGATATAACGCGCTCGCCTTCATATTGTGTTCGAACCCGAGCGTATGCCCGACTTCATGGGCGACGACGTACTGTATCAGCTCTCCCATAAGATCGTCGGGAAGCGGAAGCTTTTTCGCGCGTTGATCAAGCGGGCCGACCTGCAGGAAATACCAGGCGCGCTGCAGGTTCATTACGTTGTGATAAAACTGAATATCGGCATTGAGAATCTCGCCGGTGCGCGGATCGGCGATGTGCGGTCCGGAAGCGTTCTCCGTCGTCGAGGGAAGCCATCGAATAACCGAGTACCGAGCATCTTCAGGGCTCCAGGTTGGATCCTGTTCCGGCGTTGGAGCTTCCCTGGCGATGATCGCGTTCTTAAATCCGGCTGCTTCAAATGCAGGCTGCCACTCTTCGATTCCACGCTTCACGTACTGAACCCATTTTGTCGGAGTGGCAGGATCGACATAATAGACAATCGGCTTGACCGGCTCGGACAACTCGGCGTTCGGATCCTTCTTCTCGAGTCTCCAGCGAGTGATATAAGCACGGCGCACCGCGCGGTGCTCGTCCTTGCCGTAGTCCATCTGCCGAGTTGTGAAGTAGCCAATGCGGGCATCCGCGAGCCTCGGCATCATTGGATTCTCTGGAAGTTTGATCATGCTGTAGTGCATGAGCACGGTCGCGCTGTTACCCGCCATTCCTGCTTGCTGAAACGGATTCGGCGGCTGCGGCGGACCCGCCGCGGGCGCGGCGTCGGGAGGCGAAGTGAAGGTGTGAGTCGTTTCGACTTCGATGTTCCGCGGAAATGCCGAAACTCGCTCGACGAAAGAGCGAGCGGGGTCGAATCCCCGCGCCCGGAGGCGGCTTCGCGCGCTGAATTCGGCGACTTCCGTTCCGAACAGCCGCGTTACGTCTATGACCGGCGCATCATCTTTGCCGAGGGCTTCAATAAAAAAGGACATTATTATCGAATCGTTGTTAGCCGCTTGAACCGCTCTGTTAATCGGGAGTTTTGGATCGGCGACGACTTCGTGGGAGACGGCGCGAAGAAGAACACGATTATTGTGGCGTTCCCATTTCACAACACGATTGCCGGCCGCTTGTCCGCCATACCCGACTCCGAGAGTCGTTTTAGCAATCTGGCTTACCCATAGGAATTCTTTTCCAAGCTCCCGTTGAGGGATCTCGTAATAGCTCTTCTCTTTTATACGGTGGACAGTGAATACTCCGGCCTCCGACTTGGCGTCCTTTGTTATCACTCGTTCGTAAGGCCTGATCTCCGGTTGTTGATCCCGCTGAGGCGGGGCTGGCCGTTCCTGTCCCGTTTCCTGTTGAGCCGCCGCCCGCGGATTCTGCGGGGGCTCATCCTGGGTCCATGCCCGAACGCTGACGAGACCACAGACAAGGACGCATAGACTGACTACGGCAAGCGACGTTAAAAGCGTCACGGCTGGTCGTTTCATTGGACACTCCTCAAGTTAAAGTCGGTAGGTTACCACTGGTGTTTGAAGTCCTGAAGCATACTACTTGAAGAGCCTATTTCAAAGGGGCGAATAGCAATTGACACTCGTTCGCCGACGCATACAGAATACGGGCTCCGCGAAATTAATACGTCTATGAAAAAAGCCATTCTTATTCTCCTACTTCTCCTGACAGCAGGAAGCGCCGGCTGCAAAAAGTCGGCTTCCGGCGGAGGTGGAAGCTCCTCGAGCGCGAAGAACCCGCTCGATCTATTCACGAATGCGATCAGCGGATGGGAAAACGTAAAGTCGTTCCGCGCTCATATGACCTCTACCGGGCTTCCCACGGGAAGCACCGAGACTCGCATGGAGGCCGTAATGCCGGATCGGTTCCATATAACAACCGATCGGTCCGAGATGGTATTGATCGGCCAGACTACTTACCTGAAGCTTCCTACCGGTGAATGGCGCAAGATAACAACCGGGCTCGACAACAGCTTCGGTAGCATGCGGCGAATGATGGAAGACCTGAAGGGCTCCAAAGAAGTGCAAATGATCGGCTCGGAAACATTGGACGGGACACAAACCAGTATTTACGAATCGAAGCTTACGATGCCGTCGATGAGTGGATCCAAAGACGCTGCGCCGCAGGTTTTCTTGGCCAAAATATGGGTCGCGGCATCCGACGGCATGCCGAGACGAGTCGAGAGCAGTTCGTCCGGCTCTCCGGTCCGAACCGTCATCACCTATACCGACTATAACGCGAACATAAAAATCGATCCGCCGATCGATTGAGAACTCTCGACTCGGAGGGGCGTTAACGAAAAGGGGCGGGCACGAAGCGCCGCCCCTTGTAGGCTTTCATACGACGTCGAGATTAATCTCCTACATTAGTCTCTCTGCGCCAGTCCCTGCACAGGCGTTAACGTCGAGGCGACTGTATAAGCTGCAACTGATTATTGACCTTTTTTACTCCAGGCACGCCCTGAGCGACGAAGGTAGCGAGCACCTGTTCGGCGCGCGTCCGAACCGAGCCCGTCAACGTAACGTTGCCGTCCTGCGCGTGCACATCAAGTGTCAGAGTGTCGAATGCGCCGGTCTCATAAAGGTTAAACTTCACCTTTTTCGCGAGATCGAGGTTTGGATCCGTCGGATTCGCCGAAGCGGGTTCACTCGGCGCTTGCGGGTTCCTCACTGTAAGATCGTTGCTGACGCTGTTGACGCCATCCACCGCGTGCGCAAGCTGTTCCGCACCGTTGCGCTGCGCTGTAGTATCGACAGCGCCTGAAAGCGTGACCGAGCGATTCTCAACTTTGACGTCGATGCCTTTTCCTCCAAGCTCGGGGCTGTGCGCCAGCCCTTCAAGAATCGCTGTCTTTATCTCGAGATCGTTAACTCGAACTTCCTCTCCCGAAGGCTGCGCTCCCCGATCGACGACAATATTGTTCTTCACCTCTCTGGCACCCGGAACATCGCGGGTTATATCACCGGCGAGCGACTTTAGATCCTCGGATGGAACTTGGCCCGATAGAGTGACCACGCCCTCCTCAGTCTGTGCAGTGATGTTAAAAGGCGCGAGTCGCTTTGAAAGCGAAAGAGCGGTCTTAACACTAGACGAAATCTTTGAATCGCCCGATACGCCTAACATTCGCCTGACCCAGTCGGTCGGACCCCAGTTTTTGGAGTAGGCGTAGTAACCCGCGCCTCCAAGGATGGCTATGACGATCAAACCCGCGACAAACCTTCTCATATGGCATTGCTCCTATGGGAGAACCGGGCGATCCGAGCGCGCAGCCCCTATGGTGGAATATTGCTTTTAAGTACTGTGAGCTTGCCCAGAGAGCGGGATCGACTGATTTATCGCGCAATCAACCAGGGCAAGCCGTCCTCGTCCTTAGAATCTTCACACAAATCTATGGCGGTGTCACTAGATTGATCATCCCACGCGATGATGGTATTTTCATTGTTTAAGTGCAGTGCGAGACTTTTGCATGCCGAGTCCCTCAGAGAGATGACAGACCTCGGCACAACCAGTGTGGCAGGGTCCCATTGATCCTGGGTAGTCTTCAGCACGACCCCCAGTCCGGCAAATTGAATCGCGGCCACTGACTATGTCGGAAAATACGACCGAGGTCGGCAATTACTTCGTTTCCAACTATCCACCCTTCTCCCAATGGAAGCCGGAGTTCGTACCCGATGCATTAGAAGAATTGAATCAGGCCCCCAGAGCCGGAGATCCGCTCGGCCTCTATCTTCATATCCCTTTCTGCCGCAAGCGCTGCAAGTTTTGCTACTTCAAAGTCTATACCGATAAGAACGCATCCGAAATCGAACGGTACCTGAGCGCGCTCACAAAAGAGAATGAGCTCTATAGCCGCACTCGGGCGTTTCAGGGAAGGCGATTGCGCTTCGCCTACTTCGGCGGCGGTACGCCCTCTTACATCAGCGAACGGCAGCTCGATCAGCTCGTAGAAGGTTTGAACCGCCACGTGAGCTGGGAAGACGCGGAAGAGGTCACCTTCGAATGCGAGCCGGGTACGCTCAAAAAATCGAAGCTGGAAACTTTAAAAGCCATCGGCGTCACCCGCTTGAGCCTCGGCATCGAGCACTTCGATGACGCGATTCTTGAAGCAAACGGCCGAGCGCATCTCTCCGCAGAGGTCTATCGCGCTTATGAATGGGCGCGCGAAGTAGACTTTCCGCAGATAAACATCGACCTGATCGCCGGAATGATGGGCGAATCCGAAGAGAGGTGGCGCGACACAGTGCGTAAAGCGATCGAGCTCGAACCCGATTCCATCACAATTTATCAAATGGAGCTTCCCTACAATACTGTCATTTCTCAGGACATGATTAAGCTGGGATTGACTTCACCCATTGCGGACTGGCCTACAAAACGGCGCTGGGTCGACTACGCATTCGAACAGTTTCAAGAGCGAGGTTATCGCGTCGCGAGCGCCTACACTCTAGCGACGACTCGGAAGCCTTGCCGCTTCATCTACACCGATGCGCTCTGGCACGGAGGCGACATGATCGGGCTGGGCGTCTCCTCCTTCTCGCATTTCGGAGGCGTTCATTTTCAGAATGCACACGATGTCGAAGACTACATAGGGCTTATCGAAAATGATCGGCTCCCGTTATTTCGCGCGCTTCGCCTTACCGCGAAACAACGGCTGATTCGCGAGATGATTCTGCAACTGAAGACCGGAAGGCTCGACCTCGAGTACTTTCGCGGAAAGTTCGGGATCGATGTGTGGGAGGAATTCAAGCCCGAGTACGAACGGCTCGACGCTGAGGAACTGCTGCATCGCCATAATGGCTCAATCGAAGTAACGAGAGAGGGACTACTCCGCGTAGATGGATTTCTATCCGAGTTCTTTGAGCCGGAACTGAGAAGCGTTCGCTACGTATAAGTTTTACTATGGATAACACAAGCACGTATGACGTTATCGTGATGGGCGGCGGGCCCGCGGGGAGCGCCGTCGCGACTATTCTCGCCCGTGAAGGGCGCAGCGTTGTTCTCTTCGAAAAAGAAAAGTTTCCGCGTCATCATATCGGCGAATCGTTAATGACCGACACATATTGGACATTCGAACGAATGGGAATTCTGGAGAAACTGCGGCAGAGCCCGTTCGTTCGCAAGTACAGCGTCCAATTCGCCAATCCGGGCGGCAAAGAGTCTCGGCCGTTCTACTTCTTCGAAGCCAACCATCACGAGAGCGCGGTCACGTGGCAGGTCACTCGTGAGTTATTCGATCAACTGCTCATCGACCATGCCGAAGAACAAGGGGTCGCGGTGCATCAAGGAGTCCCCGTAAAGCAGGTGCTGTTTGACGGCAGGCGCGCGGTTGGCGTCGAAGCGAAGATGGCCGACGGCTCGCTGCGCACCTTCAATGCCCGCGTCATTATCGATGCGACCGGCCAGAGCGCAATGCTCTCCAACAAATTCGGCTGGCGCATTCGCGATCCAAAGCTAAAGAAAGCGGTGCTCTATTCATACTTTAAGGGCGCGCATCGGGAGCCCGATTTGAATGGCGGAGCAACGCTGGTGCTTCGAACTCCGCCGGGCAGCGGCGGATGGTTCTGGTATATACCGCTGGAGAATGACGTCACGAGCGTCGGCATCGTTGCCGATCCGGACTATCTCGTGAAAGGTCGCGGACAGGATCTCGCAAAGATATTTCAGGAAGAGATCGACAAGTGCGAATCCTGCCGGCGGCGAGTCGAACACGCGACTCGGGTGGACAAGATTTATTCGATTCTCGATTACTCCTACCGCTCGAAGCAGTGCGCTGGAGAAGGATTTATCCTGATCGGCGATGCTTATGGATTTCTCGATCCTATTTATTCATCCGGCGTGCTGCTGGCCATGAAGATGGCGGAACTGGCGGCGGATTCCATTCACGACGCCTTTAAGCATGATGACTTTTCGCCCGAACGGCTTGGACAATTCCAAACCAAACTGGATAAGGGCATCGAGTCGATGCGGAAACTGGTGTACGCGTTTTACAGCGACGGCTTCAGCTTTTCGAAATTCCTCCAGAAATATCCAGAACAACGCGTAAACATAATCAATCTCTTGATCGGCAATGTATTCAAGGATGGCATCGACGAAATCTATGGTCCGCTGTCCGAATTCGCCTACATACCTCCGTCGCTCTACGAAGAGATTCCGCAACTCGATGCGGTTTCGTCTAACGTGGATGACTCGTCCCAGCCAAACGGCAACCGTGCTCTATCGGCAAAGTACACCTGCTACGACGACGCGCTCGTTCAAGAGAGCCATGAATAGGTGTTAGGTATCAGGCGCCGGGTGTCTTATTTAGGCATGAAAGGCCGACTATTAAATGAGCCAGAGGCATGGGAGCTGCCGGGGCCTACGGCATTAAGCGGTTGATGGCGAGCCGGTATTTCAGACCAACGGTCGTGGCAGAAGCAGACGGCCGACTGGTTGTATGGAGTGACCGCGAGCGATCCGGCTACGCTGGCTGTTATCGCTCGATCATTCGCGGCAAAAGGCCGCTCTTCAGCAGGCGGCTTTTTCTCGTTGATCACCGCGCGCCCAAGGCTCTTCCCTAACCTAAAAAATACTGCAACTTCTCAGCAGGCCGGCACGTTTTGTTGGTCGGAGATGAGCCGTTCGAAGGCCCATATCCATCTGCTGGTTCCGAAATTTCCACACAAACGAGGTATCTATGGTGAAGAACATTCTAATGTTGGTTTTAGCGACGATGTGCGTTTCCGCGACCTCCCTTGCCAGACCCATCAATTTACAAGGCGACGCGAAGAAGAGCGGTGATGTCGTAGGCGTCTGGCTAGGCAGTTGGGAAGGCGACAGCTCCGGTAAGTTTGAATTGACTATTACAAAGGGAACAGATGGCAAGCTGGCGGCCAGCATGCTTACTACCCCTTCCGACGGACCGGGATTTACCGCCAAGTTCAAATCGATCGAAGTCAGCGGCAATAAATTCACCGGCAAATTTGAAGATCCCACTGACGAGAATACCCAGATTGGACTCGATGGAACTATAGACTCGTCGATTATCAAAGGCACGTGGGAGGTGCAATCGAAGCAAGGTGAGAAAATGGGCGGAGGCGTCTGGCAAGCTAAGAAAAAATAATAGGGCTTCATGAGTTTCTGATATTGGGAATGGCCAATCCCATAAGCGGACACAGCTCGGGGCAAGCTTGTAATCCGTCTCGTTTTGAAATCGTGTTCTTTTATAGTTTAGGCTCCCAATACTGTCTGGCACGCCGCTTGGCTAGATACCGTCGACCTTAACCAACGGGCGGGATTGATCCGCACAATGAGGTTTGACGATTATGCTCGCGGCTAACAAGCATAGCTCCGCGGCCTGGCGAATTGCGCCCGAACGAGCGGCCTCTCAGGCGCTCGCGCCGGCGACTGGGTCTCAGGCCATTCCAATCGCTCTGATAGCTGACGATCAGCCCGATATCCTGTCGGCGCTTCGATTGTTGCTGAAATCCCAAGGGTATCAGACGGAAGCAGTCACCTCGGCCCCCGCCGCGTTAGAGGCAATCAAAAATAACAAATACGACGTAGTATTGATGGATTTGAACTATGCTCGCGATACGACTTCCGGCCAGGAAGGATTAGATCTGATCTCGAGCATTCGCGCCCTCGACGACACTTTACCGATTATCGCGATGACCGCGTGGGGAAGCATCGATCTTGTGGTTGAAGCGATGCAGCGAGGTGTTCGCGATTTCGTCCTGAAGCCGTGGGACAATAAACATCTGCTCAACATCCTTCGGCGACAGATCGAATCCGGCTATAGCGGACGTGAGCTACGGAGAGTCGAGACGGCGCGGGAAAAGGTCAACCAACGCTTTGCGAGAGAGCTCGAAGAAGCCCGCCAGATTCAACAGGAACTGCTGCCAAAGAATCTTCCGCGGCTTGCGGGGTTCGACATTGCTCATGCCTGGAGACCGGCTCGAGAAGTCGGCGGCGACTATTTCGATGTTATGCGGCTGAGCGACGATTTCGCGATGTTGTGCATAGCGGATGTTGAGGGAAAGGGCATGCCGGCCGCGCTATTGATGTCGAATCTGCAGGCGGCGGTGCGAGCATGCGCTTCGGAAATGACTCCGCCAAGCAAACTCTGTCAACGGGTGAACCGGATCATCTGCGAGAACACGGCCGGCCACAAATTCATCACCTTTTTTTATGCACTGGTCGATACTCGAGGAGGCCGCATCGTCTATACGAACGCCGGCCACTGCGCCCCAATATTGATGAAGGGCCGTGAGAGCTTCTCATTTTTGAAAGATGGAGGCGCGGTGCTTGGAGTCTTTCCCGACTGGGAATACGAACAGCGCGAGATTGAGTTTAGTCCTGAAGATAGATTGCTCTTGTTTACCGATGGCGTGACAGAGGCCCGAGACGGAGATGGAGAAGAATTCGGTGAGGATCGTCTGAAAAATCTGCTGGCCGATAATCGGGATCTCGACTCGACTCGGCTGAATCGAAAGATCGTTGATTCAGTTATGACGTTCAGCGGCGGGACGTTGGAAGACGATATGACTTTGATCGTGCTGTCGGGAGGAAAGTAGGCGTCGGGCGCCACAGGTGACAAATGGCGGCGACATATGACCGATGACAAGTGACAAATGGCAAAGGTTTTTTTGATGTTGTGAGGATGGCGGTGCGGTAAGGGCGCGATTTCAACGGTGGCGATGCGCAGGCGACACCGTTGAGATTGCGAACGAGGCGTATGCCCGGTGTATTTCAGATGGTGAGGCAATCGGGAAACGCTGACCCTCGAATATCTGGCTAACGATGAGGCCGTTGCGTCGTGAGCGACCTCGATCAGATTAGTCTGAGGGATGCCGCACCAGCCACCATTTTTCCCTCCCAGGCCCGACCATTGACGACCGCGACTCGTCGGGCTCGTCGCGAATTATCCATGTCCGCTTACTCTACACGCGCTGAGGCGACGATATTTGCGTCTCTTTCGGATCGCCGAGTCAGGAGCCAGGGGTCGATTGAGTTTGCCGCAATAAATGTGTAACCTTTCACTCTATTTCACAGTCAATCAAACAGGCTGGAGTAGCGGGGAGAGGTACCGCCGCCTTTTCAGCAACCAATAAAACAACAAGAAGTCTGAAAGGAGATCACGACGATGACACGATCGACCCTCAAGCGCTGTGTGACCGCCTCGGTTATCGCTATCGGCGCTTTTTTCCTGGGGACGAACTGGCTGGCGTATCCCGTGAGCGCCAGAGGTGAAGACCCGGGACAGCAGGCCGCGGCTCCGACTCCTACCGCTGAAAAACCGGCGGAGCAGGCGTTCAAAAACATCAAGGCGCTCAACGGCCTTCCCGAGTCCCAGTTGGCTCCGGTCATGAATATGATCAGCGCTTCGCTCGGAGTTCAGTGTATTCAGTGCCACGTCAAGAACGGCGACGTGTGGGAGTTCGACAAGGACGACAAGAAGGCGAAGCTGACCGCTCGAAAGATGATCCAGATGACCATGGACATCAACAAGACGAGCTTTGAGGGTCACATAGATGTTTCGTGCTATACGTGCCATCAGGGCCATGGACGGCCGGTTCCCGTGCCGTCGCTCCCTCGGCCGATGCCCCCGGCGAATGCCGCTGCGCCCGGCGGCGCCAGACCGCCTGAGCAACCGCAGATTAATCCTCAAGAAGTGCTGGCGAAGTATTCAAAAGCCGTCGGAGCCAAAGAAGCCATAGACAAGATCAAAACTCGGGAGTTGAAGGGAACTCACGTCGCTGCGAACGGCATGAATCTCGAATTCGAGATCAAGCTCGTGCTGCCGGACAAAGTAGCGGTACTGGTAACGGCGCCGCAGGGCGCAATCGCGCAAGGCGTCTCGGGCGATTCGGGTTGGGTAAAGAATCCGCGCGAGCAGAGAGCTATGAACAATACCGAACTGGCGCGCGCCCGCAGTCTCATCTGGAGCCTCGATCCGCTGCCGATCAAAGAGCCGTATCCGCGGATGCTCTTCGCCGGAACGGAAAAGATAGGCGATAAGGAGACCATTCGGCTGCGGATGAACACTCCGGACAAGAGGCGCGCCGTTCTGTACTTCGATAAGGAAAGCGGGCTTCTGCTTCGCCGCGTGCTTTACACCGATACGCCGGTCGGCTCGGATCCTGAACAAATTGACTTCGAGGATTATCGCGACGAGGACGGAGTCAAGATTCCGCACACGATTCGCGTGTCTTATCTTGACAACTTCTCTACGGCGACGAGGAAGATCACCGATATGAAGACAAATGTTAAAGTCGATGATTCCGCGTTTGCCGCGCCCGCGGCGAAATAGCCGGTGATGATCGAGCCGAGAATATTTGGGTCAACGGTTCAAGCTCATGACTGAGAGGCGCCGCCAGGCAGCAGTGAATGACTGGCGGCGCTTCCGCGACTCTGGTGCATATCGATTCGCGGGCGCCGTTGGACCGATCGCGAATCTACTCTGTCTCTGAGAATGTTTCTTCGCTTCTGTCAAATGCCGTAAGGGGATCGAAGATGATTGAGTTAAATAATATCGAGAAATCTTATCAAAGCGGCGTAAATAAGACCTGGGTGCTTCGCCGCATCAATCTGCTTGTCAAAGAGGGTGAATTCATAACGATCATGGGCCCGTCAGGCGCGGGCAAATCCACGCTGCTCAGCATTATTGGAATGCTGGACAGCTCGTGGACCGGTGAGTATCGACTTCTCGAGCATGCCATCCACACGATGAAACCAAAGCAGCGCGCGGAGATCAACAAACGCTACATCGGATTCGTTTTTCAACAGTATCATCTGCTGGATAGCCTGACGGTATACGAAAATCTCGATATTCCTCTGTCGTATCGCGACATAAAACGATCGGAGCGACAGGGCATAGTGGCTGAGCTTCTCGATAGGTTTCAGATAGTGGGTAAGAAGGATCTATATCCAAGCCAACTTTCAGGAGGCCAGCAGCAGCTCATAGCAGTCGCTCGCGCCGTTGTGGGGAAGCCGAAGTTGATCCTCGCCGACGAGCCTACGGGCAATCTCCACTCGACTCAGGCGAAGGAGATTATGGAGCTTTTCAAGAAGCTCAATGATCAGGGTACGACGATTATTCAGGTGACGCATTCCGAGGCGAACGCTGCCTATAGTCATCGCGTGGTCAATCTGTTCGACGGCTGGATCGCGAATCACTGAAGACGATGTCAGCGCGGCCTCCGTTTTAACGCCCGGTGAGATGAAGAAGGCTTCATAACGAGGCGGGATCTTTGATCAAGGATCGCTGATGATGAAAAGATTCGCGGCGGGAATGCTGCTCGGCATATTCGCGGCGACCCTGTCGGCCGGATGCAAACGGCAGCGTGAAGAGACCGGACCTTTTGGCAGGCCGGAGCAACGTCAAGCAGACGCCGCGGCGGCTCGCAGAATTGTGGATACAGGAATCTCGGCTGTAAATGCCAGGAACCTGGACGCCGTATTGGTGCTTTATGCGGACGATGCGGTGTTGCTGCCGCCCGATGGAGAAGCGGTTTTGGGCAAGGAAGCCATCAAAGCGTACTACCAATCGGTGTTCGAAGATCTCAGCCCGGAGCTTTCCTTTTCATCCGAGGAGATTATTACCGATAACGCATGGGCATTCAGCCGCGGTAAAGCGGTTGGACGAGTTACTTCAACTAAAACAGGCGCTGCTCGAAGCGTGAATGAGAAATACATAATGATCCTTCGAAGACAGCCGGATGGAAGCTGGAGAATCGCCCGGCTGATGTGGAACAGGTGATCGAGGCCTTACGAGGTTACGTGAACGACGATGCGCGCGCGCGCGGAGGTTGCGATAGATGACCGTAATGGAATGGATGAAGGCGATGGGGCACGAGCAGGTGGTATTCGGCCGCGATCCGAAAGCAGGATACAACGCGATCATCGCCATTCACAGCACAGCGCTCGGGCCGTCTCTTGGAGGCGCGCGGCTTTGGAGCTACGCGACCGACGACGACGCGATGGTAGATGCGCTTCGCCTGTCGAAGGGAATGACTTATAAGAACGCGGTTGCCGGTATTCCGTTCGGAGGCGGCAAGTCAGTGATCCTGAGCAACGGAGGTGCGACGGATCGCGAAAAACTGTTTCGCGCTCACGGGCGATTTGTCGACACGCTCGGGGGCCGCTACATCACCGCGGAGGACGTAGGAACCAGCCCGGCCGATATGGAATATGTGCGGCTTGAAACGCGGCATGTGGGCGGTCTCAGAAACGGCTCCGGCGATCCTTCCCCGCTCACGGCTCGGGGAGTGCTCCGCGCGATTCAGGCGTCCGCGAAATTCAGATGGGGAAGCGAAGATCTTAGCGGTAAGACCGTCGCGGTCCAGGGCTGCGGCCACGTCGGGTATAGCTTGATGCAAGCTCTCAAAACGGCCGGCGCCCGCCTGATCGTAAGCGATGTCAATGCCGAGCTCACGAGCCGCGCTGCCTCCGAGCTCGATGCCGAGGTGACAGCTCCCGAGGCAATCTATACGGCGGAGGCTGACATCTTTGCTCCATGCGCGCTTGGAGGCATTCTCAACAGCGATACGATTCCGCGGCTTAAAGTGGAAATCGTCGCCGGAGCGGCAAACAACCAGCTTCTGGAGCCGGGAGACGGGGACGCTCTCGAGCTTCGAAAGATACTCTATGCGCCTGACTACGTCGCCAACGCGGGAGGCGTCTTGAACGGATGCATCGAGCTACTGGGTTGGAGCCGTGAACACGTTGCCGAGAGAATCGACCATATCTACGACACGATGATGTCGGTGTTCAGACTCGCAGCCGCGGATGGAATTCCAGCTTATAGAGCCGCCGATAGGCTTGCCGAGCAGCGATTGGCCGCTGCCAACCCGGACTAATCTCGAGCGCTTGCCAG
>QHVH01000029.1 GCA_003222245.1 Blastocatellia bacterium AA13 | reverse complement strand
CCTGCTCCAGTTCCGCCACCGTCTCTGACCTGTCTTTTTCCATGACCTCTCCTTTTGGGTGATGATATTACTCTAATCTCTATCTGACTACTGTACAGTAGTCAGATTATTTCTCAAAAAAAGAGAAAGCACAAATACTTCACAAATTTGTCGCCCACCCGCCAGCCAGCGGCGGCGCTCTACGCGCCTGCCCTGGTTCCAGCCCTAATGCGCTCTAGCGCTGAAGGCGCGACATAAGTGCTTCGTTGCTGCGCCGCGCAAAAACTAACAATCTTCTTACGAACTCCAGGAAGTATTTCGGCTTTCTTCTCTCGCGCCGCTTATGCGCTGCACCTACACAAACCGCGCCGCCCCATCCGAAATATATAAATTCCCGGGTTCTCGTTACTCGGCGGTGTAGATCAGGTTCATGAGGTCGCCTACACTAGCTCCATTCTTGGTTCGGTAGAACAAGGAGTTCTTACGATGGAGAACCGCTTTCTTCAAGGCTCGTTCGCAGATGTTATTGTCGATAGGAGCGCCAGGCACGCGCAGAACAGGGTCAGCTTCGTCCAGTGGTTGAGCAGATACCGAATAGCCTTACCGAGACCTGAGTTAGGTTCAACCTGTCGGTCATCGAACTGCTGATTACACCAGGCAAGCAGGCCGTCCATCAGCGGGCCGGATTGCTGTTGATGGAAGCTCAAACGATCGTCAGGCGACAGGGCCTGCTGCCGGGTCAACTCGTCATTCTGAAAGACCTCTCCGATTGTCTCCAGCACGTAACGGCATTGAACTTGAAAGCTGTCGGCGACCTCGACGAAGTGGCGGCGGGCGTGAGCCAGCCAGTTGGCCAACAGCACCGGCAATGATCCGGGAGCGTTGCGGCTGAGCGCATCGCACATCTGGACTGGCGGGCCAAGGTCAGCCGCGCGGCGCTTGAGCAAGTCGGCCAGGTTCTCAACCGCAGGTTTATCTCCGGTAAAAAAACAGCGCGATACGGTGATCCGAGTTAATGCTTACAATGCCCGACGTGAATAGACCCGTGCGACCGACGGCGGTCTGCTGGACGAAGGCGAGAATCTTCATGCTGGTGTCGTCGTTATGAACTAACTCACCATGAGCGGTCGGGCGCCTTCCTTAGGCGTTCGGCCGAAGCGCTCACGCCAGTCGCGCGCCGAAGCCGCATAACTCAGACCCGGCTTCTGAACCTGGAGCAACATGGCATTGAATGGTGCGAAGTTGCGCAACCGCACTACGAAGTCCAGCAGGTTTTTGTGGTCCTTACTCTGCGTGTAGAGCCGCGAGTCGGTTAACAACTGATCGAGTAAGGACCGCGCCACTCCGGTTTCAAAGAGATCTTGCTGTTCCGACGCGGGGTTCCAAAGTGCTCTCACTCATATCATCTCCGCGTTCTCGGTATGAATGCATCTCATAGATCCACGCCGAGTAAACGCTTTTCAGGCTGTGATGCGTCGAGCACAGGATCAAGCAGCCATGGTTCGGATTGAAGTTCTTCGGGTGGAGGTTCTGTAGTTGTTATGATGTATTGGAAGTTACAAGGCTGACCATTGAACGATTCTTCCAATTGGCGAGCCCAAAGAAAGAGTCTTTTATATGTTAACGGAGCCATGTCGGCTTCTCTGGGACTATCGTGAAGTAAAAATCGTGGGTGATTGCCTTGGCCCGATACGCTTGCGGCCAGAGCTGCCAGGTCGAAAGCCAAGATCTTTATCGTATCGATTGCCCCACTTGAAACATCGCCGTTTCGCTCAATCTTGCACGCGACCTCGCGACCACTCAATTGAATAGCACCCGACACGGAATTGCCTAGAACGAGCCCGAACGATTTCTTGATAGAAAAGTGATAGGTCGCTCACCGCCTTCCGGGTTTGCGCACGATATGTCGCTTGTGTGTTGCGAGAGACTTCAACATCTTTCTCAAGACTCTCGATGCGGCGCGAAAGTTGATCCGCCTTCTGCCAAGCAACGTGCGCTCTTTGGGCGAGCCTCAGCCGATCCTCCAAGGCAGCTTTCTGGCGATAAAGTTCGGCCCGCGTCTCTCCAAGGTGGGTGCCATGTTCCGTGACTGCTCTATTCGCGACGTGCTCTCGCTGCCGGTTTTGCTCGAGAAGCTCAATCAGGACGCTCTCTCGTTGCGACAGAGCGTCAATCTCTTCCTGAACGTCAGCGCTCCCATCCGCAATGGCTCTCAAAGCTGCTTCGGACACCAGATCCCTCGGCTGATCATACGCAAGAGTGCATCCCTCGGCTCTAGCCTTTTCAATTGGAACCCTACAGAATCCCTCGCCTGGTGGGATGCCAGCAGCAAAGTCGAAAGCAGACTTTTGCGTCTTTTCCCTTTGATGCAGCTTGAGTTTGGTGTCCAGAACAGTTCGGCGCGCCTCTAAGAGTCGCAGCTCTGTCTGCACCTCCGCGGTTTTTCTCACTGCATTCTGCTGTTCGTCACGGAGTCGAACCAGTTCAGAGTCATTGTCAATATCTCGAATTTCAGAATCCTTTTGATTCAGTGAATCGGTGATTTCCGAGCGCACTCTTTCTACAAGTAGCGGACTATCCGGCGTCGGCAAGGAACTCCCAACCGCCTCTTCGAGACGTTGATGATCAGTCTGTGCTTGGCGTTGGAGGATTAGAACCTCCGCCGACGCAGCCTCTTTCTGTCTGTTTAACTTCGCGTTCTTCTCAATTTCATCGCGCTCTTCTTCGCTTAGCACACCAACGACTGAGCGCATAAGCGAATGTTGGTCATCGCTCGGGATGTCTGGTGAATCAGACTTACTCAATTTGCTTCGCCAGTCGGTGATTTGGATAAACCGACATTCCTGGTCCCGCGTCAGCCATTGAAGCAAGTGAGACCATTGGACTTCTTCGCCTGATCTGGGAAGACGCTTCACAGCCACACGATTCACTGTCGCTTTCGTCACTTCGTCCAAATACGTCTGATAGGGTTGGTGTTCCGGCTTGTCCGTCAGATAACCATCAATCGACAAGCCAGCCACACAGAATGGATGCGCTCCCAACGTAAATGGTCGGCCGACCAACCATAGGTGGTCATCAATGAACACTTCGCCAAGAACCCAACCACCGTCGAACCTTTCTCGAACACCGCGTGTGACTAGCTCGTTAGCGAAATGCTTTTCTCCAAGGATATGCCGAAGCATTCGACAAAATGTGGTTTTGCCAGAAGCGTGTCCCGAGAGTCCCGCTTCATAAAGACGCACTTGCCCGTGCTCAGCCTCGGGCCTTGCCCATAAGATATTTAGCCCACGCCGCAGCTTTATCCTTCGAACTTCGTTTTCCGTTCCACCATCTAAAGACCTGAAGATGCCAACTTCGCGAACCCATAGTGCAGGATCCGGGCGATTTAGATCAGAAGTCGGCATCTCATCAGGAGATTGCGAGAATAAGGATTTCTGTTGTGACATTATTATGCAGCTCCTGAGAGCGCTTCAAACTCCTGTTTAGTGGCCATCGAAGGAATTGCGTCTCTCTCAATCTGTGCCAGCGAGTCGGCCACGCGAAGTGCGAGATGGGTATCGAACTCAATATCCAGGTCTGACACCAAATCAGACGTTCCAATCCGAGTAACTACGAAAGCGTCGCGTTGACGCATGATTCTTATTTCGCCACGTCGGACCAGGTCGTCGAGCTTGGGAAGGAAGAGATTCGGCTTGAAAGTGTCAGAGAAGCGTTTGTGCCATTCGTGAGCAATGTCACCGACTATTGCTGCGGCATGTTTTTCCAATATGTCCGGCATCGCCAATAAGCCGCAAGCGTTCATCAGCCTCTGAGCATCTATCGACCCGCTACTCTCCTGTATCATCGAAAGCATCACTCTCATTGCGTAGACGCCTTCATCGGGTTGCGGATACCGAACCGTGGGCGGCAACACAAATGGCTTCGGTTGGACCCGAGGTGGATGTGCGACGCTAGGATGGGCGGGCGCGGGACTAAGGCGTGTCTCATATGACCTGCCGAGTGCCATTGCTTGGGCCATCTCGTCGTAGATCTCAAGGATCACGCGCTTGGTCCGGTAGTCGCCATTATACTTTGCCTCTTCTTTGCGCCTCACAATGGGGAAAGTGTCCAGGATGTAGGAGACTGCTGCGCGGGGCTTCGGGAACGCTTGGGTTAGGGCGACGGGTTGCTCAATCCACTCGCTCTCTGGGCCTAGGTAGAGATGGAAGAAAGCGGCGTCCAACTCGCAACGGAGCAGGAATCGGCGCTCCCCATCCCAACGGAAGGGCGGTCCGGACCAGCCGCTGTCCAGCGCGAACGGCTCCAAGTCCCATGCCGTGTAGGTCAATTCCAGAACCCGCGGGAAAAGCCACTCGCGCACCGTTTGAGCTTCTCCTGACCAAGGAACTCCTAGTAGAAAACGACGGTTCGAAATCAATGGAAGCTGCCGCAAAATGAAACTACTTAGGTGCGAACCGCCAACTTTGGTCCGAACCGCGAAATCGAAACAAAGCGCATTGATATTGGCTAGGAGACTTGCCGCATCAATCGCCGTAGGTTTGAACCGAAAGACTTGAGCATTGTGACCGACGGGATACTTGGGGACGATTGACGAGATCGCAGTGCGTTCGTTTGTTGCGTTAGTTACTTCTCGGATGGCTATCAACCAGTTGTGTGGCAACTCATTGAGCTTGATTGCAGCATCAGCGGCGCGCATCCAGTAACGAGGAACCGCAACGTGATTCGCCTGCGCTTTGTCGATTTCCGCCAGGTCTGTCTGCTCCCCGTCTGTGGTTAGGCTAGACCATCGGTGCTCGAATTGATGGAACATCTTTGATTCGTAGAGAGGCCACCAACGGACACCGTTCACTTCCGGCGCAATGTGGCGGTCGTCGAACTGTGCAAGGCGGAGCTCTTCGCGAGTCGAAAAGAGGTCTGAGTGATCAGACATCACAAACAAGAATGTTGGTTCAGCATCCCAGTCCCAAAAGACTTCGGCGGGTGGCCGCCGCAAATCCGCGTTGTGATAAATTGACTTCACCAATTCGGCTTGCCGCCGCTCACGAAATACTGGGCAGTTTCCACTCAGTGGATTCAGTAATTGAATGTCAGCAGCAGAATACTCGATATGGTGCGCCGGATCGTGCAGATCGTCGACGCTCTGAGCAAAGAAGACGAAGTCGGCCGCCTCTCGTCCGGCGCTCGCAGACCCGGCTATCGTAATTGCCGAAAACTTGTAGCGGCGATCGACTGCGGGAAAGAGTCCTTTGCGATTTTCAAAATCGTAGAAGCTCACCAGACTGTGGCTTCTCATCAGATCAGAGATGAACGCGCTTCCGCTGTCATCGGTGGCCAGTCCGGAGACGTTGAGCAATCCTGCTCGCCCGCTGGGAGAAAGGAGTGATCGGGACAATTCAACGAATGTATTTCCAAGATTAAACTTACCAACCGCTGATAGCTTGAAGTATCCGCTGTTGGTCTGGAATGCGGCTGATCCAAGAACGTAGCGTTCGTGTTCAATCCAGCGAGCGAAAGCTTCCGGCTCGTTGTGTCGAAGTTTCCCGATTAGTCTCTCGCGGATTGCCGATGTTTGGGCATTGGCAATCTCTGGATGGGTAGCTGAGAAATAATTGGCTGGCTCAGGCTTTGGACGTTCCCAGGGCGGATTGCCGAGGAAGACATCGAAGCCGCCTTGCGAAAATACTTCAGGGAAGGCGAGGTGGAAATGGAAGAATCTGTAATCGTAGGCAAGGCGTTTCGCTTCAGCGAGCAAGCCGTCGGGCAGCACTCCGCCTTCAACAAAGCCGCGGAGGTGCTGCGTTGTAATGCCGACAGGAGTTTCTGAACTCGCGTGACTCGGCGCTTTCGTTTTCTTCGCTTTCACCGTCGGGGATTCTTCAGTGACGCCGAATAGACCGTCTTGGGCTGTCGAGGCTCGACTGGCGACCGCCCAGTGCTCAGGACTTGCGGAGACGTTCGCCCCAGTGGGGAAATGTTTCTTGATTACGAAGGCGGCACACCAAAGGTCGGCCAAGTCCCAAGCTTTCCCGAAATCGTAGTCGGATTGCGTAGCGCGGAAGGCAGCCTCCTTGCGTCGTATGCCCTGGGGCCGACTGTCGTTCATTTCCTCTATCGTCGCTGCTGCCTGATACATCCGTTCTCGAATCGCGTTGTCCTCGGCAATAAACAAGTGGCGCAGTCCCTCGCGTTCCGCGCGGTTTAGTTTCCGGAGGCTGGAACAGGCGGCCTTCTCATCCCCCTCGATGGACTTGAAGGCATCGTCGGGAAGCCCCGCGGAGATGAGTGCGGGCGTCGCGCCGAGGAGGCTATTGCCGACGCGGATGTGATGGTCGAGGAATGAGAGGGGTTTGCCAGGTTCAAGTGCCTCGAGCCAGAGATTTACGCGGCACAGTTCGGCGGACATAGGATTGATGTCCACCCCATACAGACAGCGGCCGATAACATCGCGAAGGGCGCTGCGTGTGGTTGCGGGGCTGGGTTCATCCTCGCCAGAGCGGAAGGCGGCTACTCCCTTGGCAAGACGATGGGCGGCGGCGATGAGAAAGTGGCCGGAGCCGACTGCGGGGTCGCAGATTTTGAGTTTCAGGAGAGCATCCACGGCGGCTTGGCCTTGCTTCCCGCGCACAGCCTCAGCCATGACCGGCTCCAAGGCCGAGTCAAGCAGGCATTGCACGAGCGAATCCGGTGTGTAGTAGCTCCCAGATGTTTTGCGTTCGTTGCCGGCCGCAGTGTTCAACTCAAAGGCGCCGCTGTCGGCATTGAGGATCGGGTGAAGTTCGAGCAGTCCTTCGTAGACGCTGCCGAGCTCTTCGGAGCCGAGATTCTTATAGTCGATCGACCGGCGAATGGATCCGTCCTGCACGAAGGCGAGGGCGTGGATCGCCGTGAGGAAGTGGCGATTGGACACTAGCGCACTGATGAGGTCGGGTGTGGAGCGAGTCGCATCCCAAAGGAAACTGCCAAGGGGCGGGAGCGCGAGTTCAGCACATCCGTCGTCGGAGCCTAGCTTCTGGGTGAGGAGCTGAAGAATGTGCCAGAGGTCGGAATGAGGCGTGCCGGCGCGGTGGAGTGTCAGCGCGCGCAGACGAGTAATTGCGTAGAAGTGTCGATAGCGCCCGCGAGCGCGGAGGGCTTGTTCAATCTCTTCTTTGAGTGCGCCGGCATCGGGCATCGGCTGGTGAAGGAGATCGCGGTCTTCAGCGACGAATAAGAATAGCATGCGGTAGATGATGCGGAGCACCTGTCGGTAGAACTCTTGTGTGCTGAGTTCGCCCCGGCTCAGCTTTATGCGCAGAGCTGTGTTGGCAGGGTGCGACACGAGACCGGCGCCAAGCGCCTCGATCGCGCGCGCCACCCCGGGGCGCAACTTTTCCAGTGCTCGGAGTCCCTTATCCTCCGCAATCTTTTTCCATTTCTCGAGCCGGCACTGCTCTGGCCGTTCGGCGTCAAAGCGCGATTGGTGAGCGACGAGCCAGAGGACGAAGAACTCTGAGTAGAGGTCACCGTCGAAGATGGCGGCAAGATCCCATTCGACATAGGACAGGCGTGTAAGGGCGATGCTGTCTCGAAGGAGCCGCAACGTGAGCCCGTTCGAAACCATTCCCCATAGATGGCCGTCGCTGGCATTGAGCACCTGCTGAACGAGCGAGTGGGGGCTGGCCTTGGCAGCGCCGACTGCTCCAGGCGTGCGCCGGTCGAGATCGATATGCGAGCCGACGAGATGAATCGGAACATGGCCCCAACCGTGCGAAACGGGATAGCTGCGGCCGTCCACCTCAATCGGCTTGGCGAGCGGTAACCGCTGGCCGTAGCCGAGCTCCTGGAAAAGAGGCTGCAACCAGCGGTCGCGAGTCTCGGTCGTAGTCGAGTCGCCCGACTGCTTCTCCGCGATTGCCTTCTTGAAATCAGCCCAGCGGCCCTTTAGCCGGTTCCAGCTTCGGTTGACCTGCTCGTTGATCCGCTCGCCCTCCGCGAGATTGTAGGAGACGGGAGTGAGTCCTTCGATGGCGGTCTTGGGCGCAAGCAATTCCGAGAGGAAGTCCGCCGGGAGTAAGCCACCTTCGCTAGTTATGGCAATGAAGGAGGACGCCGGCTTCATGCGAGTTTCACCACGGGAAGGAAGATGTAGAGGCCGAGCACGTCGGGAGGGCTGTGCTCGATGCGGTAGCTGCCACGAGCCCTGGCGGCGCTCCGCACGCGGCGGTGAGCTTCGAAGAGTTGTTGACCCCGGGCACGCGCGACTTCGTTGAGCGCGAGATCAAGCTCGGGGAGATGATCGGTAATGCTCTCAAGCTGCTGAATCGCGATGTCCGGCGGGACGTTGGCGTCGGGCTTCACAGCAACCAGCTTCTCCGCCTCGGTCTCTGGCAGCCACTGCGGTGACGCCGGATCGGCAGTGAAGGCGGCAAGCAAGGCATCCTCCGCGAGCAGGTTGCGATCACCCTCGCGTGTTGTCGTGACGATGTGAAAGCGCAGACGCAAAAGCATCAAGACGGTCCGTGTTGTTATGGCCTTCGAGCGAACTACTCCCGCGCGCCGCGCGATGCCGCCAAGCAATGGGTCAAGCGCTGCATTGAGCACGTAGGTGGCGAGCCCCTCGACAAGTGGATGGGTGCGATGCAGCAGCGTGACATCCTTCGTCGATACCGGCTCAAATGCGACCTTGAGACTCGCCGCCTCGCCAAGAGCCTCGCGGACTGCGGGCTTGATGCCCGCGAGATCAGTCTTGAGCACTGCGTCGTCGTTCACCACCGCTCCGGAAAGCGTGAGTGTGGAGCGAAAGAAGGTGGCGAGTTCCTCAGGCGAGCCTATCGCTCGCTCTGCCTCGGCGAGCTCGTTGGCGACCTCCTCAAACTTGATTGACTCCTGAGCGAACATCGTTTTGCGCAAGCGTTTCTCGCGGTCCGCGACAGCCTCCCATTGGTCGTGGAGCTGTTGCTTCTGCGGACGAAAGTATTCTTCGAAGCCCGGCAGCAATTGTGCGGAGAGCGTCTCGGCTTTGCCGCGGAGGAGCAGGCCTTCGAAAACGGCTTTGATGATTTGCTCGCTGTCCACCGGCATAGGGACAGAGACGCCGAGAGCGTTACGGATTTTTTGATGCTTGCGCAGGAGCACGTCGAGCACGATGCCGTCGATCTGGTTGTCCGTGCCGTAGTAGGTGAGGATACGGATTTCCTTCCGCGGCTGGCCGAACCGGTCCACGCGGCCGTCGCGCTGCTCGTGTCGGGTCGGATTCCACGAGAGATCGTAGTGGACCACGGCGTCGAACTTCTCCTGGAGGTTGATGCCTTCGCTAAGGCAGTCCGTGCAGACGAGAATCCGCGGTGCGGCAGAGTCACTGCCGAGGGTCTCGATACGCGCAGCGCGTTCTTCGGGGGCGAGCTGACTGGTGATGCAAGTGACCTCCACTTTTCGAAGGCGGTCGCGCAATTCAGCAGCGACGTATTCCGCGGTCCGGATGAAGCGACAAAAGATGATGGGCTTGTAGCCGTCACTGAGCAACGCTTTGAGGCGAGGCAGCAGTTCAGTTAGTTTGTGATCCTCATCTCCGCAGAGCCTTTTCGCCTCTCGGGCAAACGCGAGCAGACGGCGTCGCACCGGATTGTCGCCCTCGGGTTCCGGATCGGCACCCGGCATAACATCAGAGGTTTCATCGCCCAAATCATCGGTCGCATCGAGGACGGACTTGCGTCCAAGTTCGTCCGCGGCTTTTTCGTCGTCGGCTTCGAGCACGTTGGAACGCTCAGTCAGTGTTGCGGCCGCCGCGGCAGGACTGCTGGCCATTGCGCGGAGGAGCGAAAGCGCTGACCACCAACGGACCCGCTGCCGAAGCACACCCCCTGAAGTATCTGAAACGGTCTCGCGTGCATAGTCGAGAACCTTCTCGAATAGAGCCTTGTAAGCTGGGCTGAGTTCGTAATGCGTTTCCGTGTCCTTGCGGTCTGGGAACGGTGTGTTGCGCTGAAGGAAGTGCCGCAGATCGAACCGACGACGCTGAACTAGATGCGCGGCGAGCCGGCGGCGAAAAGGTACTTTGTCGGGGCCACTCAAATCGTCCGGGAGATTGCCGAACTCCGGCGTCAGCAATGTCAGTAGAGAACGGAAAGCGCCTTCATTGCCGCTGTGCGGAGTGGCGGTCACCAGGACGAGGTGTCGATCCACTTTCTCCGCCAGCTTCGCAAGCAGTTCATGCCTTTGATGTGATGAACCACGCCCAACGGCGGAGGCAGCGCAGGTATGCGCTTCGTCCACGATGACGAAATCCGGGCAAGTGCGCAAGAAGTCATGTCGGCGGCGATCGGACTTTATGAAATCCATCGAGACAACAACGAAAGGATTTGCGTCAAAGATGGACTGGTCGGCCCGGAGATTCTTCTCCAGCCGACGAGCGGTGCTGGAAAGGACAAGCTCGGCATCGATGTTGAATTTCGAGGAGAGCTCACGCTGCCATTGCTCCGCCAGATGCGGCGGACAAAGAACGCACAGGCGCGTGATCTCCCCTCGGTCCAGCATCTCGCGGGCAACCAGGCACGCTTCCACCGTCTTGCCAATGCCAACATCATCCGCGATCAGCATACGCATTGGATCTAGTTTCAGAGCCATTAGTAATGGCACCAGTTGGTAAGGCCGCGGCTGCACCGCCAACCGCCCGAACGAACGAAACGGGCCGGCGCTGGAGCGAAACCCGAAGCGCACCGCATCTCGCAAAAGTCGGCAGGAGACGAAGTCGCCGAGGTCGTTTTTTCCCGGCGGCTGAAACGTGGCAGGCTCGACGGTTTCGAGCCCGGAGTGGATGCCGGCGGTTTCCTGAAGCGTGCCGCCTAGCGGGCGCACAACGAGAAAATCGTCCTCTGATTCCGGTAAGACTACCCACTCGCGACCGCGCGCTTTGACGAGCGTTCCGGGTGCAAAACTCATCCGCCACCTCCGGTGCTGTGCGTGCCGAAGACGCTCGGATATTGTGCGACGATCGATTCCCAGTCAGCTGCGTGGTGGAAGCGAATGACGGTGATCCCTTCCCTCTTGAGCGCCGCCGTCTTCGAAGTGTCCCGCGACTGGCGTTCCGGGTAGTCGTGCGGCGGACCATCCACATAGATGAACGCGGGGTTGTCGCCTAAGTAGTCGAAGTCAGGGCGCGTGCCGAACTGCGGGTAGAGATGTTGTGCGTGCTCGGGCAGCCGGAGGTTGTGCTTGTCAAGGAAGTCTAGAAACTGGCGTTCGAGCCCAGAATCGCAAAGGCGCTTGAGCAGCACGAGATGTTCGGCGCGCGGAATTTCAACCGGTGATGGCTCCATCGTCCCCGCCATAATTTGCAAGAGCAGGTCTCTGACGCAGTGCCGGTCGAGCGACTCGTGGTCAGGTTGATTGAAGTAGCTGAGCAGGCAGTCGTAACAGGCCGCCTGGCACTTTTCCTCGGCGTATTCCGCTTTGCCGAGATCGGCGCCGGTGTCGGGGTCAAAGTGGCAAAGTGTCAGTGCCGTGCGAGCAACTCGCTTCCACGCGGTTGGGTCTTCGATCAACTGTCGCAGAACGCCGGCTCCGCCTTCGGCTGCCTCATAGCACAGCAGGCGCCGCCGCTTCTGCCGCGTGGGCAGCGGCTCGGTTGCCAACTCGGAATCTTCGAGTTGGTATTCGAGCTGGATTGCCCGCTTCAGCGCGGCTTCGAGCGAGGCCATAACATTCAGTTTCCATTCTGCGGTGAGTGCGATGACGAGACTGTTCCGGCGGTCTTTGACATACGGGATGACTTTCTGGACCCGCGCGGCTGGCTTGCCGTTGTCTTCCTCCTCGTCGTCCGGATCGATGGCGCGTTTGCTCCAGCGCCGCTGTTCGACATCCAGCCAGAAGCCGCGATCGTCTTTGTTTTCGCGGCGCGACCAACCTAAGTTCACGCGCCACAACTCGGCAGCGTCGCCGTATTGCAATTCGGCGAAGAGGTCTCCAGCAATGAGCAGACGAGCGGTGCGGAAGAGCGGGTGCCCGTCGCGTTCGGCAAAGCGCACGCCGGTTTTGATTTCGTAGCCGAGCCGCAGGCGCTCCTCCTCGTCGCAGTTGATCCGCTCGCGGCGCCGCGTAACGACGTTCTGCTGGCGGAACATGTTTGACCAAATATCCTTCGCCGCGAAGGCCTGGTTACAACGCTCGCAATTTGATGGGCCGGGTTCCTGCTGTACTGGATGCAAGTAGCCACACTCACTACACACGATCAACTTCGAGGTCGGCAGATCGCCCCCGGCGCCTTCCTGCATCGGCATCATCACGCGCGTGACTTGGTAGCGTGCGCCTTCATGATAGATAAGCGCGCCAGGCCCGAATTCGGAGATGGCGAGAAAACGCGGACGGGAGATGAATTCTTCGGCTTCTTGATTGGTACGTCGTCCGGGAATGAAGGCAGAAAGAGGAAGACGTGGGAAGTTGTAGCCAGGCAAGAAGCCTTCGCTGGCAAAATAGCGGTAGCTATAGAAGTCCGATTCGCCAAAGCTCTGTTTGTCGGTGAGGAGCTTGAGCTGCGCTTCCGCTTCCTGCCGCAGACGCTTCGCTGCTTCGTGATCTTGTGGACGCGAGTGATCGAGGATGATCCGGTGTTGCTCGTCCGCCTGATTGCGTGCGGTACGATAGAGGAACCGCCAGCGCTCAAGCGCACTCTCGAAGGCGAGGGGGATGCCGCGAATTACTTCGTCAAGCCAGCCTTCGGAATACCAGGGGGCGTTGGCGAGATATGGACTGAGCGCTTTGAGCAGTTCCTTGGCGCGAACTCGCGCTTGTTGTGCGGCGGCCTGGCTGCGCACTTTTTCATGTACGTCCGGTAGCAACTCCAATGAAGGGGGCTCACCACCGAGCACGATGAGATCGGCCGGGGTATTGCCGAGGTCGAGGTTGGTTTCGCGGAGGCAGACGGCATGGATGTGTGAGCGGATCAGGTCTTCGTTGGCTACATCGAGCCGCGGTGTTTGCACCTGACCGGAGACCATAAGCTCGGGATGCTTGAAAAAGTATTGGTCGTGCGGGCTACCGAACGAGCAGTAGGTGAAAACCAAAGCCGGCTGCCCGCTGCGGCCCGCGCGGCCGCTGCGTTGCGCATAGTTCGCCGGCGTGGGGGGGACGTTGCGCAGATTGACCGCGTTCAAGTCCTTGATGTCGATACCAAGCTCCATGGTCGGCGAACAGAAGAGTATGGGCAGCTTGGCAGCGCGGAAGTCATTCTCCCGCTGCACGCGAAGCTGGCTTGGCACTTGCGCCGTGTGCTCGCGGGAGGAAACGCCCCGAAGCGCCTGGATGCGCGAGCGGAACAGTTCGACGAAGTATTTGTTGGGCGTGCTGCCTGGGGCCGAGGCCGTGGGCATACGGATGCGATCGTGATATGCCCTGGTGCCATCCGCCGCGCGCCAGATGAGTGCGCCGGAGTTGATGCGATACCCGCGCGTGCCTCTTTCTGCGCACTCTCGCACGATGGATGCGTGTCGTAATCCCTCGAACAACGCGATGATGATGTCTCTCGTCGCGGGCACGTCGGGCTTGAGTTGACCGGGGAAAGTGTTGGTCGAGCGAAGAAACTGCCCGAAGCCCCCGAGGGCCGAAATGAAGACCGCCTCGCGTTCACCCCGAGTCTCGCGTTCACCCCGCACCTCGCGCTCCGAGCAGGGAAACGCTATCTTTCGCTGGTCGAGTTTTTCCACGGGATCAAAAGCCCACGGGTCGCGCAGTTCGTTGAAGCTGTTTCGCTTGATCCGGTCCTGCGTATCGCTCTCAAGGTAGTCGACCTCGGTGCAGAGATCACGACGGATGAAGTCGAGGAGCGTTCGGCAGACGCCCTTCCGAATATCGGTGGCTGCATTGCCAAGAACTGGATGCAGCGCTTTCCACAAATCGTCATCGGCGGCAACGGCATCGAGTTCGGCATAATCAATTTCAATGAGGCCGCACTGCTCCAAGTTCGGCGCGTTGATGCGCCAACCGCGGCGCAAGTCGCGATAGACTCGATAGCCCACCACGTCGCGCAAAGCTTTTTCAACCTTGTCCCGCCCGTATTTGATTGTGGGGTCTTTTGCGTAATCTTCGAAACGCAGGGCGAGCGCAGTGGTGACTTTCTGGCTGATGGTCTCATCCCGCAATCCTTCGATACCGGCCGCAACGGCAGCTTGATAGATCGCGCCGCGGAGTAGCCCCACTTCTATGAAGTCGTTGAGGTGGCCAGATTGCAGTGAAGCATCCTGTCGATTGTCGGTGAAACTCAGCAGCTTTCGAGCTTCCGGTTGGATCGTTTCTTCGCTGCGGAGCCCTACAACAGCCGAGGTCGTCAAGATCGTTGTCGCGGTGCTCCGGCCCTCGGAGCCGAGTGTACCGAGTTTCGAGAAGTCCGAACGCTGACGGGCTGTGTGCGACACGCCGCATCCAAGGCAAAACATGAACGGGACCGGGACGAATGCCGCATCAATACCATCTGGCCCGATGTCGCCGTCCGGCTTAACCATGTAGTATCGCGGCATCCTCTCTCGCCGCGATGCAACCACCTGCCGTATGCCCCTCCGTTCCTCGACCCAATCCGTCGGCAGCCAGCCAAGCTGCGCTTCCATTTCAGTGTCTTTCGGCCACGGCTTCTGCGGATTGACGTAGAGCAGACCTTGCTTCTGACCCGGCACCTCAGTGCGTTCGTGGGCCTCTCTGCTGACAACCCTGTGCACGCCCGTCTGCGGGTCTTTCGCGAGATACACCGAATAGTATTCCTGCCCACACTCACGGCAGAAGCACAGTGGAAGCAAAACTTTGTCTCGATCCTCGGGTGAGTAGAGCTGGCCGTGGATGGTTAGATAGCGTTGCTCAGGAGCTTCAACGGTGGCGTAGAGCGTATCGCCGCGGCTGATGAATTGATGAAGTCGAAACGCGAAAACTGGGAATCCTGTGCGCGGATGTCGGATGTGGGTTGCGCCTGCGAGCAACGTTTCAGCGACTACATCCCTGCATCGCTCGGGAGGTGCCCCTGTGAGTCGTGCAAGGAGTTCGGCAGCTCCATTCTTGCCGGTTAGCGGTATCGATGGCGAACGAACCAGTCGTCCCGCACTCGGTACGATACCAAAGGTTCCTTCGACCCACCGAGCGATTGGATCCGCCGCGAGTTGATCGAAACTCTCAATCAAGCGTCCGCCGTCAATTGCGAGCGCTGTGCTCATGTCTGCGACATCGCCAGCGTTTGTCTCGTCGATTGGCTTCGTCGCGCGCTCCAGCGTCTCACCGATAATGTCGCTGCCTTCGACCTCGTCCCCAAACAACCGAGTCGCGAGCCGGGCGACATCCGCGCGCTGCTCATCCCAAGAGCCACGCCCGGCCAAGGTAGCGGAAGTCCCGACGCACTGCATCTCATGGGCGTCGAGCAGTTCGCGCGCGCGGCGCAGCAGGAGCGCCACATCGGCGCCTTGCCGACCGCGGTAGGTGTGAAGCTCATCCAGTACCAGGAATTTCAATCCCTTAGCTGAAGCGATGAGTTTTTGCTCTCGCGGCCGAGTGAAAATCAACTCCAGCATGACGTAGTTCGTCAGCAGGATATCCGGCGGCGTGGCGATGATCCGAGTGCGTGTCTCTTCGTCTTCCTGACCGGTGTAGCGCTCAAACGTGACCGGGCCTTTGCCGTCAGCAAACCCGAGCTTTAGAAACTTCTCGAGTTCCCCAAACTGGCTGTTGGCCAGTGCGTTCATCGGATAGATGATGATTGCCTGAATTCCGCGTCCTGAACCTGTGCGCAGCACGTGATCCACGATGGGGACGATATACGCGAGGCTCTTGCCGGAACCCGTGCCCGTTGTCAGTACGTAGTTCCGACGCTCCTTCGCCTTGCGAATCGCTTCCTCTTGATGTTGGTGAAGCAGAAGGTCTTCGCCGCTGCCGACAGCCGCTCTTTTTTCGCGTCGGAAGACCTGGCTGCACCCGGGCTCAAGAACGCCTTCACTTACGAGTTCATCGATCGTCTTGCCGGGCTTGAACGTCGGGTTCAGTTGGATTAGCGGATCAGGCCAGAGCGATCCTGACGTGAAGCAGCGATCAACGAACTCTCGCAGCCGTGATTGAGCGATAGAAATGAAACTCGAAACGTAGCCGCTGTAGTCCTCGATGATTTGGTTGCGGAAGCTGAATACGTTCATAGGCGATTGCGTTGAAAAAAGCACGAGGCAGAAACCGTGGGGGGCATGCGCATTGATATGGGCTATAAAGGCGCTAGTGCACTCGCGCGATCCTGCTTTTCAACGCTACCCGACCGACAGTGCGTTGTCAGTAGCTGGCACGCTAAATCTCCGATTGGAGCAGTACACCGCGCATCAGTCCAACGTTCTCAGATAACTTTCGTTTTCCGCGCGTCTGTTTATCCTACGTGGTCTCGTTCCTGAGTTCTGACAGGTCGCAGATGTCCCGGTCCCGACCAGCGGCGGACCGAAGTTCACGCAGTCCAAATTCACTCAAATAAGAGCAGCAGTCGAGCGCCCATAATACCACCGCGAGCCCGTGGGCTCCTAGCGATCAGGCGAGAACAAAGAAGCGCCAAAACGTAGGGTTGACTGTAGACAAGGCGACAGCTCACCCCTTTGATTCGCTATAACCTATTGATTTATTGGTGGCCAGGGACGGAATTGAACCGCCGACACGCGGATTTTCAGTCCGCTGCTCTACCATCTGAGCTACCTGGCCACTCTGAGAAGAAGTGCGCGTCTCATAGCGGACTACGCATATTAAGCAACCACTCTAAGAACTGTCAATGATGCCCTTCGGCGATTAATATCCCTGACGATTGATGTCCTCATGAGTGAAGAGACTCTTTGTGGCCGCAGCGGGTGAAGAAATTCTTTGTCGCTTCATGGGTGAAGAGATTCTTTGTGCCGCACGAGTGAAGAGACTCTTTGTGGTCTCATGAGTGAGAAAACTCTTTGTGCCGCACGAGTGAAGAGATTTCTTTGCGGCCGCGCACGCCTCATTTGCGTGGTTTGAAAAAAAAGAAATAGCCCGCGCCCCAGCCAATAAATACCGAGCCGCAGATCAGAGTTACCGCGAGTGCTAGTTTGCCTCCTCGCTTTAGATAATGCAGAAGATTAAATCCGAAAAGGGCTCCGATTAAGATCCAATTTGTAAAGAACACCTTCAAGGCCTGCCTGGATTCTTCGCTCATGCTCTGGATCCTCAATTCAATAGCGCTCAGGTCAATCGGACTCAGTTCAATGGCGATCAGTTCAATGGCGATCAGTTCAATAGCACTCAATTCAATAGCGCTCACTCTTTCGCGCTGGTAACTTCTTCATTACTTCTTTGCGGAGCCGGCTGGATTGCCAGTTTCGACATAGTTTTTAAGGCGCGTTAGCTGCTGGGTCAGCACGTTGTCCGCGATCGGCGCGATCCCATTCAAGCCCTGCGGCGAGTATCCTCCGACTACATATGTAAGATCGAGCTTCGTGCCTTCCGGCGTGGGCGATAGCGTAAACGTGCCAACAGCCGAGACGGCCAGCGCCTGAAGCGGTCCAAGAGCACCCGACATCCTTATGAGCTTCCCAGGTTGAAGAAATATCACTTCCATATGGCGGACCGCACCCTGATTCGGGAGCTTTTCACAGAAACAGCCCAGCGGACGTTCTTCGATCGACAGATTGTGAGAGTCGCCCGAAAAAGTATGGTCGGGACTCCACCAGTCGCCGATATTCTTGAGGAATTTGTTATATACCTCCGCGGGAGCCGCATGAATGTTGACGCTTATCTTGATTGTGAAGCCACCCGGAGCTGAATCGGTTACATCGGCCCGCGAGCTGCCGGGATGCAGAGCGCAAAAGAGCATTACTATAATGGTCAATCGTACGATATTCATTTTGTTCAATCTCTTTTTAAGCATGTCACTTACTTCCTCTCATCGGAGTACTCCTCGCGAGTCCATTCACTCTAACGAGTGTGACCCTGCGGACTCGACCATATCGATCGGTTCAGAATAGCGGCTGGACAGGCTGGCTGCCAGTGAACTTGCCCATCAACTTACCGAGTAAGCTTACCCACTCAAGTGCCCAGTGAACTTGCCCATCAACTTACCGAGTAAGCTTACCCACTCAAGTGCCCAGTAAGCTTACCCACTCAAGTGCCCAGTAAGCTTACCCACTCAACTGCCCGTCAGATTGCCCAGGCAATCCGCGGTCGGAGCGAGATTTCTTTCCTCATTGTAAATAAATTCGTTCGCGCACACTCCCCTGATCCGCTACCTTGCCTGACCCCTTCAAATCAGGAATAATCAAGACTCTCTAGCGCGCGCCAGTAGTCGACATGCGATGCATAATCGCGTTTTTGTTGCGTGATTCTCTATGAATCTTATCGCCCTCTCCTTCATACTGGCTTTCGCCCTTCAAGCTCCGGCCACCCAGAAGCAGAATTATCCACCGGTTATCGTGGACTCAAACGACAACCGCGCAAGCGCGGAGCGCGAATGGAGGCGCTTGCTGGACTTTTATCACATTCCTCAGACGCCTCCCGATCTCTATCCACTGACCTATCGGCTGAGGTCGCTGCTGGGCGTCCAGGGCGGAATCAAGATCATCAATCTTCAACCAGCAGCGAATTCGACGGACATAGCGCTTCTTGAAGGTGTAAAGAGTTTTATCGACAGGTGGCGCGATCTCATCGGCGCCGATCCAAGCTCGATCTCGCTTGTCGGCGTTGTAGCTTCTGATGGATCAAAGCGCATCACTTATCGCGAGACTCTTTATTCGGTTCCAATAGTGGGCGGGTATGGGCAGCTTACGATCGTTCTGGACGCCGCCGGGCGTTTGATCCAAATGGATGATCGGTTTATTCCGCTTGTCGACCTGCCGACACAGCCGGCCATCGACCGAGAAGTAGCCGCCCGAAAACTGATCGGACGCTCTTTCAGCTATCGCGACATCTCCGGCGCGACTCAACAGGTGAAGATTGGCGACCGCTCCGATCTGACCGTGAAGCATCTAGTCGTTCTGCCCGTAGAAAAAGGGAAAGGGCTGGAGATCCACCTCGCATGGGAGATCACCGCCGGAAAGTCGCTTTCGTGGCTGGTATATGTCGACGCGATAACCGGAGAAGAGCTGCGTTCGATTCAAAATTTCGATACGTGACGAATTCATAAAGGCAATCACGAAGATGAATCAGGTCATAGCCAGGGATGCTGACGTACTGAGGGAGTTCCTCGGAATCCTCGATGAAAAGAGACGTAAGGCGTCTCTATTCGGAAGGCTCGCGGCCGCCATAAAACTTGCGGCCCTCAAACGCGAGCTCGATTCTATTTCATCAGACGGCGTAGACGACGAGGTACAGTTAATCCGCAAACAGATTTATGACCGGATGAATGGTTCGCTCTGGCAGCGAATCTGCTCGCGGCGACTCGGCGCCCGGTTGCTTATCTTTCTTCTGGTTCTTCTCTGCAATCAGCTCGCTCTGCTGCTTGTGCTTGCGTTTGCGGCGATCTTCTCGGGACTTGCCCGAGCCGGCCAATCCGCTGACACGCGGCCGCTAGATGAGTTGTTTTTTACTTACCTCGTACTCTTCCTGTTCTTCGCAGTCACTCCTCTTGCCGCCATAGCGGCCGTGATGGGCGGGCGCTTTTTTGGCGGATGGCGAGTAACGGGCCCGGCTCTGATTTTGATTATGGCTTTTTCAGCGCTGGGAACTTATTTGGCGGTCCGCGGAAAAGTGAATCCGACACGAACAAAGTCTTCGCTCGAGCAATTCGCGATTCAACGCGGCCTGGGTCTTCAAGGTTATCAGGGCTGGGAAGACATGAACTGGCTGATGAAAGACGCGGCCTTCAAGCAGGATTACGAGCGATACTTCCGTAATGGGCCGGGCCGCTGGATCACCGCAAGGTTCGATCCAGCCAACGATGGCGCCTGGCGCGACTCCATGCAGGTGATGAATGACTACCTCGACGCGGGCCAGGATCGCGAGGCTTTCAGGGAATGGCTCAAATACTATCTGGAACGGAACAGGATTTTTTCAGAAGACCGCGTTGATCAGGAGGTGAGCGCGATGACTGCCGAGGTCAATCAGCGCGCCCTCGGCGTATGGCAGATGCAACCGCTGCTGAGAGAACGAGACAGCAGAGTATATAGCGATTACTTGAACTCAATCGCAGCCGCTTCGAGGAAGTGGGGGATCGTCTGGTTAGCCGTGTTGACTCTGTGCTTTCTGATCGCTTATCTCGCCAGGCCGCTTTTCTCGTCCTTCGGCAATAAAGGCAGGGCGAACGGACCGGCGCTGTCGACAACGCAGAGCGGCGCAAGGACCTCTTCTCAAGCTTTTCCGGAGAGCGCCAGGCTCACGCAGCCCTATTTCTTCGACGCACCGCACAAGATTCTCTCGAACGTTCATCGCGCGTTTCTGCGCGTTTCGATCTCCGCAGGCATTCTGGTATTTCTCTTCTGGATATTGACCTATTTGCTTTGGCTCGCCGCGGCTCCGCATCACTACTCATCGCAGCTTGCCTTCATTCGCGGCTACATCATGTTCCTTGGCTCCGACAATACGGGAGTTCGCGCGGGCACAAACGACGCCGCCCATAGTGCCGGAGCGGCCGGCGATCAACAGACGAAGGAACAGCTCCAGGGGGTGGTCGCCGAGTTGAGGAGCCAGGTGGAAGATGTCGACTACGACACATCGAAGAAGCTCAAGCAGCAGGCCCAGCTTATTGCGAGACAGCGCGCGGAGCTTGGCTCTTTAACAGGGACGACTTCGCAACTGCAGCAGACAGCTTCCGCTCTTCCCGGGCAAATGACTGATCTGAATGCCCGCGCAAACGCGGCCGACAGCAGGGCCGGCCAGGCGATCGGCGATGCGAGCGCCGCCAAACAACAGGCCGACGCGGTCGAGAAGAAAGTCACAAGCAAAATGTCCGACGTTGAGACCCGCGCGGCCCGCGCTTCGGATCAGGCCGGACGAGCTACGGAACGGGCCGCGATCATAACCACTCGAACGGACGCTCTCGAAAAAGAAGTCGACAGGCGCGCGCGCGAAGTGGAGGCGAGAACCGAGGAGCTCGGCGAGCGAACTACAAAGCTGGATGAAGAGGCGAAGAATCTCAGACGGCTTCAGATCATCGCATTCACCGCGCTCGTAGCCAAGCTCAAAGCCGATACGGAGGATCTCGATCATAGGACCCAATCCCTTCTTTACAGGCTGTTCAGCAAGAGCGACGCCCGCCGCGACGCGGCCTCGCTATCCGAACGGATCACAAAACTGGCGGGCGAATTGCGCCAAATGGAAGACCCTGACGCGACGCAGTTGATCGAGCAGCTTGAAGAACTCGGCAAGCGCGTGGAGGATATCACCGCCCGCGTGAAATAGTGCTTCTTGGATCGCCGACAATCGAGACCAGCCTTTCAACCTCATATGGCCACCAGCGAGGAACACTCACTGATAGTTCCGATCGATGACGCGGCCACATCTCACGAGATAAACCCGAGACGGAAGCGCATTCGGAGGCTCGCCGAGATCGGGCTCGCTTTTGCCGTCGTGTTCGCGGTGATGTACACGATCGAATTCGCGGGTCCTGCAATTCTCGACAATGATGGGTACTACCACATCAAATGGAGCCGCATGCTGCGGGATTCAGCTCCGCACTTGCCGGAATTCAACTCGCTGCCGTTGACGACTCTCAATGAGCGTCAATATGCGGATCATCACTTTCTGTTTCACGTTCTGTTGATCCCGTTCACCTATGGAGACCTGCGGCCGGGCGCAAAACAGGCCGCTGTATTCTTCTCGAGCCTCGCGCTGACAACGCTCTTTTGGCTGCTCCTCGTGTATAAGATACGATTCCGCTGGCTGTGGCTCGCCTTGCTGATCGGAAGCGCCCAACCTTTTCTATACAGGATGTCGATGACTCGGGCGCCGGGACTTTCGATAGTGCTGCTCGGCCTCGGCTGCTACCTGATACTGGAACGTAAGTATTTATTACTTGCCGTCCTCGGCTTTGTCTTCGTGTGGTCGTACAGCCTCTTTCCATTGCTGTTCGTCTTTGCACTGGCTTACGCGGTCGCCGAATATCTTTCATCGCGCGGAATCGATCTAAAGCCGGCGCTTGCTTCGCTCGTCGGTATAGCGGCCGGCCTGGTGATCAATCCGTACTTCCCAAAAAATGTGAGCCTGATGATGGAGCACGCGCTGATGAAGCTGCCCGCGAACTATTCCGTCAGCGTCGGAGTGGAATGGTACCCCTACGAAACGTGGCCGCTTGCCGAATGGAGCGGACTCGCACTGATCGTTTTTCTCGCGGGTCTATTTGCATTCGACTTCAAGCGCACTGGAGCGGATCTCAAGCCGCTCTTCTTCCTGATCATCTCTACAGTATTCCTGGTGATGCTGTTCAAGTCGCGGCGCTTCGTAGAGTACTTCCCTCCTTTTGCCGTTCTGTTCGCCGCTTTCACCATAGCTCCGCGGATCGAGTCCGCGGGCGAATGGCGGCCGAGCCGGCTTCGAGATAAGGTGATCTTTTCGATCGGGGCCGGCGTGGCTGGACTTGTTCTTGTGATATGGATCGGATCGAATGTGTGGGGCGCATATACGAGCGTTCGCGACGAAGACGATCCCTTTAAGTTCAAAGGCGCGGCTGAATGGCTTGCCGCCAACACTCCCGTCGATTCGATGGTATTCAACACGGACTGGGATCAGTTTCCGATGCTCTTCTACTACAACTCGCACAACAGGTTTATAACCGGACTCGATCCGACCTATCTCTATAATCGCGATCCCGATCTATGGAGCGTATACGAAAAGGTTGTCGCCGGAGATCAGAGCGCCCCGGCGCGAGTTATTCGCGAGCGATTCGGAGCGGAGTACGTTGTCACCGAGAACCGCCGGTCTGATTTTATGGACTCGGTGGACGAGACCGAGGACTTTGAGAGGGTCTATTCAGATCCAAACGTAGCGGTCTTAAAGATCCGATAAGAGGTGAATATGCAAATGAACCCCTATCTGAGTTTTAATGGACGGTGCGAGGAAGCCTTCAATTTTTATCAGCAATGTCTGGGCGGCGAGATCGGACCGATCTTTCGTTACGCCGGCTCCCCCATGTCGGGCGAGGTCCCGGCGGACTGGCAGGAGAAGATAATGCACGGCAGCATTACCATCGGCGAGCAGGTGCTAATGGCCGCCGACGTAGCTCCTGAACGCTATGAGGAACCGAAAGGCTTCTCACTCTCGCTGCAAATCAAAAGCACGGCCGAAGCCGAGCGTATCTTTCGCGAGCTTTCAAGCAACGGTAGAGTTGTCGTGCCGCTCGAGAAAACTTTCTGGGCAGCGCTTTTTGGCGTGCTCGTAGATCCGTTCGGAATATCGTGGCTGATCAACTGCGAAGAACCCGATCAGCCTCTCGAAGCGTAGCGCGGTTATCAGAGCAGGATTTGAACCGGCGCGCTCGCCCCGCGCGCAGGTCAACAAACATTATCTGGTTCCTCCCGGCGCGCCGCGCTGAGAGGTTACTGGTCCGCCCGGAAAAGGAGTTAAGACAATGACATCGTCCCTCAACATTGGCATCGCGATTTTCCCTCAGTGCGACTTGCTCGACATCACGGGGCCCTATGAAGTATTCGCTCAGCACTTTCACAACATTTATCTCATCGCTGCCGACATGCAGCCGGTTGAGACGGACTCAAAGCTCAAGGTTGTGCCCGATTACACATTTGACGACGCGCCATCCCTCCATCTGTTGGTGGTGCCGGGTGGATTGGGGCAGATACAGATGATGACCAACAAGCGGTACATCGCTTATCTGAACAGGGCCGCCGAGGCCGCGTCACACGTGATGGGCGTTTGCACCGGCTCGCTCTTGATGGCTGCCGCAGGGCTGCTCGACGGCCACGAAGCCACGACTCACTGGGACTCGCTGCCGTGTCTGAACCTGTTCCCTCAAGTGATGGTCAGTCCGGGCTATCCGCGATACGTTGTATCGGGCTCGCGCATCACCACGAGCGGCGTCAGCGCGGGCATTGACGGCGCCCTCAAGGTAGTAGCTCTGCTCGCAGGCGATGAGGCTGCTAAAGAGGCGCAATTGCTGATCCAATATGCGCCGCAACCGCCCTTCTCCGACGGTGATCCAAACCAGGCGGATCCCGGCGTGTATCGGAAAGCGAACCAAGCCTTAAAACAGATTCAGGAGACGCGCCTGAAGGAGATAATCAAGCTGCTCAACTTATGTTGACGAAGATGGTGCGGCTGATGCGCCGCGATCTACGCGCTGGCAGGCGGATCGTTTACGATGAGCCGGAGAACCTCTTGCAGCTTTATGCCCGCGCCACGGCCTGCTGAGCGGGGCCAGAACGCTTTAGGGAAAATGAAAGCCCGTCGGCACACGCGTGATGGCGCTTCGGCGCCGGATCAACCGGTCTGCTTCGTGCCCTTCAGCTCTTTGTACATATCCTCGATGTTCGACTGCGCGAAGTTTTGAAACGCGAAGCCCTTGTATTTCTCCGGCAGTTTGAGCTGTTGTTTGGCCTGCTCGATCGTAAGGCCGCTCTCGATTGCCTGCTTCACCGTCGTGCGGAGCTGGTCGAGATAGTCGCGGAAATCTCGCATCTCGGCTGCGCCGGCAACCTCGCCGTGACCTGGAACGAACTTAGAATTGGGGTGATGGGAAAGAATCTTGTCGAGTGACGGAACCCAATCGTTCACGGTAGCATCGACAAGATTTGGAAGCGTCTTCGCCCAGCCCATATCGCCCGTGAAGAGCACGTCCGCGTCGGGAACATAGACGAGCGTGTCTCCTCCGGTATGTCCCGGCAGCGTGACCAGTATGACCTCACGGCTTCCGAGGTAGAGATGCAAGACGCCGGAGTTGAAGGTAATCGTGGGATTTGTCAGCTTGATCGACATCATCACATCGATTCGGCTCAACTGGCGTTCGAGCTGCGCGCGTTTGTCCTTTTGATCAGCAGGCGTATCGGCAAGCTGCTTCGCCGTATCGGCGCGCCGCTTCTGCATCTCTTCGGGAGTCGGCAGGAATTTCCGGTTCTTCGTAGTCTGCCATTTCATTACGTTTTCCTGCGCGATGATAGGTACGTTGCGTTCGGTGAAAACTTGATTACCGCCGGTATGGTCGAGATGGTAATGAGTGTTCACCGCGTATTTGATCGGCTGCGAGGTAACTTTTCCGATCTCGGCAATCAGTTCATTGGCCGCAATCGGCGTGAAGAATGTGTCGACGACCAGGACACCCGAATCGCCAACGATGAAGCCCGCGTTGCCAGACGCCAGGCCCCCGGATTTCGCTATTGCGCCATAAACGCCCTCGGCTACTTTGACCAGTTGAAAGTCGTCTTCGGCCTTTGGCGCAGCCGGGCTAGCAAGCCCAGGAGCGCCCGCTGTGGTCAGGCCGGCCAACGCCAGCCAGAATATCATCGCGGCTGCTGCTCTCCTCATCGCACCTCCTCGCGTTACATTTAAATTCGATCTCGGATCCAATGTAAGTACGGCTCAAATTTTGGCGAAGGCGAATAATAGAACAAGCTCGGCGGTAAAGGAAGAACGAGCGGCCCGATAGTAACGCGACTGCTGAAATACTGAGACAAGAACGTCTCTGAGCTCCGCGATTTCGATCACGCGAAACTTGACACGCAATGCTCTCCGCGGCCGGAAGACAAAACGGGATGTTCTTTTTAACGAGACCCTTAGCGGGGTGGATTCTCGCCGGCTATGTAGTGGGTTGAAACGAGGTCGTAGTAACTCAGGTATCGCCCTTCATCGAAGTCGCTAATAAACACGCTCATTTGCTGCAGCAGAGTCGTAATCATATGCCTGCCGATTCGGGCGGGGTGCATGTAGCGCTGATTGGGATAAGCTCGGATGAAGAGGCTGTGCTCGTCGATGGGCAGCTTGCGCACGTTTTCAACGAAGTCCGGAAAGACAAGACCCTGAAATAGGTATTGCTCGACATTCGAAACGTAAAACGCGGTAACTGTATAGCCGTTTTTCTTCAGGTATTCTCCAATCGCCGCGAGTGCTTTCTTGCCTCCGAAGTCGCCTACGACTGGAATTACGAGATTCTTTCGCTCCATGTCTCGGACAAAGTCATAGTCCTCTTTGCTTGCGAGAAAGTTACCAAGCTTTCCCGTCTGGTCCGTCTCGAGTATCAACTCGCGCAGCGTTGGAAACCAGTCGGCGCGCCGTCCATCCACGCGATAGCCGATTTCAAGACCGTCAGTGCGGAAGCTCCTGTATACGTACTCAAGGCTCGAAATATCGGGCTCCGAGAGCTGCACTTTGAACTTGTCAGTTATCTCCTTTCGGATTTCCGCAAGGTTCTTCTTATAAGTGTGCTCGTCCGGCTGAACGTCACTGATAGCGCCGACTATATCGACAACGGGCGCGTCCGCCTTTGGAAGCTTGTTTTTTGGTATGGATCGGCTGAACAGCAGCGACAGGAACTGAGCACGCGTTGAAGCCATATTAAAAATGGCTTTGAACATCAGGTGCTGAATGATTGCCTGTCTGCGAATGTCGACGATGAACGCAATCTTTGGCCGAATCTTCGCTATGTAGGTGAAGTTCTGCTCGGGTCCGACGCCTATGTATGCTCCGCCGCTGGCCCCCAACTGGTGCAGCTTGCTTACTACGTGGAGATAAGAAGTCTCATTCGAGGTGAAGTTGTCGGACCGAAAGAATCCGCCCTCTTCCGACAGGCTGTTCACCAGCCTGGCGAATTCCTCCGCCGATAGTTTCTCGGGATATTTAGCGGCGGATTCGGAGTGCGATGCTCGACGAGCCCAGGGCCGCGGCGCCAGAGCCGACAATTGCGCCGTCGGTGTAACCGCGTTGGCTATGACCACGAGCGCCAGAAATACTCGAACAATCGAATGCAGCCACTCGATATGTCGCGGTGGAGCGTGCAGTTTTTCGGCGTCGTTGATCATCGCATCAACTTTTGGATACTTCATTGTATCAGGAATTTTGATCGGCAAATTGGGAATGCATTCGTCCGGACTCACGACCGCCTCCGTTTTCGCCACAATACGTCCCTGGAGCATATAACCGAACCGGCAACATCGTCCAGAGCGGATAATTCTGCATTACGCGTTGCTCAAAGCTCGGGAAATTTCTGGGGCGGTCGCCTATGACCGGTCGCCTGTTCATACGCGTATGCGAGCTTGATCAACTCCGATTCGGCAAAGAGCCGTCCAACAAATGTCAGCCCTGCCGGCAGTGATCCGTTCGTGAATCCCATCGGAACGGTGATCGCGGGAAAGCCCGTCTGAGGTGAAAGGTACTGGCTATTATCCCCGGCGGGGCTTTCCGTATCTCCGACCTTTCGCGGCGGGTTGCTCCACGTCGGATAGATGATTGCGTCCAACTTCTCGGCATCCATGACTTTCAGTATGGCATCCCTAAACGCGATATTGCGGGGATCACGGTAGAGATCCTGGCAAGGCGGGTTCATCTGATCGGGAGTCTCCTTGTTTTCTTCCGCTCGCTTGAGTCTCGTTTCGATATAGGGCGAATACAGGCCGGATTTGACGATATCGGCAATGCTTTTGTAGGGCGCCGCGCTCCCAAGTGAAGCGAGATAGTTGTTCACGTCGTATTGAAACACGTCGCACCAGATGTTCTGAATGAGTTTGTTGTAGTCCGGGATCACGACCGGATCGACGATTTCAGCTCCCTGTTTCTTCAATTCCTGAATCGCCTGTTCAACAAGGGCCTTGATCCGTGGATCGGCCGAAGGCGCGTCGATGTAAAGCCTGAATACGCCGATTCGCGCGCCTTTCAAACCGTTCTTATCGAGAAACCGCGTGTAGGTCTTCGGAATTTTTCCTTCGGAATGCGACGTGATCGGATCGGCGGGATCATAGCCCGCTATCACATCGAGTATTCTGACCGCATCCTCGACCGTTCGGGCCATCGGTCCGCCGATATCGTTTCTAAGATAGAGCGGGATGATCCCGGCGCGGCTTGCCAGCCCCATCGTCGACCGAATCCCGACCAGGCAGTTATGCGAAGACGGCCCTCTGATCGAATTACCCGTATCCGTTCCCAGGCCAACCGTCCCGAAGCTTGCGGCAACCGCCGCGGCCGTGCCGCCGCTGGAACCGGCGGGAACGCGATCAAGATCGTATGGGTTTCGAGTAATGCCCGCGATCGAGCTGACGGTCATCAACGGGCTGAACGCCCACTCGGCCATGTTTGATTTGGCGAGCACGATAGCGCCTGCCTCGCGAATCTTTCTGACTTGAAAAGCATCCGAGGGAGGCAGCGACCCTTTCATTGCAAGCGAACCGCCGGTGGTCTGGAGCCCTTTTGTGTTGTAGTTGTCTTTGACGATCACGGGTATGCCGTGAAGAGGACGAAGCTGTCCCGTTCGCTTGAACTCCTGATCCAGCTTGTCGGCATCGGCGAGCGCTTCCGGATTTATTATCACGACTGCGTTCAGCCGCGTGGACTGATCGTACTTCTGTATACGCGCGATGTACGCCTCAACGAGTTCCCGGCAAGTGAGCTTGCCTGATCGCATTGCTTCATGAATCTGCGAGATGGTTGCTTCGACAATCTTGAACTTCAGCGGCGGCTCGGCGCTCGTTACGTTGTATGGAAAAGCCGCGCTTACCGTGAGCACGACAAGCGAGAGCAATAGCCCGGTGGTTTTCATTAAGAGATCTCCAGATGTTTGAACAGCGCTAAAGCTCGCGCTAGGACTTCGGGAACTTCGGATTCGCCTTTACCTCGGCAATCTGCTTATTGTGGCGAAAATTGTGTTGAGGTATGTAGATAAACCACTGGTATGCATTGAGGGTACCGAATACTGGAAACGGATTGTCGAACGTATGATCTTTGAAAGACGCGTCGGTTGTTTCGATGAACTTCAGACTGCGTTCGCGCCCTTCCTTGAATAGCTTCATCACTTCGGCTCTCGTCATCTTTTTATTCATCGGTTGAATCGCGCCCGGAGCCTGTGCTCGGCCGGTTCGCGCCGCAAGAACTTTTTCGAGAACGACTTCTTTGCCCTGCGTCTTAGTCTCCCAATCCGGGTTAGGCTTCGACGCGAGGGTTTGCTGAACCAGGCCGAACAGGAGACCTTCGGCGAGCGCAATGTGCTCCGCGGTTTCGCCTACCGACCATTTGAACGGCGCGGGTTTGAAATTCCACTGCTCGTCGCTCAGGTTCTCGACCAGATCGAGAAACTCTTTTTCGGACTGCTTCAGCATTTTGATAGCCTCGGCGCGCTCGGCGGGTGTGAGCTTGGGATCGGCCGCCGAAACTGACGGCGTAGCCGAAACGAATGTGGAAATAAGGAGGATACAAACACTAATCGAACCGATGATTTTCATTGTGAGCTCCGATTCGCCTGCTGTCGAGCAGGCTCAAAATAGAACAGCTTCGTTTATCGTTTCAACGCAAAGCGACGAAAGAGCGCTTTGCCCTTCATTTCTCACGGCGCTTGATCAACTTTGCCTCTTCCGCGAGACCGGCGTTAAGAATTGGATCTTCACCGCCGCTGAGAGGCCCGGCCCGCTCGACGAATACATCGGGCTTTGTCGGTTTGGACTCGAGCAAGTCGGTATATTTACCCAGCTTGAAACTCGGAAACATAAGCACTGAATCGTGCCCTACATCGGCGAACGAAGCCGGTATGACGGCTCCGGCCGTGGGCTCTCCTACGAGGGTCGCGATACCTCTCTTCTTAAGCTCATAGGCGAGAATGTCTTTGGCGCTTCTTGACTGCCTGTCGATCAGTGCGACTACAGGCCAGTGCCTCGACTTACTTTCCGACTCCACCACATCAAGTATCCTGGCAATGGCCATGCCGTTGCCGCCCCGTCCTCGCAGGTCGAGCACGAACCCGTCACATTTGCCGAATTCCCCCTCCATCTTGCTCTTCAGCAGCTCCGGTACTCCCGACATATGAACATACCAGATGTGAATATAAGCGATGTCGCGGCCGTCGACTTTGTAAAGGCGCGCGCTCGCTTTCGCGGCGGCAAACGGGGGGTAGTCCTCCGCCTTGATGCTCAGAGTTATGAACTTGTCTTTCTTACGTTCTATTTTGAGCTTGAGAGTATCGCCTTTTTCGGTGAGCAGGTAATGCACCGGCGGATCACGGTCGTCGGCGATATAAGCATCGTCGGACCTCCAATCCACTCGGGATGATTTCTCGGCGGGAACATCGTCTATAGAGACTATTCGATCCCAGGGCCGAAGCCCCGCGCGTTGAGCAGGACCGCCTTCAAGCACGAAGAAGGCATAAAACTTTCCGCCTTCTTCTATGACCTGTACCCCGAAGGTAGGATAGGAGCGGCCTTCCAGATCGGCGCTTATATATTTGTGAGTGGTCGTGGACATGAGGCCGAGGTGCGACGAAGGGATATGGCTTAGCATCTCCTCCACAACGTCGCGTTGATCCTTGAGTGTCGATGCGCGCTTCGCCTTGTCCGCGTATTCCGAGACGAGCTTCGGCAGAACGTCTCGTCTGAACTTGGAGTCGTAATATCTCCTTGTCAGCACGGTTGCGACGTTTTTAAAGAGAGTGCCGCTTGTCTCGTGAGCGATGTAGTTGGATTCGAGACTTCGCCCGCGAGCTACGGCCTCAGGCGGAACGCCCGCCGGAACCGCCTGCGATCCGGAGGTCGCCTGATCTTGCGTCTGCCAACTCGGTGCGAGATCAAAGAAGACAGGCTGATCGAAAGGCAGCGCTGCACGCGGGCTGACAAGTCCTGGCAGCGCAAGGAGGATCGCAACAAATGTAGTCCTTAATATGCGAATAGCTTTAGTAGATTTCATTAGGTGGTTCTCCGCTCAAGCCGGCCGGACTTCTCAATTACGTCGACGTCTTTGCGAGTCGTCAAAACGCAAGGCATAGAGTACCGCAATATGGCTATTAGCCATCAGCGTTTCGCACGGCCAAATCACTCAGCACCGTTTTACTATATCTTATCGGTTCGAGCGGTCAAATCGAGTGAGCGAAGATTGACGGAGGAGTTCAGGATCAACCCACCTACATCTCAGACGCTGAAGATCACTGTAGGTTAATCGCAACGCAAAGAGGGGCGGCCACAAGGCGCCGCCCCTACATTATTGCCGGAGCGCGCGGAGGAACCGCCGTTGAATCTCACCAGAGCGGAGACTATTTAATCTAAATATGCGGGAACGATTTTCTATACGACCGGGCAAACAGCTTCTTCAGATTTATGAGAGGCTGTCGTTGCAAGCTTCTTGATCTCGGCGGCCATCTGATCATTGCTGCGGTGCTCGCGCAACATGTCTTTGAGTTTTATGAGTATCGCTGAAATCGTACCCGGCGCCTGCGTAATCGCCGCCGTTCGGCCGTTGATCTCCAGCTTGAGCGCCGGCACATCCACACTATGAAAACCCGCCGGAAATTCGTTTCGCCGAGCATCCCGATCCCACGGAGGAGATAGGATCTGCATCCGCCAATACCTCGATTCTTCGCCCCGCGGCAGACCGGACATTATGTAAACTTCGGCGATTTTGTTCTTTATTAGCGCGCAATCCGAGCAGTACGTGTGTTGCACAACGGTGAGGACGTACTCCGAGCCTTTGTTATTCATTGTATTCCTTCTTGGGGAAATTCTAATTACTGGGGTGGGGATAGTCAGGCGCGGGGCAAGTATCTAAACGAGATTCATGGTAGCTCAATTCAAGAACGTGTCAATAAAATACTCGGCGATCCCGCTTACGCTATGGAGTAATCTTAATGTCCCGGATTCGGACCATAGAATTGCCAGCTCGATTTGAAATCGCGCGCGAGCTTCCGGCCCGTCAAGCTGGCTCGAACCATCTCGATGGGGATTCGATTCTCTTTCAACACCGCATCATGAAAAGTCCTATTGGTCATCTTGCCTGAGTCGACAAGCTCGCGATGCAATGCTCGAAGCTGCAAGCCGCCGAGCAGATAGGCGCATTGATAAAGCGGGCCGTAATCCCCCGCAAACGAGCGTCGAACTTCGGCAGTTGCGTTGTCGCGCTCGTGCCCAACCTTCTCCACCAGCAACTCGATGCATTGATCGGGCGTCATCTGCTCGAGATGAAAACTCAAAGAGAAGATGATTCGGGCCGATCTGTGCATCCGCCAGAAGAGCATGCCCACTCGGTCTTCCGGCGATCTGGCGAAATTCATATCCCACAGCAGCATCTCCCAGTACAACGCGCCGCCCTCCGTCCAGAAGGGTGTTCCGAACAGCGCGCGGTAAGGGCGGTATCGGGCGGCCATGAATCCCTGAAGATGATGGCCGGGAATCAGCTCGTGAAAAACGGTAGCCCGCGAAAAGTGAATATTGTTGCCCCGCATGCTCATCATCTTTTGCTCGTGGCCCATTCCATTCGTTGGATAGGAGACCTGGATAGTCTCGCCGCCGAGGAAGAATGGACTGACAAGCTGGCGCTCCGGGGTCATCATCTCCATTCGCCATGTCTCTCGGGCAAGCCGCGGAATTGTGACAAGATCGTGCTTGTCCATGAAATCGATGGCTTCGACGGCCAGCTCGCGAATCAACTCCGGCTGTTTGCCGGGCTCGACATAGAGCGTCTTTACGTGCTCGAGCGCTTTGCGCCAATCGTCGCCGTAGCCCAGCTCCCGCGAAGCTTTTTTCATCTCAGCTTCGCACCACTCATATTCCTTGTTTGCAATCGCGATCAGCTCCTCGGGAGTGTACGGGATCATCTCATAGGCAAGCTCGCTCATCAGCGCTTCACGGCCAATAGGATCGCCGATGATCGCCCCTTCATCCCCTGGTTTTATACCCACCACTTTCTCGCGCAGCATCGCCGCATAGCTCTGCAGCGACTGATCGACGACTTTGTAAGGCGCTTCCACCCACCAGGTGAAAATCGGATCGTAGCCATTGTAAAAGCCAAACCAATTCTTGAGAGTGGTCCTGAGCAAATTGATCGTAACCGCGGCTCGATTCGCAACGGTCTTCTTAGCTTTGAGCGGAGCGATCGGCGCTGATGTTTGCGGCCCTTGCGCGTTAGCGGTCTTGGACTGCGCGCCGCCCGTCTTGGACTCTGGCTGCAGACCCGCCTCCACGGCTTTGCGTGTGGCATCGATCCGCTTGTTCATCGCCGTGAGCAGAACCGCGATGCGCGACGGTTCGATCTTCTCCATCTTGCGCCGCGAATCCTCGAGATCGGTGATCTCCTGCGCGAATGGGATCAATTGCGCGGCTTCGGCCTGGGCCTTTGCCTTTATGTCCATCTGTCTGAGCTCGTGCTCCAGATAGTTTTTGAAGAGGAGATAATCGATGCGGCCATTTTCACTCATCGACTCGAATACTTGCCGGGAGACAATCGCCAGCCAATCATCCAGAAATTGCTTGAGCCGCTTTTGCCGCGCCGCGGAGTTTTCGACATTGTAGAAGCGGTTCAACGCGCCGCGATCCACAGTGTAGCGCTCGATCAGAGATTGCATCTCGCTCTTGGATGCATCGAGATCGTCGGCGCCCGTGCTGCCTATTGTCGGGGTATCCGCCGATAAGAACGACCCGGCGTGAACGGCTCCGTGGGCCAGCCCGGTTTGCTCGAAGTACCGCAAGATAATACCGCCGCTCAGGACTGCTACTAAGAAGGCGACACCGGCTTGTTTCATTATGCTCTCTCTCCAGATACCAGTTCCCCGCTGAGACTTCCTTAGATTAATACCGGTATTACAGTTTCTTGAGCAGAGTTTTCCAGCGCACCCATGCCTCGTCGCGCCCCTTCTTGTTAGCTTCGTTCGTGTTTGCGGGGTCCTCTCCAGCGCGCATGAAGCCGTGTCCCGCGCCTTCGTAGGTAACCGCCTCGTAGGTCTTGCCTGCCTCTTTCATCAATTCCTGGCTCTTTGGAATTGTCGCGTCGACTCGCGCATCGTTGCCGCCATAGAAGCCATACACCGGACACTTGATCTTTGCGATCGCTTCCTTGCTGTCTGGACCGGTTCCGTAAAACACAAACGCCGCCGCGAGACTCGGCCTGTTCGTAGCAAAGCGGAAGGTCTGACTTCCCCCGTAGCAGAATCCGGCTACGGCGACTTTGCCGTTGCACGCGGGCAGCTTGGCTACGTAATCCGCCGCCGCGTTGAGATCGGCTGTTATTTGATCGGCCGGGAGCTTCTGGATCGCCTGGCCCACTCCATTGCGGTCAAACTCGCTCGATCCGCCGCCGTTCGGACCCATGCCCGAGAGCAGATCGGGAGCGATCGCTATGTAGCCCGCTTCGGCGAGCTGATCGGTCAGGCTGCGAACCCAATCGCTCATGCCGAATATTTCGTGAATTACTACCACAGCGGTGGCTTTGTTCTTGACCTCCGGAAATACGATAAAGGAATTTACGGTGCGGTTGTCGTGTTTAACCGCGACCCATTCCTGATGGCGAGGTGATTTGTCCGCGCGCTGTTTGGCCCACTCCTGCGCGGACGCTGACACGGAAAAGAGACACAGGACACAGGCGATCATCAAAGATTTTTTCATCTTCTCCTCCACGAAAAAGACTGTTTGTAATTTTGCCGAGGTTGTCGGCCTTGTTAAATATCACAGGAACTGTTTTTCATGCGAGTCATCGCGGATATCGAGTTTGATATTGAGTTTGATATTGAGTCGATGAAGTTTGTCGTGCCTTCCCTTCCCGCCAATCCGGCGGCGTAGCGCTCGCTGCCTAGCGCCGGCTTTCGCCCCGCGTCATAGCGTGATACAAGACGGGGCGTATCGACATGAACGGCTTGTGACTTATGGCGACCGAGAAACCTATTGAGCCAGTTTCGCGGCCAAAACTGGCGCGCAAGCTCGGCCTCTTCGACGCCACGATGATCGTGATGGGCGGTATCATCGGTTCGGGCATATTCATCAATCCTTATGTAGCCGCCCGGCAAGTCCACACGCCTTTTCTGATCATTTCCGTCTGGGCGCTCGGCGGTCTAATCGCACTCGCGGGGGCTTTCATCTACGCGGAGCTTGCGGCAAGGCGGCCCGAGGTGGGAGGCCAGTACGCTTATATTCGCGAGGCCTATCATCCATCGGTCGCATTCGTCTACGGCTGGGGGCTGCTGCTGGTGACGCAAACCGGCGGTATGGCTGCCGTGGCGGTCACCTTCGCCCACTACTTCAGCACGCTGATATCCAAGCCTGTGTCTACAGCCCTCATCGCCACCGTCGTGCTGGCTGCTCTGACCGTCGTCAACTGTATAGGGGTCAAAACGGGAGCGACGGTTCAGAACGTCTTAATGGTGCTAAAGATCTTTGCAATCGGCGCCGTCATCGCGGTCGGCTTGTTCGGAGGAAGTCAGCAAGTCCTGACTCAAAGTTTGCTTGATCGGCCGTTTTCGGGCGATCTGCTGACCGCGGTCGGAGCCGCGATGATACCCGTGCTCTTCGCGTACGGCGGATGGCAGACGGCAAGCTTCGTAGCGGGAGAGATACGCGAGCCCGAAAAGAATCTCACCCGAGGACTAATCATTGGCGTAGTCGGAGTGATCCTGCTCTATCTTGCTATGAACTTCGTAGATCTGAGGTATTGGGACCCGGCGGCCTTGCTTCGACCGAAACCCCAGCTTCGGATGTGATGCGGGCGAGCTTTGGAGAAGCCGGAGCGCGAGCGATTGCGGCGGGAATCGCCGTTTCCACGCTCGGATTTCTGAGCCAGGGCATGTTGACGGCTCCGCGGGTCTACTACGCGATGGCGGAAGATGGCCTGTTCTTCAAACGAGTGGGTTGGCTTCACCCTCGAACACGGGTTCCCGTAGTCGCTATAGCGATGCAGGGAGCGACCGCGATTATCATCGCATTGTCAGGCCGCTATGAACAGATCCTCAACTATGTCGTGTCGGTTGATTTCATCTTCTTCGGACTCACGGCCACGTGCGTTTTTGTGTTGAGACGGCGCGATGCGGCCGCCGAGAAGCGCGCTACAAAGTACAACATCCCGGGCCATCCGCTGACCACCTTATTCTTTGTAATCTCCTGCTGGGTCGTCGTGCTGAACACTATATATAAGTATCCGAAGAACAGTTTCATCGGGATCGCGATCCTCGCGGCCGGCATTCCGGTCTACGCGTTGTGGAAAAAAGATCCGCGCGGAGCAGGTAAATCGAATCTGAAACGCTGAATGGCTTCCGTTCGAAACTGTATTAAAGAATATGGAAGCGGCGATTCGAATAGCCGAGAAGACGTTATTATTGTCGTTGCGCGCGCCTGTTGATAAAATCGGCGCCGGCCCACTGAATACAAGCAAGCCCCTTTAGTCATCAACAACAAATGAATGGAGCCTCATGAAGATCTGTCCGAAATGCGGGGAAGCGTTCGATGACGACATGAACTTCTGCTTTTTCGACGGAATATCTCTGTCCGCGACCCGCGCCGGTCAGCGCCCTGGCATATTATCTTTCGCCGATGGTCCGCCCATCGAATACGTGAGCCCGACCCACTCTTCGCCTAATCGCTTCAGAACCGCGCTCTTCATATTATTGGCGATTACGATAATCGGAGCTGGAGCCTGGATAATCTTTTATAGACTCAAACAACCTGTGACGGCATCGGCCGCGCGAGAGACGCCTCGCCTTCAGCCGGCAGCCGATATCGACGCGCCGAGCGCACCGCTTCCCGAGCCATCCGCTTCGAACCTCGGCCAGTCGCTGATCATAACGGACTTGTCGCATGACGATCTTCTAAAGATTCTGCCGAAGAACCTGATGCGCCGGTTTCACGAGGGCGATCGGGATCAGGGTAAACCGGACGAGCTTCGCATACTCAGAAGCGAAAGCGATCAATACATTGCCGCGCTGGGAACAGGAAAGTCCGGCGATGGGCAACGAGCGGCGACCGCGCGCATGCTTGTCCTGAAAGTGGATGGCCAGCAGCTCCGCGATGTCACTCGACAGGCGCTGCCCGGTCCGCTTGGAGCAGGCGCCATCCCCGGCGCGCGATCGCAGGTGAGATTTGAGGAAGGAAACGAGCTTGTCGCGAGGGTGCCGGTATTTTCATCCAACATAATCGACGAATGCTCGACGTGCGAGCATTCATACCAGCTTGTGAGGCTTGCGTGGAAAGGCTCGGCCTTCGCGGAATCATCGCGGGAATGGGACAACGATCGTTATACGGCCTTCTTCGCGGGGGCCGCGGCTCTCGAAAAGCGCAACGTCGATTCAAAGGCGCGGGTTATGATCGAAAGATCGGTTGATCCTTTTATCGCTCAAGGCTTCAATCATCGTGACAAGAAGGGATGGTCCGTTCAAAGTCTGACCGATGACGACGCCGCTACAACCGCCGAGTATGAGATGAGCAACGGAACGGAGAGAGTGGTCGTTCGAGTATCGAAGATCAATGGCGCATGGCGAGTTGTAAAGATGTATTAATCTCAAAATCACCAGCATCTCAAATATCAATAGCATGTGAAACGGCCTCGCCGAAGACGTCTTCGGCGAGGCCGCTCTACACAAAAACTCCGATTACTTCAGAGACCGGATCAAAGCTCTTATCTGGGCAGGAGCGCTTCGCTCTTCGGATACTTTGCGTCCGTTTTGACTTCATTGAGCTGCTTTGTGTGTCGTTCGCTGTGTGCCGCGATGAACAGCACAAACTCGTAGCCGTCGAGCTTGCCTCCCAACAACGCGGAGTCGACCGCGTGAGCACGCAAGTCATCCCTCGTTTTCAATAGCTCAATTGTTTTGGCGCGGCTTTCGAGAAAGTGCTTCAACGCCGCATCGGGCGAGCCGAAACGATTCGTCGGCCGCAGCGGAGCAGGCGCCGTCGCTTTGATCGTGCGGTCGGGAATTGTGGCTAACACTTTATCGTCGAGCTGCTTGATGTCTCGCTCGGGCGCCGGCGGCGCCTTCAGTACGCGATCCTCCAGGATGCCTCGCAGGAGGTCTTCAGACGCAGCTATATGCTCCAGCACCTGAGCAATGGACCATTTGAAAGGATTTGCCTGGAAGTTCCATTGCGCGTCGGTCAGCCCTTTAGTGGAGGCGACCAGAGTTGCGCTTGTAGAATCCAGATATTTCAGTGCGCGATCGCGGTCCGCCTGGGACAGCGTCTGCGCGTTAGCCGTCGCGCAAGCTAGTGTTATAAACATTGTCGCCAGAATGGGACCGAACATTCTCTTCATCTGTCGTGTTTCCTTTCGGGAGTTGTGTGAGCGGCTGATTATCGCATATAAGATCGTTGATAGACGAACTTCTTACGTAGTCCTAATCGAGACCCGAACAGACAGGCGCTTGGATATTTGATCCTGCCTATCCAACACCTGATTCTTCGTCGCTCTAAAGGTAAAAAGGGGCGAGCGCAATAAGCGCTCGCCCCTTTTCGTTGGGGGCGGACATAGCAAACTTTTCAACACTCGGAGTAACCACATCCGTGGCAGGTCTGACATCCTTCCACGCGAACGAAGGCCACGTCTCCGCAGCTCGGACACAAATCAGCGTAGGCCAATAAACCGGCGGCGGGCTTCTGCGCCTGTACGCTTGCCGTACCCATCTCTGCTCCCTGCCCCGCTTCCTCGGTTCCGTAACTGACTCCTTGATAATTTTCCGAAAGCGCCTGGCCAACCGCGTCCGGGAGCGAGAGCACGCGGCGCTTGCCGAATCCCAAAGACCGAGCGCCGCCGATTCCGCTAATCTGCTTTACGATCTCGTTTACTCGCTCAACGGGCGACACCGGAGAGGCCATCCTCAAAATGAGCGACATAAGCCGGCCCATTGCCTCGGCCATAGCCTTAAGATCGGAGCCTGCCTTGCCAATCTCGAGAAATACCTCGAACGGCTCACCCTCCTCGTCCTCGTTCATCGTTATGTGGGCGGTGCCTGAGGGCGTGGCTTTGCTGACCGTATACCCGCGGCGCTTGTAAGGCCTCGGTCGCACCTTGGGTTGAAGCCCGACTTCGGTCAGGACTAGCGCGCTGTCTGCTTGAGGCGGCTCGGGCCGAGAAACTTTGCGATCTTCTTGATCCTCGAGCGGCTGCGCGACCGCCTTAGTTTCGTGCGATTTCGTCTCGGCCGGCTCCTCCTTCAGACTCAGAACCTGCACATCGCGCGAGCCGTCGCGATAGATCGTTCCACCTTTGCAACCGCTCCTGTATAACAGCTCGTAGATTTCGCGCGTCTGATCTACCGTGTAGGACTTCGGCAGGTTGCAGGTCTTGGAAATCGACGAGTCCACCCACCGCTGAATCGCCGCTTGCACGGTCACGTGTTCTTCGGGTGCGAGATCCATTGCGGTGACGAAGTAGCCGGGCAGCGATTCGCCTTGATGCGCCTGCTGCCACTCCTCCATCACCTTTACCCTCTCTTCATGTTTGCCCAGCCGCGACTTCCTGAAATAGCTCCAGTGGTAAAACGGCTCGATGCCCGTGGATGTACCGACCATCGTGCCGATCGTGCCGTTCGGCGCCTGAGTCAACAGAGTGACATTCCGAATCCCTTTGTCGCGAACGGCTCCGCGAACGTCGTCGGGCATGCCGCGCATATAGCCTGATTCAAGGAATTGATCCGCTTCGAAGAGCGGAAAGGGGCCTTTTTCAGCGGCTATGTCGGCCGACGAGTGATAGGCTTCGGTTGCCACAAAGCTATAGAGCCGATCTATGAACTTCGTGGATTCTTCGCTTCCATACCTTATGCCGAGCCGGATCATCATCTCCGCAAGACCCATGGTATTGAGCCCGACGCGCCGCTCGGATTTTTGCTGAACGTAGTTCTGATCGAAAAAGTAGGGGGTTGCGTCTATAACATTGTCCAGGAATCGTACGGCATAGCGAACAGCCCTTCCGAGATCGTCCCAGGCCACGTCGCCGCCGCGGACGAACTTGGCAAGATTGATTGCTCCGAGGTTGCAGACCCCGTAGCCGGGCAGCGGCTGTTCGCCGCACGGGTTGGTGCATCCGAGATAACCCGAATCGTAATACCACGAATTCGACATCCGGTTGGCCCGCTCGAGAAAAAAGACTCCGGGTTCCGCGGAGGTCCACGCCGATTCAATGATGGAGTCCCATATATGCCTGGCTTTCAGAGTCCTGTGAACGACGGTCTTCTTTCCGGCGGCCAGCCACTTGTCGAGATTCCCGTCCCATGCCTGCTCGTAGTCCGGGTCGGCGGGATCCGGGAAGATCAGATCCCAATCCGCGTCGTTATGCACCGCGTCCATGAATGCATCGGTTATTCCCACCGATATGTTGGCATTGGTTATCTTTCCCGCCTCGCGTTTGGAGCCGATGAACTCCATAACATCGGGATGCCAGCAGTTCAGAATGAGCATCAATGCTCCGCGCCTCGATCCTCCCTGTTCGATCAATCCGGTGACAAATGAATATAGCGCGCCCCACGAAACCGAGCCCGAGGAACGGCCATTGACGCCTTTTACATAGGAATGACGCGGCCGCAGACTGCTGACGTTGATGCCGACTCCGCCGCCGCGAGACATTATTTCCATCATCTGCGACAGCGTCTCGACTATGCCGCGCCGTGAATCCTTGGGAGATGGAATCACATAGCAGTTATAGAATGTTAGCTGTTGATCGGTTCCGGCGGCGGTCAGGATCCTCCCGGCAGGTACAAATTTCCAACCATTGAGCAGCCATCGGAAGTTCTCATACCACTCATCGGCGCGATCGCCTTCGACGGCGGCTATTCCGCGAGCGACGCGCTCCATCATCTGTTCGGGATCGGTTTCTATTGGCTTCGAGACGTGTTCGGAAAGACAATCTATTTCGGATCCGTCGCGCAGCTCGACGTTCACACGGCCCGCGTTTATCTTTCTCACGGCGCCTATTTCACGCTGTCCGGTTTTTACATCGACACAAACTATGACCATATCGCCCACGGAGAGCGTACGTTTGGTCATGTCTTTCAGAGCGTACCTGTCGAGGAATATCTTTTGCCCGAGCTCGTTGAGTTCGTTTGTCTCTCTTCTCGCCGACCGAAGATCCGCGTCCGGCGCAGTCGAAATCGCGTCATCCAGTCCCGGCTTCCTTCCGGCCGCTGATTCATCCCGAAGATCACCAATAGATCGGCTGCTCATCCTGTCCCCTTTCCATCTGTTTGACTTACTATTTTAACTTATTTTTCCGGGCAGTTGGTTTATCGAAAGAAGAGGTTTCCACTCCCTGCGTGCTCAGAAGCAGCTCTGTCGACACCATATCCACCATAAGCGATGATGAGTTAATCGTTCGCGTTCCCTGATTAGACTTTGCAACCCGGCCTGAGTCTTCCTGCACAGCCGGGTCGTATTAAAGGATCTGCTTAAATGTCACTACTCCACACTAGCGATTTCCCGTGAGAAATGCTCTCCCTTGAGAAATGCTCGATGCTACGGTGAGGAGAAACTCCCCCTGCAATCATCAACTGAATCCCACTCAGGTTTCGAGTTCAGGTCTGGTCTGAAACTCAAAAACAGCGAGCTGTCCTGCTTTTTAGGTGGGCTGAAGTCTACTCCAAGCACTCCGCTCTGTCAATCAAAAAGTACAAGATATTGTGTGTGTGGGTTTCGGCGAGCACAGCGAATAGGGATATGGGCTCAACAGCGACAAATCAGTTCTTTCCAAATATTTTCTTGAATACCCGGAAAAACCCGCCCTTCTTTTCGTCTTTCTTGTTGCTGTTTGGATCCTTGTCGCCTGCTTTGGCCGCCCGCTTCGGATCCTTCTTTGGATCGGCCGTAGACGCCTCGTTCTTTGAAGCGGTTTCTTTGGCTGGAGCAGGATTGGGCGGCCTGGCAGCCGCCGAATCGCTCGGGCCGGCTTTTACCGGCGCGGGTTCCGCGGTTTTGTTACCGCCGGCCGTATGATCGGGCTTTTCGTCCGATTGATCCGGTTTCGGCGCCGCCTTCGGGTTCGAATCAGCGCCGGCTGTCTCGTCGGTCGTCTCCGACGGATTGGCGTCCTTCCGCTTCGGTTGAACCGTGCTGCCATCCGGCAATGTTCTAGCAGCGCCGGCAGGCTTGAGATCGTCGCGAGACGGAGCTTGCTCCGCAACCTCGGTCGAGGCGGCTTTCTCGGCTGTCTCTGAAGGTGTCGTCGCCCGAGGAGGAGTTACGCTTCCGGAAGATGTAGTGATCGGCGCTGCGGGAGTATTTCGGGTCTTTGGAAAAAAGAAGATTGTGGCGCCGGTTATTACGAGCGCTCCGACGAGCAATCCGGCTCCGAGCAGGGACCACAACCGTCCTCGCGGCTCGCCTCCGTCGCCTTTTCTAATGAGGCGAGTACCATCGATATCGCAGAATCTGAGTTCGTTTGGAAATGATTCGCTACAGACGGGGCATTCCTTCATAAGCCTTCTCCGTGCTGCGAGGCAGGACCCGCTGGCGTGTTTATCTTATCACCGCGATATAAACATACACAAAGCGCCCGCGGTTTCAGAGGAATCGGTCGATCGCAAAGCCTGTTTATCGGCGCCGGTTTATTTGCGGTTGTCGGAGTCGTCAGCCCGCTTCAGCAACTGCCTGAATCAGGGATGCCTGCGTAATCTCGAAGTGCGATGCATTCCAAACAGGCCGTCCATTCCGTATCAGAATAGCTTGTGGACTCTCGTGAGGCACGCTCAGACGGGCTGCCGCTTCGTTCGAAACTTGTCTGCTTCGCTGGACTGTGATGAGCGTGTAGGTTGTAGCTGGATTCGCTTCAAGGAGAAAACTCTCGAATTCGCGAAAGGCTCAGGCTAATAGGACAGGTCGTGCTGTGCTTGAATACGAGAACCGTCTTATTGTGAGACTCGGCGATTGCCGCGTCCAAATCTTCGACTGTATCAAGTTCCCTCAGTTTCTCCGTCATGATCTCTTTGCCTGCCGATGAAATCTCTGTCGCTCGTTCTTTTTTACCCCATCGATTGGACCGAGGCAAGCGGACGATCCTCGTGTGTCCGGCTTGACAGCTATGTTCTAAATACCATGGGCCTTTTTGCAAAAGTCCCTGCGCGACGGGCCACGCGCCCTTCGCGGTCAGCATCACAAGCCGGGGTTTTCGTGCAGCGCCAGAACTGGTAGATTCTCCGATACCTCACACTCTGATTTCTTGTTCTAGTTAAGATTTAGCGTTTCCTGTCCTGTTTTGAGGGCCCGGCTAATGTTTTCGACCAATCGGCGTATGATTCTAATTCGCCAGAGCAGTTCTCGCTCCTTTCTTGCCATCGGACTCATCTCGGCTCTCTTGATGATGTCGGGTCAACCGGTTTGCGGCCAGACGGGTCAAGCCCAGTCGCCTCGACGCGGTAAAAACGGCGTGCCCACGCCGGAAAATCAAAACTCCGACGACTCGCGCCCGACCTCAGGTGATTCAAGCAGCGAAAAAGCGGGCGGCGGCCCAGCAAATCCGAAAGCGGGAGATACGACCAGAGACCCCGATCGCTCCAGGCGCGAAGTCGAAGACCGGGTTCCGGTTCAGGACAAATCGACTGCTGAACCGCCTCCTTTCGACAGACCGTCCGTGGAGACATCGACTGGGAGCGAGAATCGGGGCTCTTCCCGGCGTTCGACTCCTCGCATCTCTTCCACGTCGACCGAACCGCGTAGCCGTACTGGAGCGGATGACCGCACTACCGCGGATCCCGCCCCCCGTTCAAACGACCGATCTGGTCCAAGCGACAGCTCTTATGATCTGCCTCCGGCAACCCGGCCGCGAGATGGGAGGGAACCGCCGGTCCTAAAACGCGAGCCTTCATCCGCGCCTCAGTCGCAGGAGCGTGAACGCCCCGTATTGAAGCGCTCGCCTTCGTCTACGACGCCTGCCGAAGATCGCCCGCGTCAAGAGAACGGCGATCAGACGAACTCTCCTCGAAGATCTGATCCATCGCCCTCGGGATCCGGCTCCGACGATACCGTGAAGTTGAGCTCTACCCTTGTCAATATTCCGCTTCTTGTAAGCGATCGCAACGGCAGGTATATCCCCAAGCTATCTCAGCGCGACTTCGACTTGTATGAAGACGGCGTCAAACAGGAAGTCGCGTTTTTCTCGAGCGAAGAAGTGCCCTTCAGTGTCGCGCTGCTCCTGGACGTGAGCCCCAGCGTCTCCGGTAATCTCTCGGATATTCAAGACGCAGCGCTCGAATTCATCCGCCAGCTTCGTCCGCAGGATCGCGTTATGGTGGTATCGTTCGATCGCCGCGTTCGATTTCTGACCGACTTCACGAGCGACCGGCGCACATTGGAATACGCTATTCAGGAGGCGCACACAGGATCGGGCACGAGCGTCTACGAAGCCGTCTATGACACCGTCACCAGAAGAATGACGGGAGTCGAGGGCCGAAAGGCGTTGATACTGTTCTCTGACGGCGAAGACACTACGAGCTCTCACGCGAGCTATGACGATGCAGTGAGCGCCGTTTCCGAATCCGAAGTCCTGGTCTACGGCCTGCGATATCCCGGCAGCGGTTCGGCCGGCGCGGGAGGAGGGAACAACTTGCCATGGCCCTTCCCTCGAACTAGAAATCCGCTTCCTTTACCCTTTCCTTTTCCATGGCCTTGGCCGCGCCGCCCGGGCGGACACTTTAATCTCAACCATACTTCTACTGGGCCCGCGGGCGTGAGTTCGGCGGCGGCATTCCCTCCGCAGCGTCGCCGCGGCCGCGCGGCTGGTGATTTCATGTCCGATGTTGCAGCCGCCGGCGGCGGCCCTGTCTATGACGCTCAAGGCGTCCACGACCTCTCGCGCCTTGCAAGGCAGATAGCCGAAGAACTCCGTCACGTTTATGTGATCAGTTACTATCCCACCAACGCGCTCTCAAACGGCGGTTATCGAGCGCTTCGCGTTCACGTGCCCAATCGACCGGACATAATTGTGCGATGTCGCCGCGGCTACGATGCGCGAGACGTAACAAAAGGCCATTAGTCTTCCTTAAATTCCCGGAAGCGCCGCCTGTCCACCTGCATTAATCGATAACCTGCGTGGGGTATATCGACTATGTTTGACTCGATTCACGGCGTATAAGAGAATCAATTCATTCGCGCATTCTCTCTCTAAGACAATAGATTCGGAGGCGCATAATGAAAGCTCTGACCCCCATCGAGCGGCGCGCGTCTAGCAGGTTCTCACTTGAACAGAGCGCGCGCGGCATAAGCCGATTACCATTCCTGTTGCTCTCTTTCTTAGCGGTGCAATCAATAATTGCGCAGGAACCCGCTACACGAGTCGAAACATTCACATTGCCCATTGGCGGCACGGTTCGAATTGAAAACGCACGCGGCGCTACTCAGGTGCGAGCCTGGGATGCGCAGACGGTTCGCGTGATCGCCGAGAAGAAGGGCGACGGCAGCGCTCGAATAGACCCATCTGAGTTGGTTCTCATGAGCGCCGGAAATATGGTTGTTGTCGATTGCAAGCAATCCAATCGCGGCGGCCGCATAGATGTGACCGCTTACGTTCCCAGACAATGCCGCGTTGAAATTACCGGCGGCTCTTCCGCCGTCGACGTCAGCGGCTCGCTCTCGGGAGCGCTGATTCAAACCACAACGGGCAATATTGGATATGCAGTCCCGCAATTGGACGACGCGCAGGTGTCGATGCATTCGACTCGCGGAAATGTTCGGTCCGCCATTCCGCTGAAGGCGATGGACCGGTCAGGCTCTCATTGGCTTCAAGGTACGCTCGGTCAAGGCAAGGGACAAATTGTTCTCAACAGCGAGGCCGGCAACATCAACCTTATGGCCGCGGATCATTCGACTCATTCCGCAGCCGCAAAGAATGATGTTCGATCCCTCGTAGTCAACGCGGCTCCCGGCAGCGCGGATGCAATGCCCGCGAGCCGCACCGCCTCGGGAACCGCTGATTCGGATATCGATTCATTCAAGTCCGCGAGCTCGTCTACGAAATCGTCCGGACGAGACAAATCAAAAGACAAGGGTTCTTACGACTCGGGTGCGGTAAATATTCCCGACGATCTCAGCCAGCCAAACCCGAACTCGATGGCGCTCGGTGGAGGCAAACGAAAATCCAATTCGGCAAGCGAGACCAAGGGCGGCCCGTTTGAGCGCGATCAAAAACAGGACTCGAATTCGGAAGATGGCATGGGCCTCTCGGTCAGGATAATTCCATCCGGTGTCTCTCGCCGCGAGGACGCGCACCGTCCGTCCCCTTCCTCGCAGGGAATGGACTACACCAAGTATACGTACGACAGCGACGGCAATCTGAGACCGGTTCCCAGAAACCCGCCTTCTCAGGCGACCGATATAGAACGAACGCAGGATACGGATCACGACTCCCCGCCGCGTCCGAGCTATCAAAATGCTCCCGATTATCCCGACCGGCAGGGCGCGTCCACTTCGCTCGGCGGCAATAAACGCAACGCGAATTCTGCTTCTTCGACCAAAGGCGGGCCGTTCGAACGCGATCAAAAGCAGAGCGGATACGATGATGACTCGATGGGCCTCTCGGTGAAGATCCTTCCTCCGAATTCGCGGAGCGGCAAGAGCGCGGATCGCCAGTCCCAGTCGCGAACGATATACGATGCCGACGACAGCGCAAATAACCCGCGCGCGAAGTCGAGCAGGGACGAGATCGATTCGGATAAATCGCTGCCGGCTCGAAATGCATCGCCGTCATCAACAGACCCTCGGAATGGAACCGCGGATGCCGACGATCCTCCTTCAATTGCTCGCGCCGGCGAGCCTCCCAGTCTCAAGAGAGAGAGACCGGCTCGGTCGTCTGAGCCGGAATCAAGCGCGGCATCCAGACCTGCCGACTCAGGATCCGACGAAGCGCCGCTGGTTCTCGAATCCGCACTGGTCAACCTCAACGTAAGCGTCACCGATCGAAGCGGCAAGGCGTTCGGAAGCCTCAAACGCGAAGACTTTCGCGTATTCGAGAACAACGAGCCTCAAACGGTCGAGTTCTTCGCATCGTCCAACACCCCCTTCAATTTGGTTCTGCTGCTCGATCTTTCGGGATCGATCCACGACAAGCTGAATATAGTGAAGGCAGCAGCCCTGCACTTTCTCGATGTCATCGGACCAAATGACAAAGTCGCCGTGCTCACTTTTACTCGGACCGTGCGGGTCATTTCTCCGCTCACCAACGACCGTGAGTCGCTCAGGAGCAGAATCAAAAATATCGATGTTGCCGAAGGCGGGACCGCTTTCTATGAAGCGCTGTGGTTCGCGATGAGCAACACGCTCCGCGGAACACAGGGCCAGCGGAACGCGGTCGTGGTAATGACGGATGGAGTGGACAACTCGCTTCAACAGGAGCGCCGCCTCTATCTTCCGTCGCGCGTTCCATACAAGCGCCTCATGCAGCGTATGGAAGAGTCCGATATTCTCGTGTTCCCCGTTTATCTCGATACCGAGGAAGAAGAGGTATTCGAGAGAATGAACGGTTCGACTCAAGACTATGAGATGGCAAGAATGCAGTTGAACGAGATGGCCGAGGAGACCGGGAGCCAGATGTTTGTCGCCAAAGAGGCTCGCGATCTCGCGGGTGTCTACAATCAGGTTGCGGCGGCGCTGCGAACCGTATACAGCGTCGGCTACTATCCGACTCACCCGGAGCGCGACGGCAGCTACAGGCGAGTGCGAGTCGCGTCCGTCAAACCGGATGCTCTGGTCAAGGCCCGCAAGGGATATTACGCGAGATAGCCGGTATTAAGAGTTAGGCAGGCGCGTGAGGACGGCGCTCGCGAAGCTTGCGTATAAGGTAAACGACAACGCCGATATTGAATGCGAGGAGAAGCAGTCGAGGCACGGTCATCCGCTCGACGATTTCATATATTTCGAGCGGTATGAAAGAAGCAGTGGCGATTACGGTGAAGTATTCGGCCCAGCGCTTCTCCAGGATAAGACCGATGCCTTCGGTTCCCAGCAGGGCCGCGTAAAAGAACGAGCCCGCGCTGATCTCTTCGAGCTTATGGTCGTTGACCACCGCAAGCTTAGCCAGCAGCTTGTGAATAAAGCGGTTGTCGGGATCGATGCGAAAGGCGGCAACCCAATGCGAAACGGTTGCCGCCACATCATTATGGACAAGTCTCAGCGCTTCGATCGCTACTATGATCAGCAGCGTGGCTTTTACGAGCTTGAAGATGGCGATTAGCCACAACCCTTTATCGTGAGGCTTGCGGCGTTTGGAGCGAGCTTCTAGAGAGCGAGCTTCTGCAACGCTGGTCTCTCTCCGCTTTAATACGGCCTCCGGCGCCGCGGCGCTGTTTTCGGACTTCGCTCTCATTTACGAATTATCGATCAATAACACTACTCGGTTCTAATGCGTGGCCGCGGCGCTCACGAGAAGAGGGCGACCTTTTACGGCCGCCCTCTTTGATACCGCGGACTGGCTGTTGAGGCAAATGGCCTCAATGTGTATTTGCGGTTCTATTGATGGGGCTAATCGAAATTTCCGCTTGGCGATTCGGGCGGGTAAACATCAGGAACCCGATAAACAGAATCGCGAGGAAGCCGAGCGCTGCGACAACCAACAAATACCACGGCAAACCGCCTCCTCCACGTATGCTCACGTAGAGCAGGATAACAGGCGCGATTATGGCCGCTAATAGCTTGAGGGCTGATGTAGGATTTGCGAACGCACCGGCGGAGAGCAGCTTGAGATTTCTAACTTCGCTCTTCATAGACATAGATCCTCACTTCGTCATCGGCATTCTTCAAAGGAACTTAATCTCCGCAACCTACTACGCGCGGCCCGCGGCTGGTGTTCCAGGTCAATCGGGTCATTTCATTGGCGATCGAAGATCTTAGTCGTATGATCCGTCACGCTGGGAGGCGGAGCCGTCTCCGCCGTGTTCACCGTACGCACATCGAACAGCGGAGCTTTGGAGTGATCCGGAGGCAGGTAGGCCTGGCTCTGAGCGGTAGCTGCCTGAGACGCTTGCTGTCCCAGGGGAATATCTTCTCCGCCGAACATTCGTGAATAGAGGCGCAGGCACAGGCCGCCGAAAAATACGGTGAAGGGAACCAACAAAGGAGCCGGATTGTCAGCCGGAAAGCACAATCCGAAGAACGGGGGAAGCAAAGCCAGTCCGCCGAACATCAGCTTGGCCCCGAGGCGCATGGCCTTCTTTTGCGGCGACGACTGATTCGCCGCTCTATGTGAAGATCCGGTCAGACCATTGTTAGCAACCAGAGTCGTCACCTCGTTGAGAGGCATGCCGCAGCGCGAGCAAAATCGAATATCCGGCGCGAACTGCTGACCGCATTTTGGACAATACATCGACGCCTCCATCTCCCAAATCGCAATGCAGATTATTTCAAAGAAAGCTTGATTCAGAAAGTGCGGCCTGTTCCGTGTGACATCCGCGAGCTTGGGGCGAGCTTCGAGCGAGCTTGGGGCGAGCTTCGAGCGAGCTTCGGGCGAGCTTGGGGGAGAGCTTTGGGGCGAGCTGTTTGTAGCTTGGGGTGAGCTTGCCTTGCCTTTCAACGTCAGGTATAAGAGAGGGCGTTTTTGACAATCAGCTTTGGCTTCAGGCGCCTGTTTGTGATTTCGTGACAACAGGAGAATAGGGAAGCGGGTGAGAATCCCGCACGGTCCCGCCACCGTGAAGGCCCTTTGATCTTTCCTCTTCCAACCGCTAGCCGCTGCGCAAATGCGTGGGAAGGCGCCTCGAGGAAAAGCACGCCGTTAATTTTTTCGGCGCAAAGGCTCAAGTCAGGAGACCTGCCTGAAGTACGGTCCGCAAATGAACTCTTCGTGGAGAAGGAGTGCGACTTGAACTTCTTTCTTATCCCTCAACACATCCCACTCTTTTTGAAACAGTCCGCGGCTTTACGCGAAGGATCTGAGTCGCTCGCTTCGACGCCGTCCACCAAGGTCCGCACGTCATCTCAACTCATAGAGGGAGAGGATTACTATTACGAAGACGGCTTGATGGTTTTCACCGCTCGCTACCATCTTCGTCGAGGATACTGCTGCGAAAGCGGCTGCCGCCATTGTCCGTACGGTGAAAATTCGAACAGGTAGAGATCGTTATCCGGGCGCGTTGACAACGCCTCAATCGACAACTGTGCGCTCGTTGCCTACTCTAACAACTCCGGGCGCCGAGGCTTTGCCGCCGAGCCGATCCTGCTGAAGATCGCCCGCTGTACACGAGCGATCGTTTCGGGAGACGCCTGATCCTCGTAAATGGGAAACAACTCACGCTCTTCTTTGCGAATGTGAGCCTCGAGACTGTCCGCGAATTCCTTTATTCTTGACGCAATCGAGACAGCGTCAATGTCGCGCAACTCATTAATACTGATGCTCGCGAGAAAGCGGGATTAAGCTATCGTCACGTCGCGATGAAGCCTTCATGGACTTGTGCTCCAGGTCCTTACGAAACGCCTGAACTGAATCAAGGAGCCCTCGAAGCGGCGGCGACGGTCGGAAAGCGTCTTTGAATTCTTCGACCGGCGATGGAGTTTCTATTGATGTTTCGCTCTGGCGCCTCGAACCCGTCAAGCAACCTGAATAGAGTCGCGAACCGGCCGAGCCGCGTTCTTCAATACAACTACTAAACAGATAATGGAGAAGAGCGATAAGAAAATGAATCCCCACGTGAACGCGCCCGTTGCTTGTCGAATGCCGCCGACTACCAGAGGCGGAAAGAATCCTCCGAGGCCTCCCGCCGCGCCGACCAGACCGGTCACGCCTCCAACCGACTGAGGAAAATATTCCGGCACGAGTTTGAAGACAGCCCCATTACCCAATCCGATCGCCGCGGCCATTCCCAGCGCGCCGATGGTGAACGTTGACATCAACGGGCACGCCATGAAGATCGCCATCGCAGCGGTAATTGGAAACACCCATAACAGAATTCTTCGCCCTCCGACTCGGTCCGCGAGCCAACCGCCTATGGGACGCATCACAGTCGCGAGCACTACGAAGCCGGCGGTTCGAAAGCCGGCGTCCCGCGGAGTGAGCCCGAATATGTCGGTCAGAAACACCGGGAGGTAAATTGCCATCGCTACGAATCCGCCGAACGTGATGAAGTAGTACAGGCTCAACACCCAGCTCATCCGATCACGCAGCGGCCGAAGCATATCTCCCAATGATTTCGCCGGACCTCCGCGAGCCGCATTGCGCGCCGCTATCCAGAACACCACGAGCCAGCCGAACAGCAGCAAGCCGAAAGTCCAGAAGCCCCATTTGAATCCGAGCGAGCCTGCCAACAGCGGCGAACCGAACGCCGCAAGCGATTGCCCGATGTTGCCCGCGCCGTAGATACCAAGAGCAGAGCCCTGTTTAGCCGGGGGATACCAGCCGCTGACGAAACCAACGCCCACCGAAAAGCTCGCCAGCGCGATGCCGATAAATAAGCCGCATAACAGCAACTGCCAGTAAGCGCCTACCCATCCCATCAGCATCGCCGGAACCACGGCGCACGCCATCACAATCGTAAAGATCAACCTCCCGCCGAAGCGGTCCGTCAGAATTCCAAGCGGAATGCGGCCCAGGCTCCCAAGCAAAACGGGAACCGCGATGGCGACGCTGATCTGAATCGGGCTCAATCCCAGTTGCTTTCTGAGGATCGGCATCATCGCCGATACTGACCCGAAAACGGCAAAACAAAAAGCAAACGCTCCCGTCGCCAATAGCAACTGGAGCATGTTCCCTGAAGATTTGCTGGATTCCTTCATGGTCGTAATTTATCAAGCCCGTATACGTACCGCAGCAGACCGGCATTTAGCGCGAAGCACACTATGCTTGCCAGAGCCGCCGGTAAGATCACGCTCTCATCGCCGCCAAGATAGGCATTCATCGTCGCCGTCAACAGCCAGAACTGGAGCACGACCAGTATCAGGACGAGGCTCAATATGCCGTAGACGATCGTGGTCTTTTGCTCGCGCGTAAAGCGGCGCCTCATAGCGACCTCAAATCCAGGCCGGCCGCGTAGATCGATCCTTGCCTGAACTCCAGCTTGATGCGCGCGAGCGGTCTGCGCGGCGGACCGGCGATCGGGCTGCCGGTGGCGATGTCAAAGGCGCCTTCGTGGCAAGGGCAAAAGAAGCGCCGCTTGTCAGGCTCGGGGACTACGCTGCAAGAAAGATGCGTGCATTCACGGCTGTAGGCGATGAAACTCCGTTCGTCGAGCCGGACAAGCACGCACTGATCGTGCTGCTCAGGATAGGTGAACATCAGCGTGCCGCCGATCGGGACTTCATCGACGCCCGCGATCAGCCGAATCGGAGATTGTCCTCGCCGAGCCCGAAAGAAGTTCTGAACGACTATCCAGATTTGCCCGGCCGTGAACGCCAGGCTTGTCAGCACGAGGAACTTCGTAAAATCGCGACGCGCGATGTAGTTATCCTGAGGCCAGTCGATAGGAAAGTCCTGCCTCCACTGAGGCTGCTCGGCTTCCGAGCCGCCGTCCGGAGCTACCGTGATTTGTTCACGCTCGGGTTGAAGCATCGTTCCTTTGTAGCGCAAGCCCGTTCTTCAGCGGGAGCCCTCGGCTTGCGATTTACCTCGCTGCACGCGGAAAGCTTCCCCTACTCGCACATACCATCGAGGATATTGAGCGTTATCGTTCTGCCGGTCGCTTGCTCATTCATTGCGGCGGTCACATCAACATATTCGGCGCGCGCCGCTTTCGGAGCCATCATACTAACCTTCGTCGTAATGATCTGCCCGCCAAATCTGAATTGATTAATCGGGGTCGATCGCGGTCTCAATTCTTCTATTTGCTCGCGCGTGCCGAAGAACAACGCCTGGCTCGGACACACCGTCGCGCACATCGGACGCTTACCCGCTGATGTTCGGTCATAACACATATCGCACTTCATCATCAGCTTGAACTCGGTCTGCATTTTTGGAACGCCGAACGGGCACGCAAGGACGCAGTTGTTGCAAGCGATGCATCGAGGCTTCCTTGCGGTCTGAACAACTCCGTCTTCGGTGCGCTTGATCGCGTCCGCCGGGCAGACTTCCGCGCAAGTGGGCGACTCGCAATGCATGCACACGACCGGGGCGGTTTGAACCGAATGCGCGCGATCCAGGTAGTCGAGATGAATCATCGAATGCCCTTTGTGCGTGTCACACTCGGTACAGGCTTGCATGCATGCCTGGCATCCAATGCATCGCATCGGATCGACGAAGAATTCCATGTTCGAGTGAACCGACATAAGCCTATGCTCGGCGATCGTGATGCGTGATCGGAGATCGCATCACGATTCAGCCGTTACTTCTTCTCAATTTCACGGCGCACACTTTATACTCCGGGATTTTTGAGATCGGGTCCTGCGCCGAGATAGTCAACTGATTAACGCTGCGGCGTCCTGCCCAGTGATACGGAATGAATACCGTGTCCGGGCGAATCGTAGTCACCACCATCGCGCGCAAAGTTACGCTTCCGCGGCGAGACTCGGCCGTGGCCCAATCGCCGTCTTTAATATCGAGTTTTTCGGCAAGCCGTGGGTGCATCTCGATGCGAGGCTCAGGATATTGATCTACAAGAGGCCCGATGCGCCGAGTCTGCGTGCCTGAAAGATACTGGCTGACGACGCGGCCCGTCGTGAGAATTACCGGATACTCGTCGTCTACATCTTCAGCGGGGGCCGTGTAAGCGGCTGCGTTGAAGCGAGCCTTGCCGTCGGGAAAATAAAACGGCCCGGCGCCTTTCGCGATTGGATTCCAGGAACCCGCTTCGAACAGACGAAGCGTTCCCGGATCATCTTCGCCGCGGCACGGCCAGCACACACCATACTGTCTTTCGATCTTCTCGTAGGTGATTCCCGAGTAATCGGCTATGCCGCCGCGGGATGCCTCGCGAAGCTCGTTGAAGATCTCTCGAGGACTATTGAACGTGAGTCCATGCTCGCGGCCAAGTTGCTTGGCGATGTCCTGAATTATGCGCCAGTCCTCGCGAGCGTCGCCGGGCGGCTCAACGGCCTTGTTGATCTTGATCACGCGGCCTTCGATCTGTGTAACGGTGCCTTCGTCTTCTTCCTGCAGCGAGCCGGGGAGCACGACGTCGGCATGATGCGCGGTCTCGCTCAAGAAAAAGTCGATCACAACAAAGAACTCGAGCTTTTCCAGCGCGCGCGTAATAAAGCTGTTGTCGGGCAACGAGACTTTAGGGTTGAAGCAAATCGATAGCAAGCCGCGTATCTCGCCGCGATCGATCTTGCGAAATATTTCATACGCATCAACGCCGGCTTGAGGAATGTCATTCGGATCGACGCCCCAGACCTTCGCCACGTAAGCGCGATGCTCGGGATTGCTTACGTCGCGAGCGCCCGGAAGCTGGTCGCATTTCTGTCCGTGCTCGCGCCCGCCCTGTCCGTTGCCCTGACCCGTGATCGTCGCATAGCCGCAGTACTCGCGGCCGATCCGCCCCGACGCTAAAACCATGTTGATCGCGCCCAGCACGTTCTGAACACCGTGAGTGTGGTGTTCGATCCCCCGAGCGTGCAGAAGGAAACTTGTCTTCGCCTGCCCCCACCATTCGGCGGCCTGACGTATCCCTCGTTCGGCGATGCCGGTAACTTCCGCGGTCCGACGCGGCGTCCAATCTTTCACGTGCTCGGCCGCCGCCTCAAATCCAACCGTGTGCTCATCGATAAAACCGTGATCCAGCCAATCGTTCTCGATCATCAGGTGAAGAATGCCGTTGAACAGCGCGATGTCGCGGCCCGGCTTGATCGGCAAAAACAGATCGCAGGTTCTGGCTATCGGAGTTATGCGGGGATCGACGACAATAATCTTCGCGCCGTGCTCACGAGCTTGCCAGACGTAGTTCGTTGTAATCGGCGCGCACTCGGCGACGTTCGCGCCGCTGATCCACACGACTTCAGCTCTCAGGATGTCCGCCCACGGGTTGGCGGCGCGATCGATGCCAAAAGCCTTCTTGTTTCCAGCCGCCGCGCTGACCATGCACAGCCGCCCGTTGTAATCAATGTTGGCGGTCTTCAAACACACCCGAGCGAACTTCCCCATCAGATACGCCTTCTCGTTAGTCAGGCTCGCACCCGTCAGGACAGCGAACGCGTCATTGCCGAAGCTGGATTGAATGCGCGTGATCTCCGAAGCGACGCGATCCAGCGCCTCAGGATAAGGTATGGCTCGGAATCCTTCGCGAGGATCGCGTTGATACGCGCTCAACAACCGGTCGGGATGCGAGCCCTGGAGATATCGCTTCACGCCTTTTGGACAGAGCATCCCGTGATTGAACGGAAAGTCCTCGCGCGGTTCGAAGCCTATCACTTCGTTGTCTTTTACCTTCAGCCGAATGCCGCATTGCTGTCCGCAGAAGCAGCAATGGGTGTCGACCAGTTTGTCGGGTTCAACGCCCGTCGCGAGCCGCGCGTCGCTGGAATACGCGAGGTGAGGTCCAAAGCGTTCTATGATGTCGGGGTTGTCGGAAGCTATTGACATTTTTGAAGGTCTACCGCCGATGGACTACTGAGTCTCAAGGATGAAAATTCCTCTTATCTTCGTCGCCCAATGGACCGAAATCGATGCGCGGGTTGCCCAGGCTCGATTGCGGCAGAGCAGGCGGGAAGTCGATATGAATAGACTCCCCGCCGAGCACATCTTGCCAAAGTTTTCCCTGGCCGAGCACCAGCATGGCGCGCCGGCAGCGGGGGCAAATCCACTGATAGTGTTCTGCGCTGCCCTCGATCTCGTAGCGATAACCGAGTGCTTTCTCTACGCGGATCAAATCTTCAGCGTGCTGACGCGAGGTGAACGGCGTGCCGCAACGCCGACAAAGGGCGGGAGCTTCACGCTCTCCGACGTCTTTATAGAAGCCGACGCCGAGTTGCGCGGGCCGCTGAAAGATGTGAAAGAACTTTCCGAACGGGAGCCACAGCAGCGTGAAGATCACGGACATCGCATGCAGGATCGCGAGAAAATCGTACGCATAGCCTTTCATCCAGGTGTAGCTTGCGGTCAGCATCAACCCGGTCACGCTCACCGCGAACAAAAGGATGAGCGGCAGGAAGTCTTCGCCAAATTGTTGCAGAGCGGCCGCCCCGTGATCGCGCATTCTCCTTCGCAGGGCAAGCATCACCCCGGCGATCACAAGAAACGAGGCCCATACCAGTCCGTGAAACACCAGGAAACCGGTGATTGAATGAATACGGAATGCGAGCGTCGGAAAGCCAAACAGAAACGTGCGATACCAAGTCGTATCATCGGGCGGCGTCTCGAAGTGAATCCATCCGAATACCAGCGGAAAGGTGATCGCGCACGCAAGAACACAACCCCACATAATCAACGAGTGAGCGATGCCTCGCTGTTTATTCCTCTTGAAAATGAAATTATTTAACGCGAACTCCCCGATTACGCGCTTGAACCAGTTGGCTATGTTGGTAACCAGATACGACGGGCGAAAGAAGACTTGCCAGCCGCGCTTCCAGTAAAGCGCCGTGGGTGGACGCTGAAGCCACATCGCGTAGCGATAGGTGATTGCAAAAGTCGCGAACAGCACCGCGAATGTATAGCCTACAAGCGCGGCGTCAAAGTGAGAGAGGTTGCGCGAGCCGGCGACGATCAGAATCGCGAGCGTCAGCGTGAATAAGACTCCCCATCCAGTCGCTTTGATTCGTTCTCCGGTCATCGACTCCTCGGTAGCTATACTTTTACTTCAGAACAGCATGGGTTAGCGAGCGCTAATGAAGAGCTGCGAGAGTCCGTGCTTATTTGTAGGCCTGAAGGGCCGACTATGTAGGCCTGAAAGGCCGACTATAAAACAGCCAGGGGCAAGCGCGCAGCGCGCCGCCCCTGGTCTGGAGTTTTGGAGATTTGTTCCCCCTACCCCTGGTTCGGATTTTGGAGATTTGTTCCCCTACCTGATCGAGAGTTCGTGCTTATTTGCAGGCCTGAAGGGCCGACTATAAAACAGCCAGGGGCAAGCGCGCAGCGCGTCGCCCCTGGTTTGGAGTTTGGAGATTTGTTCCCCTACCTGATCGAGAGTTCGTGCTTATTTGTAGGCCTGAAGGGCCGACTATAAAACAGCCAGGGGCAAGCGCGCAGCGCGCCGCCCCTGGTAACGACCGCAACGCCTCAAGCGCTGAAGGCGCGACATAAGCACTTCGTTGCCGCGCCGAGAAAAGCTAACATTTCACCAGACCATTCTCGTGTGAAATCTCAATGTTGTCGTTTACACTCAGGTCATTCTCATCTGGAACCTCGATGTCCTCATTTTCATTACGAACTTTTTTATTTGGAGCCTGAAATCTCATGTTGTCGTTTACACTGAGGTCATTCTCGTCTGGAACCTCGATGTCCTCGTTTTCATCACGAACTTTTATGATATCCGCAATTTCAATCACGCGACTTGACGCGCACCCGCCTGGACCAGCCTATTCCTTCGTCGGGTGCTTAGGATGTTAGAATAGTTCAAGAATGAAGATCGATGCGGATATCTCAATCGTACCGGCGCCGACTTCATCGTCGGCGCCCGAGCAATCCATTACCGAAATCCATGAGGAGGGACTGCGGCTGTTTATGGGAGAAGGTAGACTGAACCGAACCGTTGAACGGCTCGCGAAAGATCTTGAAAGCCACGGTATAGATTACATGATAATAGGCGCGATAGCGCTCATCGCCCACGGTTATCCACGCTTCACAGAAGATGTCGATCTGGTGATGACGCCTGAGGCACTGGATACCTTTCACCGTGAACTGATCGGTCTCGGATATATTCCGAAGTTTTTGAACTCGAAGAAAAAGCTCAAGTCAACGGCTGACGGGGTGAGCATCGAGATTATTACTACCGGAGAATATCCCGGCGACGGGCTGCCAAAGCCCGTGAGTTTTCCAAACCCGGCGGACGCCTCGATGGAAATCGACGGCGTCAGAGTTGTCACTTTAGATCGGCTGATCGAATTAAAGTTAGCATCGGGAATGACTGCTCCGCATCGCTTACGCGACCTCGCGGACGTCCAGGAATTAATCAAAATACATAAACTCGATGAGGAATTCGCAAACCGGCTCAATCCGTTCGTCAGAGAGAAGTACATCGAGTTGTGGCGAGCGGTGTCTCAAGCCGGACAATTCGCGGATTCCGAACCAGGCTCGGAAGAGCAAGAGTTCTAGCAAAGGTTCGAAGCGATGTGCCGGTCAAGGGCTGTAAGAAATTTACTTTCCGATTTGACCCCGTGCTGGAAAATGAATGTACGGGCGGCCCTCCGCGCCGCCCCAGGAATCAGTTCCTTTCGAAGAATTATGCGCCGCTTACTCGTTCATTGATCCGCGCGAGCCCGCTGAAATCTCTCCATCTCGCCAAACAGGGTTCCGTCATCGGAGTGCTTGGATACGAACTCCTGCAGTTCCTTTGTAGACGCGGTAATCAGCACTCCGCCATCCTCGAGCTTCGCTTGCGGCAGAATCGAACTCTTGCCCTCGGTCAGGCGCTTCAGCGATTCCGGATCCATCAATGCCATCGACAACACGTCATCCTCCAGACTGATCTTAGCGAAGGTATGCGCCCGGATCAGTACCGACCGGTACAGGTCGTTATCCACGGGCGCTTCCGCCGGGAGAATGTCCATATAGAGCTGCCCATTCAGTCTCAAGAGCGTCGCCTCGAAACGCGCTGGTTCGCCGTCATCCGCCGACACCATTGAATAACCATTTCCGCCGGACTTCGTTAAGGTCCAGGTATCCTTGTGACCGTCTCCATCATCCGATACCCAGACGCCCACTAATGACCGGTCGAAAACAACGTCTTTAACGGTGTATAAGGGGTGAAGCGACGGCGCGCATCCAGCCATCAGCGCCGCTAATGCAATTGCAGTCAAAAACTTGATCGTTCTCATTGTCGTCCATCCTTTCGGGTGCGCGGCTCGGTTTAATGACCGGCCGTTCCCCCATTATGGATAGCGACATTTTGCGGCGAGAATTGCACCACGATACTTATATATCTGATTCACGGTTGAACATTCGCTGGAGCGCCCGCTTCAACAGCGAATAATTCGCCGCGGCCAGCATCAGCAGGAAACCGGTTACTACAAGACCGATGGGCCACAACGCGCGATCCCGAAACAGGTCCTGTTGCAGCCGAATAATCCCAATCGCCGTGAACAACAGACCCGTTGCAAAGAAGTTCTTCATCTGTCTGGGTACGCTTCCCAGAACAAAGACGCACGCGACTGCCGGCAGCAGGAATTCGAACAGTCTGGCTTCAAAGCGCAGCTCCCCACTCGCCGGAGACTCCTCCAACCGCGAAGAGGCGGCGGCGTAAGGCTCATGAAAGGCGGCGACCCCGCTCAACCCGACAATAGTGAACACGACCGCGATTGGATAAAAGTAGCGCGAATCGGAGCTGTATCCAACGCGCTCGATGGTCAGACCCGCCAGAAAGAACATAATGCCTATGGGGATCACGTGAAGATATATTCGGCCCGCATCATCGCTCAGCCACTCGAGCGCGCCCAGTCGCAACAAGGTTACGAGCCCCAACAGAGCAGCCATTACCGCGAACACGAGCGAGAATACGGACGCCCTGGTCAACCGGCGCAGCCACAGGTAGACCGGCAGCGAGAGCAATAGCGACCACCACAATTGAGCGTTTGTCGTTCTCTTGAATGCCGGGAATTTGCTGAATAGTTCCAGCTCTTCCCGCCCCTTTGTCAGAGAGGTGAAAATGCCCGCTTCACCGGCAAGCACGAGCACCGTGATCGGCGCCAGAAGACAGAACGCGAGAAGATAAGCGATGGCGATCCTGAGGCGGCCGTTTCTCCATGAGCGAATTCCCATCGCGGCGGTGGGCGCCGTCGCGGCGGTGACAACCACGGCGGACCGCCATCCGGATAAACCCAGATACTCAAACAGCACCAGGAGCGCGCCTCCGGTTACCAGCAGCCACGCGCCGAGATACAGGCTGACCTGCGGGATCGACAGCCTGCGCATTTCCATGATCCACGCGTCTTCTTTCTCAATCAGTCTCTCGTATAATCTTCGAAACCCATCGTATTCCTGATCCGAAAGAATCTGGTCCTGCTTCCAGCCGCCCAGTTCGCGAAGATGCTGCTCGATCTTTCCCGACATCATCCGCGCGTATGACGAAGGCAGCGCCAGCACCGGCTCGCCGGCCAGAAACCGAGCGAGGTCGCCTGCCATTTCGCTCGCCGATGCATATCGCGAGGCCGGATCTTTCTCGAGCGCCTTCAGGCAGATGTTCTGCAACTCGCCGGGTATCGTCTGATCTATCCTTCGCGGCAGCAGCGGCTCGCGCTCACGGACGAAGCGAAGCTGTTCGGAAAGGCTTTCCGCGCGAAAGGGCGGGATTCCGGTGAGCAATTCATAAAAGATCGCGCCAAGTGAAAAAACATCGCTGCGAATATCGAGCGGCGCGCCGCGGGCCTGTTCGGGCGAGATGTAGTCCGGCGTTCCCATCACTTCGCCCGCCAGCGTAAGCCTGCGGCCGAGATTATCGACCTGAAGCGCCAGTCCGAAATCCACGACTTTCGGTTCCAGATCCGGACCGACCAGAATGTTGGCGGGCTTCAGATCCCTGTGAACGATCTGATGCTGATGCAGGAAATCGACGGCGAGCACGACCTTATGCAGCAGCGCTATCTTTTGTCTCAAGCTCAATGCCCGCGCGGCGGCAACCAGATTCGTGCCTTCCAGATATTCCATCACGAAATGCGGTTGCTCGTCCTCGCGGCCCAGGTTGTAGATTCGGGCAATGTTCGGATGGCTCAGTCTCGCCATCGACCGAGCCTCGTCCATGAAGCGCGCTCGCAACGAAGAGGCGCCGGCGTAGCGCGGGCTCAATGTCTTGATCGCCACTTTTCGGCCGAGTGCGTCGTCATAGCCGAGTAACACGCGGCCCATTCCGCCGCTGCCTATCTCGCCGAGAATACGAAGCCCCGAAAGGCGCTCTGGAAGCTCGTTCGAAACCTCCATTACGGCCTCGCCTGAGTCCATAAGAATTGTATCGATCTCGTCTAAGGCCTCGATCTCAGTACGGAGTTCGGGTTCCAGTTCCTTGCGTACGCGGCAGAATTCATAAGCATCGATAACCTCGCCGCGCAATTTCAGATCCAGGTATTCCGCGATCGCATCGGCGATGAGCCGCTCCCGAGGCGATGCATCGTCTTCCTCGAAGCCCGCGGGCTCATCCGTCCTTTCGTTGCTCATAGGTTAGACGGCCCATCCGTTGAGGATTCGGTGTAAGCCTGTTGAATCGCGCGTAATCGTTTGATCGCTCTGTGCAGCAACAGCGCCGCGGCTTCCCTGCTCAGTCCAAGGCGTGCGGCGAGTTCTTGCGTTGTCAAACCCTCAACCTTCGCGAGAAGGATGGCCTTGCGGTAGTTTTCGGGCAGGCGGTCCATTTGAGCGATCAACAGCGTCAGCTTTTCCTTTTCGGCCAGTATGCGACTGGGTGTCACGCTCACGGCCGGCTCAGGGCCCAGCGGGTTGCTGTTCGATCTGAATGGAACAAGTTCGCCGGCGCGCTTTTGACGCCCGCCCGCGCGGGCAAGATCGGCGATAACGTGGTCGGCTATGCCGGCAAGCCAGCTAACAAAGCTGCCGGGCTTACGGTATTTGAACTGATCTATATCGCGATAAGCTTCGAGCAACACATCCTGAAGCACATCTTCGACGTCGGAAAGTCGTCGAAGGTCATCACTCATTTTGTAGCGAATGAGAACCGCCAGTCGCCGTTGATGCCTCTGAAACAGATCTGAGAGCGCCTGCCGGTCGCCGCTTTTGACGCGCTCCAGCAGGCCAAAACTCGTTGTCGCCTCTTCCATCGCGAACCCCAGGGCTCGCGCTACTCTAGCAACCGGAATCTTTTGACATCAAGCTTTGATAAGGACCTTTGATAAGAGCCTATGCCAGCATTGAACTGACTCTCGACCCCTTCTTGAGTGAACCAGTGATTAGTTGGAGCGCTCCAATTCCACGGCGCGCATGAACAAGTAGACGTCAACATTCATCTCTTTGTTGGCATTCAACTGAAATGCGCCTTCAGTGACGCGAGCGCCCATGACCGTAAGGTTGAAATCTTTCGTGTTGCGAACGTATTGAACGCCGTCGAAGCTGCGCCCAATGTGCGTGAAGCCGAAGGGGCCGATCAAGCGGTGAGCGATCGAGTCGCGCTTTAGCGTGGCCAGAGTATCATTCATGGCTGCCGTATCGCGGGCTGCCGTATCGCGGGCTGCCGTATCTCCCGTGATGAGCTTAGGAGCTATCTCAGCGCCGTCGACGAACTCAAACCTGCCCACGCGCAAACTGCCTGCCTTGTCCCCGCCCAAGCCTTTGAAGCGAACGAAAGCCTGCTTGAGAGTCGCGCTCGCGTCCTGTGCTCCGTTCGCCGCCAAATAAGACCCGCCGAATCCCAGTTGTCCCTGAGGCGCCGGCGCGATGGCGTGCCTGGGCAAGCCGATCAGCCAGGGGAACTCGCCTTCCACCTGCCAGTCGAATTCGTCGTTTTGTTTACTGAGACTGAGCCTGAGCTGCGCGGCGCCGAACGTGTAATTGCCATCGGCCGCCGGAGTATCAAACCAATCCCAGCTCTCGATGCGCACGCGGAGGTTTCCTGAAAGCGTCACGCCGCCGAGCCTGATCGGCTGATAACTCGATGTCGACTTGCTTTGTGTTAGAGATCTGGATGACGGGTCCGGCTGTTGGGTCTGGGCATTCGCACTCATCGCTGCGCTTGAAAGAACTACCGCCGTGAGCCAAACCCATGCCGAGGCTTTGATCGCGCGAGCCGAGAGCTTCATTCGCCGGATTTCATTTCCCATCTTTCACAAAACCTCGTAAATGGAGCTCCCGTGCCGGGAACTCGCAGCGCGGGAATGATCCTGCTGGATTCGTCTTCGCAAACGCCGGAGCGATGTTGACCGTTGCGGGATTGATGTTGACGTTGCCAGAAAAAATCTTGGCGAGTGCGGGAATCATCTCGGCAAGCGCGGGAATCAATCCGTGCGTCCGAACGGGGCGATCGAAAATTTCAAACCGTTCTAACTGTGGGGCCAGATCCTTTTTGAAACGTTACTGATTGGTATCCTCGATAATCCGCTTGATCGTTTTGCTGTACGCGCGCTTGGCCTCCGAATGGACGACGACCGTCAACTGCTTGTCGGCCTGCTCGATCAGCACGGTGTTTCGGCAGTCGCGGGCATACTGCAGAGCCGTCACAGCCGTGTCAACAGCATCCTTGAACCGGGCGGTTCTGTTGAATAGCTCGCTGAGATGTACCAGCGTCCCGACAAGCTGCGCATAATCCTCGACGGATTCGAAAATCTCCGCCGAACCGTTCAGCAGCCACTCGGCGTCGTCGAATCTCTCCATCAATATATATAGATGGCCGAGCGAATCGTATATGCAGGCTTTCGTATGGAGGTGAGGGTCTTGGTTCACAAGCTCGATCGCCTCCAGCAGCCAGCGTTCTGCCTCATCGTAAATCCGCTGCTCGGTCAACAGAAACGCCATATTGTTGAGCGCAAGCGCGGCCCTCCATTTGAGACCCTGGCGTTGGAAGAGCCTTGCGGCACTGCCGTGAGCAACGATGGCTTTGTTAGGTTGATCGCTACGGTCGTATGCCACCGCAGCTTGTGAATGGAAATGACCCCAGAGATAGTCATCTTCTTCGAAGGCTTTCCCTATCTTCTCAGCTTGTCCAAGAGAGTCAAATGCAGCCTTCACGCTGCCCATGAATAACTGAGTCTTGCTCAGTATTACGTACGAAAGCGCCAACTCGTAGCGGTCGGGCTGAATCATCACGGCCTGTTCCGCCGCGTCGGTCGCTTTCCTATATTTTCCGCTGAGGTAATGCACGTTGGTCACCACCCGCTGCCAGATGCCGGCGTGTCTGAGGTCACCAAGTTCGGTGTAATATTCAACCGCAAATGTTGCGGTGGCGAGGGCATCGCGATACTTTTTCCCCATTATGGCGGAATGATACCTCCGCCATAGATCGCACGGCTTTTGTGGTAGTCTTTGTGTCCGCATAACCTATCCAAATGTAAGGAGCAGAAAAACCGATGAAACGTCTAACTCTTTCTGTGACTCTTGCCGTTTTTCTACTTGCTGGCAGCGTATTCGCTGGCCAGAGTGTTCCGTCTCCGGAGCCCCCGCCCGCACCCACCGTGCGACTTGCTCCTAATACCTCAACGCCCGCATCGCACAAAGCGGAGCGCGGAGGACGGCTCACGTTTCCGGAGGTTCTTCAGCTTCTACTGTCCGGGGTTCTCGGCAATCTTCCATAGCGTTGCCGAGTCTCTGAACGGGACAAGATAACGAAGACCTCCTGTAACTCGTAACTCGCCCGGCGCATCCGCGCGGACGCTCTCGCCGAGCCCGACCGCCGGTTCTATGACTTCCTGGCGATCCTAGCGGAGCTTTGCTTGACGAGCTTCTTATGTTGATCGAGGATGCCTCGCTTGGCGGCTTCGGCCTGCTCCCATATATCCAGAAACTCCATCACGATCTCAGCCGCAATCTCGTTAGCGCTCCGGCGATTGTACTTCAGGGCAAGCTCCTCTATCCGAGCGACGAATTCCTCGTTCAGCCTCAGCTTGAATTGCATGTTGCCTTTCATACGGCGTGCTATTTGATACCAGCGGACAATCACATGTCAACCGAAAAATGGATTGACTTGAAATGGACAAGTTGGTACCATCACGGCCCATATGTGACACATCGTACACGGTTCACCGTTAGATGTCCGTAACAGGCGGCCGGAGTGGAACAACGGACGCAGCGGGGATAGAAAGACGAGAAAAGGGAGGAACATCGCATGGGATCGGTAAGGAAGCGGGGAAAGAAAGCATCGAAGCGCCGGACTTCCGGTGAGAATTCGACTGAAGCGCGCCAGGCTAAGATTAGGAAAAGTGAAACTATTGAAATCACCGGTGTCGTGCGCGCCGACCGAGTAGTAGCCCAGGAGATACTGTTGGTCGACCGGGCCAATCATCGGCGGGTGCTCCTTTTCGCGGACGGCGACCGGACAGTCATAACTCTTCACGATCTGATTGGCCATAAACTTGTGAGCCTGGTGGCATCGGGCAAGGACGAGACGGTCATCGATCTGTACAGGCACGACACAGTTGACCCCGCCATTGGCTCAGGCCCAAATTCCGAAGTTGATTCCAGCCCAAATTCCGACGTTGATTCCGGCGTTGATTCCGGCCCCGGTTCCGAAGTTGATTCCGGCGTCCGCCCCAGTATTGACCGCGGCTTCGAGAGCGCGGCCGAACAAGATTCGGTGAGGCTTTACTCGTGCGCGAAAGGGCTTGAGATTGGAATGAACTCGACGGATTCATCGGAGTGAACCCCGGAGGCATCGAGTCTGTAGTTCGGCTATTCGCCGCATAGCGGCGTTTGAATTTAGGCAGGCATTTCAATGCCTGCATGCGGGTTAGCAATCGATCCTCGTCGGGTCAGCGACGATTGACCACGTTCTCTTGGCTCAAATTCAATTGTCGCTGACGCGACAAGAGCATTTCGTTCACCTCAGCACCGTGCACTGAAGTACACGGCTAAAATCATAAGGCCGCTACGCGGCCGAAAAAACAAACAGGAGTCTGGCTTTTTTTCACAGTTATTCACGAGCTGCGCTCTCCACCGGGGCTGAAAACGTTTTCAGAGCAGCTTCTAGCGATCCGGATTTCGAGTGCGCTCATTGCTATCGAGAGGCTGCGCTGCGGCCAATAGGACATATAAGTTTTTTCTCACCTTCCCCAGACTTTGAGTGCCGTTCTAACGCGGGATTCGATGCTGCGGCCTATGACGCAGCCTTCATTTCCTCGGTGCGCGAGTGCGGAGATCTCAATCCATAAATGCCGTTTGTCAGAAATCCCATTTAGAGGGAACGCATCTATGCCTTTCGCTCGCGGGAGTGACTATTTACTGGCGCCGACAAGCTCATTGAGTCGAAACACCTCATGATATTTCCGATCCTCGGTGAACCAGTGATGGACGGCTACGTGATTCCTGGTGTCGAGCCCCATTCCGATGGCGAACGCAAGAGCCGCTGGAACCGCAAGGAATAAATGCAACTCGCGACACTCCTCCTCTAAAAGCGTCAGGATAACCGTGTTTATCTCACGCGCTATTTGCAGCCAATCAGCCTTCAGCGGTATGTCTCCATTTTGATCGAAGATGATCTGCCCGAATCCGGCCCGCTCCTTACGTGCGAGATCTTGCACGCCACTGGTTGGCGTGTGAGCAAAATCCAACGCCACATACATCTTTTTGGCCGGCTGCTCTGTTCCTCTCGTAGCGATATATCTGAAATCCCCGTTGACCCGAGACCGGGCAATCTGAGGACCGCGTCCGCGAGTCGCGGGGATCGTAAGATTCAGGACTGGACTGTAAGCAAGCGAACTCGTGCTTTTCTGATAGTGGTGAATAATGATTTCTTCCTTAGTTCCGAGAGCCGCACCCAATCCCATCGCATAGCAACTCGGACCTCGAATAAAGAAGTGGTAGATTTTCGGTTCCGATATGGCGCTACCGAGCCTCGCAACTATGTTGCAGCCCTCCAGGACCGCGCGTCTCCATTCAGTAGCGTCATTGGGAAGCCATTGAGGTTCATAATGGAACGAGTAATCTTCACCGCCACAATCTTCTTTCTTGAAATCGTATGTCGCCATTGCCATGGATGCTTCCTGAGTTAACTCCTTGAATTGATCAGCGGTACAGAGTCCTATCATCACCGGGAGATGTTCAGGGAAGCGCAGATCCAAGGGAACGCCGTCTGGGTTCGCATCGTGCCTATAGATACGACGGCAAGATGGATCACCTGACGTTGAACAACCGAACTGGAACGCGGCGGCTACATCGTGCCCATTCGCAAGACCCTGATAAAAGCCGGCGGAGAAACCACGCGCCATATCGTCGCCCACCGACTTCAACGTGCTTATTACATCGTGCACGTAAGGAAGGATTGCGTTCGCCTGCTCGCGGCTGTAACACGAGTTGAACACTACACAGCTTATGTTGCCGCTCATATGTGCGAAGATTCCTTCGAGGTCGCGACCGGAGATCAGGGCAGCTTCACCTGCCTGATTCTCGAGAAAGCTCCCTTCTGTTGATCCGTGTCCTGAGAAGTGAACTATATGCGGATCGAAATCAGTCAATTCCTGAACCAATTTCGTCGGAGTCGCGGCGAGGAGCGGTTTCAGTTGGAATTTATCGCCGTATTTGGCTAGTTTGAGGCGCTCTTCGACATCTCCATACTCGGCCTGCAACCGCAATCGACTGAGATCAGTGGGGTCCGAGGTTACAAAAAGGATTTTGATCATAATTGCCAACGTGCGGTTAATGAGCAGCTATGAGCACTCTGCCGCCGGGTTTTCCGTCCTCGTAGTAGATGCGTCGAAAACGATGAACTGCATGGTGAAATACGACGAGATAAGCCCAAATTGCCATTCCTCCGGTTAGAGTCAATTCTTCGACACCTTGATCTGCCAATGCGTCAATAAGACGCTTTGCGTTTCGTCCGACTAGGTTCGTTGCTTCGTTGATGGGGGTTGTCAACGTAAGCTTCCCGGCAACCTCTTCGATAGCACATCCGGCGTAGAGGTCGGAGTTTGTTAACGCCAGATTCAGCTCTGCGGTTGATAAGTGCATTGTCCTGCGCTGGAAACGCCAGTGCTCGTACTCAGTTAATTTTCTCTACGCCGAGCCGCGCCCCGACGCTCTCGATAAGAAGTCTCCGACTGGCTTCAGAAAGAGTTTCAGCGATGGTTTCCACTTGAATAACCGTGACTTGCCGCTCCTTGGCGAGCTGCTCGTTATTGGGGTCAAGCGCTCTCGTCACGACCAGAAAGCGTTTCGTGAAAGTTCCAAGTAACTCGCGGCCACATGCAGAGCTGAGCTGGTCGATCTTGGCCTTCAGCGACTTACCCTCGGTGATTTCCACGGCTCCAACTTGATTACCGCACCGAACGATCAAATCGATTTCGACGTTAGGCCCAATTTTGATGTTCGACTTCACTTCACTTACGGATGGCTCCAAGACCGCCCTTACAATTTCTTCGAGTTTATTGCCGCCCTTGGCGTCTCCCCACTGGGTACCAAGATGTGCTGTTAAATAATCCTCAATCGTGAGCAAGGCTGAAACTTCTGTTCTTTCCATAAGTGCGAAATCTCCCTGCAGGCAAGCATATCTATAGAGACAGCTCTTGCCTCGTTCACTTTCTAGATACATAATCGGTGCTTCACGCTTCTTCGCACTCGAAAATGCAGCAATCGACATTGGTTTTGTGCCGCCCGTGATATTGAAGCAGATGCTTGAGTTCTCTAGACCCATTTTATCCATCTTGTCTTCTAGATCTCGCTGAGCCGTAGCTATGTCGTATGGATCAACATTACACCGGCATACGTCACATTGCCCCCGGATGACCAATGCGAGTTTCTCACTGACGGTCTGCGTCCTAGCAGTAGCGGCGAGTAATACTTGATCTGGCTTCCAGTATCGAATTGGCAAGAGATTTGGAATAGGTTGTTCACCGACGAGGCAAATCATTGTTTTGAGCTTGTCAGTCATAGATCGAAACTTGTCCAACTGGCAAACGCCTAGTAATAGCTTCGCTATTCTTTGTCAGTTCGAACCTCCAAGCGATTGCTTAGATGATGCTCCCCGGGCTTTGAATTGGTCAGCCCTTCGCGCCTCGGTTCCTCTCCTCTAGAATCGGCAAGCCCTGATCATGTGCTAGATCTGCAAGTGGGTATCCGTGACGAACGCCGTCCTTGGTCGAGCTCGCATTTTGAACAAACCACTTGAAAGACTCCCCGTCGGGATTTGGTTTCTTGGTCACGCGGGGATAGTGAATCGGGAGCTTGTCATCGAAGCCCCTGGCCGCTCTGAGGAAAGCCGCTATAAATCCGACCTCGTTGAAGCCTTGATCCACAACTCGTTGATAATCGCTCGACGATTCATTGTCCTCTTTTTCCCTGAAGTCATTCCCGTAGGCCGACCAGACAGTCTTCTTGAACGCAGTGATCAATTCCGCGGCATCGCAGTTATTCGGTTCATCTTCACTGAGCGCCTTATAGCGCTTTATAAACTCTGCGCCGGTGCAAATTTCAGATTTCTCCGATATCAGATCAAGACGAACGCTGCCGAAGCCGAGTGGCTTACCGCCGCCGAAGCGATGAAATGCCCGATTCGGTAATTGAAGTAGCCAGACTAACGCTCCGATCTCAATCGCTGAGAGATTTGTGAAATGAATGTCAAACTCAAATATAGTGTCAGGCTTAATCCATCCAAGCACAGACCGATTCTGATTGTCACAGTCCTGGCCATCCTTAGAAGGACGCCTATATTCCCGATAATATCCGGCAAGACTCTGTTGTGTTCGATCTTCGACCGCATTGTCCCAGTAACCATCGGGCAAGTTATTGTGATGTGGATAGACCTTACGACCGCGCAATCCTTTATGTAACTCGTCGTAGCCGGCTTTCTCGGTATTCAATCCCCGCGCCTGTGCACCGCCCGCTTTATCGGCAGCAACATAGAAGCGCCCTTGTTGCGGCTTGGGCTGTCCCAGAATCGCTAGGGGAACGCCTGGTTCGGCGAACCTCTCGATAGCGTCGTAGTCCTGCCCGTTCTGTTGAGGCGCACGATCGATAACACTAATGCGTAGTTGTCCCCGATATGCGCCTTTGCCTTCCTGCGCGACCCACCCAAACACACGGTCCGCAGGCGAGAGTTCCGATAAGCTTGTAGCCAGCCCCAAAGATGCCGGTAAGATTCGAGCTGGCGAATGATGGTGTAATCGGCGAGAAATCATTACAGGATAAAGCTCGTTAACTTGCCATCCCTCCCTCAGCCTCTTGACCCTCGCATAACAGAGAGTTCCACCTTTCAGCAGGCTCTCCTCTTCGATCCGATTTATGATATGCCTGGACCAAACCGAATTCTTGAGCGCCGACGGCGATGGCGCGCCTTGTTCTATCTCCTCCCTATGAATTTCGCGATACTCTTCAATTAGCCGATCCCACTCTATTTTCAACCGCTCATCAAGATCAATTTGAGTTGGCTTATTGGCATTAAAAAAGATCCGCTCGTCATGTTTACGATCAAAATTCCGGTTTGTAATGCAGACATAGCCGTCTGCCTCCTGCAAGGGCAGCCCCAGAGGTTGATGGAAAGAACACCCGTCTTGCTTGCTCCCAGTCAAGGTCTGGTTTGGCTGAGTGCCAAGAGGATCGCCATATCGAACGATCTTTCTAGCTTTCCAGTACTGAAAGTCGGGGACATGCTGTCGTTTTCCCTTATCCCAACGATGGTGCTGAAACCTTTCGAGCCATACCGAGACGTGGTCTTTATGTTCGGGCTTTGAGGTGGTTCCAAAAAAGGTCAAGGGACTTGGATAGTAACGCAACCATGCCGCGCAAACGGCATCGCCCCGAGATGGGGCGCCAGTGTCAGTAATGGATGTCGTGCCAGTGTACAACGTAATCTCGTCCTTCCCGTCGGCGCTGACCTCTATTCGAGCCGGGACCATCATTACCCCGTCCGTTGATTCCATGCGAAAGGCCAGCCGCTGATCATGATTCCGGAAGACAGACAAACGAGAGTTGGTGATACCCTCATAGGCTGACCGCAGCATTCCTTTGACTGCCGTAACGGCGATGTAAGGATTGCCTTCTGCATCAACTTGCACCGGATACGTCTTATGCTCGCTCTTACCTTCGCCCGTGACTTTCACGCGTGATGCGTCGGGCAAGAGCAACGGCGTAGCGACCGTCATTTTCACTCTCAAACGACCACTGCAGAGTTCCGCGTGGTAGCGATCATGCCCAACAGGTTGGCTGTCCCCTAGTCCGCTGTCCTTCACCCTTTCGTCATCGCGCGGCAGCGCAGGCACAAAGTTATAGGGGTTGTGAAAATCGCCCGGTAAGGATGGGCGGCTAGTCTGAGGTTCCGACCGACCGTGAGAACGCGATTCGCCTCTGTCGGAGAATGGCGGTCTTCCGCCTCCACCGCGCGGCGCCCCGTCAGTCTGGGAATGCAGTCCTCGATATCCAGGTGCGGATTGCGGTTGCCACTCCATACCGACTTCATAAATCTTCGACGGCAGTCCCTTATCAAGCTCGTACTCGACTTCGAGGCCGTCGTGCTTTTTCGAATCGAGAGGAAAGAGGACGCGTGTCAGCACACGAGTGGGAACTTGCAGCTCCTTGCCGTCTTCGCGCACAAGTAGCCAAGTCTTTTTGTTTCCCGCCAGTTTCAACTTACCTTTCATTTTAGGCCACCTCCAGGTAGAGGAGTCGTTCTTCTACGACTGCGACGTTGCCATGTCTCAGTAACTTTTCTTCTGCTGTTGCCGGTTCCGATCCGGCATCAACGATCTTGCCTTGAGCATCAACCTCGGCTAGATATTCAAGCACACGCATGTGAACCCGCTCGTTTGCCGCGATTCCAGAAAGCGGAACTTCCAGGCGACCGATTCGTGCGGTGGTCAGGCGACTCCAACCATTTTCCGAGTTGATCCTCGTGCCTTCGCCCCAGACTAGGTAGGTTTGATCCAACGTCTTCAGCGCGATGAACGAAACATTTTCTGGCAAATTCTCCCGACATACTGAAGGCGGTTCCGCCTGTGTAAGCAGGACGGCACGTCCTCTTCCAGCGACATGGTTCAACCATCGCAGTTCCGCATCTCGGTTGAAAATTCGGGCTTCAAAAATTTCCGCCAGATTGATCTGTACGCCTTGGCTATCATGGAGTTGTTCTCCACCCAGGCGAGCGAAGATGCAGCTTCGCGGAGAATAGAGCAGAGCAATCGTCTCCTTGCCTTCAAACATAGGCTGTGCAGCTTCGAGAGACTGCTGCAATGTTAAACCCCCGCAGGCAGATCCATAGAGTTTCACTGGCTCGCTCATAGAGCATTTTCCTCCGTCCATTGTGCCCAGGCCCGATTGAGTGAAGCCCGCAAGTCATCGCTCAAGCCAGCCAACCTGCCTGATTCAATTCTGATCTGTTGCAGTTGCGTCAAAATGCCGTCAAGGCCGCGCGGAATAATCGTGATGCCGGTGACATCGACCGCTCCCATCCCGCGATTTGTGCCGAATCCAATTGGTATGCGCCCTGAGGCAAAGTCACGCAGCACGAGCAACAAGCACATTACTGCGCAGGAACGCAGCTTTTCCTGGTCTTGCGGGATGCGTGACAAATCGAGCGTCAGGTTGATCTCTTCCCACACGATACCGTGCGGTTCGAGCACGGTGTAGAGAAAGCCATCGGCAGCGCTACCGAGCCATCGGTCAATGGCAACGTGAAAGGCTTGTTGCGCCTGCGACAATTGGGCTGCATCGAGGGCGCCGCGTAGTTCCCGTTCATTGGTAGCCTGTTCAACAGCTCCCCACTCTTGTTCCTCAATCCTGCACTCCGCATAGCAATCATCAACCATTAGCGCGCCAAGACCGGGCAACACCGTACGCTGATCTTCTTCTTTTTCTTCTTCTTCATTCCTTCCGGCTATGCCAAACAACCAGCCAATCAAAGAAGCATCATTCTTCCTGTCCTCGGAGCCGTTCTGTCGAGTTCCGTGTAGCTCTACCTGATCAATGAAGTCTTGTTTGTCCGCAACCGGCTTAGGCGCGGAGAGGCCGAGCACGGTACGCACAATCCGTTCAGCCTGGCTACGGAATGCGCCTTTGATCGAACTGCCCGGAAGGACGAAGGTAAGCTGTTCGTCGATCGCGCTGACAAGCGGCAGCATATCAACTGCGATGCCATCGCCTTCGGCCTTGACCATCAGCGGACCGCGCGGCTGCCACTTGATCCTAACGGTCAGGCGCGGCTGTGGTGCTGTGGTCGGCGCCACTGCCGCCTCCGGCTGATCGCTCTCGTCGCGCAGGGTTTTAAGCATATCTTTCCGGGTCAGGAAGCCCTGCTCGCGAACTTCGAGGTTATGCACTTCGATGCGACCCATTCCGCGCGTTTTCGCAGCACCGAAGCGAATCTCGCCGGATTGCAGGCCCTGCAGAACCGCACTGGTCTGCACTCTGATCTTGTCGCGCAGTTTTTGCTGGCTCTGTTCTATAGTGTCGGCCGGAAGCTCGACTGTCATCGTGAAACCAACGCGAGTGCCGCGCGGCAGGACGGCACGATCGTACTTGATCTGATTGGCCGCTGCACCGGTGACACGGTCGATTCCCACGCCATCCCTAATTTCGGCTTTAATCTGTTTACCTTCCGGCGCTATGACGAAACCGTCTTCAATAAAGACGTGACTCGCTTGCCCCTGGTCTGCTACCTGATACCCCCACCAATCATTGATGCTCTCTTGTTGATCATTTTCGAGCCAGGCGCGTAGCGGACCGGCTAAACTTGTGCCTGGAATGTAATATTCTCCCTTGCCATTTATGGCCAAAGCCAAGTCGGTATCGACGTTGCCGCCAGTCCCGCCAACGTGCAGAGGCGTGCGCGCAATGAGTTTACCTGTGATCAGCAAGCGTGAACTGATTCGTCGCGCCATTGCTCACTTTCCTCCTTTGGCGATTTGTGGCTGAAGTGTCTTCTCTAAATCCCGCTTATGCGCACGCACGCAGGCGTCAACCAGCGCACGTACGCTTTCCGCCCATAGCTCGGCTTTGAGCCTGTCCTGGCCTAATGTGGTGATGACCAACTGATCAAAGTTGACATCAAGCAGTTCCCAGACTCGAGATGATCGTGCAATCAAGTCATTAATTGACCTCAGATTTTCATCGGGCCAGCCTTTGTCCTTTGCCTTTGGTCTAAGCAACTCAATCCATCGGATTACCCGATCTGCATCGCCTTGCGTTTGCATTTTGCTAATGACTGAGCGCAGCCCGCCCAGTTGGCTCATACGCGGCTTGCTAATGAAGGACTGATTCTCTCTTTTGATTTCAATGCCTAACGCTTTTTTTCGTTCGCTTTCTTGAGCGGCTAAAGCCAGTACTCGGCGCTGAGTCTCGCGTCGCACTGCTTCGCGCTCGATGATTCGCGCGTAATCGAACGAATCGCTCTGCTCGGGCATCAGATCTGAGATTGCTCCTGTTTCGTCCTCATTCTCACTACCTGACCTTCCGTCGCTAATGCCATCGAGTTGAGACCGCAATAGCGGATCGTTGAAACAAAGTCGCCCGTAACCTTCGGCTCTACGCTCGCCCAACCCTTCGTTTTCAATTTGCCTGAGCGCGGCAAGCACATCGCTATCTATATTGCCTTCGATCACATCAAAGTAGATGCAGCTTCCAGCCGCCAATCCAACTAGCGCAGGACGTGGCAATCCCCAACTGACTTGCCAGGAATCAGTGCGACGCGGTCGGCTTAGATTTGAACGCAGCCCTTGATTGATCGCATCGCGTACTTTCAACTCGACCTGCAATTTGTCGCCGAGAGTCTTCCGCAATTGCTCGACCGAAGCAGTAGGGCGCAACCGCTCATCTCGCAGAAGAAGGTCGGATAGGAGCCATACGATTAACTCTTTGCCGTTATCATCTGGCTGCCCGTTCCTTTGCGTGTCAGATTTCTGCTCCTCGATAATGAGATGAACTAGGCCATAATCGTCTTTCTTTGAGCGTCCAAGGCGATGTTCTCCCTGTAGACGGTCAAGCCAGCCACTTGGCAATGATTGAAACAAAGGTGCGCGCAGCCGAAGCTCAGCACCGAATATCGTACCGGGCTTGATCGCCTGATAACTGAAGATTCCACCCACCGCTTCGGCGGGCCGTTGCAGTTCGTCAAGAACTACGTTATGTGGGGCGACGGTCAATTTTACTGTTTCATAAATCGGCAATCGCACCATGGCTGTCTGGCCAATATAGCCACTGCGGTAACTCTTCACCTGACGCTTTTGGTTAACCTTGTCATAAAAACGGTTATAAACATTGCGGCCCTTGCCTTTTCCTTTGTCGTTTTTAAGTCCGCCATCGAGCTTTTCGAAGAAGAGACTGAAGGGGACGTGTCGACCCCACTGTTGGCCAACTATCGGCGTTGCATTAGTGACGACCAAATCACCATTGGTTATGGCTGTGCGTAAAGCCGGCGGATTACCTAAATACCGCGTAATGATAGGCAGTAGATATGTGCCAGGGATGTAATCGGTTGTCTCAACAAAATTGCCGACCGTGCGCGCGGTTATGATGACCGGAGATTTCGCTTCGATTTGTAGATCAAATTTGATCCACTCTTCTGTCGTCGAGAGCGCGAAAGTCGTCGCCGCTGAGTCCGGCGAAAATCTCTCGGGCGGTCTCGGAACGCTATTCGGATCGTTCAGCGTATCAAGCCACCCTAAGAGTCTCTCACTGAAAACAATCTGCTGATCGTCTGCGCTCCAGACAGTCAACTGACATCGTCCCGCGCCGCGACGCCTCTTCGCGCCGATCCGTTCAACTAGCTTCGTGCCGGCCAGCAATAACGCCGTCGCAGCACGCTTTTGCTCCTCATCCAAGTTCGTCACATCTATGCTGCCGTAGGCAAACAAGACCGCGCCTATGCGTGCCATCTCTTCAAAGCGCAGACAACGAGGTGCAGCACGGCCTGAGTTGCGGTTAATGCGCACGCCAGGTTTGACGAAAGTGATGGCCTCACACACGGCGGGTTTAGCTTTAAGTATTGTGCGTAGCTTTGTCTCGAGACGCGCGGCGCTCACCGATAACGACGCTGGGCGGGGATGCCGCAACTCATCTGGATGCGTCTGATGAAGTTCTTCCTTTAACTGTCCAGCCTGATCACCAAACAGAACAGGAATCCACCGACTCCACTCGGCCGGCACTCCGTCATCGAGTCCTAACGCAACTCGTTCGCAGGCATCACGCCAAATGCCCGTGAGCGTCTTGCCTGGCACAAACGGCAGTCCATCTTCATCGCGGCGCACCAGTCGATCCACGTCACCCGGTCGACCGGCGCCAGCGCCGACGTGCCAATCCGATTTCATCTCAAGCCGGAGGCGAAAGCTTTCGGGTAAAGGCGCGAACTTGTCGGGTTGTGATTCGTGTTGATTGCTCATTTTCACTCCTCTCGCCCCCAGAAGTTAGCGGCGTCCATCGCATCAAGCAGGCTCGTCACCCATACCTTTTTCTCCTCACCGTCTTCGTCTATAGTCTCTGGCCGGAAGAAAGTGCCGTTGTTCTCCGCCAACACTTCAATCCCTTTATCGCTCTCGGTTTGATAGCGCTGTCGAATGAGGTTGAAGCGAGCATCCGCGAAACTCTTACCGAGGTGTAGTCCAGCTCGCAGATCGTGCAATTGACTATTTGGAATCTTGCGGCGACCATCCTCCTGTTCCTGAATCTTCTCAACTCTTGCGCGCAGCTTTTGCCAGTGATGATCTTCCGTCCACCGCTGCGACTCTTCGGCCGCGCCTTTGAGTTTCTCCGGTTTGGTTACTACATAAGGCCGCCCATAGATTCTTGTTTTACCGTCGTCCGGCCTAAGCTTACGGCGGATCTCGCTTAGCGAGGTCGCGGTAGAATCGTACAGCGCGTGAAAATCTATCGCCGAGCACGGCCATGGAACGGGCTGACCGTGTTTCTGCTTGTCTGGATGGACGATTAGTCTTTTGACCTCTTTCGCCGACCTAATTAGCTCTTCGGCCAAGTCGTAAGAGGCGGAAAAAGGGAAATGGGGTTTGACGATGGCGACACCGGCGCAGGCGGATAAGTGGCGCGTCGACGGGAACGCCTCGCCCGCAATATACGGAATAATATCGCCCACCAATTCCAAGTCGTTCCGGCCTGTTTGTTCTTCAAACTCGGTGAGAAAGTCATATGTGAACTGCAAAGCTGCCTGACCGTCGCAAACAACGGTTAGGTCATCTCCGCCAAGAACGATCGGGAGAATTCGCGGTTCGAACCACGCGTCTTTGTCACGCCTAAGCATCTCGGTCAAGGCTTTGAGAAATGCCTTTTCTGTGCAGATGTCGAGTCCTAGCGAAAACCTTCGATATCTATTTACATAGTCGCGATTCTGACGGGCGTGAGTGCAATCCGCGTACTCGCCAAAGTTCAAGAAGACCTCGCCCAGCCCATTGCCGTCGGCATGAATAACGGCAAGCCATTCAGAACCCTCTTCTAATTTTTCAATATTTCTTGCAAATCTAATCTTGGCTTCGTCTGGGTCAAGCAAGGCCTGCATACGAGTCGCGTACTTCTGGCGGTACGCCCGCTTGTGCCGACTGACCGCTGATCTAGGACCTGCATCATTCTTGTCGCTACGATCTAACTGCGCTGCCGGTAAGCCGCTTGTAGCACAATCCTCAACCACCGGCAATCGCAAGAACCGCATCGCAGGACCTGGGAGGTTAGCGTGCACCTCATCAAACCTCTCATGGAGCATGCGATTCACATCGCCGATTCGTTCTTCTTCCCATTCGAAGTGATTACTGATGACGCCGCAAAGATCTAGTCCTGGTGCGTACTGAATCGCCTTAGTTGTTACTTTGCAAATGATCTCCTGGCCACATTCTCTCGTCTTAACCAAGAGCAATGCCTTGCCAGAAGTGGCAAGGATGACTTCGGCTATTACTCCTTCGTCAGTGATAGCTCTATTGAGCTGTGGATTAAGTAGATTGCGACGAAGTTGCCAAGTATTCTCGTCCCAGAGGCCTGGCGGACCACCTGCTTGTTCTACAGCCTCAAGGAGCCATTGAGTGCCTGCTCGATAGGTAAGCTCGGACGCTCCCACGTTTTCGCGAAGTTTGTTGGTTGAAAAGATAAAGCTCTGATTTCCCGACGTTTCAAGTAGAACTAGATGCATCTAATGAACCTCTAAGTCGATTCCAGAACGATCTATTGAGCCGTCCAGAGACGACTGAAGCTTTAGATTTCTGGCAAAGAGAGAACACGCGCTCAATATAGTCGGATTCGGTGCCGTCAATAGGCGCCATCCTCCGTTGTGATTTTGCATTTCAACCTACCTAACCCAAACACCGTCCCCGATCCTACAGACAGAATTTCCCCTACGATCATAAGTGGCAGAAACTCGTCGAAAATTTCACCCCCGTACTCAACTTCTCCAATAAATCCTCCCATAGCCACTTTTCTCCCTTGCCGGTTCGAGTATCGCTCCCAGTCGCACCACTTCAGCCGGGAGGAAATCGTCTCCACTGATGAAGCCCGCTTTATCAATCCACTGTAGTCCAGCTCCAACGCCCCGCGGCCATGTACCGCGCACAGCATCGAGATCCGTCTCAACAGATTCCTGACCAACATCTCGAACGGCAGGCCTATCTGCAGGTCGGCTTTCACGCGAATTCGTGTCGGAGTCGTGAATCGCAGCGTCAAAGAATCGCGCTTGAGGCTGACCGTCTCTCCCAGTTGATCGAGCCGATGACGGATCAACTCGCTCAAGCTGACTCGCGCATCGGACCCAACCGTGATTCGTTCAGCTCCACTCGAGTAGATGAGACTCTCATCGCCGGCGGCGTCGATCATCAGGACTTCGCTCAACTCGAATCGGGCTCGGTCTACGCCTAAGCCTCGATTAGCCATCTCCGTCACCGCGAAAACTATGTACGGGAGGAGTTCTATTGCCTGGCCCATCAACACCAGGCCGAAGGATATGTGATCGCCGGCAGCAAGATTCAGCGGCGGCCCCGTCGAAGTGAGGCAGAGCCGTGAGGATGGGGCCTTCTCTTTAAGATTCTGTCGGTGCTCTATGGTCGCACTCGAGCGGTTGACGCCTGGAATCCCTGCGCCTGCGGCGCCCGATGCGGATATTCCGCGGCGGCTCGCCGGCCTATGTAGACCGAGTGAAGTCCCCGGCAAGCTCGGCTCACTAACGCTGTGCGAATCCGGTTCGAACGGCAAAGAATTGAGCAACTCGGCATTTCCGGCCATCAATTCCCGAGGCGGCGGAGGCAATAATATAAAAGGATGGGGTGCGTGAGAGTGGCCTGTTAGCTGCGGCACGTTCGATGGAACGGGGGTCTCAAATAGATAAGGATACGGACACCGGTCGGCTACAAGGCATCGATCGCAATCGCGATGCTCCATTACGCACACGGCCTGCTTCAAGGCGTGGCCGAATGCGCCTCTAAGGGTCGAGCCGAGAAACGCCGGCAGTACCGCCGACTGGCGCGCGGCCAATCTCAGTTCAAAGCGGGCAATTTCGAGTGAGGAGAAATCATCCGGCTTCATTGCGTTTGATTGCGTTACTGTGGGCCTTCCTGGCTACGCCACATTACCATCGTCGATAGCCGCATCGATGGCGGCGCAGGCAAATGGTGGTGCTATGTTTGTATTCACTTGCTCCAACCGAATGTTCCTCCGAGAACGCGCAAATCAGGGGAGACTACTGCGATTGCTACGCTCAGGCGGCGCCTGACCGAAATGTCTGTAGGGTTAAAGCGGCAACGATTCTCTAGGAAAGGCGCTCCTGGGTCAAGCGTATTTTAGAGGCGCGGGGCAGTGGGTTCTGTAAATCAGTTGCCCGTCCAAAAGTGTGCATAGTTATTCAGCGGTCGGCTTTCAGCGGTCAGCGGTCGGCAATGAATATTTAAGTGGTCAGTGACCAGGGAGGGATCAGCCCGGGCGGAGCCGCGAGACAGGAAGGAGCCACGATCTATAAGCATTTCGCTCCCGGCGGAGCGTCAGGCTTCGCCCTCCGGCAGGAGGGCAATTATAGAAACGATGTTGCTAATAGAGGGCCTCCGCCAGGAGGGCTATGCAATTTTTCGGTGGGTAACATCGCGCTTCGACGGAGCGCAGGACAAAGGAATGCATCCGGATCTATAAACATCTCGCTCCTGGCGGAGCATGAGGCTTCAACCCTCGGCGTTCTCGTTTCACGCTTCCCAGGCAAGCGATTGCACGCTCGTTTCAACCCCCCTCTTCATCGGGGGAACCTCTTCAACAAAAGGACTGCTTAACGCGAGGGCGCAAGGACGCGAGGGCGCAAGGGCGAGGGCCGCAACCTTCAATCAGCTCTTCATAGGGGAGAGATCTTTCAACCTTTGCGTCCTCGCGCCTTCGCGTTAACGGAGTTCCGGTTTCAATCCCCTCTTCATCGGGGAGGTCTCTTCAACAGAAGGAATGCTTAACGCGAGGGCGCGAGGGCGCGAGGGCGCGAGGGCGCGAGGGCGCGAGGGCGCAACCTTCAATCCGCTCTTCATCGGAGAAGTCTTTCAACCTTTGCGTCCTCGCGCCTTCGCGTTAAACGGAGTCCGGTTTCAATCCCCTCTTCATCGGGGAAGTCTCTTCAACTCGGCACTCAACAATGGCAAACATTTATTAAGATCGGTTTCAATCCCCTCTTCATCGGGGAGGTCTCTTCAACAAACTCCGGGCGATCTGTCTCTGTCGTTCGCTCAGACGTTTCAATCCCCTCTTCATCGGGGAGGTCTCTTCAACCTGTTCAAGGTTAAGTCTTTCCTGTTCCTTCTTGTGTCTCAATCCCCTCTTCATCGGGGAGGTCTCTTCAACTTATTGTCCGGCTCTTCAAGCAAAGAGGGAAGCGCCTGTCTCAATCCCCTCTTCATCGGGGAGGTCTCTTCAACATTGTTTTTGCTGTGGCATTTGTTTCTCCCTTTCTTTGTCTCAATCCCCTCTTCATCGGGGAGGTCTCTTCAACGTCGGATTTTAGCTCAGGTGACGCCGGCGATCTCCTGTCTCAATCCCCTCTTCATCGGGGAGGTCTCTTCAACTGACGACGATATCGCCGACGAGCTTGACATTCCAGATGTCTCAATCCCCTCTTCATCGGGGAAGTCTCTTCAACATCGAACGAACTCAGCCAGGCATTTGGCAGGAAGTTGTCTCAATCCCCTCTTCATCGGGGAAGTCTCTTCAACGCTGGCCGCCGCAAAAGAAGAGAAGGCGCTGAATCCGGTTTCAATCCCCTCTTCATCGGGGAAGTCTCTTCAACCTGTGGGTAATACTACAGCAAGCTTAGAATCGAGAATGTTTCAATCCCCTCTTCATCGGGGAAGTCTCTTCAACGGGATCTCGAGCAAAAACAAGCCCGTGAAGCCGAAGTTTCAATCCCCTCTTCATCGGGGAAGTCTCTTCAACCCGAAGCGCGAGCGCTCGTGGCATCTTCTGGATTGGTTTCAATCCCCTCTTCATCGGGGAAGTCTCTTCAACTAGCAGAAAGGTCATATACTGACCCCACGCATCCATGTTTCAATCCCCTCTTCATCGGGGCTTCGGTGCTCGGCAAAAGTAGACCAGTAGTGCTTGTCAGAAGTGAGCCGGGCTTGGAACAGGGTCAGGAACAACGAGGGCGGTGAGGTATATGCAACATCATCCACGCCGAAGGCGTGAGGGTCTTGGGTTAGGAAAGAGGATTGGGGTCAGAGGGTGTTTGGGAAGGGCGGCTGGG
>QHVH01000103.1 GCA_003222245.1 Blastocatellia bacterium AA13 | reverse complement strand
TCCGTTGATGAATCGACCTGCACACTCTCAGTGACCGTACCAACCTGCAATCCCAAGTTGAGGGTGCGCGTCTCTGTCACCGCGACCGTAATATTGGGATAAGTAGAAACCTTGAAGGACTGCTTGGAAACGTCGACCCGATAGCTGCCCGGCGACAGGAGCGGCACCAAATAGCGCCCGTTACTGGACGAAAGGGCCGTAACGGCAGCTCCGGTAGCCTCGTTGAGTACGGAAATCCTGGCCCCCGACACGACGGCTCCGGAAGGATCAGTGACCAGTCCGGAGAGAGCGCCTGTTGCGGCGGTTTGGGCAGATGCTTGAGCGGCAACCAGAATTACAACCAAGGCCAGCAGCAAAGTCGAGCGAGTCGACGCGCACGTCATTCGGAGCTCCTCCGCACGCGTTTTACCTGGAATGCGTGCGTTTGCGACCACCCCTGGGGTGCAGGTTGCAAAAACGTTTACACCACATGATGCGCGTTGTCAATTGCAAACATCATTTGTTGCAATTTCTATTGACAAGGGCGTGACCGCAGCCGGATAAAGGAGGCCAGCAAGCGCTTCTCGAGTGCTGCGAAGCCGGGCACACGCCGGAAAGAGGGCTGAGAGGCAAGTGGATTGAGAAGGACTCATGAACATTGAACTCATTGCGTTACGTGAACTGAAAATGCGGCTGAAGGCGCCGTTCGAAACCAGCTTCGGGATAACTCACAATCGAAGGATTCTGCTGGTCGAAGTTGTGGCCGATGGCGTGAGCGGGTGGGGCGAGGTTACGACGGGCGAAACGCCGTCTTACAACCCAGAAACGACTGATACGGCGTGGCACGTTATTTCTGATTTCATAGCTCCCCTCCTGACTGGCAAAACTATTGACAGCGCAGCCGATGTAGCCACTCTTGTTGCAGGCATACGTGGACACGAGATGGCGAAAGCGGGCGTGGAAAATGCGCTGTGGGACATCGAAGCGCAGCAGAAACGGCTGCCACTGGCAAAGCTGGTTGGCGGTAGTTGGGACGAGATCCGCTGCGGAGTGTCGCTGGGGATTCGGGAGAATCCGGAGGCGTTGGTGAAGAAGGTGGCGGAAGAAGTCGGTAATGGTTATCAACGGATCAAGTTGAAGATCAAGCCGGGTAAAGATCTGGAATATGTTGCCGCAGTGCGAAAGGAGTTTTCAGAGACACAGCTTTCGGTGGACGCGAATTCAGCTTACACGCTCGAGGACACCGAACACCTGCAGAAACTCGACGGGTTCCATTTGCTGATGATCGAACAACCATTGCGTTGGGACGACATTCACTCTCACGCCAAACTACAAAAGCAGATTAAGACCGCTATATGTCTGGATGAATGCATTAACAGCGTCAACGACGCGCAGGCAGCGATCGAATCAGGCGCTTGCCGAATTATTAATATCAAGCTGGGGCGAGTCGGTGGACACAGCAGCGCGCGAAAGGTTCACGACATGTGCTGGCAGAACAACATCCCGGTGTGGTGCGGTGGGATGTTGGAAGCGGGTGTGGGACGCGCTCATAACATTGCGATGTCCACTTTGCCCAATTTCACCCTGCCCGGCGACGTATCCGCCAGCGCACGTTATTGGGACGAAGACATTATTGAACCGGAAGTTGAGGTCACGCCCCACGGAACCATTCATGTTCCGACAACGCCTGGCTTAGGATACAAAGTGAAACGCGAGTTAGTGGAAAAGCTCACCGTCCGGAAGCGGGATTGGGCGGCGGCCACAATGCTCGCCACAGGCTAGGCAGCCTCCAGGCAGACACCCTGGACGCATTCCTCGAAGACGAACTTCTACCCATCTCAACCTGAGTGGAGCCGCGAATGATCAAGCTTACTGAACCGAGAGTGGTTGCCTGCCTGGACTGGTGCAAGCGCGGGATCACTTCCCTTCCCATTGTCCTGCTGTTACTGCTCTGCAATGTGTTGGTTCTCTCGTTGAGTGCTGCCGCACAAGAGGGTGACACTCTGGAAGCGCGAATTCAGAAGGTCATGAGCCGGCCGGAATACGCGCACTCGACATTCGCGATTGAATTCTTATCCCTGGATTCGGGGAAGCTGATCTACCGGTGGAACGCCGATAAGCTGGTCGTGCCAGGTTCAACAACGAAGCTTCTGACAGAGGGCACTGCGTTGGAATTGTTGGGCAGTGATTATCGCTTCAAAGGGGTGAAGCGAGTACAGGGCCGCGTGTTGATTGATGCTCGGCTCTTTCCCGAAGGGACGCGCGAGTTGGGTACCGGGGTCGTGATCTCGCCCATAGTAGTCAACGACAATGTGGTCGACGTAATTGCCAGCGCAGGAGCAAGCGAAGGCACTCCTGTTCAATTACAGATTTCGCCCAAGACTTCCTACGTTCAATTCATCAACAAGGCAACGACCGGCAAAGCGGACTCAAAGGCTGACATCAATTACGGGGACGACAAGATCAATTCCGACGGAACGCATACCGTCACGGTGACAGGCAGTGTTCCGGTGGGCAAGCCGGTTGGCATGATGTCGTGGCCGGTACCGGAGCCGAGCCGGTTTGCACAAGTGGTCTTCACCGAAGCTCTGCGGGAGAGAGGCGTTGAGGTGAAGCCACCGACGGGAACAAGTCCTCCGGATTTCGCGGCACTTTCTGCAAGTTACAAAGACGAAAACCTGGTAGCTGAGCATGTGTCGCCCCAGTTGAAGGAAGAGGTCAAGATCACTCTGAAAGTCAGCCAGAACCTGCACGCCAGCATGACGCCTTATCTTTTAGGCGCGTTGATAGGTCATGCCGAAAAGGATTTCGATCAGGCCGGATTCGACCTGGAACATGATTTTTTGAAAAAGAACGGTCTCGATCTGACCGCTGCCTCTCAAAGCGATGGCGCCGGGGGCAACGCGCTCTTCACGGCGGATTTCATTGCGCAGTATCTCCTCTTCATGTCGAAGCAGAAGAACTTTGCTGACTTCCAGCGAGGCTTGCCGATTCTCGGAAAAGACGGCACCTTGGCGAAGATTCAAACTGATTCTCCTGCGGCTGGCCACGTCTATGCGAAGACCGGGACCTATCTGGTCGGTGACTCGCTCAACAAGAACCTGATGGTCACGGGCAAGGGTCTTTCCGGATACATGGAGACGAAGAGCGGGCAGAAATTGATCCTGGCACTGTATGTGAACAACGTCAGCGTTCCCGAAGACTCGGAGCTGGTACAGAAAATTGTGGGAGGTGCTTTAGGAGAGATCGCATCGGCAGCCTACGACGCCAGGGGAATGGTAGTTTCGCCGGGCTTTATCGACACCCTGGGCCAGTCCGAATTCCCACTGCTGATCGACAACCGCTCATTGAGCAAGTTATCCCAGGGTATAACCACCGAAATCACTGGAGAAGGCGCGTCTATTGCGCCACAGAACGAACTGACGTTGGCAGCACTGAAGCCATTCCTCGACCAATATCACGTGAAGGTCGATTGGACCACTCTGGATGGATATTTTCAAACCCTCACAAGGCTTGGCACACCTCTGAATATCGGGACTTATGTGGGTGCAGCGCAGGTAAGAGAAGCTGTGATCGGCGATGCGGACCGGGCGCCAACGGCTGAAGAACTGGAAAAAATGAAGGGGCTCGTGGAGCAAGCGATGAAAGATGGTGCGTTCGGTGTGTCCACGGCGCTCATCTATCCTCCGGGGCATTACGCGAAAACTGAAGAGTTGATTGAGCTCGCAAAAGTGTCGTCGCGGTACGGCGGCCTTTATGCCAGCCATATGCGCAGTGAGGGTCAATCTGAGGTGCAGGCGCTCGAAGAAGCATTGCGCATCGGTCGCGAGGCGCATTTACCGGTGCAGATCTTCCATCTCAAAGTCATTGGGAAAACCCGTTGGGGCAGTATGCCGAAGATCGTGAGCATGATCCAGACAGCGCGCGATTCTGGACAAGACGTCACGGCGAATATGTACCCCTACGTAGCAGGTGGAACAGCGTTGGCGTCGAGTCTGCCTCCGTGGGTGGCTGATGGCGGCACAGAGAAGTTGCTCGAGCGTTTGCGGCAGCCGCAGGTTCGGGCGAGGATCAAGCAGGAAATTTCAGCGGGTGATCATGCTAATTGGGAAAACCTCTACTTCGATAGTGGCGGGCCTGGAGGAGTGCTGGTTTCCGGTATTGAAAATCCCGAGCTGAAGAAGAGGTTCGACGGTGAAACAGTAGCCGAGATCGCCA
>QHVH01000080.1 GCA_003222245.1 Blastocatellia bacterium AA13 | reverse complement strand
GGCCTGGATAAGAAGAAGGTTGTTCGGACCGCAATCGAATATTTCGAGTTGAACCGGGAACGAATGCGCTACGGTAAGTTTCGCCAAGCAGGTCTATTTACCGGCTCAGGTGTTATTGAAGCCGGCTGTAAGACCGTGATCGGCGGAAGGCTCAAGCAGAGCGGCATGTGGTGGACAGTTCGCGGTGCCAACGCGATCATTCACCTAAGATGCTCTTTGTTGAACAATCGCTATGAAGATCACTGGGACGCTCGCCGCGCCGGCTAGCCCCACATTTATGTCGCGCACCCTCGCCGATTCGCGGCGTTGACACGCAAAGAGGCCGCAAGTAATCTTACCCTTTGCTTTGGAACAGAAAGCCGACCTCGGTGTTAGATGAAAGAAATTAAGTACTCTGATTTTCCCGGCCTGATCCCCGAAGACGATCCAGACATTGAAGTAATGGTCCACCACTCGGCAGGCGGCGGCTCTCTGTGGGCCGAAGCTAAGTCGCTTGCCCGAGACATCATCTTCGCGGCGGTTACCGCGGTCCTTATAGTCGTATTTGTCGTGCAACCGGTAAAAGTCGAGGGAACCTCGATGTTGCCTCGTCTTCAGAACGATGAGCGAATCTTCGTAAACAAATTCAAATACAATTTCGAATCCATAGACCGAGGCGACATTGTAGTATTCTGGTACCCCGAAGATCCCTCAAAGTCGTTCATCAAGCGCGTGATCGGACTGCCCGGCGAACGGATTCGAATGGATCAGCGTGGACAGCTCTATATAGATGATCGTCCGTTCGAAGAGCCGTTTCTGTCGCCGGAATACAATCACTATCCGATCGTGATTCCCGAGACGTTCGTGAAGCCCCATTATTATTTCGTGATGGGCGACAATCGCGATGCGTCCAACGATAGCCGGCGCTGGGGCCTCGTGCCCGAGAAGTACATTTACGGGAAGGCAATGTTCCGATACTGGCCGCTTAACCGAATAGGCGTTCTCCAGTAATTCGCGCCCGCTCCGGCCCCGGTAAGAACAAAGCACCGGGCGCGATCGTTGGTAAAAATCCAGAACAGATCTGAAAGCCGATGCTGTCCAGCCTGGCTCTACTAATCAAACTCTCTTACCAGCCGAAATCGGCATTGGCTTCCCTTCGGGACAGCGCGCCGTACTTGGCGGGCGGCATGCTTGCCCTGCTCGCAACTTTTGCATTCGAATACGCGGCAAGCGGCAGTTTTTGGGTTGAACGCTCAGCAAGAGGGCAGGCGTTCGGCGATCATTACTCTCCAATCCTGATCACGCTCTTAGTGAGCAACCTGATCGCGGCGGCGGCGCCTGTTGCTTTCGTCGCGCTCGTTTTCGTACCCGCGTGCCTGTTTTCGGCAAGTCTTATCGATCGCAGAACGTCTTTTGGCGTGTTACTGAGGCAGGAGTATGCGCCGCTGTTGACGTGCGTGCTCTATTCCTGGGCGTTGTCACACCTCGTCATCACGATTCCTGCGTTCTTTTTGAGCGCGCTCGGACAGGGCGATGCGGTTGTCCTGATAGCGATCGGGGCGGCGAGGTTCGGCTACTTTCTTGTTCTTGTGGCGCTCGCGTTTCATACGGTGCTGCGATTGTCTTATAGCGCCGCTCTCGGCGGAACGGTTCTGGCCTGCGTGTCTTTGATTGCCTTGCCTTTAGTCCCGCGGCTTGGTCGCTTTCTCACGTCTCCAATGATCCTGATCCTTGTGATCCTCTTTCTAAGAAGCTATTGGACCGAACTGATGTCGTCGCACGAGGGAAGGATACGATTCAAGCAGAGTCTCGAGACTGCGACGCTTAATCCGGCGGACGCGACCGCGCACTACAATCTCGGTCTTATTTATCAGCAGCGGGGCATGAATGAAGAAGCAAAAGCTTCCTTTCGCCGCGCAATTGAGATCGATACCGACGAGACCGACGCGCATTATCAGTTAGGGCGAATGGCGCGCGCGGAGGGCCGGCTCGCGGACGCAATCCAGCACTTCGACGCGGTCGTGCGCCAGAATTCATCACACAGTCAAAACGAAGTCTGGCGAGAGATCGGCCGGGCTTATCTCCAGGCCGGCCAGTTCGAAGATGCCGCCGACGCCTTGAGGCAATTCCTCGACAAGCGTCCTTCAAACGCCGAAGGGCGCTATTATTACGGCGTGGCCCTGAATAGGCTGGGCCGCGAAAAAGAAGCGCTCGTGGAGATGAACGTGGTCATTGAATCCGTGCGCACCTCGCCGCCCTACAAGTACAGGATGGAAAAATCCTGGATGCGCGAAGCTCAGAGCTTCATCGCGAACTCAGGCGCGCAGAAGTAATGCGAGTGGGAGCGGGCCTCTAAACCTGGAAGGAGCAGAGCGTTGGAAGCAATCTTAGCACTCGAGGACGGAAGGGTATGGCGCGGACAGGGCTTTGGCGCAAAGGCCGAAGTTGCAGGCGAAGTAGTATTCAACACCTCGATGACCGGCTACCAGGAGATACTCACCGATCCCTCTTACTCAGGCCAAATCATAACGATGACTTATCCGTTAATCGGGAACTATGGCTTAAACAACGAAGATGCCGAATCCCGCACGGTGTTCGCCGAAGGGTTCATAGTCAGGGAGGTCTCTCGCACGGTATCGAACTGGCGCGCTAACGAGTCACTGGATCAATACCTCACTCGTCATGGGGTTCCCGGTATATCTGAAATAGACACGCGTTCGCTTGTGCGTCACATACGCGAGCGAGGATCGATGCGAGGCTGCCTCAGCACCGAAGACACTGCGGAAGAAGCGGTTGTTACCCGCGCTCGAAACGCGCCGCAAATGGTAGGGCTTGATCTTGCTTCGTCCGTGACGTGCAAAGAGCCGTATGTCTGGCGCGATGCGCAGGCCGAAGCATACGGCTCTCCGACTCTCCTTCACGGGGCCGACTTGAGCGTGACATCTCGAATGCTGCACGTAGTGGCCTACGACTTCGGCCTGAAAAGAAATAGCCTTCGAAACATGGCCGCGCTCGGATGTCGCATAACCGTGGTTCCCGCTCATACTACGGCCGAAAGGGTAATAGCCTTAAAACCGGATGGCGTCTGGCTTTCCAACGGCCCCGGCGATCCTGAGCCCCTCAAGAGTGTGATCGAGAACTTGAAAATCCTCTGTGAGCGATTTCCTGTATTCGGAATTTGTCTTGGACATCAACTGATGGGTCTTGCGCTTGGTGGAAAGACTTACAAGCTGCCGTTTGGCCATCACGGCGGCAATCAACCGGTCAAGGATCTGACCACGGGCCGTATCGAGATCACCGCTCAGAATCACGGCTTTGCTGTTGACGCTGATTCGCTGCCCGCGGACTGCGAAGTCACTCACCTGAATTTGAACGACGGCACCGTCGAGGGCCTGCGTCACCGGACGCTTCCGGTGTACTCGGTCCAGTATCATCCCGAAGCCGGTCCGGGACCTCACGATGCCGCGCATTTGTTTGAGAGGTTTGTGACCGCGATGAAAGCTGCGAAAAAGACTAAATAGCCAGCTAGCTTATTTCGCAGTTGGAGAATCACGGAAAGATGTCCGGCGAATGAGGCGGCTCGGCACTGCATTAGCGCGTCTGGAGAAGAGACTGCATCGCGGCTTACGATTGAAGCTCCCGCACAATTTCGCGAGCGGTTTGTCTGGCCAGTTGCAGCTCTTCGCGTTTGTAGGATATGGCGCCAACCACCGCATGGCCCCCTCCGTTGTAGCGCTCGCAGATCGAGGCGAGATTGTGACGGCGAGGGCGAGGGCTCCAGGGGTTGAATCCAACCGACACCTTGGATCTGAATTCAGACAGACTAACCCCTACCGAGTAAACACATTCCGGGAAGAGATAATACGGTATGAACTTGCTATAACCTTCCGCGTTGTATTCGCTGAGATCGAAAAACGCAACGCCCTTTTCGAATGTCGCCTTCTCGCGGATGAGATCGATCATTCTCAGGTGTTGTTCGTGCAGCGGCCGGAATTCGCTTTGAATCTGATTTGAGGTGATGATGTCCGCGAGCCTTCTTGTCTGCATGTCTCTAATGATCGCCCCCATCAAACCGGGGTTGCGCGACGCCTCGATTACGAGCATCAACTGCATGGCCGGAGCCTTCAGCTCAACGGCGGTCTTCGCATCTTCATACAGTGCGCCGTCTATGATGTCGGCCCACTTGATCAGATCCGACATCGGACCCTGATCGAAGCCGTACTTTTCGCTCAATATATCGGCAATGAATTTGGTGCACGATTTGTAGGATGCGTCATAGAACTTTGTGGGGGACTTTTCGCGATAATAGTGCTCTTCGTCCGCCCGAGACAGGAATGCGCTTTGATGATGATCGAACCACCAGGTAAGTCGAGGAGACGGGCTGTATTTGAAATCGACTATGGCATTCTCTTCGCCGTCAAACAGCTCTTCCTCGATCATAACCTGATTGGGCTTGTGTGAAAGCCCATTAAAGCCGATCTCGGAAGAAGGTGATATTTCTTCGGAATAGAAACGCGAAAAGACCGCCGCCGATGCAAGACCATCAAAACAGTGGTCATGGTGTAAGACCCTTAATTTCATGCGGGATTAGTGCTCTCCTGAAAATCTTCCCCTATGGGTAACCAGTCAATCTACCATTGCGAGCGGGTGCTCGTGAAGGGCCGTCCGTCGCTCGGGTGTTGCTCGGGTTGCTTAACTGTTTTGGGGAGGTGATGGATCTGGAGTTTGGAGGTTTTCAGAAGCAGAAGCAGGCTTGTCGGCGGGTACAACTCATAAGGAAACTGGTTGGAGCAAGGGGCAAGCGCTATGCGGCTGCCCCTTTGCTGCTTTATCTCGACCGCATTCAGGCCGGCGTTCACCTGGCTCAATATTTCACTAACGCGAGAGCCTTTTCGAGAATGTCTTTCTCCTGCGGCAGTATCTCGCTCTCGAGTATCCTGGAGAAAGGCACGGGAGCGAATTTTGATCCGACTCGCGCCACCGGTCCGTCCAGATCGCCGAAGCAATATTCACTAATCTGCGCCGCCACTTCGGCGCCAAATCCGCTGAATACTTTGTCCTCGTGCACTACGAGCGCCTTGGAGGTCTTTCGAACCGACGCGAATATCGTATCCGTATCCAGCGGGAGCAGTGATCGAAGATCGATCACCTCGGCCTCGACTCCGGCCTCATCCTTCAACTTCTCGGCGGCGCGCAGGCACCAGTGCACCGGCGTCCCGTATGAGATGATCGTGAGGTCGTCGCCTTCGCGTCTGATCCGCGCTTTACCAAAAGGCACTTCGAATCGATCGCCTGGATCGGGCGCTTTTGCGAAGACCTGGTTGTAGAGGTACTTCGGCTCCAGATACATCGTCACGCCGCGGCTCCTCATTGCATGGCGCAGCAAACCGACTGCATCATCGGCGAAGGCAGGCATAACCACTCTCAGACCTGGCAGATTCGTAAACAACGCTTCGAGATTTTGCGAGTGATAAAGGCCGCCCTTGATGTAGCCGCCGGAGGCAAGCCTCATAACGATGTTCGGAACGAACTGGCCGTTCGAACGGTAATAGTCGTGCGAGGTATCGACTATCTGCTCAATTCCTGGCCAGACATAATCGGCGAATTGCGCGGCCTCGACTACGACCCAGATGTCCTTGCTGAAGCGGCTAAAGCCATTGGCCGTGCCTATAATGTAGTTTTCAGCGATCGGAGCATTAAATACACGCTTCGGGCCGAATTCCTGTTGCATACCTTTTGTAACACCAAAGACGCCGCCCTTTTCCTTGGAGGCTACATCCTGACCCCAGATGAAGGTGTTGTCGTTTCGCCTGAACTCGTGCTTGAGCGTCGTGTTAATCGCTTCAAGCAGCGAGATTAATTTGTTTCCCGCGGCCGGAATCAGCGCGTCGGCCGCGACCGTAGATTCCGCCGGAGTCACATAATGGGTGGCCGTGCTTGGATCCGGGTCAGGGGACGATTCACCGGTTTCGACCGCTTCGGCGACTCGCGCCTTATTCTCGTCCTCGATCCTGGCGAGCATTTCCTCGTCGACTTCATCGACACTCAACAGATGAAGGCGCAGCCGTAGGTATGTGTCTGCCTCTTGCGCCCTGGCTAGTTCTTCGTCGCTTCTGTACAGCTCCTGTTTGTCCGAGTTCGAGTGTGCGTTGATTCTCTCGCACTCCGCGTGAATGAGAACGGGGCCGCGGCCCATTCGGACAATGTCCGTTGCTTCGGTGATCGCTCTAACCGAGTCGAACGGATCGGTTCCGTCGCAGTTGATGATGCTGAGTCCACTCAATCCCCGATAGTTGTCGGAGACGATTGCATTGGCCGTTTGCTCGCTCACCGGCACCGAAATCCCGTAGCCGTTGTTCTGGATGACGAACACAACCGGAAGCCGCTCGCGGCTCGCTCCATTCAAGGCTTCGAATACATATCCTTCGGAGCAAGACGATTCACCCTGGCTGCAGAAGACGATGGCTTCCGAGCCGTAGTACTTGACCGCTCTTCCCAGGCCGGCCGCGTGTTGAGTATGGTTGCCGGTGGCCGACGAGACGTTCCAGATGCCCGTATCGATCTTCGCGAAGTGATTACTCATATGCCTGCCGCCTGAGGCGCGGTCTCCGGCTTTGGACAAACCGTTCAGAATGATCTCCTCCGGCGTGACGCCCGCCGCAAGGCATGTGAGCATGTCGCGATAGTACGAAAAGAGGTAATCCTTCTTCGGCCGAAATACGAGGCCGAGGGCCACCTGAATGCCGTCATGACCCGCATGCGAAGCGTGATAGGACCAGCCTTTCCCTTGCAGGGAATAAGTACGCGCTCTATCGTCCAGCAATCTGCCAAGGTGAATAAGTCGATACCACTCAAGCCGCTCTTCCAACGAAAATCGCCTCGATTCCAAAAACGGCTTATAGGCTCTCTTAACTGCGTTTGCACTCATTAATATTTGAACTTCCTTTCACGTTCAACGGCTCTGGCCGGTAATCTCGCGGCGAGCCGTCAATTTTTATGCCTGGTTTGGGGCCATGCTTAACTGAGCGACCACCAATCACTCATAGCTCCGCGAGGTTCGCTTATGATGAAACTCTCTTGGCGCCAATCGTGTTTATAGACTTGGTGGGGAGCCAGATGTTTATACATAACATGAAAGAAAGACCGTAACAACTCCGGCGTCTAATTACTTATTTCGCTCGAAATATTCGCTAAATAGAAAACTTTCGCTAAACGGATTAATGCGGCTCAACCTGAAGTTTTGCCGGTGTCCGCAAGTCATCTTACATGCGGATGGAGAGGTGGATCAGCGGGAGGTGGATCAGCGGGAGGTGGATCAGCGGGAGGTGGATCAAATTCGACTGCATACGGAGCGAAGCAAAGAACTCCCCCTTTGGAAAGATAGATACTATAAGGTGCGAATTATGAGACCTCGGATCCTCAGAGTTTGGTCGGCCGTCGCAATCACAATAACGACTTTCAGCGTGCTCACTCTTGCTTCCACGTTCGCGGAATAGCCGCATTTCTCGCACACGGCTATGTGGTCCTCGTCGGCGTCCGTACGCAGCATGAATTCGGTGGACTCGCTTCCTCCCATCGAGCCCGAGCTTGCCTGAACCGGGACATACTTCAATCCGCATCGAGTAAAGATCGTGCAGTAGGCCTTGAAATGGTCGTCGAAGGATTTGTCCAGACCAGCGCGATCCACGTCGAGTGAGTAGGCGTCCTTCATAGTGAATTCGCGTACGCGAAGCAAGCCCGATTTCGGCCGAGCTTCATCCCGAAATTTTGTGTGGATCTGATACCAGATCTGCGGAAGTTGGCGATAGGAGTTGATGGCGTTGCGCGCGATCGATGCAACTATCTCCTCGTGAGTCATACCGAGCGCCATATCGGCGCCTTTTCGATCACGCAGTCGAAACATATTATCGCCCATCACATCCCAACGCCCCGTCTCTTTCCATATCTCGGCCGGATGAATCGTCGGGAGCAGGTACTCCTGTCCGCCTATTCGATTCATCTCTTCGCGAATGATCTGCATGACTTTGAGGCGTACGCGCTGCGCCAGAGGCAGCAGTGAGTAAACACCGGAGGTGAGTTGACGGATGTAACCCGCGCGGACCAGCAGCCGATGGCTTGCAACTTCCGCGTCGGCGGGATCTTCGCGGAGCGTGGGTATGAAATAGTTGGACCAGCGCATTATGTTCCT
>QHVH01000028.1 GCA_003222245.1 Blastocatellia bacterium AA13 | reverse complement strand
TCTTCAGCCCGGTAGCGATAGATCATGCATCCGACCGTTGCTTCCGTAGGCCCGTATTCATTGATGATCTCTACTTCTCTTCCAAACGATTCATATACTTCTCGCGCAAGCTTCGTCTCTAACGCCTCTCCTCCTACTATCAGCCGCTTGATCCGGCTGCCTTCGTTTCTTCGCTCCTTTATCACCCGCAGATGGGACGGCGTCAGCTTCAGCACTTCTACTCGATCATCTTCGAGTATCTTCTGAATTACTTCCGCTCCTCGGCCTCTGTACACCACGATTCGATTCCCGGTTATCAGCGGCGTGTAGATGGATGTCACCGTCAGGTCGAATGCCAGCGACGAGTAGAGCGCGAAGTCCTGCTTCGTTCCCTCATCTACGTACATCTTCGCCGCCCACCATACGTAGTTGACCAGCGCTCGATGCTGAATCTCTACACCCTTCGGCTCGCCCGTCGATCCCGACGTGTAGATCACATAGGCAACGTCGCTCGGCTGCACCTTGCTCTGATATCTCTCTTCGGTCCGGTGTAGTCCTCTTCGAAGTTCTGCCCATTCCTCATCAACCGCTACTGTTCTGACTCCGCTTACTGTTTCCTTGTGCCTGCTCTCCGTGAGCATCACCTTGATCTCGGCGTCGCTGACTATGTATTCGCGTCGCTTCGCCGGGTGATTGACATCGATGGGTACGTACGCGCTCCCGGCCTTCAGCACTCCGAGTATCGCCGCTATCGTCCATATCGAGTGTTCAAGATACAGACCAACTCGCTCCCCATTGCTTGCTCCAAGTTCTTCGAGCTTCCCGGCTATTCGATCAGACAGCGTTTGAAGCTCCGCGTAGCTGATGGTCTCTCCGCCGTACTCAACCGCAACCGCTCCCGGGGTCTTTTCCGCCTGCTCCTCGATCAACTCGTGAATGCATTTCTGTTTAGGAAATTCGGCCTCGGCAGCGTTCCAATCAACAACGATCTCGTCGCGTTCCGAGGCGGTCAGCATCCGCAATTCGTCTATCGCGCATTCGGGGTTCTCGACCACGCTTTCAAGCAATCTCTCGAAGTGGCTCCCCATCCGCTCGATAGTCCTTGCTTCGAACAAGTCTGTGTTGTATTCGATGATGCCCTTGAGGCCGCCTTCCAATTCAGTCAGATCCAGCAAGAGGTCGAACTTGGCTGTCTCGCTGGCGATATCAACCAGCGTCAATATCAGTCCGGGCAGCTCGAGTGTTCCTATGGGTGCGTTCTGAAGCGCAAACACTACCTGAAACAGCGGCGTGTGGCTCATGCTTCGCACAGGCTCAAACTCTTCTACAATTTTTTCAAAAGGCACGTACTGGTTCGCATACGCTCCGAGGGCAACTTCCCGCACTCGGCCCAGCAATTCCGTGAAAGTCGGCCGGCCCGAAAGGTTGGTTCTCAGCACGAGCATATTCACAAAGAAGCCGATCAGCGGTTCGGTCTCTTTATGGGTCCGATTGGCAACGTCCGCGCCGACGATGATGTCCGTCCGATTGGTGTATCTATAAAGCAGCGTCTGAAACACGGCGAGCAAGGTCATGAACAGAGTGACGCCTTCTCCGCGGCTCAATGCCTTCAATGCTTCGGTTATCTCGAGCCGCACGCTGATGGGTAGGCTGGCTCCATTCTGTGTCTGATTCGATTGACGAGGCCTGTCGGCGGGCAGTTCCAGCAATGAAGCGGCTCCGGCCAGGCGGTCTCTCCAGTAGTCGAGTTGCTTTTCGAGCACTTCACCCTGCAGCCACTCGCGCTGCCATACAGCGAAATCCGCATACTGAATTTCGAGCTCGGGAAGCGACGACGGCTTGCCCGAAGCGAACTCACCGTACAGCTCCGCGACCTCCTTCACCATCACGCCCATTGACCAGCCGTCGCTGACGATGTGGTGCATCGTGAGAATCAACAGATGCTCCTGTTCGCCGAAGTGAAGAAGCCTGCCGCGCAGCAGCGGACCCGCTTCGAGATCGAACGGCTTCAACGCCTCTTCGCGCGTCAACCGCTTCGTCTCGGCCTCTCGTTCGTCGGCCGGCTTCTCATCCAGCCGCTCCATTGGAAGAGGCAAGGCGGCTTGCTCGCGAATCACCTGCGCCGGCGTGCCTTCCACGCTGATAAAGCTCGTTCGCAGGACTTCGTGGCGTTGAACCACTTTGCTGAACGCTCGCTCCAGGGCCTCGATGTTTAGCTGTCCGCTGAGATGAACGATTATCGAGATGTTGTATCGCGCCGTGTTCGGTTCAAGTTGATCCATGAACCACAGGCGCTGTTGCGCGAACGAGAGAGGCAGCGGTCGATCGCGCTCTACCCTGCGCAATTCTGGAGCATCGGGCAGCCGTCCTCCATCCAACGCATCTCGAACCTTGAGAGCCAACTGACCGATGGTCGGCGCGGCGAAGAAATCGCGCAGAGGCAGCTCGATTTTGAACAGGCCGCGGACCCTGGAGATGAGCTGGGTAGCTGAAAGCGAGTGGCCGCCCGCATCAAAGAAACTCTCGTGTATTCCAATGCTCTCGATTCCGAGAACGTCGCACCAGATCGAGCGGATCATCTCTTCGAGAGGAGAGACCGGCGCTTCTGAGTCTTCGGAAGCCGTGCTCCAGGCCGGCTCGGGCAGAGCCGCGCGGTCGAGTTTTCCGTTGAGAGTCAACGGAATCGAATCGATGGCTACGAATGCCGAAGGGATCATGAACTCCGGCAGTCGCTCTCTCAGGAACCTTCGAAGCTCGCCGAAAGCTCCGCGCGCCTCGCCTTCCTCGACTATGTAAGCTGCCAACCGCTTATCACCGGCGTTGTCCTTGCGCACTGAAACAACGGTCTTGACCACGCCCGGATGTTGAAGGATGGCGTTCTCGACTTCTTCCAACTCGATTCGGAATCCGCGCACTTTCACCTGGCGATCGGTGCGCCCGGCAAATTCCGTCTCGCCATTGGCGAGATACCTGGCAAGGTCGCCCGTCCTATAAAGACGATCTCCCTCGTCACAGGCATAGGGGTTTGGAATGAACCGACTAGCGGTCTGATCGGGCCGGTTGAGATAACCCCGCGCCAGTCCTTCACCGCCAATGTACAACTCGCCGACCACTCCGATCGGAACGGGCCTCATGCATTCATCGAGAATGTAGCTGCTCGTATTGCTCATCGGCCAGCCTATCGGCAAAGCAACTCCGCCTCCCTGGCCGGTCACGATGTGATAAGACGAGAACACGGTCGTTTCGGTCGGACCATAGACGTGTATCAACACGTCGGGAGGCGCGGACTCGATCACCGTTTTAGCCCAGTGAGGATCAATCGATTCGCCTCCATAGACGACCCTGCGAAGAGTGGAGAAGGCCGTGGGATCATGGCTCGCCATTCGAGCGAACAAAGCGGCAGTCAGATAGAGGACGCTTACCTCCTGGCTGCGCAAGTGCTCGACGAATTCGACAGGCGAGAGCAAAACATCTCTCGGAACGATACTCAGGCGCGCTCCGCTCGAAAGCGCTCCCCAAACTTCAAAACTCGCGGCATCGAATGCGGTGTTCGAAGCGTGGGCCACAATGTCCGGCGCCTCAATGGTGAGATCGTCGAGGTTGTTTACCAGCCAGATCAAATCCTGATGAGTGACCGCGACGCCTTTGGGATTGCCGGTCGAACCCGACGTATACATTACATAAGCGAGAGTCTCGGCATGCAGCGCGCTCCTGGTAAGCTCGCCGTCGTCAAAAGAATCTAATTCAGCATCAGCATCAACACAGACGATCCTCCCATCGAATTGCGGCAGAGCGTCGGTGAATGACTGCTTCGTCACGATTACCGACGCCTGAGAGTCTTCGAGCATGTACGCGAGGAGCTTTGTCGGATAGCGGGGGTCAAGCGGAACATAGGCCGCGCCGGTCTTGAGCACGCCCAGCATCGCAACGATCATCTCAATCGAACGATCCATGCAAATCGCCGCCGGCGCCTCGGAACCTACATTCAATGTCCGAAGATAATAAGCCAGCCTGTTGCTTGCAGCATCGAGGGCTCCGTAGCTCAATTGCTCCGAGCCGGAAACCACGGCCGCGGCATCCGGGCTATTGCTTGCGCGCATCTCGAACAGCTCATGGATACCCGCGGTCTTCTCATATTCTTGGCGAGTCTGATTCCATTCGATCAGTAGCTGGGTGGTCTCGGCCTCGCTCAGCAATGGCAGGTCCATCAGCCTCTGAGACGGGTCGACGATAACCGCCCGTAAGACATTCTCGAAATGGCTGATGATTCGGACGATCGTGGAGCGATCGAAGAGATCAGAGCTGTATTCAATTACACCCCTCAGACCTTCGCTCGTCTCGGCGAGATCCAGAATCAGATCCAGCTTTGCGACTTGTCTCTCAATCTCGACGGGGCTCAGCACCAGCCCCGGAAGCTCCAGCGCGCCAAGAGGGGTGTTCTGGAGAATGAACATGGCCTGAATGAGAGGCGTGTAACTCAGGCTGCGAGCCGGCTGCAGCTCTTCGACCAATCTCTCAAAGGGAAGATCCTGATTCGCGTATGCGCTCAACGTGACATCTCGCACGCGCTCGAGCAAATCCCGGAAAGTGGGATTGCCCGACAGATCGGTGCGCAGAACCAGCGTGTTGACGAAGAACCCGATCAGGCCTTCGGTCTCGCTTCTATTGCGGTTCGCAATAGGGGTCCCGACAATCAGATCGGTCTGTCCGGAGTAGCGCAGTAACAAGGTCTGCCATGCCGCAAGCGTGCTCATGAACAACGTCACGCGCTCGCGCCGGCTCAGTAGTTTTAATGATTCGGAAAGCTCCGACGATAACGCCACCGAATGGCTGCTGCCCTGAAACGATTTCACCGGCGGCCTGGGCCGATCGGCGGGCAGCTCCAACAGCTCCGGGGCCGCGGCCAGTTGTTGCTTCCAATAGCCAAGCTGCTTTTCGAGAACCTCTCCGTTCAACCACTCACGCTGCCACTCCGCGAAGTCCGCATACTGGATAAAGAGATCGGGAAGCTGCGACGGCCTCCCTTCGGTGAATGACTTGTAAAGCGCCGCGACTTCGCTCACGAGCACGCCAAGCGACCAGCCGTCGCTTACGATATGGTGCATCGTCAGTACGATCACGTGCTCGGACGCTTTCAAGCGAAGGAGCCGCGCGCGAAGCAGCGGGCCCCGAGTCAGATCAAACTGATGAGCCGCCTCTTCGCTCGCAATTGCCTGCACCCACGCTTCACGATCCTTCTCCGATGAAGCAGAGCGATCTTCGACGTTAAGAGTTACGAGGACAGGCGGTCCGACGACTTGCACGGGCGCTCCGTCTATGGATCGGAACGTCGTGCGCAGTATTTCGTGTCGCGCGACTATTTCATTCAGCGAACGGTTCAGCGATGTCTGGTCAAGCCGGCCGGTCAGTCGCACGACTATGGACATGTTGTACCGGCTGGCGCCCGGCTCGAGTTGATCCAGAAGCCAGAGCCATTGCTGCGCGAGCGATAGCGCCGCCAAGCCCTCTAGTCGAGCCCGCTTGACGATCTCCTGCTTGCGCGGTCCGTCGAGCTTTGACTCAACGCGCTGGGCCAGCAGCGCCTGCTTCGCCGCGGAAAGCCGCGACCTCCGATCGATTAAATCAGTAGTAGACATTATATGAATTATCGGGCTGGTAATCAGTATGGTTCGCGAAGCGCGCCTAGCGCTTCTTCTTCGCTGAGTTGTTCCATTTGCTTAATGAGACCGTCCTCGACGACCTGACTCAGTTGAGCGATTGTGGGGCTCTCAAACAGGTTCCGCAGGGCCAGCTCGACGCTCAATGCGTCGCGAACTCGAGACACAAGCTGCGTCGCAAGCAGTGAATGACCGCCCAACTCGAAGAAGTCGTCGTGCACGCCGATTCGATCAATACCCAACACCTGTGACCATATTTGAGCGAGCAGCTCTTCGAGAGGGCTTCCCGGCGGAGTGTATTGCTCTTCCAGTTCCGGTCGTTGCTGCGCGGGCTCAGGCAGTCTTGCTCTGTCTACTTTTCCGTTCCCGGTCAAAGGCAATTCCTCGAGACTGATGATCACCGATGGAACCATGTACTCGGGAAGCCTGCTCTTGACATGCGCCCGCAGCTCGCCGATCGACGGCGGTTGTTCATTCTTCGCGACCACGTATCCGATCACACGCTTGCCGCCGCGGCCACCGTCGCGAGCAACGACGACGGCTTCGCGGATATCCGAATGACTGCGCAGCACCGCTTCGATCTCGCCCAGCTCAATGCGGAAGCCGCGAACCTTGACTTGTTGATCGACGCGGCCAAGGAATTCGATACAGCTATCTTCGAGCAGCCTGCCGACATCGCCTGTCTTATAAGTCCGCCCGCCCGCCTCATCGCTGAAGGGATCGGGAATGAACTTCTCCGCGGTCAGATCCGGACGATTCAGATAACCTCGCGCCATGCTGTCGCCGCTGATATGTACTTCTCCCGGAGCGCCTATTGGAACCGGCTGAACGTGCCTGTCGACTATATACATTCGCGTATTCGCGATCGGCCGGCCGAGAGGCACCGAAGACGTTCCACCTGGCTTGCTGCCGGGACGCCACTCGTACACGGTGTTGGTCACCGTCGTTTCCGTGGGTCCGTACACGTTCATCAACCTCAATTCCGGACCAATCACTTCCTGCGCACGTTCGAAGCGCTCCAGCAACCCTTTCTCCCCGCCGATGGCGGCAACGCGGAGAGCCGGGCGCGAATTGCCATTATGCGAGGCTCGTTCGGAGACGATTTCGTTCCAGAAAGCGGTCGGAAGATTTACAACCGTGACTCGTTGACTATCCAGGAATTTCCAAAACGAGTTGGGCGAGCTCATTGCCGACTCCGGAAGCAAGACGACCGCCGCGCCGCACATCCACGTCGGAAAGATCTCTTCGACGGCAACGTCGAAACTCAATGCCGCAAACTGAAGCACGCGGTCTCGGGATGTTAGTTGATACGGCGATGCCACCGCGAAGTTGTGATTCACAACGGCTCGATGGGGAATCAATACGCCTTTCGGTTTGCCGGTCGATCCGGAAGTGTAAATCACATACGCGAGATTGCCGGGAGTAACGGCAGCTTCAAGGTTGTCATCAGCGCGGCTCGAGACTTCGAACCAATCCGTATCGATGCAAACGACACGCGCCGGTATCTCCGGAATCATCGCAAGCAGCCGCTGTTGCGTTATCACGATCCCCGCACGCGAATCTTCGAGCATCACTAAAAGCCGCTCACGCGGATAGGCCGGATCCAATGGCAGGTAAGCGCCGCCGGACTTAAGAACGCCGAGCACCGCTACGATCATTTCAATAGAGCGCTCGACGCATATGGCCGCCAGGCAATCAGGTCTGAGACCCATCTCGCGCAAGTAGCGCGCCAGCTTGTTGGATCGGCGATTCAGCTCCCCGTATGTGACTTGCTCCGCGTCAAAGACGACGGCGACGGAGTCGGCGCGCTGTTCGGCCTGAGCGAGAAACAGCTCGTGAAGACAGATGTTCTTCGGATAGCTGCTTCGCGTGTTGTTCCAATCGATAAGAATCTGACTGAGCTGCTGCTCGCTGAACAGCGGCATGTCTGAAAGCCGCTGCGTAGGATTTGCCGCGACTCCGTGCAACAGCGTCTCGAGATGGACCGCCATGCGCTCTATCGTCGAAGCATCGAACAGGTCGACGTTGTATTCGATGGTCGTCTCCAGCCCCTGCCGCGACTCACGCATATCGAGAACGAGATCGAACTGCGCAGTCTCGGTGCGAGACTTCATAACACTCAAGCTCAGGCCCCGAAGCTCGAGGTTTTCCACGGGAGTGTTCTGCAGAACGAACATTACCTGGAAGAGAAGCGCGTGACTCAGGCTCCGTTCCGGAGCGAGTTCTTCAACCAGTCGTTCGAACGGTAGATCCTGATGCGCGTATGCGCCCAACGTAATCTCGCGAACCCGGCCGAGCAACTCGTTGAAAGCCGGATCACCCGTGAGATCAGTCCTCATCGGCAGCGTATTGACGAAGAATCCAATTAGGCCTTCGGTCTCCGCCCGGTTCCGGTTGGCGATGGGCGTGCCCACCACGAAGTCCTCTTGATGCGTGTAGCGCATCAACATCGTCTGCCAGGCAGCCAACAGAGTCATAAAGAGCGTGACGCCTTGTTGCCGGCTCAGCGCCTTGAGATTCTCCGCAAGCTCCGTCGCTAGCAGAACGGTGTGTGCGTCGCCTCTATAAGTCTGAATCGCGGGTCTCGGACGATCGGTCGGCAGTTCAAAAACCGCGGGAGCGCCGGTCAATCGCGACTTCCAATAAGCCAACTGTAGATCAAGCACGTCGCCTTGCAGCCACTCGCGATGCCAAACCGCGAAATCCGCATACTGGATCGGCAGGTCAGTCAGAGGAGAGGGCCCTTTTGATGCAAGAGCCGGATAGATCGCGGCGACCTCATTAACCAGAACCCCAAGCGACCAGCCGTCGCTTATGATGTGGTGCATCGTGAAGAGCGCTACGTGCTCTTCGGACCCGAGCCGCAGCACCCTGACCCGCAGCAACGGACCGCGGTTCAGATCGAACGGCGTAAGAGCTTCTTCATTGGCTCTACGAGCTGCTTCCTCGCGGCCGCGCTCGCCTTCGAGCTCACTCAAATCGACGAGGCGAAAATCCAGGTCGGCGGCAGCGTCGATGATCTGAACAGGCTCTCCATCCGCAAGCGAAAAGGTCGTGCGCAGGACCTCATGTCTTCTCACTATTTCGCGGAGCGATGCGGCGAAGATGTCCGCATCCAACGGCCCCGAGATTCGAACACCAACGTGAATGTTGTAAAACGGGCTTCCCGGTTCGAGTTGATCCAGGAACCATAGCCGCTGCTGGGAGTATGAGAGCGGCATGCCGAATTCTCGAGGAACGGGCAGGATCGGCGGCGCTTCAACACCGGCGCCTCGCTTAATCGCGAATTCGATGTCGCGTCCAAACTCGCGAACAGTTGGGTGCTCGAACATCTGACGCAGCGGCATCTCGACGTTGAATGTCTCCCTCACTCGCGAGACCACTTGAGTCGCCAGAAGCGAATGTCCGCCCAGCTCGAAGAAGTCTTCGTCGAGACCAATGCCTCGCGCGCTCAGGAGGTTCTCCCACATTCCGATCAGTACTTCCTCGATCGGACTCAGCCCTGCCGCCGGCGCTTTACTCTCTTCATTGATATATGTCTCAGGCTCTGGGAGCCGGTTTCGGTCTACCTTGCCGTTCTCGGTCAGAGGCAGTTCGTCCAGCGGAACAATCGATCCTGGAACCATGTATTCTGGCAGCCGGTCTTTGAGGTAATGCTTGAGATCGGCGGCGACAAGCGATTTGTCAGGCTTGCCGGTCACATAAGCGATGATTCGCCGATCGCCGACTTGATCGCCTCTCGCGAGGACTACGGCTTCTCTCACGTCGGGATGCCGGCTGATCATCGTTTCGATCTCGCCGAGCTCAATTCGGAATCCTCGCACCTTAACTTGATAATCGCCGCGCCCCAGGAACTCGATCCGGCCGTCCGGCGCGTATCTAGCGAGATCTCCGGTCCTATAGATCCGCCCGCCTTCGGTTCCCAGCGCGTCTGGAATGAACCTCTCGGCGGTCTGAGCGGGCGCATTCAAGTAGCCTCGCGCGAGACCGTCGCCTCCGGTGTATAGTTCCCCGCTGACTCCAATCGGAGCTACATTCAGCCGTGGATCCAACAAGTACACTCGAGTGTTGCTGATCGGTTTGCCGATAGGAACCGTAGCGCCGAACTCGGTCTCGCGATTCATTGAATACGTACAAGTAAAGGTCGTGTTCTCGGTCGGACCATAGCCGTTTATTAGAACTCGATTCCCGGCTGCTTCAATGTACCTGCGCACGTGATGCGGAGAGAGGATATCGCCGCCCGCCAGGAGCTGCCTTGCTGCCGCAAGCCGATCCAGAGCTTCGTCGACCATCAGATGAAAGAGGCCGGCGGTGAGCCACATCGTCGTCACCGCGTGTTCTTCGAGCACCTGCGCTATCCGCGCGATGGAAGTCCGGTGCTCCTTCACGATGACAAGCGACGCTCCATTCAAGAGGCTGCCCCAAATTTCCAGCGTCGATGCGTCGAAAGTAACAGGCGCAAGCTGTACGACAACTTCTTCGGGGCCGAGCTGGATGTAGTTGGTGTCTCGCACAAGCCGCACGGCGCCTCGATGAGTGACGCTCACGCCTTTGGGACGGCCGGTCGATCCAGAGGTGTAGATGACATAAGCCAGATTGTCGGCGACAGCCGACGCAGGCAGCGGCTCGTCGCTCTCGCGATCAATCTCGTCGCGCTCACTGTCCAAACAGACTACTCGTCCAAAATGTACCGGGAACTTGTCGAGCAGAGTCTCTTGAGTGATCAAGACCGGCACGCGGGCATCTTCCAGAAGAATGCCGAGGCGCTCGATCGGATACGAAGGGTCAAGAGGGACATAAGCGCCGCCTGCTTTCAGTATGGCCAGGATCGCCACAAGCATTTCAACGCCGCGCTCGACCCCCAATCCGACCGGAACCTCGGGCCCGACACCCATGTGGTGCAGGCAGCGAGCGAGCTGGTTCGCTCGCCTATCGAGCGTGTAATAAGTAAGACTGAGATCTTCACAAATAACCGCGATGCTGTCGGATGTTTCGCCGGCCCAGTATTCGAAGAGCTCGCTTATAACCGCGTCTCGGGGATAGTCGGTCCGCGTATCGTTCCAGTCGACGGTGATATGCCGTATCTCAGCCGGCGACATAACCGGGAATTCGGAGAGAGACAGCGAAGGATCGCCGACGATCCCCTCAATCAAGTTCAGCAGATGGCCCGCCATTCGTTCGATCGTCGACGAATCGAAGAGGTCGGTGCTGTATTGAAGGAAACCGGTGAGCCGGTCGCCATCCTCCGACAGGTCCAGCAACAGATCGTAGTTGGCGGTCTCTTTTGGAAGCGACAATGCGCTCAGCTCGACGCCGGGCAGGCTCAGGTCTCGCGAAGGCGCATTCTGCAGCACGAACAGTACCTGAAAGAGCGGGGTGTAACTGAGGCTTCGCTCGGGACTCAGCTCTTCCACGAGCTTCTCAAAGGGAACGTCCTGATGCGCGTAGCCGCCAAGGCATATCTCGCGCGTTCGCGACAGCAATTCCAGGAACGTGGGATCGCCGCTTAGATCGGTCCGCAGCACGAGCATATTTACAAAGAAGCCGATCAACGCTTCGGTTTCAGCGCGATTGCGATTCGCGACGTCTGCTCCGACGACGATGTCCGTGATGTGCGTGTAGCGCGACAACAACGCGTTGAACGCGGCAAGCAGCGTCATAAACAAGGTCGAGCCATTGGAGCGGCTGAGCGATCCAAGCGATGAAGTCAACTCCGGCCCGATCTCAATCGTGTGCAGCGCCCCGCTTCGGCCTTTGATCGCGGGGCGAGGCCTGTCGGCAGGAAGAGACAGGACAGATGGCGCGCCCGCAAGCCGCGCCCGCCAGTAGCCGAGCTGCTGGTCCAACGCTCCGTCTTCAAGCCATTCTCGTTGCCACCGAGCGAAGTCGGCGTACTGGATCTCGAGCTCCGGCAGCGGCGAAATCCCACCCGACGAGAACGCTTCGTAGAGCGCGGCTACTTCGTTGATCAGCACCCCGATCGACCAACCGTCGCTGATGATGTGATGCATCGTGAAAATCGCTGTGTGTCGCTCATGGGCGATGCGAAAAACACGCACTCTAAACAGCGGCCCGGAGCCAAGCTCAAACGGACGCTGCGTCTCCTCGCCGGCGAGACGCATCGCCTCCATTTCGGCGGCCTCGGCGGGCACGCCTGTCAAATCCTCGAACTCTATCGAGGCCGGCTCAGGCTTTCCGATGACCTGCACCGGTCCGCCATCCTTCTCAGCAAAGGTGGTCCGAAGCACCTCGTGGCGAATAATGATCTCCGAGAGCGTCCTCTCGAGCGCGAGCAGATCCAGCCGCCCTTTCATCTCGATGACGGTGTAGAGATTGTAGAAGGGGTTGCCGGGTTCAAGCTGGTCGATGAACCAGAGACGCTGCTGCGCGAATGAAAGAGGCGCTTCGCTCGAGTCGGCCTGTCGAGTGATGCGGCGCACGGGCCCCGTCGCTCTCAATGCATCGTCGATCGCTTGCGACAGGCCGCGGATGGTCGGAGCGGAAAACAGCGCGCGAAGCGGAATCTCGGCTCGAAAGGCGCTTCGAATGCGCGACATCAATTGCGTCGCCAGGAGAGAATGTCCTCCAAAGGCGAAGAAGTTGTCGTCGATACCGGCGCGTTCCAGCCTGAGAACGTCGCTCCACAGCTTTGCCAGAACCTGTTCAGTCAACGTGCGCGGCGCTTCGTAATCACCGTCTGACGACTGCAACCGTTCCGGGGCCGGCAATGCCCGTCTGTCGACTTTGCCGTTCTCGGTAACGGGCAGCGCCGGAAGCATCACGAAACTCAAAGGGATCATGTAATCCGGCAGCTTCCGGCCGGTGAATTCGCGCAACTGAGCTACCGTAACCTGCTCGTTCGGATCCGCCGCGACATAGGCGACCAGCATCTTCTCTCCGATGTCGTTCGGCAATGCGACCGTCAACGATTGCGCTACTGACGGATGGTCGCCGAGCACCGCGTCTATTTCGGCAAGCTCGACTCGATGGCCGCGTATTTTGACCTGATGGTCTATGCGGCCCAGGAACTCGATGTCGCCGCCGTCGCGGAAGCGCGATAAATCGCCGCTCTTGTACATTCGGGCGCCCGAAGCCCCAAACGGATTCGGGATGAATCGCTCCGCGGTCAACTCGGGACGGTTCAGGTAGCCGCGCCCAAGACTGTCGCCTCCGATGAACAACTCGCCGGGCACTCCAACAGGCAACGGCCCAAAGTTCTCGCCGAGGATGTAAATCTGACTGTTTGCGATCGGGCGGCCGATGGATGGAAGTTCAGGCCAGGTCGACGGCGGCCCCGTCAACCGATGCGCTGTCACAACGTGGCTCTCGCTCGGGCCATAGTGATTTTCAAGAGTCGCATCGAGACCGGTGAACATCGCTTCAATCTGTCTGCTGATCTTGAGCTGCTCTCCCGATGTTGCGACTTCGCGTATTGCTGACGGGCCCTGTTCGAACTGCTCCGCCAACTGCTGAAGCGCTACATATGGAAGAAGCAGTCTCTCTACCTGCTGTTCTCGAATGTAGGCCCAGAGATCTCTCGGGTCCAGACGCATCTCTTCCGAAACCAGAACGAGCGTGCCTCCGGAGCACCACGCCGAAAAAGCTTCGTTGAACGACATGTCGAAGGTGATCGAAGAAAACTGGAGCGTCCGCTCTCCCGGTTCCAGAGCCGAGCTGTCCATCTCCCAGCACAAGAGATTCAATAGAGCGCGATGACTCAACGCGACGCCCTTCGGACGGCCGGTCGAACCGGACGTGTAGATGACATAAGCGAGGTTGTCCGCCGCGGCCTCCGAATTGAAATTCTCGCGATCTCCATCGCGGAGGAAATCGCTATTCGAATCGAGGCTGATCACTCGAGCGTGGTGATCGGGTAAGATCGCCGTCGACTGTCTGTCGGTGATTAACAGGCCGGCATCTTCCAGCATGAACGCGAGCCGTTCGCGCGGATAGGCCGGGGTCAACGGAATGTAGCCCGCGCCGGATTTTAGAACCGCCAGCACGGCGATCAACATTTCGACGCTGCGTTCAACGCAGATTGCGACTCGTATCTCAGGGGCCGCGCCCAGCGAATTCAGATGATGCGCGAGCTGATTGGCCCGGCGATTCAAATGGTCGTAGCTAAGGCAGCAATCGCCGAAGACGATCGCGGTTCGATCCGGAGCAAGGACCGCCTGCGACTCGAACAATCCATGAATGCAGACGCTGCTCTCATAATCCGCGGCTGTCTCATTCCAATCGGTAATAATCCGACGCTCTTCGGCATCGGTCAGAATCGACAGCTTGGAGATCGGGCAGTCGGGATTCGCCAGGATTGATTCGATCAGCGTTTCGAAGCAGCTCGTCATCCGCGCAACGGTCGCATGCTCGAATAGATCCGAGCTGTACATCATCACGCCGCCCAACCCCGTTTGACTCTCCCAGACGTGAATTTCGAGATCGAACCGGCTCGTGCCGGCGTCGACGTCTTCCAGGTTGGCGCTCAGCGATGGAAGCTCCGGAAGCGCGCCGCGTTGATCTTGAAGCACGAACAGGACCTGGAAGAGTGGCGCGTGGCTCAAGCTCCTCTCGGGCGCAAGCTCTTCGACCAGCCATTCGAACGGTATGTCTTGATGAACATATGCATTCAAGGCAGTCCGCCTGATTCGGCGAAGCATTTCTCGAAACTCGGGATCTCCGGATAGGTCCGCCCGAATCACGAGCGTATTAACCAGGAACCCGATCAGTCCTTCCGTCTCGCTTCGATTGCGATTTGCCGCCGGCGTCCCGATCGCGATGTCGTTCTGTCGCGTATACCTGTGGAGCAGAACGCTGAACGCCCCGACCAATGTCATAAACAGAGTCGCGCTCTCTTCGTTGCTCAGCGCTTTTAAACGATTTGTAAGAGAGGCCGAGAATTCGAAAGGCAGCCGTTCGCCTCTATCGCTCTGGACAGCGGGCCTCGGGCGATCCGTCGGAAGCTCGAGCATCGGAGAGACGCCCGCAAGCTGCTCTCGCCAATAATGGAGCTGCCCCTCCAGAACGCCGCTCTCGAACCATTCCTTCTGCCATCGCGCATAGCCTTCGTACTGAAGCGCAAGCGGCTCGAGCATTGAAGGCCGCTGCTCGATTCGCGCGGAGTAAATCTCCGCCGCTTCGCGCACCAACACTCGCATCGACCAACCGTCGGAGATGATGTGGTGCATGTTTATCAAGAGGAGATACTCCTGCTGATCGAGAACGAAGAGCACGCAGCGCAAAAGCGGCAGGCGGCTCAAGTCGAAGGGCCGCAGCGCTTCCTCTCGAACCCTCCCGCGATATTCCGATTCGCGGAGCTCCGGCGAATGCTCGCGAAGATCAACTACGGTGAAGTCGAACGGGCCGTCCTCTTCGATGACCTGGGCGGGTTCCGCTCCCGCGGTTACGAAGCGCGTTCGGAGCGATTCGTGCCGCTTTATCAGATCGCCAAAGCCGGCTTTCAACACGTCTATGTCGAGGGTTCCCTTTAGCCGGAGAGCCGCGGGCGTGTTGTAGGCGGCGCTGTCGGGATCGAGTTGATTCAGGAACCACATTCGCCGCTGCGCGTGAGAAAGCGGCGCCGGGCCTTCTCCGGCCGCTTTGCTAATCGATGAATGAGCCGCGTCGACTCGGGTGACCAGCAGTGCTTCGATCCGCTCCGCAAGCGAAGCGGCCGTCGGCGCATTAAAGATCGTGCTCAGCGGCAGGTCGACGCCGAACGCCTCGCGCACTCTCGACGTGGAGCTGGTTGCCAGCAGGGAGTGGCCTCCAATCTCGAAAAAGTTGTCGTGCCTTCCTACGTGATCCAGATCGAGAAGCTTCGACCAGATACCCGTGATTATTTCTTCAATCGGGCTTGCCGAACTCTCGGAACTTTCGTTGCCCGGATCGCGCGGCCGGTCGAGGCTGAGCGATCTTCGATCGACCTTGCCGTTTGCGGTCAGCGGCAAGCTGTCCAGCATTACGAACCAGGACGGGATCATGTATTCGGGCAATCTCTCTCTCAAAAACGCGCGCAGCTCTCTGTTATCGGGACGGTGACCATTGGCCGCGATCAGGTATGCGCCGAGCTGTCCGGCCCCCGTCGAGTCCTCGCGAACTATCACCACGGCCTGTTGAATCGCATTGTGCTCCGAAAGCACCGTTTCGATTTCACCGGGCTCCACGCGGAAGCCTCGCACCTTCGCCTGATGGTCGCTCCGGCCCTGGTATTCGATCCGGCCATCGTCCAGGTATCGTGCCCTGTCTCCGGTTCGATAAAACCTCGCTCCCGATTCGCTGGTGAATGGATCAGGAACGAACGCCGTCGCTGTTAGATCGGGCCTGTTCAAGTAGCCTCTGCCGACTCCATCGCCGCCGATGTAGAGATCGCCGGGAATACCGGTGGGAACCGGGTTCATCCGCGAATCCAGCAGGTATATCTGCGTGTTCGAAATGGGCCGCCCTATCGATATGCAATTCGAAGACTCGATTCGAGCAATCGTGGACCAGATAGTTGTCTCGGTGGGTCCATAAAGGTTCCAGACTTCTCCGCCCCGAGCTACGAGCTCTTCCGCGAGGGTCGGCGGCAGGGCTTCTCCGCCGCACAGGGCTTTAAAATTGTCATCTCCGGACCAATCCGACTCGAGCAATAGACGCCATCTCGACGGCGTCGCCTGCATTACCGTCGCTCCGGATCTTGTGAGGAGCTCGCCCAGCCTTGCTCCATCCGCGGCAACATCAGTCGAAGCGACTATGGTCTTTGCTCCAATCGAAATCGGCAAAAGCAATTCGAGACCGGCTATGTCAAAGGACAGCGTCGTGACGGAGACGAGCACGTCTTCAGGTTCGAGGCCTGGCGTCCGCCGCATCGAGTCCAGGAAATTCACTACCGAACGATGGGTGATCTGAACGCCCTTCGGCCTTCCCGTCGAGCCTGAGGTGTAAATCGTATAGGCGAGATGATCCGGCGTTACGGCGCATTCAAGATCATCCGAGCGCTCAAGCTCGATCGCATGCCGATCCCGGTCGATCGATACAACTTTCAATTCAGGCGGCGCGAAGCCATCAGCCGCCGCGCCGGAGGTCAGGAGCAATCGCGCGCCCGAGTCTTTCAGGATGAAGCTCAACCGCTCGGCCGGATGCGACGGATCCAACGGTACGTAGGCAGCTCCTGCTTTCAGCACGGCCAACACCGCTGTGACCATTTCAACGCCGCGCGGCAGACAGATCGCAACGCGCGCTTCGGCGTTCACTCCGAGTGAACAAAGATATCGAGCGAGGCGATTAGATTCGCGGTCAAGCCCCGCATAGGAGAGATTCGAATCGTCGGAGAGATTCAAATCGTCGCACGCGAGAGCAATGCGCGCCGGAGTCCTGGCGGCCTGCTCCGCGAACAACTGATGAATGCACCTATCTTTCGGATAAGACGCTTCGGTCTTGTTCAACTCAACCAGGAGTCTGTGTCGCTCAGTAGGCGAGAGGAGCGGCAGATCGCATATCAGGCAGTCCGGTTCCGAGGCGATCCGCTCGAGCAGTTGCAGGAAGTGCGCGGCCATTCTCTCGGCGTCAAGACTGCCGACGCGATTCGCATCGTAGTTCAGCTCGAACGACAGGCTCTCACCGGGAAATACCTTGGCGGTGATCGGATAATTAGCTGTTTCAGAGAATCGGATCTGGCTTGCTTTCAGGCTATCGCGCCGTCTCAACAGCGTCTCCGCGACCGGGAAGTTTTCGATGATCAGAAGACTATCGAACAGCGATTGACCGCCTCGTCTATTGCCGAGGCGCTGAATCTCGACCAATGGAGTGGTCTGATGTTGTTGAAGCGCTGCCTGCGCCTCCTGGACTCTCCCGGCGAGCGTTAGCGCCGTCATCGTGTCATCAACGCTTACCCTCAGCGGGAGCGTATTGATGAACAAGCCGACCATCTCGTCCGAGCCTTCAAGCTCCGAGGGCCGCCCGGACAGGGCTACTCCAAAGACTACATCGAACTCGTCGCTGTAGCGGCTTAGCAGCAAAGCCCATGCTGCTTGCGCAATAGCGCCGATGCTCAAGTGCGCCGTTCGCGCCGCCGCATCCAGCGTCGATGCGACCGTGGTCGATAGAGTGGATCGAACTGACTGGTAACGTTCGGCAAATCCGGAAGCGACGGCATCGGTGCTCTGGTTTGCTACTATTCCGAGCGAGGTTGGCGTCGTGAACCCCGCAAGCGACCGGCTCCAGAAAGCCTCTGACTCACTGCGATCCTCGCGCTGCAGCCACGCAATGTAATCTTTATAAGGACGCGATCCGCGCGAAGTGATCTCCTTTCCTTCTCGTATCGCTTCATACGCGGTGAATACCTGATCGAGCACGAGGCACATCGACCATCCATCGAGGAGCAGGTGATGAAAACTCCAAACAAAGCGGTAGGCGCGCTCGCCGATGCGAATCAGATGCAAGCGCATCAACGGCGCCTGCGTCGGATCGAACCCCTTCTCTCGATCTGTTTTCAGATACTGTTCGAAACGCTCCTCCTGCTCCGCGTGTGATAGCTCGCGCCAGTCGCCTTGTTCAAGAGAGACCTCGGCTTTGCGGTGCACCACCTGAAGAGGCCGATCCACCTGATCCCATAGAAATGAAGTTCGCAGGCTCGGATGATCCCGCAATGCCCTGCGCCAGGCCAGGTCGAAGGCGCCCGCATCCAGCGCCTCATCGAACACGCAGCTAAACTGCTCGACGTAGACACCCGACCCCTGTGAGTACAGCGTGTGAAAGAGTATTCCCTCCTGGGCCGGCGAGAGGGGATATAGATCTTCAATGGTTTTCATCGCGATGCGACTCCGGTTTTGACTCCGAAAGGGCCGTCGAGCCTAGCAAGGCCGAAAGTTTGCGCAGTTTGTTTTGGTCCAAACCGGCAAGCGGAAAGTCGGATGGAATGACGGCGGCGGCCGAATCAATCTCCGACGTGAACCCGCGGAGCGTTTCGAGGAAAGTCGAAGCCCATTGCTCAACTGCACGGCTGTCGAGACTCTCACCCCAGGCCATGGTGATCGTGAGTCTGCTCCCTAACATGCCTACCGCAACCTCGACCGGCCGGCTTCGCCAGCCGAACGCGTGAGCCGGACGATCGCTCCAGCCGTCTTCGATTGTGAACCAGTCTTGATCATGAGCAGCGGCGTTAAACGCGTTTCTGAAATGCAATCCAAAGAACCAGACTCCGGAGCCGTTCCGATCAGGGGCTTCAACCGTCAGCCACCAGGTCTGAGACAGCGCTCTTTGCGGCAGGCTCCGCATCTGTTCCTTTGCCGCCAGTATTAATTCGACAGAAGTGGGTGAAGATCCCGGCGTGAACACAAGAGACTTGATGTCGGTTAACGGGCCTACGGTCCTGATGAAATCCGGGCTATTCCCAAACGCTTCGCGCAATGAAGTCGCCGCTTCCGCTGAAATCGATTCAGCACCGGCCCACCGGCATAGGCTGCCTATCATCGCCGCTAGCACGAGTTCGTCAAGCGTTGCTCTGTACTCCGCCAAAGCCTCGTAAATAAGGATCCGAGTCTCCTCGACGCTCAGCGAGAGCGCGTGGCTTATACCGGATAACTCGCCTGGCCAGGGCCGATGTGACGCCGCGATATTGCTGCCCTGACTTGCGAGGCCATCGCCGAGCAATTCGCTCTGTTGAGACTTCTCGAGCCATTGTGTGAATGAAGCGCTGGTCTTTGAAGAGACTGGCTGCTTGCTTTCCATCAGACTGCCGATCGCTTCTTGTAGATCGTCCAGCATAATCTGAAGCGAGACATCGTCGGATGTGAGGCTGTGCATCAGCAGCACAAGCGTCCCCGGCTCGTCATCTCCAGAGTCGAAGAAGATCGCGCGAAAAATCGGGGCCGATGAGGCATCAAGGCTCTGCTGTCCCGCCAGGATTTCGGATTCGATGAATTCCTCTCGCCGCGAAACCGGAACCATTGATAGATCGATTTGATTGAGGGACGCGCGACATTCTTGTACGGCCTGCTGCTTCCAGCCTTCAGCGGTCCGAACAAAGCGCAGCCTCAAGGCGTCGTGAGCGGACAGCAGATGATCCAGAGCTCTTTGCAGTACGTCCGGCGTTACGCGTCGCCGCAAGCGCAGCGCGATCCATCGATCACAGGTCATTGAAGAGTAAACGGCCTCGTCGAGTAGTTGACTCTGAGATGGAAGAAGCGAAAGAAGAGCGCTCGTTGAGCCCGCGTCGGTCGCGATGACGCTCCGCTTGATGACCAGAGCAGCAAGCTCGCCGATGCTCTGATGTTGTAGCAGCTCCAATGGAGAAAACATGATTCCTGCCTTCTTGGCCTTCGCTATTATCTGAAGGGCCAGTATCGAGTCGCCGCCGACTTCAAAGAAGTTGTCGTTGATACCGATCCTCTCAACGCGTAGAACCTCGGACCATATCTCGGCGAGCTTCTTCTCTGTTGAGTTCGCGGGGGCGCTAAAGGCTTGTCCCAAATCGCGCCGCTCGTCCTCCGGCGCCGGAAGCGCCCGCCGATTTATCTTGCCGTTCGGCGTCAGCGGTAAGGACGCCAGCGTCATGAAAATCGATGGGATCATGTAATCCGGCAGCCTCGATTTAAGATGCGCCCTCACGTCCGCTGTCACGGACTCGGCATCAGCCGCGGGCACGATATAGGCAATCAATCGCCGCTCGCCCGGCGCGTCCTCGCGAACCATCACGGCGGCTTCACGAAGCGAAGCACAGGTCGACAACGCGGCTTCGATCTCGCCCAACTCAATGCGATAACCTCGCAGCTTGATCTGTTGATCCGCCCTGCCAATGAACTCGATCGCGCCCCGTTGCCGATAGCGCGCAAGATCACCGGTGAAGTACAACCTGCGGCCGGCGCCCGCGCCGAATGGATCGGGAACGAAACGCTCCGCGGTCAACTCGGGGCGATTCACATATCCTCGCGCGAGCCCGTCGCCGCCGATGTACAACAATCCTTGCAGCCCGATGCTCACCGGCTCCTGCCATTCACTCAGCAGGTAGACTTGAGAGTTTGTGATGGGGGCGCCGATCGACGGGCTCTCGGTTTCGTTCTTTTCGATTAACGCAAAGGTGGAATAGGTGGTGTCCTCGGAAGGACCGTAGAGATTATAGACCCTCTCGATGCTTTCGAATTGATACAACTCATCCACAAGCCGCTTCTGCAGCGGTTCGCCCGCCAGATTCACCGTTCTAATCGAAACGGGAATCTGTCGGCCTCTGACCAGTTCGGCTATCGCGGACGGCACGGTGTTAATCAGGCTCGCCTGATCGGCGGCAGCCGTCTCCGGAAGACTGAGCGCGTTCGGGACCACTATGACCATGCCTCCCGATGCGAGCGGTACAAAAATCTCAAAGACCGACAGGTCGAAACAGATCGAAGTCGACGCGATTACGGAAGCGAGTTCCCGTCGCTCATACTGATCCTGGGCCCATCGAACGAGCGTAACGCTGCTGGAATGCTCAATGGCAACGCCTTTGGGCTTGCCGGTTGAACCCGACGTGTAGATCACATAAGCGAGGTTATTGTCGCTGACTCTCGATCTCGCGTTGACGGCGCTCATGCTCGATGTTTCCGCCCCGTCGACATCCAGAAGCATGACTTTCGCTGTTGTGCCGCTGACAAGGCTCGCGAGCTTCTGCTGCGTCAGGAGCACTTGAATACCGCCGTCCGCCAACATGAACGCGAGCCGCTGAGATGGATAACTGGGGTCAAGCGGAACATACGCCCCGCCTGCTTTTAATATGCCGAGCAAGCCTTCGATCATCGCCGCCGATCTTTCGACGCAGATGCCTACGAGCGATTCAGGCTCAACCCCAATCGATATCAGATGCGACGCCAGTTGATTGGCGCGAACATTGAGCACGCTATAGGTCAGCCACTGTTCACCAAATACGGTTGCAACGGCGTCGGGCGTACGCTCTACCTGGTCCTCAAAGAGCTGATGCAGGCAACGATTCTCCGCGTAGTCTCGATTAGTAGCGTTCCACTCGCTCAACACCAGCGCGCGATCAGCTTCCGAAAGCATCGGCAGAAAGGCCACGCTTCGATCCGGCTCGGCCAACGCGGACTCGAGAAGCACTTTCATCTCTCCTGCCATCCGCTCGACGGCGGATGCATCGAAGAGATCGGAGTTGTACTGCATCGCGGCGTAGATACATCCTTCATGCTCGGCAGCCATCAACGTGAGCTCGAACGGAGCGATCTGTCGCTCCATCGCAACCGGTTCAACACTCAATCCGCCGAGCATCATCTGAATTCCCGCGCTCCCAATGGCCAGGCTCTCGAAGCCTTCCTGTTCGGATGGATTGGCTCGTTGCATGACAAACGCGGCCTGACACAGCGGAGGCCGGCTCGGATCTCTCACCGGCTGTAGTCGATCGACCAGCCGAGCGAACGGATAGTCCTGATGATCGAGCGCGCCCAGCACCCGCTCGCGGGTCCGTTCTATTAGCTCGTCATAACCGGGAAGCCCCGTTAGATCGGCCCGTATCGGAAGAAGATTCGTGAAGTAGCCGAACACACGCGCAAACTCGGGACGCGTCCGGTTAGCCGCCACGGAGCCGACCACGAAATCGCTTTGTCCGCAGTAGCGATAAAGCAGCGCCTCATAAGCGGCCAACAAAGTTACGTACAGGGTCGTGCGATGGCGCGCGGCGGCCGCCCTGAGGCCGAGGGTTGTTTCTTCGCTGAGAATGAACTTGTGAGACGCTCCGACGTGCGTCTGTATCGCCGGTCTCGGTTTAGTAATCGGCAGATCCAACGCGGGCAGGTCGCCGGCCAGTTGCTCGCGCCAGTAGTCGAAGAGCTTCGCATCATCTTCGCCGCCAAGTCTTCGGTTTTCGAAGCGCACATAGTCCGAATAGTCCGCGCTCAGCGGGCTCAGCTCGGCTTGCGAGCCCTCGCTGATTGCTTCGTATAACGCTCCCCACTCGCTCGCTAATATCGCGAGAGACCAAAAATCGGCGATGATGTGATTGAATACCAGCTCGAGAATATGTTCTCGTTCACCAACCTTGAAGAGCACCGCTCGAAATAACGGACCTTTGTCCAATTGAAAGGGCCGCTCAGCCTCCTCGGCCATGCGCAGGCTCACCTCGGATTCAGTCCACTTCGTCGCGTCGTATTCGCTCAGGCTGACTTCCGATCGATCGTGGACGCGCTGCACGGGCGTTCCGTCGACCGAATGAAACGTGGTCCTGAGCGCGCGATGACGCGCAGCCAGCGATGTCAGGATCCGCCGGACTACGGAGATATCAAGCTCGGATCGAATTCGAATCGCGCCGCCGATATTGTATGCGGAGCTCGACGGGGCCAACTGATAGAGGAACCATAACGCTTGCTGGCCGATTGAAAGCGGATACTCCGGCGGCCGCTCGGTTGAGAACGTGAAAACGGAATGCCTGTTGTCTGACCGGCGCTCGCCGGCTATCTCCAGCGCCAGGTCGCGAATGCTGCAACCTTGTAGAAGATCGGCCAGCGGAATCGCGACGCCAAATTCGGTTTCAATCTTGTGAATGACTTCAATAGCCGCTAACGAATCCAGTCCATAATCCGTCAGCGGCAGGTCGATGCCGACGTGTTCCGAGTCACAGCCCAGCCGGGACGCAGCCATCTCCCGAAGCCAATCCTGAACCTGTCCGTTGGCTAATCTGTCCGGCGGAGAAGCCTCGTTCGGATTATCGTGATCGTATTCCGCGATATCGCTATCGTTCGCGCCATCCGATTGCCATCGAGCAACAGCGTCAAGCGCGTTTTCGAAATAGGCTAGTTTGCAAGCGTTCCGCTGCAGCTTCCCGCTTGAGGTCTTCGGTATTGAACCTGCTTTGACGAGTATTATGGCGTGAAGCTGCAATTGATGATCGCGCGCAACGGCTTCTCGTATCGCAGCGAATACTTCGGCTGCCTCGCAATCCTGAAAACGCCTCTCGACCTCCTGTACGGCTGCCAGCATTTCTCCTTCGGCATCGTCGATCGAGAACGCAACGCCGCAGCCTGGGCGTAGCGCAGGATGGCTCTGTTCAACCGAAAGCTCGATGTCCTGCGGATAGTAGTTGAGCCCTCGGATAATGATGAGATCTTTCAGGCGGCCGGTTATGAAGAGACAGTCCTCATCTATAAAACCCAGATCTCCGGTGCGTAGAAAGCGCCCTTCATTGTCGCCGTCAAGTCGCGCCCCAAAAGCGGACGCGCTCTCTTCGGAACGATTCCAATAGCCGAGCGCGACCCCGCGGCCGGAAAACCAGATCTCTCCGACTCGTCCTGTCTGGCAACGTTCTGAAGTACCCGGATCGACTATAACGAGATTGTCTCCGCACAAAACATCACCGCATCCGACGAGGACGCGGCTATTCGACGGATCATCGGAAGAGGCTGCAATCACCCTGTTCCGCTCCAGCGCTTTCGCCGCGACTCGTTTTATCAAAGGCTCCCGGGCTCCCGCGACAAGCAGACTGGCCTCCGCCAAACCGTAACAGGCATGAAATGATTTACGGTCAAAGCCGCGCGATTCGAACGCGCCGGCAAAGCGATCGAGCGTGTCGGATCGGATCGGCTCCGCTCCATTGAAAGCCACCCTCCAACTTCTCAGATCCAACGAGGCCCGCTCTTCAGCGCTTATCCTTCGTACACAGAGATCGTAAGAAAAATTGGGTCCGCCGCTCGTGGTAGCTCGATAGTTCGAGATTGCTTCCAGCCACCGAAACGGCTTTTGCAAAAAGGTCATCGGAGACATCAATACGCACGCGGCTCCGGAGTACAGGGGCTGAATGACATTTCCGATCAACCCCATGTCGTGATAGAGAGGCAGCCAGCCCACGATTATCGATTGCTCATCCTGCCGAAACATCTTTTGAATCGATTCTTCGTTGTGAAGCAGATTGTGATGAGTCAGCATCACGCCTTTCGGGTGGGATGTTGAGCCTGACGTGTATTGCAGGAACGCTATCGAATCGCCTCGCACATCAGGCCGGCGCCAGGCTTCGTGCATCGAAGCGCCCGGCGCATCGAGCGCCAGCCATTGAACCTGCGCCAGAGAACCGCTTTCTCTCAAATCGGCGGAGAAGCGGTTGAGTATCGAGGCAGTGGTTAAGACAGCGGCCGGCTGACAATCCATTGCTATCGATACGATTCTCGCCATGCTGCCTTGCCGTCTGGAAGGCGGATACGCGGGTACGGCAATAACGCCGGCGTAGAGACAGCCGAAGAAGGCCGAGATGTAGTCGAGGCCCGGCGGGAATAAGAGCAGCACTCGCTCACCCGCCGCAACAGTCTCCTGGAGTCGAGCCGCTGCCGATTGGGCTCGCTCGTCAAGCTCGCGATAGCTCAGCGCGCCTTCCGCAACGCCGTCGCTATTGAGGAACGTATAAGCCCGTTTATCGGGATGTTCCTCAGCTCGGCGCCGAAGGAGGTCTACGAGCGTGAACTCCGCGGTCAAATATCCGTGGCTCATCATTTAACCTGTCAACCGGTCCGGTTGAAGTTCGAGATGGTTCGACTTGCTTGAATTTTCTTTAGGAGTGGGCCTGAAACTGAAGGGCCGCTTGAGTCTCAGGCGGAGAGGTCTGATGCGAGCACCCAACGAACAAAGATACAAGAGGACTAACGTTAATTGGACGTCTTCGTATTGCTGTCGAGCAGCGCCTCTACGCGGCGGCGCTGCGCTTCTGATCGAATCGAGGCGGCGGTCCGCGCGAACTCATTGCGAAGCTCGGAATCGCCCAGGTAGAGATTGGCATGTTCGAGCAGAAACTCTACCTTATCGTGTTCGAATGGAATGCGCTTCGCTGCCATCAACGCATCGAGCAGCGCTTCTCGCGAAAGCGCCTTCGGGGATTTGAATATGGCGGTCAGCACCCGCTTCTGCTCAAAACTAGAGTCCAACTTTCCAATCGCCTGGAAAAAAGCAGAGCAGAGATCCGGCCGGCTAAGAACGGCTCCGAAAGCCGCGATCAAGAGGTTGGCGCGCTCGGATTCCGATGACACCGATGACGAAATCGCCCCCATCACATCTTGAAGCGAGGCTGGATCGAGGTTATTGCTCTTGAGCGCGGTCTCCAGATATATCCGTCTCGCGCGATCGCTCCGGGCGGTAGCGCTTTCCACGATTAACCGCCGCGCTCCGCCTTCCTTCAACAAGCGTTCGGCTCGGCTTTCGGCATCCAGTCCGCTGCGGGCCAACGTCGTGGATAGCGCGCGCGCGAACCAGGCCTGGGATTCGCGATCGAACACATGCGATTGTCCGTTCAGCGAATAGGCGTGCTCGACGCCGCCGCCTGGATGCGCTGTTACTTCCAGCTTTCTCTCGACCTCCTTCGACTTCTCGTTAAGAACGAAGAGGCCGTCATTCGAGATCGATTTCACATCGGTCGAATCGTCGGTGAACTCGACGCGCCCTCCAATAGTCACGGTGACGGATCGATCGTTCTCCGACCATCTCCAGCTCGACTCGGATCGTGAAGGCGCGGCTTTGGTTTGGGGCGCGCCGCCGTCGAGGTATTCGCGGATCGAGTCCGTCAACTGACCCATCGTTACCTCACGCGGAAGAGCGCTGCAAAGAGCGAATAATTGCAAGATCATGGACATGCCAAAAGCGGTGTTCATCAAACACCTCCCTCCTTAGATTAGAAGATGCAACGGACTTAGAATATCTATTCCGAGCGCAGGGCGGAGATCGGGTTAATCCGGAGCGCCCTCCTCGCCGGGATGTAACAGGCCAACAGCACAACGATCATCAAAAACGCCGAAATGCTCAAAAGGATCTTCGGATCGCTGGGCCCGACCTCGAAGAGCATGCTCGAGATGAAACGCATCCCCGCCAGCGCCAAGAACAAGCCGATTCCAATGCCGATCAAAGCGAGCGTGATGCCTTGCCCAAGAACCAGTCTCAAGACCTGGCTCCCCTGCGCGCCGAGAGCCATGCGAATTCCTATCTCTCGTACCTGCTGACTCACCGAGTAGGCCATCACTCCGTAGATGCCGGTGCCCGCAAGTATGAGTCCCACCGTCGCAAACACAAGCAGCAGCGTCATGCTGAATCGACGCGGCGCGAACGTAGCGGAAACCAACTGCTCGAACGTCTTGCTCTCCGGCAGGTAGATCGTTTTGTCCACTTCTCTAATTGCTCCGTGAACGCCTGAGCTCAACGCCATCGGGTCGGAGGCCGTTCTCACGATGTAGGTGATTGACCTTGGAGGCGCCTGAAGGAACGAGACGAATAGGGCGGGCGTTGCTTTGCTCTCGAGCGTCTTGTTTCGTACATCGCCTACGACCCCGATGATCTCCGAAGGCGCATCATCGCCGCCCAACCGGATTCGTTTGCCGATCACTTCCTCGCCCGCAAAGTACTTATGGCTGAATGCGTCGTTTATTATTACTTTTCGCGGCGCCGCCAATGTGTCCATTTCGCTAAAAGCGCTGCCTTTCAACAGAGGTATTTCCATTACCTCAAAATGGTTCGGCGAAACCGTAGAGTAATCGGTGCTCAGCTCTTCGTTGTCCGATGCAGGACGGCCCTCGATCGAGAATGTAGTCTCGGTGTTGTCGCCGCTCAAAGGAACCATATCAACCGCACCGGCGGTCTTGACGCCCGGCAATGATCGAATATGATCCAGCACATTTTGATAGAAGGCGGCCTGTTGTTCCGGCTTCGGATAGCGCGACCTTGAAGGCGAGACGTAAACCGTCAGGAGATTGGCCTGATTGAATCCGGGGCTGATCGAGGTAATACGAGCGTAGCTCTTCATGAGGAGACCGGCGCAAATCAACAGGATCAACGAAACAGCCATCTCCGCGACGACGAGCGCCTTTCGAGCCAGCCTGCCACGCACGCCCTGGTTCGATTCCCTGCCGCCTTCCTTAAGCGAGTCGTTCAGGTTCAGAACCGACGCCTGAAGCGCAGGCGCGAGACCGAACACGACGCCGGTCAACACGCAAAGCAGAAACGTGAATCCCAGCACGGGCAGATCGATTCCGCTTTCTTGAACGCGCGGTATCTTCGTGGGGCTGGCTGCAACGAGTATGCGAGTACCCCAAATCGCCAGCATCAATCCAATGCCGCCTCCGATCAGCGCCAGGATTACGCTCTCGGTTAGAAGCTGGCGAACGACGCGAGCCTTTCCGGCCCCGAGCGCGGTGCGAATGGCAATCTCTTTCGATCGCGATACGGATCTGGCGAGCAACAGATTCGCGACGTTCGCGCACGCTATAAGGAGAACAAAACTGACGGCTCCGAATATCATCAGCAGCGCCGGCCTGATCTCACCCACTATGTCGTCGTGAAGCGAGACTACTCTGGCCTGGCAACCTTCGTTGGTATCCTGATGTTCCCCTTCGAGACGGGTAGAGATCACATTCATCTCGCTCTGGGCCTGCCGCTCCGATATGCCGCGTTTGAGACCGGCGACAACGTTGTACTTGCGCAAGCCGCGCGCCTGTAGATCAGCCGGAGAAGCATAAAGGCCGAACGGCATCCAGAAATCGCCCTGTTCCGATTCAACCGGAAACTTGAATTCAGGCGGCATGATGCCGATAACCGTCGTGTCCCTGCTGCTCAACAGGATCGACTTTCCAATCACGTTTTCGTCGCCGCCGAAAAGCCGCTGCCATGTCTTATAGCTCAAGACAACGACGCGCGGGCCGCCCTGGCGATCTTCATCGGCGGTGAAAACACGGCCGCGGAGCGGATTGACTTCAAGCAGCGAGAACATGTTCGCCGATACACCGGACCCGCGAAGAAGTATGGGCTCATCTCCGCCGCCATAGATAACACCGAACGAATTGTAAACAGCCAGTTGATCAAAGGAGGCGGCGCTCTCAGTCCAATCTTTGAAGTCCGCATACGAGCAAGGAAGGTGATCCTGCCCGGTTCGATCGATCCTTTCCACGATCTTCACGAGCCGATCCGGATTCCCGAAAGGAAGGGGGCGAAAGACCACGGCGTTGAGCACGCTGAAAATAGCGCTCGTCGCGCCGATTCCAAGGGCCAACGCCAGGATGGCGGCTATCGTAGTGCCCGGATTCTTCCGCATCGTCCTAAAGCTGAATCGAAGATCTTCCATCATCGCCTCTACCTCCCAGGTTCGGATCTGATCGAATACAAATCGCGGACAATGAGTTGTCCTTTTTTTGCTTGCTCCCGACGCCGTGCGGCGCCTTTTTCAAATGATCACTCGCGAGGTGCAACTGCCCCGTGAGTCTCGGGACCTTCGCAAATCGCGCGTTATGTTGACTCGCTTGAGCCATCTATCGCTGCCGTCGTATCTCGCCTTGAACGGCCTTCTGCCGTGTACCGTTTTATAGTTGTCCACGAACAGAATGTCTCCCGGATTGAGAACCACTTCGGAAAGCTTGGAGTCGATCTCGCCGATCAGACCGGTTAAGGCTTGCTGGGCCTCGTCGTCGTCCGGCGGATCCATGAAATAAGGATCGAGTCGCAGATAAGGCGAGGACGGATCCCCGGACATTATAGCGATTTTCCGCGGCCTGCCGAAGGGTTCGCGCATCGCGCCGTTATGCTCCGGAGATTGGACGGAATGACCGTTTCCGTTTTCCACCGAATGACCGTTTCCGTTGTTCACCGATCGACCATTTGCGTTGTTCACCGTGTGACCGTTTCCGTTGACCGAGTGACCGTTGCCATTGCCCAGATCATTGCTCAGATCATTGCTCAGATCATGGGACTCATCCGGCCTGATGGTGAAGCGCGGCTCGAACAGGGTTCTTACCGAACAGTGTTCCAACCGGATCATATCAACCGAAGCAAACGTCGTAGCGACGCGATCGGGATTCCTCAAACACATCAGGCCTACGTAGTCGCCGCGATAAGGATGAAACGCATCTTCGTTGTGCCACCAGATCAACTGCTGACTTCCGGTCCCGATTTGCGAATACTCGTCCTCCTTGATCGGAAGCACGTCGTGTATCAGGTATCCGTCTTGTTGTGTCGCCCATCCGATCACATCTCCGAGCAACGAAGCCATCAGCACGAAGAGCATCTCCATCTCGAGCATCGGAGAGGGCTCCGGGCGATGTTTCCAATGTGTCGGGGTTCTTCCGATACCGGCATCGGAAACCGGATAACCTGAAATCAAACAGATGCCCGGTGGAGGCTCCAACTGTTTGAAGTCGTTCAGGAATTTTCGAACTCGGGTGGGAATTTCATGTGCTATGACGGCCGAGCTATTAAGAAAATCAGGATCTTCGACCGACGTATACCTGCTCATTATGTCGGCGAGCTGCCGCCCGATCATCTTTACTTCTGAGTCCGTCAATGTGAGCTGATTCATAATCATCCCCGTGGAGTCACGCGTGGGATCGCCGTTACGGGTAAACTCAACCAGGCAATCGAGTTCGGCGAGAGCGGTCACCTCTTCGATTGCCAGAACCATACTCACGGCTCTTCAAACGCGGTTAGCGCCCCGTCAGTTCCCGTGATTGGCTGCGCGGCGGCCTTTAACATCGCGGCAGGTCTCAAGCGGCTTGTGCCCGCTTGCTATGAGTAGCAATCCGGCACGCTATGCCTGCGCTTCCACTCTTTCGAGACGGCCCCTTCCCGCAAGTTGTCCCAGTTCTATGTCGGCGATGCACTTGACTTTCACGTAATCGAGAGTCAATCCGCCTTCGACGTGAACCGAGCCGCTGCCGGCCTCGAAGTCCGCCCCGGTGAAATCACAAGCGTCGCGATCGAGTCGGACGCCGAGCTCGGTGCCGCCTCTCGTGTCCGTAAACTTGATGTGCACATAGTTGCGATCGATTGCTTCCTTGAAGAGTTTTACCGTCTTCTCCGGACGCAGCCCCGCTTCAACCGGATGGTCGTTTTCACAGAGTCGATCGACCAGGCTTTTTTCCTTGGGACGATTTGGGTCGGGAGGCGCGGGCGGAGGCGGAGGATTCCTGGCCATCTCCTCCATCTTCTTCCTCAGGCTCAAGGGCCTCATATCGGTCCAGACCTCTTTGATATATGCGAGACAATCGGCCTTGGGGCCCGACTTCCCCGCGTCTTGCCAGCCAAGCGGGTTGGCTTTGTACTCCGGCCATATCGAGTACTGTTCTTCATGATTCAATACAACCTTATAGATGGTTGTGTCTTCGCGATCAGGATCGTTCCAACTCATTTCTCTCTTCCTCCGCTATAGTGTGTGTTTGAGTCCGATTAATTCAGCGCGTCCCATGATGGATTCATAACGGATTCACGATGGGTAATAGGTTCAAAGCAGGTTGGCATTTCGAGATGGCCGTGCTGCCGCATGTAGCGCCAATTGGTTTGGCCTATTAACGGCAATCTGATATTCGCGGAACGCTCGCGGTACTCGAGGCTGCTGCCTCGGACCGCGTTGAAAGGGCTTCCGACCTGGAAGTTCGACGCTCGCGAGGCGTCTTTATCGGCAAGTCTTCCAGGTTGTCAATTCTTGGACCATTTCTGCTTGCATACTCTGTTGTGCAAACAGCCTGCCAGTCCTAAGTCGCTGACTTATAACCGGTGTTTTCTTCCGTACCCTGATAATTCTTTCAGGGCGTCGCGAGCCGCTCCGGCTAACAGATATATTCGATAGCGTTTCGCAGCCTGATAAATTCTTCATAGTGTCCGCGAACCATATGGCCCGTTTTGGAACGAGCGTATTTTACTTCCACAAGGACTCGCCTATTAGACCGTCTCCTGCAGCTCTCTCGATCCAAGAGTGTGTGAAGTCGTCTTAAACTGCTGCACGGCGATCTTGTGTTTGCGGATCAGATGAACAAAGGCGCGGCGATCTTTCTTGGCGGTATCGGCTGCTCTGGTGATATTACCGCGATGCGCCATCAATAGAGCTTGAATGTAGTCCCGTTCGAACTGATCGACGGCCTTCGCTTTTGCTTTCTGAAAGGGTTCGTGCGTAGCCGGCGTGTCCGCGCCGGAAAGAACAATACCATCTTCCCCGATGACCGCCTGCTCCGAGAGCACGACCGCGCGCTCGATCGTGTTCTCCATTTCCCGGACGTTCCCCGGCCAGTTATAGCTCATCAACTTGATTAGCGCGTCCTGCGAGAACTCCCTGGCAGGCTTGTTAAACTCGGTCGCATACCTGCAAAGAAAATGCTCGGCGAATGGAATGATGTCTTCTCGCCTCTCTCTCAGCGGCGGTATGTCCAGGGTCACGACATTCAGGCGAAAGAAGAGATCCTGTCGAAGACGCCCCGCGGCTACGGCCTTGCGGAGATCGACACTCGAGGCGCTGATAATCCTCACGTCGGCCCTGAGAGTCTTGGACGAGCCCAGAGGCCTGTACTCCCTTTCCTGTAAGAACCTCAACAATTTCACCTGGGCCATGAGCGGGAGGCTGTCGATCTCATCCAGGAATAGAGTGCCTCCAGCCGCTTCGCCGATCAGCCCTACGTGTGAAATCGACGCGCCGGTATAAGCTCCGCGCTCGTGACCGAAGAGTTCGTTTTCCACAAGGTCGACCGGAATCGCGCCGCAGTTGACGGGGATAAAAGGCTTGCTTCCGCGCTTGCCGAGATTGTGAATCGTCCGCGCAAAGACTTCCTTGCCCGTGCCCGTCTCTCCGATTATGAGCACGCTCGCATCACAGGTGGCGGTTCTGGAGAGTTTTTCGACCTCGGCGCGGAATACGGGGTTCACTCCTATGATTTCAACAACATTCATGCGTGATGACTTCTCCTTTGACCTAAAGCATTGAAGATTCACATGATGCGGGCCTGAATTCGCGTCGGTCATTTCGGCCCTGTTTCTGCTTGTAAGGCCCGTCGTTTTCCTTTATATAGAAAAAGATTATGTCACCTCTGGGAGCCAGGAGGTTTTCCGGGGGTTTAGAGGATACGGCAACCTTAGGCAAGAAAAATGTTCGGTAATCAAACGGGCCTGGGTCCCTCCGGGTCTCAAAAGAACGCTTTCGGGTGCCTTGGCCGAGCTGGCCCACTTCCATATTACTAATTCACTGCTTCATTTTTGACAAAGATGTTGGCAGTCAGCGGCGGCTGGGCCCGGACAAGTCAGGGTTCCAAGCGCTATAGTCATTGGTCTTGATACGCCTCTTTCTTCATATTTCTTTTGCTATTCCGACCTGCCGTCGGCGCGGTGTCGTAAGAGGGGGGTAGATGAGCAACCGTCAGAAGCTCTATTTCGAATTCGGGCCCTTTCAACTCGATTCGTCCGAGAGGGTGCTGCTTCGAAATGGGGAGCCCGTGGCAATGACGCAAAAAGCATTCGAGACCCTGCTGGTTCTGGTCCAGAACAGCGGGCGTTTGCTTCAAAAGGACGAGATGCTCGATACCATCTGGCCAAATACTTTTGTAGAAGAATGCACGCTCTTCCAAAATATCTTCGCCCTGCGAAAAGTACTCGGAGAAACGGCCGGCAAGCATCGATACATCGAGACCGTTCCCCGGCGCGGCTATCGATTCATAGCCCGGGTAAGCCAGACGGTCGTCGGCGAGAGCAATCGAACCGAAGCCCTTGAACCGGCTCCCGACCTGAAATCCATCGCGGTGCTTCCATTTCAATCGTTGAACTCCGACAAGGAAGATCAGTATTTCGGCATCGGCATGGCCGACGCCTTGATAACCAAGCTCAGCAACATCAGAAAGGTCGTGGTCAGGCCGACAAGCGCCGTCCTCAAATATAACGGCGACGAGCACTCCCGGATTACCGCGGGCAAAGACATGAAAGTCGATCTCGTCCTCGAAGGACGAATCCTGAGATCCGCCGACAAAGTGCGCGTGACCGCGCAACTGGTCGACGTGGTAACCGGCGCGCCGCTGTGGGCCGACAAGTTCGACGAATACTTCACCGACATATTCGCTCTGCACGACAAAATATCGGAGCGTGTTACCGACGCGTTGACGATTCAGTTGACGAACGACGAAAGAGAGCGGCTGGCCAAGCCTCAAATCAGGAACTCCGAAGCGCATCAGCTATATCTCAAAGGCCGCTATCAGTGGAACCGCTGGACCGAAGAAGGCTTCCTGAAGAGCATCGAGTGTTTTCATAAGGTGATCGAGATTGATCCTAATTGCGCGATCGCCTACGCCGGTTTATCGGATGCTTATAGCGCGCTGGCTTATCACGGCTACGTCTCTCCAATTGAAGCCATGCCGAAGAGCAAAGCTTCGGCAAGACGAGCGCTCCAGATCGACAATAGCTTGGCCGAAGCAAGTTTTTCACTGGCGTCCTGTTTCTTTCTATACGACTGGGACTGGCTTGCCGCTGAAAAAGAGTTCTGCAGAGCGATCGATCTGAGTCCCGCTTACGCGATCGTATATCAGGGATACGGCTTGTTCCTGACGGCGATGGGCCGCTTCGACAAAGCGCAGGAGTTCTTCAATCGCGCGATCGAGCTGGACCCCGTTTCTCTTCTGATAAACACATCCGCGGGTTTTCATTACTACTATTCGCGCCGCTACGACGAAGCATTGAATCAATGGCAGAAATCGTTGGAAATCTCCAATTCGTTCGGCCTGACGCATCTCGTAATCGGAAACGCCTACGTTCAAAAACAAATGTACGATTCAGCGGGGGCGGAGTATCAAAAAGCGGCCGAGCTCCTGGGAAGAACGCCCGATGTGCTGTCCGCTACGGGTTATCTTTACGCGGTGCGCGGCCAACGCGAAGAAGCTCGTGAGATTGTACGGGAGCTTCGGGAGCTTCATAGCCGGTACGTGGCTGATGTCGCTATCGCGATCGTATATGCTGGTCTGGGTGAGAGTGACAGCGCTCTCGAATGGCTCGAGAAAGGCTACGAAACGCGGTCCAACAAGCTGGTCTACCTCAATGTGAATCCTGTGTTTGATGGACTCCGAGCGGATACCCGGTTCAAGGCGCTGCTCAAGCGAGTGTCTCTTTGAGACAGCTTTACGAATCAGGCAGCTCGGATTCGCCACCGGCCAGACTTTCTCTCATCTCCAGCGTGATTCCTGTTTTCTCCAACAAGAGCTCAACCAGTCGACGCCTTTTAACGGAGGCCTCAATCCCGCTCCACTCCGAACGGCCCGCGCCGTGCTCTATCGCAAGCTCGTAATCGGCTTCGCTCCGCAGCATCGAGTCGGCCTCCAGATCGGAGAGTTGATCCACCTGCATAAAGGTCCACGCAATCTCATCCACGATTTCGCGGCCGCCCCATTTGCGCGCCAGCGTGGTCACCAGCCGATCGACGGTCGGCGCTGCGATCACTTCGCTCGGGGCTACTTCAACTCGAAAGACCTCGCTTAGACGTACCGCCAGATTTGTCGCGTGATCGGCCCCCCCTCCCAAATCGCAAAAGCTATCGAAAACGCTCACGTCCTCTATGCCCAGCAAAGAACCATAGATTTCCGTTATGAGCTCTTCGGCGGGTGTTCGGGGCGGAGCGAAAGGTTGTTTTTTTTCATTCGACTGTGACATACGATTATTTTTCCGTTGTCAGGCCAAGACCTGAGATCGGCTCTGTTCGTGAATTCTCGCCAGACCTTCCACGGTCGGCGCTTGAAAGAGATCGGCGATCTTACCCGCGAAGCCGATTTTTTGTTCGAGCACGCGGGCAATTCGGACAATCTCCAGGGAAGTCGCGCCCAGCTCGAAGAAATCCGCGTCGCGAGTGGGCTGAGTAACGCTCAAAATATCGGCGACTACATTCGAAATCTGTTCTTCCAGCACGGTGCTCGCCCGCTGATCCGAAGCACAATCGATCTTTGGAGAAGGAGCATCGGGCAAAGCCGCTCGATCTATCTTGCCGTTGGCTGTCAACGGCAATGAGTCCAGCGGAACAAACGCGGATGGAATCATGTAGGAAGGCAGTTTTTCTTGCAAGAAGCGGCTCATCTCCAGTCCGGTTGGTGCATAGCCCTTAGTTATGACAAACGCGACAAGTCGTCTGCCGGCGCCGGCGGAGCCCGTTGCTTTGACGACGCAAGATTCAACGGCGGGGTGCTGCGCGAGGGCCGCCTCGATCTCACCAAGCTCGATACGATATCCTTGAATCTTGACCTGCGAGTCGCGTCTTCCCATGAATTCAATATTGCCGTCCGGCAAGCAGCGTCCGATATCGCCCGTTTTATATAACCGTTCGCCGGTTACGGGATGAACGACAAAAGCTTCGCACGTCTTTCGCTCATCGCGCCAATATCCTTGAGCCAACCCGTCACCCGCGATGTAGAGTTCGCCGGGAACCCAGACCGGACAGCACTGCATATGCTCGTTTAAAACATAAAACCACTGGTTCTTCAAAGGGCGCCCGTAAGGAATGCTCTTCCACCGCTCGTCGACCTGTTCTATTGGAAAAAAGATCGACCAGATCGAAGCCTCCGTAGCGCCTCCCAGACTGATCAACTCAACGTCCGGCGCTATTCTTTTTATAAGGTTCGGCAGCTTTACCGGTATCCAGTCGCCGCTCATCAAAACCAAACGGAGCGGAAGCGGCGGGATGTCATCTGAAGCACAGTAGGCTGTCATCATCTCCATCAACGCAGGAACCGAATTCCAAATGGTTACTTCTTCCCTCCTTACTAAGTGAAGCCAGTGGGATGGATCTCGCACGCCGTCCGAATTTGGTACGACTATCGTCGCTCCGGCCGCAAGCGCGCCGAATATATCGAATACTGAAAGGTCGAAGGTCAATTCCGAAAGCGCAAGCACGCGATCATTCGTTCCAACACCAAAGCGGCTGTTGATGTCGACGATCGTATTCACGGCGCTTCGGTGCGTTATCATCACGCCCTTCGGTTGACCGGTCGAACCCGACGTATAGATGACGTACGCCAGGTCATCGGCCGTTTGGGCCGGTTCCAAAGGATTATCGTAAGCGCCTCCAATCGGAAGCGCGCCCAGGCTCAGCCTCTTTACGAAGTCGGGCCACTCCAGATCTCGATCCAATCTCGGCTGCGTCAAAGCGATCCTGGCCCCGCCGTTCTCGAGCAAATACCAGAGGCGTTCTCGCGGGACGCTGGGATCGATGGGAAGATAAGCGGCGCCGGCTTTGAGCACTCCGATCACGGCAGCCGCTTGCTCCCAGCTTCTCTCCATCACTACCGCGACCACGCTGCCGCGAATCGCTCCCAATATTCTCAATTGATGAGCGATTTGATTTGAACGGATATCAAGCTCGCGATAGCTTATTCGAACATCGTTGAATACAACCGCGGTCTGATCAGGATGTGTTCTCGCCTGCTCGACGAAAAGATCCTGCAGCCTCGCTTCCGGTAATACTCGTTCGCCGGTACTGCGCGGCTTACTTAATTCGAACTGATATTCCGGAAATGCATCCAGCGCCGCGGACCACGCGGAGTCATCTTGAGCAAGCTTGGAAAGAAGCCCGCGGTAGGTATCGAACATGTCGCTAATGAAGCCCGGAGGAAAGAGATCTTCTACGGCGTCCCACTGGAAGAACAGCGCCTCGTCCTCTTCGAACACCTGATGATCGAGCCAAACCTGAGGCGTCTGCGATATCCCGTAGACCGGCTCTCCCATCCAGAGAGTCTTGGGCCGGCTCTCTGTTTTCTGGTTTAGGAGACTCGTAAAAACGACCGGCAGCGTGATCGCGGATTTCCCCTGAGAGCGAGCCGCGTTCCGCATGATTTCGATGCTGCCCATGTGACAGTGATCCAGATCGTCGATCAATTGTGATTGAACCCCGGCGGCCCAGGATTCAAACGGATCGGCAGTCGAGCCATCAATTTCGACCGGCAGAAGCGAAGTCAAATCGCCGATTAATCGATTTACATCCGGATGCAACGGCAGCCGGTTCAGCAGCGTTACATTAATCGCGAACCGCGGAGACCCGCTCCACCTCGCCAACACTCCGGCAAAGACGGCAAGCAACAATCCCGACAACGTCATCCGTCGCGAGACGGCCCGCCTCTTCAAGAGCGCCCACTCTTCAGGCGACAACTGTCCGCGATGCCTTGTAAACGAAGGCTTGTCCAGCGCGCTCGGAGCCAGAGCAAGAGGAAGTTTCGGACCGGAAGGAAGAGTCGGCGCCCGCTTCGACCAGTATTTTTGCGAGCGCTTGAACGCCTTGGACGCTCGCACGCTCTCTTCGGCCATCACGTAGTCGCGGAATGAAAGGTCCAGCGAAGTCAGCTCCACATTCGGATTCATATAAAGCTCGCGCCATTCTTCGAGCAATATCTGGAGACTCAGAACGTCGACGATCAACGTGTCGAAACTGAAGTGAATCCGGACGCGCTCATCATCGAGCAAAGTCGCGCGAATGTCGAAGAGCGGCCATTGATCGGACGGCAGTACTTGATGGGACATCTCGGCGCGCATGTCCGCGAGTACGGAATCGGAATCGGTCTCAGGCAACTCGCGCAAATTAATTGTCTTTATCTCGTAAGCCGGAACGTACTCCAGAATTCGTTGTCGTCCGTCCGGCAGCACTACCGCGCGAAGCATGTCGTGGCGATAAATCAGAAACTGAAATGCGTGATTGAAACGGCCCAGATCGAGATCCTTAGCGTCGATCTCGTAATAAATGTGGCATGACACATTGCCCAGATCAAAGGCGTCGCCCCGGCCGACCCAGTAAGCCCTCTGAACTTCGGTCAGCGGAAAGGGACGATACCGGTCTTCCGGACGAGGAGTAATGCGGGGCAGCCGCGCGGTTTTGTCCGAGGACTTGCGAAGCATTGCGATGACTTCTTCCTTGCGGCCGGAAAGCTCCGCGCGAAGCTCAGGAGTCAAGACGCCGGTCTTGGCGCGAACTATCAAGCGCTCGCCGTTCGTCCACAAGTGAACATTGCGACGCGCGAGATCATCTACAAGCGAACCGTTTGTCACAGCGAGATCTCCTCTACCTGATCATTATCCGAAAACAGGTGGTACGCTGAATACTCTTCGTATTCAGCGGGTGCGTCGCACGCTTCGACTTCGTCGAGCACCTGTTTCGCAAGCTGCGCCGGACTAAGGCCCTTCAAGAAATTCACTACAGGAATGACGACGCCCAGATCGCCTTCTATGCGGTTTCTCAACTCGACCGCCATCAGGGAATCGACTCCAAACCGATTCATCGGCTGGTTGAAATCGAGCGCCTTCAGACCCGTCGAAGCGAGTCCAAGGACACACGCCAGCTCACCGCCAAGGTAAGATTTCACCTGTTCAAGACGTCCGCCCGATTCCGCATTCAAAAGCGTCTGCCGGGTTAATTTACTCTGCACGCGGATGGATGCATTCGATTCAATCTTCTTCGAAGCGGCTACGTATTCGAAGAACGGCAGCTCGCGGCAGGCCGGGTAGAATTCGCTCCAGTGCTCGAAATCGAATGGCATCACACCTGCCTGAGTCGAGTCCTCCGTCAGGAGAGAATCGAGAGCCCGCAGTCCCTCCTCGGGCGTGAAGCTTCTGATTCCCCTTGTCTCGAGACGCAGCGTCCGATCGGGCCGCGCCGCCAGCCCCACGTCGGACCATCGGCCCCAGTCGATTGACAGTGCATGAAGTCCGAGGCTGCGCCTGTAATGCGCCAATCCGTCTAGAAACGCATTCGCCGCGGAGTAGTTGCCCTGGCCCGCCGGGCCGAGCAGCGACGCGGCCGACGAGAAGAGCACAAAGAAATCCAGCTCTCTGTTCAGCGTCAACCTATGCAGATTCCAGGCTCCGCGGATTTTCGGATTCGTCACCCTTTCGAAGCGCTCCGAATCCAGATGAAGCACGATGCGGTCGTCGAGAACTCCAGCCGCGTGCACTATGCCGCGAAGCGGCGGCATAGATTCATCTATCACCGCGAGAAGATCGGCAACATCGCCCAGCCTGCCAATATCAGCTCTGACCGTCAGGATGTCGGCTTCTTTTCTCAGCGCGTCCAGGGTTTCGCTCGCGGCATCCGAAGGTTCGCTTCGACCGGCCAAAACCAGATGCCTGGCTCCTCGTTCGATCATCCACTGCGCTACGGTGAGGCCCAACCCTCCAAGCCCGCCCGTGATGATGTAAGAGCCGTCGCTTCTGAGCCCAATCGCTTTCGCCGGTCTTTTCGATGCTTGCGGTCGTCGCGCAAGCCGGCAGACATATCGCGCGCCGCTGCGTAAGGCGATTTGGGTTTCGCCGTCGTTCTCCAACAGCTCAGTCAGTAGGCGGCCGGCGTCTTCGGCAGTCGGATTACTGTCGAGATCGATTAACGTGGATCGCAGCTCAGGATGTTCGTTGGCTATGACTCGTCCGAGCCCCCAGAGTGATGATTGCGCGATGGAGAGCGGCGTGTTTTCGACTCCCGCGCGTTGAGCGCCCGACGTTATGAGCCAGAGTCGAAACGTCGTCGCGTCAAAAAACTCGGCAGCCGACTGCACCAGCGACAGCAGGCTGCCGCAGCCGATCCGGTACGCCTCGTCGTGCATGGCCTGCAGGTCACAGTCTCGCGGCGAATCCAGGCTCCAAAGATGAACAACGCCGCGAAGAGGAGACAACGCTAGCGATGCGTGCTCCCAAATCAAGCGATAGTCCGCTGGATTCGACGGATCGATCTCATACTCCGACTGGCCAAGCACGCGACTCTCATCGCTTGCCAGCACTACTGTACACGCCTCACCTCGGGAGGTGAGCAAACGCGCCAATGCCTCTCCAACACCTTTGCGATCGGCAAAGATCAGCCACGCGCCGCGTTGATCAGGCCGGGATGCGACTGCTTCACTAATCGACAGGGCGCTGTGCTTCCAATCCATTTCGTAGATCAGTTCTCCCAGCCTTTGCCTCGCCTGTCTTTCACTGGGAGCCAGCCGCTGCATCTTCACTCCCGCGGCTTCGGCAATCACATTGCCGTGTTTGTCGAGTATCAGCACATCTCCCGTCAGGAGATTTTGATCGGCCTCGCTGCCGCGGGCATCCGTGCGCAACGATGCAAAACTGTACCGTGCTTCCTGGATGTCTCCGTACAATCTGAAGCGATCAATTCCAATCGGCAGGTGGGTCGTCGGATTGTTTCCAGCGAGTCGGTTTGAAATAGTCGCCGCCAGGATTTGAAAAGAAATATCAATCAGCGTTGGCCGCAAGAGGGGCGTCTCGTGCAGACCGGGAAGATCCGGCAACGCTATGACCCCGAGCGCTTCGTATTCTCCGCTCCAAAAATGCTCCACACCCTGGAAGCCGGAGCCATATTCCAGGCCCTGCTTTGCGAGTAGGTGATAAAAGTCAGACTTATCCAGATACAACGAACACCGGTTCTTGATATTGTCGATTGATATGCTCTCCGGCAGCTCCGCTTGATCCCTTATGCGTAGCATCCCTTGCGCATAGAGACTCTGATCGTCCTCGTTTTCTGAGCGCACTCGATGGAATTGAAATTTGTATGTCCCCTCGTCGACGCCCGATATCACCAACTGGAGCGTTTCGGTTTCGCCTTCTTCGATAAAAAGAGCCTTTTGAAACTCGAGCGATTCCAGGACCAGATCGCGGTTTCCAAACAGACTCCCAGCCGCGAAGAGCGCCAGGTCGATATAAATCGCACCCGGTAGAATCGGGGCTCCCTGAACCTGATGGTCGCTCAAGCGACGCACAAGCTCGGCTCCCAGATCAATCTCAAAGAAGTAAGTCTCATCGTGTGCCGCGGACTTTATGCTGGACCGCCATCTCCAGATCGACTCTGAACTTGCGCCTGCAACCCGCTCATGACGGCGAGCGGCGCTCTCCGGGCCCAGCCAAAAGCGCTCGCGCTGCCACGGATAAGCAGGCAGGGGAACCAGCCGCCCGGCCGGATACACCGATTCAAAATCCACTGCGATTCCCGACGTGTACAGAACACCTAGTGAGCTCAGCACTACTGAAAGCTCGTGTTCGCCGCATCTCATGGATGGAAGCCCCGCGGCGCTTCGACAAAGGTGCTTTACCGTCTGTTGAATCGGAGTTAAAAGCACCGGATTAGGACTGAGCTCAATGAACGTATCGGCCCCCGCGCGAATTAGCTGTTCAATCGCGGATGAGAACAGAACTGGCTCTCTCAGATTTCGGAACCAATAATGTTCGTCGAACACCGGCGGCTCAGTAGAACCCGTGACTGTCGAGTAGATCGGAACAGAAGGAACGCTCGGCTTAATGCCCGCTAATACCGAGAGCAGATCTTTGCGCAGCGGTTCGACAATCGGACTGTGCGAAGCCACATCGACTTTCACCGATTGATTGAATACGCCACGTCGATCAAGCAAGCGACTGATTTCATCAAGCGCCGTCCGGTCGCCGGAGAGAACCGTCGAGCTCGGGCTCATGCTCACGGCGATCGATACCACAGCCTCGTAGCCTTCAATCGCCGCTAGCGCCTGATCGAGAGAAAGCCCGACAACCAGCATGCTTCCCGTTCCGCTCAGCCGTTTCATCAAGAGGCTCCGTCCGCAGATGATCTTGACCGAGTCTTCCAGCGATAACGCGCCCGCAACGTGAGCCGCGGCAACTTCACCCATGCTCTGGCCGACTACGGCATAGGGTTCGACTCCGAATGAGCGCCACATATCGGCAAGCGCAACCTGAATCGCAAACAGGCAGGGCTGCACGACGTCTATTTGATCGAGCCTGGAAGTCGACTCATCGGCGTTCATCTCTTCAAGCACGGACCAGTTCGCATACTGTTTGATTGCCGCATCGCAGCGCTCCAACGCATTGCGGAAGGCAGGCTCGACCAACAATCGACGGCCCATGCCTATCCATTGAGATCCCTGCCCGGAGAAGACAAAAACGATTCGATGAGAAGTGTCCGCCGCCAACCGTCCTTGCGACATCCCGGGCCGCACTTCGGATCTCAGAAAGCTATCCAGGGCATTCGTCAGATCCTCGCGATCTCTAATCACGAGCGCCAGTCTGTTCTCATGATGGGATCTCCTCACGGCGGCTGTATAACAAATGTCGTGAATCGAAGCCTCTTCGTTAAGGGCGACGCCGCGATAAGACCTCGCAAGATCGACGAGGGCTTCCTGCGTGCGAGCTGAAAGCGTGATTAGATTAATCTCCCGGTATAACGAATTTGAAGAGGTCATCTCTTCGATGGGTCGAGGCGCTTCCTGAAGTACTACGTGGGCGTTTGTGCCTGAAATGCCAAAAGCGCTTACGCCCGCGATGGCCGGACGCGAACGCGGCCATTCGACCAGACGACTCGAGACCTCGACCGGAAGATCGCTCCACGCCAGCTTCGGATTCGGTGTTTCAAAGTGCAAGCTGCGAGGAATCATCCGGTGTTTGAGACAGAGCGCTACTTTGATGAGACCGGCGATCCCGGCCGCGCCTTCGGTATGCCCGATATTCCCTTTGACCGAGCCGATCAAACATCGATCTTCAGGCTGTCGCCCCCTTCCAAGAATTGCTCCGAGGCTTTCGATCTCGATTGGATCGCCCACGCTCGTACCCGTGCCGTGAGCTTCGACGTATTGAACATCCGCCGGTGAGACGCCCGCTCTTAGATACGCTTGTTCCAACACCGCCTGCTGACCTTCGCGGCTGGGCGTTGCAAGCAACCCGCTGCCGCGGCCGTCATTATTGGCCGCGCTGCCTCGAATAATGCTGTAGATTGAATCGCCGTCGCGCAGCGCTTGAGACAGCGGCTTGAGCACGACCGCTCCGACTCCGTCGCTTCGGATGAAACCCTCCGCGCCGGCATCTCCAAAGCGGCAGCGGCCGCCCGGAGCAATCAACCCGGCGCGAGAGAAACTCATCGTGAGCTCGGGCAACAGCGCCAGATTCACTCCGCCGGCAAGCGCCAGCTTGCATTCGCTCGACCACAGGCTTTGACAGGCGAGATGAACCGCAACCAGAGAAGAGGAGCACGCCGTGTCTATTGTCATGCTCGGCCCTCTCAGATCAAACGCGTAGGAGATCCGCCCGGACAAAACGCTCCGCGAGGTTCCCGTCGAAACGTAGAGATCGATCTCTTCACGCGAACGAAGGTAATACTGGATATCCTCGTAGTCGGAAGCACAGGCTCCAATAAAGACGCCCGTCGCGCTTCCGCTGAGTTTCTCCGGAACCTGTCCACCGTCTTCAAGCGCTTCCCAAACAACCTCCAGAAGGTTTCGCTGCTGGGGATCCATCTTCAGAGCTTCGCGAGGCGAGATATGAAAGAACGACGCGTCGAACTCGTCGACTCGGTCGAGGAAGCCGCCCATACGCGAGGTAATTTTGCCAGGTGTTCCGGGACGAGCATCATATATGCCCTCAACTTCAACGCGATCCTGTGGGGCCTCGCGAATGGCGTCGATCTCTTCGGTGAGCAGTCTCCAGAAGGCCTCTGTTCCGTTCACGCCAGGGAAGCGGCATCCGATACCCACTATTGCTATCGGCTCCCTTGAAGCGCTCCGCACGGATGGCTCTAATTTGGCCTCAGCTTCTTTGCTCATTTTGTCCTTAGATCGCTAACTAACTGGTGACTGCGGGCAGGCTGCCGCATGTAACGCCGACCCTTTTCTATCTGCGTTTGATTTGAGCTTGAGAAGGTTCCTGTCGATTCGATCAAAAACAGACGACACGGAACCGGTTGTTAAGGCGATCTACAGAGCCGTTATGCTCAGGAGACCGGTTGGGACTTAATGAACCCGAGCTGCAATTGCATCCGCAACTCGTCGACTTTGCATTGGGGATCAGCCTTGCAAGGACGGCTATGGCCCTTATCCGGCTGATATTGCCTTTGTCAGGAAGTTTCGATCGACGAGCACTCGAGCCTGATACTCGACCGCGTCCAGCAAGATCATTACTCGCTCGGAGTCCTTCATTTCTTTTTCAAAAATGCCGGTGAGGTTCTTAAGTGGACCTTCTTTAATGACTACCCGATCTCCCCGGTTGAAACTCGACCCGATATGAACGAACCCATCGCTGGCGACCCGTCCGCGAATACAGTCGACCATTTCCTCGCTCAAGGGAACCGGTCCGTCGCTAACACTAACTAAGCTATGAACTCCTCGGGTAAACCGAACTTTATGCAATAAGCTATCGAGATCGAACCGCGCGAAGATGTAGCCAGTGAACAGAGGCTTCACTACAAGCTGGAACTCACCGGTGAACGAATTTTGACGGCGGACCTTCAGTTGTGGAGCGAAGGTTTCAATGTTCAAGACCCGCAGGTTGCACTCCGCCCTAACCTCTTGTTTTGAGTGAGTATGAATGACGTACCAGAGGGGAACCATTTCTCTAACCTCTACTTTTGGATTTCAGTGTCCGACCCGCTTGCAGGACAATACCCTGAAAGAGCACGAATGTCTTAAAAGGCCATTGAATTCTTGTTGAAACCTCATGAAAGACTTCTTAAGCGGCGAGGGAGATTCTCATGCGGACTAGTTAAGTGGTTTTGAATCGAATGGTATAGGTTGTCATTTATCCGCCGCGGCGGGGCAATTCCCCTCCCCGGTCACAGCTATGCATTTCGGCGTATCGATAAGCTCATTACCGTTCAACGGTCACATTCCCCCTGTTCGACGGCAGAGTCTTAATCTTTATCCGAGGCGGATCAATATTTGAGCCTAGGGTCTTCACCCTGGGTAAGATGGCGCCCTCAATTCTTCCTTTCCCCGAACACTTCCGAATGTGGTTATCCGCGAAGATCCGCGAAGCGGATCAATATTTGAGCCCAGGGTCTTCACCCTGGGTAAGATGGCGCCTTCAATTCTTCCTTCCCCCGAACACTTCCGAATGTGGTTATCCGCGAAGCGGATCAATATTTGAGCCCAGGGTCTTCACCCTGGGTAAGATGGCGCCCTCAATTCTTCGTTTCCCCGAACACTTCCGAATATGGTTATCCGGGAAGCGGATCAAGATTTGAGCCCAGGGTCTTCACCCTGGGTAAGACGGCGCCTTCAATTCTTCCTCCCCCGAACACTTCCGGATGTGGTTATCCGCGAAGCGGATCAATATTGGAGCCCAGGGTCTTCACCCTGGGTAAGACGGCGCCCTCAATTCTTCCTTTCCCCGAAGGGGATTGATAGCTTGTTGGAGGTAGGTACAGACCAGAGTATTGATCCCCTGCAGGGATCGCAGTCCTAATACGTGGGCTTCACCCAGGGTGGTACCCTGGGCTGTCTTGTTTATCTCCTTCGGAGATTGGCATCCTAAAGGGATGCTTGAATTGTCCCAAAGGGACAATCGGCAATAGCCCACCAGTTCACTGGTGGGATCGTCGGGTAATTTGATCGAGAAGTGCCGAAGGCACGGCTGACTTGTTGTTGTCAGAGCGCCGCAACAGGACCACACACATATTGCAGATTTCCGATATGGTTCAAAGCCTTCACATACGAACTACATCGGCCGTCCCTTCGGGACTAGGTCGCCGAAGCGCTCTGGGACCCACCGATGAATCGGTGGGCTACGTTCGGACGATCCCTACGGGACTGACGTCTCTGCGCCGAGAACCTCTAACTAACGGCCAAACTCCGGACGATCTCGACGGGATCGACGTCTCTGCGCCCAGGATCTCTAATGGCCAAACTCCAGATCTCCTTCGGAGATGATATCCGCGAAGCGGATCAATATTTGAGCCCAGGGTCTTCACCCCTGGGTAAAGATGGCGCCCTCAATTCTTCGTTTCCCCGAACACTTCCGAATGTGTATCCGCGAAGCGGATCAATATTGGAGCCCAGGGTCTTCACCCCGGGTAAGACGGCACCCTCAATTTTTCCTTTCCCCGAAGGGGATTGATAAATTATTGGCCGTACAGACCTATCAATCCCAAACGTATCGCTCGTCGTATTCGACTTCGTACTTCTTGAGAAAATCGCGGTATTCATCCTGAAAACTTCTTCTCTGGTGATGCCGCTCTTGAGTTGAAATGTACGCCTTCACTTGCGCCGCCTGCGATTGGCTTACGGAGAAGGCGCCGTATCCGCTCTGCCACCGAAACTTCTCCAGCCGGTTTCCCTGAGTCTTAATCCATTTCGAACTATTCCGCTTAGCCTCCCGAATCACTTCTGATATCGAGTGCGTGCGTGAGAGCAAGCATAGGATATGAACGTGGTCCGCAACCCCTCCGATCAGAAGCGCGGGCGAATCGTACTCTTTGAACACCGTCGCCAGGTACGAATGCATGTTTCGGCGAACCTCTTGATCGGCGAGAAACGGATCTCTATCCTTGGTCGAATAGATCACATGAAGCAGAATCTTTGCGAGGGACTGGGACATTGTCTGGCTCTCCTTTCAATTCGAAAACACGTCAGTTTACCGAATCTGGAGTGAATATGGATGATTGAAGTGACGGAGAGTATTGATCCCATTCAGGGATCACAGTCCTAATACGTGGCTTCACCCAGGGTGGTACCCTGGGCTGTCTTGTTTATCTCCTTCGGAGATGAATTCCTTGCAGACTTCTTTCAACGACGCAACCCCTTTGACCCTTTCTAGATGCGAACGCATCTGATTCGCCCGTACCGGACTCCGTCAACCGGACTTTGTTGGCCGAACACGATCTCTGCGGCGCAGGCTTACATCAACGGAAGCCGCCATCGGTTACTGGGCGCGAGCGAATCGCTTGAAGAAACTGTCGCTGTTCCAGCGAGGACGATCCGGGCGGTTGGCGACGGCTTCGACTACTCGCAAATAAGCATCGTTGAATTTGGCCGCCGATTCAAAATCGATCGGCTGCTTTAGATCGTCAGAGGGCGCATGGTAGCGTTCTTTTCGCCAACGCTTCACGATCTCATGTTCCGGTGAGTCCTTTATGAAACCCACCTTGAGAGATATTGAGGGCACGCCCTTCCTGATGAAACTGTACTGATCGCTTCGCACGAACGCGCGGCGTTCGGGCTCGGGGTCTGAAAGGACATCGACTCCAACGCTGGTCGCGGCCTTTCGCAGGTCTTCCGCCAGGTTTGATTCTTCGAGTCCCTGAACTATGAAACTTCGAAAAGGAAACAGCGGCAGGAACATATCGATATTTATATCGGCGATGATTCCCTCGAACGGAACCGTCGGATGGGCGGCGTAGTATCTCGATCCCTTCAGCCCGTGCTCCTCCGCCGTAACGGCGAGAAATACTATCGATCGCCGGAAGCGCAGCTTCTTCTCGCTGAACGCGCGCGCGGCTTCAATCAACGTAGCGGTTCCCGAAGCGTTGTCCATCGCGCCGTTGTAGATCCGATCATTGTTGATCGGCTCGCCTTTCCCCACGTGATCGAGATGAGCGGAAAGCACGACATACTCATCCTTCAGTTTGGCGTCGGAGCCCGGCAGTATGCCGACTACGTTTTGCGATTCGAGAGATTGTTTTTCAAAGGCGACCGTCGCCCGCACGCTGGTCGGAATCGCAAATCGCGGGAGATGTTTGCCTGCTTCGGCCAGCTTCAATATCTCGGCAAACGTGTGTCCCGAATCTACGAACAGTTTCTCGGCCTTCGCGGGATTGAAGGTCACCGCCAAGTGCTGTCCCTGGTTTTCCTCGAGGCCCGGCTCCGCAAGCGATAACGAGGGACGAAGCCGAGCGAGCTTCGATCGTTCCCACGGAATGTCCTGGCCTATGGGATTCTGAACCGAAATGACGCCGATCACGCCCGCCCGCTTCAGAGCTTCCCAACGTGTGTTCTGATAATGCGCTCGCAGCGGACCGGGTATGTCAGACGGCCCGCCCGACAGCAACAGAACTACTTTGCCATGCAGATCGAGCCCAGCCAGATCGTCGTAGTTCATCTCGGGAACGGTCAAACCGTAGCCGATAAAAACGAGGGGCGCTTCGGTCCGCGGCGCGTGCTCGATGCCCATGCTGAAGGTCGCATCTTCTCCGAGAACCACGGGCTCCGCTTTTCCATTTCTGACGAGAGCCAGACTCGATCGCGCCTCCACGATCTTTCGCGAGATAAATCTCACGGGTTGAAAGTAGCCGTGCGTTCCTCCGGGCTTCAACCCTGCGCGCTCGAATGCGGCGGCGATATATTGAGCGGCGCGGCGATGACCTTCGCTGCCGGTCTCGCGTCCGGCGAGATCGTCGCTCGCCAGGTACTCAATATGCCTCCACCACTCGCGCGCAGGATTTGGGGCCGTGTCCTGTGCGGGAATCGCCAGTGTGAGGAATACAAGAACGATCAACCCGTGTGACATTGATACCGCGTAACGCTTGATCTCGCGCTCAGCCATGTGGATCCTCCGAGCGCTTAAGTTAGCTCAACACGCCGATCAGCACAACCAGATGACGGCGTCGCGGCCGGGCGAGCTGGGTGGTTTAAACGAGCGGCCTTACTTCCACGGTCCCTGAACGGACCGATGGTATTCTCGCCGCAAGCTCAATAGCGACATCAAGGTTCGCCGCCTCGATAACGAAGTAGCCGGCGAGCTGTTCTTTTGTTTCAGCAAACGGCCCGTCAGTAGTGGACCTTCGGCCATCCCTCACGCGAACGCTTGTCGCTGAACCCGTCGAAGCCAACTGCGAGCCGTCCAGATAATGGCCGCTCGCGGTGGTCTCTTCTCTAAACCGCCGATACTCGCCATAGATCTCCTGTCGTTCAGGCTCCGTATGCGCGGCCCACTTCTGTTCGTTGTGGTAGATCAACAACATGTATTTCATCTCATCGCTCCTTTTCTGCATCGATTAATTTAGCTCACCTGCCGGTGGCAATGGTACGACGGATGAGAATCGCCGAATCGACATCGCAAGATCTGAAATCAAGAAGAGATTCGCCGTTGGGAAATTATCTCAACAAGAAACGCCGGCCCAGCGACGCGCAGCCAGGATACCTGCACTCCCACGCGCCCAATCAGATTTATTCAAATCGATAGATGCCTCAGAAGATTGGGGAGTAATTCGTATGTCGGACTTCGTTGCTTCGCGCGAGGCGCCGTGCTAAATTCCAGACCTGCGTAATCAGGACGCATCAAGTCCGCTGAAAGGGCCGAGCCCACCTGATGATTACCGAAATCATATCTTCGATCTTCTTTCAGCCCGAATCGCGGACGCGGGCGCTGACGAAAGGAGATTGTCATGTCTGATCCGATCTCTCGCCTGCCGCTGCGCGCTTCTCTGGAACAACTACGAAAACAAGCCAAGGACCTGCTGCGGCTGGTTCGCAAGGGCGACAGCAGCGCGACAGCGCGTATGCGAGATCATAAGCCGCTGCTTGACGCGCCGAAGCTCGCCGATGCGCAGTTCGTGATAGCGCGAGAATACGGTTTCGAGAGTTGGACTCGCCTGATTCGCCGGCTTGAATCGCTTCGTTCATCAAATCGCCTGGAACAATATGAGGCCATAGCAACGGAATTCGTAGCCGCATACTCCGGCGATGCGGACGCGTTGCAACGTCTCAACGAATTGTTTCAGGACTCGCTGACCTCAGATCAACTACGTGAGCTGATTAAGAAGCGGCTGGGCGCAACCGGAGATTCGACGATTGCGGCTTTCACGCAGGCTGATGCTCGGCGGCTTATTGCGCGTCAAAATGGTTTTGAGAGTTGGGAGACATTTGAGCAGAGCCTGGCGCAGGCTCCTCACAATCCGAGGCTCGCCAGCCATGGTATCAGCGCCGCTCCGCCTTTTTATAGGATTGATTGGGCGGCTAACTCGATCGAGCCGCGGTTGGTGATTTCCGAAAGCGATTGGGACGCTATTTTCGACGTGATGGATGAGCTCCAAATCGCGGGACTGAACGCAAACGGACAGATGACAGATCTCGCTCTGGAACGTCTAAGCCGCCATCCTCACGTTACGCGGCTCAACCTCGGGGGTTCAAAGAGGCTCACCGACGCCGGTTTGAGTCACCTGGCCGGAATGCCTCAACTACAAGAACTGGATCTTAGCGGCTGGCACAGCCCGATTACCGACCGCGGCCTCGAAGTTCTGCGGAGTCTTACCGAGCTCAAGAAATTTCAGATGTGCTGGCCGCAACGGATTACCGATGCGGGCGCAATGAACCTGAGGTTCTGCGAAAAGATCGAGAGCGTCGATCTACTGGGAACACCGACAGGCGACGGTGTAATCGAAGCGCTCGCGGACAAGCCGGCCCTGCACCGCCTCAAAACGGGCAGACTTGTAACCGACTCCGGACTGGGTCTGCTCCATAACATTCCCGCATTCGCGAAATGGCGCGGCGGCGAGATCAGATATTCGCTAATGTCGCCGGACTCGGATCCGACCCATCTGCTCCTGGACGGATCATTCACCGATGAGGGCCTCAAGCAACTCGCGGGTTTGGAAGGACTGTTCGGTTTGAGTTTCTTCTGGCACGTATCCGCGATGACGCCGGACGGGCTGAAGCATCTGGCAGGTCTTCCAAGTCTGGGCTTTCTCGGATGTGAGGGAACGCTTTGCAATGACGCGGCGATGGCCCACATCGCGGAGATACCGGCGCTTCGAATGCTGATGGCCCAGGGAACGATAGCGGACGACGCGGGATTCGCGGCGCTCAGCCGTTCTCAGACTCTCGAGTATCTCTGGGGCCGCGAGTGTCCAAATCTGAAAAACCGCGGCTTCAACGCGTTGGCATCAATGCCCGCGCTCAAAGGTCTCGCGGTGAGCTGCAAGAACGTGGACGACTCGGCGCTTGCCGCTCTGCCAGGCTTCCCGGCGCTGAACGCCTTGATGCCCATGGATGTAACCGACGATGGGTTTCGACACGTAGGCAAGTGCGAACGGCTTGAAGGGCTCTGGTGCATGTACTGCCGAGAGACAGGCGACATTGCAACGAATCACATCAGAGGTCTGTCGAATCTGAAGACCTATTACGCAGGCTTCACCAGGATCACCGACGCGAGCCTTGCGATACTGGGGAAGATGAATTCGCTCGAGGACATCGAGTTTCACGAATGCGCTGACATCACGAACGCGGGACTCCCACATCTGGTTGGTCTCCCGCGTCTGCGAGCGATCACCGTGGTCGGCTCTCCCCGAGTTACTCGCGATGGAATGTCGGTCTTTCCTCCGACGACGCGCGTGAATTACTGGTGACGAGGTCGCTATGTTCTCTTCATGCTATTCTGGGCCGCCGATGTAACCGCTTCTGTATCCCGTCTCACGTCATCCGGCGAGGACGGTCAGTTGCCGGACTCCGTCCGCGCCGATATACTCGTCGGCTTTCTTGAAATATTAAGAGGAGATCGATGAACGTCACACATCTTTATTGCTCGTCGTGTGAAAAAACATACGAGCCCAATCGCCTTTATAACTTATGCGAATGCGGCAAGCCGCTGATGGTCGCTTATGATCTTGCCGCGGCCGGAGAGACGCTGAATCCGGCTTCGCTAGCCGGACGCGAGCCTACTCTCTGGCGCTATCGCGAAGTACTTCCCATCGTTGACGACACCAACAAGGTGTCACTCGGCGAAGGCATGACGCCCTTGTTAAAAACCGACCGGCTGGGTCGGAAGCTGGGTCTGCAGTCTCTCTATATAAAAGATGAATCGCTGAATCCGACGGGCTCCTTCAAGGCCCGCGGAATGACTACGGCCGTTTCGATGGCAAAGGAGCTGGGTGTAAAGAAGCTCGCCGTCCCTTCCGCGGGCAACGCCGCCGGGGCGCTTGCCGCCTATGCAGCAAGGGCAGGCCTCGAAGCATTCATCTTCATGCCCGCCGACACACCACGCGCCAACATAATCGAGTGCCGTCAGACCGGCGCTTCGGTGACGTTAGTCGATGGCTTGATAACCGACTGCGGCAAGATCGTGGCTGAACGAAAGGCCGCGGAAGGCTGGTTCGATGTCTCTACCCTCAAAGAGCCTTATCGCGTGGAAGGCAAAAAGACGATGGGCTACGAGCTTGCCGAACAGCTTGGATGGGAGCTGCCCGATGTGATCCTCTATCCGACCGGCGGAGGCACAGGGCTAATCGGGATGTGGAAAGCTTTCGACGAGATGGAGCAGATGGGATGGATATCGAGCGCAAGGCCTCGTTTCGTAACGGTTCAGGCGGAAGGATGCGCGCCGATCGTCCGCGCATTCGCCGCGGGCGCGGGCGCGGGAGCCGATATTCCTGATGCTCATACACTGGCATCGGGGCTTCGAGTCCCTAAAGCGATAGGGGACTTCATAATGCTCGACATTTTGAAGAAGAGCGGTGGAGCCGCGGTAGCGGTCACGGACGAGGATCTCATCAAGGCGGTGAAAGAAATCGGGTCCGCGGAAGGGATCTTCGCCGCGCCCGAAGGAGCGGCTTGCCTGCCTGCGCTGCGGAAGCTGATCGCCGATGGATTTGTCGCTCCCGATGACCGCGTGGTCATCTTCAACACGGGAACCGGCGTGAAATATCTCGACCTGTTCGAATGAAGATATGTAGTGCTGAATGAAATTAATCTATAGGGGCTGGCATAGAGGTCAGCCCCTACATTGTCTCTACACTTTTTCGCGTTCTCAAAAGCTGTCCGAGTCAACAAGAGTGTCTTGCCTCGCTATGCTAGAATTAATAAGCAACCTGATCCAGGAAGAGCATTGGAAAGCGAGATCCTTCGGAGACACACATGGACATAAACCGCTTCACGGAACGCGCACAAGAAGCAATTCAAAACGCACAATCTCAGGCTATTCGCGGCGGTAACCCACAGGTCGAACCGGAACACCTATTGGCTGCGTTGCTCGATCAGGAACGAGGACTGACCGCATCCATACTCACCCGCGCTTCAATCAACGTAGAAACTCTGCGGGAGAAGATCAATCAGGAAATCGAGAAGCTCCCGAAGGTGTCAGGCGATGCCGGCCAGACTTACCTGAGCCCGAGATTGAACCGCCTTCTTGCGAAGGTCGAGGACGAGCTTAAGCAATTCAAAGACGACTACATTTCCGTCGAGCACATTCTGCTCTCGATGACCGATGATAGCGGCCCAACCGGCCGAATTCTGAAGAGCCTCGGCGCCTCGCGCGAAAAACTGATGCGCGCATTGCAAGAAGTTCGAGGCAGCCAGCGCGTCACGAGTCAGAACCCCGAAGCCACCTACGAAGCTCTCGAACGGTATGGCCGAGACCTCACCAAACTCGCCGAAGAAGGCAAGCTCGACCCCGTCATAGGACGCGACGAAGAGATTCGCAGAGTCATACAGGTGCTCTCACGACGCACAAAGAACAACCCGGTCCTCATCGGAGAGCCCGGCGTCGGCAAGACCGCGATAGTTGAGGGCCTCGCCCAGCGCATCGTCCGCGGCGACGTTCCAGATAGTCTCAAGAAGAAGCGAATAAACGTGCTCGATATGGGCGCGCTCATAGCAGGCGCAAAATACCGGGGTGAGTTCGAGGAACGCCTCAAAGCCGTGCTCAAAGAAGTGCAGAGCTCGCAGGGCGATATCATCCTTTTCATCGACGAGCTTCATACCGTTGTCGGCGCGGGCAAGGCCGAAGGCGCGGTCGACGCAAGCAATCTGCTCAAGCCGATGCTCGCCCGCGGAGAGCTTCATTGCATCGGAGCGACCACGCTTGACGAATATCGCAAGTACATCGAAAAGGATGCGGCGCTCGAACGTCGCTTTCAGCCCGTGCTGGTGGATCAACCCAGCGTCGAAGACACTATTTCGATCCTCAGAGGGCTACGCGAGCGCTATGAGGTGCATCACGGAGTTCGTATCAGAGACGCGGCGCTGGTCGCCGCCGCGGTTCTGTCGGATCGGTACATTTCCGATCGGTTCCTGCCCGACAAGGCCATCGACCTCGTAGACGAGGCAGCCGCAAAGCTTCGCACCGAAATCGATTCAATGCCGACCGAGCTCGATGAAATAACCCGCCGGGTTATGCAGCTCGAGATCGAGCGCGAGGCCTTGAAAAAAGAGGTAGACCCGGCCTCTCGCCAGAGACTCGAAAAACTCGAAAAGGAACTTGCCGATCAGAAGTCGCAGGGCGACGCCTTGAGAGCGCAATGGATAGCCGAAAAGGACGCCGTCCAGCGGCTCAGGTCGATCAAGAGCCAGATCGAGCAGACCAAAATCGAGCTCGAACAAGCCGAACGCTCGGGTGATCTTGCTCGCGCCAGCCAGCTCAAGTATGGAGCCTTGCGGGAATTGGAAAATCAGCTCCGCCAGGAAGACGAGCAGGTGTCGAGCAAGGCAAGCGGGGCTCGATTGATCAAAGAGGAAGTCGATGAAGAAGACATTGCGGGAGTCGTCAGCCGTTGGACGGGCATTCCCGTATCAAGGCTGTTGGAAGGCGAGATTCAGAAACTGCTCCACCTTGAAGAGGTTCTACACAAGCGAGTGGTCGGGCAGGATGAGGCAGTCACTTCCGTAGCCGAAGCGGTCCTGCGAGCACGTTCCGGATTGAAAGATCCGAGCCGGCCGATCGGTAGCTTCATATTTCTCGGGCCGACCGGCGTGGGAAAAACCGAGCTGGCCCGGGCGCTGGCGGAATCTCTCTTCGACGACGAACACGCGATGATCAGGATCGATATGTCCGAGTACCAGGAAAAACACGCGGTCGCTCGCTTGATCGGAGCGCCTCCCGGCTATGTCGGATACGAAGAGGGAGGGCAGTTGACCGAAGCGGTCCGCCGCCGTCCTTATGCGGTCATTCTGTTCGACGAAATTGAAAAAGCACACGTCGACGTTTTCAACGCGCTTCTACAGATTCTGGATGACGGCCGGTTGACCGACGGGCAGGGCAGGACGGTCAATTTCAAAAACAGCATTGTCATCATGACCTCGAACATCGGAACTCACAGGATTCTGGATTATCGCGGCGACTATAGCGGCGAGGGCTACGAGCGCACGAAACAAGCGGTGCTCGAAGAAATGCGAGCGCATTTCAGGCCGGAATTCCTGAACCGAGTCGACGAGATAATCGTATTCCACGCGCTTTCGGAAGAACACCTGAAGGAAATAGTCGAGATTCAACTCGAGCGGCTGCGTCAGCGGCTCAGTGAGCGGCACATTCAAATAGCGCTCACGGATGCGGCCCGGACTTACCTTGTGCGCGCCGGGTATGATCCGATCTACGGCGCGCGGCCTCTGAAACGCGCCATTCAACGCGAGATCGAAACACCGCTTGCTCGGCTAATATTGCAAGGCGAGATTCGCGACGGCCAGGCGATCTTTGTGGACTATGACTCGACTCGAGACGAATTGTCTTTTCGAGCCGAGAATCCATCTAACGAACAGGCGGAAACACAATCCGCTTGACGCCTCTATCTTGAATACTGGAATCGGGCTACATCGGCTTCACATAGAATCACCGTGTCGCCCGGTTTCAGTATCGTCTCTGTTATCCTCTGCGAGCCCAGCGCATTCAGATAAGTGCCGTTAGTAGATCCCTGATCGACGACGGCAGGCAAGCCGTTGCGCAACCCAATCCAAAAATGGCGCTTTGAAACTCGGGGATCGTTGATGACAACTTGAGCGGAAGCGACATCCCGGCCCACGAAGACCCCATCCTGACCTACTTCAAACCGCTGCCCGGCCAGCGCGCCGGAAGTGCAATGAAGCCAGCCTCCCGAACCGGTCAACGCCTGAGTCTTATCGATCACAACCGTCTTCTCAGGCTGCGGAGCTTGAGGCGGCGTCGGATATTGAGCATAGGGAGGCGCTTGAGGCGCCGATGAGTATTGCGCTTGAGGCTGGCCCTGAGGCGCGGACTGATGCATCGGCTGTTGATGCATCTGCTGTTGATGCATCTGCTGTTGATGCATCTGTTGTTGTGGATTTGATTGGTGCATCGGCTGCTGCGAGTTAGGGTGCTGCATCGGCTGATGCTGCATAGACTGCTGCTGCGCCGGCTGCTGCCACTGGCCCCATTGTTGCGGCGCCATTTGACCGGCCGCGGCAGCCGGGTGAGCCTTTTTGCGCCGGGAGGCGACTACGACCACGATCACGACGCCTACTACAATCATCAGGAACAGGAATCCGCCGACGCCAACGACAAGCAGAAGCGGGAAGCTCCTTTCCTTGCCTTCCGAAATCGCCTGCTGGCTGTCGCGAATCAAGCGATCAGCCTCCGAATGTTGAGGGAACAGTCGTTTGACTTCTTCGAATTTAGCGATGGCCTTGGTGTAAGAGGCGTCCCAAAAGAGATCGAGCCCTTCGCGATAGCGTTGATCGAGGATTCCGGGATCGTTGGTGGTGCCCGCCTGCTTGACGAACTCCATGATGGTGGTCGCTGGAACCGCGAACGCGAAACCGGAGACCTCCTGACCGCTTACCGTGTCGCCGCGAAAAGTCAGCAGACCGATCAGCTCGCCCTTGTCGTTGATGACCGGCCCTCCGGAGCTGCCGTGCGTGGCGGCCGCGCTGACTTGCAAAATAGGCGCATTGTCGGACGCGTTCTTCTTGGCCGAAAGCTTGCCGTCCGTGATCGAGGCTTCCAGAGCCGATTTTGAGTCCAGGATGCCCATCTGAAAAGTATCGCCCGCCGCCGGATAACCAAGCACCGTAACGTGATCCTGAAGCTGTAACTTGTCCGAATCGCCGATTCTCATAATCGGCGCGTTCTTGACTTCGATCTTTATTATCGCGACGTCTTTTCCGGAGCCGATCGGCGCGCCGAACGATTTGATCTCGAAGGGAAATGAGCTTCCGTCGGGGATCAAGACCATATGTATATGGTTGAGCTCCAGCAGCCGCGTGTTGTTGACGACGTAGCGGATATTGTCCTGCGTGAGGGTGCGAGGGTCCATGTTGTGGTCCCGCGCAACCATCTTCACGTACTCGGGAAAGAGCGCTTCTTTGGCCTTCTCATCTCCATCGTGCGTCATGTTAACTACGTGTGCGTTGGTTACTATATAACCGCTCGGATTTATGAATGAGCCCGATCCCATGCCTACGTATGGCACCGTGTAAGTCTTATTGAAATGGCTGTAAAAGTATTTTCCGACGTAGCCGTCCAGGATGCGGACTACCGAGGGCTTGCAATACATTGCCAGCCGCTGTCCCTCGGAGACCTGCTGGGCGAACACAGGCCGTGTTCCGGTAATCAAAATAGATAGTGCCAAACCGACGATCATTATGAATGACATGAGGCTCTTAGACATTTCGCTACTCCTTGAGGTCCTTATTGCAGGGAGGTCCTTGCGGACTACTGAGATAGAAGGTTTCATTGAAAACTACAATAACAGCGGGGCGATCATACACAGTCGCCATTTGGAAAGTCAACGTGCAGGGAATTAACGCCGTTGGGAATGGGAGGAACATGAGAGCGGCCCGATCAATAAGTCAGTTCGACAGGATCAACGATTGTTGCGCGGCATGGCTCAAGCTACTGTACGGGCGGGCGTCCCTGCCCGCCGCTCTTTACTCAGCTTGCCGACGATACTGGAAGGCCCTGATCTGACTCATACCGCGACTAGACTGACGTGGGGCCTTCTCATGCTCCGATAGTATTCGAACAGCGTGAAGGCGAGGATGGCCAGCGATATCAGGCCCCACAACGTCGCCCATATAATCGCGGGTAGGAACCCGTTAGTCGCCGCAGCCATGTTCTGAGCATCCGTACGAACCGCAGGCTCGAAAATCGATAGATACAGCAAGACTCTGAGGTCTTGAAGCGCGTTCAGCAGAGCTTGAACCGCAAGGAAGCTCATCAGGAAATGAGCGGCTCCGATTGAACACTTGAGTCCCACGTACAGGAGGCCGCAGACAAAGGAGAGTCCAACGAGCCACATCGTGAAGTTTCCGCCAAAGAACCCGGTGATCAACAGCAATATAGTCGCCGTTCCTAAAGCGGCAGCCCGCGCATAACGCGCTCTTCTGAGCAAGAGCAGTAGCGCCGCTCCATAAATCGTGGTTCCAAGATAGCCGGCGCTGGAGATGAAGAATCGCATTCCGCCGCGTGTTTCAGTGACTCCGTTACCAATCCAATCTATGCCGATCCGGCTGACATCGCCGAACGTAAGAAGCGTTGCTATTGCGTGCCCGGCCTCGTGAATTATGGTGACGAATAATTTGAATGGAACGAAAAGGATTTCCGCGTAAGGTATGAGCCAGATAGCTATGGCGGCCGCGGAGCTGATTAGGAGAAGCCGTAAGGAATTCTTTATCTCTGATTGACTAGTCATTGAAATTATTTACGAAAGCCGAATATCAAATGTTTGGATATTTCTCCCATTTCTCCCCTGCACCATCGAGTGTTCACGCCCAGCCAAAGCCTGAAAGGCCGCCTCTAAAATCATCCCAAACTCCAGGCGCCGCTGGGACAGGTGAAATAATTCTTCGTCACTCCTTTACGAGGTGATTCCTTTTCTCCCCCTCAGGGCAGCCGGCCATCACACAGATTCGCTGGACTTACTTTTTAGCGGGGCCCTGCCGCTTCTTCGAGCTGCCGATGATTCTATCGGACGCTGATCCGGTCGCCGCGCGCCTGTAATCGCCCGATCGCCCGCCGGTCTTTGACTCGAGCGCGATCTCTTCGATGACCATCGCCTTACCTATCGCCTTGCACATGTCATAGATAGTCAGCGCCGCGATCGATACGGCAGTGAGCGCTTCCATCTCGACACCCGTCTTTGAATCCGTCGAAGCCGTAGCCAAAATAGCTATGCCATCGGCACGAATCCGGCAGCTAATATCCACATGTTCGAGCGGCAAGGAGTGACAGAGCGGTATGAGATCGTCGGTTTTCTTGGCCGCGAGAATTCCGGCGAGTCTCGCCGCTTCGATCGGATCTCCCTTGGGAGTCCGATGAGCCTTTACCGCCTTCACGGTTTCGGCTGCCATACGAACGAAGCCGCTCGCAACCGCGGTTCGTCGCGTAGTCGCCTTGTCGCCGACATCAACCATTCGTATTTGGCCCGACTCGTCCACGTGAGTCATCTTCGCGGACTTGATTCCGCGTCGGCCCTTATTGGTGCTCATCAGAGGCTCCCACCTCCATTTCATAAATCCGATATGTTTTTGAACGCCGGCCCCCGATCAAATCTGCCGCGCGGTTCATCAGGACATTGTTTTCAAGTATCCAGCTCATCTCGGCCGTCGGGTAACCGCCGGGAGACACAGCCTGTTTATATATCTCTTCATAGAATATTGCCGCCGCGCCGAGGCTCTGATACTCGCGCACCACTCCCATCGTGATTACTCTCAGTCGTTTGATTTTCCTCGAGTGCCATAGAAGCTTGAGCAATCCAAAGGGCGCCAGTCTCCCATATATCTTCTTGAGAGCGATGTTGAGATCCGGCACCGCCAAAAGAAAACCCACGGGAACGAGAGTCGAGCCGACCTTCTTCTCCGCTATATATACGACCTTGGGATCCACGATTTGCTTCAGGTCTTTGGCCAGGTGTTCGAACTCGGCGCCGCTCACGGGTATAAAGCCCCAATTGCGGCTCCAGGCGTCGTTGTAGACCTTTCGCACTATCTCGACTTCGGGCCCAAAATCCTTGATGTTGACGGTGCGAATAGTTATTCCATCTCGCTGCTTCAGCCGCTCCGCCACTCGCTTCAACTTATCGCTCATATTAAAACCGGCGGCGTCGATATCATAAGCATAGAGATCCATCGCCTTGCGCAATCCGAACCGCTCAAATAGCTCGGCGTAATAAGGCGGGTTGTAGGTCATCATCACCGCCGGATCCTGATCGAGGCCCTCTACCAGCAACCCACATTCATAGTTGGTAGATGGATTCACCGGACCTCGCATGACCTTGGCGCCTTTTTGAAGAAGCCAATCCCGTGCCGCGCCGAGCAGCCGCTCCGCCGCTTCCCAATCATCCTCAGACTCAAAGAAACCGAAGAAACCGGCGTGTTCTTCATGGAACTCGTTATGCGCGCGATTCAGTATCGCCATTATTCGTCCAACGACTCTACCGTCTCGCTCGGCAAGAAACATCTCCACGTCGGATGTCTGATAAAAAGGATGGCTCCTGGTATTCAGTATGTCCTTTTGAGCCATCCTCAACGGAGCGATCCAATGCTCGCTCCGGCGATACAGTCTGTAAGGCAGATCTATGAACCGGCGCGTGTCGCGTCCTGTTCGGACTGGGCGGATGGCAATGCCCTTGTGAGGCTCCATGTCCTGATTCAATCCCATCGATATTCGCTTTCTCCTTGAAGTGGCAGCGGATTATATGAGAACCGCGAGGCCCCGTAAAATCGCTTAGAGGCCGTTAAGCGCCGCCGCTCCCGCGCTCGTTGACCGGCTACTCACCCGCGCCGTAAGATTTCCGTTTACTCATGAATGACCGAACTCTACAAACTCTCGAGGTCGGCGACCTCGTTCGCTTGCTCGCTCGGCACGTTCAAACCCCTCTCGGCAGAGAGCGCGCTTTGGCCCTGACCCCTTCCACCACCGCATCCGAACTGAATCTATGGCTCGATCGCACTACGCAGTGCGCTCTGTATCTAGCTTCGGGAGCCGGTTTCGGGCTGTCGGGAGTCGAAGACCCCGCGCCGGCGCTCTCACAGCTTCAAATTGAAGGCGCCAGGCTCGAACCCAGAGAGATTCTCGAGCTGCAGCGGTTGATTTCCATCGCAATCGATCTCAGAGAACAGTTCTCCGGAGACGAGCCGCGCCATCGATATCCACAGCTCTATCTAATAACTTCACGGATACCCGATCTCCGGCGAGTACTCGCGGCGATTCGGGGAAAGATCCTTCCCAACGGCGAGATCGACGACAACGCCAGTCCGGGGCTTCGCAAGGTGCGCCGCGAAATTAATGAGAGCCGCGCCCGCGCCTACCATTCACTCGAGTCGATCATGAGAAGCCAGTCGGCCGCGATACAGGAAGAGGTCGTCACGATTCGGAACGGCCGATTCGTCATACCGATTCGCACCGATTCTCGCGGCGTTGTACCCGGAGTAATGCACGGCCTCTCATCAAGCGGCCAGACCAGCTTCGTCGAGCCGCTTGCCATCATCGATCAGAACAATGAACTGGTTCGATTACACGAGCAGGAAGAATTCGAGATCGCACAAGTGCTTCTTGAGATCTCCGCGACGCTCGCCGCGAATCTCCCTTCTCTAAGAACGGCCGCCGACGCGGTCGCCGAGATAGACTTCACCGCCGCAAAAGCGCGTCTGTCGGCCGAGTTCAATTGTGTGCGGCCCGTGCTGAATCGCGAAGGCGTTCTGCGCTTGAACGATGCGCGGCATCCTTTGCTCGAGCACCTCTTAAAACAAAGCGGGAACCAGGTGGTTCCAATCTCGTTCGAGATGGACGAATCTCATCAGGTGATGGTGATCAGCGGGCCGAACGCGGGCGGCAAAACCGTGGTGCTCAAGACCGCCGGGCTGATTTGCCTTATGGCTCAGATGGGGCTTCACGTGCCGGCAAGCGAAGCTCTGCTGCCGGTTTTTGATCAGGTATTCGCCGACATCGGCGATCAGCAATCGATCGCGGCTAACCTCTCCACCTTTACCGCTCACGTCCGCAATCTCGGCGAGATGGCCTCGGAAATCAGAGTGCCGGCACTTGTACTGATCGACGAGGTAGGCACTGGGACCGATCCCGACGAAGGCGCCGCTTTAGGAATCGCGGTAGTCGACTACTTTCGACAGGCGGGCGCGACTGTCATCGCGAGCACGCATTACAATCCATTAAAGATGTGGGCGTCGCGCACCGAAAACGTCCTGAATGCCTCCGTCGAATTCGATGAGCCGACTTTGCGGCCGACATACAGGCTGATCACGGGCGTAGCGGGAGCATCGAGCGGTCTCGAGATAGCAAGGCGAATGAATCTTCCAGCGGAGATCGTCGAGCAGGCCCGCGCGCTCCTCGATCCCTCTCATCTGGAAGCAACCAGCTATCTTCAACGGCTCAAATCGCTGGTCGATCAACAGGAGGCGCTTCGTTCCGCTCTCGAAGAAGAACGAGCAGCCACCGCCGATAAATACACTTCGCTCGACATGGCATTTCAAAAACGAGAAGCGGAGCGGCGTGTAGAGTTCGACAGAGCACTCGCGCAAGTCGTGAGCGAATTCGGCGAGGAGAGCCAGAAGCTAATTCGCGAAATCCAGGATAAAGCAACCGCGGCCAAGCTGAAGAAAGATGCCGAAGCGCGGGCTGCCGCATTACGACGCTCCGGCGGGGTCCGTCTCAAAAAGCAGTTCGCTGATTCGACTCCGGTATCGCCATTGCCGCCGCAACCGGTCTCCGAGACGGCGTCCTCTCTGATCAGCGAACATGGCCTGTCCGATGTGCCCGACTCTCGCGACATTCAGGAACGAGACCGCGTGAGAATAGATGAAGCTACGGATCGCGCGGATAAGTTTCTTGACGAAGCCTTTCTCGCAGGCGCGGATTCCGTGCGCATAGTTCACGGCCATGGAAAAGGAGCCCTGCGGCGCGCGATGAGCGAGCTTCTGACCGGACACCAGCATGTCGACAGCTTCAAGCCCGCTCCACCCAATCAGGGCGGAACAGGAGCTATGGTCGTCAATCTTCGTAAGTAGAACGTGATGACGTTGAACGCGAGAAAACTCTTAACACTTCAAATAGCCGAGTAACCAGAACACGATTAGGAAGATTAGAATCGTACTCACACAACCGCCGCCCCATTTCCAGGCAGCGGCGCCTGCCAAACATCCTCGTAAAGGTCCTTCCACAATAAGCGTCTCCTGCTCTGTTGATGTCGCCTGTACCTGCTCAATACATCTGAACGGCCCCTATCCGATTCCGAGAGCCAAATTCGATAGAGAGAATGCCGATCGCGAAGGCTGCAATAGAGGCGCCGCGCATTGACATGCTGGTGCGCAACTCTCCTCCGATGCGGTGCGCAACTCTCCTCCCATCCGGCACTGGACTTGCTCGGCATTGGACTTGCTCAATCACGTCGAGAATCGCGCAGCAAGAATGTAAGTGATTGCTTTCGAGGCCGTCTTGGAGACTGACCGAGGCCGGTCGTCTCTTAATAGAACACAGTTGAATCAAAATCAAAGAAAGGACCGCTGGATAATGGCTCAATCAGCAGGCAAGCAAGCTTCAAAAGAAAAACTCGCAACCAACAATGCGCTCCTGGGCACTGTTCCCGTCGACCTCTTGTATCAAGCGCTCGAAACTGAAAAAGGTGGAGTACAGGCTTACACAACCGCGCTTCGATGCGCGGTGAACGAGGACTTGCGAGAGGAGTGGAATAAGTACCTGGAGCAGACCAAGACGCACGTTCAAGTCTTGACCGAAATTTTGAGGGGACTTGGCCTTGATCCCGATTCAGAGACGCCGGGCCGCAAGGTAGTCCGCTACATCGGAACCTCGCTTGTGAAGGCGATGGAGATGGCCCTCAAGAGCGCCGACCCTCTGGCTGCGCAGATCGTCGCCGGCGAGTGCATCGTGCTGGCCGAAACAAAGGATCATCTCAACTGGGAGTTGATCGGAGAACTGGTCAAGAACACTCAGGGCACAGAGTCCGACATGTTAAGGGCCGCTCATGAGCAGGTCGAGGACGAAGAAGACAAACACCTCTATCACACTCAGGGCTGGACCCGAGAGCTATGGATCCAGGCCCTCGGAATGCCTGCGGTGCTTCCTCCACCCGAGGAGGTCCGCGACGTAGAAACTGCTATCGAAGCAGCCCAGGCCAAAAAATCGCGAACCAAAAAAGCTGAAGCCAAGAAAGCCGGCTCGCGTTGAGAGCTGAAACTGAAAAAGACGACTAGCCGACCCGCCGCGCACCAGGCTGAGTTCGGCTTCTCGCTCGATACTCCATGCACTGAAAGGAAATACTTAATGAGCAGTAAGAAACGGCCAGTGAAATCCTCTACCGCCGACGCAACCGCGACCTCATTCAATCCGCAATCCGATGGTCCGCCGAATGCCGGTCTTGGCGAGAACGATCCGAAGCTTGATGATCTCGCGACCTGCACCGAAGACTCGGCGGGCGAGTACCTGACGTCGGATCAGGGGGTTCGCATCAACGACAATCAGAATTCGCTGAAGGCCGCGGACAGAGGGCCTTCGCTCCTCGAAGACTTCCTCCTGCGCGAAAAGATCACCCACTTCGATCACGAGCGCATACCCGAGCGCGTCGTGCATGCTCGCGGAGCGGGCGCGCACGGTTATTTTCAGGTCTATGAATCGATGGCCGAGTACACGAAGGCCGCCTTTCTCCAGGACCCCTCGATCAGAACCCCTGTCTTTGTTCGCTTCTCCACCGTTGCGGGTTCTCGAGGCTCGACCGACCTTGCGCGAGACGTGCGCGGGTTCGCGGTCAAGTTCTATACGACCGAAGGCAACTACGACTTGGTCGGAAACAACATACCGGTCTTCTTCATTCAGGACGCCATCAAGTTTCCCGATCTTGTACACGCGCTGAAACCGGAGCCCGACAACGAAATACCACAGGCGGCCTCCGCCCACGACACCTTCTGGGATTTCATCTCATTGATGCCCGAATCGATGCACATGATTATGTGGGTGATGTCCGATCGGGCGATTCCCAGAAGCTACCGGATGATGGAAGGCTTCGGGGTACATACGTTCCGTTTCATCAACGAAGGAGGCAAAGCGCGCTTCGTGAAATTTCATTGGAAACCGCTGCTCGGTTTGCACGCCGTACTCTGGGACGAAGCGCAAAAGATATCGGGCAAAGATCCTGACTTCCATCGACGCGATCTCTGGCAGGCAATCGAAAATGGAGACTACCCTGAATGGGAGCTTTGTGTTCAGATCGTCGAAGAGAAAGACGAGCAGAGTTTCGAATTCGATCTGCTCGATGCCACGAAAATAATTCCGGAAGAGATCGTACCGGCGCGGAGAATCGGCAGGCTGACTCTCAATCGAAACCCGGAGAATTTCTTCGCCGAGACGGAACAGGTCGCCTTTCACACCGGCAACATCGTTCCCGGAATCGACTTCACCAACGACCCGCTTCTTCAGGGCCGTCTCTTCTCGTATCTCGACACCCAACTGACTCGTCTCGGAGGTCCAAACTTCCACGAGATTCCAATCAATAGACCAGTCGCCCCGCTGCACAACAATCAGCGTGACGGATTCATGCGCCAGACGATCAATCGGGGCCGTACCAGCTACGAACCGAATACTCTGCGCGGCGGATGTCCGTTTCAGGCCGGAGCCGACATGAGCGGCTTCACCAGCTACGCGGAGCGAATCGATTCCAGGAAGATTCGTGAGCGGAGTCCCAGCTTCCAGGATCACTTCAGCCAGGCAGCGCTCTTCTTCAACAGCCAGACCGAGACCGAGAAGAATCACATCGTCAGGGCGCTGCGCTTCGAGCTGGGCATGGTCGAAACGCCTCCGATCCGAGAGCGAATGCTGTTTCTCCTGTCTCAGGTCGACAAGAACCTCGCGAACAGAGTAGCCGAAGGGCTCGGGCTTGAGGTTCCGACCCGGATCGAAAAGCCTCTCAATATGAGCGTGCCCGCCGACACCGATCCTCGAAAGCTACAGCCTAAACGCGCGCCTCAAGGGCTCGAAAGCTCTTCGGCGCTTAGAATGATCGACAATCCCAATTTCCCCGAGAAGACCATCGCGACTCGAAAGATCGCATTCCTTGTAGCCGACGGATTCGACGACTCGGACGCAGCGGAAATGAAAAAGCTGCTGATGACCGCTGGCGCTTTGGCTGTAACGGTCGCTCCGCGATTGGGAGTCCTGAGGGGCGCGAACGGTGAAATTCTCAAAGCCGACTTCAGCCTTCTAACCGGGTCATCGGTTCTCTTCGATGCTGTTTATGTACCTGGAGGCCAGGCAAGCATCGAGTCACTCGAGGCCCAGACCGAAACAATCGAATTCCTCAACGAGGCTTACACGCACTGCAAGACCATTGCTGCGAGCGGAGCAGGAGTCGGTCTATTGGAATTCGCTGGAATCGTAGATGGTGAGAGCGATGATGAAGTCTCTGGCGCCGAGATCGCCGGAGATGAACCTGTTCGGCAGGCAGGCGTGATCTACAGTCGCGAGGGCGGCTCAAACAAATTCGGAATTGAATTCATCGCGGCCATCGCGCAACACCGTCACTGGGAACGCGAGCCGCTCTTGTAGAAAGCGGCTCCAGAGACGCTTATGTAGGCCTGAAAGGCCGATTATAAAATAGCCGGGGGCAAGCGCGTAGCGCGTCGCCCCTGGTCATCGTCCGAATGCCTTCAAGCGCTGAAGGCGCGTCATAGGGGTTTCGTTGCCGCATCAAGAAAGGGCAACGATGTTGTGAATGAAACGAATAAGGCTTCGTGTGACGCGGAAGAGAGGAGTACAACGGCCAATTCGCGATTTCAATGTCCTCCTCGATTCGCCCGAGAGTTATTTCGGCATTCTTCTCTCGCGCCGCTGCGCCGATATATGACCGCGCCTTTGCTTTCGAATATCCAACCTCCCGCGCTCCCCTTCGATACCAATCCTCTCTCTCAGACCGGGGGCTGCGCTACGCTGGCCCCCGGCTATTGACGCGTTCCCCTTCAGGGAAAAATCCGAAATTGTCCGAGTTCCCGCGCTCCTTTCCCGCGCTCCCCTTCGGATACAAATCCTCCTTTGCACCGGGGGCTGCGCTACGCTGGCCCCCGGCCCCAGGTCACCCTGAATACTTTACAACTTGACCGGAAAGCGATAACTTCCGACTTCGAGCGTCGGCGGCTGGTTCCAAACGTTTATTCCCAACGACCAGCAACGCTTCAATTTCCGTTCTAGCCGAACTATTTGGACTCACCTTTATGCCCGATGAACTGACCATCCCCGCGTTACCGAGTTGCGAAGAAAAGACTATCTCGTTCGGCCACACGGACTCTGTTCGATCCGTCGCGTTCAGTCCTGACGGCAAGCTCGCTCTCTCCGGCTCCGACGACAACACGCTCCGCCTTTGGGATGTTGACTCCGGCCGCTGCATTCGCGTTCTCGAAGGCCACTCAGCCAGAGTCTGGAGCGTCGCCTTCAACTCCGCAGGCAATCTCGCTCTCTCCGGCTCCGACGACAACACCCTCCGCCTCTGGGACGTTGACTCCGGCCGCTGCATTCGCGTTCTCGAAGGCCACTCAGCCGACGTCCTGAGCGTCGCCTTCAACTCCGCAGGCAATCTCGCTCTCTCCGGCTCCGACGACAACACCCTCCGCCTCTGGGACGTTGACTCCGGCCGCTGCATTCGCGTTCTCGAAGGCCACTCAGCCGGCGTCCATAGCGTCGCCTTCAACTCCGCAGGCAATCTCGCTCTCTCCGGCTCCGACGACAACACCCTCCGCCTCTGGGACGTTGACTCCGGCCGCTGCATTCGCGTTTTCGAAGGCCACTCAGCCGGCGTCTATAGCGTCGCCTTCAACTCCGCAGGCAATCTCGCTCTCTCCGGCTCCAATGACCACACCCTCCGCCTCTGGGACGTTGACTCCGGCCGCTGCATTCGCGTTCTCGAAGGCCACTCATCCAGGGTCTTGAGCGTCGCCTTCAACTCCGCAGGCAATCTCGCTCTCTCCGGCTCCGCCGACAACACCCTCCGCCTCTGGGACGTTGACTCCGGCCGCTGCATTCGCGTTCTCGAAGGCCACTCAGACAGCGTCTTTAGCGTCGCCTTCAACTCCGCCGGCAATCTCGCTCTCTCGGGAGCGTTCAACGGCGTCGGTCGGGTGTGGGATCTTTCGGACATCGCCGCCGAGGCGGGGCCAACAGATGTCACGCCGGCGTCCACTTTGATTCCGGATCAGGTTCAATACACAAACGCAAAAGTCCTGCTCGTCGGCGACACAGGGGTCGGAAAAAGCGGCCTGGCGGAGCGATTGATTCACGGGAGATTCGTACCCACAAAATCCTCGCACGCGCGCAAGGCTTATGTCCTCGGAACGGAGACTATGACGGCGCCAGGCGATGTCTCGCTTCATCGGGAGACCGTGCTGTGGGATTTAGCCGGACAACCCGCCTATCGCCTCGTTCACCAGTTGAGCATGGATGAAGCGGTGATCGCCTGCGTCCTCTTTGACTGCCGCAACGAAAGGAATCCGTTCGAAGGCGCGGCCTACTGGTCGCAGGTGCTCGATCAGGCGCGCTCCAACACGAAGCTCAAAAAGATACTTGTTGCTTCCCGAGTCGACGTAGGCGGGCTGCCCGCAAGTCGTGAACGGATCGACGCATTTGTTCGCGAAAACAAGTTTGATCGTTTCATTTCCACCAGTGCATACACAGGCGAAGGCTGTGAAGAATTGCTGCAGGCGATTCGGCACGGAATCGCCTGGGATCTTCTGCCGACAATCACAACCAGCAGCACGCTAGCGGGAATTCGAGACTACGTGGCGAGATTGAAATCCGAGAGAGACGGATCGGCTGATCCGGCGGTAGCGACTGAGCCGGAAATATCGAAGGAGATTGGGTCGCCCATTACGGACCTTCTAACCATCGAAGCGCTTCGCGAAGGCTTCGCCTCGTACTTCGGACAAGAGATCTCTCTTGATGAATTCATGTCTCATCTGCAACGCCTGGAAGCGACGGACGCCCTCGATTTGCTGATCTTCAGTTCCACCGGCGAGGATTCCAGGGCTGAAACAATGGTGCTGCTCGATCCGACTCGGATCGACGCCTACGCGAGTGCGCTCCTGGTAGCGGCAAAAGATGAACCGGATGGACCCGGCCACATCCTGGAGTCTCGCGTGCGTGAGGGGCGGTTCAAACTCGATCTCGAGGAGCGGATCGCGAATCAACAATCCGAACGCCATTTGCTCTGGTTCGTGATCGAGAGCATGCTGGCCCGCGATCTTGCGCTGCGCGAGCGGATCAAGGGCGAGGACTATGTGGTGTTCCCATCACAATGCACGGCGGAATTCGGATTTCCCGGCGCCGCCTCGTTCGGCGTGGCTTTCGGTTTCGCGGGCGCAATCCGCGGCATCTATGCAACCCTGATCGCGCAGCTAGCGCACTACGAACAATTCAAGAAGCGCGAATTCTTTCAAGACGCCGCATCCTATAGCCCTGAGCAAGGAGGCCGCTGCCTGATTCGGCTAAGAGACCTCGGGCACGGTCAGGCGGAGTTGGAGGTTTCCTTCGAAAGCGAAACTCCGGCGCCGGTTCGACAGGGTTTCCTCGAATTCGTCGGCGACCACCTCGAATCGAAGAGCACTCCAGGCAGCGTGACAAGGCGCCACGCCTATCACTGCGTGAATAAGGATTGCCGCAATCCATTCGAGGATCGCGTGGTGAAGGCCCGGCTGGATGCGCGGAAGAAGAACCTGCTGTGCCCGATCTGCGAAAAGAAAACCACGCTGGTAGATCTACTCGCCCAGCCGACGGCGGCCGGCCAGTCCGTGGCCGCACGGATCGGTTTGGACGCAAAAGCCGGACGGCAGCGAATGACGGCTGGATTGGTTATCAAGGCCAAGGAAGCTGAAGGAAAATTCGACATATTCCTGAGTCACAATTCGAGAGACAAGACCGCGGTGGAAAAGATCGCGATGCGGCTGCTAAAGGTGGGGATTCGTCCCTGGCTGGACAAATGGAGTCTTGCGCCGGGCGATACGGTTTCAGACGCGCTGGAACAAGCCATCAAAACAATTCCCTGCGCAGCGCTATGCTTTGGCCCGTCCGACATCGGCAAGTGGCACATCATGGAGATCAGAGCCTACATGGAGAAATGGGCGGGCGGCAGCTCACGTATGATTCCGGTAATCCTGCCGGGCGTGAAGGATACACCGGAGCTTCCGATCTTTGTCCGCGAGACGCTCTGGGTTGATATGCGCGACTGGGAGAACGACCAGACTGACGGTTTTTATAGATTAGTCTGCGGGATATTGGGAAAGGCTCCGGGTAATTCGCCGAAGCGGTTTAACGTGCGCGATGTAGCCGATTTGCAGGGAGGCTCGTGGTTTTGAGACGTTGGAAATACCGACTTGAATCCCGGAAGCGCGCCATCGCGAGATTTATACAAAAAAGATGGAAGGCCCTGGAGCCTTCCATCTTTTTTAGTTTGAGCTTACCCGAAAGTTGAGCCTTAGTTCGCGACTTCCTTCACATCCGCCAGATCGGCTGCAAGGCTGATGTCGGCCGCTTCGTACTCGTACTCTTCTTCTTCCTCGGTGCGGTCGGGCTCGAGCCGGACGTTGCGGTAGAACTCCATGCCGGTGCCGGCCGGAATCAACCGCCCCATGATCACGTTCTCCTTCAGTCCGCGCAGGTAGTCCACCTTGCCGCTGATCGAGGCTTCGGTCAACACCCGAGTCGTCTCCTGGAACGAAGCCGCCGAGATGAAGGACTCGGTCGAGAGCGATGCCTTGGTTATACCCAGCAGCATCGGCTCGGCCTGAGCGCTCTGCCCCCCTTCGCCTTCGACGCGCTCGTTCTCGTCGATGAATCGGAATCGATCCACCATATCTTCCAGCAGGAACTCGGTATCGCCGACGTCCTTGACGCGAACCCATCGGAGCATCTGTCTGACGATGACTTCGATGTGCTTGTCGTTGATGTTCACGCCCTGCAGACGGTAGACCTCCTGGATTTCGTCCACGAGATAGCGCTGCAGCTCTTCGATTCCGCGAACGGCCAGAATGTCGTGCGGGTTGAGAGGCCCGTCCATCAACGGCTCGCCCGCCCGGACGAAGTCGCCTTCCTGAACGTTGATATGAACGCCTCTCGGAATCGAGTACTCGCGCTTTTCACCGTCGGGCGCTTCGATAACGACCCGGCGCAGACCCTTTGCGATTGCCCCAAAGGTCACCACGCCGTCGATCTCGGTCATGACCGCCGTCTCGCGAGGCTTGCGGGCCTCGAACAGCTCGACCACGCGAGGCAGACCTCCGGTAATGTCCTTGGTCTTGGTGGTTTCGCGCGGTATCTTCGCGACGATGTCGCCGGGCGCCACGCGAACGTGCTCTTTTTCTTCCTGGCCGATGGAAGCGCCTGCTCCGCGTTTCTTCTTCCACTCATCATAGTCCGCGACGAGCAGGTTGGCTCGAACGGGCATTTGATAAGTTCGCAGAACCTTGTTCTTCTCGTCCCTAATCTCCATTCGCGGCTGGCGTTTTTCATCCGGCGAATCGATCACGACCAGATGCGAGAGACCGGTCACCTCGTCGACTTCTTCACGGACGGTCACGCCGTCGATAAGATCCTTGAAGTGAACGACACCCGCGTCCTCGGTCAGGATCGCGAAAGTATAAGGATCCCACTCGGCGAGTTCCTGTCCCTCTTCCACGCGCTGCCCGTCGATAACCTTGATGGTAGCGCCGTACACAACCTCGTAGCGGCCCGCCTCGCGACCACGCTCGTCGATGAGGACGATGTGGCCGTTGCGGTTCATCGCGACCAGATCGCCTTCCCTGTTCTTGACGGTTCGCAGCTCTTCGAACTTCACGACCCCCGAGCTTCGAGCTTCGTGCTTGGTTATTTCGCTGACGCCGCCCGCGACGCCGCCGATGTGGAACGTTCTCATCGTGAGCTGAGTGCCGGGCTCGCCGATCGACTGAGCCGCGATGACCCCGGTCGCTTCGCCGAGCTCGACCATGCGGCCGGTCGCCAGATTGCGGCCGTAGCACTTGATGCAGACTCCTCGTCGAGATTCACACGTCAGCACGGATCGAATCTTGACGCGTTCGATTCCGCCCGCCGCCTGAATCTTCCCGGCGAGATCTTCGGTGATCTCCTCGTTGCCGGTGACGATGATTTCGTTGGTGATCGGATCGCGCACATCTTCCAGCGCGACTCGGCCGATGATTCGGTCGCGGAGCGATTCGATCTCCTCGCCGCCTTCGATAATGGCCGTAGCCCAGATGCCCTTCACCGTTCCGCAGTCCGGCTGGCTGATGATTACATCCTGAGCCACGTCGACCAACCTGCGAGTCAGGTAGCCGGAGTCGGCGGTCTTGAGCGCCGTATCGGCCAGACCCTTTCGAGCGCCGTGCGTCGATATGAAGTACTGAACGACGCTGAGGCCCTCGCGGAAGTTGGCCCTGATGGGCTGCTCGATGATTTCACCGGACGGCTTGGCCATCAGGCCTCGCATTCCGGCGAGCTGGCGAATCTGCTGCTTCGAGCCTCGCGCGCCGGAGTCGGCCATGACGAGAATCGGATTGAGCTCGCCGGATTCGGCTTCACGCCTGTTCATCTCTTCGAACATGGCCTCGGCGACCTTTTCAGTTACCTCAGACCAAATGGCGATGACCTTGTTGTAGCGTTCGCCGTTGGTGATGATGCCTTCTCGATACTGGTCTTCGACGCCCGCGACTTCGTTGTGGGCCTGCTGAACCAATTCGGCCTTGGCCGGAGGCGTAACCAGATCGTCGATGCCGATCGAGATACCCGCCTTCGTCGCGTAGAGAAATCCTACGTCCTTCAGCCGATCGAGCGTGCGCACCGTCTCCTGGTGACCGAGCCGCAAATGGCTGTAGTTGACGAGCGACTGCAGAGCTTTCTTCTTGAGAGTGCCGTTGATGAACGGCATTCCGGCGGGCATGTAATCGTTGAAGATCACCCTGCCGACCGTGGTGTCGATCACGCGGTTTTCAACTTTACGAACAGTCGCGCGAATAACGTCCTGATCGTCGCGCTCTTTGTCGAGGTCGAGCAGCTCGCCCGAGTACATCAACTTGATAGGCGTTTGCGTGTGAACCTCACTGGCGTCAAGCGCTATGAGCACGTCGTCCATCAAGGCGAACTTCCGTCCGGCGAACGCGTCGTCTTTCTTCTCCTTTGTGAGATAGAAAGTGCCGAGCACGATATCCTGGGTCGGAACCGCGATCGGCTGTCCGTTGGCCGGCGAAAGAATATTGTTCGACGCGAGCATCAGCACGCTTGCTTCGACCTGAGCCTCGGGAGAAAGCGGAATATGGACCGCCATCTGGTCTCCGTCGAAGTCCGCGTTGAACGCCGTGCAGACGAGCGGGTGAATCTTGATGGCCTTGCCTTCGACGAGCACCGGTTCGAACGCCTGAATACCGAGCCGGTGAAGCGTGGGCGCTCGGTTGAGCAGCACCGGATGCTCGCGAATGACATCTTCAAGGATGTCCCAGACTACGGCTTCCTGCCGCTCGACCATCTCTTTCGCCTGCTTGATAGTCGCGGCGTAGTTCTGTTTTTCGAGCTGGTTGTAGATAAAAGGCTTGAACAGCTCGAGCGCCATCTTCTTCGGCAATCCGCATTGATGGAGCTTGAGCTCGGGCCCGACCACGATGACCGAGCGGCCCGAGTAATCGACACGCTTGCCGAGCAGGTTCTGGCGGAACCGGCCCTGCTTGCCTTTGAGCGTGTCCGACAGCGACTTAAGAGGCCGATTGTTGGCGCCTCTGAGCACGCGGCCTCGCCGGCCGTTATCGAACAGAGCGTCGACCGCTTCTTGAAGCATGCGCTTCTCGTTTCGGACGATGACCTCGGGCGCCTTCAATTCGATGAGCTTGGACAATCGGTTGTTGCGATTGATGACGCGCCGATAGAGATCATTCAGATCGCTGGTGGCGAACCGGCCTCCGTCGAGCGGAACGAGCGGCCTCAGCTCCGGAGGGATGACGGGTATCACATCAAGGATCATCCAGTCCGGATGATTTCCCGATCGCCTGAACGCGTCGACGACTTTGAGGCGCTTTGAGAATTTGAGCTTCTTCTGCTGAGAAGTCTCCTCTTTCATCTTGATGCGAAGCTCGCCGGATAACTCGTCGACGTCGACTCGGTGGAGCAGTTCTTTTATGGCTTCGGCGCCCATCTTGGCGGCGAACTTGCCGGGATACTGCTGCGTGAGCTGGCGGTACCGCTCTTCGTTGATCAGCTCTTTGTCTTTAATTTCGGCTACGTCGCCGGAGTCGATCACGATATAGGATTCGAAATAGAGGACTTTTTCGAGCTCGCGCAGCGGCAGATCGAGCAGATGGCCGATTCGAGAGGGAAGCCCCTTGAAGAACCAGACGTGCGAGCAAGGGCTCGCCAGTTTTATGTGGCCGAGCCGCTCGCGGCGCACCTTGGATTGAGTGACCTCGACGCCGCACTTATCGCAGACGACGCCGCGGTGCTTCATTCGCTTATATTTTCCGCAGAGGCATTCCCAATCAGTAACCGGTCCGAAAATCTTCGCGCAGAACAACCCGTCTCGCTCGGGTTTGAACGTGCGATAGTTGATCGTCTCGGGCTTGGTGACCTCGCCGTGAGACCAAGAGAGAATCTTCTCCGGCGAAGCTAGAGAGATTCGAATCGCCTCGAAATCCGGTGAAAGGTTCGTCTTTTCTTGATGTGTCCTGAACATTTGATTCCTTCCCTGATTAAGAGATTGATTAATTCAGCCGCCGGTCCCTGGTCCGGCGGCCGATCAATTCAATCATTCAGTGACTTCCTCTACCGCTTCGCTGCGCCGCATCAGCTCAACGTCCAGACACAGCGACTGCAACTCGCGAATGAGCACGTTGAATGATTCGGGGACGCCCGGATCGAAGTTGGCTTCGCCTTTTACGATGGCCTCGTAGATCTTCGACCGGCCTGCAACGTCGTCGGACTTAGCGGTGAGAAGCTCCTGGAGAATATGCGCCGCGCCGTATGCTTCGAGCGCCCACACTTCCATCTCTCCAAAGCGCTGGCCGCCGAACTGAGCTTTTCCGCCGAGCGGCTGCTGCGTAATGAGCGAGTACGGCCCGATTGACCGTGCGTGAATCTTATCGTCAACCAGATGAGACAGCTTCATCATATAGATATAGCCGACCGTCACTTTCTGTTCGAAAGCATCGCCGGTAAGACCGTCGTAAAGAATGGTCTTGCCGGAGGTCGGCAGTTCCGCGTGTTCGAGCAACCGCTTGATATCCAGCTCGCGCGCGCCGTCAAACACGGGAGTGGCATAGTTGATGCCGTCCACAAGCGTCTGCGCATGCCTTAGAAGCTCCTCGTCGGAGTACTCGCTGAAGCGCTCCTGAAGCTCCGAGCCCGGGAACGCGTCGCGATAGGTCTTGCGAAGCTGCGACATGGCGGTTTTGGAATCGCCCGCCGCCAATTCGATATACTCGCCGATTTTCCGCCCGATCTCCTTCGAGGCCCAGCCAAGATGGGTTTCGAGAATTTGGCCGACGTTCATACGCGAAGGAACGCCGAGTGGATTGAGAACGATCTCGACCGGGGTTCCATCCGGAAGATAGGGCATCTCTTCTTCCGGCAGTATTCGCGCGATCACGCCCTTGTTTCCGTGGCGGCCGGCCATCTTATCGCCGACTGAAAGCTTGCGCTTCATCGCGATAAAGACCTTGACCATCTTGATAACGCCGGGAGGAAGCTCATCGCCTTTCTTCAGCTTCTCGACGTTTTCGAGATGTAGCTGGCGCTGAACGCTTATCTGGCGTTCAGTGCGGCGTTCGAGTTCCGTGATCTCGGCGCCTACATCGAGCCTCGAAGTCGAGATCTCGATCTTTCTTAGCGCGCCGATTTCCAGTTGCTCAAGATCTTCCCGGGTCAGCTTGGCGCCCTTGGAGAAGTACTTCTTGTTCTTGTAGACGAGATCCTCGGCAAGGCGCTGGCCATCGAGAAATTCGTAGACTCGCTTGTTGCGCTCGTCCTCGAGAATTCGAATTTCGTCTCGGAGATTCTTTTCGAGCTTCTCTTCTTCCGCGGCTTCGATGGACATCGACCTCTCGTCCTTCTCCGCGCCCTTGCGCGTGAAGACTTTGACGTCGACTACGGTGCCGTCGATTCCCGGAGGGCAGGTCAAGCTCGCGTCTCGAACATCGCCCGCCTTTTCTCCGAAGATGGCTCGAAGCAGTTTCTCTTCCGCGGTCAACTGGGTTTCGCCTTTTGGCGTCACCTTGCCGACCAGAATAGAGCCGGGCTTAACGGTCGCGCCGATCCGGATAATTCCGGAGTCGTCGAGATCGCGAAGCGTTGACTCGGAGACGTTCGGGATGTCGCGAGTAATCTCTTCTGGTCCGAGCTTGGTATCTCGGGCTTCGACTTCAAGCTCTTCAATATGAATCGACGTAAACGAGTCTTCCTTTACGAGCTTTTCGGACACGAGGATCGCATCTTCGAAGTTGTAACCGCGCCACGGCATAAACGCGACCAGCACGTTTCGGCCAAGCGCGAGCTCGCCGCCCTGAGTACACGGGCCGTCCGCGATGACATCGCCTTTCTTGATCAACTGGCCTTCGCGGACTATCGGCTTTTGATTGATGCAGGTGTTCTGGTTCGACCGTTTGAACTTGGTCAACTGATATATATCGGCGTTTATTTCACGGGAAGTGGTGCCGCCCGCGATGCCGTGTTCCGCGCGAATGATGATTCGCTCGGAATCGACCGAGTCGACAACGCCGTCCCGGCGAGCGACCACGACCGCGCCGGAATCGTGGGCCGTCACCTTCTCCATTCCGGTTCCGACAAGCGGGGCTTCAGCTCGAAGGAGAGGCACCGACTGCCGTTGCATGTTAGATCCCATCAAAGCGCGGTTCGCATCGTCGTTTTCAAGGAACGGAATGAGAGAGGCAGCTACCGATACCAGTTGCTTCGGGCTGACATCCAGGAATTCCAACTCTTCGCGCGCCGAGAACTTGAACTCGCCCGCTTTTCTCGAAGCAGTTCGTTCCTGAACGATTCGGCTCTGTTTATCAATTTCGACCGAAGCCTGCCCGATCGTGTAGCGGTCCTCTTCCCACGCAGATAGATAGAACGGGTATGGTTCAAAATCGGATGGCTTTTGACCTTCCGTGAGCTTTTTGTTAGCGCGCTCGACGTGGTCCTTCGGCAGGTGCTCGCCGACCTTGAAATCGGTGTCGCCTGCTGAAAGCACTCGCACATAATCGATCACCCGGCCGTTGTCCACTTTTCTGTAGGGCGACTCGATGAAACCGAATTCGTTTATGCGCGCGAAGCACGATAGAGACGAAATCAATCCGATGTTCGGACCTTCAGGCGTCTCAATCGGACAGATGCGGCCATAGTGAGTGGGGTGAACGTCTCGCACTTCGAACCCCGCTCGCTCACGAGACAAGCCGCCCGGCCCAAGCGCTGAAAGACGGCGCTTGTGCGTAATCTCGGAAAGCGGATTCGTCTGATCCATAAACTGGGAGAGCTGAGAAGAGCCGAAGAATTCTCGAACCGCGGCAGTCACCGGTTTTGCGTTAATGAGATCGCGGGGCATCGCGGTCTGCATCTCCTGATGGATCGACATCTTTTCTTTGATGGCGCGTTCCATCCTGACGAGTCCGATGCGAAACTGATTCTCCAGGAGCTCGCCGACGGCTCGAACACGCCGGTTGCCCAGGTGATCGATGTCGTCCGCCTCGCCGATCCCCTTCCTCATCTTGAGCAGATAAGCGATCACGTCGACAAAATCGGTTGTTGAAAGCGTCTGCTGATCGAGCCGGTCTCTTTCTGGCTTGCCGAGCTTGATGTTGAACTTCAGCCGGCCCACGCGCGAGAAGTCGAACTTGCGGTCGTCGAAAAACATGCCGCGGAAGAGATTCCACGCGGTGAGAATCGTCGGCGGATCGCCGGGGCGCATTTTTCTATAGATTTCGAGGATGGCGTCCCGAGGAGTCTTGACGCTGTCCTTCTTCAGAGTCTGGCTGATCACGGTTCCGACGTCGTCTCGCTCGGGGAAGAAAATCTCTACTTCGGTGACGCCCGCCTCAATAATCTGCTGCCAATCGCGTATGGTAATCTCGCCGTTGGATTCGGCGAGCACTTCTCCGCCCTCGCTCACGACGTCATCGGTCAGGAAGGCGCCTTCGATATCGTGCGGATCGATTACGACCGATCTGATGCGCGCCTTCTGAAGCGAATCGATGTCCTTGCGCGTCAGCTTTCTCGCGCTGCTGCCTCCGCGAATAATGATTTCGCCGTTGCGATCTTCGATTGTTTCAGCGGGCTTGAGTCCGAGGATGCCGGGACCGACCGGAAGATAGAGCCTTCCGGCTTTTACCTCGATAGTCTGCGAGGTGTAGAACATCCGGATAATCTGCGCGTCGGAGTAGCCGGCGTGCTTGATGGCGTCTTCGAGATGCGAATCCGTTCCGATCGAATCGAGATCAAGCGTCTCCATCAGGCCCAGCGCGCGAAGGAACACGGTTCCCAGGAATTTGCGCTTGCGGTCGATTCGCACATAGAGGAGATTCTTCTGATCGTACTCGAATTCAACCCACGAGCCTCGATAGGGGATGATCTTCGCAAGATAAACGGGCGCTTTCTCGAAGAACACGCCGGGCGATCGATGCAACTGGCTGACGATGACCCGCTCGGTGCCGTTTATGATAAACGTACCGTTTTCAGTCATCAGCGGAATCTCGCCGAAAAACACCTCTTCTTCTTTGATATCTCGGATTGATTTCTGTCCGGTATCCTCATCGGTATCCCAGACGGTCAGGCGAATCTTGACCTTGAGCGGAACCGCGTAGGTCATGGATTTTTCCTGGCATTCTTTCTCTGAATGCTTGTGCTGGAGCGTCACGGGCTCGCCGCAATTGTCGCAGAGGACGGGCGAGACGGCATTCTGGGTGCCGCACTGCGGGCATATCACGTCCTCGGCCGCGAACGGATTCACTTTTAGAATATGGCCGCAGGACCGGCAATTTGTTCTGAGATGATGGAGCCCCTCTAACTGACCGCACTTGCACTGCCAGTTTCCGATTGAATACTCGACGAAATCGAGTTGCGAGGTCTCGCGAAAGTCGTTTATAGGGAAAACAGATCTAAATACGGATTGGAGGCCGACGCCTTCACGTTCGGCCGATAATAGATCCATCTGAAGAAATCGGTTATAGGATTGCCGCTGTACCTCAATGAGATTCGGAATCCTAATAGCTGTCTTGATTCGGGAAAAATCGTAGCGCTCACGGCTCGTGCCGTTGTAGTTTGCAATCTCTCTTGACATATCCCTCCTCGATTACCAGGAAAGAAATAGGTATCGGTTAGAATGGCGCGCTCGCTGCCTCAAGGTGGAAATTCCGTCCACGCGAATTGGAGTGAATCCTGCAAGAAAATTTCCTGGAGATAACCAGTACTTAACCAACTTTTTGATTCAAGCTAAGACGCGAAACGGCGAACGCCCGGCGGGGACACCATATCCCGCCGCGTAGTTCGCGCGCATATTTTTCGTGGTTGAACTTTAGTTATAGCCGTCGCCTCTAAAGTTCAGAGTCTACTAGAGCGGATTATCTCAGTCAAGGAGGGGACGCCTTCCGCCGATTTATCTCGATCGATAAGCCGGTAGGCCTCCCCCTCCGAATCGCGTTCTCCATCAACTACGCTGAGTCGATCCGCAATGTCCGCGGAGAAACCGAGGGCAGTTCTACTTGAGTTCGACATTAGCGCCCGCGTCCACCAGTTTCTTCTTAATTGCTTCGGCCTCGTCCTTGGGCACGCCTTCCTTAACGGGCTTTGGAGCCGCTTCCACAAGGTCCTTCGCTTCTTTCAGGCCTAACGAAGTGATTTCGCGCACGACCTTGATGATGCCGATCTTCTTGGCCGGATCCGCTATACCCGCCAGAATGACATCGAAATCTTCCTTTTCTTCAACCACCGGCGCAGCTCCCGCCGCTGCCGGCGCTGCCGCGACAGCGGCCGCCGCCGCGGAAACGCCAAAGGTCTCTTCCATCAACTTGACGAGACCCGAAGCCTCCAAAAGCGAAAGCTCCTTTATCTGATCAACAATATTCTGAAGTTTTTCCGTCGACATTGTCCTCGTGTCCTCCGTTTTCTACCTCAACTTGCGATGGCTGAGCCTGCCGTTGCATCTACGGCGCGCCCGCCTGCCAAGGCCGCACACTGACACTAGCAAAGCGGCCCTTTTTATCTAGCTGATCGAAGCAAGCGAACAGCTCTTTGCTTGCTTCCACTTCAACCCGTTCCGGTGTCCGCGAGCAGCGCTCAAGCTTCCTGCTGTTCCTTCTGAGCGCGCACCTGCTCAAGCACCACGGCGAGATTCCTGGCCACGCCGGCAGTCGCAACCGCCATTCGCTGAGCGCCGCTGTTGATCAGGAACATCACCTTCGATATAAGCTCTTCCTTGGACGGCAAATTGGAAAGGCCCTCAATCTCATTGAGCGCTATCACGCGGCCCTCGACCACACCCGCCTTGAAAGTGAAGGCCGCGCTTTCCTTGGCCCATTTTGACAGCACTTTCGCCAGCGTAACCGGATCTTTCTCCGATAGGGCAATGGCCGTATTGCCGACAAAGCTCTCGCTGATCTGCTCGATCGGCGTGCCCTTCGCGGCGCGAATCGCGAGAGTATTCTTGACGACGTAGTAGCTCAGCAATGCCTGCCGCAACTCTCTGCGCAGCCGCTCGTCGTCCCCGACCTTCAATCCCTGGAATCCAACCAGCAGCGCGTTCTGGCATTGGCCGAACTTGTCTTGAAGCTCGCCGATCGTCCGATCTTTATCTTGTCTCGTCTTCACAATTGACTCCGTCAGTTGGTTCTAGAAAGCCGATGTATCCAGTTTGATTCCCGGGCCCATCGTCGATGAGATTGCCGCGCTCTTGACGTATTTACCTTTGGCGGTCGAAGGCTTCGCTCGCATTACGGCATCAATCAGCGCCTTCGCGTTTTCCAACAGCAATTGCTGCTCGAAGCTTATCTTTCCAACCGGTGCATGAATAACGCCGGTTTTATCAACTCTGAACTCGACTTTTCCTGCTTTGGTTTCGCGGACCGCGCGGCCGACATCAGGCGTAACCGTACCGGTCTTGGGGTTCGGCATCAGGCCCCGTGGGCCGAGGATCTTTCCAAGCTGACCGACGGACTTCATCATATCCGGCGTCGCGATCAGGGCATCGAAATCGACCCATCCGCCTTTGATGCGATCGACGATGTCGTCTCCGCCAACCTCATCCGCTCCGGCTTCCTTTGCTTCATCCGCCTTCGCAGCCGATGTTATTACAACGACCTTCTTGGACTTTCCGAGGCCGTGTGGAAGAACCACCGTGCCCCGAACCATTTGATCCGCCTTGCGAGGATCAACACCGAGATTCATGTCCAGCTCGACGGTCTCGTCGAACTTGGCGAACGCGATCTTCTTCGCGAGTTCCACGGCTTCGTCGACCGAATATGCCTTGCTTCGATCTATCTGTGCGGCCGCGGCTTCGTATTTCTTTCCAGCCATTTTATTTCTCCGAGGTGAGTAGCGTGAGCCTATGTGCGGCCCACTCCCTCTGCTCCAACGATCGGGCTGCCGGGAGTCCGATGTACAGACCCCTTAGTCCACTACATCCAACCCCATATTGCGCGCGGTGCCTTCTATGGTCCGCATAGCCGATTCAACCGAAGTTGTGTTCAGATCGGGAAGCTTTGTACGCGCTATTTCTTCTATCTGTTTTCGAGTGACTCGTCCGATCTTGTCGCGATTGGGCCGGCCGGAGCCTTTCGAAATCCCCGCGGCTTTCTTTAGCAGGTCGGCGGCGGGAGGCGTCTTGGTAATGAAGGTGAAAGAGCGGTCAGCATAGACGGTGATAACCACGGGAATGTTCAGGTCTCCCATTGTTGCCGTCTTGGCATTGAACGTCTTGCAGAACTCCATTATGTTGACGCCGTGTTGGCCCAGAGCCGGGCCTATTGGAGGAGCGGGATTGGCTTTGCCCGCAGGCACCTGTAGCTTGATATATCCTGTTATTTTCTTCGCCATCTTTGGGTCTCGCGAGCCGGCCGGTTCACCCGGGCCTCGACTCTCCCCTTTCTATTCCCTTATAAAGAACCAGCTCACTCCTCTTCCGAGAACGTGAGCTTTTCAACATCAAGGAAGTTCAACTCCACGGGGGTTGAACGTCCAAAAATCGTTACCATTACTTTCAAGACGCCCTTGTCGGCGTTTATCTCTTCGACTTGCCCCGTGAACCCGCTGAACGGGCCGGCCAGAATGCGAACGTGCTCGCTGTGTGCGAACGTATGCTTCGGCTTGGGTTTTTCAGCCGCTTCAGTCACGTGGTGAACGATTTGATCCACTTCTTCAGGCGTCAACGGAGTCGGTTTTTGTCCTCCGACGAAGCCGGTTACCTTAGGAGTAGACTTGATCGTGTGCCAGATTTTTTCTGTTACTTCGCCCTTCTCGTCTGTTTCAATTTCAACGAGGACGTAACCGGGAAAGAACATTCTGGATGTTTCAACGCGTTTGGAACCGCGCATTTCCACTACGGTCTCCGTAGGAACCAGTACCTGGCTTATCTCATTGGTAAGACCGTATGCCTGGACGCGAGATATTAACGACTCGCGAACCTTCTTCTCATATCCAGAATAGGTATGAATTATGAACCAATTCTTAGACATTATGAGGCCCCGAACGCCCTACCCAGGTATTCAAATCCTTTCGTAATTACCCAATCGACGCCGAACAGATAAAATCCGAAGAATACAACAGCGATGAGCACCACGAGAGTCGTACTCCACACATCGGCGCGGCTCGGCCAGGTGGTCTTCCTCATCTCGAGTTTGATCGCGTGATAGAACGCCGCGATGCGTTGGCCCCAATTCAGTTTCGGCAATCTAGACGCCAGCCCGGCGCGGCCGCCTTCGGCCTTACGGTTAACCGATGCCGCATCATCATCAGGGAATTCGGTTACTCGACTCATCTTTCCACCCGGCTCCTCAAAACATTATGAAGCAATGGCAGGGGTACCAGGATTCGAACCCGGCCTTACGGTTTTGGAGACCGCCGTGCTAGCCGCTGACACTATACCCCTCCACGAAAAACGGATTGTCCGCGCTCCATCGCAATCCGTGTTCGGGCGCCGCGTCCGCGAGCGCAATCCAATACCGCTCACTTAGTCTCCTTGTGCGGCTTATGGGCTCTGCATCGATTGCAGAATTTTTTGAACTCAAGCCGATCCGGAGTCTTTTTCTTGTTCTTCGTCGTGGTGTAATTCCGGTTTTTGCACTCGGTGCATTGCAACACTATGTTATCTCTGGCCATAAATCCTCAAAAGCAAAACGGTCATTATAGCAAGTCCTGGCCCGAGCACAACCTCTACTCGATGATCTCGCTGATTGTTCCGGCGCCCACCGTTCGCCCGCCTTCTCGGATCGCGAACCTCAGCCCCTTCTCCATCGCGATCGGCGTTATCAGCTCAATGGTCACCGCCGTGTTGTCTCCGGGCATCACCATCTCCACTCCCTCTCCCAGCGTCGCGTTCCCGGTTACGTCCGTCGTCCTGAAGTAAAACTGCGGTCGATACCCATTGAAAAACGGCGTGTGCCTTCCTCCCTCTTCTTTCGTCAGCACGTATACTTCCGCCTTGAACTTCGTGTGCGGCGTTATGCTGCCAGGCTTCGCCACTACCTGCCCTCGCTCTACTTCTTTCCGCTCCACTCCTCTCAGCAGCAGGCCCACGTTGTCGCCCGCCATCCCGCTGTCGAGCAGCTTCTTGAACATCTCTACTCCGGTTACCACCGTCTTCCGCGTTGCCTTGATCCCTACTATCTCCACTTCCTCTCCCACCTTCACCAGCCCTCGCTCGATCCTACCGGTCACCACCGTTCCTCTTCCCGATATCGAAAACACGTCTTCGATCGGCATCAGGAACGGCTTGTCCACCTGCCGCTCAGGCTGCGGAATGTAGCTGTCCACCGACGCCATCAACTCGTCCACGCTCTTCTCCCACTGATCTTCTCCGTTGAGCGCTCCCAACGCGCTCCCTCTTACTACCGGTATGTCGTCGCCAGGAAATCCGTAGCTGGTCAGCAGGTCTCTCACTTCCAGCTCCACCAGATCCAGCAGCTCCGGATCGTCCACCGCGTCCACCTTGTTCATGAACACCACCATCGCCGGCACTCCCACCTGTCGCGCCAGCAGAATGTGCTCCCGCGTCTGCGGCATCGGCCCGTCCGTCGCCGCCACCACCAGAATCGCCCCATCCATCTGCGCCGCTCCCGTGATCATGTTCTTGATGTAATCGGCGTGACCAGGGCAATCCACGTGCGCGTAGTGCCGGTTCTTGGTCTCGTATTCTACGTGCGCCGTCGCGATCGTGATTCCTCGCGCCTTCTCTTCCGGCGCGTTGTCGATCGAATCGAACGACCTGAACTGAATCTTCGGATTGTTCTTGGCCAGCACCTTCGTTATAGCCGCCGTCAACGTCGTCTTACCGTGATCGATGTGCCCTATCGTTCCTACGTTCACGTGTGGTTTCGACCTGTCAAACTTCTCTTTCGCCATGACTCTCCTGTATTGCGTTTATGCGAAATCGAGCTGGAGCCGGCGATGGGGATTGAACCCATGACCTCAGCTTTACCAAAGCTGCGCTCTACCACTGAGCTACGCCGGCCTGTTGTCAATTAAGCAATGGAGCGGGCGACGGGATTCGAACCCGCAACATCTAGCTTGGAAGGCTAGTGCGCTACCATTGCGCTACGCCCGCGCCTGTTTTAATCGGATGGTGCTGGGGGAAGGATTCGAACCTTCGTAGAGCCGAAGCCCGCCGGGTTTACAGCCCGGTGCCATTAACCACTCGACCACCCCAGCACTGTCAAAAAAAGCTGACCAGCGTTCCCGCAAGCGTTACATTAACGGCGTTGCTTCTCACTTGGCAGCTTTGGTAGTTCGTGGAGCCGGTGGAGGGATTCGAACCCCCGACCCTCTGATTACAAATCAGATGCTCTACCAACTGAGCTACACCGGCCTACGGGCAAGAAAATCCCTCTTTCAGCAAAACGTCAATACTATTCAATCGACTATTCGATTGCAAGAATATTTCCCGTTCAGCATTTTAATTCAATCAAGATCGTCGTAACTCATCGCTCGACCTCGGGAAATGCCGCTATTCTATCGTGAACTCGTCTGTCGTGGGCTGGAACGATAACCATATCGGGATACCGGTTCATAAGCTCATGCACCTGAACGATAGAGCGCCGGACATCGTCGGGATCGTCATCCGCAAGCGCTCGCGAAAGCCATGGCCGCTCCGCTGGTATCTGGATTCCATCAAGCGCCCAGGTGAGATCACCTATAAAGAAGAAGCGCTTGCCGGAATGAAGATTCACGAACATTCCCATCGAGCCCGGAGTGTGCCCGGGCAACGGCACAAGCACTATCGTTCCGTCGACAAACACGTCGAGACTGCGAGGGAAGTTTTCATAGCGCTTGGCCATGAACTCAATCGCATTGAGCTTGACGCTCTCTTTCAACTTGTTTATCAACTCGCCCGGACCGAGATTCCGTATGTACTCGAGTTCGTCGCCGGCAATCCATACTTTCGCCCCCGGGAAACCATCCAATCCGCTCACGTGATCCCAGTGCGAATGAGATAGTATTATCGCCCGTATGTCGTCGGTATAGATTCCCTGTTCTTTCAACTGGACCGCGGCGGGAACCTCTTTCTCGTAGGTCGTCAGCGCTCTCATCAGGAAGGGGATTGACTTCACATGCTCGTCTACATTGGCCCCAAAGCCGGTGTCGAACAGCAGCGTTCCTTTCGGATGCTTCACCAGGATCGCAGCCATTCCACTCTCATACTTCTTGAAGGCATTGCCGCCGCGATATACAAAGATCTCCTTGCTCGTCATCTTTCCGCATTTGATAAGCGACAGCGTC